>NZ_JAFKHE010000019.1 GCF_017307495.1 Devosia sp. | reverse complement strand
CGAACCCGTAGCTCCGCTGCCCATGCCCGGCAGCTTCCAGTCCTTGGCAGCACCGGCATGGCGCTGCCCCGCGTTGACAGCGGCTCATCCGGCGAACCGGACCATGCCGCGCGTGCTTTGAGCCTGGGGCAGCACGACTGCCACCCCACCCAATCTCCCCCGCACCAACCACTCGTCATGATCTCGCTTCGGTGCAGCGGACGAGCGGGAGAATCGCACGGGTTGAGGTGAGGGGGATTATTTTGTTTGAGGGGGGTGGGACGGGCACCCCGCTGCCTGGGGCACCCGTCCGCACGAACGATGGTGGTCATTCGCTCGCGCGCCGACTCTGGACGGTTCCGCCCTCCGGCGAAATGCGGACCAAAGACCCTGGTGGCGCGCTAGTTGAACCAGAAGGCGTAGCCGAGCCACTGCCAGCCGAAGGCACGGTTGGCGGCGGCGAAGGTCTCGTCGTTCATCACCGGCCCATCCTTCAGGAACGGCAACGCATCGTGCCCGGTCAGCAGCATGATGGGATCGGTATGCGTCGCCTCGCTGAAATAGGCGTTGAGATCGATGCCGCGGGCGAAGCGCCAGTGTGGCAGCAGCAGCTTGCCATCGAGCATCTGGTCGACGATGTCGAGCGAGGCGAGCCAGGCCTTGACCTGCTCGTCGGTGATGCCGGGTCCGCCCAGCACGCTGCTCTGCTTCGGCCCGGGGAGCAGTTCGTGATCATTGTCGGTCTCGGCGAGAATGGCTTGCCAGTTCCGGCGCGACAATCCGGTGACCACCTTCAGCCGCGCCTGCACCGACTTGAGCCGGGCCCTGTCGACGACCGGCCAATCCATGGTGTGGATGGCCGCGATGAGATCGGCGATGAGGCCGAGTTCGTTAGGATTGAGGTAGTCGTACCGGCCGCGCGGTCGCGTCGGCTCGGTAAGGACATCCGTCGCCAGGCCAGCTTTTGGAAACAGCCGCGGCAGCAGCGTCTCGAGCAGCGGGCTGAAGTCGTGCGCGAGCAGGAATTCGGCTTCCGCTGCAACGATGTTGGCGTAACCCGCCATCCAGATCGCATCGGCGCGATCAAGCCCAAGCACCACTGCTGCAGGCTCGCCAGCCGCCGGCGCGGAGCCTGCCGGTACCGACGTGACACCCAGCGACGGACCGATGATGGCGCCGATATTCTCGCCCTCCCCGGCCACACCGTTGCCGTCGATGTCGATGGCGACCTTCAGCACGTCGACCGGGATCACATAGTTGCCGGCCACTCCCGCCTGGAGCAGGGTCGCCTGCGCCACATCCAGGTCGCTGACCAGGGACGCAAGGACGGCTCGGAGCTTCTCGTAGTCGATCGGCTCGGGCGCGGGATTGATCGGGATGCGGATCAACATCGGACCGCGCACCCGGTCCGTCAGGTCGTAGCCGTGCCGGTAGAGGGCCTGGCCGAGGTTCTGCACCGCCTGGGCGAACTGCAGCAGCCCCTTGCCGAAACGCGACTCGGCATCCGGGCGATCACCGAGTTCGGCGATTCCGGCTGGGGCAGTACCGGCATAGAGATGGCGCAGCGCGATATCGCCACCCTCCCCCGCCAAGACTGGCAGACTGAGGCCCGCAGCCACGATTGCCGTCACCAGTCTAAGCATGGGCACCTCCGGCGCGGGTGGACTATTTCGCGGCCATCTCCAGCCACTGGTCTTCATCCAGTACCATAATTCCAAGTTCCTGGGCCTGCTTGAGTTTGCTGCCGGCCCCGGGCCCCGCCACGACGATGTCGGTGTTCTTGCTCACTGAGCCGGCGACCTTGGCGCCGAGCCGCTCGGCCATGGCCTTCGCCTCGCCGCGCGTCAGCTTCTCGAGCGTACCGGTGAACACCACCGTCTTGCCGGCCACCTCGCTGGTGGCCGAGACGGTGACGACGTACTCCTTCGGCGTTACCTGGGCGAGCAGGCTGTCGAGGGCGACGACGTTCCGCTCGTTGCCGAAGAAATCGCGCAGCGCCTCCCACACCGTGTCGCCGATGCCGTTGACCGACGGAAAGACCTCGTGGAGGTTGCCGCCAGCCGCCGCCGCCTCGAGCCCCTTGTCGCGCAACGCTGCAATGGTCGAGAACGTCTTGGCCAGAACCGCCGCCGTGGTCTCGCCGATATGGCGGATGCCGAGCGCGAAGATGAAGCGGTCGAGCTCCGGCTCGCGCCGCCCGTCGATCGCGGCGAACAGCTTGTCGAGCCCCTCGAAGCTGCGCTCGGCAACCGAGCGCGTGGCCGTTCGCACCTTGCCGGCCGCCGCGTCGCGCTGACGGGACTGCTCCTCGCGTCGGGCGGCGAAGGCCGCCTGCACCTCGGCGCGGCGGTGCTTGAGGGTGAAGATGTCTGCCGCCGTCCTGACGAGGCCGGAGTTGAACAGGAGCTCGACGTTCTCGGTGCCCAGCCCCTCGATGTCCATGGCGCCGCGCGAGGCAAAGTGCTTGAGCTGCTCGACTGCCTGCGCCGGGCAGATCAGCTCGCCCGTGCAGCGCCGGCGCGAATCCTCCTTGCCGGTCTTCTCGTTGAGCTCGCGCGTCGCCGGCGAGCCGCAGACCGGGCAGGTATGCGGAAACACGTAGGGCACCGCGTCGGCCGGGCGCTTCTCGAGCACCACCCGCACGATCTGCGGGATCACGTCCCCGGCCCGCTGGATCACCACGGTGTCCCCGACGCGGATGTCGATCGGCTCGTCGCCGCGGATGGGCAGCCCGTTGCTGTCGATGCCGGCGATATAGTCCTCGTTGTGGAGCGTGACGTTCTCCACCACCACTCCGCCGACGCCGACCGGTGCGAGCCGCGCTACGGGCGCCAGCGTGCCGGTGCGACCCACCTGGATATCGATGGCACGGACGGTCGTCGTCGCCTGCTCGGCCGGGAACTTGTGCGCCACGGCCCAGCGCGGCTCGCCGCTCGAAAAGCCCCAGCGCCGCTGCAACTCGAGGTCGTCGAGCTTGTAGACCACGCCGTCGATGTCATAGCCCAGCGAGGAACGCAGTTCCTCGATCTTCCTGTACTGCGCGATCAGTTCGTCGACCGAAGTGGCGCGCACCATGTAGGGGCTGATCTTGAAGCCCCAGTCGCCGAATCTGTGGACCGCCTCGAACTGGGTCGGCGCCGGGTCCGCGCTGGTGTAGCCCCACGCATAGGCAAAGAATTTCAGGTTGCGGCTGGCGGTGATCGAGGGGTCCTTCTGGCGCAGCGATCCGGCCGCCGTGTTGCGCGGGTTGACATATTCCTGCCCGCCGACGGCGGCCGAGCGCGCCTTCAGCGCCTCGAACTCGGCCATGGTCATGTAGACCTCGCCGCGAATCTCGATGGTCGCCGGCCAGCCGGCGCCGGCGAGCTTGTGCGGAATGTCCGTGATCGTCCTGAGGTTGGCGGTGATGTCCTCGCCCACCGCCCCGTCGCCGCGTGTCGCCCCCTGCACGAACACGCCGTTCTCGTAGCGCAGCGACGCCGACAGCCCGTCGATCTTTGGCTCGGCGGTGAAGGCGAGCTTCAGATCCTTGTCGCGCTCGAAGAAACGGCGGGCGCGCTCGATGAAGTCAACGACATCCTCATCGGTATAGGCCTTGGCGAGGCTCAGCATCGGCACGGCATGGCGCACCTTGCTGAAGCCCTCGACCGGCGCGCCCGCGACCTTGCCGGACAGGCTGTCGGGGCGCTTCAGCTCGGGAAAGGCGATCTCGAGTGTCTGGTAGCGACGCTTCATCGCGTCGTACTCGGCATCGGTGATCTCGGGCGCGTCCTGTTCGAAATAGGCCCGGTCGGCACGGCTCAGCGCCGCGTGCAGCCGGTCGATCTCCGCCCTGGCCTCGGCCTCGGAATAGTCCTCGATGTCACGCTCGTCGATGGTCACGATACCTCCGAAATCAGCCTTCCGGCGGCCGCCCGCGCCTCGTCGGTGACCTTGGCGCCGGCCAGCATGCGCGCCACCTCCTCCTGGCGCGCCTTGCCGTCGAGGCGCCGGACATGGGTGCGCACGAACGCCCCTTCCTCGATCGCCTGCTTCTCGATCAGCAGGTGGCTCTGGGCCCGCGCCGCCACCTGCGGCGCGTGGGTGACGGTGAGCACCTGCACCTTGCCGGCGAGCCGCGCGAGGCGGCGGCCGATGGCATCGGCGACCGCGCCGCCGACGCCGGTGTCGATTTCGTCGAAGATCAGCACCGGGGCCGAGCCGCGATCGGCCAGCACCACCTTCAGGGCGAGCATGAAGCGGCTGAGCTCGCCGCCCGAGGCCACCTTGAGGATCGGGCCGGCCTGCGTGCCCGGATTGGTCTGTACGTGGAAGGCAACCTGGTCGTAGCCGGAGGCCGCGATGCGGCTCTCGTCCACCTGCCGGTCGACAATGAACCTGGCCGCCCCGAGCTTGAGGTCGGGCAACTCGGCCCCGACGGCCTTCTCGAGCGCCGCGGCGGCCTTCTCGCGCGCCTTGCTGAGCGCGGCGGCGGCAGCAGAGTAAGCACTGCGGGCAGCGATCGCGGCGGCTTCGAGCGCCTTCAGCGATTCCTCGCCGCTCTGCAGCATGTCGAGATCATTGCGATACCTGGCGAGAATATCGCCGAGACCATCGACCGTGGTCTGGTGCTTGCGGGCGGCGGCGCGCAAGGCGAACAGCCGCTCCTCGACCTTCTCGAGGTCGGCCGGATCGAACGCCATGTCGCGCTTCAGGCCTTCGAGCGCATCGGAGGTGGCATCGAGCGAGACGAGCGCTGTATCGAGCGCCTCGACGATCGGCTGGAATACCGCCGCGCCGGCATCCGCCTTGCGCATCAGCCGCCGCATCAGTCCGGCGAGCACCGGCCCGGGCGCCATCGGGCCGTTGAGGATTTCGTCGGCATCGCGCACTTCCTCGGCGGCCTTCTCGAGCGTCATCAGCCGCTGCCGACGCTCGGCAAGCACCTCCTCCTCGCCGGGTTCGAGATGCAGGTCGCCCAGTTCCTCGACCACGTGCCGGGCATAGTCCTCCCGCGCCTGCGCCTCGGCGATGATGGCGCGCTGCCCCTCGACGGCGGCATTGGCCTCGACCAGCGCCTCATGCGTGCTCCAGACCGCGCCGGCGAGCGACTCGTGCCCGCCGAAGGCATCGAGGGCGGCACGGTGCGTCGCCACGTCGACCAGGGCCCGATCGTCGTGCTGGCCATGGATCTCGACGATCAGCCGCCCCACCGCCTGCAGCAGGCCGGCCGACACCGGCTGGTCGTTGATGAAGGCGCGGGTGCGGCCATCGGAGAACTGCACCCGGCGCAGGATGATGTCCTCGTCGTCGGCGATGGCGTTCTCGCGCAGCGCCTCGCGCGCCGGGTGGTTGCGCGGCAGCTGCAGCACGGCGACCACCTGCCCGCTGTCGGCGCCCGAACGCACCAGCGAAGCATCGCCGCGCCCGCCGAGCGCCAGCGTCAGCGCATCGAGCAGGATGGACTTGCCCGCCCCCGTCTCGCCGGTCAGGGCCGTCAGGCCCTCTTCGAGGACGAGGTCGAGCTGATCGATAAGGACGATGTTGCGGACCGAAAGCGCGTTGAGCATTCGGGAGTGGCCCCTCGTGTCGACCGGCCGAAAGGGCCGAAACAATCTCGCGCGCAGAACCTACCACACAAGAACAAACAGGCAACGGATTTGTTGCCCGGTGCGTTCTCGTTCAACAGGAGTCGCAGCATGTGAGGCAGGTCGCCCCGTCCCTCACCGGTGTCATCCCTGCGAAGGCAGGGATCCACGTCTCCGTCCGCGCCAGCCGTGAGCTGGATCCCAGCTTTCGCTGGGATGACAGCTGGTGACGCGGCGCGGTCGAGCCTCTCTCAACCCCAGTCGTGATCAGCCCTGCTTGAGCTGCGCCAGGCTGCTGGAGGGATTGACCTGCGGGCTGACGCCCTGCTTGGCCAGCAGGTCGAACGCCTGCTTGTACCAGTTCGACTGCGGGTAGTTGTGGCCAAGCACCGCCGCTGCCGTCTGCGCCTCCGACACCAGGCCCAGGGCCAGGTTGGCCTCGGTGAGGCGGTACAGCGCCTCCTCGATATGCGTCGAGGTCTGGAACTGCGTGGCAACCACGGTGAAGCGGTTGATCGCCGCCGGATAGTTGCCGTTGCCCAGGTAGTAGCGGCCGACCGACATCTCCTTGCCAGCGAGCTGGTCGACGGCAATCGTCAGCTTGTCCTTGGCGTCCTTGGCATAGTCGCTCTTGGGATAGTTGGAGATGATCAGGCTGTAGGTATCGATCGCGTCCCTGGAGATCTGCTGGTCGCGCGTGATGTCCTTGATCTGGCCGAAATAGGAATTGCCCTTGAGGTACATGACGTACGGCACTTCCTTGGACGACGGATAGAGCGCCAGGTAGCGGTCGGCGGCGAGGATCGCCTCGTCGAACTTGCCGATGCGATAGTTGGCGTACGTCTCCATCAGCTTCGCCTTCTCGTTGAACTCCGAGAACGGATGCTGGCGCTCGAGCTTCTGGAGCGTGCCGACGGCCGTGACGTAGCGCTGACTGTCCATTTCGCCGAGCGCCTGCTGGTACAGGGTTTCGGGCGGAATGATGGCCTCTTCCTTCAGCTTGGGCTGTCCGAACAGGTTGCAGCCCGCGAGCAGCACGACCAAAGCGCCCAGCGCAGCGAAGCGCGCCAACCGGACCGAAACACCTGCATGCTGAGAGATCGTCACGACCTGCCCCATCCCTTAATCGCCCATCAGAAACCGGCAGGCGGACTACTGATAAATAAGATCAAAACTGTGGCGCGACTTAGCCGACAGACCGCAGATAAGACTGAACATTGAGACCGCTGGGCACGTCATCGAGCGCATCGAACGCGGCCGGCAACTGGTCTGCCGTCACGATTTCGTAGTTGGCCTCGCTGGCAAACAGCCCGTGCAGCACGAGCGCGTTGAGTGCGTGCCCGCCCTTGTAGGAGCGGAAGCGACCGTAGATCGGCAGGCCACAAAGGGCCAGGTCGCCGACGGCATCGAGCAGCTTGTGGCGGACGAACTCGTCCTCGTAGCGCAGGCCGTCGGGATTGAGGATTCGATCCTCGTGGACCGTGATCGAATTCTCCATCGAGGAGCCGAGCGCGTAGCCCGCCTGGCGCAGAATCTTGGCATCCCGCACGAAGCCGAAAGTGCGGGCGCGCGAGACGTCCTCGTAATACTTGCGTGGGGTCCAGTCGAAGATCATCCGCTGCCGGCCGATCACGCGGCTGTCGAAATCGATCTCGAGGTCGAGCATCCGGCCGTTGTACGGCTCGAGCGCCGCCGAGGCCTCGTTGTTGCGCACCAGCACCTGGCGCATGATCTTGATGTAGCGACGGGGCGCCGGCTGGACGATCAGCCCAACGGACTGGATGCCCTCGACGAAGGGCGAGGCGCTGCCGTCGAGAATGGGGCACTCGGCGCCGGTCAGCACCAGGTGGGCATTGTCGACGCCCATCCCGGAAAGCGCGGAGATCACGTGCTCCACCGTAGCCACCGAAACCGAGTCGCCCAGGTCGAGCGTCGTGCACAGGGTGGTGCGCGTCACGCGCGAGAAATGCACCGGAACCGGGCCTACGCGCCGGCCGTCGTCCAGCAGGCGAGTGATCGTGTAGCCGCTATCGGGCGCAGCAGGCTCGAGGGTGAGCGTGACAGGGGCCCCTGAGTGAACACCGAACCCGCTGAATTCGAGCGCATTTGCCAAAGTCCGCTGCCGCGCCGAAAGTTTTTGCATGCTATGTAGACTCCAGCCCCGTCAGCCGCCCGGTGCAGTCATAGACAATAAAATCCCGGCGCGGAAGCCGCGCCGGGTGCTCGAAATCGGGGTATTCCCCGCAACAATCAGCCGTGCTTGCGCAGGAATGCGGGGATCTCGATGTGCTCTTTCTGAGCCGGCTGCGCCTGAGCGCGTCCGTACTGGTCGGCAGCACCGCGCGCACCTTCCGTCGGGCTGGAAACCCTCGAATTCCGGGCGCCTCCGGCCTCGATGGCACTGCGCGCCGCGGCGTCGTCGGCATTCGGCTCGACCGCCGGCTCGGCCCGCGCGGGCTCATTCGACTTTAGGTTTAGGCCGACATTGGACGCGAGGCGCTTGAACAGGGCGCGCGCATTGCGCGGCTCCGGATCCTGCTTTTCTTGGCTCGTGAGTGACTGCCTTGCAACAGCCGGGAACTCCTCGGTCCGCGGCATCCGGCGCTGGCCCTCGGGGCGCTCGGCGCTGGAGGGCACGTAGGCGCTCGGAATCGGCGTCTCGATCAGCCGGGGAGCATCTTCGAGATGGGTGTGAGTCGCGTGCGGGACATAGGGCTCGACGGTCACGCCGTCGTCTTCCTGGTAGTCCCGGTAGATAGGCTCGGGATGCGAGATCGCCTCGGCAACCGCCTCCTGCATGTGGACTTCCAGCTCGGGCTCCTGCTCCGGCTCATGCTGGAGCGCAGGCGACTGACGCTCGGCGGCAGCCTGGCGCAACACGGTGGCCTGCAACGGAGTGCGGGACGGATTGGCCTTCATCGGCTCGAGCGCCTGCACCATCGTCGCGTCCGTGCCGGTCGCAACGACCGAGACGCGGATCGTGCCGGTCATGTCAGGATCAAAGGTCGCGCCCAGGATGATGTTGGCATCCGAGTCGACTTCCTCGCGGATGCGGCTCGCCGCCTCGTCGACTTCGTACAGCGTGAGGTCCGGACCGCCGGTGATCGAGATCAGAAGGCCGCGCGCCCCCTGCATCGATACATCGTCGAGCAGCGGGTTGGCGATCGCCGCCTCCGCCGCGTGACGGGCACGATCATCGCCGGACGCCTCGCCGGTCCCCATCATCGCCTTGCCCATGCCGCGCATCACGGCGCGCACGTCGGCGAAGTCGAGGTTGATCAAGCCTTCCTTGACCATCAGGTCGGTGATGCAGGCAACGCCCGAATAGAGCACCTGGTCCGCCATCTTGAAGGCGTCCGCGAAGGTGGTCTTCTCGTTCGCGACGCGGAACAGGTTCTGGTTGGGAATGACGATCAGGGTATCGACATGCCGGTGCAGTTCGTCGATGCCGTCCTCGGCGAGACGCGAGCGACGGCTACCCTCGAACTGGAACGGCTTGGTCACCACGCCGACGGTCAGGATGCCCTGCTCGCGCGCCGCGCGGGCCACGACCGGCGCCGCACCGGTACCGGTGCCGCCGCCCATGCCGGCGGTGATGAACACCATGTGGGCGCCCGACAGGTGATCGTTGATTTCGTCGTAGCTCTCTTCGGCCGCCGCCCGGCCGACTTCAGGATGCGAGCCGGCGCCGAGCCCTTCGGTGACGGAGACACCGAGCTGGATGATTCGCTGCGCACTCGACAGCGCCAGCGCCTGCGCGTCGGTGTTGGCGCAGACGAAATCCACCCCGGAAAGGCCGGAGGCGATCATGTTGTTGACCGCGTTGCCGCCCGCCCCGCCCACCCCGAACACGGTGATGCGCGGCTTCAATTCCTGAATGTCCGGGATGGTGAGGTTGATGGTCATGATGGCCCCATGAGTGGCGTGTGGGACCAGTATTAGTCGCCAATTCGTTAACCAGACCCTAACAATACGGCTGAAACCGTTAACGTGATGGCAATTTGCAAGCGCAGGTAAAGGCTTGGTTACGTTACGTTAAGCATGAGGATGAGGGGCTGTTTTCACCATCCTCCCCCCTGCCCCGCGACTCGCTCGGCGCTCGTCCGTTTCCCAGTTGAGGTGACCCGTGGACCCTCCCCTCTCGTCAGCTGTCATCCCAACGGAAGCAAGGACCCAAGCACCAGCCCGCGCCAGCCGAGTTGGATCACGGCCTTCGCCGGGGATGGCAGCCGGTGGGTGGGGGCAGATCGTCGGTGAAATGCCCTAGTCCTCGATCGTGCGGATCACCCTCGCCGGATTGCCGCCCACGAGACTGTTCGGCGGCACGTCCCGCGTCACCACCGATCCCGCAGCGATGACGGCGTTCTCCCCGACCGTGACGCCGCCGATGACGGTGACGCCGGCTGCAATCCAGACGTTGCGCTCGATGACGATGGGGCTGGCGGTGACGCCGCTGCGGCGCTCCGACGGGGCGATGGGATGGCCTGAGGTGATGAGACTCACGTTGGGTCCGATCATCACGTCGTCGCCGATCGTGAGCCCGCCCAGGTCGTAGAACGTGCAGTTCTGGTTGACGAAGACATTGCGGCCGATCGTCGTGTGGCTGCCTCCGGTGGCAAAGAACGGCGGCAGGACGAAGAAGCTGTCATCGACCGTCCTGCCCAGGAGCTCGCTGACCAGCGCCCTTACCTCTTCGGCGTCGTCGTAGCCCAGGCGGTTGATCCGCGCGGTGATCGCGTGCGCCCGCCTGACCTCGGCAGTCATGGCGGCCGATTCCGGTGTGCGGCGGGCAATGAACTGCTGTCGATCGGCAGGTGCCATCGCTTGTCCCCGGGCTGGTGCAGCGTGAGTCGCAGCCTAGCGCGCAGACCGTATCGGCGAAGGCGTACTTCCGGCTAGAAGCTGGTGCGAAGCCAGTTGCCGACGCGGGCGAAGTAGCCGTCGGTGCCGGTGAGCCGGACGGAGCGATGCGGCTCGACATACTCTCCGGCGCAGACCTGCGGATAGATCAGCATGCCGGCGACGGTGGCGAAGGCGGGGCCCTTGGCGATGTCGGGAAGACCCGAGATGCCGAGCGGACGACCGTTGCGCACGTTGCGGGCGAGCACGCGGCGGGCGACTTCGGGCAGGCCCGTGAGCTCGCTGGCACCGCCGGTGAGCACGAAGCGGCGACCGCAGACATCCATCATGCCGGTGGCCTGCATGCGGTCCTTGATTGCGGTCAGCACTTCCTCGACCCGTGGGCGGATGATGCGGGTGATGTGGGAGCGGGGGATCTGGCCCGGCGCCTCGTCGCGCGTGGCGCCCACCGGGGTGATCGGAATCATGTCGCGCTCGTCGGCCTGGCCGGGCAGCACCGAGCCGTACATGGTCTTGAGCCGCTCGGCATCTGCGATGCCGACCGACAGCGAGCGGGCGATGTCCAGCGTCAGGTGGTGCCCGCCGATGGCAATGGCGTCGGCATAGACGAGGTGCCCGTCGGCAAACACCGAAACCGTCGTCGTCGCGCCGCCGAAGTCGATGCAGGCGACGCCGAGCGCGCTCTCGTCGTCGACCAGGGTCGACAGGCCCGAGGCATAGGGTGTCGCCATCAGTGCTTCGATCTGCAGGTGGCAGCGGTGCAGCACCAGTTCGATGTTGCGCATGGCGAGCGTCTCGGCCGAGACCACCGCCACGTCGATGGAGAGCTTTTCGCCCACCATGTTCTTGGGATCCTTGATCCCCTTCTGCCCGTCGAGCGAGTAGCCGATCGGCAGCGCGTGGATGATCGAGCGTTCCGGACGCACCGAACGTTCGTTGACGGCGCGCAGCACGCGCTGGATGTCGGCGCGCTCGACCTCCTGGCCGCCCAGGTTCACGCCGGCCGAGAAGGTCTCCGACCCCAGCCGGCCCGCCGTCACGTTGACGATGACCGACTCGACCGTCAGCCCGGCCGCGCGCTCGGCGATGCCGACCACGGTGCGCACGGCCTGCTCGGCCTTGTCGAGATCGGTAATGACGCCCGACTTGATGCCGGAAGATGGGCCGTAGCCGAAGCCAATGACTTCGACATTGTGCGTCCGGCCCTTGAGCGACTTGCCCTCCGGGCGCGGCACCAGGCGCGCGATGACGCAGCAGATCTTGGTCGAGCCGATATCGAGCACCGTCACCAGCGAGGTGCGGCCCGGCTGCACCGGCTTCAGCCGCGCGGTCATGGCATCGGTCATCATGGTCTTACTGCGCCCCGGCTTCGGCTTTTTTCTCGGCTGGGGTCTCGTACTCGGACGAACCCTTGGCCTGATGCTTGGTCTTCTTCTTGGCGTCGGCAAGCTGCTGCGCCGCGATCTCGCCGGGCTTCAGGGTGACGATGCCCGGCACACGCAGGTCGATCAACGTGACGTCGCGATCGAGCAGCGCGTAGTCTTTCTCGTACATTTCCAGCCGGTCCAGCGCCTGCGCCACGCCGCTTTCGGGAAGTTGCACGCGCAGGCCGTTGCGATAGATGAGGTCCCAGCGCCGGTCGCCGATCCGGCTCAACGCCGCGAGGTCGTTCTTGAGCGCCTCGTGGCGGTCGAGGATGCGCACCATCACCACGGCGTCGTCGGCCGCGCCCTCCCCAATCACCAGCGGCAGGTCGGTGTAGGAGGCGATGTCGGTGCCGATCTTCTTGCCGGCCTCGTCGATCAGCCACGTCGTGTCGCCGACGCGCCAGCGCGCCACCGGCACTTTCTCGACGATCGAGACGATGACCCTGTCGGGATAGACCTTGCGCACGGTCGCCGACTTCACGGCGCGCAGCCACTCGAGCCGCGCCTGCGCCTTCTGCGCGTCGAAGGTGAGGGTCGAGTTCCCCGCCCCCAGCGTAAGCAGCGTGATGATGTCGTTGTCGTCGGTCAGCGTCTGGCCGGTGATCTCGATCGAATCGATGCCGAAGCCGACCTCGGCGAACTCGCCCTGGACGAAGCGGTAGGCGGTGGCCGCGACCGATCCGAGCACGTCCCTGCTCTGGTACACCCCGGCGAGGAGCAGCACGGCCAGGATCGCGCCGGCGATGCGCTGGATCAGGCGCTTGTGCAACACCCACATGTGCGTCGCGCGGACGATGGCGGTGCGACTGCGCGGGATGACGACGGGGAACTGGCGCGGATCGACAGGCTGGGCGTTGGCGAAACTCTTGGCCCCTACCTGTTGCAACTCGCATCCTCCACCATCCAGGAAACCAGCTCCTCGAAGCTGTGACCTGCATGGCGGGCCTGCTCGGGAACCAGTGACGTTTCGGTCATGCCCGGCTGGGTGTTGATTTCGAGGCAGACGAGTTCACCGTCCGGCCCTGCCTGGTCGTTGTAGCGGAAGTCGCTCCGCGTCACGCCCCGGCACCCAAGCGCAGCATGCGCCTTGAGCGCCATCTTCTGCACTTTGTCGTAAATATTCGGTTGA
The DNA here is from genome assembly GCF_017307495.1 of Devosia sp. GTDB lineage: Bacteria > Pseudomonadota > Alphaproteobacteria > Rhizobiales > Devosiaceae > Devosia_A. Next base: position 175,807 of record NZ_JAFKHE010000019.1, on the reverse strand, counting down.
ATTTCCGCCGGGATGACGTGACGTGATCCGCCCACGGCGTATTTCGCCTCGTAATTGTAGAAGTTGAGATCGGTGACGATCTCGGTCACGCCGAGCGCCACGTCGCCCATCACGGCGCAGGTCAGTTCGCGGCCCGGGATGTAGCGCTCGACCATCACGTCCTCGCCCGAGTTCCAGTCCTCGCGCAGCAGTTCCTGCGGCGGGTGCGACTGGTCGCCCTTGACGATGAAGACGCCGAAGCTCGAGCCATCGGAGATCGGCTTGACCACATAGGGCGGCGGCATCATGTGAGCACGCGCCACCTCGGCGCGGTTGGCAATGGTGTGGTCGGTGACCGGGATCCCGGCGGCCTTGAACATGATCTTGGCCTGGTGCTTGTTCATCGCCAGCGCCGACGCCAGCACGCCCGAATGGGTGTAGGGGATGCGCAGGAACTCGAGCACGCCCTGGATCGTCCCGTCCTCGCCGAACGGGCCGTGCAGCGCGTTGAACGCGACGTCCGGCTTCAGCTCGCGCAGCTTCTCGGCGATGTCGTAGCCGACATCGACCTCGGTCACCGTGTAGCCGGCATTGCGCAGCGCCCGCGCGCATTCGGCGCCGGACTTCAGCGAGACTGGCCGCTCATTGGCCACCCCGCCCATCAGGACGGCGACATGCTTGCTCATCAGACGGCTCCCGTGAACGGCGCGCCGTCCGTGAATTCCTTGACTTCGCGGCCGGGCACGAAGTGGCCCATGCGGCGGACTTCCCACTTGAGCTCGATGCCGTGCCGGTCGCGCACCTTCTGGCGGATCGTCTCCCCCACGGTCTCGACCTCGAACGCGTCGGCTTCGCCCGTGTTGATGAGGAAGTTCGAGTGCATCTCGCTCATCTGGGCCCGGCCGAAGGTGAAGCCGCGACCGCCGGCCTCGTCGATCAGCTTCCAGCTCGAATGGCCCTCGGGGTTCTTGAAGGTCGAGCCGGCCGTCCTGGCGCGCGTCGGCTGCGAGCTTTCGCGCCGCTCGGTGACCGTCCGCATCTCGGTGAGGATCTTTTCGGAGTCCCCCGGGAAACCCTGGTAGGTGCCCGAGACGAACACCGCCCCGCGCGGCCCGTTCGACTTGCGGTAGAGGTAGGCCATGTCGGCGTTGGTGAGCGTGACGATCTCGCCCTGCCGGGTCACGGCCCGCAGCTCGACCATGCGGTTGCGCGTCTCGGTGCCATAGCAGCCGGCGTTCATGTACAGCGCCCCGCCGATGCCGCCGGGTATGCCGCGATAGAACCACAGCCCATCGATGCCAGCCTCCGCGGAGGCGGTCGCGACCTTGACATCCGGCACGGCGGCGCCGGCGCGGACCCGATGGCCGTCGAGGATTTCGATATTGCCAAACCCCTTGGCCGGCAGGCGGATCACGACGCCATCGAGGCCGCCGTCGCGGATCAGGAGGTTCGAGCCGAGCCCGATGACGGTCACGCGGATGTGCTCGGGCAGGTTCTTGAGGAAGAACGCCAGGTCGTCCTCGTCGGCCGGGCGGAAGAACAGCTGCGCCGGTCCCCCTACCCGCAGCGTCGTCATCTCGGCGAGCGGCTGGTTCGGGACCACCTGCCCGCGGATCTCGTAGATCCATGGCAGGCTCGGGATCAGGTCGGGCCACTGGGGAACATGAACGTTCATGGCAATTCGACCTCCTGGCCCAGCAGCGCGCCCAGTTCGCCCGGCAGCGCCGCCGCCCACTGCGTGATGTTGCCGGCACCGAGGCAGACGACATAGTCACCCTCGGCAGCGCGGCTCGCAAGCAGCGGCGCCAGCGCCTCGGAGCGATCGACGACACGCGCGTCGCGATGGCCGCGAGCGCGGATGCGGGCAACCAACTCCTCGTGCGTCACGCCATCGATCGGGGTCTCGCCGGCGGCGTAGATCGGAGCGACGATGACCGTGTCGGCATCGTTGAAGCAGGTGGCAAACTCATTGAACAGGTCGTGCACGCGGGAATAGCGGTGCGGCTGGACCACCGCGATCACGTCGCGGCGCGTCGACTGGCGCGCGGCCTTCAGAACGGCGGCGATCTCCACGGGGTGGTGGCCGTAGTCGTCGATGACGGTGATACCGCCGACGGTACCCGTCCGGGTGAAGCGCCGCTTCACGCCCGAGAACGACTTGAGGCCCTTGCGGATCGCCTCGGCCGGGACCTTCAGCTGGTCGGCGACGGCGATGGCTGCCGTGGCATTGAGCGCATTGTGCTCGCCCGGCATCGGCAGCTCGAGGCCCTCGATCCGAAGGTGGGTCATGCGGATGCGATCGCGGATCTCGACCGAGAAATGCTGCACCCCGTCGATGTTCTCGAGATCGACGAGCCGCACGTCGGCCTGCGGGTTGCGGCCATAGGTGATGACGCGGCGATCGCGGATCTGGCCAACCAGCGCCTGGACTTCGGGGTGATCTAGGCACATCACGGCAAAGCCGTAGAAGGGGACATTCTCGACGAAGTTGATGAAGGCCTGCTTCACCCGCTCGAAGTCACCGTAGTAGTCGAGATGCTCGGGATCGACATTGGTGACGATGGCGACGTCGGCCGGCAGCTTGACGAACGTGCCGTCGGACTCGTCGGCCTCCACCACCATCCATTCGCCGTCGCCGAGGCGGGCGTTGGTGCCATAGGCGTTGATGATGCCGCCGTTGATGACGGTGGGATCGTAGTTCGCCGCGTCGAGCAACGTCGCGACCAGCGTCGTGGTCGTTGTCTTGCCGTGCGTCCCGCCGATGGCGATGGCGTTCTTGAAGCGCATGATCTCGGCCAGCATTTCGGCTCGCCGCACCACCGGCAGGCCGCGCGCTCGGGCCGCGGCCAGTTCCGGATTGCCCTTCTTGATCGCCGACGAGATCACCACGACAGCGGCGTCCTTGAGGTTATCGGCCGACTGGCCGATCGCCACCTCGATGCCCATGGCACGCAGGCGCTGCACGTTCGGGTTTTCGGCGCTGTCCGAGCCCCGGACCTTGTAGCCCTGGTTGTGCAGGATTTCGGCGATGCCGCTCATGCCGATGCCGCCGATGCCGACGAAATGCACCGGACCGATATTGCGCGGCATCTTCATGCGAGTTGTCCCTTCTGGGCGAGACGTTCCGCAACGTCCGCGAGTTTGACGACAGCATCCGGCTGTCCGAGCGATCTGGCGGCATCGGCCGCCCGGGCCAGCGCCGCCGGATCACTCAGAAGTGAGGTCAAGCGAGTGGCAAGCGATTGGGGCGTAAGCGTGGCCTGGTCGGCGATCCAGCCGCCGCCGGCGGCCTCCATCACCAGCGCATTGTTCTTCTGGTCGGCATCAATAGCCCCCGGCAGCGGCACGAGGATGGCGGGCCGGCCGATGGCCGTGAGTTCGGTGACGGTCGAGGCGCCCGAGCGCGAAATGACGAGGTGCGAGGTGGCCATCCGCTCCGGCAGGTCGTCGAAGAAGGGCGCCAGCTCGACGTTGACCTTGGCCTGCCGGTAGGTCTCGGCGACGCGGTCGAGGTCCTCGGGCCGGCACTGCTGCGACAGACGCAGGCGCGAACGCAGTTCCACCGGCAGCTCGGCGATCACCGGCGGCACGAGGTCGGCGAACACGCGGGCGCCCTGGCTACCGCCGAACACGAGGATGCGGATGGGCCCATTTGGCTCGATCGCCGGATAGGACTGCCGGGCAGCGACCCGGACCCGATCGCGCAACGGATTGCCGACCACGACGCTCTTGTCGGCGAAGGCTTCGGCCTTCAGCGTCCTGGCAAAGCTCAGCCCGATGACCTTGGCCATCTTGGCCAGCGCCCGGTTGGCGCGCCCCATCACGGCGTTCTGTTCATGCAGCACGCCCGGGATGCCGCGTAGGCTCGCGGCCACGAAGGGTGGATAGACCGGATAGCCACCGAAGCCGATCACCGCGTCCGGCTTGATGCGGCCCAGCTTGATGTAGGCGACGCCTATGCCCCAGACGATCTTGATGCCCGCCAGCACGAACTTGACCGGATGGCCCACCGACGGCGTCGCCGAGGGAACGATATGGGTCGCGCTGGCCGGAAAATCGCCACCGTACGACGCCACCCTGTGATCCGTCATCAACTGGATATCGTGCCCGCGCCGCCGCAACTCCTGCGCCAGCGCCATAGCCGGGAAGAGATGGCCTCCCGTACCGCCCGCCATCAGAACGAATCTGCTCATTCGGCGGGGGATAGCACCCCGCTGCGATAGACGGGAAGCCCGGTCGCGAGGCGCTCCTCCGGCTTCTTGCGGGTGAAGGCCAGCATCAGCCCCATGCCGAAGGCGATGGCGAACATCGAGGTGCCGCCGTAGGACACGAACGGCAGCGTCATGCCCTTGGGCGGAATGAGGCTGAGGTTCACGGCAAGATTGATCGCGCACTGCAACCCGAACTGGATCGCCAGGGTCGACGCAGCAAGGCGGGCGAACAGGCTCGACTGCTGCTGCGCGCCGATCAGCGCCTTGATCACGATGAAGGCGATGAGCCCGACGAGCACGAGGCAGAACAGGATGCCGAACTCGCCGGCGGCGGCCGAGAACACGTAGTCGGCATGGGCATCGGGGATCACCTTGTTGGCGATCGATTCACCCGGACCGCGCCCGAACCAGCCGCCTTCGAGGAGCGAGCCCAGCGCCTTGTCGACCTGGTAGGTATTGCCGCCCTCGGGATTGACGAAGCTGTCGATGCGCTTGGCGAAGTGCGGGAAGAACATGTAGGCGCCGAACAGCAGGCCGACCGCCACGCCGCCAAGCGCAAAGATCACCAGCCAGGAGATTCCGGAGAGGAACAACAGCGCCCCCCAGGTGGCGAGTACGAGTGCCGTCTGCCCGATATCGGGCTGCAGCAGCAGGCCCGCAACGATGGTCAGCATGATGCCGGTGGCCATGATGCGGGCCGGCACGCCCGGGCGCTTCATGCTCTCAGCGAACAGCCAGGCGCCGATGGCGGCAAAGGCCGGTTTCACGAACTCCGAGGGCTGGACCGTGTTGCCGGCGATCGAGACCCAGCGCTTGGCGCCCTTGACCTCGACGCCGAACCTGAGCGTCAGCCACAACAGCACGATGGACACCACCAGCACGCCCAACGCCGCGAAGCGCGCCGGCCGATGGCCGAGGAACGAGGCCGCCAGCATCACCGGCAGGGCCAGGGCCGCGAACATCGCCTGGCGGACGATGAAGTGCCACGGCCCCAGGCCGAGGCGCTCGGCCACCGGCGGGCTCGCCGCAAAGCTCAGCAGCACACCGACCAGCATCAGCAGGATGAGGGCTGCGAGAAGGGATTTGTCGATCGTCCACCACCACTCGGCAATGGGGGTCTTGCGCTCGCGTGAAAACATGAAATCGACGCCGCCCTGAACCGGACAGCCTCCCGTACGCACAACTTGAGGCAAATTGTACGGCGCGGTTGGTTACCAATGTCGGAACGGATTTCGCGTTTTGCGAATCCCGAAGGGGAAGGCAGATTCTGTCGACCAACCCACAGTTGTCATCCCAGCGAAAGCTGGGATCCAACGCGCAGCCCGCACTGTCGGATGGATGGATCCCAGCTTTCGCTGGGATGACACCGGAGTGCATCACCGCCAGCTAGGTCCAGATACCCTTGGTCAGGCCGGGATAGAGGTCGTCCCATTGCGGATTGATCTGCCGAAACAGGTCGATCTTCCACTGGCGCTGCCAGGTCTTGATCTGCTTCTCGCGCTGGATGGCAGCATCGATCGAGGTGTGAGTCTCGAACCAAACGAGACTCGTCACGTCGTAGCGATCAGTAAAGCCTTGGGACAGGTGCAGCTTGTGCTCAGCGACCCGCCGGACAAGATCGTTCGTGACACCGGCGTAGAGAGTCCCGTTCCGGCCGGACGCCAGCAGATAGACGTAGTACGTCTTCCCCAAGTCGCCCCCCACAGCGAATTGTCGCTCCAGCAAAGGGTGGGTCCAACGCCCCAACTGCGCAAGTGGAGACTTGGATCCCAGCTTTCGCTGGGATGACATCTGGCGGAGGTTAGAGAGCGACCGGCCTCGCTGCCCCTAGCGCAGCTTCAGCGAACTCAGCCCGATCAGCGCCAGCACGAAGCTGATGATCCAGAAGCGGATCACCACCTGGCTTTCGGTCCAGCCCAGCATCTCGAAGTGATGGTGGATCGGCGCCATCTTGAACACACGCTTGCCGGTCAGCTTGAACGAGACGACCTGCACGATCACCGATACCGTCTCGAGCACGAACAGGCCGCCCACGATCGCCAGCACGATCTCGTGCTTGGTGGCGACTGCAATGGCGCCGAGGGCGCCGCCCAGCGCCAGCGAACCGGTATCGCCCATGAAGATCTGCGCCGGCGGAGCGTTGAACCAGAGAAAGCCGAGTCCCGCCCCGATCAGCGCTCCGCACACCACCGATAGTTCGGCGGTGCCGGGCACGTAGTTGAGCAGCAGGTACTCGGAAAAGTTCGCCGATCCGACCAGGTAGGCAATGAGCCCGAAGCAGGCCGCCGCCACCATCACCGGCACGATGGCGAGACCATCAAGCCCGTCGGTGAAGTTCACCGAATTGCCGGCGCCTACGATGATGAAGGCTGCGAAGACGTAGAAGAAGTACCACAGCGGCAGGCCCGAGCCCTTGATGAAGGGGAACATCAGCTGCGTCGAGATCTTCGGGTCGGTGACCGACGCCATGACATAGGCCGCGATCAGCGCGACGATGGCCTCGATGAGCAGTCGCTGGCGCCCAGAGAAGCCCTTGTGGGACATCTTGGTGACCTTGAGGTAATCGTCATAAAAGCCGATGGCGCCGAATGAAATCGTGACGAAGAGCACCGCCCAGACATAGAGATTGCTGAGGTTCGACCACAGCAGGATCGAGATCACCGCGCCCGACAGGATCATCAGCCCGCCCATGGTGGGCGTGCCCTTCTTGGTCAGCAGATGCCCCTGCGGCCCGTCCTCGCGGATCGGTTGCCCCCTGCCCTGCCTTAGGCGCAGCCCAGCGATCATGCCCGGGCCGAACAGGAAGACGAAGAACAGCGCCGTCATCACGGCGCCGGCGGTGCGGAAGGTGATGTATCGGAACACGTTGAAGGCGGCGAGGCTGTCGCCCAACTGCCCGAGGAAATACAGCATGCTGTCGGTGTCCCACCCGTCGCCTAGGCGTTCTCGAAGCGCTCGCGGATCTTCTGCACGAGCTGCGCTAGCCGGACGCCGTTCGATCCTTTGACCATAACTGCGTCGCCATAGGCAAGCGCCGCGAGCACCTCGTCGGCGATCTCGGAAGCGGTGGGCATATGGGTCACACCGGGCGCGTCGCGATCGGTCTCGGCATGGCGGCGCAGCGCCTCGGCCAGGGAACGCATGGCCTCGCCGACGAGGAAGATGCGGCGAGCGCCGGTCTTCAACACCGCGCCGAGCAGCCCGGCATGCAGCTGCGGGCCCTGCGGCCCCATCTCCAGCATGTCGCCCAGCACCAGCACCTTGCTGCCACCGGGTGGCACGATGCCCGAGAACAGGTCCATGGCCGCATTCATCGAAGCGACGTTGGCGTTGTAGCTCTCGTCGACGAGCAGCAGCGGCTTGTCGCCGGGCCCCAGGCGGAGCGTCAGTCCCCTGCCCTCGGGCGCGCCGAACCCGGCGAGCGCCGCGATCGCCGCGCGCGTCCCTTCGCCCGAGACCTGCGCGACGGCCAGCGCCGCAACGGCATTGGCCACCATGTGCCGGCCGGGCACCTGCAGGTGGAAGTTGTAGTGCTCGCCCCCGTGCACGACCTCGGCGAGCGTCCCCTTGGGCGAAGGGTCGGCCTTGACGATGCGCCAGTCGGCGCTCTCGTCGAAACCGTAGGTCACGACTTTGGAGACACCAGCGGCGCGCGCGTGGGCGAAGAGCACGTGCAGATAGTCGTGGTCGGTATTGAGCACCGCCGCGCCGCCCGGCTCGAGGCCGAGGAATATCTCGGCCTTGGCGGCGGCGATGTCGCTGACCGAGTTGAAGAACTCGAGATGCGCCGCGGCGACGGTGGTGATCACCGCCACGTGCGGGCGGACCATCTTGACCAGTTGCGCGATCTCGCCCGCGTGGTTCATGCCGACCTCGAACACCCCGAACTGCGCCTCGCGCGGCAGCCGCGCCAGCATCAGCGGCACGCCCCAGTGGTTGTTGAAGCTCCTGATCGAGTAGTGCGTCTCGCCGAAGGTGGCGAGCACGGTGCGGATCGCTTCCTTGGTGGTGGTCTTGCCGGCGCTGCCGGTCACCGCGACGATCTGGCCGCGGTTGCGGGCGCGCGCGGCGATGCCCATCGCTTCCAGCGCCTTGAGCGTATCGGGCACCACGATCAGCCGCTCGCCGCCCAGAGCCTTGAAATGGGCTTCCGAGACCAGCGCCGCCGAGGCGCCCGCCTCCAGTGCCTTGCCGACATAGTCGTGGCCATCGAGCTTGTCGCCCTTGATGGCGACGAACAGCGCTTCTGGCGCGATGTCGCGCGAGTCGATGGAAATCGAGGACAGCGGGCCGTCCGACAATCCCTCCGGGTGGCCGCCGGTGGCATTAACGACCTCGGCGACGGTCCAGAGCGGTCGCATGGGCTAGAGTCCTTTCAGCGTCTCCAGCACCACCTCGTGATCCGAGAAGTGGTGCTTGGTGGTGCCGACGATCTGATAATCCTCGTGCCCCTTGCCCGCAACCAGCAGCACGTCGCCCGGTTCGAGCTCGCGAACCGCGGTCTCGATGGCCAGCCGGCGGTCGCCGATCTCGCGCGCTCCCGACGTGGCGAGCAGGATCTGCATGCGGATCGTCGCCGCATCCTCGGTGCGCGGATTGTCGTCGGTGACGATGACGTCGTCGGCCAGGCGGTTGGCCGCATCGCCCATCATCGGGCGCTTGCCCTGGTCGCGGTCGCCGCCGGCCCCGAACACAACCTTCAGCTTCCGGCTGGCGTAGGGCCGAAGCGATTCGAGTGCCGTCTCCAGCGCCACCGGCTTGTGCGCATAGTCGACGAAGATCGCGGCGCCGTTGTGCTCCGCCACCAGTTCCAGCCGTCCCTTGGCCCCCTTGAGATGTTCCAGCGCCTTCACCGCCCTGGCGGGCTCGGCCCCCGTGGCGACGGCCAGCGCCAGCGCGACGGCGGCGTTGTTGACCTGGAAAGCTCCGGTGAGCGGCAGCAGGAAGCTGACCGGCTCGCCCACCATCCGGCCGGTGACGCGCTGGCCATAGCCCTCGTTGCGGATGTCGGTCAGTTCGAGGAACGCGCCCTCGCGACCCACCGTCATCAGGGTCGCCCCGCGATCGAGCGCGGCGAACAGGAACGGCATGTGCTCCGGATCATCGGAGTTGACCACCGCCGCGCCGCCCTCGGCGATCAGGTCCTTGAACAGCCTCAGCTTGGCCTCGCGGTAGGTCTCCATGTCGAGATGGTAGTCGAGATGGTCGCGGCTCAGGTTGCTGAACGCCACGGCGTTGAAGCGGATGCCGTCGGCGCGGCGCTGGTCCAGCCCCTGGCTCGAGACCTCCATGGCGACGTGATCGATGCCGACCGCCTTGAGCTCGCCGAGATCGCGATGCAGCGACAATGAGTCCGAGGTGGTCAGCTCGCGCGGCCGGATGCCCGCCCCGGTCTCCACGCCGACCGTCCCGAGGCTCGCCGCCTCGATGCCGCTGGCGGCCCAGATCTGGCGCACGAATGAGACGATGGAGGACTTGCCGTTGGTTCCGGTGACGCCGACCATGACCTGCGGCTGTGGCGCGAACTGCAGCGCGGCGGCCCGGGCATAGGCTGCCCGCACGTCTTCGACGACGACCACGGGCACGCCGGGAGCCGCATCGGGCGCGCGATCGGTCACCATCGCGATGGCGCCCTGGCTCACCGCCTGGGCGGCGAAGCCGTCGCCATGCACGCGTGTGCCCGGCAGCGCGAAGAAGGCTTCGCCCGCCCGGATGGCGCGGCTGTCGGAATTGATGCCCTCGACCGTCAGGTCGGGCACGGAGGCTGTAGCCCCCTTCAGCAGGTCTCTGAGCGCGTACGGCACGCTGTCATCTTCTCGGATCGCTTCAGCGAAGCTCTGGTGGGACAAGTTCACTATCCAACATTTCGCTGAAGTCGGGCGCGATTCCAAGCATCGGCGCGACCCGTTGAACAATACGGCCCGTGACTTCGCCCGCATTCCAGCCGGCCGTGGTACCGGATTGCGCGTTTTCCCGCTGCGGCTCATCGACGAGGATGACCATCGCGTAGCGTGGATCGTCGAGCGGAAAGGCCGAGGCGAACACGCTCAGCGTCTTGTCCGACGAATACGACTTCCCGACGACCTTTTCCGCCGTGCCGGTCTTGCCGCCGACGCGATAGCCGTTGGCGATCTTGTTCATCCGCGTGCCCGAGCCCTCGAGCGCATTGAGGCGCATCAGGTAGCGGATCTCCTCGCTGGTCGAGGGCGAGATTACCGGCACATAGGTCTTGCGGGCCTCCTCCTCGGAGCGCTTGTACATGGTGGGCACCACCATGTTGCCGTCGTTCACGAACGCAGCAACGGCGCGCACCATGTGCAACGGGGAAACCGACAGGCCGTGCCCGAAGCTCGACGTCGCGGCAACGATCTCGGAGAACTTGGCCGGCACCTTGGGCTTGCGCATCTCGGGCAGCTCGAACGGCACCGGCTGATCCATGCCGATCTTGCTGAGGAAGGCGCGGAAATCGTCCTTGCCCATCGCCTGCATGACGTGGATGGTCCCGATGTTGGACGAGTACTTGTAGATTTCCGGCACCGACAGGATGCGGTGCTTGCCGTGGAAATCGTCGATGGTGAAGCGGCCGAAGCGAACGCCGAAGCGCGCGTCGAACTGGTCCGTGATCCTGACCTTGCCGCTGTCGATCGCACCGGCCATGGTGATGGTCTTGAAGGTCGAGCCCAGCTCGTAGATGCCCGAGGTGATGCGGTTGAAGCGGTCGTTCTTGACCCCGTTATAGTCCTGGAACAGCGTCGAGGGGTTGTTCGGGTCGAAATCCGGCAGCGAGACGAGCGCCAGGATCTCGCCCGTCCGCACGTCCATCACGACCCCGGCGGCGGCGATGGCCTTGTAGCGCGCCAGCGCGTCGACCAATTGCTCGTACACCGCATGCTGCACGCGCAGGTCGATGGACAGGCTCACCGGCGTCAGGTCGTTGCCACGGGCCAGGCCGACGGACTGCAGCAGCGCCAGGCTGTCATCGTCCATGTGCTTTTCGATGCCCATGGTGCCCTGGTTGTCGATGTTGACCGCGCCCAGGACATGCGACGCCTCGGCGCCTGACGGATAGAACCGCTTGCTCTCGGTGACGAAGTCCAGCCCGGGAATGCCGAGCTGGAACACCTTCTCCTCGATGGCCGGCGTCAGTTCGCGCTTGATCCACACGAAGCCCTTGTCGCCGGTCAGGCGCTTGCGCAGCCAGTCCTCGTCGAGGTCGGGCAGCACGGTGCGCAGCTTGTGCACCGCCTCCTCGACGTCGATGATCCGGCGCGGCTCTGCGAACAGCGAGGGCACGCGGATGTCCACGGCCATCTCGAGCCCGTTGCGATCGAGGATCGGCGGCCGGCTGGCGGTGATGACGTCCCGCGCCACGCCCTCGATGGTGGAATCCGTGACCGTCGCGCCGAGCTGGATCAGGCGTCCGCCTACCGTTGCGAACACCAGCAGCAGGGCCGCCACGACCCAGCGGATGCGCGCCTTGGTCAGGTTGCCGCGCGACTTCCGCCCGCCGTCGAGCGAGATCGTCTCGGCGCCAACGGAGAGGATCGCCATCTAGTTGGCCTCGATGAGTTGTTCGATCGGGTCGATGCCCGCATCGAGGGAGTTCAGCAACGCGTCGAGTGCGGCCGTATCGGGTGCCGCCGGCCGCATCGGCAGGTTGTCCATGCGGCCGAACTGCTCCTGGCTGGTCGGCAGCAGCGCCAGCGCTTCCTGGTGGCGCGCGACGATCGGCCCGACATGCGCCGGCTGGTTCAGATAGGACCAGTCGGCCTTGAGCAGGCTCAGCTCTCCGGTCTGCCGGTCGATCTTGCGCTCGAGCGCGGTCTTTTCCGACGCGATGTCCTCGACGGCGTACTTGAGGCCATAGACGCCCACCAGCGCCGCGAGCGTCGTGCAGAACAGGATGATGTTAAGCATCCGGATCATGCTGCACCCCGCGACATCGGCACGCCGAGCCCGGCATAGCTGAGGGAACGCGCCGCGGCGGCCGTACGAACGCCGGAGCGGAGGGTGGCCGAACGGGACCGAGGGTTGCGCGCGGTCTCGGCGTCGGACGCCTTGCGCGCCTTGGCCACCGGCGACCAGCGCGAGGCCTCTTGCGTGACCTGCGGCAGGTGCCGCGACTGGGTCGGTGCGCCCTTCTCAGGGTCGAAGAAGCGCTTCACGATCCGGTCCTCGAGCGAATGGAAGGTGACGACCGCCAGCCGCCCACCTTCGGTCAGGAGGCGCTCGCTGGCGAACAGCCCCTCGACCAGTTGCTCGAACTCGCCGTTCACGGCAATGCGCAGGGCCTGGAAGCTGCGGGTCGCGGGGTGCGCGTCGCCCGGCTTCCGGCCGATGGTCTTCTCGATGAGTTTCGCAAGCTGGGTCGTCGTCGTGATCGGCTGGCTCGCCCGCGCCGCGACGATCGAATGGGCGATCCGGCGCGACTTGCGCTCCTCGCCGAAGGCAAACAGCAGGTTGGCCAGATCGGCTTCGTCGAGGCCGTTCACGAGTTCCGCCGCGCTCTCCCCTTCGCTCGACATGCGCATGTCGAGCGGCCCTTCCTGCATGAAGGAAAAGCCGCGCTCGGCCTGGTCGAGTTGCATCGAGGACACGCCGATATCGAGCACGACGCCATCGACAGGGCCGCCCGCCAGCTCATCCAGATTGGAAAACGTTCCCGCCACGAAGCTGAATCGACTCGGAAAATCGGCACTGAGCCGTTCGACATGCGGCAGCACCGACGGATCGCGATCGAGCGCTATCACCGAGGCCCCGGCATTCAACAGCGCACGCGAGTAACCGCCCGCGCCAAACGTGCCGTCAAGGATGCGCGCCCCTTCGAGCGGCGCGAGCGCTTCGAGCACTTCGGCCAGCAGAACCGGCACGTGCGGCCCCTGCTGCTCGCTGCCCTCCGGCTTGCTCATCTTCCGCCCGAACTCCACTCCGGCCGCAACCGGCACACAACCACCCAATGATGGGGTATCGGCGCACTCTGACGGGGCCAGATTAAGATTCTGTTGAGCTTAAGTAGGTCGCTAGACCCAGTTCTCGACCTTGAGACCGGGGATGCGATCGAACTCGCGGCGGTTGTTGGTGACGAGCGTCACATCGAGCGAGCGGGCATGGGCGGCAATGAGCATGTCGTTGGAGCCAATGGGGGTTCCCTGGCGCTGCAGTTCAGTCCGAATCTGGCCGTAGTGCAAGGCGGCCTCGGGGCCGAATGGAACAATCTGCAAAGGTTCGACAAAAGCCGCGAGTGCCGCCAGATTGTCGTCCTTGCGCTGCGAGTACTCCATGCCGAACGCGAGTTCACCGTATGCGATGGCTGAAAGGCCCACGCGATCGATCACGTCCGTCAACCGCTCCGCCGCGGCGAGGAAACGCCGGTTCATGATGTAGATCGCGACATCGCTATCGAGGAGATACTCAATCATCGAAGGCGATATCGTCGGAGGGGGGCGGGTCAGGAATGTTGGGATCGAAATCTTTCGCCAGGAACGGGCCATTGCGCAGATAGTCCCGCCAGGCCTGGGCGGGGTCCTTGACCGGCTTGATCACGAGCCCACCGTCTTCGGTGGGTTCGATCGTTACCCGCTTCACGTCGGCGGCGAATGCCAAATCCTTGGGTATCCGCACTGCCTGGCTGCGGTTGGACTTGAACACCGCCGCTTCGCGAACTGCTGATGGATCGTGCTTGTTCATGGTAGCGCTCATGTATATCCCAGTGGGATATACATACACTCTTGGCGCTCCATCCTCAAGGTCAGGTGAAGTGCCAGTTGACCTATAAGCCGGGTTCTGTAGGGCCTGCGCCTCGCGGCGCAGACGTGGTGACCATTCATCTTTGACCGGCATTGCTGCCGGCCTTGTGCAACCAACCCGGACGACCGGCTTCGAAATCAGCTGGGGCCGAAACCCCGCGTCGTCCCTATTTGGTCTTGCTCCCGGTGGGGTTTGCCGTGCCGTCCCTGTTGCCAGGTCCGCGGTGCGCTCTTACCGCACCCTTTCACCCTTGCCGGCCCCGAAAGGCAGGCGGTTTGCTTTCTGTGGCACTTTCCCTGGGGTCGCCCCCGGCGGCCGTTAGCCGTCACCGTATTTCGATGGAGCCCGGACTTTCCTCTCCCACGGAAACAGGAGCGGCCACCCGGTCAACTGGCGAGGCGCATATGGGGGAGCGGCAGGCGCCCCGTCAAGCAGCCAGAGTCGCGCGGCCTAGGCAGCGCGCTTCATGATCTGGTTGTAGGCGTTGTTGATCGCCGCCATCCGGTTCGTCGCCACATCGATCAGTTCCTCCGGCACGCCCTTGGCGATCAACCGGTCCGGATGATGTTCGGCCACCAGCAGCCGGTACACCCGCCTGACCTCGTCGCGATCGGCATTTGGCGCAAGACCCAGCACCATGAAGGGATCGGCGCCGCGGTCGAAAAGCACGTGTTGCGAGGTCAGTTGCTCGAAGCGGGCCTCGTCGAAGCCGAAGATGTCACTGACATTCTTGAGGTATTCGAGCTCGGACTCATGGATCATGCCATCTGCCGAGGCGATGAAGAACAGCCCGTCGAGCACGTGCTCGAGCGTATCCGGGCTATCGGAGAAGAAGCGGCGAATCTTCCTGGCGTAGGCCTCGTAGCCGGCCACGTCCTGCTGGGCGAGCTTGAACAGCCTGTCGACCTGCTGCTCGATGCCGGGCGGGATCTCGACGGTGCGCTGGAAGGCGCGCAGTTCTGACGCCGTCACCACGCCATCCGACACCGCCATCTTGGCCGAGAGCGCGATCAGCGCCAGCGTGAAGGCAGCATCGCGGCCACCGGGCAGCCAGTTGTCGGGGTCGAGCGCGTTGACGAACGAGCCGACCAGACCCGTGCGCTCGGACGCAGACCCCATCAATGCCGCCAATCGCTGCCACACCGACATGCGCTTCTCCAATCGGGGCGCACCATAACCGCCGAGTGCCGATTTGGCAGCCTTCAGGCATGCGGCTGATTGCATCGTCGCCCCCAACAAGGTTCGGCCGCCCGGGGGCGGCCGATGGAAACTAGAACAGGAAGAAGTCGAGATTCCGCTTGGGTCGCTTCACCTGATTGGGTCCCTCATCGAGATAGAACCCGTTCGGATCGTAGTCACCGGAGACCTGCGACCCGGATCCTTGCGACGGGGTTCCGCTCATCAGACCCTTGCGCTCGAGATAGTCGGCGAGCGAGCCCGAATCCCATTCCTCCAACTGGTCGGAAGTGACCACGTCCCGACCGCTGTCACTGAGCGGGAAGCGCTCCACGGCGGCCTGATCCTGCTGGACCTTGGTCTCGTCGATGATCAGCGGCTTCTCTTCCGTTGGGAGAGCGGCGACCTGCGTCGTCGACGGACGGGCGCTGCGCGGCAGCGGCACGGGCGGCGTTGCTGCCGGCGCCGTGGCGACCGCAGCCGGAGCTGTTACGGCCACCGGCGGCTTCACCGCCGGCGCCTTGACGGCGGGCGTGGTGGCGACGGGCTGGACCTGGTCGGCGTCGGAAATATAGGACGGAAGCTTCTTGCCGGACTTGACGAACCTGTCGACCGCGGCGTCGCCTTCGACGCTGGCCGTCTGGATCGAGTCCGTTGCGACGGCAGGCGCGAGCGCCGGGGCCCGAACGCCGGCGGTTCCGGCGGGGGCATCGGCGGTCACCGCCGTGGCGGCCGTGTTGCCATCCGGCTTGCCGAAAATCATGTCAGCGGCGGGCACCGCGAGGATGACGACCAGGCCGGCCCAAGCCAGTCCGCCCTTCACCTTGGCATCGAGTTTCATAGGCTGCTGTCCTTCAACTTTGCCCCGTCCCCCTCGCCCGGGACGGAAGCCAAATAACGTGGCCATGTTATGGCCGCGGGGTTGCCCCGAGGATGAGCGATGCCTGAAGGGAGCTGAACGGACGCTGAATGTCAGTCGGGCCGATAGCCCAGCAGTCGCGCCAGCGCCAGCACCAGGTTGGAACGGTTCAGCGTGTAGAAGTGGAACTCCGTGATGCCGTTGTCGACCAGTTCCAGCACCTGTTCGGCGGCGACCGCCGATGCGACCAGCGCATGGGTCTCGGGGTCTTCCTCCAGTCCCTCGAACCGGTCGGCCACCCAACCGGGAATGGACGCGCCGCAGCGCGCGGCAAATCCGGAAATCTGCTTGAACGAGTGGATCGGCTGGATCCCCGGCACGATCGGCGCCGTGATCCCCGCCCCCCGCGCCCGGTCGACGAAGCGGAAGTAGTCGTCGTTGTCGAAGAACATCTGCGTGATGGCGCGGGTCGCCCCGGCATCGAGCTTGCGCTTCAGGTTGTCGATGTCCGCCTGCCAGCTCGGGCTCTGCGGGTGCTTCTCGGGGTAG
The DNA here is from genome assembly GCF_017307495.1 of Devosia sp. GTDB lineage: Bacteria > Pseudomonadota > Alphaproteobacteria > Rhizobiales > Devosiaceae > Devosia_A. The sequence continues at coordinate 159,286 of NZ_JAFKHE010000019.1, read as the reverse complement.
GCAGCGACGGAGATGTCGAAATCGCCGATCCCGCGGATGCCGGCGACGAGATCGGCGGCGTCCCGATAGCCCTGCGGGTGCGGCGTGAACGGCTGGCCGATGCCTTCGGCCGGATCACCGCGCAAGGCGACGATGCGCGACACGCCGGCCTGCTGGTAGCCGCGCACGACGGCGTCGACCTCGTCACGCGACGCACCGACGCAGGTGAGATGCGCCGCCGCGTCGACGCCGGTCTGCGCCTTCACTTCCTTGACCATGCGCAGCGTGCGCTCGCGGGTCGAGCCGCCGGCACCATAGGTGACCGAGACGAAGCGTGGATGGAGCGGCGCGAGCTTGTGGATCGAGTCCCAGAACCGCTCCTCCATGACATCGGTCTTGGGCGGGAAGAATTCGAACGAGACGCGGAAATCGGGCCGGGCGTCCGGGCTGCGGCGGCTCGGGCGATCGGTGTAGTCGGTGCTCATCGGGGTCGGTCCGTCTCGTCTATAAGGCGCCACAGGCACACGGTCAGGCCTTCGGCGGGATTGGTCGGGGGGAAAGTCTCGAGCCCGGCGACGGACAGGTTCGCCGCCCTGGCCCAGCCGGCCATCTGCGCCTCGGACATGCCGAGCCGGCGATGGGCGTGATTGGTGCGCAGGAACTCGAGCGCGTGCGGCGCGAAATCGACGATCAGCATCTCGCCGCCTTGCTTCAGCGCGCGCCGCGCCTGCAGCAGCACGCGGCCCGGATCGTCGAAATAGTGCAGCACCTGGTGGATCACGATGACATCGGCCCGCCCGGCGCTGGCATCGAGGTCGGCGATATCGCCCAGCCGCACCTGCGCGTGGCCGATGGCGCATTGCGCCAGCTTGGCGCGCGCCACCGCGATCATCTCCCGGCTGGCATCGATCCCGATGCCCCGCCGGTAGTGCCCGGCGAGCAGTTCGAGCATGCGACCCGTGCCCGTGCCCAGGTCGATCAGCGTGTCCACCACCCTGCCGTGAAGCGCCGCGACGATGGCCGCTTCCACTGCCTCCTCCGGCACGTGGAGCTTGCGCAGCAGGTCCCAGCTGTCGGCCACCTTGGCGAAATAGGCCGCCGCCTGCTCGGCCTGCTGCAACCGTACCCCTTCGAGCCGCTGGCGATCGCGGGCGCGATCCGGGTCGTCGGGCGAAACCCGCGCGATCAGCCAGCGCGCGAGATCGCCCCCCGGCCCGTCCGCCGCCAGCCCGTAGTAGGCCCAGGCGCCCTCGGCATTGCGGTCAATGAGCCCCGCGTCGGCGAGCAGCTTGAGGTGGCGCGAGACGCGTGGCTGGCTCTGGCCCAGGATTTCGGTCAGGTCCTTGACCGACTGCTCGCCATCGGCCAGCAACGCAAGCAGGCGCAGGCGGGTGGTTTCCCCCGCCGCGCGCAAGATGCCAACCAGGTCCGCTGTATCGTTCATCGAGCCTCACGAGACATAAAGATATCTTTATATCCGTTGAGGCGAACTGCACAAGGGCCTGTTGCCGGTGGAGGCGGCCGCCAGCAAAAAAACGGCGACCGTTGCCGGCCGCCGCGAGTTTGGTTCGACAGACTTTGGGTAGTCAGGCGGCGCCGACCGAGTCCTCGTTGGGCAGGCGGCGGCGGAAGGCATGGGTGCGCCAGAGTTCGAAGATGCCGACGGCCTCGTCCTTGCTGAGGGCCTCGAAGCGCTTGCGCACGTTCTGCAGCTCGGCCTGGCTGGGCAGGTCGCGCCAGGGCATGGAGGCGATCATCGCCTCGAACAGGTCGGGCTGGATGCCGAGCGCGCGCAGCGCCACGGTGATCGCCACGTAGTCCTGCATGGCGAGCCACTTCACGAACACTTCCGGACCGACGCGCAGCAGCATGGTCAGCGCGGCAGCGGTGTGGTGGCCGTAGCCGAAGCGGGCGAAGCGGATCAGCGCGCGCTCATCGAGCTGCTTGCGGTCCGACAGCGCCTTAACCTGGTTGTAGGCGACCTTCCACTCCTGGCTGGAGAAGCCGGCGCGGTTGCGCATGCGGTTGTAGACCACCGCCTGTACCTTGCCGACGGTGACGGGGTCGACGCGTGGATCGATCTGCTCGATCGTCTCGCGCACCTTGTCGCCGACGGCGTCGATCCTCGAGCTCAGCGCCTTCCAGTCGATGTCGGTGCGCCCCCGCAGATCGGCGGCAAGCGCGGCATCCTGGGCGGCACGCCCGGCGATGCGCTCCAGCGCCTGCTGGCCGAGTTCGGCGTTGGTGTTGCGCACCAGCCGGATCACCGAGTCGGTCTCGCCGTGCTCGACGATGGCGTCGCCCACCCGCTCGGTCACCTGCTGGCGGCCGGCGATGGCGACGCGATGCGCCTCGGACTGCCTGGCGATGATCTCGATCAGGTCGTCGTCGCTCAGCACATTGGAGAACTCGAGCAGCGGCTGCGCTACCTCGATCTCGTCATTGGCGAGCTTCACCACGACGTTGCCGGGTGCCCGGTCAAGCGGCGCGAGAAGCTTGGCCACGTGGGCACGCGCCTCGGCCTCGACCAGTTCGGCCAGCTGGCACAGCACCTCGTCGTACTGCGCGACCTGCTCGTCGTCGCAGCGATCCGACACATACGAATAAAGCTGGGCCATGTTGCGGAACAGCTGTTCGCGTTCCACGATGTTGGAATCACCGTTCAGGACCCTGAACGTCGAGAAGGCTTTCGTCGTGCCCTCTTCCATCTCAGTCATGTCACTTCCCTCCGGCTTCTGCCGACGTAGGGGTGACTTTGGAGCGCCAGTTCAGTGCATGCGCTGAAGGCAAGCCCGCACGTTTGATTCAAATGCCACGCAAAATCGAAGGGTTTGTAGACAGTGCGGGCACCGCCTCGGCAGGTTCCCGAGGCGGATCGGCAAAGCCGTGGGGCAGGCATCGCGCCTGCCCCATCGAGACGACTCAGGCGAGGTCGAACCGATCGGCGTTCATCACCTTGACCCAGGCCGCGACGAAGTCCTGGACGAACTTCTCGGCATTGTCGGACTGGGCATAGACTTCGGCCAGGGCGCGGAGCACCGAGTGCGAGCCGAAGATCAGGTCGACGCGGGTCGCAGTCCAGCGCGGCTCACCGGTCGCCCGGTCGACACCCTGGTAGACGCTGTGCGTGTCGTCGGCCGGTTTCCACCTTGTGGCCATGTCGAGCAGGTTGACGAAGAAGTCGTTCGTCAGCGTCTCGGGCCGGCCGGTGAACACGCCGTGCTGGGGATTGCCCGCCTTGAGGACGCGCAGTCCGCCGACCAGCACCGTCATCTCCGGCGCCGTCAGCCCGAGCAGTTGCGCGCGATCGACCAGGTTCTCCTCGGGCGTGAGGCGCTGGCTCCCGGCCGAATAGTTGCGGAAGCCATCGGCGGTCGGCTCCAGCGGCGCAAACGAGGCCGCGTCGGTCTGTTCCGCCGTGGCATCCATGCGACCGGGCGTGAACGGCACGGTGGCGGAAAATCCGGCATCCTTGGCGGCCTTCTCGATGCCGACGCCGCCAGCGAGCACGATCAGGTCGGCGAGCGACACCTTCTTGCCGCCGCTCTGAGCCGCGTTGAACTCGGTCTGGATGGCCTCGAGCGCGCCCAGCACCTTGCCCAGTTGCTCAGGCTGGTTGACCGCCCAATCCTTCTGCGGGGCGAGCCGGATGCGCGCGCCGTTGGCGCCGCCGCGCATGTCGGAACCACGGAAGGTCGAGGCCGAGGCCCAGGCCGTGCTCACCAGTTCCGATACCGACAGGCCGGTCGCGAGGATCTTCGCCTTCAGCGCCGCGATATCGGCAGCATCGACCACCGGATGGTCGAGGGCAGGGATCGGATCCTGCCAGATCAGGTCTTCAGCCGGCACTTCGGGGCCGAGGTAGCGGACCTTCGGGCCCATGTCGCGGTGCGTCAGCTTGAACCAGGCGCGCGCAAAAGCCTCCGCGAACTGATCGGGATTCTCGAAGAACCGACGCGAAATCTTCTCGTAGACGGGATCGACGCGGAGCGCGAGATCGGACGTCAGCATGGTCGGCGCGTGGCGCTTGGACGGGTCATGGGCGTCCGGAATGGTGTTGGCGCCCATGCCGTGCTTGGCCACCCACTGCTGCGCGCCGGCCGGGCTCCTGGTCAGTTCCCACTCGTAGCCGAACAGGTTCCAGAAGAAGTTGTTGCTCCACTTGGTCGGCGTGGAGGTCCAGGTCACCTCGAGGCCGCTGCCGATCGTGTCGCCACCCTTGCCGGTGCCGAACTTGCTCGCCCAGCCAAGCCCCTGCTCCTCGAGGTCAGCGGCTTCCGGCTCGGGACCGACGAGGCTCGCGTCGCCCGCGCCGTGCGTCTTGCCGAAGGTGTGGCCCCCGGCGATCAGCGCCACGGTCTCTTCGTCGTTCATCGCCATGCGGCCGAAGGTGTCGCGGATGTCGCGCGCCGAGGCCAGCGGGTCCGGGTTGCCGTTCGGGCCTTCCGGATTGACGTAGATGAGCCCCATCTGCACCGCCGCAAGCGGGTTCTCGAGGTCACGCTCGCCAGAGTAGCGCTCGTCGGCGAGCCACTCGCCCTCCTTGCCCCAGTAGATGTCCATCTCGGGCTCCCAGGTGTCGGCACGCCCGCCGCCGAAGCCGAACGTCTTGAAGCCCATCGACTCGAGCGCAACGTTGCCGGCGAGGATCATCAGGTCGGCCCAGGAAATCCGGTTGCCGTACTTCTGCTTGATCGGCCACAGCAGGCGCCGTGCCTTGTCGAGGTTGACGTTGTCCGGCCAGCTGTTGAGCGGCGCAAAGCGCTGCTGCCCCTCGCCGCCGCCACCACGACCGTCGGCGATGCGATAGGTGCCGGCGCTGTGCCAGGCCATGCGGATGAACAGCGGGCCATAGTGCCCGAAGTCGGCCGGCCACCAGTCCTGCGAGTCCGTCATGAGCGCGGTCAGGTCGGCCTTCAGCGCCTTAAGGTCGAGCTTCTTGAACTCCTCGGCGTAGTTGAACAGCGGCCCGAGCGGATTCGAGAGCGCCGTGTGCTGGTGCAGCACCGACAAATCCAGCTGGTTCGGCCACCAGTCACGATTGGTGCGACCTGCACCGCCGTGCGGAACCGGGCACTTGCCCGCGCCACCTTCGGTTGCTGCTTCCATGATCTGTCTCCGTTCGTCTCGATGTCTGCCTGATTTTCCCCGACGTGCCGTGAGTGCGCTGCGCGAACCATCGGACGCGTGCTTGCGCAAGCGTTAGTCTGGAATTGTTCCAGGCTTGTGACCCAGATCAAACGATAAGGCCAATTGATTGTACTACAAGTTATGATAAACATCGCTTATGGTATCACTTCGACAGATGCAGTACGCGGTCACCCTGGCGGAAACCGGCCATTTCGGCCGCGCCGCAGACCGTTGCCATGTCACGCAGCCTGCTCTCAGCCAGCAGATCCGGCAGCTTGAGGAGGCATGCGGGTCGGCCCTGTTCGACCGCCTCGGAAAGTCCGTGCGCCCCACCCCCCTGGGCCGCGAGTTCGTCGACCGGGCACGGCCGATCCTCGAGCAGGCGGAGGCCCTGGACGCGCTCCTGTCAGGCGCGCGCGGCCATCCGGCCCGGCCGCTTCGGCTCGGCGTCATCCCCACAGTGGCGCCCTACCTGCTGCCGCAGATCTTCCCGGCCCTGCAACGCGAACACCCCGGCATGAGCTTCAGCGTCTCGGAGAGCCGTACCGATGCCCTCATCGAGGCACTTGCCAGCGGCGCCATAGACCTGGCGCTCATTGCCAGCGAGCCGCGGCCGAGTGGTCCGCGCCTCACCAGCGTGCCGCTGTTCGACGATGCCTTCGTGCTTGCCACCGGCGTCGACGAGGAGCCGCGCGATCCTGTGCCGCTCGACGAGATCGACCAGACCCGCATGCTGCTGCTCGACGAGGGGCACTGCTTCCGCAACCAGACCATCGCCGCCTGCGGGCTCGATCCGGAAGCGGCGGGCCACACGTTCGCGGCGACCTCGCTGTCCACGATCGTCGAGTTCGTCGCCAACGGCCAGGGCATAACCCTGCTGCCCGAGATCGCGCTGCACAAGGAAGCGACGGGAGACCGCATCCGCATCCATCGCCTGCAGTCGCCGGGGGCACACCGACAACTCCAACTGGTTTGGCGCGAGGCGACGCCCTTCGCCGAGGTGTTCCAGGACGTGGCCGCCACGATCAGGCGCGCCCGCCCGGCGCCTCAGCCCTCGAACGGGTAGGACAGCAGCCGCCAGGTGCGCAGCTTCACCGCATCGCCCGGCCGCACCACGCCCTCGCGCTCGACCCAGCCGACGAGGCCGCGCCTGTCCGCCGCCGCCTTCACGAACGCGAACTCGACATCGCTGCGATCGGGATGGTGCCGGGCGATCGCCGCCCCCGACTTCCGGCACGGCCCGTTGTCGCCATCGACGCGGATCGTCGCGCCACTCGGGAACATCAGCAGCGTGCGGGGCGGCAGCCGGCTGAGATGCGGCACGCCGGAGAGGGCGAGGTTGGCCCCGATCCACTCGGCCGGCAGGGTCGGCAGCGCCAGCGCTCCCGCGATCGCGGCCAGTTCTTCCACCGACAGGATGGACACTTGCCGCTCGTTGCGCATCTTCGTGCCGCGCGGATACCACGGCTCGCGCGCCCCGCTGGGCCGCAGCAGGCCTTCGTGGCGGTCGCCCACCACGCCGGCATAGGTGAGGTGCAGCTCTGCCCGCGGGGTTGATTGCACCGCCTCGCTGTCGACGACGAAGACGCCCTCGACCCGGCCGACGAGGGTCAGCGCCGGAGCCTCGTCGCTCATGTCGCCGCGCGCCGCCGGCGCACCACCGAATCCACCGTGTAGACGATGAGCGACAGCCAGATCAGAGCAAAGCTGACCAGTCGCACGCCGTTCAGATGCTCGCCGAACAGGGTGATCGCCAGCACGAACTGGATCGACGGAGCGACATACTGCAGCATGCCGATGGTGCTGAGCCGCAACCGCTGCACCGCGAAGGCAAACAGCAGCAGCGGCAGCGCCGTGGCCGGGCCGGTTAGCATCAGCAGGCCCAGGGTATAGGGGTCGGCATGGACGCCGATCCCGCCGTCGAGGACGAAGGTGACGGCGAGATAGGCCAGCGCCACCGGCGCGAGGATCAGGGTCTCGACGAACAACCCGGTCGCCGAGGACGCCTTCGCCGTCTTCCTCAGGTAGCCGTAGAGCGCGAAACTCAGCGCCAGGCTGAGCGCGATGTAGGGTACGCCGCCAAGTCCGAGGGCCTGGATGCCGATGGCGATCGTCGCGATCGAGACCGCCACGGTCTGCCAGCGGCTCAGCCGCTCGCCGAGCAGCACCATGCCCATGGCGACGTTGACGAGCGGATTGATGAAGTAGCCGAAGCTGGCCTCGAGCACCTGGTTGGTCTCGACGGCATAGACGTAGATCAGCCAGTTCGCCGCCAGCACAAAGGCCGCGACAGCCATGGAGCGTACGGCCTTGTGGTCGCGCAGGATGGCCCGCACCTCGGCGGTGCGGCCGCCGACGATCATGATGATCCCGACCAGCAGCAGCGACCACAGCGTCCGGTCGGCGACCAGCGTCGCCGCGCCCACATGCCGCATCAGGTTGAACAGCAGCGGCAGGAAGCCCCACAGCAGGTAGGCCGCCAGGCCGGCGACAAGCCCGCTCTCGGAGCGCTGGGCATCGGTGGTAGAAATGGAGGCCAAGGCCGGTCCTTCCGGGCACGCAGCCCCACTCGCGGGCGCCTTCTACCCCCGGCGCACCGCTTCGACAAATGACAGTTTGTGATTTCGCCCAGTGGCTTTCTTGATCGTGATCAAACCAATCGCCACGTCAGGCATTGGTGAAACGAAACCAGATGGAGAGTGCCATGAAGGCCAAGGTGACCTGGATCCTGATCGCGGACGGTGCAACCGCCAAGGTTTTCGAGCACTCGGGCCCCGGACGGGGGCTCAAGGCGGTCGACGGCCTGATGTTCGAGCAGGAGTCGCTGAAGGCCGGCGAGATCATGGCCGATCGCCCTGGCCGAAGCTATTCATCCGTCGGGCACGGCCGCAGCGCGATGGAATACTCGTCCGATCCAGTGGCCGTGCGCGAGCGCCGCTTCGTCGAGCATGTGGCCGGGGAACTGGAGCGCCGGCACCAGCAGAACGCCTTCGACCGCCTGATCGTCGCCGCCGCCCCGACGGCGCTGGGCGACCTGCGCCCGGCGCTCAGCAAGGGCGTCAGGGACACGATCATCGCCGAGTTGCCGAAGGACCTGACCAATACCCCGACCGCGCAGCTCGAATCCCACTTCGCCGACTTGCTGCCGGTCTGATCCGCCTCAGGCCCCTTGGGACGGGAGCGTCATTCCCCGTCGTCACCGTCCCCCTCGTCCTCGTCCTCGCCGTGCCCCGTCACCGCCTCGAGGAATTCGCCCAGGATCGGATTGAACAGGTCGGGGCGCTCGAGGCTGGGGAAGTGCGCGGTGTCCTCGATGACCACGGCAAACGAGTTCTCGATCTCCTCGGACAGGTCCTCGTGCAAGGCGATGATGTCGGAGCAGTCGAGCTCGCCCACCACCAGCAGCGTCGGCGCGTTGATGGTGTGGACATTGTCCATCGCGGATTCCGGCCGCTCCTCCTGCGTCAGCTCCGGGTGGTTGAGGTGGATTTCGTTCATGGCGAGGAAGAGTTGGCGCGCGTCGCCGGTCACCCGGCCGGCCTCGCCGTAGGGGCCGTCCAGCCACAGGTGCGCCTCGATGCGATTGGCCGTGCCGATATTGCCGCGCTCCCTGGCATACTCGAACGCCTCCTCGAGCTGCTCGACCTCCTCGTCGACCTCGTAGCCCTCGGCGCCGGTCACGGCCGTGCCCATCAGCACCAGCGCGATGGTGCGCTCCGGGTGCTCCAGGGCGAAATCGATGGCGAGGCCGCCACCCATTGAGGCGCCCACCAGGATCGCGGCATGGACGCTCAGCCGGTCGAGCACCGCCTCGAGATCGATGAGGTGGTTGAAGGGCACGTCCTCCGTCGTCGTCTCGCCGTAGCCGCGCCGGTCGTAGCTGATGACGTGATAGCCCTCCTCGGCCAGCATCTGCATCTGCTCGCCCCACATGCGCCGGTCGGTGACGCCGGAATGGAGGAAGACGACCGGAATGCCGAACCCGTCCGCCTCTCCGCGGATCACCGCGCCGTCGAACGGGATTTCAAAGGGAGAGGTCATGGCAAGGCGCCCTGCAGCTTGAGAAAGCGCGCCACTTAGCACCGGAACGCCGCCGAGGCCAGATCGGCTACCAGGCGCAGATCTGCACCCCGGTCTCGTCATTGTCCCAGCACGCGCCGTCATCGGCGTTGCGCCTGAACGTGCCCGGCAGGGCGACGAAGTTGCCCCCCTCCTCGTAACGGCCATAGCCGAAGGCGACCCCCGGCGTGTCGATGACGATCTGGAAGCTCGGATAGCCCCCGGCCGCGATCTCGAAGCTGCCGCCCCCGAGCGGCTCGAAGCTGCAGTCGTAGTAGCCGTCGTCGGTGGTGTAGCAGCGGGCCTGCTTGGCGAGGGCGGGCGACAGCGCCGCGACCAGCATGACCAGCCCCGCACCGAGCCCCAGCGACCAATTCATCCAAACGTCCCCTTGCCAGCCTGCCGCCAAGCGGCATGTTCGACGCATGCGGAGGCTAGCATGCTCATCTTGATTCTCGGGCTCGTCGTCTTTTTCGGTATCCACTCGGTACGCATCGTTGCGCCCGGGCTGCGCGCGGCGCAGGTGCGCGCCAACGAGAGGCGCTGGAAGGGGCTCTACTCGCTTGTGTCGCTGGTCGGCTTCGGGTTGATCATCTGGGGCTACATCCTGTATCGCCCCGAGGCACCGCAGCTTTATGCGCCGCCGGAATGGGGCCGGCTGATCGCCCTGCCCGCCTTGTTCGTGAGCCTGGTGCTGCTGAGCACCCCCAGGGCGCCCATCGGCCGCATCAGGGCGACCGTCGTACATCCGATGGTGGTCGGCATGCTGGTCTGGGCCGCAGGCCACCTGCTCTCTAACGGCGACGCGGCGGGCACGCTGCTGTTCGGTGTCACGCTGGTCTATGCGGTCGCCGACCTGGTCTCGGCCTTGCGTCGCGACGAACCGCGGCCGCGGTTCGAGAGCGCGCGCGGCGACATCATCGCCATCGGCATCGGCGCGGTGGTGACGGCGGCGCTGCTGTTTGGCCTGCACGGCCTGCTGTTCGGCGCCAATCCGCTGGCCTGAGCCGGCCGGCTACCGCACCGCGACGATGAACAGGCGCGGGAAGCGCAGCAGCACCTTGCCGTCTGCCGTGCGCGGATAGGCCTCGGCGATGCGCTCGAGGTAGCGCGCGAGGAAATCCGCGCGCTCGCCCGGCGCCAGCGGGTCGATGAACGGGCGGAGCCCGGTGCTCTTCACCCATTCGACGATCGCCTCGGGGCCGGCGAGCACGTGGTTGTAGATCGTGTGCCAGATGTCGATGCGCTGCGCGACGGGCCTTAGCGCATCGTAATAGGTCGGGGCCGGCGGCAGCGGCAGGCGCGCCGCATCGCGGAGCCGCTCGGCCCACGGCCCCGAAGCCGCGACCTCGCGCATCAGCACATGCGAGGGCTCGGCCATGTTGTCCGGCATCTGAACCGCCAGCACCCCGCCCTCGGGCAACGCCGCGACGACGCGCGGAAACACCGCGATATGCTCCGGCACCCACTGGTAGATGGCATTGGCGAAGACGACATCCGTCCCCGCCTCCGGCACCCAGCTCGCCGCATCCGCTTCCGCGAAGCGTGCGCCCGGCAGGCGCTTCCGCGCGTCGGCCAGCATGGCGGGCGAATTGTCGAGCCCAACTACCTCGGCGTGAGGGAAGCGCTCGACGAGAAGCTCGGTCGAATTCCCCGGCCCGCACCCCATGTCGACGACCCGGCGCGGCGCCGTCAGCGGCACCTGGGCCAGCAGGTCACGCGCAGGACGCGTGCGCTCGTCCTCGAACTTGAGGTAGGCGGAGGGCGACCAGTCGGGCATGGGGGGCTCCGGTGTGGTTGGGCGACCCATCGGATAGCGGATGCTGGGCAGTGGCGTCCACTGGCGAACCGGCGCAGTCGTGCTAGCGTTGCTTCATGAGACTTGGCTTCGAAGAATCCCAGACCCCGTTTGACAGCGGCTCCCAACAGGCACGCGTGTGGACGGAGCGCTGGGTGGCCGACTGGATGTTCTGCACAAATTGCGGCGCGCCGCGACTGAGCCAATTTCCGGCCAACAGCCCCGTCGCTGATTTCTTCTGTCCCGAGTGCTCGGACCAGTATGAGGTGAAGGCGAAGAACGGCAAGTCGTTCGGCAACTCGGTAGCGGACGGCGCGTACGACACCAAGATCGCTCGGCTGACTTCGAACACAAACCCGAACCTGCTGTTGCTTGGCTATGACAAAGCGGCGCGGGAGGTGCGGAACGTCTGCGTAGTGCCGAAGCACTTCTTCGTGCCAGAGATTATCCAGCGCCGGAAGCCACTTGCGGAGACGGCGCGGCGGGCAGGTTGGGTCGGATCAAACATTCTGCTGAGCCAAGTGCCCGAGGTTGGGCGCATATACGTGCTGCGGAACGGCCAGCCCGAGCGGCGCGAAACCATCCTCGCCAAGTGGCAGCAGACGTTGTTCCTGCGGAACCAGAGCGTCGAAGCGCGCGGTTGGCTGCTCGACGTGATGAAGGCGGTGGAAGCGATTGGGCGGCCAGAATTCTCGCTCGAAGACGTGTATGCGTTCGAGGGCCGGCTGCAGCTGATCTACCCAAACAACAACAACGTACGACCGAAGATACGTCAACAACTTCAAGTTCTGAGAGACAGCGGGTATCTGGATTTTGTCGGGAGAGGCCAGTACCGTTTACGCATGGGTCGATAGCATCGAGGGCGCGGGGATGGCTTGGTATCTCAATCACTACCATTGTCAGGACTGCAATGCAGCGTGGAGCGATGAATGGTCGTGCTGCTGTGACGATGATTGCCCGCAATGCGGGTCACGTCACTGGTCACCTTACGCCTCTGAAGACCTTACCGAGATCGTAAGAGAGCAGGATGGTCTGTTTGTCGTCATGCGCTCGCCCGACTCCGCCGACCACAAGCCGCGCTATGAACCCATTGCCCGGTTCACAAGCAACGAGCTCGCGAACCGGTTCATTGTCGACGGTGAACTGACCTGACTCGCTACCGCGTCAGCTTCTTATAGCTCACCTTGTGATTGTTCACGCTGTCCGGACCCAGCCGCCGGATCTTGTCCTGCTCGTAGTCGGCGAAGTTGCCCTCGAACCACTCGAAGTGCGACTCCCCCTCGTAGGCCAGCATGTGCGTGGCCAGCCGGTCGAGGAACATGCGGTCGTGGCTGATGATCACGGCGCAGCCGGCGAATTCCTCGAGCGCCTCTTCGAGCGCGGCGAGGGTTTCGGTGTCGAGGTCGTTGGTCGGCTCGTCGAGGAGCAGCACGTTCGCGCCCGACTTCAGCATCTTGGCGAGGTGCACGCGGTTGCGCTGGCCGCCCGACAGGTTGCCCACCTTCTGCTGCTGGTCGGCGCCCTTGAAGTTGAACGCCGAGGTATAGGCGCGGCTGTTCATCTCGCGCTTGCCGAGCATCAGGATGTCGTTGCCGCCCGAGATTTCCTCCCACACCGTCTTGTTGGGATTGAGCGTGTCGCGGCTCTGGTCGACATAGCCGAGGTTGACGTTCTCGGCGATGGTGATGGTGCCCGAGTCCGGCTTCTCCTGCCCGGTGATCATGCGGAACAGCGTCGACTTGCCGACGCCGTTCGGCCCGATGATGCCGACGATGCCGCCCGGCGGCAGCTTGAAGCTGAGGTTGTCGATCAGCACGCGGTCGCCATAGGCCTTGGTGACGCCCTCGATGTTGATGACGTTCTGGCCCAGCCGCTCGCCCGGCGGGATGATGATCTGCGCCGTGTTGGACATGGTTCGGGCCTCGTTGACCTTCACCAGCTCGTCATAGGCGCGGATACGCGCCTTGGACTTGGCCATGCGCGCCTGCGGGCTCTGGCCCATCCACTCCTTCTCGCGTTCCAGCACCTTGGCACGCGCCGCGTCTTCCGACTGCTCCTGCGCGAAGCGCTTGGCCTTGGAGCCGAGATAGGCCGAGTAGTTGCCCTCGTACGGGATGCCGCGGCCGCGGTCGAGCTCGAGGATCCAGCCGGTGACGTTGTCGAGGAAATAGCGGTCGTGGGTGATGATCAGCACCGCGCCGGGGAACTCGCGCAGGTGCTTTTCGAGCCAGGCCGTGGTCTCGGCGTCGAGATGGTTGGTCGGTTCGTCGAGCAGCAGCAGGTCGGGCTGGCTGAGGAGGAGAGCGCAGAGCGCGACGCGCCGCTTCTCGCCGCCCGAGAGGTTGTCAACCGAGGCCTCGCCCGGCGGGCAGCCCAGCGCCTCCATGGCGACTTCGACCTGGCTGTCGAGGTCCCACAGGTTCTGGGCATCGATGATGTCCTGGAGCTTGGTCGCCTCGTCGGCGGTCTCGTCGGAATAGTTCATCATCAGCTCGTTGTAGCGATCGATGATGTCCTTCTTCTCCTTGACGCCGGTCATGACGTTGCCCTTGACGTCGAGCGCCGGGTCGAGCTGCGGCTCCTGCGCCAGGTAGCCGACCCTGGCGCCGTCCGCCACCCAGGCTTCGCCGGTGAACTCGGTGTCGATGCCGGCCATGATGCGCAGCAGCGTCGACTTGCCCGAGCCGTTCGGGCCGAGCACGCCGATCTTGGCATCCGGATAGAAGCTGAGGTGGATGTTATCCAGCACCTTCTTGCCGTTGGAGTAGGCCTTGTTGAGGCCGTGCATGTGATAGATGAACTGGCGCGCCATGAAGCGTACGGATCCTGCCGCTAGTGGAGCATGCCCGGGAAAAGTCGCTCGCGCTTTTCCGATCCGGACATGCGACCGGGTGAAGAATGGGCCCTCGGCCCACTGCTGAAATCGAGCGCCGTATGTAGGGGAAGAGCCGGTTGCGGGCAACCCGCCCCGGCCCGCCGCGATGCGGCCGATTGGCCCTGCCGCCCGATCCGGGGCATGCACGGCCCCTGCTAGTCGGCCACTTCGGCAATCAGCCAGCGCGCGATCGGCCAGGTATTGGCGAAGTGCGTGACGCAGGCATCCGAGAATCCCGGCGCAAAGGCGGCCGCGGCCGGCAGCTCGATCCAGCCGGTGAGACCTTCATGCAGCAGGTAATCTGCCCGCTCCGGGTCGGCCTCGTAGCCGCGCGGCATGAGCTTGCGCGTCTTCTCGCCGATCAGGTAGTCACCCTTGGCCTTTACCTCGGCCACGGCCGCGAGCAAGGCCTTGCCGGAGCGCGGGTGGATCACCGACTGGCGGTAGTGCTCGAGTTGCTCCCGGGTGAACATGTGCATGCCCGTGCCCAGCATGACCCGTGCCGGCGTAAGGCGAAACCAGAATCCCGGCAGCTCCCAGCTGCGCCTGTCGCCGTGCCAGAACCACAGGTCGAGGTGGTCCTTGTAGGGCCGCTTGTCCTTGGAAAAGCGGATGTCGCGATTTATGCGCGGAATCGAGCCGTTCACCCTGGGTTCGAACTGCACGCCGGGCGAGATCTCCCTGAGCCTGGGGCCAAGCTCGGCCACGAAGCCCTTGCCCGCCTCGACGTAGCCCGCCTCGTAGAGCGGGCGGTTGGCCTCGAACCAGGCCTTGTCGTTATGCGCCGCGATGCCCTCGAGGAAGGCCAGGGTCTCCTTGGGGAAATGCATGGACTATGCCTCGATCCAGATCGGCACGGACTTGAAGGCCGGCGTCTTCGAGCGCGGGTCGACCGCCGTGCCGCACAGCACGTTCGCCTCCGGATAGTACGCCAGCGCCGAGCCGCGCGGCAGGTCGAACGCCGTCGCCGTGCCGGACATGCGGCCCGCCTCCGAGGCGATGGTGATCCGCTGCCCGTCTCTAAGTCCTTGTTCCGCCATGTCTTCCCGGTTGAGGAAGATGGCGTCGCGAGCCGCCTTCAGCCGGTAGCTGTCCTGCTCCTCGTAGATGATGGTGTTGAACTGGCCCTCGGAGCGCACCGTCGCCAGCGTCAGTTGCCCGGGCGTCCGGGGCAGCGGCGTGACGGCGAATCGGGCCTTGCCGTCCGGGGTGGAGAACTCGCGCGTGTGCATCACCCGGTTGCGCACGTGGAACTCGCGCTTGGCCACGTCGATGTCGGCCAGTTGCTCCAGACCGGGGACGATTTTCGCAATGGCGGCGCGGACTTGCGAGTGTTCCTTGAATCGGGCGAAGGGCACCGGGCTGTCTGGGATGAGCTGGGCTGCGAGGTCGCAGAGGATCACCGTCTCGGGCCGCACGTTGTCGAGCCGCTCGATGCCGCCGTCACTGAGCCGGACGTAGTTGAACATCGACTCCTGCGTGGTCGGCGACCACTCCTCGTCGCGCGCCGTGACGGGCAGGATGAGCACCTCGCCCTCCCCTAACCCATTGACATGTCCGCGGTTCAGCGTGGTGGTGAGGAACAGCTTGAAGCCGATGGCGTCCATGGCGCGGGTGGCAAAGGCGGTGTCGGGGGTGGCACCCCAGAGGTTGCCGCCCATGATGACGGCCGCATCGACCTCGCCGCGGGCGGCCGATTGCAGGCAGGACATGGTGTCCAAGCCCTTGTCTCGGCTGAGCTTTATGCCGAAGGCATGCTCCATGGCGGAGAACACCTGCTCGGAGACCACCGGCTTGACGCCGATGGTGCCGATGCCCTGCACGTTGGAGTGCCCGCGCAGCGGCAGCAGGCCCGAAAAACGCTTGCCGATCATGCCTCTAAGCAGGGCGAGATTGGCGATCGCCTCGACGTTCTCGACCCCGTGCAGGTGGTGCGTCATGCCCATGCCCCAGGCGAAGACGACGTTCTGCCGGTTGGCGTAGCGGGTGGCGACACGCTCCAGGTCCGCGATGGAAGTCCCGGTCTTCGACTGGATCTCTTCCATGGAAAGTCCGGCCAGATCGGCCTCGAGTTCATGAAAGTTGGCGGTGTGCGCGGCGATGAAGGCGCGATCCTCGGCCCCCATGGCGAGAATGGCCTTCATCAGCCCCTTGAGGAGCCAGATGTCGGTGCCGATGCGCGGCTGCAGATAGTCGGACGCGATCTCGGTGCCGCCCGAGAGCATGGAGGTCGGCGACTTCGGTACGGCGAACTTCACCAACCCGGGTTCCCTCGCCGGGTTGATGACGATGACGTCGCCGCCCCGGTCCCGGCAATGCTTCAGCATGTGGATGAAGCGCGGGTGGTTGGATGACGGATTGGCGCCGATGACGAAGATCAGGTCGGCGCCGGTCAGGTCCTCGAGCTCGACCGTCGCCGTGCCCTTGCCGATGGTGCTCCCCAGCCCCTCGCTGGTCGCCTGGTGGCAGTAGTACGAGCAGTTGTTGACGTTGTTGGTGCCCCAGGCCCGGGCCAGCAGCTGGAACACGAAGCCGGCCTCGTTCGACGAGCGGCCGGAGGAGTAGAAGAAGCTGCGGTCCGGATCGGTGGTCCTGAGCCGCGCCGCGGCATGCGCGATGGCGAAGTCCCAGTTCACCGTCTCGAAGCGGTCGGCGCCGGCCGCCTTGAACAGCGGCGTGTTGAGGCGTCCGAGCTTCTCCATCTCCCGGCCGCTCAACTGCTGCAGGTCGCTCAGCGGATGAAGGAACGCCTCGCTGGGAATGGCCGGCTGGATGTCGGTCGATTGCGCCTGCACCGACTTGTTGCAGACCGACGGGAATTCTCCCAGCTCGTTGGTCATGCCGCCCTGCTGGCCGCCCATGCCATAGGCGCAGGCCTTGCAGGCATTGCGGGCGGTCAGCGCCTTGGCCGCCTTGCCGACACCCATGCGCCGGATGGTGTCGACGGTATAGAGCAGCTTCTTGGGCCCGCCGCCAACGATGCGGGGCCGGTCGTCGATGGTCATTGGAACTCCTCGTCCACGGCAAACTAGCATCGGTGCACCGGGACAGCCACTGCAACAACTGCTCGCGGCCGACCTGTGTGCCGGATAGACGCCTGCCCACCGGCTGTCGTCCCGGCGAACGCTGGGACCCCGGCCATCGCCGGCACTTCCGGTGCGCCGTGGCTGCGCCTATGCTCCCCGGATGAGCGATCCTTTCGAGCTGGTGGCCCGGGGTGACCTGGACGGACTGCGGAGCGCGCTGGCGCATGATCCCGGGCTGGTGCAGGCGCGCCACGCCTCGGGTGCCTCGCTGGTCGCCTGGGCCGCCTATATGGGCAATGCCGGTGCGGTCGCAGCCATCCGTTCCAGGCTCGGGCAGCTCGACCCGCACGAGGCGATCATCCTGCGCGACGGCGCCGGGCTGGAAGCGGCGCTGGCCGGCGGCTGGGACGCCAACGCGCTGTCGCCCGACGGCTTCACGCCCCTGTCGCTGGCCGCCTACTTCGAGAACGCCGAGGCCTTCGACCTGCTGCTGCCCCTGACCCGCGACGTCAACGCCTCCGCCCGCAACCCCCAGCAGGTCGCCGCCCTGCATGCCGCCTGCGCCCGGCGCAACGCGTCGATGGCGGAACGCCTGCTGCTGGCCGGCGCCGATCCCAACCAGGCGCAGGCCGAGGGCTTCACCCCGCTGCACGCAGCGGCCCAGCACGGCGACGGCGCCATTGCCGGCCTGCTGCTGCTCGCCGGAGCCCGCCCCGGTGATCGCAACGCCGCCGGCGCCGATGCCGCGACGCTGGCCCGCGCGGCCGGCCACGATTGGCTCGCCGACAGGCTCGCCGCTCTCGCCGGCTAGCCCTCGCCACGCGGCCGCTGCGCAAGCCCCGCGCCCGAGGCCGAAGCCGCCCCCGCACCGGCGGAGTAGGCGGACAAAAAGAAGGCGCGAAGCCGAAGCTTCGCGCCCCACCGGCGTCGACGAAAAGGGAGCGTCAGCCCTCCCCGCCTCGGCCGATATGCCTGTGCCGGTCTTGCGTGCCGGCGACTTGGCCATCTAACGTCACAGGGTGGGGAAGGTTGCGCCGCGCCGTTGCGAGGGCTCGACGTTCTCGCGGGCAACACGCAGGTGCAGGTCGACGCGGGCAGCCGGTCGACGGCCCGCGTCGCGTTACGCCACGAGAGGCCGGATCAATGCAGGTAGACGGCGAAGGCGTTCTTGTCCGGCATGTGCACGATTGCCATCATGTCGTTGAGCACGTAGCCATTGTCCTTGAACCACTTGGCCACGTCGGCATTGGCCGCGAAGGCCTTGTGCATGTCGCCCAGCGTGCCGGCCTCGTCCTCCGCGCCGCTGACCATGCTATGGTCGTCGAAGTCGTAGGCGTCGGAGATGCGGAAGACGTAGATGGTGTCGGCTTTCGCGAAATCGGCGACATCGGTCGCGTCCCAGTGACCGATACGCCCAGCCAGGTCGGCAGCCTTGAGCAGCATGTCGGAAGGGCCGGCGACATTCTTCGGCATGGCAAAGGCGAGTGAAGTGGCCAGTGCCAGGACGGCAAGTGCGGAGGCCGCTGCAGCCCCGATGCGGTGGAACTTCATGGTATACTCCTTTCAACAACACTCACGCCGCAAGAACATGCCCATTCCGGGCAGTGTCAGCGTGACCCGCAGCTGGATTGCCACGGTATGCTTCACAATAATCACCGCGTTCGACTGTAATATTTGACAAGCGTCAAACGCAGATCTGATGATCAAAGACTCAATATGTGCGCGCATGCGATTGAAATGAATTCAGAAATCGAGCGTGACGCCCGCCTGCAGCGGGCCCGCGGCTGCGGAAATATTGCAGCGGCAGTGCGAGAGGGAAAGACACGGCTCACCACCCTGTTCCAGGACGGCTGCGCCAAGATCCGGCTGCCGCATACGCATGACCGGAGCCTGCAGGCGGTGCTGATCAACACCGCCGGCGGGTTGACGGGCGGCGACGAGGTGGCCTGGCGCGTACATGCCGCCGCGGGCGCTAACCTGGTGCTGACCACGCAGGGCTGCGAGCGCGTCTATCGCTCGCTCGGCGACGACGCCCGGGTCCGCACCCGCATCGAGGTCGGGGCCGGCGCGCAGCTCGACTGGCTGCCGCAGGAGACGATCCTGTTCGATGGCGCACGCCTCGACCGCACCCTCGAGGTCGATCTCGCGCCCGATGCCAGTTTCCTTGCGGTGGAGGCGATCCTGCTCGGCCGCGAGGCCATGGGCGAGACGGCGCGCAACGCCCATCTGCGCGACACCTGGCGCATCCGCCGCGCCGGCCGCCTGATCCATGCCGAGGCGACGCGGCTCGGCGCCCAGGCGGAGGAGCGCGACGGCCTGTCGCTGCTCGCCGGCGCCAATGCCTTCGCCACGCTGCTCTATGTCGGGGCCGATGCCGAGCGGCGGCTCGACCGCGTCCGGCCGCTGCTGTCCGGCGCGTCCGGCGCCAGCGTCATCGGCGAGCGCCTCGTCATACGTGCCATGGCGCCATCCGGGCTTGCGCTGCGCCGCATCATCACGCCAATAATTGCCCAGCTCTCCGGCGCGGGCGCCCTGCCCCGCCTCTGGCACTTGTGAGAACTAAGTATGGTTTTGCTCACCCACCGGTGTCATCCCGGCGAAAGCCGGGATCCTTTCCTTGGCCCGCTCTGGCTGCGAGAGGGATTCCCGCTTTCGCGGGAATGACATCGTGCAGGTGGCGACGTCGATGCCACCCACTCCTGTTGGAACGAACCGATGAACCTGACGCCCCGCGAGAAGGACAAGCTGCTGATCTCGATGGCCGCCATCGTGGCGCGAAAACGCCTCGAGCGCGGCGTGAAGCTGAACCATCCCGAGGCGATCGCGCTGATCACCGACTATGTGGTGGAAGGCGCCCGCGACGGCCGCTCCGTCGCCGACCTGATGGAGGCCGGGGCGCATGTCGTCACCCGCGCCCAGGTGATGGACGGCATCGCCGAGATGATCCACGACGTGCAGGTGAAGGCCACCTTCCCCGACGGGACGAAACTCGTCACCGTCCACGAACCAATCCGGTGAATCCCATGACCTTCGTCCCCGGCGAAATCATCGCCGTCCCCGGCGAAATCGAGCTCAACCAGGGCGCGCCGCAGATCACCATCGAGGTGGCCAATACTGGCGACCGGCCGATCCAGGTCGGCTCGCACTACCACTTCTACGAGACCAATGCGGGGCTGAGCTTCGAGCGCGAGAAGGCGCGCGGCATGCGGCTCGACATCGCGGCCGGCACCGCCGTGCGCTTCGAGCCGGGCCAGAGGCGCGAGGTCAGGCTCGTGCCGCTTTCCGGCAAGCGCGAGGTGTACGGCTTCCAGCAGAAGGTGATGGGGAAACTCTGAGGCTTGCGTAGGGCGGGCAGACGGCTGCTGCGCTCGAGGTGTTCCCCTTCGTCGGCAGCAACCACTGCAACTGCCTCGCCCGGGGTCATCCCCGCGAAAGCGGGGATCTCCGTTTGGCCACAGGCACCGAAAACAGAGGTTCCCGCTTTAGTGGGAATGACTCCGTGGCTCAATGGGCCCTTGGTGGTCAGCTGCCCGGGAGCACCGCCCCTACAGATCGTCGGCGTAGAGCACGCCGCCACCGTCGCCCGCGATGTCGGCCGAAACGATCTGTTCGAGCGACACGCCGGCGCCGCGGATGGCGGTCATGGCGAGCGGGTTGATCACCAGGTTCGACTGCAGGTAGCGGATATCCCGTTCCTTGAGTGCGGTGGCCGCATGCAGCCGCGAGGCGCTCTGTGCCGCGCCGGCCAGCGTCGACAGCCGGACCACGCGCAGGCCGGCCGCGCCGTCCGCCCGCTCGGCCGAGCGCAGGAAATGGGCGTCGCCGATGCCGGAGATGATGGTGTTGAGGTCCATGTACTGGGCCACGGCGAACTGCGGCGCGGACATCAGGAGAGCCGCGGCAAGTGCAACTGCGAATCGTGATTTCATCTGAGCCTCCAGAAGCGATCCGGCCAGCAGATACCTGGCCTGTGGCGAAATACGGACGGCGTATTCAACAGACGTTTGGCATTCCCGCTGGATTTCGTTTACGGATGCGCCGATTTCAACGGGCAGGACGACGATGGCCACCAAGGAAGAAGATTTCAGGGAACGCTTCGTTGCGATGATGCAGGACCTGCACGCCAATGGCGGCAAGGATCAGGAAGCCATGTTCCTGATCGGCAGCCTGGCGTCGCGCCTGATGGACCGGACCAGCGCGAAATCCTGGACCACCTTCAAGTCGACCCTCGGTTCCTACGACCGCTCCGCCCTGATCACCGATTTCGAAAAGCAAGGCAACAAGTTCCACAAGGACGGCAAGCGCAAGCACGCCTACGCGGTGCAGGTGCTCGCCATGTCGGTGATCGCCCCCAGCCAGGCCGACGAGGACGTCCTGACCGGCAACAAGATCCTCGACAGCGTCATCAACCGACTGGTGGCGGCATTCCGCAAGGCCGAAGCGGCCACACCCAAGCCGAACTAGGTTGCAGCCCCACGCGGGCTGCTACCTCGCTGCCCTGGCTCACCGGGTCATTCCGCGAAAGTGGGATCCTCGTTTTTAGCGCATGCCACAAACGGAAATCCCCGCTTTCGCGGGGATGACCAGTGAACGGTGGGGACCAGAAGGCCTCCCCCTGACGGACGAGGCCAGTGTCAGCCCTTGGGCGGCAGGGAGCGCAGGTAGAGGATGATGGCCTTGACGTCGTCCGGCTTCAGGTTGGCGTAGGCCCAGATCGGCATCGGCGGCAGCAGGTGCGAGCCGTCCGGCCGCGTGCCGGTGGTGATGATCTTGGTGAGGTCCTCGTCGCTGTAGTGCCCGATCCCGGTGGGCGTGATGTTGGCCGCAACCGAGGTGCCCCATGGTCCCGGGAAGGGCTGCCCGCCAGCGCCGAGCGCCGTGTCGAGCATCGGACCCTGCGGTCCGAAGGTCGAGTGGCAGACGATGCAGTGTCCGAGCGGCCCTGCGAGATACGCACCATATTCCACCGTCACGCCCTCCGGCACGTCGGCGACATGCTCGATCGGCGGACCGTAGGCTGGCGGTAGCGGGATGTTGTAGTGCGACTCGCCGGGGTCGTTCTCCACCGCCGGAACCGTGCGCAGGTACATCACGATCGAAGCCACGTCCGTGTCGGACATGCCCTTGTACACCTCGAACGGCATCGGCGGCCCAAGCAGCTTGCCGTCCGGCTGGATACCCTCGCGGATCGCCTTGATCACCTGCGCGTCGGTCCAGTTCCTGATGTCGCCAGCCGGCGTGATGTTCGGAGCGATCGCAGTGTAGGCGTCGTTCTGTTCGACCAGCATGCCGCTGAGCGCCTTGTCCGCGATGGGACCATCCGGCCCCTGAGGCGTGTGGCAGTTGCCGCATCCGGCAATGGTGTTGACGAGATAACTTCCGCGCTCCACCGACGGCGCCGCCTGTGCGGCGCCCGCAAGCAGTGCCGAGCCGGCCAACACTGCCAGCGCCATGACCTTGAACATATAACCCTCCAGGCTGCGTCCTATTGCCCCACCCGACCCTCGTATAGCGTCGTCGCCCCGCCTGAAATTTGAATTTTCGGGTCAGGTTTAATAGTGCCGCCAAATGCGGCAAGCTTCTGGACAGCCTCACATTTAGGCGGTTCTTATGGAGGGCAACGGTTTGGGTGGTTCTGCGGTGCAAGCCTTGGCAGCGACGTGCGGGGAAAATGGATGGGCGGCCACAGCCGCCCATCCGTTGCGTGCGTCAGGCGCGATCGTCGACGTAGACGACGAACGATCCGTCCGCCTCGGCAGTGATGGCGACGACCTTGTCGACGCTGTACCCGGCGGCTTCGATCTTGGCCTTGAGGGCCGCATTCGCATCGATCGAGGTCTTGAGACCGGCAACGACGCTGGCGTTCTTGTTGAGCGCGTTGTCGAGGGCCTTGGCATCGGCATCGGCCTTCAGCGAGGACACGGTGACGAAGCTGATGGTGGAGCTGTCGCTGAACGCCGACAGGTCCGCGCTCTTGCCAGCCTGCAGGCTGGAGATGAGCGAGCCGTAGTTGCTCGCGCTGCCCTTGGCCATCGCATTGACCGAGACCTTGGCGCCGGCGGCCGCGTCCTGCGCGACCGAAATGGCCGGAACACCGAGAGCAAGCACCGCAACTGCGGCATATTTGGCGATCGTCTTCATTGTAGTTTCCTTTCTTGTTTCGCCCAGCCCAACAACGTCACCTGCTACTGCCGGTTCCTTCGCAAATGAGGCGATCCGGAGGAATGTTCGTGACCACAATCGACGCCTTGTTCCTCCGGAGCTGATCCCATGCCCGCGCGCATCTCCCGCTCGACCTATGCCCAGATGTACGGGCCGACCACCGGCGACAAGGTGCGGCTGGCCGACACCAAACTGTTCATCGAGGTGGAGCGCGACCTCACCACCTATGGCGAGGAAGTGAAGTTCGGCGGCGGCAAGGTCATCCGCGACGGCATGGGCCAGAGCCAGGCGACGCGCGCCCAGGGCGCCATGGATACGGTGATCACCAATGCGCTGATCGTCGACCACACCGGCATCTACAAGGCCGATGTCGGCCTGCGCGACGGGCGCATTTCGAAGATCGGCAAGGCCGGCAATCCGGATACCCAGCCGGGCGTCGACACCATCATCGGGCCATCGACCGAGATCATCGCCAGCGAGGGCAGGATCCTCACCGCCGGCGGCATGGACAGCCACATCCACTTCATCGCGCCGCAGCAGATCGAGGAAGCGCTGATGGCGGGGATGACCACAATGGTCGGCGGCGGCACGGGCCCGGCGCACGGCACGCTCGCCACCACCTGCACCGGCGCCTGGCATGCCCAGCGCATGATCGAGAGTTTCGACGCCTTCCCGATGAACCTCGGCCTCGCCGGCAAGGGCAACGCCTCGCTGCCCGCCCCGCTCGAGGAAATGATCCTCGCCGGCGTCTCCTCGCTGAAGCTGCACGAGGACTGGGGCACCACCCCGGCCGCCATCGACAACTGCCTGAGCGTCGCCGACGCCTATGACGTGCAGGTGATGATCCACACCGACACGCTGAACGAGAGCGGCTTCGTCGAGGATACGGTGCGCGCCTTCAAGGGCCGCACCATCCACGCCTTCCACACCGAAGGAGCCGGCGGCGGCCATGCGCCCGACATCATCAAGGTGGCGAGCCTGCCCAACGTGCTCCCCTCCTCGACCAACCCGACGCGGCCCTACACGGTCAACACGCTGGCCGAGCACCTCGATATGCTGATGGTCTGCCATCACCTCAGCCCCTCGATCGCCGAGGATGTCGCCTTCGCCGAGAGCCGCATCCGCAAGGAGACCATCGCCGCCGAGGACATCCTCCACGACATCGGCTGCTTTTCGATGTTCTCGTCCGACAGCCAGGCCATGGGCCGCGTCGGCGAGGTGATCATCCGCACCTGGCAGACCGCCGACAAGATGAAGCGCCAGCGCGGCCCCCTGCCCGAGGAAACCGGCGACAACGACAATTTCCGGGTCAGGCGCTACATCGCCAAGTACACGATCAACCCGGCCATCGCGCAGGGCATGAGCCGGCATATCGGCTCGATCGAAATCGGCAAGCGCGCCGACCTGGTATTGTGGAACCCCGCCTTCTTCGGCGTGAAGCCGGAACTGGTGCTGCTCGGCGGCTCCATTGCAGCAGCCCCGATGGGCGACCCCAACGCCTCCATCCCCACCCCGCAGCCGATGCACTACCGGCCGATGTTCGCCGGCTTCGGCAAGCTGAAGACGAGTTCCACCGTCACCTTCGTCAGCCAGGCGGCCTACGACGACGGGTTGCAGGCCAGGCTCGGCGTCGCCAAGGCCATGCTGCCGGTCGAGAACACTCGCGGCGGCATCGGCAAGGCTTCGATGATCCATAACGCGGCCATGCCGCATCTCGAAGTCGATCCGGAGACCTACGAAGTGCGCGCCGACGGCGAACTGCTGACCTGCGAGCCGGCCACGGTGCTGCCGATGGCGCAGCGCTACTTCCTGTTCTGAAACCGATTTGGTTTCGCCCGTCGGGGAGCCTATACTGCCTTTCATGAACAAGGTCGAAGTCAAGAAGCCAGCGGGCTACGAAGACGATTTCGCGCTCTGGAGCGCGGAGCAGGCGGCATTGATCCGCGCCGGCAGGTTCGACCGTATCGACGTGGAGAACGTCGCCGAGGAGATCGAGAGCTTGGGGCGCTCGGACAAGCACGAAATTCTCAGCAGAATGGCAGTCATCTTGCTGCACTTGCTGAAGTGGCAATACCAGCCGTCGGCAAGGTCCCCGAGTTGGCAGGCGAGCATCGTGACCAATCGCGACGCCATCGCAGTCCTGATCGAGCAGAGCCCAAGTCTGCAGTCCTACCCGGACGAAGTCATCAAGCGCGCCTACAAGAAGGCCCCTCGCCTTGCTGCGCTCGAAACGGGCCTGCGCGAAACTGCTTTCCCTGCCGAGTGCCCGTACTCCGCAGACGAGGTGCTCGACGACGATTTCTGGCCGGAAGCGGCCTGACCTGCATCAAATCCGCGACCGGTGCATCACCTAGTTTGCAGACAACCAAACTGGATGGGGACCGATTATGCGCATCAAGGACAAGGTAGCAGTGGTCACGGGCGCGGGCTCCGGCATGGGGCTGGCGATCGCCAAGCTGTTCATCGCCGAGGGCGCGAAGGTCGTTGCGGCCGACTGGCATGCGGACGCGGTCAAGGCGGCAGCCGGCGAAATCGGCGGGCCGATCGTGCCGGTCACGGCCAACGTGGCGGTCGAAGCCGAATGCGTAGGGATGATCGACAAGGCCGTTTCGGAGTTCGGCCGCATCGACATCCTCGTCAACAATGCCGGCGTCATGGACCTGTTCCAGTCCGTCGCCGATGTCAGCAACGACACCTGGCGCCGCGTGCTGTCGGTCAACCTCGACGGCCCGATGTTCGCCATGCGCCGCGCCGTGCCGCTGATGCTGGCTCAGGGCGGCGGCGCCATCGTCAATATCGCCTCGGTCGCCGGCCTCGGGGGCGGTTCGGCGGGCGCGGCCTATACGGCCAGCAAGCACGCGCTCATCGGGCTCGGCCAATCCACGGCGTTCCAGTATGCCAAGATGGGCCTGCGTTGTAACACGGTGGCCTCGGGCGGGGTCGCGACCAACATCATGCAGAGCGTCGATGCCGCCGGGCTCGACCAGGCGGCTCTGGGACGGCTCGGCGCCTATCACGCGACCAACCCGGGCACGCTCGAGCCCATCGACATCGCCAACCTCGTGCTCTTCCTCGCCTCCGACGAGGCCCGGCACATCAACGGCGCGGTGATCCCCGCCGACATGGGCTGGCGCGCCGCCTGACCGGTGCCTTGAGCCGCGCTGGTCCAGCGGCCGCGGAGCCGCCGCCGAGGCGGCGATCGCAGTCAGTCCGATCACGGCGCTAATAGCTATTTTCATTGAGACTGCAACGCATCTATATCTTCCGCATTGGCTCGAAGATTTCCGGAAATTTGATAATTGCAGACATTCCACGTCGGCTATCCCAAGAGCGGATCCACAACGATTCAGGACCTGCTGAAGGCCGACGACAGCATCGACTTTCTGGGCAAGCCGTATCGCGACCACGAGGCCGAGTATCACGTGCGCGAGCACCTGAGCTTCGGCGACCTACGCCAGTTGCCGGCCGCAACCCTCGACGACATGCGGCGGCGCCTGTGCGACGGCCAGCCGATCATCAGCGACGAGATTCTCTCCGGGGTCGGGTTGGCCCACGGCATCGCGGCAAACTCGCTGCTCCAGATCGTCGACAACATCGAGATGCTGACCGAGGGCGACTTCGTCGCCTACGTCGTATTCCGCCAGCCCGATGCCTTCATCCGCTCGTACTACAACCAGCTGGTGCGCATGGGCGCGCGCATGACCTTCGACCAGTTCTGCTCGCTGGTGCTGCTGCGGCCGCATCACTG
The DNA here is from genome assembly GCF_017307495.1 of Devosia sp. Taxonomy (GTDB): domain Bacteria; phylum Pseudomonadota; class Alphaproteobacteria; order Rhizobiales; family Devosiaceae; genus Devosia_A. Next base: position 132,509 of record NZ_JAFKHE010000019.1, on the reverse strand, counting down.
GGTCTATCGCAGCCTCGACTATGGCGCGATCCTGCGCTCGCGCCCCTGCCGCGAAGGCAAGCTGAAGCCGGTGCTGTTCGAAACCCTGTTCAAGGACGGCGGCCTCGGCGACTTCATGCGTGCTGCCTTCGGCATGGCCCGGCTGCCGGAGGTGCCGACCGACCAGCGATCGAACAGGTCCGAAACCGACAGCGCCGCCGACTATGCAGCGCCGCGCCTTCCCCTCCAGCCTGCGAGCTGGATCGAGCTGACCGTTACCCAGCCCTCCTACCAGGAGTACCAGTGGCTGGACCGGCTGCCGCCCGAGGAGCGCGACGCTCATCAAGCGGTCTGGACTTTCCAGCGCAGCGAAGCTGACGCAATCCGCCGCGAGTATGGAGAGATCCTTATCGATGCCCGGGCCCGCATGGGGCGCCATGCTGGCAAGCGCCCGGCCACCCCGATGCTTCGTCGCCTGCTCGACGCCATCGCCCAGACCAATCGCGGCGTCGCCGAGGCGTTCCCCGAGCTCGATTTCGCCCGTCACAACTATTTCGGCTGACCCCGACGGCCGTTCTGCTACCCTTTCGATGCTGAATCGCGAGGAGGACTGCCGATGGAAGCCCTGGCCGCTGCCGCCATGATGGGGAGCGCCGACGTGTCGGCGCAGGTTGTGCTGCAGTTGCAGGGCAATTTCGAGCGCAACATCGTGCAGTACCAGTGCGAGGGCCTCGACCCGTTCACCGTCGACTTCATTAACGCCGAGCCCAATTTCCTTGCCGTCATCCCCGTCGGGCCGCGCAAGATGGTGTTCGTCAACGTCATGTCGGCTTCCGGCGCCAAGTATGTCGCCGGCCAGTTCGAATTCTGGACCAAGGGCAGCGAGGCGACGCTGACCGACCTGCAGGCGACGCCGCCGTCGGTCGAGTGCACCGAAGTCAGCGAGACGCCCTGAGCGCACCGGGCCCCGGGCCCGTCTTCGCCTTTGACAGCCGCGCCGCAGCGGCTAAGCTCGCCGGCGCGGGTTGGGAAGCCTCGAAGACTTGGTAGTGTGCAATGCCGCAGACGTTTCGCGCGGTACGATATGTGCCCCCCGGCGCGGCCGGAACGGCGTTCGACCTTGCCATCCTCATGCATGACGAGCGCCGTGTGCGTCGCCGCAGCATCACGCTGATCCACGGCGACAGCGTGCTCGTCGATTTCCCCGAACCGGTGACGCTCGAGGATCGCGGCGCGCTGCAGCTCGAGGACGGGCGTTTCGTCGAGATCATCGCCGGCGAGGAGGCGCTCCACGAAGTGTGCGGCCGCGACCGCATCCACCTGATGCGGCTGTGCTGGCACCTGGGCAACCGGCACCTCAAGACCCAGATCGAGGACGATCGCGTGCTCATCCTGCGCGACCACGTGATCAAGGACATGCTGCGCGGTCTCGGGGCCACGGTCACCGACATCAGCGAGCCCTTCCACCCGGAGGAAGGCGCCTATGCGCACAGCCACGGCGAAGCGGCGCACGCCCTGCTCAACCGATGACCGATCCCGCCGCGCTGCAGAAGCTCGTCACCTGGCTGTCGCCCGCCTTCCCGGTCGGCGCTTTCGCCTGGTCGGCCGGACTTGAGACGGCGATTGCGGATCGACGCGTAACCGACTCCGAACGCTTGCGGAACTGGATCGAGGGCGCGCTGGCGCACGGGGGGATACACACCGACTCGATCGTGTTGGCTGAGGCGTGGCGGGTCGTACGGGATGGCGCAACGCCCGTGGCTACCCCCCTCCCGACCTCCCCCACAAGGGGGGAGGTGTGGGCCGATGCTTCGGGCACATTCAAGCAAAGTGAACCGGCGGGCACCTCCCCCCTTGTGGGGGAGGTCGGGAGGGGGGAAGCCACACGCGCCGCGCTCTCCGACCTCTCCGACCTCGCCCTCGCCCTCACCCCCAGCCGCGAGCGCTGGCTGGAAACCACGATCACCGGCGACAACTACGCGCTGGCGGCGCGGCACTGGCCATCGGGCGTCCTCGCCCTCCTGCCCCAGCCCTGCCCCTACCCCGTGGCGGTCGGCGCCATCGCCGCTGCGCACGGGATCGACCTTGAGGACACGTTGCTTGCCTGGCTGACGGCGACAGTGCATGGCCAGGTGTCGGTGGCCGTGCGCCTCGTCCCCCTCGGCCAGTCTGATGGGCTCAAAGTCATGTCCGGCCTTGAACCCTGCGTTGCCGCCCTCGCGAAGTCCGCTTCTACGGCGACCCTTGCCGATATCGGCGCAATCGCCTACGCCGCCGACATCGCACAGATGCGCCACGAGACGCTGGAACCGAGGATCTTCCGCTCATGAGCATGTTCGTCGCCGCCCTGATCTTCGTCGTGCTGCTGACGGTGGCCATCGCCTGCCTGATGTGGGCCATCGGCGCGCCCTGGCCGATCCGCGATCCGGCGCTGCTGGCGCGTACCGTGATCGGCCGGCCCGGCGTCACCCGCGTGCCGAAACTGGCCTCGCTCGCCGTCGCCATCCTCGCCCTTGCTGCCGGCATCCTCGCCCTGTCGCTCGCCGACCACACTGCCGGCGACTGGTGGCTGACGCTGATCGGCGTCCTGCTGGCCGCGATCTTTTTCGGCCGCGGCGCCCTCGGCTACACTGAAGGCTGGCGCGCCCGCTTCTCCGAGCAGCCGTTCGCGACGCTCGACCGCAAGAACTACTCCCCGCTCTGCATCGCGCTCGGCGTGGGCTTTCTCCTGCTCGTGATCATGAGGCTGATATGAAGTCGCCCAACGGCCCCCTGCGCGTCGGCATCGGCGGCCCCGTCGGCTCGGGCAAGACCACGCTGTGCGAGATGCTGCTCAAGGCCATGCGCGAGCGCTACTCGATGGCCGTGGTGACCAACGACATCTACACCAAGGAAGATGCGCTGATCCTCAACCGGGTGCAGGCCATCTCCGAGGACCGCATCGTCGGCGTCGAGACCGGCGGCTGCCCGCATACCGCCATCCGCGAGGATGCCTCGCTGAACCTCGCGGCGATCGCCGAGCTCAACCACAAGTTCCCCGACCTCGACATCATCCTGATCGAGTCGGGCGGCGACAATCTGGCCGCGACCTTCTCGCCCGACCTCGCCGATATCACGCTCTACGTCATCTCGGTGGCGCAGGGCGAGAAGATCCCGCGCAAGGGCGGCCCTGCCATCACGCGCTCGGACCTGCTGGTCGTCACTCACACCGACATCGCGCAGTACGTCAATGCCAGCCTCGAGGTGATGGTCGCCGACACCGAGCGCGTGCGCGAAGGCCGCCCGTACGTGTTCACCGACCTGCTGCGGCGCGAGAACCTCGACGCGATCGTCGCCTTCATCGAGCGCATGGGCGGGCTGGTCCCCGCCGAGGCGGCGGAGTAGCCTTTCCGGCAACGAGAACGAAGCGGGCGGGAGCAGCCGACGCTAACGCCCGGCCAGATGATGGGGGACAGTTTGGCACGTCGAAGACCGAAGGGTGGGTTCGGCAAGGCCGCAGCGCCCGCCGGCGGAGCGGGCCTGCCCCCGCCGGTGCCGCATCCGACCAGCCCCGCAGCGGGCCATATCCTGCTGCGCCGGCCGATGGCCCTGCCTGAGCCGCCGATCCGCCTGCCGCCCGGGGTCGCCATCGCGCCGATCGAAGCCGCCAACGCCGGCGCCGTGCACAAGCTGATGCAGCGCGCCTATGCCTCCGGCTTCGGCACCGTGCCGGCCAACCTGCTCGACTGGTGGGAGGGCCTCGTCACCGACAGCGAGTTCGACCGCAACCTGGCGCTCGTCGCCCGGGCCGGCGACGAGGTGATCGGTTTCTGCCTGTGCTGGACCTCGAGCTTCGTCAAGGACCTGGTGGTCGACGCCGGCTGGCGCAACCGCGGCGTCGGCTCCGCCCTGCTCTCCACCGCCATCGCGGCGCTGCGCGCCCGCGGCGCAGAGGAACTGGCGCTGAAGGTCGATATCTATAACGGCACCGCGCAGCGGCTGTATCGGAGCTTTGGCTTCGGGCAGGACTGACGGACGCGCCGGTTGCCCCCCGGACACGGAGTCATTTCCGCGAGCATCTCTGTTTTGCCGTGCCTTAGACCAAACAGAGATCCCCGCTTGCGCGGGGATGACCCGGTGACGTGGGCATCTCCTCTCCACCCCTCCGCGGCCGCCCCCCTACTCCTTCGGCGTCTCCTCCGGCGGCTCATTGCCCGGCACTTCCACCGGCGTCTCGCCGGGCACCGTTTCCGGCTCGGGCGCCGGTTGCGGCGTCTCGGGCTCGACCGGCACTTCCTGCGGCTGCGGCGGCACCTCCGGCTTGCTCGGCGGGATCTGGCCCTTGAGCAGCACCACCACCGAGCGCGGCGGCAGCGTGGCGGCGCGGTCGGCGAGCGGCAGCACGGCCTTGTCGTCCGACAGCAGCCCCACCGTCCAGTAGCCCTCCGGCAGGCGGGCCAGCACCGGGTCGATCCGGCGGTTGAACCACACGATCAGGTCCTCATCGGCGGTCTGGAGCCGCATGCCCAGCACCGAGGCGCCGGCATCGTTCCAGTCGTGCTCGTTCATCTCGCGCCCGTCCGGATGCAGCCAGGCCACGTCGCGGACGCCATGCCTGGTCTGCCCCGTGAGGAAATGATCATGCGTCAGCGCCGGATGCAGGCGGCGGAAATCGCTGAGCGCCGAGACATAGTCGACCAGCGCCCCGTCGGCATTCTCCCAGTCGACCCAGGTGATCTCGTTGTCCTGCGCATAGGCATTGTTGTTGCCCTGCTGGCTGCGGCCGAACTCGTCGCCCTGCTGGATCAGCGGAATGCCCCGGCTGAGGAACAGCGTCGCCAGCAGCGCGCGGACATCGCGCTTGCGGGCCGCGGCGATGCCGGCGTCGTCGGTCGGGCCTTCGGCGCCGCAGTTCCACGAGTGGTTGTTGTTGTGCCCGTCGCGGTTGCCCTCGCCGTTCGCCTCGTTGTGCTTGTCGAGGTAGGAGACGAGGTCCGCCAGCGTGAAACCGTCGTGGACGGCCAGCATGTTGACGCCGGCGCTCGGCTTGCGCCCGGCGAAATCGAAGATTTCGGCCGAACCGGCGACCTTGCCGGCCAGCGCACCGATCTTGCCCTGGTCGCCGCGCCAGAACGAGCGCACGTCATCGCGATAGGTGTCGTTCCACTCGCGGAATTCCTTGCCGAACTGGCCGAGCTGGTAGCCGCCCGGACCCGGATCCCACGGCTCGGCGACGAGGATGCACTTGCCCAGCACCGGATCGGACTTGATCAGTTGCAGCATGCGCGCGTTCGGATTGAACCCGGGCTCGCGGCCGAGCACCGGCGCGAGATCGAAGCGGAAGCCCGAGACGCCCATCTCCTCGACCCAGTAGCGCAGGCTCTCGATCACCAGCCGCTGCGTCGCCGGGTGGTCGCAGCGCAGCGTGTTGCCGGTGCCGGAGTCGTTGACCAGCGCCTTCTTTCCGTCGACGTCGATGAACCGGTAGTAGGTCATGGCGTCGAGGCCCATGAGGCTGAGCATCGGCCCGTTGGCGTCGCCCTCGCCGGTGTGGTTGTAGACCACGTCGAGGATCACCGAGATGCCCGCCTTGCGGTACACATCGGTCATGTTGCGCAATTCCTGCGGGCCGCGCGGCGCGAGCCTGGGGTCGACGGCGAAATAGGTCACCGGATTGTAGCCCCAGGCATTGGTGAGCCCCAGCGAGGGCAGGTGCCCGTCGTCGATGAACGCCGCGATCGGCATCAGCTCCACCGTATCCACGCCGAGATAGCGCAGATGGTCCACCACCCGCTTGGTGGTCAGCCCCGAGACGGTGCCACGCAGCGGGCCCTGCACCGACGGGTGGCGCATTGTGTAGCCGCGCACGTTGAGTTCGTAGAACAGCCCCGGCACCTTGCGTCGCGGCGCCGCCGGCTTGTTTTCCGCGCCCACCACGATCGCCTTGGGGATCAGCGGAGCGGTGTCCACCGCCTCGTCGCGATGCAGCCTGAGGCGCGGCGAGCGCACGAAGGTGCGGTCGATCCGGCGCGCATAGGGGTCGACCAGCAGCTTGTTGGGGTCGAAGAAATAGCCCTGGTCGGGGTCGTAGCGACCGTCGGCGCGCAGGCCGTAGCGGGTCCCTGCCCCGATCCTGCCGATCAGGCCGTGATAGATGTTGCCGTCGTAGCCGTCGAGCTGGACGCGCGCGACCTCCTGGTCGAGCTCGTCGTAGATCGACACCCACATCGCCGTTGCCGTCTCCGAATAGACGGCAAAGTTCACGCCCTCGGCGGTGATGGTGGCGCCGAGCCGCTCCGGGCTGCCAGCGCCCGGGATCAGTTCAGGTTTCAACTGCGGGGGACCTTCAAGTGATAACGCTCGGCCGGTCCCGGCCCGTCCGCGCCTTGATGCTCGCGACGCGGTCGGCAATGGCAATGAGGGGGGCGAGGGCGGACTGAGTGTCGAGGTCATGCTGTCCATGCGGCGGCTCATACCTTTCAAGGTACAGTCGCAACGTGGCGCCCACGGTCCCGGTTCCACTGAGCCTGAAGACGATGCGGCTGCCGTCGGCAAAGCCGATTCGGATGCCCTGCTTCGCGCTGGTCGAGCCGTCGACCGGATCGTGGTAGGTGAAGTCGTCGGCATAGGCCACCGGCCGGCCCTCGAGGCTCTTGCCCACGAGCCCGGGCAGCCTGGCGCGCAGGTCGTCCATCAGCCCGTTGGCCGCGCCCGCGTCGACCTCCTCGTAGTCGTGGCGCGTGTAGTAGTTGCGCCCGTAGGTGGCCCAGTGGTCGGTGACGATCATGTCGACGCCCTGCTGGCGCGCCGCGATGATGTTGAGCCAGAGCAGCACGGCCCACAGGCCATCCTTCTCGCGCACGTGGTTCGAGCCGGTGCCGGCCGATTCCTCGCCGCAGATGGTGACGCGTCCCGCGTCCAGCAGGTTGCCGAAGAACTTCCAGCCGGTCGGCGTCTCGTGCATCTCGATGCCGAGCTTCTCAGCCACCCGGTCCGCCGCCGCGCTGGTCGGCATGGAGCGCGCGATGCCGGCGATGCCGGCGGCGTAGCCCGGCGCATGCGGCGCGTTGGCGGCGAGGATGGCGAGCGAGTCCGACGGGGTGACGAAGCGGTTGCGCCCGATGATCAGGTTGCGGTCGCCGTCGCCGTCGGAGGCGGCGCCGAAGTCGGGCGCATCCGCGCTCATCATCAGGTCGTAGAGGTCCTTGGCGTACACCAGGTTGGGGTCCGGATGCCCGCCGCCGAAATCGGGCGACGGCGTGCCGTTGACCACCGTCCCCGCCGGTGCGCCGAGCAGCCCCTCGAGGATCTTGTGCGCGTATGGCCCGGTCACCGCGTGCATGGCGTCGAACCGCATGGTGAAGCCGGACGCGAACATCTGCCGGATCCGGTCGAAGTCGAACAGCGTCTGCATCAGGTCGGCATAGTCGGCCACCGGGTCGATTACCTCGACCACCATGCCGGCCGAATGCTGCGTGCCGATGCGGCTCAGGTCGACATCCGGCGCATCGACCGTCAGGTAGCGGTCGATCACCCTGGAGCGCGCGAACACCGCCTCGGTGATCTTTTCCGGCGCCGGTCCGCCGTTCGAGACGTTGTACTTGATGCCGAAGTCGCCATCCGGGCCGCCCGGATTGTGGCTCGCCGACAGGATCAGCCCGCCGAACGCCTTGTGATGGCGGATCACGTGGCTGGCGGCCGGCGTCGACAAGAGCCCGTTCTGGCCGACCAGCACCGTGCCGAAGCCGTTGGCCGAGGCGATCCGGATGATCTTCTGGATGGCGACGTCGTTGAAGTAGCGGCCGTCGCCGCCGATCACCAGCGTCTTGCCCTTGAACCCCTCGAGGCTGTCGAAGATCGACTGCACGAAGTTCTCGACATAGTTCGGCACCATGAACGCCGCGGTGCGCTTCCGCAGCCCGGACGTGCCCGGCTTCTGGTCCGCGAAGGGCTTGGTCTCAATCGTCTGCATCGTCATCGCGTGCGTGCCCCAGGAGTGAGCCGTAGAGATCGGCGTATTTCTCGGCGCTGAGTTCCCACGAAACGTCGGACTTCATCCCGCGCCGCTGCATCTTGTGCCAGACCTTGGGCCGGGCATAGAGGGCGATGGTCCGCCGGATCGCCTCGCCCAGCGCTTCCTCGGCGGCCGGCGAGAACACCACGCCCGTGGCGACGCCCGCCTCGATCGCCGCCTCGTTGGCGTCGATCACCGTGTCGGCAAGCCCGCCGACGCGGCTGACCACCGGAATGCAGCCATAGCGCAGGCCGTAGAGCTGGGTCAGCCCGCACGGCTCGAACCGCGACGGGATCAGGATCGCATCCGCCCCGCCCTGCATCAGGTGGCTCCGGCCCTCGTCGTAGCCGATGTGCACGCCGACCTTGCCGGGGTGCCGGAGCGCAGCGCCGGCAAAGCCGTTCTCGATCGCCGCGTCGCCCGAGCCGAGCACCGCCAGCCGCCCGCCATGCGCCACCAGCATGTCGATCAGGCCGGGCAGCATGTCGAGCCCCTTCTGCGTGGTCAGCCGGCTGACCACGCAGAAGATCGGTCCTTCGCCCGGCTCGAGGCCGAAGCGCTGCTCCACCGCCGCCTTGTTGGCGGCGCGGTTGAAGATCGTAGAGGCGCCATAGGTCTGCGCCAGCGCCGGATCGGTGCCCGGGTTCCACTCGTTGGCATCGATGCCGTTGAGGATGCCCATCACGCTGTCGGCGCGCGACTGCAGCAGCCCCTCGAGCCCCATGCCGTAGGCGGCGGTGCGGATCTCGTGCGCATAGGTCGGGCTGACCGTCGTCACCTCGTCGGCGAGCAGCAGCCCGGCCTTGAGGTAGCTAAGGTTGCCGAAATACTCGATCGAGCCGGTCCGCGCCGCCTCGTAGTCGAGCTTCAGCCCGTTGAACACGTCCCAACCGAACACGCCCTGGAAGGCGATGTTGTGCACGGTGACGATGGTCCTGGCGGTGCTGCCCGGGTTGAACCTCACATAGGCCGGCACCAGCCCGGCCTGCCAGTCGTGGCAGTGCAGGACCTCCGGACGGTAGCCCTCGACGATCCCGCGCGAAATCTCGTAGCCGGCAAAGCTCAGCGCCGCGAAACGCCGCCAGTTGTCCGGCCAGTCCTTGCCGTCCGGCCCGAGATAGGGGTTGCCCGGACGGTCATAGAGATGCGGCGCGTCGATGGCGATGGCGTCGAGCCCGTTGGCCCGCCCGGCGATCAGCCGCGCCTCGCCGCCGAACAGGTCCTCGAACCAGTAGATCTCGTGCCCGCCCGTCAGGCCCGACATGACCCTGGGATAGCCGGGCAGCAGCACGCGCATGCTGACGCCATGCGGCGCCAGCGCCGCCGGCAGCGCACCCACGACGTCCGCGAGGCCGCCCGTCTTGATCAGCGGGTACGCCTCCGAGGCGACGGAGAGGACTTCGATCATCGGCTCCGCCAGTTACTTGCTCGCCAGGTACTTGTCGATCATCGGCTGGGTCACCAGCGTCACCCCCTCGGCGGTGCGCCGGAACCACTGCGCGTCGAACTCGGGATCCTCGCCCACCACCAGCCCCTCGGGGATGTTGACGCCGCGGTCGAGCACCACCTTGCGCACCCGGGCCCCGCGGCCGATGGTGCAATAGGGCAGCACCACCGCCTCGTGCAGCTCGGAATACGAGTGCACCCGGCTGCCGGTCGACAGCAGGGTCTTGTCGAGCGCGCCTCCCGAGACGATGCAGTCGCCCGACACCAGCGAGTTCACCGCCGAACCGCGCCGCCCGTCGAAATCATGCACGAACTTGGCCGGCGGGGTGATCTCGGCAAAGGTCCAGATCGGCCAGTCGCGATCGTAGAGGTCGAGCTGCGGAGTGACGTCGCAGAGGTCGATATTGGCCTTCCAGTAGGCGTCCACCGTGCCGACGTCGCGCCAATACGCGACTTCCTCGTTCGGAGAGCGCACGCAGGAGCGCGGGAAGCGGTGCGCCCAGGCCGAGCCGTTCTTGACGATGTAGGGGATGATGTCCTTGCCGAAGTCGCGGCTCGAGCCCTCGGTGGCGGCGTCGCGGCGCAGCTGTTCCATCAGGAACCGCGTCTCGAACACGTAGATGCCCATCGAGGCGAGCGCCATGTCCGGGTTGTCCGGAATGCCCGGCGGGTCCTTCGGCTTCTCGACGAAATCGACGATGCGGTCGCGCCCGTCGACATGCATCACGCCGAAGCCGGTTGCCTCCATGCGCGGCACCTCGAGACAGCCGATGGTCACGTCGGCGCCCGTGTCGACGTGCTGCCGCAGCATGATCTCGTAGTCCATCTTGTAGATGTGGTCGCCCGCCAGAAGCACGATGTAGCGCGGGCCGTAGTCCTCGATGATGTCCATGTTCTGGTACACGGCATCGGCGGTGCCTTCGTACCACTGCGTCTCGCTGACGCGCTGGGAAGCGGGCAGCACGTCGAAGCTCTCGTTTCGCTCGGTGCGCAGGAAGTTCCAGCCGCGCTGCAGGTGCCGGATCAGCGAGTGGGCCTGGTACTGCGTCGCCACCGAGATGCGGCGGATGCCCGAGTTCAGCGCGTTGGACAGCGCGAAATCGATGATGCGGCTCTTGCCGCCGAAATAGACGGCGGGCTTGGCGCGCCGATCCGTCAGCTCGAACAGCCGGGTCCCTCGCCCGCCTGCCAGCACATAAGCCATCGCCTCGCGCGCCAGCGGTGACGGTGTCCGATAGTCAGCCATGCATTCCTCCCCACGCGGCGTGACCGGTTACCCTGATTGCCGGTTCGGTCACGCATCAACCCCTGGTTCGTCCCGCTCTCAGGCGGGATCGTACTTCAAGTACAAAGTCGACATCGGTGGCAGGTAGAGATCGGCATACGGGCCGAGACCTTCGACCTCGCTGGCCTTGGCAACCACCCTGCCCTGGTTGCCCTTGTTGGTTCCGCCGTACCAGCCGGCATCCGTATTGAGCCGCTCCACCCAGTTGCCGGCAAGCGGCATCGGCACCCGATAGCTGTCGCGCGGCACCGGCGTCATGTTGGCGATCACCACCACGGGATGCGTGCCCGGCGCCTTGCGGGCAAAGGCGAACACCGAGTTCTGCTGGTCGTTCCCGATCAGCCACTCGAAACCCTCCGGCTCGTTGTCGCGGGCATGCAGCGCCGGCAATTCGCGGTACAGGGCGTTGAGATCGGTGACGAGGCGACGAATGCCCTCGTGCGAAGGCGCATCGAGCAGCCACCAGTCGAGCCCGCGCGCCTCGTTCCATTCGTCGCGCTGCGCGAACTCCTGGCCCATGAACAGCAGCTTCTTGCCCGGCCAGCCCCACATGAAGCCGTAGTAGGCGCGCAGGCCGGCGAACTGCCCCCAGTCGTCGCCGCCCATCTTCGACAGCAGCGAGCCCTTGCCGTGCACCACTTCGTCGTGGCTGAGCGGCAGGATGAAGTTCTCCGAATAGGCGTAGAGTGCCGCGAAGGTCATGTCGCTGTGGTGGAAGCGGCGATGGATCGGGTTGCGGCTCATGAAACGCAACGTGTCGTTCATGAACCCCATGTTCCACTTGAAGCCGAAGCCGAGCCCGCCCTTGTCGGCCGGCGCGCTGACCCCGCTCCATGACGTCGACTCCTCGGCGATCATCATCACGCCCGGATGCTGCCGATAGGCCTCGGTATTCACCCGCTTGAGGAATTCGACCGCCTCGAGGTTGTGGTTGCCGCCGAACTGGTTCGGCACCCACTGCCCCGGCTGTCGGGAGTAATCGAGATAGAGCATCGACGCCACGGCATCGACCCGCAGTCCGTCGAGGTGGAACTTCTCCAGCCAGTACAGCGCGTTGTTGACGAGGAAGCTCACCACCTCCTTGCGCCCGAAATTGTAGATCGCCGTGTTCCAGTCGGGGTGGTAGCCCTTGCGCGGGTCGAGATGCTCGTACAGCGCCGTGCCGTCGAAGCGGGCAAGCCCGTGCTCGTCGGTCGGGAAGTGCGCCGGCACCCAGTCGAGGATCACGCCCAGCCCGGCCGCATGCGCCTTGTCGACGAAGCGCGCAAAGCCGCGCGGATCGCCGAACCGCGCCGTCGGCGCATACAGCCCGGTCGGCTGGTAACCCCAGCTCGGGTCGAACGGGTGCTCGGTGATCGGCAGCAGCTCGAGGTGGGTGAAGCCGGAATCCGCCGCATAGGGGATGAGCTGCTCGGCCAGCTGGTCGTAGCTCATGAACGAGCCGTCGGCCCGCCGCCGCCAGGAGCCCAGATGCACCTCGTAGATGGAGACGGGCCTGCGCCGCCAGTCGGCCTTGGCCCGCTCCGCCAGGTAGGCCGCGTCGCTCCATTCGAACGGAGCTGGGTCGGCCACCACCGAGGCGGTCTTGGGCCTCAGCTCCGACTGCTGCGCGAACGGATCGGCCTTGAGCGGCCGCAACTGCCCGTTCGCCCCGACGATCTCGTACTTGTAGATCTCGCCCGGGCCGATATTGGGGATGAACACTTCCCACACGCCGGTATTGATGCGCACCCGCATCGGATGGCGCCGCCCGTCCCATTCGTTGAACGGTCCGACGACGCTGACGCGCCGGGCATTCGGCGCCCACACGGCGAAGTGCGTCCCCCGCACGCCCTCGAACTCCATGGCATGCGCACCCAGCTTGTCGAACAGCCGCAGGTGCGAGCCCTCGCCGATGTAGTAGTCGTCCATCGGCCCGAGCACCGGCCCGAAGCTGTATGGGTCGAGCACATCCCATTCGCCGCCGTCGTTGCGCGCGTGGTAGCTCACCGGCAGGTGGCCGCTGACCTTGACTTCGCCCTCGAAAAAGCCGTCGCCGCGCGGCTGCAACTCGCCCAGGATGCGGTTGTCGATGGTCCGGGCCGAAACCGTCACGGCGTGCGGGATGAATGTCCGCGCCACCCAGATGTCCCCGACCTGGTGCAGGCCCAGCACCCCGAACGGGTCGGAATGGCGACCCGCGACGATCGCCGCGACGTCGCTGTCAGCTGCTTGCCACTTGGATTTGGTCACCCGTTACCCCCCGATGACCGGCACACCCCAGATTTCCTTGGCGTACTGCTTGATCGTACGATCCGAGGAAAACCAGCTGACATGAGCAGTGTTCCGGATGGCCATGGAATACCATTTGCGTGGGCTAATCCAGAGGTCATCGACGCTGCGCTGGGCCGCGGCATAGGCATCGAAATCCCGGGCCACCATGAACCAGTCGTGGTCGTAGAGCCCGCCGATCAGGTCGCGGTAGCGGTTCGGGTCGTCCGGCGAGAACACCCCGGTCGAGATCGCCTCCAGCGCCTCGCGCAGCGCCGGCGAGGCGTCGATCGCGGCGCGCGGCATTTCGGAGCGGATGCGCTTCTCGGCCACCTTGTCGGCGGTGAGCCCGAAGATCACCATGTTTTCCGGCCCCACCTGCTCCAGCATCTCGACATTGGCGCCGTCGAGCGTGCCGATGGTGATGGCACCGTTGGCCATGAACTTCATGTTGCCGGTGCCCGAGGCTTCCATGCCGGCCGTCGAGATCTGCTCCGACAGGTCCGCGGCCGGGATGATGGTCTCGGCCAGCGACACGTTGTAGTTGGGCAGGAACACGACCTTGAGCAGGCCGCGCACTGCCGGATCGTTGTTGATCACCTTGGCGACGTCGTTGACCAGCTTGATGATCAGCTTGGCGTTCCAGTAGCCCGGCGCCGCCTTGCCGGCGAACACCTTCACGCGCGGCACCCAGTCCTTCTCCGGGTGCGAGCGCATCATCGAATACTGCGCCACCGCCTCGATGACGTTGAGCAGCTGGCGCTTGTACTCGTGGATGCGCTTGACCTGCACGTCGAACAGCGCATCGGGCGACACGACGATGCCGAGCCGATCCTTGATCACCTGCGTCAGCCTGACCTTGTTGGCCCGCTTCACCGCCCTGAACTGGTCCTGGAAGGTCGGATCGTCGGCATGCTTGTCGAGGTTCTTGAGCAGGTCGATGTCGTCCATGAACTCCGACCCGATCCTGCTGCCGATCAGCCTGGTCAGGTCGGGGTTGCATTCGAACAGCCAGCGCCGGGGCGTCACGCCGTTGGTCTTGTTGTTGATCCGGCCCGGGTAGAGCCGGTTGAGGTCGGCGAACAGGGTCTTCTTGAGCAGGTCGGAATGCAGCGCCGACACGCCGTTGATCGAGTGTGAGCCGACGAAGGCCAGTTGCCCCATGCGCACCCGGCGCGCGCCATGCTCGTCGATCAGCGACAGGTTGGCGATCTGGTCGTCGCTGAACCCGCCCATCGCCCGCGCCTCGCCCAGCACTTCGGCATTGATGGCGTAGATGAGCTGCATCTGGCGCGGCAGCAGCCGCTCGAGCAGCCCCACCGGCCAGGTCTCGAGCGCTTCGGGCAGGAGCGTGTGGTTGGTGTAGCCGAACGTCGCCTTGGTCAGCTTCCAGGCCGGCGCGAACTTCATGCCGTGCATGTCGATCAGGATGCGCATCAGTTCGGCGATCGAGATCGCCGGATGCGTGTCGTTGAGCTGGATCGCCACCTTGTCGCTGAGCGAGCCGAGATCGCCAAAGGCCTGCATGTGCCGGCGCACGATGTCCTGCAGCGAGGCCGACGAGAAGAAGAACTCCTGGCGCAGCCGCAGTTCCTGTCCCGACGGCGTGTTGTCGGCCGGATAGAGCACGCGCGTCACCGCCGCCGCGCGGGCATTCTCCTCGAGCGCGCCGATATGGTCGCCGGCGTTGAACTTGTCGAGCAGGATGGGGTCGATCGGCTGCGCCGACCACAGGCGCAGCGTGTTCACGCGCTTGCCGCGCCAGCCCACGATCGGGGTATCGAACGCCACCGCCAGCAGGTGCTCGGCCGGGCGCCATTCGAGCCGCGTCGTGCCGTCCGGTTCCTGTACCGCATCGACATGCCCGCCGAAACCGATCTCGTAGCTCGATTCCTGCCGCTCGAACTCCCACGGATTGCCGTGCGCCAGCCAGTCCTCCGGCAGCTCGACCTGCCAGCCCTCGCTCATTTCCTGCCGGAACAGGCCGTGCACATAGCGGATGCCGTAGCCGTAGGCGGGGATGTCGACCGTTGCCATCGACTCCATGAAGCACGCCGCGAGGCGTCCGAGGCCGCCGTTGCCGAGTGCCGCGTCGGGCTCGAGGGTGATCAGGTCGTCGAGGTTGACGTTGAAGTTCTTCAGCGCCGCGCGCACCGGCTCCATCACGCCGATATTGCTCATCGCATCGCGCAGCAGCCGCCCGATCAGGAACTCGAGGCTGAGGTAGTAGACCCGCTTGTTCGACGTCCGCCAGGTTTCCCGGCTCGACTCCATCCACTGGTCGATGATCCGGTCGCGGACGGCGTAGATCGTGGCCTTGAGCCAGTCATGCGGCCGCGCGACGATCGGGTCCTTGCCGATGAAATAGGTGAGCTTTTCGAGGATTTCCGCCTGCAGCGCCTCGGCGGTCAGACCGCGGCGGGCCGGCGCGAGCGCTTCCAAAGCAAGAGGGTTTTGCGGCATTGTCGCAATCCATGCATGATCAAGATTTCCCCTCTAAGCCGCAACCCTTGCACTGAATCGCATGGCTGTGAAGTCCCGTTGAGAACGGTTCCAGGGCAGTCTGCCTAAACGATAGACGGTTATTGCTCGTGGGGAGACGATCGGGGCACCGCCCTCGGATGTCATCCCTGCGAAAGCAGGGACCCAACTCACAGCTGGCGCGGGCGGCGAAATGGGTCCCTGCTTTCGCACGGATGACACCGAGTATCCGGGGTGCATCGGTGACCAAACCCCACGGCCCGAGGGGACATGAAAGGCTCTACGCCTTCGCGCCATCCTCGGGGGCGATGATCGGCGTCGACGGTCCGGCCACCGTCCCGCTCTCGCGCGCCTGGTCCTCCGCATTGGCCCTGAGCAGATCGCGGCCCGCGAGAATACCGCCCACCATCTGCGCCGCAAAGCGCTGCCGGTCGCGCTCGCGCACGCCCTCGACGATCTCGCCGACCTCGACCATGTCGACATCGAGCTCGCGCAGCACCTCGGCGCCGAACTCGAGCGCGCTCTCGAACACCTCGCGCAACTGGTAGTCCGCGCCGGCCTTGACCAGTTCCAGCGCATGGCCGCGGTCGAAAGCCCGCGCCATGACCTTGGCGAGCGGGAACTCGGACTTCACCAGTTCGACGATGCGGGTCGCCGCCTCCTTCCTGTCGACGCAGACGAGCACGAGGTCGGCCGAGGCCGCGCCTGCCGCATGCAGGATGTCGAGACGCGTGCCGTCGCCATAGTAGATCTTGAACCCGAAGGTCTGCGCCACCTGGATCATCTCGACGTCGTTGTCGATGATCGAGATCGTGTGCTGCCCCTTGGCGATCAGCGGCTGGCTGGCGATCTGGCCGAACCGGCCGAAGCCGATCAGCAGCACGGTGCCGGTCAGTCCCTCCGGCCGCTCGACGCCGTCGAGCGACTGCGCCGGCCGGGGGATCAGCTTCAGCAGCATGGTCGAGAACGGCGTCAGCACCATCGAGATGATGACCGTTGCGGTGAAGCTGGCATTGAGTTCGGCGCTGAGCAGCCCGCCCGAGACCGCCGTGGCATAGAGCACGAAGGCGAACTCGCCGCCCTGCGCCATCAGCACGGCCCGCTCCAGCGCCACCGCATTGCTGCCGCCCAGCAGCCGCGCCAGCCCGTAGATGGCAAGCCCCTTGAGCGCCATGTAGCCGAGGGCGGCGATGGCAATGAACTGCCAGTTCGACATCACCACGTCGAGGTCGAGCGCCATGCCGACGGCGAGGAAGAACAGCCCCAGCAGCAACCCCCTGAACGGCTCGACGTCCGCCTCGAGCTGGTGGCGGAAGGTCGAGGTCGACAGCAGCACGCCGGCCAGGAACGCGCCCATCGCCATCGACAGCCCACCGGCCTGCATGATCAGCGCCGCGCCCAGCACCACAAGCAGCGCCGCCGCCGTCATCACCTCGCGCGCCTTCGACGCGGCGAGAATCCGGAACACCGGGTTCAGCACCCAGCGCCCGGCGAACACCACCGCCACGATGGCCGCCGCGGCGACACCGACGCTGATCCAGCGCTGCGTCATCGATGCTCCTGTGTCGCCGCCCGGCGAAAGGAAGGCCACGATGGCGAGCAGCGGCACGATGGCGAGGTCCTCGAGCAGCAGCACCGAGACGATCCTCTGCCCCGCCGGGCTCTGCAGTTCGCCGCGCTCGCCGAGAATCTGCATCACGATGGCGGTCGAGGTCAGCACGAACCCCATGCCGGCCACGAATGCCACCGGCGGGGCGAGACCGAGGACGACGATGCCTGCCACCGTCAGCACCAGCCCGCACAGCGCCACCTGCAGCACGCCCAGCCCGAAGATCTGCTTGCGCAGGCCCCACAGCTTGGCCGGCTCCATCTCGAGCCCGACGATGAACAGGAATAGCACGACGCCCAGTTCCGCCGCGTGCAGCACCGCCTGCGGATCGCCCACCAGCTTCAGCCCGAACGGCCCGATCACCAGCCCGGCGGCGAGATAGCCGAGCACCGAGCCGAGCCCCAGCCGGCGGAACAGCGGAACGGCGATTACCCCCGCGCCCAGCAGTGCCACGACCTGCATGAGGTCGATCCCGCCATGCGCCGCCACATCCGCCGCATGCGCAGCCACCGCGCCCGCCATCGCCCACCTCTTGAATCCGGAAGTGGCGAAGGTGCTTGTGTTGGGCCCCCGCCGTCAAGGCTGGCCGTTCGGCTAGGGCGTGGCGGCCGCCTTGGCGCGGGACGGACGCTTGCGCGCCGCCGGCACCGCCGCCGAAGGTTCGGGGCTGGCCGCGACGGGCTGCGCCTCAGCCACCTCGAGCCTCGCCTTCTGGCGCACCAGCAGCCGCTCCTTGCGGGACGGCAGCGGGCGCATCGGCAGGATGTGCGTGATCAGCGACAGCACGATGAGCAGCGAAGGCACCGCGATCAGGCCGCCAACCGGCCCCCATGCCCACAGCCAGAAGGTCAGCGACAGGAAGATCAGGAACGGATTCACCGTCATCGTCGCCCCCAGCAGGTTCGGGGTGACGAAGTTGCCCTCGACGAAGTTCACCGCCCAGTACAGGCCAACCGGCACGAACGCGGCCCCGAGGCTGCCGCCCGAGCCAAGCCCGGCAAGGAACAGGAGCAGCGCCATGAACGCCTGCCCGACGAAGGGGACATAGTTCAGCACCGCCGCCATCGCGCCCCACAGGATCGGCGACGGCATGCCGATGATCCACATTAGCACCGTCACCACCACCCCCACGCCGATATTCACCATGGTGATGGTGAGCAGGTATTTCGACACCTTCTGCTCGACATCCTGGAACACGTGCGCTGCGCGCCAGCGCATGCGCCGCGAAAAGCACAGCGACAGGGTCGCGATCCGGATGCTTTCGCGCGTTGCGAGGAAGAAGTAGAGCGACACGAGGAACACCAGCACCTGCGCGAACACGGCCGGCGCCAGCATGGCGATGCCGGTGACGGTGCTGCCGTCGTCGACGCGCACCTCTACCTTGTCCTGGCCGCCGAGCACGCCCTTGACCTGTTCCTGCAGGTTGGTCAGCGCCGAGATTGGCTCCTGCCAGTTGCGCATCTCGGTCTGCAGCCGGCTCCAGATCACCGGAATGCGGTCGGCCCACTCGCTGAGCGGGCCATAGAACAGGGCGCCGCCGGACACGATGACCAGCAGCAACCCCAGGACCACCACCGCCGCCGACACCCCCTCGGGGATGCCGCGGTTCTCAAGCATGTCGGCCACCGGCCCGAATGCCAGCCCGATGGTGATGGCGAGGAACAGCGGCGCGAGGATGACCTGCGCCTCGCGGATGGCCACGAAGGCGACGACGATGCCGA
Source organism: Devosia sp. (assembly GCF_017307495.1). GTDB lineage: Bacteria > Pseudomonadota > Alphaproteobacteria > Rhizobiales > Devosiaceae > Devosia_A. The sequence goes on along the minus strand of NZ_JAFKHE010000019.1, from coordinate 113,745 downwards.
CCAGGATGATCGCCATCTGCGCCGCGTTGTGCATGACGCGCTCGAAATTGGTCCGGGCGATATCGGCGGCTAGCGCCTTGCGGCGGGCGGCGGTCAATGGCTTGCGCACTCTCGGGTCCCCTCGAAGGTGCCCATCAACGCGCGGTCCCGCCGGTTGTTCCACGGGGCTCATGCGCCCAGTCGACGCCTGCGACCGCCGCCCCTATCATGCCGCCGGAATCAAACTGCGAGAGGTTCGCGCCAAACCCATGGCACGCAAGATTATTATCGATACCGACCCGGGCCAGGACGACGCCGTCGCCATCCTGCTCGCCCTGGCCTCGCCCGAGGACTTCGAGGTGCTTGGCATCGTCGCCGTGGCCGGCAACGTCACGCTGGCCCAGAACGCGCGCAACGCGCTGAAGGTCGTCGAGCTCTCCGGCCGCAAGGACATCGCCGTCTATGCCGGCTGCGAACGCCCGATGCGCCGCACCCTCGTCACTGCCGAGCATGTCCATGGCGAGACCGGCCTCGACGGCCCGGATCTGCCGCTGCCCAAGCTCAAGCTCGAGGAGCGGCACGGCATCGACTACCTCATCGAGACCCTGCTCGCGCACGAGGAAAAGACCGTCACCCTCGCCTGCCTGGGGCCGCTGACGAACGTCGCCATGGCCATGGTCAAGGAGCCGCGCATCATCCCCCGCACCGAGGAAATCGTGCTGATGGGCGGCGGCTACTTCGAGATGGGCAACATCACGCCGGCCGCCGAATTCAACATCTATGTCGATCCCGACGCCGCCGACGTGGTGATGCGCTCGGGCGTGCCGATCACCATGGTCCCGCTCGACGTCACCCACATGATGCAGTCGACCAAGCCGCGCCTCGAGCGCATCCGGGCGCTGGGCAACAAGGCCGGCGCGGCCGTCTACGACATGCTGAGCTTTTCCGAGCGCTTCGACCTCAAGAAGTACGAGAGCGAGGGCGCCCCGCTGCACGACCCTTGCGTCATGGCCTACATGCTCAAGCCCGACCTGTTCCAGGGCCGGCACATCAACGTCGAGATCGAGACCGGAAGCGAGCTGACGGTCGGCATGACCGTCGCCGACTACTGGGGCGTCACCAACCGGCCGAAGAACGTCAACTTCCTGCGCTCCGGCAATGCCGACGGGTTCTTCGCCCTGCTCACCGAGCGGCTCGCCCGCCTGCCCTGAGGCCGCTCAGTCGTCCGACGCCGGATGGTGGGTGGGCAGGTCCGCCCACTCCCGCGGGCTGAACGAGGCCGTCGGATCGGCCGGTGCGTCGGCACCGGCGCACAGGTCGGCGATCAGTCCGGCCAGCCACGCCCGGGCCCGCGCCATGAGGCTGGGGCGATCGGCGTGGCGGGCGATGGCGGCGCGTGCATCGATCAGGCTCATCTCGGTCTCCTCGCGTTCGCCGGCTGACATGCGCCGGACACGAGCGAAACTGACGCGAGCCCTGGCTTTGTGTCCCAAAGCCGGGGCCAAAATGATGCAAATCGTGTCGGCTACTCGGGCAACCCGGCCTTGCGCAGCCCGGCGACGATCCGCTCGTGCCGCTGGCTGCGATACGGCTCGGGAAAGCGGCTGCCGTTGCGGATCATGCTCGATACCCTGAGGTGCGGCGCCCGTTCGCGGATGGCGGCCACCGTGGCGCGCGCCTCGTCCAGGCGCTCGAGGTGGGCGTAGGCGGCGGCCAGCGCCCAGTATGCGCCCAGCCACTCCCCATTGGCCGCGACGCTGCGCAGTGACCACTCCACCGACTTGGCGAAGTCGCCCTGAACAGGTCGGCGAGGCCGACCCCGACCAGCAGTTCGTAATTGTCGAGCGCACCGGGCGAGATCTGCAGGGCCTTGAGATAGAGCTCGCGTCCGAACTCCAGGTCGCCGAACATGACGTTGCAGAACGCCGCGAGCGACAGGATCGTGGCATTGTTCGGATTGGCCGCCACCGCCTCGCCCATCATGGCGAGGCACCGCCGCCACTGGCCGCCCAGCGCCATCAGCACCAGCCCCGAGATCGCCTGCACCAGCGGATCGTCGGGCCCCGCCACCAGCGCCGCCTCGGCGAGCTGAACCGCCCGCGCCCGCTCCTCCGGCGTCGCGCCGAGCCCGAAGGTCTCCTGCCTTTCATACGCCCAGGCCGCATGCGCCAGCGCCGTGGCAAACCCCGGATCGAGCCGTATCGACTCCTCCAGCAGGCGTATCGCCTCGGCCCGCACCTCGGCCGACGTCCCGCGAAACAGTGGCAGCGCCCGCAGGTAGAGGTCGTAGGCATCGAGGCTGCCGGGCTGCTTGCGGCGCGCCCGCTCGATTTCCGCCCGCCGCACTTCCGGCTCGACGAACCCCACCACGGCGACCACCACGGCATCGAGGAAATCGAACAGCGCCGCCCCGTCGCCGTCGAACTGCTGGGCCCACAGCTGCGTGGCGCCCGCCGTCTCGACCAGCCGCACACTGACCCGGAGTTGCGCGCCGCGACGCCGCACCATGCCTTCGACGACATAGCGGACGCCCAGCCCGGCGATCGCCGCCGCATCCAGCCCGCGCTCGCGATAGCCGAACGAGGCGTTGCGCGACACCACCGCAAACGTCCTGAACCGCGACAGCGCCGTGATCAGGTCTTCGACCACGCCGTCGGCGAAATAGGCCTGCTCCCGGTCGTCCGGCGGCGTGGTGAAGGGCAGCACCGCCACGGTCGGCCGCTGCATCGGCACGGCATCGGGCAGGCGGGTCGGCCGCGGCAGGCGGTAGCCGACCCGCGGCACGGTCGTGATCCATTCCTGTCCGTCCGGCGCCTTGCCGAGCGCCTTGCGCAGGGCGGCGATCTGCACGGAGAGGTTCGCCTCTTCGACGAACAGCCCCGGCCAGGCCGATGCCATGAGCGCATCCTTGTCGACCGCCGCGCCATCGGCTTCGACCAGCGCGACCAGCAGGTCGAACGCCCGCTGTCCCAGCGGCACGGCAACACCGTCCCGCTGCACGCTGCCCGCGGCGCGGTCGAGCACGAACGGACCGAAGCTGATATTATGCGTCCCCATGCCCGACCATAGCGCCGCGCCGCGCGCCGGTCATCAGTCAGGCCGGCGTCGGCCCCGGGCCCCGCGCTAAGCAAATGCATACTGCAGCGCGCTAATCATCGCCGCATGACTGCCCCGCACGACCAGCCCCCGCGCGCCACGCGTCGCCGCCGCCGGCGCGAACCGGATCCGCCCCCGGAGGGCGTTGCCACGCCCCGGCGCGCGCCCCTGGCGCGGCTGATGGAGTGGCTCTGCCGATTGACGGTCAGCGCGTTCGGCTGGGCCTACCTGGCGATCCTCGCGCTCGAGGTGCTGGCGCGGTACGACCCCTTCGACATTGTCCCCAAGCCGCTGATCGGCGTTTCGCTGATCGTCATCGGCCTGCCCTGGACCCTGAGCTCGATGTGGTTCAACGAAGGCGTGCAATACCTCGTCGCCGCCATCGCGCCCGCCATCAACTGGCTGATCCTGGGCTTCCTCTGCGCCTGGCAGCGCCTCAAGCCGACCCTGCCCAGAGACGAGCCGTGAGCGCCGGCACCGGCGCCCCGCAGCGAGGCGCGCATCCGGTGCCGGCCGCACTTCTGCGCACCTTCGATTTCGGGCTATCCTTGGCGCGTTGTGGCGGAGGAGTGCATCATGGCGAAGCTCGTCTATGGAATGAACCAGTCGCTCGACGGCTACGTCGACCACACCGGGTTTGCGCCGGGCCCGGGGCTGTTCCGGCACTTCATCGAGCAGGCGCGCGCGCATGCCGGCAGCGTGTATGGACGTCGCCTGTACGAGATCATGCGCTATTTTGATGAGGACCGTCCCGAGTGGGACGCAGCCGAGCGCGACTTCGCGGCGGCCTGGCGGAGCCATCCCAAGTGGGTCGTCTCGCGCTCGCTGAAGTCGGTCGGGCCCAACGCCACGCTCGTCGACACGGACCTCGGGCCGGCGATCCGCGCGCTCAAGGCCCGGTTCGACGGGGAGATCGAAGTCGGCGGCCCGGTGCTGGCGAAAAGCCTGACCGACCTTGGCCTCATCGACGAGTATCGCATCTACCTGCACCCGGTCGTCCTCGGTGGCGGCACGCCGTACTTCGCCGCCCCCCGTCCCCCACTCCGGCTCGTCGCCAGCGATCCGATGGGCGAGGACGTCATCCGGCTGACCTACGTTCCGGCCTGATCGCGGTCGGGACCCGCATACGCCTCGTCCTCCCGGCGCCGGCATCCGTCGCAACGCGGCCATGGCCGGCGAGCATTTAGGTCAGCAATGCTGACAATATTGCCTTCCCCGGCGCGCCACGCTAGATAGATCGCCGCTCCCGGAGAACGCCATGGATCTCGTCACCCTCGCCGCCTTCACCGTCGCCTATGCCATCGCGGTCATCGTGCCCGGACCGGGGGTAGCGGCGGTCGTGGCGCGGGCGCTGGGCGGCGGCTTCCGCGCGGCCTTCCCGATGGTGCTGGGCATTCTCGTCGGCGATCTCGTCTACCTGGTGTTCGCGCTGTTCGGCCTTGCCGCCATCGCCACCTGGTTCGGTCCGGTCTTCTTCGTGGTGAAGTGGGCGGGCGCGCTCTACCTGCTCTATGTCGCCTGGCAGTTCTGGAGCGCCCGGCCCGGTTCCGAGCAGATCGGGGCCAAGCGCGACGGCAGCGCCTGGAAGACCTTCCTCTCGGGTTTCGCGCTCACCATGGGCAACCCCAAGACCATCGTCTTCTACCTCGCCCTGCTCCCGACCGTGGTGCCGCTCGACAAGCCGATCACCGCCCTCGGCTTTGCCGAACTGACCGGCATCGTCATCGTCGTGCTGCTCGCCATCGGCTGCGCCTATGCCGGCCTTGCGGCCGCGGCGCGCGACTTCTTCCGCTCGACGCGCGCCATCCGCGCGCTGAACCGCACCGCCGGCGTCGTCATGGCCAGTGCCGCCGCATTCGTCATCGCGCGCGAGTAGCGCGTCGAACGCAACCACCCCGCCTGCCATGCGTTGACAGCCGCCCAATACGGGCGGACCATTCTCATTGCGGCGAGGGATTCGGCGCACCGCCGGGCCCGCCGCTTATGTTGCGAGGGCTTCATAATGGACCTGACTTCGATTCTGATCGTCCTGATCGTCGGTGCTGTCGCCGGCTGGCTTGCCGGCGTCATCATGAAAGGCTCCGGCTTCGGACTCGTCGGCGATATCATCATCGGCCTCGTCGGCGGCCTGATCGCCGGCTGGCTGCTGCCGATGGTGGGCGTGAGCTTCGGCGGCCTCATCGGCTCGATCATCATGTCGGTGATCGGCGCCGTCATCCTGATCTTCATCATCAGGCTGGTGCGCCGGGCAACGTGACCCGCACCCACGGGGCCTCGCCATGGCGGGGCCCCACGTAGAGCGCTCACGACCGCACATTGAGCGATTGCGCGCTTTTGCGGCCATCCTCCGGAACGTCACGGCTGCATTATGCCGTCAGGCGCTTTTGCTGCCACCCCCACCGGCTGTCATCCCTGCGAAGGCAGGGACCCATTTCGCAGCTCGCACCAGTTGATGCTTGGATCCCTGCCTTCGCAGGGATGACACCGGTGTGACAGGCAACACCGTGCGGAGTAGCAGACACGAATTGGATCAGCCAACCGCCGCTTTGCGAAGCTGGCCAAGCACCGAACCGAGCTTCTGCGCATCGCGCTTCAGGGACTCAAGTCGAGCCGCGGCCTCATTCTGATCGAGAACCAAGACGACTCGGTCAGCCTTGCCCGATCGGAACGCCAGTACGCGCATCACAAGCATCCAGCGACCGCCGCGCTCAACCGTGATCTTTACTAGGCCGTGACAGAGCAGGTTGCGAAAGTGCTCGTGTCGTTCGCGATAATGCAGAAGCTCAACTTGCGCAGTCTTTCCTGCTTCCTCGAACGGACCGCCGGCAGCCGTCGCAGCGGTTAGGTCCTCAAGGCGCTGCCCGATCAGGTGGCGCAGTGGGATGGCTGCTGACGACACTTCGCTAAGGGCAAGCAACGTCTCTGCAACAGCTACCTCGACCACAGAAAAGTGGTGCAGGCAAGTGCCCCGCCATTCATTCACTTCAGCGAAGATTTCGTCCCAGTCAGTGGACTGCTTCGCAAGTAGCGTATCAATTTGCCCCACATCCATAGGACGCCAATAACAAGGCCGCCGTTAAGTGCGCGCTAATCGGCATACCTACGCATCGATTGAACTGATCGATCAAAGTTGACAACGGTACATCGCTACCGCACCACCGCCCCGGCCGCTGCCAGCCCCCAGGCCAGCAGTTCCGTTGCCCGCGCGGGCGTCACGCCCTCGACATAGCAGCGCAGTTCCGGTGCGTTGCCGGAGGCGCGGTAGTGCACCGTGTCGCCCGAGGTGAGCGCGAAGCGCAGGCCGTCGATGCTCGACAGGCTCTGGATCTCGCCGACCGGCGCGAAGAAGCGCGCGGCGTAGCCCTCGGTCTCCGCCAGGTCCGCGAGGAACGCCGCGCTGCGCGCGCCCGGCACCTGCGCCAGCCGGTCGGCCAGCGCCGCCCGCACCGGCAGCGTCTTGACCAGCCCGGCCAAAGTTTCGCCGAGCTTGGCCGCCGTCGCCAGCACGGCGAGAATGGGCAGCACCGCGTCGCGCGTCGGCAATGCGCCGAGCACCCTGCCGTTGATCGCCACGTCCGTGCCGAGCAGCAGCCCGCCATTGGCCTCGAACCCGACCACGGCCCCCGGCGAGCCGACCGCCGCGGCCTCCATGCCCGCGATCACGAAGGGCGAGCCGACCCGGGTGCGATCGACGCGGCCAAACCAGCCGACCCCCTCGATGGCGGAGTTCGAGGTCACCGGCGTCACCACCCGATCAGCCCCGAGGAAGCGGGCGGCGAGCATCCCCACCACGTCGCCGCGCACGAACTCGCCATTGCCGTCGATCACCAGCGGCCGGTCGCCGTCCCCGTCGGTCGAGACCACCGCATCGAGCTTGTGCGCGTCGATCCAGCCGAAGCGCGGCTCGAACAGCGCGTCCGAGAACGCCTCGGTGTCGACGGCGACGAAGGCGTCGGAGCGCGCCAGCCGGACCACGTCGGCCCCGGCCCGCGTCAGGAATGACACCAGCATGTCGCGCGCCACGGACGAATGCTCGAACACCCCGACGCGCCAGCCGCCCAGTGCGCCCGCGTCCAGCACCCCGCGGTAGCGCTGCCGGTAGCGGTCGCCCGCCAGCGCGCTTTCGTCCGCCGCCCTGCCCTCGCCCTCCGGCACCGCCTCGACCAGCGCGGCCGCGATGCCGGCTTCGTCGGCCTTGGTGATCTCCCCGGCCGCGACATAGAACTTGAGCCCGTTGCGATCGGCGGGGATGTGGCTGCCGGTCACCATGATGGCCGGCCCGCCCTTGGCCATGGCGTGGAGCGCCAGCGCCGGCGTCGGCAGCACGCCGCAATCGACCGGCTCCAGTCCCGCTGCGCGGATCGCCGCGGCGCAGTCGGCGACGATGGCCGGGCTCGACGCCCTGAGGTCGCGGCCCAGATACACCCGCCCCTCCGGAACCGTGCCAACATGGCTCAGGAACGCCGCGGTGTAGCGCCGCGCCGCGCCGCCCGTCAGCTCGCTGGCAAGCCCGCGCAGGCCGCTGGTGCCAAACTTGAGCGAATCCGACATGCCGCTGGCTCCCGGGACACGATGCGCAAGCATTGTCATGGCCTTGCACGCCCGCGCAAGCCGCTCAGCCGACGTTAATGTTTCGTTCATCTTGCCGGCTCAGGTTGGCCAGCATGATTGTCCAGAAGCGCACCATGAACTGGCTGCCCCGCGCGTCGGTCTACAGCGAGATGACCAGCGCCAGCGAGAAGCGTCGCGCCTACCTCAAGGCCGACCTCGCCTCGGCCGCCAGCAACAATTCCGCGCTCATCGCCGGCGGCACCGGTAATACCGGCGAGTCGATCAACCTCACACTGCGCATCGCCGCCGCACGCATCCAGGGCGGCACCACCAAGAAGGTCTAGCGGCTTGCATCCATTGGGAAACTTCCCCAGTGTCGGGCCATGTCGCTCACCTCGTTCTTCGCCCAGGACGTCACCACCGTCGCGCGCCAGCTGATCGGCGCCCGCTTCCTGGTCGACGGCGTCGGCGGCATCATCACCGAGACCGAGGCCTATCATCCGGCCGAGCCCGCCTCGCACGCCCATCGCGGCCAGACGCCCCGCAACGCGTCGATGTTCCTCGGCCCCGGGCACGTCTACGTCTATCGCTCCTACGGCCTCCACTGGTGCATGAACTTCGTCTGCGCGGACGCCTCCGCCGTCCTCATCCGCGCCCTCGAACCCACTGATGGCATTGAGAAAATGTCTGAACGGCGCGGCCTCACCGCGCCGCGCGACCTGTGCACCGGGCCCGGCAAGATGGCCGAGGCGCTGGGCATCGGCAAGGCCCATGACGGCCTTCGCCTCGACGCCCCGCCGTTCCGGCTGGACCTGGCCGGAACGCCGCATCCGGTGGTCGTCGGCCCGCGCATCGGCATCAGCCGGGCCGCCGACCTGCCCTGGCGCTTCGGCCTCGCCGGCTCGCCCTACCACAGCCGGGCCTTCCGGCCGAGCTAGTCGGGCGGCCGCCCGGATGGCAGGCATCCCGCGACAAAGGTTTAGTGACCTGTTGTCGCGCCGGGTTTCGTTCCGGCCGCACTTTGGCTAGGTTGCCGCCCTGACAACAAGGAGAAGCCCGTGCAGGTCGAAGCGCTGATCAAGGAATTGCTGGCAAACGGCAGCATGAACGAGGAGACCATCGCCGACCTCAACCGCTGGCTCGCCGAGTCGACGGCCGGCACGCTCCACCCGGACGATGCCGACTACATCGCGGCGCTGCACGCCAGGCTCACCGGCGCGCCGCAGCCCGAGCCGACCGAGCCGGCGACGCAGCCGGCCCGCCTCGATGGCCTGAGCATCGAGGACTGGCGCGACCGGGCGCTGCGCGCCGAGGCCGAACTCGCCGCCCTCAAGGACAGCGTCGCCTCGACCGGCGCCTGACATCTCCCCCGGGGCCAGCGCCAAGCCGCTTTGCTTCCCCGGCATCCCTTGCTATGAGGCACCATCCGCTCGCCGGATGGGGCCCATAGCTCAATGGTTAGAGCCGAGTGCTCATAACACTCTGGTTCCAGGTTCGAGTCCTGGTGGGCCCACCATTTCCATGCGTCGGGAAGTTTCTTCACAGCGCATGTCGATTGCGCCGTCGGCCGCTCGTTGTGTCCTCGAAACGGTGCCAATCTCGGTCACCCGACAGCGAGGACAACATTGATGCGCAAGGTCACTGCAGGCTTCTTCCACTCCGTCGACGGCGTCATCGAGGCGCCGAACCTCTGGCAGTTCGACGCCTTCGACGACGAACTGGGGGCGCTGCTGGGCGAATCCATGTCGAAGATCGACACCGTCCTGATGGGCCGCATTGGCTGGCAGGAATGGGCGGGCTACTGGCCGACCGCCAGCGCCGACGCCGATTTCGGCGCCTTCATCAACAACATGCCGAAATACGTGGCTTCGCATACGCTGCGGCAGGATCAGCTTGCCTGGCAGAACTCGACCCTGATCGCCAGCGACCTTCTCGATTTCGTGCGCGACCTCAAGTCGAAGCCGGGCGGCGAGATCGCCGTCATGGGCGGGGTGTCGCTGGCGCGCCAGCTGTTCTTCGCCGGCCTGCTTGAAGAACTGACCCTCATCACTCACCCGGTGGTGGCCGGCAGGGGCAAGCGCATGTTCGAGCCCACCGACCCGGTCACCCGCCTCGAGCTCAAGAAGAGCTTCTCGACCAGCAAGGGCAACGTGATCTCGGTCTATGGCTTGAAGCCCGCGTGAACGGAAGGCCCGCGCATCGGCTGATGCGCGGGCCTCCGTAATCAGTGCCGTCCGGGCTAGAAGCTGAACTTCAGACCGGCGAGAACGGTGCTGACGGGAATGCTCAGACCGTAGTCGCCCGAGCCTTTGTAGTTGCTCTTGTCGAACGTGTCCTGGAAGCGGTACTCGGCCACGGCCGTGATGTTATCGGTCAGCTTGGCGCCAACGCCGGCGATGACCTGGAAGCCGAAGCTGCCGTAGTCGGCCGCGTCGCTGGACCAGTCTTCCTTGCCCCAGACGTAGCCCAGACCCACGCCGCCGTAGACGCTGAAGGTGTCGTTCAGCGCGACCGTGTACTTGGCGTTGGCCATCAGGCTGAGCGTCGAGTACGTGTTGACATCGTCGTGCGCGTAGTCGCGAGACGAGTAGAGAAGGTCGGCCTCGATCGACAGGCCGTCAACGACGACCACACCGGCCGTGGCTGCAATGCTGTAGCCAAAATCGGTGTCATCGTGGCCGTCATCCTGCCCGTCCTCGAAGTAGTTGACCGGCAGGTCCTGCACCACGCCGCCAAGCAGCTGGAAGTAGATGCCGCTGTTGACGAAGCTGGTGTCGACTGCCCCCGGTGCCGCTTCGACCATGAGGTCGGCAGCCTGAGCCCCAACGGCTCCTGCCAGCAGGACGGCGCTGGCCAAAAAAATAGAACGCATAGTTAGTTCCTGGACGCGAAAGCCCCCCGCGTCGCAGCGCTGATGCCACGGCAATCGTGAAAATACTGTAGCGGCGGCGCAACGCAGGGCGGATTACCGAACAGATTCAATGCGGCGCTGCAAAGAAAAGGGGCCCGCACGCCATGCGCACGGGCCCCGAAGCCGTAGTTGTGACCCGATCAGCCGGCAGCCGTGTAGGCCGTCTTCACCTGCGTGAAGAACTCGGCGGCATACTTGCCCTGCTCCTTGGGGCCGTAGCTGGAGCCCTTGCGGCCGCCGAACGGCACGTGGAAATCGACGCCGGCCGTCGGCACGTTCACCATCACCATGCCGGCCTCGGCATTGCGCTTGAAGTGCGTCGCGTACTTGAGCGAGGTGGTGACGATGCCGGCGGAGAGCCCGAACTCGGTGTCGTTGGCGATCTCCAGTGCTTCTTCGTAGTTCTTGACGCGGATCACCGCCGCCACCGGCCCGAAGATCTCCTCGCGGGCAATGCGCATGTTGTTGTGCACTTCGGTGAACAGCGCCGGCTGCAGGTAGAAGCCCTCGGTCTCGCGATTGAGCCGCTGCCCGCCGACGCGGAGCTTGGCGCCTTCCTTCTGGCCGATGTCGATATAGTCCATGTCCTGCTTGAGCTGGCCGGCGTCGACCACCGGGCCGATCTCGGTCTCCTTGCTCAGCGCGTCGCCGACGCGCAGGTTCTTGGTGCGCTCGCACAGCGCATCGACGAAGGCGTCGTGGATGCCCTCGGTCACGATCACGCGCGAGGTCGCGGTGCAGCGCTGGCCGGTCGAGAAGAACGCCGACTGCGCCACCGATTCCACCGCCACCTTGAGGTCGGCGTCGTCGAGCACGATGGTCGGGTTCTTGCCCCCCATCTCGAGCTGGAACTTGCGCATCACCTTGACGCTGGCCTCGGCGACGCGGCGGCCGGTATTGACCGAGCCGGTGAAGGTCATCGCTGCGATGTCCTTAGAGTCGAGCATGGTCTGGCCGACCACCGAGCCCTTGCCCATGACGAGGTTCAGCACCCCCTTGGGCAGGCCGGCGCGCTGCAGGATGTCGACGATCGCCCAGGTGCAGCCCGGCACGAGGTCGGCCGGCTTGATCACCACGGTGTTGCCGTAGCAGAGCGCCGGCGCCATCTTCCAGGCCGGAATGGCGATCGGGAAGTTCCACGGCGTGATGATGCCGACGACGCCGATCGGCTCGCGCGTCATCTCGACGCCGACGCCCGGGCGCACCGACGGCACGCTCTCGCCCGACAGGCGCAGCGCCTCGCCGGCGAAGAACTCGAAGATCTGGCCGGCGCGGGTCACCTCGCCGATGCCTTCGGCCAGGGTCTTGCCCTCCTCGCGGCTCAGCAACTCGCCGAGCTCCTGCTTGCGCGCGAAGATCTCGTGCGCCGTCTTGGACAGGATTTCCCAGCGCTGCAGGATGCCGGAACGCGACCAGGCCGGGAAGGCGGCCTTGGCCGCCGCGATGGCGTTCAGCGTGTCTTCGACGCTGGCGCGGGCGTAGACGCCGACGACTTCGCTGGTGTTGGACGGGTTGATGTTGTCCACGCCGTCGCCGCCGACCCACTCGCCGTTGATGAGGTTATGGTGCAGTTCGGTCATCGGAGGTTCCTTCATGTGATGGCGTGTATTTGCACAGCCGGCGTCCTGTTCTCAAGCACGCCCGACAAAAGTGTGACTTTTGTCCCGCCTAGAGCAGCCCCGCCCTGGCGAGGTCGCGCAGCAGGTGGCTTGCCCCGTAGGTCCACGGCGCCGCCTCGGTGGCGAGCCGCACCGTGTTGCTGAGCGTGCCGAGCGAGGGCGTCGAGATCGACACCACGTCGCCGGTCTTGTGGGTGAAGCCCTTGCCGGCGCCGCCGCGATCCTTCACCGGCGCGAACATGGTGCCCAGGTAGAGCACGAATCCGTCCGGGTACTGGTGATGGCGGCCGATCGCCGACGACACCAGCGCCTCGGGCGAGCGCGAGATCTGGCTCATGTTGGAAACGCCGGTCAGCTCGAACCCATCCTCGCCGGTGACGTTGAGCGCGATATCGGCCTGCTTGACCGTCTCGAGGGTGAACGTGCCGTCAAACAGGCGGATGAACGGCCCGAGCGAGGCCGAGGCATTGTTGTCCTTGGCCTTGCCGAGCAAGAGCGCCGAGCGCCCCTCGACGTCGCGCAGGTTCACGTCGTTGCCCAGCGTGGCGCCAACGATAGTACCGCGCGAGTTGACCACCATCGCCACTTCCGGCTCCGGATTGTTCCACTCCGAGATCGGCAGGATGCCGACATCGGCGCCATACCCCACCGACGCCATCGGCTGGCACTTGGTGAAGATCTCGGCATCTGGACCGATGCCGACCTCGAGGTATTGGCTCCATACGCCGCGCGCGATCAGCGTCTCCTTGACCTTCATGGCGGTCTCGGAGCCGGGAACGAGCTGGCTGAGATCGGTGCCGATCAGTCCCAGGATGTCCTTGCGCAACGCCTCCGACCTGGCCTTGTCGCCGCGCGCCTGCTCCTCGATCACGCGCTCGAGCAGGGAGACGACGAAGGTCACGCCGGCCGCCTTCACCGCCTGCAGGTCGATCGGCGACAGCAGCGACGGCTCGGCCGGGTTGGTCTTGCCCGACCACGAATTGGCGAGCAGCCGATCAAGGCTGCCGACGACCGGGCCCATGGTCGTTCCGACATAGTCCGCCGGGTCGTCCATCTCGGCGATATCGCGCGCCGTCGGCGCGGTCCTCGAGGTGATGTCGATCACGTCCCCGTCGCGCACGGTCACGAGGCGCGGGTGGTCGTGACCCGGCACCCGGGCTCTTCCCAGCAGAATCCCTTCGGACGGAACGATCGGATTGGCCACGGCATCCCCCTGGTTCTTGCGGCCGCTACCTAACCCGTCGCTCCAAACCCTGTCCAGCCGGGGTCGAGGTACGTGCCTCGAACTTTCGTTCCATTTCGTCCCAAGGAACCGGCTGCAGGCGGCGTCTCACCTGACGAAGCGGCGTTCAATTCCCATTCAGCTATGCCGCACTAACACCCGATTGGCCGGGCATGTTCGCCCCGTCGAAGGCCACCAACAGGAGAGACGCATGCGTCCGTTCACCGCCGCAATCATCCCCTTCATGCTCGCGACTGCGCTCAGCGCCGCCCCCGTGCTTGCCCAGGAGAGCCCGATGAATGGCACCATCTCGATCAGCGGCCTCGGCGAGGTCACGGCCACGCCCGATACCGCCTTCATCAATTCGGGGGTCACCACCCAGGGCGCCACGGCGCGCGAGGCGCTCGACGCCAACACCAAGGCCATGGCCGACCTGCTCGACACGCTGAAGGCCGCCGGCATCGAGGCCCGCGACATCCAGACCTCCGGCTTCTCGGTGAACCCGAACTACGTCTATTCCGATGCCCGCGACGCCAACGGCTACCAGCTGCCGCCCAAGATCACCGGCTACCAGGTGTTCAACAACGTGAGCGTGCGCGTCCGTGACCTCGCCAGCCTCGGCGGCGTGCTCGACAAGGCGGTCAACGTCGGCGCCAACACCATCAACGGCATCAGCTTCTCGGTCGCCGACCCCAGCAAGCTCTACGACGAGGCCCGCAAGGAAGCGTTCGCCGACGCCCGGGAAAAGGCCGAGCTGTACGCCGGCGCCGCCGGCGAGAAGCTCGGCACCATCCGCAACATCGCCGAAAGCCAGGGCTACACCCAGCCCCAGCCCTACATGATGAAGGCGGCCGCCGATGCAGCCCCCTCGGCCGTGCCGATCGCCAGCGGCGAGTTGAGCTTCCAGATCAACGTGCAGGTCACCTGGGACCTGGCGCACTAAGCTGCCGAGCAGTGTCGCCCCCTCCCCCTTGAGGGGAGGGGCTGGGGGCGGGGGTCTATCGATGATCGCCGCGCCACCCCCACCTCGATCCCTCCCCTCAAAGGGGAGGGAGGCAGATCGCGAGGTCCGCCCTACCCCGCCAGCACCTTCCAGAGCATGTTCAGGCCGACGAAGGCGAGGAAGGCGGCGAACGCCAGCTTCAGCGTCCGCTGCTGCAGCCGGTGCGCCAACGCCGCGCCGAACGGGGCGCACAGCGCGGCCGTCACCCCGATCAGCACCAGCGCCGGCAGGCTGATATAGCCCAGGCTCAGCGGCGGCCGGTCGGCGACGCTCCAGCCCGATACGATGAAGCCCAGCGTGCCCGACAGCGCGATGAATACGCCGATGGCCGCGCCCGTCCCCACCGCCTTGTGCATGCTGGCGCCGAAGGCGTGGAGCGTTGGCACGCTGAGCGAGCCACCGCCGACGCCCATCAGCGCCGAGACGTAGCCGACCACCGCCGCCGAGATCCGGTGCGTCAGCGGCGAGCCGCCGAGATGGCCCATCAACCGCTCCTGGAACGGCAGCAGGATGTTGGCCGCGATGAACAGGGCCATGACGCCGAACACGATACGCAGCACGTTGCCGGAATAGAGGCCCGCCATCAGCCCGCCCAGCAGGGTCGCAGCGACGATCACCGGCGCCCACAGCTTTAGCACCTCCCGATCCACCGCGCCCCGCCTGTCGTGGGCCCGCGCGCTGGCGATGCCGGTCGGGATGATGATGGCCAGCGAGGTGCCGACCGCCACGTGCTGCACCACGTCTCCGTCATAGCCCATCAGTTGCAGGCTGGTGGCGAGCGCCGGCACGATGATGGCGCCGCCGCCGATGCCGAGCAGCCCGGCAGCAATGCCGGAGATGATCCCCGTCGCGAGCAGCCCCGCGACGAACGGCCAGTAGGTAACGATTAGGTCCACGACGCTCTTCCTCGATGCCACAGAGCAATGCCATGGCGCGCGTGGCGCCCCAAGCCCGATGCCGCCGGTTTCGTCCAGCGGGGCGCAATTGCCGGTCCCCGGCCGCCGACGAGCAGCCAGGGGGTCGCACTCGTGCCACGATTGCCACATCCTGTCGGCGCGTCGGGAACCGGGATTCGCTTGAGGAGTTTGGGTATCCGACGGGGGTATGTCGACAACTGCGGAAGGCCTGCCGGCGCCGTTCAGGTCCGGTTCAGCAGCACAGCGTCACTTCACGAAACAATTGACTCCAAAAAAAGGACAAGACCCATGCGCATTCGAAACTGGCTCCTCACCGGCACCAGTCTCGCCGTTCTCGCATTGGTGCCCAGCGCCGCGTTCGCGCAGCAGGCCGAATACCAGGCCCTGCAGGACGCCCAGGCGTCCGGCGACGCCGACGCCATCGCCAATGCCGAGCAGGCTTTGAAGGAAGCCTGCATCGTGAACGGCTATGCCAGCGTCGAGGAATGCATTGCGGCAATCACCGGCGGCAAGCCCGCCGCTGCCCCCCCGGCCGATGACAAGGCCGCTGCGGACAAGGCTGCCGCCGACGCGCAGGCCGCTGCAGACGCCAAGGCTGCAGCCGACGCGCAGGCTGCCGCAGATGCCAAGGCTGCCGCCGACGCACAGGCTGCCGCAGATGCCAAGGCTGCCGCAGACGCACAGGCTGCCGCAGACGCCAAGGCTGCCGCCGACGCGCAGGCCGCCGCAGACGCCAAGGCTGCCGCCGACGCGCAGGCCGCTGCGGACGCCAAGGCTGCCGCCGACGCCAAGGCCGCTGCCGACGCGCAAGCCGCGACCGATGCACAGGCCCAGTTCGTGGCCGAGCTCCAGGCTGCCGTGAACGACTACCAGGCCGCCCTGAACCTCGCTGCCACCGACTATGCCGCCGCCAAGGCCAAGGCCGACGCTGCCGCCGCAAAGATCGAGCAGCTCTGCCTCGCCAACGGCTACCCGGACGTGAAGTCGTGCATCGGCCAGGATCTTCCGCCGCTCCCGGCCCCTCCGGCAGCTGAGCAGCCCGCACCCGCCGAGCAGCCCGCACCGACCGAGCAGCCGGCCCCGGCCGAGCAGCCCGCTCCCGCCGAACAGCCCGCTCCGGCGGAACAGCCCGCTGCCGCGCAGCAGCCGGCGCCCGCCGCCGAACAGCCGACGGAGGCTGGTCCCGCCGATCAGCCGGCGGACGCCAACGCTGCCAATCCGGAGCAGGCGGCGCTCGACCAGCTCAACACGGCCGTCGAACTGTACAACGTCGGTATCGGCCAGTTGCAGAACGGCGATCCCGCCGGCCAGTCGACCATCGACGCAGCCAACAAGCAGTTCGCCGACCTGTGCGCCGTGCTCGGCGTGAATGACGTTGCCCAGTGCCTGGCGCAGAACAACATCACCCTGCCCCCGGTGCCGGAGCTTGCCGCTCCCGCGCAGCCGGCACCGCCGCCGATCGCCGACCTGCCGGGTGCCAACGTGGACGTGACGCCGCAGGCCCTGGAAGTGCTGCCGGAAACGGTGAAGCCCGAGCAGGCGGCCCCCGTGCTGGACAGCTCCAAGGACGTGACCACCGAGTCCGCTGCTGGTCAGCCGGCGGCCGAACAGCCGGCCGCCCCAGCCGAGCCCGCGGCGCCGCCGCCGGCCAGCGACAAGGCGGCGCAAGCCGACATCGCGGTTGCTCCCGTGCAGGACATCGCCAAGGTCCAGGGCGAGCAGATCCAGGCCAATGCGCTGCCCCCGATCGAGGTGCCGCAGAACGTCACCATCATCAACAATGTGACGAACGTGACCAACGTCACCAATGTCACCAACACCACCACCACGGTGAACAACACCACCAACAACAACACGACGAACAACAATGGTGGCAAGCCGGGCGGCAACGGTCCGGCCACCCCCCCGCCGGGTGGCAACAACTATACGAACTCGGGCTTCATCTTCCAGGTTGGCATCAACCTGGTGATCTCGAACCCGGGTCAGGACTTCGACCGCATCCGCGACGGCGACGCCGACCAGGTCTACTACGAGCGCCTGTCCAACGGCCGCGTGAAGGAGACCATCGAACGCCCGAACGGCGTGCAGATCGTCACCATCCGTGATCGCTGGGGCAACGTGCTGCGCCGTTCGCGCATCATGCCGGACGGTCGCGAGTACATCCTGGCCTCGTATGACGAGCGCAACTACAACGACGCCGACTACTTCACCAACTGGCGTGACCCGGGCGACGACCTGCCGCCGCTGCGTCTCACCATCCCGATCCGCGACTACGTGCTCGACGCTGACTATGCCGACGAGGCCGACGTCGAGGACTTCTTCGGCGAGCCCCCGGTGGAGCGCGTCCGCAAGATCTACACGATCGAGGACGTGAAGCGTTCGGCCCGCCTGCGCGACTCCGTCCGCCGCGTCGAAGTGGGCAGCCTCACCTTCGACACCGGTGCGGCGACCATCTCGCGCAGCCAGGTCGGGGCCCTCAGCAAGGTGGCAAACGCCATGCTGAAGCTGCTCGACAAGAACCCGGGCGAGGTCTTCCTCATCGAAGGCCATACCGACGCCGTCGGCAGCGACCAGTCCAACCTGATCCTGTCCGATGCCCGCGCCGCGACCGTCGCCCGCATCCTCACCGACTTCTACGACGTGCCGCCGGAGAACCTGGTTACCCAGGGCTATGGCGAGCGCTACCTGAAGGTGAAGACGCAGGCTGCCGAGCCGCTCAACCGCCGTGTGGTGCTGAAGCGCATCACCCCGCTGGTGACCCTGGCCAACAACTAGGCGCGCCGCATCCGCAAACGATCAGGGGCCGGGATCATTCCCGGCCCTTTCTGTTTGCCCTGCGGCACACCATCCACTTGCGTGGCCGCATGTTTCCTCTATGCCTTGCGGTCCGACAACCAGCGGAGCCAGCATGCCCAAGCGTCTCGAACTGATCATCGAGGGAGTGATCCTTGCCTCCCGCTGGGTCCTGGTCCTGTTCTACCTCGGCCTCGCCGTGGCGCTGGCGGTGTACGCCGCCACGTTCGGCGTCAAGCTGTGGGACTTCATCAGCCACGTCTTCGACATCGGGGAAGCCGATGCGATCCTCAAGATGCTCGGCCTGATCGACGCCGCGCTCGTTGCGAGCCTCGTGGTGATGGTGATCATCTCGGGCTACGAGAACTACGTCTCGCGCTTCGACGACGAGAACTCGGTGCACTGGCTCGGCGAGATCGATGCCGGTTCGCTCAAGATCAAGGTAGCCTCGACGATCGTGGCCATCTCCTCGATCCACCTGCTGCAGATCTTCCTCAACGTGAACACCCAGACCACCGAGCACCTGATGTGGTACACGCTGATCCACCTCGCCTTCGTGGTGTCGGCGCTGTTCCTCGCCTACATCGACCGGGTGTCGGCGCAGACCAAGACCATCGGCAAGGGCCCCAAGGCGGTCAAACCGACAAAATCGTCGGAAAGTCCCGCGGACAACGACAGACTTTCTTCATCGCCGGCACAGTGAGATTGCCATCAGCCTCAGGTATTTGCGGCGGCTGGCTGAGTCGGGATCGCAAATGATCCGGCGTCCGGGAACGTTTCCC
The DNA here is from genome assembly GCF_017307495.1 of Devosia sp. Classification (GTDB taxonomy): domain Bacteria; phylum Pseudomonadota; class Alphaproteobacteria; order Rhizobiales; family Devosiaceae; genus Devosia_A. The sequence continues at coordinate 94,872 of NZ_JAFKHE010000019.1, read as the reverse complement.
GCGGCTACCGCGTTCTTGCGGCCATACGGTACTCAAACAAAGGAGCTTGACCATGGCTGTCCCCGAACGCGATACCGTCTATACGACCGATGACGGGCTTAAGCGCACGTCCACGACCTACACCCGTGAATCGAGCGCAACCGGCTGGTTCGTCGGCATCATCGTGGCACTGGCCCTTCTGGCGATCGGCTATCTGGTCTTCTCGGCCAACTCCGGTCCGTCCACCACTTCGACCACTGTGAACAACACTCCGGCGATTGAAGCCCCTGCGACGACGACGCAGCCGGCGACCCCGATGACACAGGCGCCGGCGACCGGCACTGAAGCGACCCCGATGGCTCCGTCGACCAGCACGGCTCCGGCCGCGCCGGCTGACAACACTGCCCCGGCCACCACCCCGGCCCCGGCGGCTCCCGCCACCACCGCTCCGGCGGCTCCGGCGACGACGCCGGCGCAGTAACCCAGGCATCGCAAGACCAACAATAGCGGACGGGTACCCGTCCGGCCTCGGCCCTCCCTCCGAGGCGACCTTAAGGTCCCGGCACCCGCCGGGACCTTTTTTGCCTTGGCGACCCCGGCTGACCACGCGGCGCGCCGCTGCGCACTGCGCCGACGTGTCATCCTTGCGTCGCGGCGGCGCCGTACCTAATTGCGAGGGACGAGATAACCGGGAGTGCGCCATGTTCAACATCGACGGCATCATCAAGGCCCTGCAGACCGACCCCAACGCCCAGCGGACCGCGATGACCGGGGCGGCAGGCCTCGCCGCCGGCATGCTCCTCTCGGGCGGCGGGCTCGGCAAGCTGGTCGGCAATGTGGCCAAGGTTGGCGCCGTGGCCGCGGTTGGCGGCCTCGCCTATTCGGCCTGGCAGCAGTATCAGAAGGAGCAGCAGTCGGGTGCCGCGGCCTCGTCCCAGGATGCCTTCGTGCCGCCGCCCCAGGCCGCCTACCAGCAGGAGGAACTGGGCAAGACCCTCGTCCGCGCCATGATCGCCGCCGCCAAGGCCGACGGCCAGATCGACGCCGAGGAAAAGGAACGCATCTTTGCCAGGCTCGAGACGATGCCGCTTTCGGCCGAGGAGAAGGCCTTCGTCTTCGACGAACTGGCGAGCCCGCTCAACATCGACGCCGTCGTCGCCCGCGCCGACACCCCGGAGCATGCATCAGAGATCTACGCCGCCTCGCTGGTCGCGATGAAGCCGGATACGGCCACCGAGCGCAGCTACCTCGAAGCGCTCGCCTTCAAGCTGAAGCTGCCGCAGGCACTGGTGGATGAGATTCACCGCCAGGCCGGAGCGCCTGCTCCCTCTTCGAGCACCGCGCGGCCGGTTGCCGACGCCTACGTGCCTGGCAGCAACGTTTGAGTTACAGGGCTGTGCGTTCTTGCTTCGGCCCGAATGCACGGCCATGTAGGGCGCAATACATGAGGTGCGCGCCATGCAGATCGGTCTTTACTCCTTCGCCGAGAACACCCCCGACCAGTTGAACGGCGGCAGGCTGCAGTCCCCCGCCGAGCGGCTTCGCGACCTGCTCGAGGAGATCAAGCTCGCCGACGAAGTCGGGCTCGATTTCTATGGCCTTGGCGAACACCACCGCCCGGACTATGTCGCCTCGGCGCCGGTCACCATCCTTGCGGCGGCGGCCGCGGTGACCAAGCGCATCCGCCTCTCCACCGCCGTCACCGTGCTGAGCTCGGACGACCCGATCCGCGTCTACCAGCAGTTCTCCACCCTCGACCTGCTGTCGAACGGCCGCGCCGAGATCATGGCCGGTCGCGGCTCGTTCATCGAAAGCTTCCCCCTGTTCGGCTACGAGCTCGACCACTACGACGCGCTGTTCGAGGAAAAGCTCGCCGAGCTGCTCGAGATCCGCAAGGGCGGCAAGGTCAACTGGCCCGGCTCCGAGCACACCAAGCCGATCCCCGGCATCGCCATCTATCCCAAGCCGATCCAGGATCCGCTGCCGCTCTGGATTGCCGTCGGCGGCACCCCCAATTCCGTCGCTCGCGCCGCCTACTACGGGCTGCCCTTGATGATCGCCATCATCGGCGGCAATCCCGAAGCCTTCCAGCAGTTCACCCAGCTCTACCGGATGACGGCCGAGAAGGTCGGCCACGACGTGAGCAAGCTGCCCATCGGCATCTCCTCGCACGGCTTCATCGCCGAAAATTCCCAGGACGCGCTCGATATCGCGTTTCCGGCCCACCACGAAGCCATGAGCCGCATCGGCCGCGAGCGTGGCTGGCCCCCCGGCACCCGCGCCCAGTTCGAGGCGGGCGCCAGCCCTTCGGGCGCCTACTTCATGGGATCGCCGCAACAGGTCATCGACAAGATCCTGATGCAGCACGAGTGGTTCAAGCATGATCGCTTCGGCCTGCAGCTGAGCGTCGGCACCCTGCCCCATGACAAGGTGATGAAGGCGATCGAGCTGTTCGGAACCGTGGTGAAGCCGGCCGTGAACAAGGCGCTGGGAGGCTAGGCCAGCCCGAGCACGGCGTCGCTGGCCGCCGGGCGGTATTTGTCCTTGGGCGGCCACGGCCGTTCCCGCCAGTCCGGCTCGAACACGAAGCTCGATCGCGTTCGATCCGGCAGCAATGCGCCGTTCCCTGCCCCGCGCGCATAGTCGTAGTAGACCTTCACCACTTCCTCGGCGCTGACCTGTTGCGCCGCCTCGTGGGCGAGGCAGGCCTCGCGCCAGCGCCGCACCCGGTCATAGTCGGCACCCGGGGGCAGTTCGAAGCCCTCGTAGTAGTCGAGGAAGGCGAAGCGCACGAACATCGGCGTGAAGACCGCCTCCGCCAGCCCGAAGCGGTCGAACAGATAGGTCCCGTCCGGATTCCGCCATTCGAGATAGTCGTTGAGCCGGCGAAACTGCGCCAGCATCGCATCGCGCATGGCATCGCGCCTGGCCTCGTCCTGGTTCATCACCATGCGATAGCCCGCGCCGGTGAAATCGCCTTCCATGGCGATCATCATGTTCTCGACGGCACGCTCATAGGGCAAGGTGCGCGCCACCGCCGGTCCGGCGATCGCCTCGTCGAGGTAGCGCAGCAGCACCAGGCTCTCCTTGAGCACGCCATTGCCGGTATCCATGATCGGCAGTGCCGTGCTGCCCCGGCTCAGTTCCAGCAGCCAGGCTTCGCGCGGCCTGGTGATGTCCACCTTGGAAAAGCGCACGGCGGCGCGCTGCCCCTTCAGCGCCAGCAGGATCTCGAGCCGCTGCGAGAACGGGCAGACGGGGATATGATAGACAATCGGGGTCGTCACGGTAGTCTCCGGAACCGTCGGGCCCGCCCTGCTGTCGCGTGACAGGCGGCGGGCAACTACTTCCCGCTGCGCTTCAGGGTCTTGATCTGGAGCGGAGGCACACCGGACTTCTCGGCGATGGCGAGGTCCTGGTCCATGATGAACGTCTTTGCCGGCTCGTCCCCGTCGAGGCCGCCAAGCAGGTCTGCGGGCACCTTGCGGTTGGAGCGTTGGCTGTCGTCTTCATAGATCACGTCGAACAGCACGAATTCGCTGCGGGCGGTGGGTTTCTTGGCCATGTCTGTCTCCATTCGCCCCGGAGGCGAGGATTGCCGGCGCCAGGCCGGAGAATGTTGCGGATTGTCGGCGCCGATCAGCGGTAGATCGCGTCGCCCTGCTCGTCGATGATCTGCCGGCCCTTGGCCAGCGAGAAGCTCACGACGTCTTCCTTGGACGAGAAGCGGTCGGCGCGGACGAACTTGTAGCTCTTGAGCTCGCCGCCGATGTCCTTCTCGATGGTTCCGGCCAGCTGGTACTCGCTGCCGACCGTCATGGTGATCGCCTTGATCGTGTGGCCCTTGTAGCTTTCCTCGCCGACCACCGCCGGCTCGATCGACTTCGAGGCCGCCCCGCCACCACCGAACAGGTTCTTCCAGAACGACATTTCGAGGCTCCTCGTCCGTCATGCCAACCGATCTGGCTTTAGGACGCCCCGGCGCCTTTGTCCACGGTTAGCGTCGCCTGACCGGTTGACGGATCACCGTCTTGAGCTTCTCCGGCGCTGTCCGTCCGGGGTCGCTGATGTAGATCTCATGATGATGGCCGTTCTCCACGAGGCCGTTGGCCGGCAGGAACTCGCCATGCAGCTTCGCGATGGTCGGCGCCTCGGCGCTGTACGGCCCGACATGCATGGTCTGGACGCTCAGCCCCTCGTCGAACGCCTCCAGCCGCAGGCTCGGCGGCGGCGCGCCGAGCTTGCCCTTGGCCTTGTCGAGCGCCTTGGCGAACATCGCCGCGTCGATCCAGTCCGGCTGCATGATCATCGCCGTCCACAGCCAGTCGTCCTTGTTTCCGGAGCCGAAGCTGGACATGTCCTCGGCCCACCACAGCCCTTCGAGCGGCGCCACGCCATAGTCGCGCCCGTCGGACTTCGAGGTGAACTTCAGCGTGTAGCTCATCGTGTAGAGCCACTGCACCGCCGTGCCATACTCCACGGCGGTGTTCGGATCGCCCTTGCCATCCACCTTGATGAAGTTGAGCCTGGGAACCTCGACCACCACGAACTGACCGACCGGCGGCTGCCAGTAGGGCTTCATCGTCTTCTTGAAGTCGAGCTTGTCCATCATCTTGCCTCACCGCGATTTTCGCGCCAAGGCTAGGGTAACGGCGGCAAACGCGCTTGATTTACATCATCGTGCTATGCACCGACGCGGCCATGACGCTCGCCGAAACCGTGGACTACTCTGCTGCCGCCGGAACCGTGAGGGCATGCATGGCGGCGAGTTCCATGTGAAGGTTCGTCGGGTCTAGTTGCAGACCACTCGGCCATGTCGGAACGCCACGGCTGAGAAACGCTCGGCTGAACATCGCCTCGTCGCGAATTGGCTCGATGACCTCGCCGCCCGCGGCCAGTATGTCAGCAAAATCACGAATGCCCTCTTCGCCATTGGAGAACCGCAGCCATAGCCGATGCCCCTCAAGCGCCTTGAGTTTCAGAACACTCACGTACTCAATCATCTTCATCGGCTCCAGGGACGGAGAAGAAGGACTTCATCATCCTACCCCGCTCCCAGTTGGCGAGCAATTCTGCCCTGTGAGCCTGTGCCCAGTCCCTCACGAGCCGGCGCGCCGTTTTCGGCAAGCTGCCCTCAATCACTTCGCCGCTGGCTATGGCCACACTAGCTTCGAAGCCCTGATACAGCACGTGGAAATGAGGCGGGGCGTGATCGCGCCAGAACATCTGATCACCATGCCGAAGAAGATGGAAATCGTCGGCATGGCGCCCTGATCCTGTTCCGTCAGTTGTCGAGGAAGCTCCTCAGCTTCCGACTCCGGCTCGGGTGCTTGAGCTTGCGCAGTGCCTTGGCCTCGATCTGGCGGATACGCTCGCGCGTCACGCTGAACTGCTGGCCCACCTCTTCGAGGGTGTGGTCAGTGTTCATGCCGATGCCGAAGCGCATGCGCAGCACGCGTTCCTCGCGCGGCGTCAGCGACGCCAGCACGCGGGTCGTGGTCTCGCGCAGGTTCGACTGGATCGCCGCATCGATCGGCTGGATGGCGTTCACGTCCGGGATGAAATCGCCGAGGTTCGAATCTTCCTCGTCGCCGATCGGCGTCTCGAGGCTGATCGGCTCCTTGGCGATCTTCAGCACCTTGCGCACCTTGTCGAGCGGCATCTGCAGCTTTTCGCTGAGCTCTTCCGGCGTCGGCTCGCGGCCGATCTCGTGCAGCATCTGGCGCGAGGTGCGGACGATCTTGTTGATCGTCTCGATCATGTGCACCGGGATACGGATGGTGCGGGCCTGGTCGGCGATCGAGCGGGTGATCGCCTGCCGGATCCACCACGTGGCGTAGGTCGAGAACTTGTAGCCGCGACGGTACTCGAACTTGTCCACGGCCTTCATCAGGCCGATATTGCCTTCCTGGATGAGATCGAGGAACTGCAGGCCGCGGTTCGTGTACTTCTTGGCGATCGAGATCACGAGGCGAAGGTTGGCTTCCACCATCTCCTTCTTGGCGATGGCAGCCTCGCGCTCGCCCTTTTGCACCTTGTGCACGATGCGGCGGTACTCGGCGATGTCGAGGCCCGTCTCGGTGGCAAGCGTGGTGATCTCGCCGCGGATTTCGTTGATGGTGTCGACTTCCCGCTTGGCGAACTCGGTCCAGCCCTTGCTGCCCAGTTCCGAGATCGTGCCGACCCAGTCCTGGTCCAGCTCGCTGCCGTAGTGCGCCTTGAGGAAGTCCTCGCGCTTCACGCCATAGCTTTCGGCGAGGCGCAGCAGGCGGCCTTCCAGGCGCACCAGGCGCTTGTTGATGTCGTACAGCTGCTCGACGAGGCTCTCGATGCGGCCCTGGTTGAGGCTCAGCGACTTCACGTCGGTGATGACTTCGGCGCGCAGGCCCTCGAGCTTCTTGAGGTCGGACGCGCTGGCCGGCGCGGCGCCGGCGAGGCGATCCTCGGTGTGCTGGTCCTGCAGCTTGCGCATCTTGCCATAGGCCTCGGCGATGCGGTCGAACGTCGCCACCACCTGGGGCTTGAGTTCGGCTTCCATGGCCGAGAGCGACAGCGAGTTCTCGAAGTCGTCGTCCTCTTCCTCGACCGGATCCTGCGGCGCCTCGGGCTCCTCGGGCACGTAGTCGTCCTCGTCGTCGCCCGCGGCCTTGCGCGGCGCCGGCTTCGCCTTGGCGGCAGGCTTTGACTCCTCGCGCTTGTCGGCGGGGCGCTCGATCTCGGACGGCATCACCGGGGCTTCGCGCTTGGCGTCGGGGCCCGCATAGGTGGCCTCGAGGTCGATGATGTCGCGCAGCAGGATTTCGGCGTTGGCCAGCTGGTCGCGCCAGATGATGATGGCCTGGAAGGTCAGCGGGCTCTCGCACAGGCCCTCGATCATGGTCTCGCGACCGGCCTCGATGCGCTTGGCGATGGCGATTTCGCCCTCGCGGCTGAGCAATTCGACCGAGCCCATCTCGCGCAGGTACATGCGCACCGGATCATCGGTCCGGTCGCTGCCTTCGCGGGTATTGGACTTGGAGGCGACCGCGGTGCCGGTGCGCTCGGCGATCTCGGAGGACTCTTCCTCGGCCGTATCCGGCTCGGCTTCCTCGACCTCGTCCTCGTCGACGACATTGATGCCCATGTCGGAGAACATCGCCATGATGTCCTCGATCTGCTCGGAGGTGACTTCCTCCGAGGGCAGCACGGCGTTTAGCTCTTCATAGGTGACGTAACCGCGCTTCTTGGCGGTCTTGATCAGCTTCTTGACCGCGGCATCGGATAGGTCGAGCAGCGGGCTATCGGGAGTCTCTGGCGCGCCGGTTTCCGGCTTCTCTACGTCTTTGGGCTTCGTCTGTGTCGCTGCCTTGGTGGCCATCTAGCTTGCTGCTCCGGGTGCCCGCCTGGTCGGGCGCCGATAAGTCGTTAAGTGGTCACGGCTTGAGACATCGTAAAGGGAAAGGGTGGCGCGACGTTTTCCGATATGCCGTCACTTGTCCGTCATCAGCACTGATTCGCCCAAATGCGAATTCGCGCGTACCCGCCGCCTCGTCAAAAGCTGCGTGTCGCGCGACCTGATAACGAACCAAACCCTTCGATCAATGCCTCTGTGCCATCGACGGTGGTGATCTGGTTCTGGATGTCCCGCAGCCGCTCAAATGTTTCTTCGCTCGGGTCTTCGCCCAGCGCCAATTCGGCTGCTTTCAAGGCCTTATTTAGCTCAACCGATTTGTAATGCAAGGCCAGCGCATGCCTTAATCCGATCTCCGCGTCCGGATCGGCGATCTCCGCTGCGCTCTGCCAAACCCCCTGTCGCGCCAGCAAATCATGCATTTTCTCGATCGCCTCGCCGAATCCGCGCGCGCCCAGCGCCGCCTTCAGCTCCGCTGCAGAAATCTCGTGATTGCGCGTCACCAGGTCGAGCATGGCCCCCAGCAGGTTCCGCGAGGCCGGCGAGGAGAGCTCCAGCGAGGCAAGTGATTCGAGCCGGCTGTCGGCCAGCGCCGGGTGGTTCACCAGCGTCATCAGGATGGCAGCCTCGCGCGGCGTCGCGTCGACACCCCTGCCCGGCTTCAGCAGGCGCGAATTCCTCAGCGTGTCCGAAACCACCACGCGCGGACTGCCCCTGCCCCCCGGCTGAGGGTTCGAGCGCGCGCCATATTGGCCGCCACGGCCGCCACCGCGCGGACTGTCGCGCCGCCCCTCCCAGCGCTGCTGCCGCACCGGCGCGAAGAAGGCCTGCAGCTTCTCGTCGAAGGCCTGCATGTAGTGGCGCTTGACGCTGGGCTCGGCAATCGCGTTGGCGCGCGCCTTGAGCCGCGCTTCCAGCGCCGCCCGCGCCTCGGGCGTCTCGGGCACGATGCCGCCGGTCTCGATGCTCCAGATCACGTCGCTGAGCGAGCGCGCCCGGTCGATGACGTCGGCGAAAGCACCTCGGCCTTCTGCCTTGATCAGGTCGTCGGGGTCCTGCCCCTCGGGCAGGGTCGCGATCTTCACCGTCCGCCCCGGCTGCAGGTGCGGCAGCACCAGCTCGGTCACCCGCGCCGCTGCGCGCTGCCCGGCGCTGTCGCCATCGAAGCAGAGGATCGGCTGCTCGCTCATCCGCCACAGCAGTTGCAGGTGATCCTCGGTCAGCGCCGTCCCCATCGGCGCCACCGTGCCCTCGAACCCGGCCATCACCGCGGCGATCACGTCGAGATAGCCCTCGACCACGATCACCGCCTTGCCCGCCCGTGCCGCCTCGCGCGCCGTCTGGCCGTTGTAGAGGTTGAGCCGCTTCTTGAAGAGCTCGGTCTCGGGCGAGTTGAGGTACTTGGCCGGCACGTCGGGGCTCAGCGCGCGCCCGCCGAAGGCGATCACCTTGCCGCGGAAGTCGCTGATCGGGAACATCACACGGTTGCGGAACCGGTCGTAAGGCAGCGGCGAATCCTCGCGCACCACCACGAGGCCGGCGTCCACCATTTCCTGGGCCGAGACGCCGTTCGCGGCCAGGTGCTCCTTCAGCCCGTTCGCGCTGTCGGGCGCGTAGCCGATCCGGAACCGGGTCTGCGCCGCCGCGCTCACCCCGCGGTCGTGCAGGTAGCCCCGCGCCCGCGCCCCGATATTGTGGCTGAGCGCCGCCTCGAAATACTGGGTCGCGATCTCCATCACGTCGTAGAGCGTGCGCCGCGCTTCCTGGCGCTGCTCCTCGCGTTCGTCGCGCGCCGGCATCGGCAGGCCGGCCATTCCGGCCAGCTTTTCCACGGCCTCCGGAAAGCTCATCCCGGCCTTTTCGGTCAGGAAGCGGAAGTGATCGCCCGACACCCCGCAGCCGAAGCAATGGTAGATGCCGCGCCGGTCGTCGGCATGAAAGCTCGGGCTTTTTTCGCCATGGAACGGGCAGCACGCCCAGAAGTCCCCCCGCCCCGGCTGGCTCTTGCGCTTGTCCCAGATGACGTGCTCGCCCACCACCTGCGAAATCGGCAGGCGCTGCCGGATTTCATCTAGGAAGCCGTCGGAGAAGCGCATGGCTGATACCTAGGTCGGCGGCATGGCAAAGTCATCCCGCCCGTGACTTATCCCCGCTGATACCAGCCATGCTAGCTTGCCACCACTTCTTCGACGCGAGGTGCCGACGGGGCATCGCGGAGAAGGTTCGGGCTAGTGGGGAGCCGTCCCTGCTAGGGTTCTTCGGTTCCTGCATCGCTTCGTGGTGCCGGAGGGCCAAAAGACCGATCGCAATGGGCGGGGCGAGAGTCCCAACCTTGTACAGTTCGGCGGACGACCGCCACCGGGACGAAGTCCCGCCCATGCCGCCTCCTCGGAGGCGGCACAGACTGAGCAGGAACCCGATGGCTGTGGCCAGTCGGGGGCTTTCCCGCGCCTAGGCGGCGCCCTTGGCCGACTGGTACATCCGCCAGGCCAGCCCGAACAGCCCGATGGCGAAGATGATCGCCAGCACCCCACCCAGAACGACGAACACCCAGGCCGCGGTCAGCGGGAAGAACAGCAGCGCGATCCCGAAGATCACGTAGGCGATGCCCGACAGCAGCACCGGCCAGATCCGCGCGTAGTGCTCGCGCTCGCGCACGATCACCCAGATCTCCATCACCCCCACGAAGATCGACTGGAACGCCACGAGATAGACGAGGAACGTCGTCGTCAGCACGGTCGCGATGAGCGGAGAGATAAGGATCAGCACACCGGTGATGATGGCGAGCGCGTTGCGCACCACGTCGAACCAGAAATTGCCGGTCCTGGCGCCGCCAAAGGTCAGGCTCCACAGGCCCAGGATGCCGTCGACCAGCAGCAGCGCACCACCGAACAGCACCAGTACCACCAGCGCCTGGGCCGGAAAGATCACCGCATATATGCCGGCGAGCAGCATCAGCAGCCCCCGCAGGCCCGTGATCCACGCCCACCGCTTCCTGACATCGCTCGAAATAGCCATCGGTCCGCCTCCAATGTTCGTTGCTGCACCGGAGGCTAGCGCATTTTCGGTGCTGGTGAAGCTGCTTTCGATGGCCGGCCGCCATTCGCGCCAAACTTGCATCGGGTCGGAGGAAATGGTCTGACCACGGCCGAGGCTGTTTCGAGGATTCCATGCCGTTTGCCATTTACGCGCTGGCGCTTGCCGCGTTCGCTGTCGGCTCGGCCGAGTTCGTCATTTCCGGGCTGCTGCCGCTGCTGGCCGACGACCTTGCGGTCTCGATTCCCATGGCCGGCCTTCTCGTGACCGCCTATGCGGCAGGCGTCGCAGTGGGCGGCCCGATCCTCACCATCCTCACGTCCCGCTATTCGCAGCGCACGGTGCTGATCGGGGTGATGGCGCTGTTCACGCTGGCGCAAGTTCTCTGTGCGATCGCGCCCGACTACGGCATGTTGCTGGCCGCGCGCCTGCTGTCCTCGGTTGCCCACGGCACCTTCTTCGGCGCCGGCAATGTCATCGTCGTGGGGCTGGTGCCGCCGGAGCGGCGCGGGGCGGCGTTCTCGCTGTTCATTTCCGGCATTACCGTTGCCAACCTGCTCGGCCTGCCGGGCGGCAGCGCCATCGGGCTCAACTTCGGCTGGCGCACGACGTTCCTGATCGTCGCCACCATCGCCGCCGTCGCGGTGGCCGTCCTGGTGGCCCGCGTCCCGAATACCCGCGGCCCCGGCGAGCGCAGCGCTACGCTCGGGGCCCAGGTGCGCGAACTGCGCCACCAGCAGGTCTGGCTCAGCTACCTGACCATCACCTTCGTCATGGTCGGCGCGCTTGCCTTCGGCACCTACCAGGTGCCGATCCTGGAACAGGTCACCCGGATCGCGCCGGAGATCGTCCCCATCTACCTGCTGGTCGGGGGCCTCGGCTCGGTCCTCGGCATCTACCTGGGCGGACGCGGCACCGACTGGAAGCCGATGCCGACGCTCATCGCCGTGCTGCTGCTGCAGGCCTTCTTCTACTTCACCATGCTGTTCGCCATGCACGACAAGGTGTGGATGACGGTCAACCTGCTGATCACGTCGATCCTCGGTTTCGCCTTCTCCACCCCGCTGCAGGCCCGCGTCATCACCGCCGCGCACTCCGCGCCGAACCTTGCCTCGTCGCTGATCTCGACCGCCTTCAATATCGGCATCGCCGTTGGCGCGGCCATCGGTGCGATCCTGATCAGCAGCGGCGTCAGCTATGCCGACATCCCGGCGGTGGGCGTCGTTTCCAGCCTGTGCGCCGCGGGCACCGCCAGCCTTTCCTGGTGGCTCGAGCGGCGACAGCTGGCGACCGGATGAGGCGCGCTAGGCCCCCAGCGCCGTCCTGATCTTGGCCGAGGCCTTGCCGAAGTCGATGCGCCCGGGGAATTCAGCCTTGAGCGCAGCCACCACCTTGCCCATGTCCTTAGCCCCTTCGGCGCCGGTCTTCCGGATCGCGTCGATGATCGCCGCCTCGACCTCGGCCTCGCTCAACCCCTTGGGCAGGAACTCGTTGAGGATCGCTATCTCCTCGCGCTCGACCACGGCTAGATCCTCGCGCCCGGCCTTCTCGTAGATGCCGAGCGATTCCTCGCGCTGCTTCACCATCTTCTGCAGCAGGGCGAGCACATCCTGCTCGTTGAGCGGCTCCTTGCCCTGCCCTCGCGCGTCGATTTCCTTGTCCTTGATGGCGGCGTTGATCGCCCTGAGCGTCGCGGTGCGTCGCTTGTCGCCGGCCTTGAGCGCCGCCTTGTATCCTTCGCTGATCGCTTCACGCATCCGGCTGTCTCCACTACGCTTGGATTGTCTTTGTCTCACCCCATATAGCGCAATAAAGCCGGTGCGCCACTTGCGCTCCGCCGGCCCCCCGACTAAGGAGGGGCCTCAACCGACACCGACCAGAACCTTTGGAGCCCCGCCATGACCGGCTGGCAGCAAAAGCCCGCGACCGCCCTCCTGCTGCTGGACGACGGCACGCGCCTCGAGGGGCACGGCATCGGCGCCATCGGCCACGCGGCCGGCGAAGTGTGCTTCAACACAGCGATGACCGGCTACCAGGAGATCCTCACCGATCCCTCCTATGCCGGCCAGATCATCACCTTCACCTTCCCCCACATCGGCAATGTCGGCACCAACGACGAGGACATCGAGACGGTCAACATGGCCGCGCTCTCGGGGATCCGCGGCTGCGTGCTGCGCGCCGACATCACCAACCCGTCGAACTACCGCGCCGTCGAAAAGCTCGATGCCTGGCTGAAGAAGCGCAATATCATCGGCATCGCCGGCATCGACACCCGGGCGCTTACCGCCCGCATCCGCGAGAAGGGCATGCCCAACGGCGTCATTGCCCATGCGCCCGACGGCTATTTCCACGAGCCCTCGATCCTGGCCGAGCTCAAGGCCTTCCCCGGCCTCGAAGGGCTCGACCTCGCCAAGGAAGTCACCACGGCCCAGACCTACCACTGGGACCAGACCCCATGGACCCGCACCGGCGGCTACGGTCGGCTCGAGAACCCGGAGTTCCACGTCGTCGCCATCGACTACGGCGCCAAGCGCAACATCCTGCGCCAGCTCGCCCACCAGGGCGCCCGCGTCACCGTCGTGCCCGCCACGGCAACCGCCAAGGATGTGCTCTCGCACAACCCCGACGCGATCTTCCTGTCCAACGGCCCCGGCGATCCGGCCGCGACCGGCAAATATGCCGTGCCGACCATCAAGGCGCTGATGGACACCGGCAAGCCGATGTTCGGCATCTGCCTCGGCCACCAGCTGCTTGGCCTCGCCGTCGGCGGCAAGACGCAGAAGATGCACCAGGGCCACCACGGCGCCAACCATCCGGTCAAGGACCTGACCACCGGCAAGGTCGAGATCACCTCGATGAACCACGGCTTCGCGGTGGATACCGAAAGCCTGCCCGGCAACGTCAGGCAGACGCACATCTCGCTGTTCGACGGCTCCAATGCCGGCCTCGAGGTCGAGGGCAAGCCGATCTTCTCGGTGCAGTACCACCCCGAGGCCAGCCCCGGCCCGCACGACAGCCACTACCTGTTCACCCGCTTCCTCAACCTGGTGCGCGCCCAGAAGGGCCTCGAGCAGCAGCCGGAACACGAAAAACCCGCCGCATAGGCAGTTGCCCCTCGCCAGGGCCCGCTATTGATGCAGCGATGGCGAGAGGGCCGCCCGTTCCCGGGCGGCCCTCTCCGTCACGCGGGCGCGCTCTACTCGGCGTCTTCCTGCGTGGCCGCATAGGCGTCAAACTCGGCCTGGTCGAGCAAGCCGTCCTGGCTCGTATCGGCGGCCTTGAACGCCGCTTCGTCCAGATCGGACCAGACAGCCTGGGCCTCCGCAAGGCTCACTCCGCCGCTGCTATCCGCATCCGCCGTGGCGAAAGCAATGTCGGGCGCCTCGGCGAATGCGGCCGAGGACATGCCGATGACGGCAACGGTGATCAGGAGCTTCTTCATGGAGTCCTTCCCTTCCATGTGAGGTTTGGAAACGGCGCCCCGTGGGCGAGGCGCCGGCGGAGGCTTCAACGCCGTCCGCCCCACCAGACTAGGCCGGAATGTGCCCCCAGACCGGCCGCACTACGGCGTGCCGAGGGTCATTTTCCGGTCATTTCGGGAACTGGGGGAAACCGGTCGTGAACGGGAACCGGCCGGACAGCGCCCGCGTCTGGCGCGGTTTGCGCAGCCCGCAAGGACTTACTGGACCCGTCGCCAGTGCGCGGCCAGCGGACCGCCTGCGCCGACAACCGGATCGGTGCCCGGCAGCGGCACTCGGGCGATGTTCTGGTCGGCACGCGGACGCTCGCCGCCCTCGCCCCGCAGCAGATCCCACGTCTGGCCCGGCGGGTAGCAGCCCACCACCAGGAAGTCGCCGCTGGAATCAAGCCGGCGATGCGCCACCCCAGCCGGGATGACGATCACGTCGCCCGGCTCCACGTCGAACGTCTGCCCCTCGGGACCGCCCAGCATCAGGCGCGCCGATCCGGCAACCACCCCCAGCGTCTCGTGCGCGGTCGAATGGTAGTGATGGTAGGTAAAGACCGAGGCGCGCCAGGACGGTGGCCAGCCATTCTCCACGAACAGCGCTTCCATCTGGTCCGGCCCCGACGCGTAGCTCGGCAGCGCCTGCTCGTAGAACAGCAGCGGCAGCCGGCTGTTCGGGAACGTCCCGTCGTCGAAGAACCTCTCGATCCTGAGGCCGTCCACGCGTCCGGACATGATCTAGATACTGTTGTTGAACGTGTCGCACTGCGCCACGTCGCCTGTCTGCAGCCCGCGCTTTAGCCAGGCCATGCGCTGCTGCGACGTGCCGTGCGTGAAGTTGCGCGAACTAACCTGCCCGCGCGTCAGCGTGTCGTCGCCGATCGCGTTGGCGGCATTGATCGCCTCCGCGACATCGCCCTGCTCGAGGTAGTTCTGCTGGTTCTCCCAGTAGCCCCAGACGCCGGCATAGCAGTCGGCCTGCAGCTCGACCCGCACCGAGTAGGCGTTCTGCTGGTCCTGGCTCATCGAGCCGCGCCGCTGGTTGAACTCGGGCAGCACGCCGGTCTGGTCCTGCACCGCATGGCCGATCTCGTGCGCGATCACATAGGCCTGGGCGAAATCGCCGGCCGCGCCGAACTGGTCGCGCAGCTGCTGGTAGAAGCTCAGGTCGATGTAAACCTTCTGGTCGTTCGGGCAGTAGAACGGTCCCGACGCCGACTGGGCCACGCCGCAGGCCGACTGCGTCGCCTCGGTGAACAGCACCACCTTGGGCGGCGTGTAGGTGGAGTTGTGCTTCTGGAACTCGTCGCCCCAGAACGTCTCGGTGTCCTTGACGATCACGCCGACGAAGTTGGCCAGTTCGTCCTGGCCCGCCGAGCTCGGCGGCGGCGACCACTGGCTGCTCTGCGGCGCGACCGTGCCGCCACCGCCGGTCAGGACGTCGATCGGGTTCTGCCCGGTGGCGACCCAGATGATGCCCAGCACGATGATTATGCCGACCAGTCCCAGCCCGCCGCCGGCGCGCCCCATAGGAATGCCGCCGCCCCCGGGCATGCGGAAACCGCCGCCGGAGCCGCCGAAACCGCCCATGCCGCCGCCCTGGCTGCGGCGGTCTTCGATATTGGAACTGCGCTCACGCCCCTGCCATTTCATGGGGATTGGTCTCCGACTGACGCTCAATTCTATCAATAAGCGCTGGAGCGGCAAACGGGTTCCCTGCCGGCCGGCCCAACAGCGTTGTTGACCGCCTGGTCAAAAGCCACTCTGATGCCGCCACCCGTCATTGCATCGTCACGCAGGCGGGAGAGGAGATGTCGCATCGCATCGGCGAGCGGCAGACGGCAGTTGCGGCCGTCCCCCAGACGATCATTCAGCTCAGGGAGACTTCCAACATGAATTACCACAATGGCATTTCCCGCCGTGCCTTCCTTGCCGGCTCAGCGACGCTGGGCGCGGCGGTGGTCCTGCACCCGTTCGCCGTCCAGGCAGCGGCCGGCCAGGCCCACCTGCGCATCATGGAGACCACCGACCTGCACGTCGCAGTCTTCCCCTACGACTACTATGCCGACGCCCCCAACGACACGCTCGGCCTCGCCCGCACCGCCGCGATCATCGATTCCATCCGCGCCGAGGCCGGCAACTCGATTCTCGTCGACAACGGCGACGTCATCCAGGGCAACCCGATGGGCGACTACATCGCCTACGAGAAGGGCCTGACCAACGAGCCGCACCCGATCATCGCGGCCATGAACACCCTCGGCTACGAAGCCGGCACGCTCGGCAACCACGAGTTCAACTACGGCCTCGAGTTCCTCGATGCCGCCATCGCCGCCGCCAACTTCCCGATCGTCTCGGCCAACCTGGTGAAGGGCGAACTCGCCGCCGATCCGCTCGGCGACACCACCTACATCGCGCCCTACAAGATCATCGAGAAGCAGATCACGGACGGCGCTGGCACCACGCATACGGTCAAGCTCGGCTTCATCGGCTTCCTGCCTCCGCAGATCATGACCTGGGACTCGACGCACCTCAGCGGCAAGGTCAACACCCGCGACATCGTCGAGACCGCCAGGGCCTGGGTGCCGAAGATCCGCGAAGAAGGCGCCGACCTGGTCATCGCCCTCTCCCATTCCGGCATCGCCGCCGATATCGGCATCGGCGAGAACGCCTCGCTGCAGCTCGCCGCGGTCGAGGGCATCGACGTCGTCTTCACCGGCCACCAGCACCTGGTGTTCCCGAACTCCAAGGACTTCGAGGGCGTCGAGGGCGCCGATCTCGAGAAGGGCACGCTCGCCGGCAAGCCTGCCGTGATGGCCGGCTTCTGGGGCTCGCACATGGGCCTCATCGACCTGCTGCTCGAAAAGTCCGACGACGGCAAGTGGTCGATCGTCTCCCACACCTCCGAGGCCCGGCCGATCTACGAGCGCGTCGACGGCAAGGTGAAGCCGAAGGTGGAGAGCGTCGCCACCGTCCTTGCCGCTGCGCAGGACGACCACGACGAGACCCTCGCCTATGTCCGCCGCCCCGTCGGCGAGACCGCTGCGCCGCTCCACTCCTATTTCGCGCTGGTTGCCGACGATCCGTCGGTGCAGATCGTGAACATCGCCCAGAAGTGGTACCTCGAGCAGATGCAGAAGGGCACCGACTGGGACGGCCTGCCGATCCTGTCCGCCGCTGCCCCGTTCAAGGCCG
Organism: Devosia sp.; assembly: GCF_017307495.1. Lineage (GTDB taxonomy): Bacteria > Pseudomonadota > Alphaproteobacteria > Rhizobiales > Devosiaceae > Devosia_A. The sequence continues at coordinate 77,809 of NZ_JAFKHE010000019.1, read as the reverse complement.
GCGGCCGCGGCGGCCCGGACTATTACACCGACGTGCCGGTGGGTCCGGTCGCGATCAAGAACGTCGCCGACCTCTACCTCTACCCCAACACCATCCAGGCCGTGGTGATTACCGGCCAGGACGTGCAGAACTGGCTCGACCGCTCCGCCGGCATCTTCAACCAGGTCGCCGCCGGCGCCACCGACGCGCCGCTGATCAACCCCGACTTCCCGTCGTATAACTACGACGTGATCGACGGCGTCACCTACAAGATCGACATCACCAGGCCGTCAAAATACGGCCCCAAGGGCGAGGACCTCGGCAACGCCGAAAGCCGTATCGTCGACCTGATGTTCGACGGCAAGCCGATCGACCCGGCCCAGAAGTTCGTCGTCGCCACCAACAATTACCGCGCCGGTGGCGGCGGCAGCTTCCCCGGCATCGGGCCGGACAAGATCGTCTTCAAGGGTCCCGACACCAACCGCGACATCATCGTGCGCTACATCGTCGACCAGAAGACCATCCAGCCCAAGGCCGACAGCAACTGGTCGCTCGCCCCGCTCGGCGGCACCGTGCTGTTCGAAACCGGCCCCAAGGCAGCCGACCACCTCGCCGACGTGACCGCGGTGAAGATCGAGGCGACCGGCCACACCAACGAATACGGCTTCGGCCAGTACCGCATCACCCTCTAGGTGAGTCCCCGGGAGCGGCAGCCTGGCTGCCGCTCTTGACTTAGGCCCTTGGCGGGCTTTGGCTTCCCCTGTTCTACAGTTCGAAATTGAGCAGGGATTCGATGGGCGCCACCCCTCAAATGGAAGTCCTCCTCAAGGAGGCGGATATTGTTCTCAACGGGTCCCGTCCGTGGGACCCGCAGATCCATTCCAACGAATTCTGGACCCGCCTCTACGGCCAGGGCACCCTGGGCCTCGGCGAGGCCTACATGGACGGCATCTGGGATGTCGAAGACATGGCCGAGTTCTTCAACAAGGTCCTGTCCTCCAAGGTGCCGGAGGGAATCCGCGCCACGCCGAACCTGATCTGGCAGGTCGTCCAGGCCCGTGTGCTGAACATGCAGAATATCGCGCGTTCCAGGCGTGTTGCCGACATGCACTACAGTGAAACGGAAGCCTACAAGGCCTCGCTCGACGCCCGCATGACCGGCTCGTGCGGCTACTGGCCCGACGGCGTCACCAATATCGACCAGGCACAGGAGGCCAAGCTCGACCTGGTCTGCCGCAAGATCGGCGTAAAGCCGGGCCAGCTGGTCTGGGACATCGGCTGCGGCTGGGGCGCCTTCATGGGCTTTGCCGCCGAGAAATACGGCGCCCGCTGCGTCGGCGTCACGGTGTCGCCCGACCAGGCTGCCTACGGCCGAGAGCGCTACAAGCACCTGCCCATCGAGTTCCGCGTGCAGGACTACCGGCAGTTCGGCGGCAAGACCGACCACGTCGTCTCGATGGGCATGTTCGAGCACGTCGGCCACAAGAACTACCGCGCCTATTTCGAGAAGGCCCGCTCCGTCATCAAGGACGACGGCCTGTTCATGATGCACACCATCGGCTCGCAATGGTCCACCGAGACCATCGAGGCGTGGCTGGAGAAGTACATCTTCCCCGGCGGCGTCATCCCCTCCATCGCCCAGGTCGGCAGGGCCATCGACGGCCTGTTCACCGTCATCGACCTGCACAATATCGGCCCGCACTACGACAGGACGCTCTGCGCCTGGTACGAGAATTTCGAGCGCAACTGGAAGAAGGACCGCACGCCCGAGGAAGAGCGCTTCTACCGCCTGTGGAAATACTACCTGCTGTGCTGCGCCGGCGGCTTCCGCGCCAAGGTGCTGCAGGTCTGGCAGTTCGTGCTCTCGACCCGCGGCGTGCCGGACGGCTACGTCACGCAGCGTTGAGCATGGGCGATAGCATCGGCGGATGAACGCCCGGCTCTCCCTCCTGCTCGTGGCCGCCCTGCTTGTCGGGCTGGCGGTGTACCTCTGGCTCCAGCCCGAGGCGCCGAAGCAGCCAACGCCGGCACCGGTCGAGACCAGCGCCCGGGGCACGGCATCAAAGGCTTCCGACCAGTTCCTCATCCTGGCCGCCAGCTGGGAGCCGGCCTTCTGCGAGACGGTTCGCAACAAGCCCGAATGCGCCAGCATGGGAAAGTCACGCTTCGACGCGAGCCACTTCTCGCTCCACGGCCTGTGGCCACGCGACGAATACTGCAGCGTGCCCACGACTATCGAGCAGCTCGATCGCGACGGCCGCTGGCAACAGCTCCCGCCCGTCGACCTGCCGGCCGACCTGCGCAAGACCCTCGACCAAGTCATGCCCGGCACCCGTTCGCAGCTCGAGCGCCACGAGTGGACCAGGCACGGCACCTGTTACGGCGCTGATGAGGCGGCCTACTACTCCGCTGCCACGGCCCTGCTCGCCCAGCTCAACGCCTCGCGGGTCCGCGACCTCTTCGCCGGCAGCATCGGCAAGCAGCTGACCCAGGCCGAGATCCGCTCCGCCTTCGACGACTCCTTCGGCGCCGGCGCCGGCCAGCGGGTCCGCGTCGCCTGCGAGGACGACGGCAGCCGCCGCATCATCGTCGAGGTCACCGTCGGCCTGTGGGGCACCGTCACGGACAGCACCCGCATGTCCGACCTCATCCGCGCTGCCCGCCCCACCGATGGAGGCTGCTCCGGCGGCATCGTCGATCCTGTTGGATCGCAATAGCGAATTGTTTACCGGCCGCGTTCAGCCGGCCTCAATCGCTGCCGGCTAGGCTCCGCACAGATCCGCGGGGCCGCACATGTCCAACTCCCAGTTCGCACTCGATATTTCCGGGCTCCGGAAGAGCTTCGACCGGCCGGTCGTCATTGACCTCGAGCTGAAGGTGAAGGCGGGCGAGTTCTACGCCCTGCTCGGCCCCAACGGCGCCGGCAAGACCACCATTCTCCGCATGGTCGCGGGCCTGCTCAGGCAGGACGCCGGCTCGATCTCTGTGCTCGGCATCGACACGGCCAGGGACCCGATCGCCGCCCGACAGATCGTTGCCTGGGTCTCCGACGAGCCGATGGTCTACGATCGCCTCACCCCGCTCGAGTATCTCGAGTTCGTCGCCGGCCTCTGGCGCATCGACGCGCGCGAGGCCGAGCGCCATTCGAATGAGCTGATCGACTGGCTCGGCCTCCGCCCCCACGCCAATGAGCGCTGCGGCGGCTTTTCCAAGGGCATGCTGCAGAAGGTCGCCCTCGCTGGCGCCCTCGTCCACGATCCGCGCCTCATCATCCTCGACGAGCCGCTGACCGGCCTCGATGCCGGCTCGGCCCGCCAGGTCAAGGACGTGCTGAAGCAGAAGGTCGCGTCCGGTGTCACCGTCATCATGACGACCCACATCCTTGAGGTCGCCGAGCGCATGGCCGAGCGGATCGGCGTCATCAACCACGGCCGCCTCGTCGCCGAAGGCACGCTCGCCGAACTGCGCACCCGCATCGGCCGCGAGACCACGCTCGAGGAGATCTTCCTCGATCTGGTCGCACAGAAGGAGGCCGACCTCGCCACCGAGGCCGCCGCCTGATGAGCCTCGCCCCCGCCACCCTATCCTGGTTCGCCGCGCACGAATTCCGCCTTGCCTGGCGCGACTGGCTGGCCGTGATGACCGCCGGCAAGCGGGTGCGCGGCATCGTCCTGTTCGGCGTGCTGGCCCTGTTCTACATCGGCCTGCACCTGTTCGCGAACGCGCTGATGGCGCCGTGGATGGCCGCGGGCATCGGCCCCGACAAGGCGACGCTCGTCACCGTCACCGGCACCGGCTTCCTGTTCTGGACCGTGATGCTGAGCCAGGCGCTCGAGTCGATCACCCGCGCCTACTACGCGCGCTCCGACCTCGACCTTATCCTGAGCTCGCCCGCCTCCTCGGCCCGCGTCTTCGCCGTCCGCACCAGCGCCACCGCCTTTGCCACCGTGCTGCTCGCCTGCCTGCTGGCCAGCCCGATCATCAACACCCTCGCCGCCCACGACGGGCCGAAATGGCTCGCCGCCTACGGCGTGCTCGCCGGCTTCGGAGCGCTCGCCGCGGCAATTTCCGTGCTGGTCACCATCGGCCTGTTCCGCACCATCGGTCCCGCCCGTACGCGCCTCGCGGCGCAGATCATCGCCGGCATCGTCGGCGCCGGTTTCGTCATCGGCATCCAGGCCGTCGCCATTCTCAGCTTCGGCAACATGAACCGCTACGCCGTGCTGCAGTCGCCCGAGTTCATCACGGCGGCGCCCGAGGTGGGCAACCTGATCTGGCTGCCGGCCCGCGCCGCCATGGGCAACGTCGCCGATATGCTGCTCGTCGTCGCCCTCGGCTTCGGCACGCTCGCCCTGGTGATCCGCCTGACATCGGCCAGCTTCGCCCAGAATGCTATCGCCGCCGCCGGCGTCTCGGCCACCCGCGTCCAGCAGACCGCCTCCACCCGCCCGTTCCGCCAGGCCAGCCAGCGCCACGCCCTGCGCGTCAAGGAATGGAAGCTGCTGCGCCGCGATCCCTGGCTGCTCAGCCAGACGCTGATGCAGATCCTCTACCTGTTCCCGCCGGCGCTGTTCCTGTGGGTCTCCTACGGACAGAACGCCGGCACCTATGTCGTGGTCATCCCGGTGATCGTCATGGCGGCCGGCCAGCTCGCCGGCGGCCTCAGCTGGCTCGCCATCTCGGGCGAGGACGCGCACGATCTCGTCGTCACCGCGCCGATCTCGCCCCGGGCCGTGCTGATCGCCAAGATCGAGGCCGTGACCATGTCGGTTGCGGCGATCTTCGCGCCGGTCCTCGTCTGCCTCGCCATCGCCTCGCTCGAACTCGCCTGGATCACCGCTGCATTCGTCGCCGTCTCGGCCGGCTCGGCCACCGCCATCCAGCTCTGGTTCCGCGTGCCGATGCGCCGCGCCATGTTCCGCCGCCGCCAGGTCGCCTCGCGCGTCGCCACCATCTCCGAGGCCCTGAGTTCGATCATGTGGGCCGGTGCCGCGGTGCTCGTCGCCGGCAACCAGTGGATAGCGGCCCTGCCCGCCATCCTGGCGATCGTCGTCCTCGCCGTCGCCTACGCCCTGAGCCCCAAGGGCAAGCGCGTCTAGGCTAGGCCTCCCCGGCAGTTCTCCCCTCCCTCCCCCTTGAGGGATCGAGGGGGTGGTCCGGCGATCACCGATGGAGCCCCTAGTGCTCGCTGCCCGCCGGGGCCAGCCATGCCGCCACCAGCGCCAGCACGACCACCAGCGCCCCCACGGGTGCCAGCCAGGTCAGCCCCCAGCGTTCGAGCACCACGCCCCCGAGCAGCGCCGAGAGGGCGCCGCCGATATTCATCGCCGTCAGGTTGAGAGCCGCCGACAGCTGCACCGATTTTGCCGATAGCGACGCCAGCCGATGCAGCTGCGGCGGCATCACCCCCCACGCCGTCGCACCATAGATCAGCATGAAGCCGAAGAAGGCCGGTCCGGCGATCCAGTGCGGCAGTTGCACCAGCAACGGCAATCCGGCGAGCAGGGCAATCACGATCCCGATCATCAGCAGCGTCGTCCGCTTGCCGCCGTATCGGTCCGCCATCCGGCCGCCGAAGTGGTTGCCCAGCATCGCCCCGCACCCGAACGCCAGCATCACCAGCGGCATCATCGACCTGTCGAGCCCGACGAGGTCCGTCGTCACCGGGGCCAGGAAGTTGAAAAACGTGAACGTGCCCATGACCAGCAGGCCCGACGAGAGCAGCGTCATCGGCACGCCCGGCACCTTCAGCACGCTGAGCCGCTCGCGCAGCGTCCGGCTGTCGCCGTAGATATTGCCGGGGAGCCGCAGCCACATCGTTACCGCCGCAAGGATTGCGATGGCCCCGAGCCCGACATAGGCCACCCGCCAGCCCAGCGTATTCGCCACCAGCGCCGCCAGCGGCGCCCCCAGCGCCACGGCGATCGAGCCGCCCATCACCACCGTCGAGATCGCGCTCCCGCGCTTGCCCGGCGCCGCGAGCTTGACAGCCGTCGATTGCGCGGTCGAGGTGAACATCCCGGCGCCGGTCGCGAGGAAGGTGCGCGCCCCCAGCAGCAGCAGGTAGCCCGGCAGCAGGCCAAACAGCAGCGCCATGGTTCCGAACAGGAACTCGGCCCCCGCCACCACGGTGCGTCGGTCCACATGCCCGAACAGCGTGGCAAGGATCGGCGTGCCGATGCCATAGGCCAGCGAGTAGACGAAGATCAGCCAACCGGCCTCGGCGACGGAGACCCCGACTTCGGCGGCGACATCGGGCATGACGACGACAATGAGCGAGCTCTCGACGCTGCCGGCGAATGCCCCAAGCGCCAGCCACAGCAGTCTCGCGTCCATCGAAGGCCCCTCTCCCCGCGCCAATAGGCAGAGAGTCCGATTGTTCGGTCAAGCGGCCGCGCCTAGACCTTTCAGCCAAGCCGGACCGGCATCGTCGGCGCCGCCGGGCGGCAGCGGACACCGAGGTTCCTCGAATCGATCGTTTCCGCTAGTCGGCTCGATATCTGGGTTTCGGGGACGATCTGCAGTGAGCCGCCTCTCCTACCGCGATGCACGCGCCGCCGATCTCGGCTTCATCGTCCGCCTCATCGTCGACGACAGTGTCGCTGCCACCCCTGACGAACCCGACCGGCCCGACCATCCGCGCTACCTCGCCGCGCTGGCGGCCATCGATGCCGATCCCACCAGAGGCTGGTGGTCGCCGAACTCGCCGGCCGTCCGGTAGGTACACTGCAGTTGACCTTCATCCCCGGCATCAACCGGCTCGGCGAGTGGCGCTGCCTGGTCGAGGCGGTCCACGTCGCTCCCGACCACCGCAACCTTGGTCTGGGCAGCGAGATGATCCGGTGGGCCGTCGCCGAGGCGCGCGCCCGCGGCTGCGGCCTGGTCCAGCTCACCTCGAACAAGAAACGGCTGGACGCCCACCGCTTCTACGAGCGGCTGGGGTTCCAGAAGAGCCACGAAGGTTTCAAACTGGCGTTGTAGTCAGCCGGCTGCCCGCAGCACCACTGCCACCGTGTCCGGCCGCCGCCCGGGATCGGGCAGGTCATGCGGACCGAAGCCTTCGGCGCTGTTGACGTTGAGCGCCACGCCGGTGGCGCGGAAGCCGAGCACTTCCTCGAGCCCGCCATTCTCCCCGTTCACCAGCAGCGGCGCTGATGGGTCGAACGTTTCCAGCATGGCGATCACGTCGCCCACCGTGAGTCCGACCAGTCGCGGCCTCCCAAGGGGGGAAGATTTGTCGAGGAGTTTGAGCACGGTCGAGTTTCCGGAACCAAAGCTAGCGCGTCCGATAATCTGCCGCTTTGCCACTGCGCGCACCCCGCAATTGTGGGGTTGCTACGCGTCCGGCGCATTGCTGCTATGAATATTGCAGCCGCGCCACGAGGTGGCCGAGTTCGGACTGCTTCTTGATCTCGAGCTTGTCGTAGACCGTCTTCAGCGTCGAGCGCGCCGTGTGCTCGGAAATGCCCAGTTCGCCGGCCGCTGCCTTCGGAGGCATGCCGGTCCCGACCAGCGCCGCCAGCCGTGCTTCGGCGGCCGTCAATCCGAACAGCTGGAGCAGTTGCGCCGCATCGCGCCGCTCCGGCCCGTGCATGTCGGCCAGCAGCACAAGCGCCGAATCCCTGGCATGTGCACCATGCTCGAGCGGCAGCACATAGGCGAGCACGTAGCCGCCGCCGGGAAGCTGCATCAGCACGGGGTCGGAGAGGCGGGGTCCCGTTCGCCCGACGCTCATGCGCAGCGCGCGCGCCAGTGCCTGTCGCTCGGCCGGCACGTTGGACAGCAGCCGTTCCCCCACGCCCGAGCCATCGAGCTTGAGCAGCGCCAGCGCCCTGGTGTTGGCTTCGAGCAGCGTTCCGTCTTCACGCACGATCGCGGCTGCGCGACCGGTGTCGTCGATGAGGCTCAGAAACACGCTCGCGGCATTCTTCGACGCCCCCGGACCCACGACCCGGGGTTCGCTCCAGATCGAGTTGACGCGCGGCGCGTGCAGTCCGAACACATATTCCAGCGGTCGCAAGGCCTGCATGTAGTCGGGCGCATCGTCGGTAATCTCGAGCGACATCACCTCGGCGTCGTCGAGGTCGGCCAGCGTCGAGTCCGCATACTTGATAAGCCCCGCCCGCGTGTGCCCCAGGAAGGTATCGACGCCGGTCAGGTCGCGGCGCACCTGGCGGGAGGGCCGGATGGTGGCCCGCAGCCAGTCGACGCCATCCACGCTGGCAACGCCATGCAGCAGGTCGGCCTCCGGCCACGTCAGCGCCGTGCCCTCGACCACGCTGTCCGAATAGAGGTCGCGCATCACCTCGCATCCCGGCATGTCCACGATGTCGCCCATCACGAACATGCCCTCGCCTATGTCGGAGCCCGGCACACCCTGCGCCGACACGCCCACTACGCCGCGCCGATAGGGAGCGATCCCGCTGCCGCTGGGCGCGGTATAGATCCCGAGAATGCCGATACTGGTGGGGGAGGGCACAAGTCCGTCGGGCAGGAACGGGGTCACCGCGTCGGCATCGATGCGGAACCCTGTCCAGATGACATCGATAGCAGTCTTCTGGAACGGCGGCTGTGGCGGCGCCTGCTGTCGCGTCGATAGCGGTCGGTTGGTAGCGCGGAACGCACCGCGAACCTTATCGCCAAGCATCGGCTACTCCAGCCGAACAGAGAATACTCATTGCGCCGCATTCGCAGGCTACAGCAAAATCGCTGTGCCGCGCCATGTAATCGATATCAGGAAGGATAGGAAGCGAGCAGGGAAGGATCAACCGATGTGATGTATTGGTCGATCAGTTCTCGATCGCCCCCAGCCGCACCAGAACCTCGCCCGGTATGCCGTAGTGGCGGATCGCATCCCTCTGGTCGCGCAGCCCGCACGACTCGCGCTGCACGAAGAATTTCCACACCTCGCGCGCCGCAGCCTTTAGCAGCACGACGCGCTCCTCCGGCGGTCCCGGTGCCGCGTCGAACGCCCTGAGCGCGGCCATCGCTTTCTCCACCTGCCGCCCGTGATGCCCGAGCGAGGCCGCCTTCTCTCCCGCCACCTCGTGCTCGATCGGGCCAAAGCCGCTGACAAGGCGCTGGCGCAGTTCGGCAATATCGAAGGCGGTCACGGGCATGTCGCCAAAACTAGGCAACCTGCCTGCGTCCGGCAAGCCTGCCCTTCCCCATGGCAGGCCCGCAGGCTAGAAGCGCGCCATGTCTGCTCCGCTGTCCCGCTCCGCCGCTACGCTCACCGGCTTTTCCGCCGTGCTGCTCTGGTCGCTGCTTGCCTTCCTCACGGCCGCCAGCGGGACCATGCCGGCCTTCCAGCTGACGGCGATCACCTTCGCCATCGGCGGCCTCTCGCTGCTGGTCATCCGCCCCGGTGCGATCAAGGCCATGCGCCAGCCGCTGCCGGTCTGGCTGCTCGGGGTGGGCGGCCTGTTCGGCTACCACTTCGCTTATTTCTTCGCCCTCAGGACCGCGCCGCCCGTCGAGGCCGGACTGATCAACTATCTTTGGCCGGTGCTGATCGTCGTCTTCTCCGCCCTGCTGCCCGGCGAGCGGCTCAAGTGGCAGCACCTCGCCGGCTGCGCCCTCGCGCTGGTCGGGGCCGGCCTTGTCGTCAGTCGCGGACAGGGCTTCGGCTTCGATCCGCAGTACGCCCTCGGTTACGGCGCGGCGCTCTGCGCCGCCCTCGCCTGGTCGACCTACTCGGTCCTGTCGCGCCGGTATGCCCATGTCCCGAGCGACGCCATCGCCGGCTTCTGTCTCGCCACGGCTGGCCTGGCCGCCGCCTGCCACCTGCTGTTTGAGGCCACCGTCTGGCCCGCGACACCCTGGCAATGGGCCGCCGTGCTCGGCCTCGGGCTCGGCCCGGTCGGGCTCGCCTTCTATGTCTGGGATGTCGGGGTCAAGCGCGGCGATATCCAGGTGCTGGGCGCCGCATCCTACTCGGCGCCGCTGCTGTCGACGCTGATCCTGATCCTCACCGGCTATGCGCAGTTCACTCCCGTGGTTCTCGTCGCCTGCCTGCTGATCACCATCGGCGCGCTGCTGGCCGCCAAGGACCTGCTGTTCCGCCGCCGCCTCGCCTGACCCGTTCGCCGTTAGTGCGAACTCTCCGCGCGTGCTACACTCTTCGCATGTCGAAAGCCGCACCGCACACGATGGCGGACAGTGCCACCAAGCCGCGCACGCGGACCAGGCTCGCCCGGCCGCCGCTGCACAAGGTGATCCTCGTCAACGACGACTTCACGCCGCGTGACTTCGTCGTGCGCGTGCTCAAGGCGGAATTCCGCATCACCGAGGACCAGGCTTACCGCATCATGATCACGGCCCACACCAAGGGCAGTTGCGTGGTCGCCGTGTTCATCCGCGAGATCGCCGAGACCAAGGCGAAGCGCGCCACCGAGATGGCCCGCAACGAGGGCTTCCCGCTGCTCTTCACCACCGAGCCGGAAGAATAGCTCAGGTCAAGAGCGAGATGCCGAGGCCAAGCATGACCAGCACGATGATGATGCCGATCACCATGATCGCGAACACGATCTTGGCGATGGTCGCCGCGCCGGCAGCAATGCCGGTGAAGCCGAGCGCGCCGGCAACCAGCGCGATGACGATGAGCAGGATGAGGAGCTGAAGCATCTGGGGCCCCGGGTTTGGCTTGCCTATCAACGGCCATGGCCGGCGCCCGTTCCCCGGATGACGGAAAGGGCCCGGCACGATGCCGGGTCCTTCGCTCAGTGGAGGTCAGTTGGCCCAGGTGGTGTAGCCGAGCTTCAGCGTCGTGCCGGCAAAGCCGTTGACGCGGAACTGCGAGATACGGCCCTGGTCGGTCTTGGCGCAGACATAGGTGCCCGGGGGAATGTCCTCGAGCGGCACGCGGTCAGTGGAGAAATCTTCGTCCACGCACCCTGCGTAGCCCCGGTTCGTGCCGTCGCCGACCGCAATCCGCGCGCCGTTCTGCGGCGTGATGTACTTCTCGACATCGGTCTCGGCCTCGTACCAGATATCCGTGCCTGCCCCGCCGACGGCGCCGTTGTCGAGGTTGGCCGTGTAGGTCTGCATCAGGTCGATCGGCCCGGTCGAGAAGGTCACCGGAACCTCGGGGGGCGCCGGCGGCGGCGGCAGCGGCGGCACACCGACATAGACGGTCAGCGACGAAGTCTTGTTGTTGATCTGCGGCACCAGCGGCGCCGTGTCGGAGTTCACGTTGCGGCAATAGCCGGTGAGGTTGGCTCCATCGCACAGCCGCGCCCGCGCGCCTCCGAACAGCTCCACCGACGAAATCTTGTCGTTGAACGTGGCGTTGAGCGCGTTGCGGATGCCGACCCCGACGCACAGCTTCTGGCCATCGAAATTGCTGCCGGTGTAGAAGCATGCGCCCGGCTCGTCCGCGGGCTCGGGTTCCGGCGCGGGCCCCGGACCCGGCGGCACCACCGGCCCATCCCCGCAATTGATGCCGAGGCTCGGGCCGTCCGGGCCGATGTTGAAGCCGAAGCTGCAGTCCGGGTTGCTGCCCGATCCCTCCTCGACGTCCCCTGCCGGCTCCTCGGCGACCGGGACGAGATAGTTCGCGCTCACCCAGCCGTCCGGGCCTGAATGCTCGACGAAGCAGAAGTTCGACGGCGCGCACTCCTTGATCGTCACGACCTCGCCGGCCGTCAGCTGGTCGACCACGCTGAAGCTCTTGCCCGGCCCGGTGCGCACGTTGACCGCCGATTTCGCTGCGGCCTCGACGGCAAGCGCCGCCCCTGTACACGCCAGGAGCGCAGCGATCGCTGCGGCCGGCGCCAGTATCCGTTTGATGGACATTCCCTCACCCTCTCCTCTGCGGAGGGTACACCCCGCCGCATACAACACCAGATCAAGCACCTCGCGGCTGAACCGGCGCTGAATACTGTATCGCGCGCCCCGTCGCGCAACACATCGTGCACAGAACTCCCGCAACCCCCTCATCCGGGCTATCGTTATGGGCATATGTCCCGATTCCGGAGATATCCATGCCGCACCTGAACCTGATCCAGAGGCTCGCCGTCGCTCTTGCAGTGCTTGCCCTCCCGGTCGCACCGGCCCTCGCCGGACCGGCCGAAAACGCGCTCCTCGCAGGGTATGCCGGCGAATGGACCGGAACCGGGCAGGTCACCGGCCCGGACGCGGGCACCGTGGTCTGCCGCATCAGCTTCAAGCCCACCGCCGCCGGCAAGCTGACCTACAACGGGCGCTGCAGCTACAGTGGACAGGGCACCGCGAGCTTCCGCGGCACCATGTTCTACAACGACGCTGCCAGGCGCTACGAGGCCTCGTCTTCCGCCCAGGGCGTCTCCACCTCGACCATCGGCAAGAAACAGGGCGGAAGCATCGTCTTCGCCGCCAGCGGCATGGATACCCGCTATGGCTCTGCCTCGTCGGTGATGACGCTCGCCGGCAACGCCATCAGGCTGAGCTTCAAGCTGGTGGACAAGGAGGGCGCCACCACCGCCTCCAGCATCAGCTTCTCGAGGTCCTGAGGCGGAACCTTAGCGGTTGCCGGGCGTTTTCCTTCGCTCAGGGGAGGCGCGCATGAGCGACTTCAAGGTTGGGTACTTCGTCGGCAGCCTCGCCAAGGCGTCGATCAACCGCAAGCTGGCCAAGGCGATGGTGAAGCTGGCGCCATCGGAGTTGAAGCTCAAGGAGATCGAGTTCTCCGAGCTCCCGCTCTACAGCTACGACTACGACGCCGACTTCCCGCCTCCCGCCCGCACCATGAAGGCGGCGCTGGCGGCTTCCGACGCCGTGCTGTTCGTGACCCCCGAGTACAACCGCTCCATTCCCGGCGGCCTGAAGAACGCCATCGACTGGGCCAGTCGCCCGTGGGGCCAGAATTCGTTCCACCGCAAGCCCTCGGGCATCGTCGGCGCCTCGCCCGGCATGATCGGTACCGCCGTGGCGCAGCAGAGCCTCAGAAGCGTGATGGCGTTCTGCAACTCGCCGCTGATGAACTCGATCGAGGTCTACATCCACTTCACCCCCGGCCTGATCGACGACGACGGCAACGTCAGCAACAAGGGTACGGCCGATTTCCTCCACAACTACATGGTGGAGTTCCACGGCTTCATCGAGCGCGTCTACACCGCCATTCCGCGCGTGACCTGATCAGGCGCCGGCCCGCGCATAGCGCAGCTTGGCCTTCTCCCGCGCCCGCGCGATCAGCACTTCGCGGTCGCGCTTGGGCGCATCCGTTTCGAGCTCCTTGAGCAGTCGCCTGACTACCTTTTCGACATCGTCCACTGCCGCGTAGAAGGCCGTTTCGTTCGCCTTGGAGGGATGCGTGTAGCCCGAGATCTTGCGCACGAACTGCAGCGCCGCGTCATGCATCTCGTTCCCGCTCGCCGGTGGCTCGAAGTTGAACAGCGGCTTGATGTTCCGACACATGGCTAACTCCTTCGCTCTCCGCCAACCGTCGCACCGAAGCAGGGGCCCGGCAAGGCGGCCGACCCGGCGCGCTCGGTCCCCGCGCCGCGACCAACTTCTAATCACAACCCACCGCTGGGGGTTCCCTTCGCCATCCGCTTCGGTTACAGGACGCGCCTAGCCCATAGAATCCGACGCCATCGACCCGCCGCAACGGGTCTTTCTGCGCGCCCCCAAGCCGAGGCCCGAAAAGTTGCCCACTTTTCGGTCACGCCGAGAGCCAAGAGAAGACGAACGAGCCCCAGATGCCAAAACGCACCGATATCAAGTCGATCCTCATCATCGGTGCGGGGCCGATCATCATTGGTCAGGCCTGCGAGTTCGACTACTCCGGCACCCAGGCCTGCAAGGCGCTCAAGGACGAGGGCTACCGGATCATCCTCGTCAACTCCAATCCGGCGACGATCATGACCGATCCCGATCTCGCCGACGCGACCTACGTCGAGCCGATCACCCCCGAGATCGTCGCCAAGATCATCGAGAAGGAGCGCCCGGACGCGCTGCTCCCGACCATGGGTGGCCAGACCGCGCTTAACTGCGCGCTCAGCCTCAAGAAGATGGGTGTCCTCGACAAGTTCAACGTCGAGATGATCGGCGCCGACTCGGAAGCCATCGACAAGGCCGAGGACCGCGAGCTCTTCCGCGACGCCATGAAGAAGATCGGCCTCGAGACCCCGCGCTCGATGCTGGCCCACAACACCATCGAGGCGCTGCAGGCCCTCGAGGTCATCGGGCTGCCCTGCATCATCCGCCCCAGCTTCACCCTCGGCGGCACCGGCGGCGGCATCGCCTACAACAAGGAAGAATACCTCACCATCGTCGAGAGCGGCATTGATGCCTCCCCGACCGACGAGGTGCTGATCGAAGAATCCGTGCTCGGCTGGAAAGAGTACGAGATGGAGGTCGTCCGCGACCGCAACGACAACTGCATCATCGTCTGCTCGATCGAGAACCTCGATCCGATGGGCGTCCACACCGGCGACTCGATCACCGTCGCGCCAGCGCTGACGCTGACGGACAAGGAATACCAGATCATGCGCGATGCCTCGATCGCGGTGCTCCGCGAGATCGGCGTCGAGACCGGTGGCTCGAACGTGCAGTTCGCCATCAACCCGGCCGACGGCCGCATGATCGTCATCGAGATGAACCCGCGCGTCTCGCGCTCCTCGGCGCTCGCCTCCAAGGCCACCGGCTTCCCGATCGCCAAGGTCGCCGCCCGCCTCGCCGTCGGCTACACCCTCGACGAGCTCGAAAACGACATCACCGGCGGCGCCACCCCGGCCTCGTTCGAGCCGACCATCGACTACGTCGTCACCAAGATCCCGCGCTTCGCCTTCGAGAAGTTCCCCGGCGCCGACAACCGCCTCACCACCTCGATGAAGTCGGTGGGCGAGGCCATGGCCATCGGCCGCACCTTCCAGGAATCGCTGCAGAAGGCGTTGCGCTCGCTCGAGACCGGCCTTACCGGCCTCAATGAGATCGGCATCCCCGACTATGCGACCGGCGCACCCGAGGATGACAACGAGAACGCCGTCTTCGCCGCCATCTCCACGCCGACGCCGCAGCGCCTGCTGCACGTCGCCGAAGCCATGCGGCTCGGCTACTCGCTGGACGACATCCACGACGCGAGCAAGATCGATCCGTGGTTCCTCGAGCAGATCAAGGGCATCGTCGACACCGAGGCCAAGGTCCGCGAGTTCGGCCTGCCGCAGGACGCCAGGACCCTGCGCAGCCTGAAGGCCATGGGCTTTTCCGACCGCCGCCTCGCCGACCTCTCCGGCAAGCAGGCCAAGGACGTCCGCGCCCTGCGCAAGCAGCTCGGCGTCCGCCCGGTCTATAAGCGCATCGACACCAGCGCCGCCGAGTTCGCCTCGCCCACCGCCTACATGTACTCGACCTACGAGGCCCCCTTCATCGGCACGCCCGAGGATGAGGCGCGCCCGTCCGACCGCAAGAAGGTCGTGATCCTCGGCGGCGGCCCGAACCGTATCGGCCAGGGCATCGAGTTCGACTACTGCTGCTGCCATGCCGCGTTCGCGCTCGCCGACGCGGGCTACGAGACCATCATGGTCAACTGCAACCCCGAGACCGTCTCGACCGACTACGACACCTCCGACCGCCTCTATTTCGAGCCGCTCACCGAGGAAGACGTCATCGAGATCCTCGAGACCGAAAAGCAGAACGGCACGCTCCACGGCGTCATCGTCCAGTTCGGCGGCCAGACCCCGCTGAACCTCGCCGAAGCCGTCGAGAAGGCGGGCGTGCCGATCCTCGGCACCCAGCCGAGCTCGATCGACCTCGCCGAAGACCGCGACCTGTTCAGTAAGCTCATCAGCCGCCTCGAGCTGACCCAGCCCAAGAACGGCATCGCCTACTCGCTCGAGCAGGCCCGCCTCGTCGCAGAGCGCCTGGGCTATCCGCTGGTGATCCGCCCGTCCTACGTGCTGGGCGGCCGCGCCATGGCCATCGTCCACTCGCCCAACGAGTTCGAGCGCTACGTGCAGGATACGCTGACCGGCCTCGTCCCGCCCGACATCCTCATCCGCTACCCCAACGACAAGACCGGGCAGATCAACTCGGTCCTCTCCGACAACCCGCTGCTGTTCGACGGTTACCTGAGCCGCGCCATCGAGATCGACGTCGACTGCCTCAGTGACGGCAAGGACGTCTTCGTCTGCGGCATCATGGAGCACATCGAGGAAGCCGGCATCCACTCCGGCGACTCGGCCTGCTCGCTCCCCCCGATCCACCTGTCGGACGACGTCATCGCCGAACTGAAGCGCCAGACCGCCGAAATCGCCCTTGCCCTAAAGGTCGGCGGCCTGATGAACGTGCAGTACGCGCTCAAGGATGGCACCATCTACATCCTCGAGGTGAACCCGCGCGCTTCCCGCACGGTCCCCTTCGTCGCCAAGGTCATCGGTGAGCCCATCGCCAAGATCGCCTCGCGCATCATGGCCGGCGAGAGCCTTCAGAGCTTCAACCTCGTCGAGAAGAAACTCGACCATGTGGCCGTGAAGGAAGCCGTTTTCCCGTTCAATCGCTTCCCGGGCGTCGACACCGTGCTCGGCCCTGAAATGAAGTCGACCGGCGAAGTCATCGGCCTCGACACCAGCTATCCGATCGCCTTCGCCAAGTCGCAGCTCGGCGCCGGCTCCAAGGTTCCGCGCGAGGGCACCGTGTTTGTCTCCGTCCGCGACGACGACAAGCCGCTGATCCTCGGTTTCTGCCGCCACCTCGAGCATGCCGGGTTCAAGATCGTCGCCACCTCCGGCACCCATAGGTACCTGGTCGAAAACGGCATCGCCGCCACCAAGGTCAACAAGGTGCTCGAAGGCCGCCCGCATATCGTCGACAGCATGAAGAAC
Source organism: Devosia sp. (assembly GCF_017307495.1). GTDB lineage: Bacteria > Pseudomonadota > Alphaproteobacteria > Rhizobiales > Devosiaceae > Devosia_A. The sequence continues at coordinate 61,028 of NZ_JAFKHE010000019.1, read as the reverse complement.
GGCGGGGTGCAGCTGGTGATCAACACCACCGACGGCGCCAAGTCGATTTCCGACAGCCGCGACATCCGCCGCACCGCGCTGATGGGCAAGATCCCCTACTACACCACCATCCCCGGCGCCGTCGCCGCAGTGGAGGGCATCATCGCCTACCGCGAGGGCAACCTGCAGGTCCGCCCGCTGCAGAGCTATTTCGCGGCCTGACCAGCCGGGCGGCCCGCTGGCCGCCCGCGCCCTCGACTGCGGCGGACAAGGGGCCCATAGTCCGGCCATCGTGCGGGACTTGCCCCTTGAAGACCTCCTTCCTGACCGCCGTCGCCATGATCGCCTTCGCGGCCAATTCCGTGCTCGCCCGGCTGGCCTTCGCGACCGCCGGGGCCGAGCCGCTAAGCTATACCGGCATCCGCCTCGCCTCGGGCGCGGTCGTCCTTGTTGCCCTCCTCGGGCTGAGGCAGCGCGGCGTGCCGCAAAGCCTGGCCGGCAGCTGGGCTGCCGCTGCCGCCCTCTTCGGCTATGCCTTCGCCTTTTCCATTGCCTACGTCCTGCTCGGCGCGGGAACCGGCGCGCTCATCCTGTTCGCCAGCGTCCAGATCGGTATTGTCGGCTGGGCCATCCTCAAGGGCGACCGCCCCGGCGCGCTCGAATGGCTGGGCCTCGTCGTTGCGCTGGCAGCCTTCGCCTGGCTCGTTTCGCCCGGCCTGGTCGCGCCGCACCCGGTGGGAGCAGGCCTGATGGTCGGGGCTGGTCTGTGCTGGGCGGCCTACACACTGCTCGGCCGCGGTTCGAGCTCTCCTCTCGCCGATACGGCCGGCAACTTCGCCCGCACCCTGCCTGCCGCCCTCATCCTCTTGCTCGTTAGCCTGTTCGGCGCCCCGCTCGACCCGATCGCCGCGGGCTACGCGGTGGCGTCCGGCGCCCTCGCTTCCGGCCTCGGCTATGCCGTCTGGTACCTCGTGCTGCCCGGGCTTCCGCGTACCACCGCCGCGGTCGTTCAGCTGACCGTCCCGGCGCTGGCCGCCGTCGGCGGCGTCGTCCTGATCGGCGAACAGCCGACGCTGCGCCTCGTCGTTGCCTCGCTCGGCATCATCGGCGGCGTTGCCATGGCCCTGATCGGCGCCGATCGCCGCCGCCGCACCGGAGCGGGTTGACGCCGCGGCGCGATCGATTACCCTGCCGCAGTCATGATGATGATCCGCCATTTCGCATCGGTGTTCCTGCTCGCCTGAGCGAGCCAGCACAGCACACCACCCGGCGCCCCGCGCGCCCGAGCCCGCCAGCCGCGGGTTGATGCGATTTGGAATGCACAATGCCCAACACCACACGCGCGCTCTCCGCAGCGCAGATCGAGCAATTCGTCACCGACGGCTTTGTCCGTATCGACGACGCCTTCCCGGCCGGGCTGGCCGGCGAATGTCGCCGCATCCTCTGGGCCGACACCGGTTGCGATCCCGATGACCCCGCCACCTGGACGAAGCCGGTCATCCGCCTCGGCGAGTACGCGCAGCCGCCGTTCGCCGCCGCCGCCAGTACGCCGGTCCTCCACGCCGCCTTCGACCAGTTGGTCGGTGCCGGCCGATGGTCCCCGCGCGGCGGCCTCGGCACGTTTCCGATCCGCTTTCCCTCCCCGGACGATCCGGGCGATGCCGGCTGGCATATCGACGTCAGCTTCGGGTGGGAGGAGCACCCGACCGACTTCCTGAGCTGGCGGGCCAACGTCGTGTCGACGGGTCGGGCCCTGCTGATGCTGTTCATCTTCTCCGAAGTCGGCGAGGACGACGCTCCAACCCGCATCCGCGCCGGCTCGCACCTGGATATTGCCCGACAGCTCGCCCCCGCGGGTGAAGCCGGCCTCTCCCTGCGTGAACTTGCCGCCGACAACTTCGCCGGCTCGGCGCACCGGCCCGAGACCCTGGCCATCGGCACCCCGGGCACGGTCTATCTTTGCCACCCCTTCCTGGTTCACGCCGCCCAGCCGCATCGAGGCACCAGGCCCCGGTTCATGGCCCAGCCGCCGCTGCTGCCGCGCGAGCCGCTCCGGCTCGAGCGTAGCGACGGCAGCTATTCCCCCGTCGAGCTGGCCATCCGCCTCGCCCTCGGGCGCTGAACGCGTGGTGGGCCGGCAACTATCCGGCCCACCCGTTCACGCGTCGCGGCCGGCGGGGACCGGTTTTTTGCCTCTGGCCGTCGTCCGGCGCGAAAGCGTTTCGCCCAAGATGCTGGCGGCGTTCGATCCCAGCCAATAAGTTGCCGGCTTGATTGATCGGGGGGGCGCGTTTGGTCTGGGGCATCGATCCGCTCTATTCGCTGTCGGGCCTGTTTGTCGGCCTGGTCGTCGGTCTTACCGGCGTCGGCGGCGGCTCGCTGATGACCCCGCTGCTCATCCTGCTGTTCAATGTTCATCCTGCCACCGCCGTCGGCACCGACCTGCTCTTCGCCGCCACCACCAAGACGGCCGGCACGCTGGTCCACGGCTTCAACGGCCATGTCGACTGGCGCGTCGTGGCAAGGCTCGGGGTCGGCAGCGTCTCCGCCTCGGCCGTCACGCTGCTTGTCCTCCATCAGCTCGGCGGCTCCGATCCGGGGGTCGCGCACGTCCTGGCGCTGGTGCTGGGCGGCATGCTGGTGCTCACGGCCCTGTCGCTGCTGTTCCGGCGCTGGCTGTTCCGCTTCGCCCACCGCCATCGCGAACTGCCGCCACTGTCGCAGGCCGCGATCACCGTCGCTTTCGGCGCCCTGCTCGGCGTCCTCGTCTCGGTGTCCTCGGTCGGCGCCGGTGCCATCGGCGTCACCGTGCTGATGCTGCTCTATCCGCGTCTTTCACTGGTTCGCATCGTCGCCACCGACATCGCCCACGCCGTGCCGCTGACGCTGGTCGCCGGGCTCGGCCACTGGCTGATCGGCAACGTCGAATGGAGCATGCTCGCGTCGCTCCTTGTCGGCTCCATTCCCGGCATCGTCATCGCCAGCATGTTTGCGCCGAAGGTTCCGGAAGCCGCCGTCCGCTACCTCCTCGCCGCCGTCCTCGCCATCGTCGGGCTCCGGCTGCTGGTGTCCTAGGCCTTCTCCGCCACCACCACGACGCCCTCGACTGGCAGCCGGCGGTCCATCCGCACCGTCACCCGTTCGACTTCGACGATGGCCAGGCCATGCCGCTCGCACAGCGCCAGGGTCGGCGCCACCGCATGCTGGAAGCGCAGTGAGGACATCAGCCGGGCCGGTGCGTCGCCCTCGTGCGTCTCCAGCGAGAATGCCAGCACCCCGCCCGGCGCGGTCGCACGTCCGATCGCCTGCACCGAGGCATCGAGCGCCCCGACATAGTTGAACACGTCCGCCGCAACGACGAGATCGGCCGGCGCCGGCTCGCGCTCGAGGAACTCGGCGAGGTCGGCCTTCTCGAGCCGGTCGTAGACCCGCTTGCGCTCGGCCCGCTTCAGCATGTTGGCGGAAAGGTCGACGCCCTCCAGCCGGCCGACCAGCGGTCGCAGCCGCTCGCCCATCAGGCCCGTCCCGCACCCCAGGTCGACGGCGCGCGCGAACCGGATCACGCCCCGTGCCGCCATCCAGCGGGCGACGGCGGCGGCGATGATGTCCGGGATCCGGTACCCAAGTCCATCGACCAGCGACTGCTCGAAACGCGGTGCATAGTCGTCGAACAGGGCCTCGACATAGGCCGGCTCCGGCCGGGTGTCCGCCAGGGCGCCATGGGCCGCGAGCTTCAGTCGCGCCCCGAACACGCCGCTGCGGTCGAGCCGCAGCAGCTCCAGCCACGCCCCGACCGCCCCTGCGATGTCCCCTGCCGCCTCGCGATAGCTGCCGAGCAGGCTCCAGCCCGCCACCCATTGCGGCACCACCTCGAGCGCTTGCGCCATCACCTCGGCCGCATCGGCGAAAGCACGCTCCGCCGCCAGCGCCGCGGCGTGGAACGCACGGCGATCGGCAACCAGGTCGCCGGACGAATACTGTATCTGCTGCAAAGGAAATCGGACCCCGGATGGGACGTTGCAGTACTTACCGCGCCGCGAACTGGCTGGGAAGGTGGGTAGAACGGGGATTTTCCACTTTGCCCTCGCGGCGGCGCGGCATAGACTGGGTACAGGCTGATCCGCGTCGATCCGGCCTTTTGGCGGGGCCAGCAGCCCCGATTGGATGCCTCGCCGCACCCACTCCCCGGTGCGTCAGGAAGACTTCGATGGTTCGAATTTTGGCCCGACACGCCTCTGCGTGCCGGGATACAGTTGTTTCATCGCCCATATTGATAGGCTGGTTTTTTCCGGCTACAAGTTAACGGTCGAATATTGCGGCCGACACTTCGTGCCTGGCGTCTAACGCGCCTGCTGAGGTTCATTCCAAGAATTCGATTGGCAAAGGTTCCTATTGGGGTGGGAGCCGCCACGGCAGTCTGCGAAAGGGACTATATATGGCTACCGGCACTGTGAAATGGTTCAACGGTCAGAAGGGCTACGGCTTCATCCAGCCCGACGAGGGCGGGGCCGACGTGTTCGTGCACATCTCCGCGGTTCAGCGCTCGGGACTTTCCGGCCTTGATGAGGGTCAGAAGGTCACCTACGAGATCGTCAAGGACAAGCGGACCGGAAAGAACGCCGCCGACAACCTCCAGGCGAGCTGATCGGCACCGGTTTCGAGGGAGACCGACAAGGCGCAGCCAACCTTGGCTGCGCCTTTCTCTTTTCAGAATGGCTCATAGCAGTCGTAGTTCACTTGCCGGATGATCCGGCCGTCCCTGAGCGTGAAGACCATGCAGATATGTGCAACCATCGGGTCGCCCGGCTGCATGATGCCCAGCGCAACGTTGAGTATCCCCTCCCAGCGCGTCTCGACCGTCACCTTGTCGCCGGCGCCGAAGATCGTCGCTATCGGATAGCTCTGCCGCCTCAGCACTTGCGCCCCACGCGGCAGGTCCCGCAGCAGTTCCTCGCGCCCCCGCACCTGGCCTTTCGCATAGAGCCGGTTGGGACGCTCGACCTGCTCGATTGAAGGATCGATGTACCTTCCCACAACCTCCACGTCGAAACGCTCGATAGCCGCCAGGTACGCACGAACGATCCCCACATTGCCCTCTTCTGCCATCGCGACCTCCACTAGAACGATGTTCTAATATATAGAACATCGTTCTAGTTTCGTCTATGGTGGGCGGATGCCAAACGAGCCGGATCGCCGTACACAAATCCTGGATGCCGCCCTCGCCTGTTTCCTCGATCGGGGCTACGCCGCAACATCCATTGCCGACATCAGAGCTGGCAGTGGCGCCTCCACCGGCAGCATCTACCACTTCTTTTCCAACAAGGGCGCTCTCGCCTCCGCCCTCGTCGAGCGCGCCGTCGCGGGCTGGGGGGCGGCCACGGCGGCAATCCAGCCGGGCATGCCGGCAGAAGCAGCAATCCGGGCCTCGGTGTCGGGGCTTGTCATCTGGGGCCTCGAGCGTCCGGCCGAACGCCGCTTCCTCGACGAAATGCGGTCTCTCGCGCGGCTCGATCCCACGCTCGCCGATGTCGATCAGTATTTCGCGCGAGGTGCCCTAGCGGCATCCGCCCTCTACGCCGAATACCGGGAACGAGGCGAGGTTCGGGACCTGCCCTGGCCCGTCGCCCACGCCCTCATGCTGGGCCCCGCCTACGACTTTCTCCGCCACGCAGACCCCGCCGAGGCCCCGGCACAGGCAGCCGCCCTCCTCGCCGATGCCGCATGGGACGCTGTGCGCCTGCAGGGCACTTGACGCCATCGCGTTCCGTGGCGATATGCACCGTTCGTGAACGACACCTGCGTGCGGCTTGACCGAAGCGCACACTGCAGGCAGTCTAATCTTGCGCTCCCCCCCAAGTCAGTCTGCCGGTCAGCCGAACGACTTTGGCAGGGGGAGCCTTTCTTTGTATGGAGACGGCAATGGACAAGATTCCGATGACACCCAGCGGTCACAAGACGCTGTCGGAGGAATATCGCCGCCGCACCGCTGAAGATCGGCCCAAGATCATCGCGGACATTTCGGAGGCGCGCGCCCACGGCGACCTTTCGGAGAACGCCGAGTACCACGCTGCCAAGGAGCAGCAGAGCCTCAACGAGGGGCGCATCAAGGAACTCGAGTCGCTGCTCGCGCTCGCCGAGATCATCGACGTCAGCAAGATCAGCGGCCCGACCATCAAGTTCGGCGCCACGGTCAAACTCATAGACGAGGACACCGAGGCCGAGAAGTCCTACCAGATCGTCGGCGACGCCGAGGCTGACCTGAGCAAGGGCCGCATCTCGATCTCGTCCCCGATCGCGCGTGCCATGATCGGCAAGGAGAAGGGCGATTCGGTCGAGGTCGCCGCGCCCGGCGGCGCGAAAACCTACGAAATCCTCGACGTCAAGTTCGTCTGACCCTCGCGCGGGCCCTGCGCCCGCGTGAAACTGTGGACTTTTCCGCCGCGCCATGCGCTCCATCGTCGCCCGGCATGGCTGCGGCCTTGAAAGCCGCGCGCCGAACCACCTATTTTGGTTCGGGCGTGGCCTTTCACGCACGTAGGTCAGGACTGCGTCAGTCCAAGCGTAATGGAGCGTAAGGTGCACGCCAAAGTCGTCATCATCGGATCTGGCCCGGCCGGCTACACGGCCGCCATCTATGCGGCGCGCGCCATGCTCGAGCCGGTCATGATCGCGGGCATCCAGCCCGGCGGCCAGCTCACCATCACCACCGATGTCGAGAACTATCCCGGCTTCGCCGACGTCATCCAGGGCCCCTGGCTCATGGAGCAGATGAAGGCGCAGGCCGAGCACGTCGGCACGAAGATGATCAACGACATCATCGTCGAGGTCGATCTCGACCGCCGGCCGTTCGTGCTGAAGGGCGACAGCGGCACCACCTACACCGCCGACGCGGTGATCATCGCCACCGGCGCCCAGGCCCGCTGGCTCGGGCTGGAGTCCGAGGAGAAGTTCCAGGGTTTTGGCGTCTCCGCCTGCGCCACCTGCGACGGCTTCTTCTACCGCGGCAAGGAAGTGGTCGTGGTCGGCGGCGGCAACACCGCGGTCGAGGAAGCGCTGTTCCTCACCAACTTCGCCTCCAAGGTCACGGTCGTCCATCGCCGCGGCGAGTTCCGCGCCGAGCGCATCCTGCAGGAGCGCCTGTTCAAGAACCCCAAGGTCGAGGTGATCTGGAACGCCGAGATCGAGGAAGTCTACGGCGAGACCATGCCGCGCTCGGTCCGGGGCGTGAAGATCCGCGACACCAAGACCGGCAAGGTCACCGAGAAGGACGTCGACGGCGTGTTCATCGCCATCGGCCACCAGCCGGCGACCTCGATCTTCTCGGGCAAGCTCGACATGAAGCCGGGCGGCTACCTCAAGGTCGTGCCGGGCGGCACGGCGACCAACGTGGCCGGCGTCTTTGCCGCTGGCGACGTGACCGACGATGTCTACCGCCAGGCCGTAACCGCCGCGGGCATGGGCTGCATGGCGGCCCTCGATGCCGAGGAATATCTCGCCTCGCTCGAGCTCGCGGAAGCTGCGGAATAGCCGATGCTGGATTGGGACAAGCTCCGCATCTTCCACACCGCCGCTGAATCAGGGTCCTTCACTCACGCCGCCGAGCGGCTGAACATGAGCCAGTCTGCCGTGTCGCGGCAGATCTCGGCGCTCGAGGACGACCTCGGGCTTAAGCTCTTCATCCGCCATGCGCGCGGCCTCGTGCTTACCGAGGTCGGTGAGCAGCTGTTCCGCACCGCGCACCGTATGAACTGGGAACTGCAGCAGGTCGAGACCCAGATGTCCGAGAGCCAGGAGGTGCCGACCGGCCCCCTGCTCGTCACCACCACCGTGGGCATCGGCTCGACCTGGCTCAGCTCGCGCATCCACGAGTTCCTGATCCTGTATCCGGAAATCCAGATTGAGATTAAGCTCAACGACGCCGAGCTCGATCTCGCCATGCGCGAGGCCGACGTCGCCATCCGACTGCACCGCCCGAACCAGTCGGAGATGATCCAGCGCAAGCTGTTCACCGTGCACAACCACTTCTATGCCTCGCGCGATTACGTCGCCGAGTTCGGCGAGCCCAGGGCGGTCGAGGATCTCGACAGCCACCGCATCATCTCGTTCGGCGAGCCGGTTCCGTCCTACCTGGGCGACATCAACTACCTCGAGCGCCTCGGCCGCCCCGACTCGTCGCCGCGCCGCGCCGCCATGAAGGTCAACGCCATCTACGGCATGATGCAGGCCGCCCGCGCCGGCATCGGCATCGCCATGCTCCCCGACTACGTCACCGAGGGCGAGGACAATCTGGTGCGGGTGCTCGAGGGCATCGAGCTGCCGGCCTACGAGGCCTATTTCGTTTATCCGCCTGCGCTGAAGAACTCGAAGCGGGTCGGCGTGTTCCGTGACTTCCTCGTTGGCAAGGCAAGGGAATGGTCGTTCTAGGTCGAGCGTGGGCGCTCGCGCTCCTGCCGCTGTTGCTGCTCCCTGCCCCGGCTTCGGCCGACTCCATGACCTCGGTGCAGTTCGGTGTGCTGTTCTGCATCGGCCGGCTCTCCGGCGACATGGCGCCGGTGCTCGCAGTGATGACGCCCGAGTTGCAGGCGCTGGTCGAAAAGGCCGATCCGGCGACGATCCGCTGGCAGGGCAAGCCGGACTACGCCAGTACGTGCGAACCCGTCGGCGCCTCAGGCACCTATGACGCGCCGCAGGTCATCCTCTCCTACCGCTACCGCGAAGCCGACAAGCCCGGTTTCTCCGACCGGCTGGTGATGCGTTTCGTCGATGGCCTGCTGCGGCTCGACGACATCCTGTTCGCCGACGGCAAGTCGATGCGCGACAGCCTCGCGGCGCAGAACTAGCTAGAGCTTTTCACGCCCCCGCACGGACGCCCGCCTCGGGCTGGGTCTCGCGTCGTCGATTACTGCGGCTCTGTAGCCAGGGCGGCAATCCTGCTCATGTTGGCGGCGACGTGCCGCTGGTTCGGCACGCGATCGGCAGTTCGGTTCCGAATGGGAAATGGCACATCTGGCAGCGGCAGCCCGAGCAGACCACACAGCTCGCTCCAGCCATCGCCGTTTTCGAAGCAGAGAACGCGGAAGCGGCTGCTCAGACCAAGCCGTTCGGCGAGGTCGGCGACATTCCGGTTGTGGGCATTGTAACGCTCGAGAAAGTGAGACGCGTCCTGCTGCGGATAGTCGAGTCCATAGCAGAGGGCCCTGATCTTGGCGTTCTTCGGGCTGCTGAGAAGCGCATGTCGTTCGAGGCTTGCCAACCAGGTCTCAGGCGACTTGCGCACCGTGAGAACGTAGTAGGCGTCCGTCCCATAGCGTTGCATCAGTCGTTCGAACATGGCCGGATAGGGCCAGTCCTCGAATGCGGTATTGCGCCAAAGCACTCGGTCGATGCGATCGAAACGCCCGGCAAAGTAGTCTTTCGTCAATCGACGATCGTACATTGCATGATGAAACCCGAGGATTTCCAGCGCCGCTCCCAAGCTCGAAGTACCGGTCTTGCTGAGTCCGAGGCCGAACACCTTCGGCCGGGCTTCTCTGGACAAGAACTGATAGAGGGGTCGCATGCGCTGATTGTCCTTGGGCGCAGTGGATCGGCCTGCCAAGACGACTACTGCATCGTCGTCGGCAGCGTCTATCCCCCATCGGTTCGGAAGGTCCCGGGCTGTCTCTCTGGCCAGTCTTCAGCAGAAATGCCTACAGCCGCTTCACCAGCCGGAAGATGATCTGTCGGCGGATGCGGAAGCCGAGCCTCTCGTAGATCGACTTGGCGCCGGCGTTCTCCCGCTTGACGTGCAGGAACGGGGTTCGCCCCTCCCGGGCGATCTGTGCCGCCACGAATGACACCAGCGTCGCCGCCAGCCCCCTGCCCCGGAACTCCGGCCACGTGCATACCGCGCTGACCTCGGTCAGTCCGTCCATCCGCATGCGCTCGCCTGCCATCGCCATCAGCCGCCCGTCCGGCGACTTGAGCCCGTAGTAGCGTCCCATGCCGATCGTGCCCGCGCGAAACGGCCCCGGCTCGGTCGCCATCGCCAGTTCCACCATGGCCGGCACGTCCGGAAGTTCGAGTCGTGCCGGCACCACGTCGGGAGCCCCCGGCGGTGCCTCGCACACCATCTGGTCGCACACGATCTCGCCCAGTTGCGCCCACCCCTCCGGAACGTCGTAGGCGCTGCCGGTCACCAGCCCCACGACATCATCCTTCGGCACCAGCGCCTTCAGCGCCTCGAACCCCCCGGCCGTGTATCGCTCGAGCCCGGCGATCGGCGACATGGCAGCGGGATAGCGCGCCGCCCGGCCATTCCGTTCCGCGATCTGGCGGTGCCCGTCGATCAGCGCGTTCCAGGCAGGATTGTCGAGGGCGGACAGATTGGTCATGGGCGACTCCGATGCCGGGCCCCGCATCTAGCACTGCCCGCGGCGCCCCCCAAGAGCACCAACGGTACGGAAATGTCCGCACGTTCATCGCCAATTCAGCGCCCTGACGCTAGCTCGACATCATCCAATTCGGGGCAAACGATGCGACCGGTCATCACCACCATCCTCTTTTTGACGCTCTGCCTGCCGGCTGCCGCCCAGCCCGTCACGCTGACGCCGCAGCAGGTCGGCCAGATCTTCTGCATCGCCCGCCTCGGCAACGACATGGCGCCCGTCGGCGGCCTGCTGACCGCCGATCTTGCAGCAACGATCTCTGCTGCCGAAGCCCGGAACGAGGAAGTCCGGCGGGGTCACCCGGACGAGAAGCCGCCGCTCGGCGACGGCATCCCCTGGCAGGCCTTTCCCGACTATGCCGACCAGTGCGAGGCCGGCAAGGTCACCTTCATGATGGACGAGGCGCGCGTCGCCCTCGACTATGCCTTCACCACCTATCCGGACGCCGGCTTCACCGACACCCTGTCGCTCCGGCTCGTCGAAGATCCTCTCGGCACCAGGGTCTGGCGCATCGACGATATCGCCTACGCCAACGGCGGCAACCTGCGCGCTGCGCTGGCCTCGGCTTTCCTCGACTGATCACGCCGGCGCGAGCCTGGCGGCGGCCTCTTGACGGCCCCCGCCCAAAGGCGCATTCCCGCCGTGCTGCGGGCGTTTGCGCTCCGGCTTTCAACAGGAACTGAAAATGAACCCCGACAGTCGAAGTCGATCTTCGATCTTGCCGGCGCACTAGCCCGAACCGGGTCCGGCGCGCTGGCGCGGCGACCGCTTGGAGCCCCGTTATGCTGCGTGCCTATATCCGCGAGGACAACCGTCTCGCCCCCACCGACTTCGATCCGACCGCCGCAACTCCGATCGGCAGTGCCGTCTGGTACAGCCTGATCGACCCGACGCGCGAGGAGGACAAGTTCGTCGAGTCCTGTCTCGGCATCGACATCCCGACCCGCCGCGAGATGCAGGACATCGAGCCTTCGGCCCGCCTCTACAGCGAGGCCGGCGCAGAGTTCATGACCATCACCGCGCTGATCGAGGACGAGTCCGGCCAGGTGGTGAAGAGCCCCATCACCTTCGTTCTGCGCAACGACCAGTTGGTCACGGTGCGCTACGCCGATCCCAAGCCCTTCCGCCTCTACGAGCGCCTCGTCTCCCGCCCCACCACCGGCGAGATCGGCGGCGAGCGCGTCATGATCGGACTGCTCGAGTCGTTCATCGACCGGCTGGCCCAGTTGCTCGAGAACACTGGCGACGGCATCGACCAGATTTCCCGCGAGGTGTTCGGCAACAAGTCGACCAAGCCGACCCGCAAGACGCGCGACCTGCAGTCGCTCATCGAACAGATCGGCAAGAAGGGCGATGTCCTCACCCTCGCCCGCGAGAGTCTCGTCTCGATCAGCCGCCTCGTCAGCTATCACCAGAGCGCCGGCAGCGAAGATCAGCGCGCCGTCCGCGAGCGCAAGCAGGAACTCAAGGTCCTGCAGCGCGACGCGGCGGCACTCAGCGACCACGCCACCTTCCTGTCGGACAAGATCACCTTCCTGCTCGATGCGACTCTGGGCCTCATCAACCTCGAGCAGAACCAGATCATCAAGATCTTCTCGGTGGCCGCCGTGGTCTTCCTGCCCCCCACCCTGGTGGCATCGGTGTACGGCATGAACTTCCACATCATGCCCGAACTCGACTGGCCGTTCGGCTATCCGTTCGCGCTGGGACTCATGATCCTGTCGGCGCTCGTGCCCTTTCTCTACTTCAAGCGCAGCGGCTGGCTCTGAGGCCGTGGATTCGGCCTCCGGCCACTGACAAAAAACTGTCATATCAGGACCTTGACCCCCTTAACGACCCGCATGTGCGACGCCATGGCGCACGCCGGCGCCGGCAATACACGAGCAAACTCATCGACTTAATAGGTATGCGATAATCGCATACCTCGCATGCCCGCCTTAACCTTGATAGGTCAGCATCACGGCCATATATCCCGCTCCGACAGCAGCTGAGCGCTTCTCCCTCCTCCTCCTAGCGCTCGTTGTTTGTTCCTCCTTGCAGTCAGCAATGACTGCAACTCGGCCCCGCTCTCCCCTCGAGCGGGGCCTTATTTTTTTTCCGCGCGACCACCGGGGCCGGATTGTGACGTTTACGTCATGTCAGCACAGCTGACCTATCCCTGCGCAGACTGCATAGCTGGCATGTAGCATTGCGGATTGTGGACCAAACGGTCAAAGTGCATATTGTGAGTGTCGATGTGAGCCGCACCGTATCCTCCTCCCTCGGTCCTGCTCTGCGACACCCGGTTTGAAGTCGTATCCTCCTCCCTCGACTTCGAACCACTGGCAAATGGCGTTTCCTCCTCCCTCGTCCATTTGCCACCACTTTCGATTTGGACTGCGGTCCTTTTCATCAGGCTCCATCTTCGGATGGAGCCTCTTTTTTTGCTTCGCGCGAAGTGCGGGCGCCCTCCCCCGACGCCACGCCAGCCGCATGCGAGGTCCCCGGTGAGGGGATGGTGCATCGACCCGCACCGTTCCTGCACGCCGCTGCCGTCCGTTCCGCGTCTCGCGTCAGGCGATGCCGCCTGGCGCAGGCGTCCGCGTCTGCTGCATGGCTGCCGTTCCGAGGCAGCGTTTGATCCGGCTCCGCCGTGCGCCGATACTGCTGGGCAACGGGATTGCAGCCGCCCTCCTCCCTGGCTGCGTTCTCATGGGTCGTCCGCTTCGGTGGCCGACCTTTGAAGGCTCCGCTCATCCCCTCGAGCGGAGCCTTTTTCTTTGCCCGGCACGACCAGCCCGGCAGAACCTGCCCACCGGCGATCTTCTCCACGGCATTGCCCAGCATTTCCGGGCGTTTCCGCTGGCATGCGGCGTGCATCTCCATGCCCGTACCCGGAGGCACCCATGACCAGCGTCGGCACCGTCGGCCCATCCCTGAGCTACGCCCAGATCCTCGCCAACGCGCACAAGACGAGCACCTCTTCCGGCTCCGCCTCATCCGGCAAGACAGGCGCCGGCAGCTCCGCTGACACCGTCACCCTCTCCGATGCCGCCAGGGCCGCGCTCGCCGAGAAGGACTTCGCCACCATCACCACCGACGCCCGCGCCACCCTGGATGCGCTGCTGGCCGCTGCGCAGGTCACGAGCCCGCTCAAGGACGGCGCCCTCGCCGTCGACCTCGGCAAGGTCGATCGCCGCGAGCTCTACGCCATGAGCATCAACTCGAACCAGAAGTTCACCGTCGACGAGCAGAAGGCCGCCGCCATCGAGCTGCAGAATCGCTTCGACCACGCGCTGGCCGGCCCCACCGCCGTCGGCCGCGTCACCGGCAGCATCAAGGGCCTCTACACCGCCGCGCTGGCCTATTTCGACGGCATGGGCCCCGAGGAAAAAGCCACCGCCGCCTATGCCGACCAGCGCGCCGCCCTCGAGCAGATGCTCAACAAGATCGAGGCCGATCCCGGCACCCTCCCCGGCGCCGTCGCCAACGACCCTATCGACGCCTACATGCAGCGCCTGGCCGCCGGCGAGACCGGTGGCCTCCGGGACATCGGCTCGGTCGCTGCCGACGCCCGCGCCACGCTCGACGCGCTGTACAGGTCGAGCGGCGGCACCAGGCCGGACTACAGCGATTTCGACAGCCGCTCGATCGCCGCCGTCGCCCTCAATTCGGGCGGGCGGTTCAGCGCGGCCGAATCCCGCGCCGCCAGCGCCGAGATGCGGTCGCGCTCCGCATCCGCCCTGCTGCAAGGCCTGAAATCCGCCGGCTCGTCGACCGATCCCGGCGCCTTCGCCCAGAACGTCATCTCCCTCTACGGCGCCATGAGTCCGGAGGAACGTGCCGCCGCCGGCTGGTCCGACAACCTCTACGCTGCCGCCGTCGCCAGCTACCAGAGCGCCAGCAAGCTCGGCTCCCTCCTCGGCGCCGCCACCGGGAGCGCCATCTGGAGCGGCAGTGCCTCGGGCAGCGCCGACACCGGCTCGTTCAGCCTGATGGACTACCTGTAGATGTCGGCGGCTCGCGTCGGTCAGCGCCGGCGATCAATCGAGGGGCTGAAGCGCCACCGGCCCCCTGCAAGCCCATCCCGCGCCTCGTGCGTTTCCCGGTAGAATTGGGCCGCAGTCATCGCTGCTTCGGCCCCCTCTGGCTGTCGGAACGGGGCATCGATTCAAGCAGACAGGTCGGCATCCCGCCAGGCTCTCTGGCTAGACAGAGCCCCGCCATCACGTCCCTTCGGCCAGCACATCGAGCGCGGCGTTCAGGGCCGCGAGCCGCCCAGCCCCGATGCGGTCGGCGTAGCGTGCCTCGATTTCCAGCTTCACCTCGTTGCCGTCGGCGATGGCCTGCTTTCCCCTGGGCAACAGCCGCACGATCCTGCCGCGCCCATCGGTCGGGTCGGGAATGCGCTCGACGATGCCCTCGGCCACCAGTTCGTCCACCAGTTGCTGCACGGCCTGCTTGGAAATCCCCATCGCGGACGGCAGCGCCGATTGCGACATTCCGCCCGGTCGCAGGTGCCCGACCACCGCCCCGCGCGCCTCCGCCATCCAGCCATGGCCGCGTGCCGCCATCGCCGTGTCGAACTCGGTCTTCCACTGCCGCGCCAGGCGCCAGAGCCGCCACCCGACGTGGTCGATCAGCGGCGGCATCGCATTATCGTCAAGCGTCTTGACCATATCACTCATCCAGTATAGTCAAGTTACTTGACGATACCCCTTTGCGGCGCTCGCCGCAAGGCAACACAAGGACCACACCATGCCCCTGATCGACAACACCAATCCACCCCGCTTCGATATCCCCGGCACCTCGTTCACCGGTCTTGCCGCCCCCAGCCGGGGCACACGCGAGAACGCTATGTGGCGCACCGTGGTCGCGCCGGGCACCATCGGCGCACCGCATCACCTGACGCGCGAGGAGATCGTCCTCGCCGTCAAGGGCCACGGCGCCATCCATGTCGACGGCGTCCGCCACCCGCTGGCGTCCGACGACGTCTTCGCGGTACCGGCCTTTTCCGAGATCCGGCTGGAATGCGCGGGCGACACGCCCTTCGAGGCCATCGTCGTGCTGCCGGCCGGCGCCCACGCCGTCGTCGCCGGCAAGCCGTCGTTCCAGCCCCCCTGGAGCGTCTAGCCGGTCGCTGGCGCCGGACCAGGCGCCAGCCACCCCTCGATCAGCTGATCCTGGCGCAGAAATCCTGGATGCGGCTCACCGCATCCTCGAGCTGCGCGTTGCTCGCCGCATAGCTCAACCGCATGTGCCCCGGCAGGCCGAACGCCGTGCCATGCACCAGCGCCACGCCGGTCTCCTCGAGCAGCGCCAGAACGAACGCCTCGTCATCCGGCAGCGCGCGTCCGCCGCCGGATGTCCGGCCCAGCAGCCGCTTCACCGATGGGAATACGTAGAACGCCCCCTCCGGCGTCAGGCAGTCGAGCCCGGTATTGGCATTGAGCCCGGCGACCACCAGGTCGCGCCGCCCCTGGAAGATGTCGCGCCAGCCCTTGAGGAAGTCCTGCGGCCCGTTCAGGGCCTCCACCGCCGCCCATTGCGAGATCGAGGACGGGTTGGTGGTCGATTGGCTTTGCAGCTTGTTCATCGCCCCCAGCAGCGGACGCGGACCCGTGCAGTAGCCGATGCGCCAGCCGGTCATGGCGTGCGATTTCGACACGCCGTTCATGGTCAGCGTACGTTCCTGCAATCTCGGTTCGATCCCGGCGATCGTCGCGAACGTGCCGCCGTCATAGACCAGCACCTCGTAGATATCGTCGGTGAGGATATGCACCTGCGGATGCCGCAGCAATACATCCGCCAGCCCGCGCAGCTCGGCGGCCGAATAGGCCGCGCCGGTCGGGTTCGACGGCGTGTTGAGGATCAGCCACTTGGTCCGGGGCGTGATCGCCGCCTCCAGCACCTCGGGCTTCAGCTTGAAGCCTGTCGAGGCGTCGGCCACCGCGAACACTGGATCGGCATCGCACAGCCGAACGATCTCGGGATAGCTCACCCAGTACGGCACCGGGATCACCACCTCGTCGCCGGGGTTCAGCGTCGCCATCAGCGCATTGAAGATGATCTGCTTGCCGCCGGCCGCGACGAAGCAGTCCGCCGCCGTCACGTCGAGCCCGTTGTCGCGCTTGAACTTCGCCGCCACGGCTTCCTTGAGCTCGATGATGCCGTCCACCGCCGTGTAGCGCGTCTTGCCCGAGTTGATCGCCCGGATCGCCGCCTCGCGCACGTTCTGGGGCGTGTCGAAGTCCGGCTCGCCCGCCGCCAGCGAAATCACGTCCTGGCCCTGCCGCTTCATCTCCTGCGCCTTGGAGTTGATCGCCACCGTGGCGGAGGGCTGGATGCGGTTGAGCGCGTCGGACAGGAAAGCCAAGATCATCTCCCCGGAAAAATGGCCGGAATGCTCTAGGCCGTCGCCGCGCGCCGCACAACCGCGCCGTTCGACGGAACGCGCTCCGCCGCGCCCCGCCACACGATTGCCCTCAAATCGTCCGCGCTTCTCCGCGATGGCAACGAAACATCATCGCATTCGGGCCGTCTCCTCGCTGCTTGCAAACCCAGTGTCAGCGAGTTTCCCATGTCCCCAACAAAGCTCCCGGCCCCGCGCAAGACCCCGCTCCTGCCGCGCCGGCGCCTGTTCGGCAATCCGCTCACCGCGGCGGCGGCCATCTCGTTTTCGCTGACCTTCCTGGGCGCCGGCGCTCTCCTCGCCGCGGGCGTTGTTCCGCCGCGGGTCCTCACCGGCCTGGGCGAGATCGACACCCCGGTGGTTTTCCTCCTCGTGCCGCTCTGCGCACTGCTCTTCGCGATCATGGTCGAGGTCGTGCGCGCGACGTTGCGCGAAGGCCCGCACCGCCAGCCTCGGCCGCCCCGGCAGCCCAATGCCCTGGCGGCCTGGAAGCCGGGCACCGGCGAAGGCTGAACCGGCCTCCGGACGGGCACGTTGCCGATCATCCGTTCATCTTCCCGTTAGTTCCGGTAGTCTAGAAGGTGGCCGAGGGCCGACCGCTGCCCGCACCGCGATGCCGTGACCATCCGCGCTTGGGGCGCCATGGTGCGCGGCGTCGAACCGTTCGCGACTGAGGAACCACCATGACCCGCAACGTCCACCTCATGCCCGGCCGCCGCCTGCGCCCGGCGCATGCCCTTCTGCTCGCCACCGCCTTCACCGGCGTGGCCTCGACCGCGGCCTTCGCCGAAACCCTGAGTGTGACGGGCATTGCTCCCGCCGCCGGCGCCTACGGCCTTTCGGTCCCCTCGGTCGAGATCGTGGACGGCAACCTCGACGAAGCCCAGGTGCGCGCCCTCTTCACCGGCGCCGAAGGCACGCTCGCCCCGCTGGCGACGCTCACCGCCAAATCGGTGACCATCCCCGCGCTGACCTTCAACTATGCCGTGGACGCCTCGGCCACCGAGCCGCTGGCCCTGACCTATCACAACCTGGTCCTCAACGACGTCGTCGACGGCGTCGCCGCCTCTGCCACCATCGAGGGCGCCGATTTCACTGCCGGTGAGGGCACCAAGGGCACGCTCGGCGAGATGTCGGTCGGCCACTTCGATCTTGGCGGCTTGCTCGGCTTCTATGGCCTCGCCCCGGCCGCCACTGGCACCGAGATCAAGGAGGTCTACTCCGACTTCAGGTTCGCCGGCGGCACCTTCGGCGCTGGCGATCTCTTCAGCTGCACCTTCGGCCCGGCCGAGGTCGGCGGCTTCAGCGCCCGGCCGCTCAAGTACAACATGGCCGAGATCCAGTCCCTGATCGTCGAGGCCGAGGCGGCCCAGACGGCGGGCACGCCTGTGCCGCCCGAGGACGTCAGGAAGATCGCCCTCTTCTACACCGACCTCCTCACCGCCTTCAGCTCGAGCCCGATGTCGCTGGACGGCATCGACTGCTCGGGCAAGGACGAGAACGGCAAGCCGATGGCCTTCTCGATCGGCGAGATCGCGGCCGACGGCTTCGAGCCGGCGAAATACCCCGCCGTTTCGGTCGATGACCTGAAGATCGATGTCGCCGACGAGGGCCACGTGAACGTCGGCAACTTCACCTGGAAGAAGATGGACTTCTCGACGGCGATCGCCATCATCGAGGCCGCCACCACCCTCGACGAGGCGTTCTTCGAGGCCAACTGGCGCAAGCTCGTCCCGGCCATGGACGGCTTCAGCATCGCCGGGCTCGATGTCGATACGCCTGATCCGGAAAAGCCGGGCGAGCGCATCAAGGGCACCATGGGCTCGTTCGACGCGACGCTCGGCAACTACATCAACGGCATCCCTGCCGACATCACGCTGCGGCTGGGCAACTTCATCCTGCCGCTGACCGAGGAGATGACCGACCTGCCGGTCGCCGACCTGCGGGCCCGTGGCATCGAGCAGCTCGACGTCTCGGTCGGCACCTCGCTCAAGTGGGACCAGGCAAGCTCGACCATCACGGCCGACGACGTCACTTTCGATCTCGGCAGCCTCGGCAAGCTCACCCTGTCGGGCACCTTCGGCAACGCCACCGACGCCCTGTTCGGCGACGACAACGATGCGGCCATGCTGGCCGCGCAGATGATCACCCTCAAGGACGTGACCCTCGATGTCGAGGACCGCGGCATCGGCTCCATCCTCGTCGCCATGGGTGCCCGTGACGCCGGCCAGCCGGAGGAGGCCTTCCGCACCGCCGTCGCCGGCATGGCCCAGGGCCTGACGCTGGCCTTCCTGGGCAACACCACCGAGGCCCTCACCGCCGCCCAGCAGCTCGGTACGTTCCTGCAGGGCGCCTCGCACCTCAAGCTCACCATCACCAGCAAGGACGAAGCCGGCATCGGCCTCGCCGACCTCGCCGCGGCGGAAACGAACCCCGCCGCGCTCGCCGGCAAGCTCGATGTCGTCGCCGTCGCCGATGGCGAGCCGGTTGTCCTGCCGCTGGTCGAGCAGTCCGCGACCACCGGGCAGGGCCAGGGCAATGCTGAGGGCGAGACCGTTCAGGACCAGAAGCGCAACCTCAAGAACACGCAGTAGTGCGCATCGGCCGGGCGCTGCCGCCGTCGGCGGCGCCCGGCCCCGACTTTGATCGACATGGTCTTGTCGCATCCTCCCTTCGGGCGCACTATGGCGGCCTGAGAGGAGGACTTAACGATGCAAGTCGAGACTATCCTTCAATCCAAGGGCCACGCGGTCTTCACCGTGGAAGCCGGCGCGCCGCTCTCGGAAGCAGTGCACATCCTCAATTCCAAAAAGATCGGTGCCGTGGTCGTCGTCGACGCCAAGGGCAAGGTCGCCGGCATCCTGAGCGAGCGCGACATCGTGCGCCGCCTCGAAAAGGACCCGGTCGCGCTGCTGGCCTCGCCGGTGCGCAACGCCATGACCGCCAAGGTCATCACCAGCAGCCCGGGCGCCAGCGTGTCGGACCTCATGGAAACCATGACCCAGCACCGCATCCGCCACATCCCCATCGTCGACGGCGGCAAGCTCACCGGCATCGTCTCCATCGGCGACGTGGTGAAGCGCAAGATCGAGGAAACCGAGCAGGAAGCCCTGGCGCTGAAGGAATACATCGCGTCCTGAGCCTTCCCGCGGGCCTCTCTTCACCTCCCCCTTGATGGGGGGCGATCGCCTATGCGCACGGCGATTGCGGGGTTGCCTTCTCCCCTTGCGGGAGAAGGGGCCCGAAGGGCGGATGAGGGGTCCGTCTCGGCCCTCACTGTCGCTTGTCGCTGCGCTCCGATCGGGCCGCACGCGCTGCCCCACCTTTCCAACCTTTCCACCATTTCACCTGCCGGCAACCCCGCCGCAATCCGTCTGGCGGCATCCTCCCTCCCGTACCCGAACCAAGGGAGAGACCCCGGAATGACCTCCACCCGAGCCACGATCCTCGCGGCCCTCGTCGCGGCCCTCGGCCTCACCGCCATGAACCCCGCCTTCGCTGCCGGAGCCCCGCAGCACCAGCGGCCCGGCGACGACCGCACTCTCGAGTTCCGTCGCGACGGCGCCGGCGGCGCCTTCCGGTTCGTCGATTTCTCCTGCCGCCCGAACGCCGCCGACCGGCTCGAAGTCCGGCTCGATCGCATGGCCCAACGCCTCGATCTCTCCGCGGCGCAGAAGAAGCTGTTCGAGGACTTCCGTACCTCGGCCCTGACCGCCCAGACGGCGCTTGCCGACCAGTGTGTCACCATCCGGCCGGGCAAGACTGCCGACAGGGCGCAGCGTCCAGACCTGATCCAGCGCCTCGAGCAGCGCCTGAAGTTCGACGAGGCCCGTCTCGCCGCGATGAACGAACTGCTGCCGCACCTGAAGGCGTTCTATGCCAGCCTGAGCGACCAGCAGAAGCGCGCCCTCATGCCCCGGCCGATGTTCCGCCACGACCTCGGCGACCAGCGTCCCGGCGGCCCGGGCTTCCAGCGCCCGCCGATGCCCGACGCGCCCGGCGGCAACAATCTGGACGGCTGACTCCACGCGCCGGTCAGGTCCCCAAGCAGACCGGCTGCGAGCCGTCCGCGAAGCCCCGGCGTCCCCTCCCGCCGGGGCTTCTTGCCGTGCCGAAGGCAAAATCGCTTCAGTGGAGCGATTCTAGGCAAGAAGGCCATGAGAGCTACGCTCGAACGGCAACGGTGCCGCAACAGGCAACGCCCCCCTATCCGCCACGAAACCCTCTTCAACGCCTTGCCTCGTGGGAGTACAATCTTTCAAGGAGGGCTGTAGAGGGAGGTTTTCATGGTCAACTCCAAGCTCCTCGCCCTGTCCCTCGCCGCACTCGTCGCGACCGCCGGTGTCCCCACCCCCGGTGTTGCGCGCAGCAACAACGGCTTCACCAAGGACGAAATCGCCAGGATGTGCACTTCGGCCTACGAGGTGTGCTACGCCGCCTGCAACCGCCCGTCCGACACCTTCAGCAGCACCTTCGACCAGCAGACCTGCGAGATGCAATGCGACGCCAGCTTCAACGCCTGCGTCGGCAGCTACGGCGGCTCGAACAGCACGATAGGCGGCGCCGGCACCCCCAGGCAGTCGCCCTCCAGCAAGAAGCTGCCGCTCCTCAGCCCCGAGTAGCCGGCGCGACCTGCCGGACGAAGCGTGGCTGCGGTTGTGCGCTTATCCACACGCCGCATTGCTCCCTTCACATCGCTCGTCTAACCATCGCTCATCCCGCCCCGCGAGCGCCCGATGACCGCTGACCTGCCCCTCGATCCCGACCTGATCCGCGCCGAGTTTCCCGCCTTCCGCGAGCCAAGCCTCGACGGCTGGGCCTTCTTCGAGAATGCCGGTGGCTCCTACACCAGCCAGCAGGTGCTCGCCCGGCTCGACCATTACTATCGTGCCACCAAGGTCCAGCCCTACGGCTTCTACCCCGCCTCGCGCGAGGCCGGCGCCGCCATGGACCTTGCCCACCGCCGCATCGCCCAGGCGCTGAACGTCGGCATGGACTGGATCCATTTCGGTCCCTCCACCTCCGGCAACACCTACACGCTCGGCCACGCCTTCGCCGGCTGGCTGAAGCCGGGCGATGCCATCGTCGTCACCAACCAGGACCACGAGGCCAATTCGGGCGCCTGGCGTCGCCTCGCCGACCGTGGCTTCACCGTGCGCGAATGGAAGGTCGACCCCGAGACCGGCCATCTCGACCCGGCCGACCTCGACAAGCTGCTCGACAGCAAGGTGCGCGCCGTCTGCTTCCCGCACGCCTCCAACATCGTCGGCGAGATCAACCCGGTCCGCGAGATCGTGCAGAAGGCCAAGAGCTTCGGCGCCGTCACGGTGGTCGACGGCGTCTCCTACGCCCCGCACGGCCTGCCCGACCTGCTCGAGCTCGGCTGCGATATCTACCTGTTCTCGGCCTACAAGGTGTATGGCCCGCATCAGGGCGTCATGGCCATCCGCCCTTCGCTGGCCTCCGAGCTCCCCAACCAGGGCCACTTCTTCAACGACACCCAGCCGCGCAAGCGCCTCGTCCCCGCCGGCCCGGACCACGCGCAGATCGCCGCCTCCGCCGGCATCGCCGATTATCTCGAGCGCGTCGCCCAGATCGCCGGCGACAAGGTCGAGGGCACCAATCCCTTCCGCAAGGCCCACGCCGCCATGCGGGCCCAGGAGATTGCCCTGCTCACCCCGCTGATGGAGTTCCTGCGCGGGCGCAACAACGTGCGCCTCATCGGCCCCGCCGATGCCATGAGCCGCGCCCCGACCATCTCGCTCGCCGTCCGGGGGCTCGCCATCGAGGCCGCCGACAAGCTCTCGCGCCACAAGGTCATGGCCTCCGGCGGCCATTTCTATGCCTACCGCCTGCTCGAGGCCCTCGGCCTCAACCCCGGCCACGGCGTCCTGCGCGTCTCGTTCACCCACTACACCACGCCCGCCGAAGTGCAGCAGCTGATCGCCGCCCTGGATGCGGAGTTGAAGTAAGGCCCCTCCTCCCCTTCGCCGGCAATATCCGCCCAATTTCCATTCGACGCGCCCACCCGGCCCGGCTAAACAGCCGGCCATGTCTCGCGCTTCCGCCGTCCTCCTGCTGCTTGCCGCAACCGCCATCTGGGGCCTTGCCTTCGTCGCCCAGAAGTCCGCCATGGACCATATGGGCCCGCTCGCCTTCAGCGGCACCCGCTTCCTGCTCGGCGGCCTCGTCCTGATCCCCTTCGCCGCGCTCGAACTCCGCCGCAAGCGCGCACGGCCCGCCCGTTTCACGCCCGCGCTCTGGGGCCTGGTCGCCCTGCTCTGCACGGCATTTTTCGCCGGCTCGATCCTGCAGCAATATGGCCTCGCCCTGACGAGCGTCACCAACTCGGGCTTCCTCACCGCCCTCTACGTACTGTTCGTGCCGCTGATCGCGTTTCTTGCCGTGCGGGCGAAGCCGCACCCGATCATCTATGTCGGCGCCCCGCTCGCGCTGGTCGGCATCTTCTACCTCAACGGCGGCCGCTTCGAGGACTTCCGCTTCGGCGACCTCCTCGTCGTCACCAGCGCCGTGTTCTGGGGCGGCCACGTCTTCCTGCTCGGCCTGCTGAGCCGCGAGACCGCCCTGCCCGTGGCCCTCTCGGCCTTCACCTTCGTGGTCGTCGGCGTCGCCTGCCTCGCACTCGCCGCTGGGTTCGAGCCGGAGGGCTTCAGCGGCCTCGGCGAGGTCTGGCCGCAGGTGCTCTATACCGGCATCCTGTCGACGGCACTGGCCTTCACCCTGCAGGCCGTGGCGCAGCAGTATGTCCCCTCCGCCAACGCCGCGATCGTGCTTTCTGCCGAGAGTCTGTTCGCCGCGCTCGGCGGTGCGTTGCTGCTGGGCGAGCGGCTGAGCCCGGTCGGCTATGCCGGCGCGGCGCTCATCTTTGTGGCGATCCTCGTGATCGAAGCCGTCCCGGCCCTGCGCGCACGCAGGGCCGCGGCCGGTACCTGACCTACTCGACGCGCGTCATGTCGTATTCGTCGCAGATGACGATGTAGGCGCACAGCTTCACGTGCAGGGCGTTCTCGCCCCGCATGGTGACGAAGGCATCGCCGGTGTGCCCGAACACCTTCATCTTGCCCTGCCAGCGGTTCTCGCCGGAGGGCTTGGCGCCGTTGATGATGGTGGCGTTGAGATACTCGAGGTTGTGCTTCTTGCGCATGTTGCCGCGCAGCGCCACCAGCTTCACGCAGAGCTGCCGGCTGTCGGCATCGCACCAGCTGACCGAATAGTCGGAGTTCTTCTCAGCCACCCACACGCCCGTCGGATCCAGGTCCTGCGCGTGACTTGCGCCCGCCATCGCCACGGTGAGACCCAGCGCCAGAATTGACTTGCCGATACCCTTCATCTTGCTCTCCAGGAGCCCATCCCGCGCCGTATCGGCTAGAGCCCGAAAATGTCGCCATTATGATGCACGGCGTCATCTGCTTGTCATGTCACATCAATAGCTTGCCGGTGCTCGGGGCCATGTTCCCCATACCCCTTGCGCTAGGCCGGTTGCTCCCGCCGATTTCCGCAACCAGAACGTGCTTTCTACGCGCGGGGCACGTCGCCGCCAATCGTCTGCCCTGCTGCCGAGCCCCAATTCGGCATCCTCGTCGGCCGCCCCCGCCAGGCGGCCGATTTTTTGTTGAGACGCACCGATTGCCCTCGCGGTGCGGCCTCGCCTGCGGCATGAACGGCGCATGGCCAAGCTCTACTTCTCCTACTCGACCATGAACGCCGGCAAGTCGACGCTGCTGCTCCAGGCGTCGTACAACTATGTCGAGCGCGGCATGCGCACCCTGCTGTTCACCTCCTCGCTCTATGCCGAGGGCGATGTCGGCATCATCTCCTCCCGCCTCGGCATCTCCGCCCCCGCCGAGATGTTCGGTTCGGGCGACGACCTGTTCCAGCGCGTCAACGACCACCTGCAGGAATCCAAGGTCGACTGCGTCTTCGTCGACGAGGCCCAGTTCCTCACCGCCGACCAGGTCTGGCAGCTCGCCCGCGTTTCCGACCGGCTCGACGTGCCGGTCATGTGCTATGGCCTCAGGACCGATTTCCGCGGCCAGCTCTTCCCCGGCTCTTCCGAGCTGCTCGCCGTCGCCGACGAGCTGCGCGAGGTGCGCACCATCTGCTTCTGCGGCCGCAAGGCCACCATGGTGGTCCGCCGCGATGCCGAGGGCGGCGCGCTGCGCGAAGGCAACCAGGTGTCGATCGAGAAATCGGTGTATGTCTCACTCTGCCGCCGCCACTGGGAAGAAGAGATCGGCCGCTGGCCGCCGAAAGGACCGCAGCATGACCATGACCACTGACGCGACCGAGCCCAGGGGCGCGCTCACCATCCGCACCCTCGCCATGCCCGCCGACACCAACGCGGCCGGCGACATATTCGGCGGCTGGGTGCTCAGCCAGATGGACATCGCCGGCGGCATCGCGGCGGCCGAGCGCGCGCACGGCCGCGTCGTCACCGTCGCCATCGAGGCCATGACCTTCATTGCCCCGGTCAAGACCGGCGACGTGCTCTGCGTCTACACCACGGTCGAGCGCATCGGTAACACTTCGATTACCATCGCGATGGAAGCCTGGGCCCGCCGCAACCGCGTCGCCGACCGGGTGAAGGTGACCGAGGGCCGCTTCATCTACGTCGCGCTCGACGACGAGGGCAACAAGAAGCCGATCGCGCGCTGAGCCTCGTCACCGCCGTCCGCCTTCGTTCAGCTGCCATTCAGCCCCGACGCGTCACCGCTGGGGTCAACATCCGGCAGCCGTTACGCCGGGAACCACGCGCGTGGTCGGGGTTTGCCCCCTCCGCGAGCGGAAGGCGCTGCGACGGACCTGCTGCCCGCGCAGCGCCTTTTCCGCCTCCCACCGAGCACGATCGCCCCCGCCCTTCCCAAGCGCCCCTTGCTGGCGCTAGGTTCGCCGACGACACTGTTCGAGGGACCTCACAATGAAGCCGTTCTTCGCCGTCCTCTGCGCCGTCTTTCTGCTCGTCCTGACCCCCATCGGCGCCGCCGCGCAAGGCGGGACTCCCGCCTGGTCGCTGCGCCCGCTCGTTCTCATGGAGGGGCCCGGAAAGGCCTACGATGTCGTCGGTCGCATCGACGCCGAGGTGCGGATCCGTGTCGATCGCTGCTCGCGCGACTGGTGCCGCGTCCACCGGGGGCATGCGGCCGGTTGGACGAGCCTGCATGCCATTACCTTCGGCGTCGGCCCCCACAGCCCCTACGCTTTCCCGCGCCTCGGCTACAAGTGGGGCGGCCCGGGCGTGGTCTGCCTCTACGAGGGCCACAATTTCACCGGCGCCTCGCTGTGCGGCAAGTCCGGCTTCAAGGCCCGCGACCTGCTGCTGCTCGACGCCGACAACCGCTTCTCCTCGGTCTCGATCGAGGGCAACGTCTCGGTACTGCTCTGCCGCGACCGCGATTTCCACGACTATTGCGTGCGCCTGAACGACAGCAAGGCTCGCCTGCCCCGCCTGCTCGATAACGGCGTCAGCTCCATGCGGGTCTACTGAGGGGCCGGCTTAACCGGCCGTTCACCGTCGATGCATTTGTGCCCCGCTCTTTCGCGCGCCGCCTGATTTTGATCTCATTTGACGGGACTGGTGGAACCGCGAGGACCCGCCCCCGTTTCTGGGCGCAGCGGCCCCACCGAATCCCGAAGCGTCACAAGAGAGGACAATCCATGCTCCCCATCAGGCTCGCCGGAGCCGCAGCATTGCTGCTCGGCTCGCTCCTTTTCACCTCCGCGGCCAATGCCGCGGTCGCAACCTCCGCCGTCAACGTCCGCAATGCACCGGTGAACGGTGCGGTCGTCGATGTCCTCCGTGCGGGCGACGAGGTCGAGATCGACCGCTGCACCGGCGGCTGGTGCTATGTCATCAAGCCCGGTCCGGATGGCTGGGTGTCGCAGGCCTTTCTCAGCGATGAGGATTATGCCCCCGTGCCGTCCCGTCCCGCGCCGACGCGTCCCGATGTCGACGTGAGCATCGGCTTCTCCGTCCCCGGCTTCAGCTTCCAGGCCGGCTCCGGTGGCTTCGATGTGCGCCCCGGCCGGCCCGGTGGCCTGCGCGATCGCGTCTGCTTCTACGAGCGCACCGGTTTCCGTGGCGACAGCTTCTGCGCCCGTCCCGGTGAGCGCCTCGCCCGCCTCGGGACCTGGGACGACAGCATCCGCTCGATCGAGGTGCGCGGCGATGCCCAAGCCCTCGTCTGTGAGCGCGCCAACTTCAACGGCCGCTGCATCGTGATCTCCCGCAGCGTACCCGACCTGCGCGGCGCCCGCGACGAGATCAGTTCCATCCGCGTCCGCTGACCGGCTCGAGCGCGTCCCTCCGGTGAGGGGCGCGCTTCCCCTCCCGGCCGATCCGCCTTAGCCTCGCGCGGCACTGCGGAGCGTTCACATTCCAGACTCCATCCACATCGGCGGCGCCGTCCATCTCCCGCTCGCGGAGGTGTCGATCGACTACATCCGCAGTCCCGGTCCCGGCGGCCAGAACGTCAACAAGGTCGCGTCCGCCGCGCAACTGCGCTTCGACCTGATGCACTCCCCGTCCCTGCCCGAGCCGGTGAAGCTGCGCGCCGCCGCCCTCGCCGGCAGCCGCCTCACCACCGACGGCTCGGTCGTCATCACCGCCAATCGCTACCGCAACCAACCGCAGAATCGCGACGACGCCATCGGCCGTCTCGTGGCCCTGCTCCGCGCCGCCCTGGTTCCGCCCAAGCCGCGCAAGCCGACCCGTCCCACCCTTGCCTCGAAACGACGTCGCCTCGAGGCCAAGACCCAGCGCGGCACCACCAAGCGCCTGCGCGGCCGCGTCGAGGACTAGACCCTACTGCCAGCGCCCGTAGGTCCAGGGCAGGTACCAGTGCGCGCGCTCCGGCAGGTGCTCCGGCACCGGATCGTATCCATGCGTTCCGCCGGGCCGGCAGCGCACGATCCGCGCCAGCCCCATCCAGCCGCCGGGCCAGAAGCCGAAGCGCCAGATGGCGTCGCGCGTGAACTCCGAGCACGTCGGCGCATGCCGGCAGTTGCGGCCCATGAACATGCTGAGCGAGTAGCGATAGCCCTGGATCAGGACGTAGGAGGCCATCTTGAAGGGCCAGTCCACGACGGACCAGAACAGCCGGGCGGCACGATCCATCAGCCGGCCACCGCGGTCCGCGACGCCTCGATCTTGTCGAGCGCCTCGCACACGGCATCGAACACCAGCAGCGTCGAGGTATGGCGCGGACGGTATTCGCGTACCGGCTCGAGATACTTGAGGTCAGCCCACCTGTCGCCCGCTGGCGGCGGGCCGTTGTCCTTGAGCATGGCCGTCATCTCGTCGCGCACGCGGCGGAACTCGCTCGTCGGCGTGCCGACCACATGGGTAGCGACGACCGCCGCCGAGGTCTGGCCAAGGGCGCACGCCTGGATCTCGTGTCCGTAGCCCGTGATCACCCCGTCCTCGACCTTGACGTCGACCTCGATGGTCGAGCCGCAGACGCGGCTGACGCGCCGGGCACTGGCATGGGCATCCGGCAATCGGCCCGGGCGCGGCTGGTTGCCGGCAAGCTCCAGAATCCGTTCGGAATAAAGATCGCTTAGTTCCATTCTTCTCGCGAAACTGTTTCTTGGCCGCCTGCGTTCTCCTCCTATATAGGTTGGGAATAGCTGCAAGTCAGGGGCGTCCACGTCGCTGACAAACCGTGAACCGCCAGGTGGCCAATTGCGGGCCGCCGGAAATTGACCGGAAGTGAAAATGGACGCCCGCGCGAAGCTGCCGCCTGCCGCCACCGTTGCCGATTTTCCCCGCCCCAGCCGCGACGAGGCCGAGGCGGCCGTCCGCACGCTGATCGCGTGGGCCGGCGACAACCCCAATCGCGAGGGCCTCCTGGATACGCCCAAGCGCGTCACCAAGGCCTTTGGCGAGTTCTTCGCGGGCTACGACCAGAGCGCCTCCGAAGTGCTCGATACCACGTTCAGGGAAGTCGGCGGCTACGACGACATCGTGCTGGTCAAGGACATCCCGTTCGCCTCGCATTGCGAGCATCACATGGTGCCGTTCTTCGGCAAGGCCCACATCGCCTACCTGCCCAGTGACGGCGTCGTCGGGCTCAGCAAGCTGGCGCGCCTCGTCGATCTCTATGCCCGGCGCCTGCAGGTGCAGGAAAACATGACCCAGCAGGTCATCGACGCGCTGAACGAGGAGCTCGAGCCGCGCGGCGCCGCCGTGATGCTCGAGGCCGAGCACATGTGCATGTCGATGCGCGGGGTTCGCGCCCATGGCGCGCAGACCACCACGCTGCGCTTCACCGGCAAGTTCGCCGAGGAGCGCGACCTGCAGGATCGCTTCTTCGCCCTCCTCGGTCGGCGCGGCTGATCTGGCGGAATGCCCGGCGGACGGCTACAACCCGCCGCATGAGCACGCTTTTCGTCGATCCCAGCACCCTCAGCCACGCCGAGCAGGAAGAAGGCACCGTCTTTGCGCCGAAGTTCGACGCGAACGGCCTCGTCACGGCCGTGGCCCAGGAGGCCGGCAGCAACCGCATCCTGATGGTCGCGCACATGAACGCCAAGGCGCTGCGCCTGACGCTCGAGACCGGCGAGGTCCACTACTTCTCCCGCTCGCGCGGCCGGATCTGGAAGAAGGGTGAGAGCTCGGGGGAGATCCAGAAGCTCGTCGAGATGCGCACCGACTGCGACCAGGATGTGGTGCTGATGTCGGTGGAGCAGACTGGCCGCGGCGCCGCCTGCCACACCGGCCGCAAGAGCTGCTTCTACCGCGTGGTCGTCGACGGCCAGACCCTGCGCCCCACCGGCGAGCCGAGACTGTTCGATCCAAAGGATGTATATTGATCGAGCCAGAGGATGTTCGAGCAATGACGGAATTCACGCGCATCGCACTCGATCCCGCCCGGATGGGGGGCAGAGCCTGCATCAAAGGGACGCGCGTGACCGTCGGAATGGTCGCGGGGCAGATCGGCGCAGGCCGCACCATCGATGACCTGCTGGGGGACTATCCCTACATCTCGCGCGAGGACATCCTGGAGGCAGTCCGCTATGCCGCGTGGCTCGCCGAAGAACGCGAAGTGACCCTGGCTGCGGAGTGAACCTGATCGTCGACATGAACCTGCCGCCCCGGTTGGCAAGTAGCCTTCGGGGTGCCGGACATGCGGCAGTCCACTGGTCAGAGCTGGGAGCCGCTGATGCCGTGGACTCGGAAATTCTGACATACGCGGTGCGGACCCGCTCGGTCATTCTGACGCATGACCTCGACTTCGGCTCAATCCTCGCCGCATCGGGCGAGTCCGTACCCAGCGTTGTCATCCTTCGATCCGATAACCTCGCCGTGGAGGCCTTGGTGGACACCATAGCGGCCGCGCTGGCGCAGTTCGAGGCTGACCTGGAAATCGGCGCACTCCTCGTCGTCGACGCATCGCGCACGCGGGCAAGGCTGCTGCCGATCAAGCCTCAGTAGTGCGGCGGCGGCGGCTCCGGCGACGGCGCCAGGGCCGGATGCGCCTCCACTTCGCGCAGTTGCGAGCCGAGGTTGTGCAACTCGCGCTTCAGCGCCTCGATCTCCTTGAAGTGCAGCGCGAGGGCCTGGTTCAGTTCCTCGATCGCCTGGTCCTGGAAGGCGATCGTCGTTTCCAGCTTTTCGATGCGGGCGGCAGTATCGGTTCCAGCTTGCGGTTCCGGGATCATGACACGTTCTCCTTGGGCCGGCGTTCGAACAGCGGGGTGAGGAACAGCCCCGCCAGAAAACCGCCGAGATGGGCCTGCCATGCGATGCCGATCGACTGGCCGATCAGGCTGGGCAGGAACGGCACGGCGGCATTCAGGATCAGCCATATGGCAATGAAGAAGGCAGCCCTCTGGTTGCGCGCCAGGTCGGCGAGGCGCGCCATGCGACGGCCGAGCACGCGCGCCTCGCCGGTCTCGGGGTCGCGCGCCACGAGGACCGGCTCGAAGATGAAGCGGCAGGCGGCCCCGGTCAGGCCGGCGATGCCGCCCGATGCCCCCACCAGGAACTGGAACGCCGGCAGCGTCGTCGCCGCGAAGAAGACGGCGCCCGCCACGGCGCTGGCGCCGAAGAGAATCAGTGTGGGAATCGCCCCGTAGCGGCGGGCCACCGGGGTGCCGAAAATCGCCAGCCAGGCGCAATTGATTAAAAGGTGCTCCCATCCGGCATGCAAAAACGCGTGCGTGACGGGGGTCCAGAGCAGCGGTATCCACCCCCCGTAGAACTGCTCCGGCTGGAGAGCGCGGAGCGGGATGAAGCCGAACCAGTAGAGCAGCATCTGGTCGCCGGACTCGTTAAGAACGAAGGCTCTGGCGAGGTGGACGGCCAGCATGGCGCCCAGCAGCCCGAGCACGACGCCGGGCAGCAGGATGGCCGGCTCCCTGCCCCCTTGGCCTTGATTTTGCTGGCGATTTTGGTCTTCCGACATGAAAACTCCCGGATTTCCGGGCTTTGTAGCCCATTTCACCGACTTATCCACACGCGACCCGGCGCGTTAACCCTAACAATTGATTAAGGGCGATTTCGCCCCAGCCTTTTGTCACTCTGACCACCTGCGGCGGTCGCCCCTTCCCCGGGGATGCGGCTCCCGGGGTTTGGGAAAAGGCAAAGAGACTATGCAGAAGGCCAGCACCAAGGCGCTGTTCGACTATTGGAATGCGCTCCGCGGCTCCCGCAGCGCGCCGGATCGGCGCGACATCGATCCCACCCGGATCCGCTCGGCCCTTGCCAACACCTTCATCCTCGAGCTCAACGACCGGCGCGAGTTCGATTTCCGCCTCGCCGGCTCGCATCTCTGCTCGGCCTATGCCCGCGAGCTCAAGGGCCGTTCCTTTACGCGTCTGTGGCACGAACGTGACCGCGACGCCATCGACACCCTGGTCCGCGCCGTCACCGAGGATCATGCGGTTGCCCTCGTCACGTTTCAGGGCACGACGGCGGTGCACACCCGCCTGTCGGTCGAGACCATCCTGCTGCCGCTCCGTCACAACGGCAGCACCGAGGCGCGCCTGCTCGGCGCCATGACCGCCATCGACGAGCCCTACTGGTTCGGCGTGCAGCCCATCCTCGAGCAGCGCATCACCGGGCTGCGCCTGATCTGGCCGGACGACGTGTCCATGTCCGACATGGGCAGGGACGTGATGGCCGCCGTGCCGGCCGAGGACCTGGCCTACGGCATGGCCGGCTCGCCCATTCCGGCGCCGATGTCCGCGACTGTTTTCGGCCGTTCGGCCCGCCGTTATGCGCACCTGGCGGTCATCGACGGCGGACGGCGCTAAATAAATCGTCATCTGCCGGCAATTGCCGGAGCAGACCTTACTTTCGATTAACCAAGAGTGGACTAGCCTAGTCGCGTCAATGGCTTGAGCCGGCTGTCCGCACGATATGTTCACCGAAGAAACCCGCCTCGCGAGACCGCCGCGCAGTTATGCGCAGATGCCGCAATTCCAGCGCGTGAAGGTCTCGCTGCTCGGCCGCTACATGCTGACCGACCGGCGCGAGTTTCCCTGCCAGGTCCTGGAGATGTCGCCGGGCGATGCGGTCGTCGTCGCGCCCGTGCCCGGCAGCTCCGGCGAGCGCGTGATCGCCTATATCGATCATCTCGGCCGCATCGAGGGCGACATCACCGAAGTGATCGATGGCGGCTTCAAGATGCATATCGGCGCCACGTCCCGCAAACGCGACAAGATGGCGGCGCAGCTCACCTGGCTTGCCAACAAGGACGTGCTCAACCTGCCCGAGGACCGCCGCCACGAGCGCGTCGTTCCCGACAACCGGCACTCTACCGCCGTCCTCGACGATGGCCGCCGCTACAACTGCAAGATCATCGACATCTCGCTGTCGGGCGCAGCGATCGAGCTCGCCGTCCGCCCCGCCATGGGCACCCCGGTCACCCTGGGCCGCATGCGGGCCCGCGTCGTTCGCCATTTCGCCGACGGCGTCGCCGTGGAGTTTGTCTCCGCCCAGGAAATGCTGACCGTCGTCCAGCAGAACCTCCGGGTCAACTGATCCATCAGCCTCCCTCTTATGCCTAACGAGTCCTCACCCGGACCGATCGCATTCGCATAAAAACTAGCTTGCAGTTTTTCGGTCGGGGCAATTCGCCCCCGGCATCTTGGTTCCCAACAGGGGGCAGCCAAGATGCCGAGCAAGATCAGGTCGTTCATCAGTGTCGCGATGGTTTTCGGGATGGCCGTATTCATCTTCGCCATGCCGGCCCGCGCCGACCAGGTCGACTTCACCAACCCGGCCTTCGCCCCCGCCGGTGGCGTCACCAGCATCCCGGTCGGCGCGTCGGAGTTCTGCAAGGCGCATCGCTCCGACTGCAAGGCCAATCCGAACGCCGTCGCTGCCGCCGCGCTCTCCGACAAGCGCTGGAACGAGCTGGTCGACACCAACAACCTGATCAACGCCGCGATCATCCCGGTCACCGACCAGGACCTCTACAAGGTCTCCGAGCTCTGGACCTATCCCGAGGGCTACGGCGACTGCGAGGATTTCGCGCTGGCCAAGCGCAAGGCCCTGATCGGGCTCGGCTGGAACCCCTCGACTCTGCTGATGACCGTGGTGCGCCAGCCCAATGGCGAGGGCCATGCCGTGCTGATGGTCCGCACCGACCGCGGCGACCTCGTGCTGGACAACCAGGACGGCCGTATCCTGCTGTGGAGCCAGACGCCCTACACCTACCTCAAGCGCCAGGCGCAGGCCGATGCCGGCCAGTGGGTCGACCTCGTCGACAACCGCGCCACCTTCGTCGCGACCAAGTAGGGGTCTCTGCCCTACGCGGCCACGGCGAAATAGCCGCCGACGAAGATCAGGCCGGTGATGAAAGCCCAGCCAAAGGCAACGAACGCCGCCACCAGCGCCATCGTGATCGACAACGTGCCGTTCCGGTCGTGCTGCCAGCCCATCTGCAGCATGATGTAGGGGCCGCACACGAAGCTGATCGCCAGGTGCCCGAGCGTCTGCAGGAAGGTCGTGCCGTCGTAACGCAGCATGGCCTGCGTCCGCGCGAAGCCCTGGTACAGATGCGTGCCCATCCCGGCGACGGCGAGGCCGACTGCCATGATCAAGCCGGCGAGCATCAATTCACGCAACATAGTCGGGCCCCGCAGCCTGATCCTTAACCGTTTGTTAAGCATACTGGAGCCCCATGGGCCTTGTCACGTCGCGCCCGCAACACTGGTTAATTCCCACCATGGCCGGCCATGCCGAGGCCCACGGGCCGCATCGGAGCTCCCTTGGCTTCAACCTCGCCGCCCTCGCCGTCCTGATGGCGCTGCTGGGGCTCGGGGCCGCCTACCTGCTCGACGCCGCCGGTCGCGGTGCCCGCACCCAGCTGCACCGGCTCGATGCCGAGACCACCCTCACCCGCACGCTCGGCGGCGTAGATCTGGAGATCCCGCGCTCCTGGTTCCGCTACGACGAGCAGCGCATCGAAGGCTTCGCCAAGCAGGTCGAGCTGCGGCTCGAGCTGCCGCTGGGGCGCGCCGGCAGCACTGAGGCGATCGACGTGACGCTGGTGCCGCGCAGCCGCGCCCGGCCGAGCGCCGCGCTGCTCGACGGCGTCTATCTGCACCAGTTCCTGCCCGAGCAGCTCGATGGCCCGCCCGGCCTCGTTGGCAAGCCGCTGGCGCCCACCGAAGGCTATGAGCACGAGACAGTCTGGTACGATGCGCTGTCGGCCGAGCCGTTCGTGGCCAAATGCGCGTCGGCGATGACGCGGGGAGCGGCCGGGCAGTGCCTGCGCACGGTCTATCTCGGCCCCGGCATCGCGGCCATCTACGCCTTCCCCGAGGCCGTGCTGGCGCACTGGCGCGAGTTCGATCCCCTGCTCCGTGATCGGCTGAAGCAGATCGGTGCCCTCTAGGGCGCCGACAAGCCGCCGCTGCGGACTCACCTCTCCCCTGGGGGAGAGGTCGCCGTAAAGCGGCGGGTGAGGGGGCCTTGCCCCGCACGGCTACCCACTTCCGGCAGGCCCCTACCCCTCGCGCCCGTGCGGCACCGTGCGCCATACCAGCAGCGACACCAGCACCAACGGCGCGCCGATCAGCGGCAGCGTCATCGCTCCGAAACGGTCCACCACCACGCCGCCGACCGCGGCAGCCACCGCCATGCCGATCATGAACGCCGACATGTTGAGCGAGATGGCCACCGGCACGACGCCCGGGGCGATCTGCGCCATGTGGCTCGCCACAGCGATCGAGTAGGTCCGCACCACGAACCCCTGCGCCCCCACCGTCAGCATCAGCGCCGGCAGGGCCAGGTCCCGCGGCACATGCGGCAGCGCCACGAAGGCGAGCATCACCACCACCACCGCCAGCCCGGCAATCGTCGCCGTGCGGGCACTGCCGAACCGGTCGGCCATCCTCCCGGCCGTGGCGCTGCAGGCGATCGCCCCCACCCCGCCGGCCAGCAGCACCAGCGGCAGCGCCGCGTAGCCGACATTGGCCGCCGTCAGCAGCGCCGCGACATAGACGATCATCGGCGACGACCCGATCATGAACAGCAGCGTCGACAGCAGGGCCTTGCCGATGGCGGGGTCGCGCAGCACCCGCAGCCGCTCGCCGATGCTTAGCGTGTCGCCGGGCATGCCGCGCGGCAGCCGCACATAGAGCGACAGCGCCGCCAGCGCCGCCATGATCGACAGCGCCACATAGACGACGCGCCAGCCGAACTGCGCCGCCAGCAGGGCGCCGAGCGGCACGCCGGCCAGCGCTGCGATCGCCTGGCCCATGCTGATCACCTGCATGTAGCGGCCGCGCTGGCCCGCCGGGGCCAGCATCGCCGCCGTCGCCATGGCCGTGCCGGTATAGGTGCCCGCCGCCACCGCCAGCACCGTGCGCACCACCACCAGCCCGTCGAAGACCGGCGTCACGACGATCAGCAGCGCGCAGATCGCAAACCCGGACTCGGACCAGGCCAGGATGCGTCGCCGCCCGACCCCACCGAGCAGCAGCGCCAGCAGCGGCGGCCCGAACGCGTAGGCCAGCGAATAGAACAGCACCAGCAGGCCCGCCTGGCCCAGGCTCACCCCCATGTCGGTGCTGATCAGCGGCAACAGCCCGGCAATCAGCCCGCCTTCGATGGCGCCCACGAAAGCCGCCAGCGCCAGCCAGAAAACCCGCGAATCCATGTACTCCCCCCGCTACCATACTTGTCCGGACCGCGCCGCGGTGGAAGGGGGAAACCGGTCCCCTCATCCTCACCTGCGCAGCGGGGGAGGGGGACCAGCGAAGCTGGTGGAGGGGGCGGCCGCTCCCACCGTTGCCGAGGCGGTGGAGACGGCACCAACAAGGCGCGCGCGGCCCAGGTTCCCTTTCCGTTCCGCCCATGCTAGAAGCCACGATCCGAATACTGACACATGCTGACAGCGCACCTATCTATGGTGTCCGCCGCCACGTCCCTCCTGCTTCCCTGAGGGGTGGCCGCGCCAGCGGCCGGGGTGAGGGGAAGACCAACGAGACGAGTCCGCCATGCCCGCCAAGAAGTCTGATCCTGCCCCCTCATTCTCCATCGACGACTTCATCGGCGAGATCGAGAAGGCCGAGGACGAGCGGCTGAACCAGCGCCTGCCGCAGGAGCGGCTGAAGAACAAGCGCGCCCTCGACAACGCTGCCCGCCGCGCCGCCGAAGCCAACGGCACCGGCATCCAGCCGCTTGTGCCGCAACCGCTCGAAAAGCCGAAGCGCCGCGCAGCGGCCCCCTCCCCCCTTGAGGGGGAGGCCGGGAGGGGGGAGGCCACAGACGCGAAGCCCAAGAAGTCCACTCGCAGTACCGCGACGGGCATGTCCCTCAAGGCCCCGAAGTCCAAGGCCAACGCCGTCGATCGCCCGACCAACCTGCCCGGTTTCGAGGAGCCGCAGGCCGGCTT
Source organism: Devosia sp. (assembly GCF_017307495.1). GTDB lineage: Bacteria > Pseudomonadota > Alphaproteobacteria > Rhizobiales > Devosiaceae > Devosia_A. The sequence continues at coordinate 24,360 of NZ_JAFKHE010000019.1, read as the reverse complement.
CGGCCACCTGCCCTCGCGCCTCACCGCCCGCGACATCTCGCGCGAGGCCGCCAAGGACCCAGAGGTGATGGAGCACCTCAACGCCGCCCTCGAAGCATCCAAGAAGAAGGTCCGCGCGAAAAACATGCCCGGCCAGTCCCTCGCCGGCGCGCAGACCGTGGGCATCTCGGCCACGGTGAAGGCGCTCGAGGACATCATCCTGCACGGCCGCAAGGAGGTCGAGGGCAACACCGAGTGGAAGCCGCACCGCCCGCTGCCGCGCGAAAAATCCGAGGGCGGCATCCCGTTCAAGCTCGTCACCCCGTATGAGCCGGCCGGCGACCAGCCCACCGCCATCGCCGACATCGTCGAGGGCGTCGAGAACGGCGAGACCGACCAGGTCCTGCTCGGCGTCACCGGCTCGGGCAAGACCTACACCATGGCGCAGACCATCATGCGCACGCAGCGCCCCGCCCTCATCCTCGCCCCCAACAAGACGCTGGCCGCCCAGCTCTACGGCGAGATGAAGTCGTTCTTCCCCGAGAACGCCGTCGAGTACTTCGTCTCCTACTACGACTACTACCAGCCCGAGGCCTACGTCCCGCGCACCGACACCTATATCGAGAAGGAATCGACCATCAACGAGCAGATCGACCGCATGCGCCACGCGGCGACGCGCGCCCTGCTCGAGCGCGACGACGTCATCATCGTCGCCTCCGTCTCCTGCATCTACGGCATCGGCTCGGTCGAAGACTACACCGCCATGACGCTCGACGTGCGCAAGGGCCAGAAGCTCGACCAGCGCGAGTTCCTCCGCGCCCTCGCCCAGCTGCAATACAAGCGCGGCGACGCCGGCTTCACCCGCGGCACCTTCCGCGTGCGCGGCGACACCGTCGAGCTGTTCCCGGCCCACTACGAGGATGCCGCCTGGCGCATCACCCTGTTCGGCAACGAGATCGAATCCATCGCCGAGTTCGACCCGCTGACCGGCAAGAAGAGCTCCGACCTCATCTCCATCCGCGTCTTCGCCAATTCCCACTACGTCACGCCGCGCGCCACCCTCACCGGCGCCATCAAGGAGATCCGCAAGGAGCTCGCCGCGCGCCTGCAGGAGCTGAACGGCGCCGGCCGCTTCCTCGAGGCCCAGCGCCTCGAGCAGCGCTGCCTGTTCGACCTCGAGATGATGGAAGCCACCGGCTCCTGCGCCGGCATCGAGAACTACTCGCGCTACTTCTCAGGCCGCAAGCCGGGCGAGCCGCCGCCGACCCTGTTCGAATACCTGCCCGACAACGCGCTGGTGTTCATCGACGAGAGCCACGTCACCGTCGGCCAGCTCGGCGCCATGTATCGCGGCGACCTCAGGCGCAAGGCCACCCTCGCCGAATACGGCTTCCGCCTCCCCTCCTGCATGGACAACCGCCCGCTCCGCTTCGAGGAGTGGAACGCCATGCGCCCGCAGACCGTCTACGTCTCCGCCACCCCCGGCGCCTGGGAGATGGAGCAGGCCGGCGGCGTCTTCGCCGAGCAGGTCATCCGCCCCACCGGCCTCATCGATCCGCCGGTCGAGATCCGCCCGGCCAAGAACCAGGTCGACGACGTCGTCGACGAGATCCGCCAGGTCACCCGCGCCGGCTACCGCACGCTGGTCACCGTGCTCACCAAGCGCATGGCCGAGGACCTCACCGAGTACCTGCACGAGCAGGGCATCCGCGTGCGCTACATGCACTCCGACATCGACACCATCGAGCGCATCGAGATCATCCGCGACCTCCGCCTCGGCGGCTTCGACGTGCTGGTCGGCATCAACCTGCTGCGCGAAGGCCTCGACATCCCCGAATGCGGCTTCGTCGCCATCCTCGACGCCGACAAGGAAGGTTTTTTGCGCTCCGAAACCAGCCTGATCCAGACCATCGGCCGCGCCGCCCGCAACGTCGACGGCAAGGTCATCCTCTACGCCGACACCATCACCGGCTCCATGGAACGCGCCATGGCCGAAACCAACCGCCGCCGCGAAAAGCAGGTCGCCTACAACGAAGCCAACGGCATCACCCCCCAGAGCGTGAAGTCGAACATCAAGGAAATCGTCGACAGCGTCTACGAGCAGGACCACGTCACGATCAGCATCGGCAAGGACAAGACCGGCAAGGAGAAGGTCCAGGCCGGCGCCAACCTGGCGGCAGTCCTCAAGGACCTGGAACGCGAAATGCGCGAAGCGGCGACGAACCTGGAGTTCGAGAAGGCGGCGCGTTTGAGAGACGAAATCAAGCGGTTGAGGGAGATGGAATTGGATGTGCTGGAGGGTGAGCGTGCCGAGTAGTCTTTGTTAGCAACCAATTGGTAATCGTCGCATACTGTCTTCCGACATTGCCAATCACTGCATTCCCGGTGATATCCTGATGAAACAGGCATCCTAGCTCATGAATCGCGATCCTATCCAAAGAAAGCTGGCGGAATTTCTGACGCCGCAAGGCGTGTTCCGAGCGGTTGGCGGAGCGGGCGAAATTTGGGTTGGCACCAATCTTGGAAGCGTTCGAAAAGACAACCAAGACCGGGTGCTCGCCATTCAGGTCAGGTACGCCAACCGCCCTAGGGACAACTTCACACTCTGCGTTCTCGCTGACGGCATCGGTGGCTTATCTAACGGTGCCGAGGCCGCCGCGCTTGCCGCCAGCACCTTCGCATCATCGGCCATTCGCCTAGTTGCTCTACCGATAGAGCGCCGGCTTTGGAGCTCAGCACAAGAAGCCAACGTGGCCGTATATGAGGCCTTCGGTGGTCGCTCTGGGGCAACTCTGTCAGGTGTATTCGTGGGTGAGTCGGGTGCCTTTGGCGTAAACATTGGCGACAGTCGAATCTACGGCGTGACGTCCGAACGCTCGGTTCGCCAACTATCAGTGGACGACACATTTCAGAACTATGCCAAGAATGCGGTTGGGCTGGCTGAACAACGCAATGCACTCATCCAATTTGTGGGTATGGGTGAGGGCGTCGAACCCCACATTATTGCCGGAGATACCTATCGCTATTCTTATTTCTTGCTCACCTCCGATGGTGTTCACGGAGTTGGGGACAGTCTCTTTGGGAAAATAGTAAGTTCAGCAGCCACTCCGCAGGACGTGATCCGCCGACTAGTGACGCTGAACGATATTTCAGGAGGAACGGACAACGGCTCGGCCGCCATTGTTTCGAACCGTCAGGATAGAGAACCAGGAACGGACGGCACCACTATCAGGGCAATCAGCCCTATCGACAGGCTGGAGATATGGATTCCAGTCGTAGTACCCCAGCCAGATCGGCGAGAACCAAGTCTCCACCAAATCGATCACGCTAGAGAGCCTCAAGTGAAGGCCAAGCGGAAAGCACGAATCCTGCCGAGGCCTAAAAAGACGAAGACGGCGGATGCGACTTCTCCTAAGTTGCCCCTCGACGGGGACGACGATAAGCCGGAAGTTAAGATAAGCTTCCCCGACAAGGGGGACTGATTGATACTACCTAAGCGGTACAAGCACGAGAAATCCTTCTCGGCGGGCGGCATGTCGGATGCGGCCAAGTGCATCGATACGCACCTCGATCGCCCCGTTCTGGTAAAGGCGCTGAAAGAGGGAACCGACAAGAAGCGCCTGCTCGACGAAATTCGGGCATTGCAAAAAATTCGGTCAAAGCACGTCGTACAAATATATGACGTTGTTAGGGACGAAGACGGAGAAATACAGGGCCTGGTCGAGGAATACATAGAGGGAGCGGACCTTACCTACCTTAACCCTCCGACCACGGCCGAAGACCTAATGAAGTTGTTTTACCCGATCGCCAAGGGAATCGCAGAGATCCACGACCACGGGCACATACATCGCGACGTCAAACGGCAAAACATGAAGTTCGACGGCGAGGGGTGCCTAAAGATTTTCGACTTTGGTCTGGCGCGCGATGAGACAGCAGATGCAAGTACCATCGGGCCGATTGGCACGCCAGGTTACATGGCTCCAGAGTTATTCGTCGCTGGCACCAACGGAAAGACCTCCTTCACCACTGCTATCGACGTTTACGCCTTTGGCGTAACGGCCATTTCGCTTGCTCGGGGCACAATGCCCAATGGTCTGAAAGGAATCCCGCCGAAACTTCCTGCCGCAGACGCTGACTTCAACGGACTGCCTCAAAGCTTACCGCCGGCAGTCGCAACCTTGCTGAATCAGTGCTTGGCCGCCGATCCAACTGCACGACCTAAGATGTCAGAAGTTGCAGAGGAATTGTCGCTGCACCTACTTCACGGTCAGCACAGGGCATTCGTCGGATTCAGCGGGCGGCTATACGTGCTGGACGCCACCCACCCGGCGGCCGATCTCTCCGTGGCCGGTCAGGGCGCGCTTCGCGTGCGATACGATGGTCTCCGCTTCCTTCTTGAAAATGTCACAGGTCACGTAGCGCTAAACAATCAGCAAGCGTTCAACGGCATGGTCGTCCCGGGATCATGTGTAATTATGCTGGGCCTCCCTTACCCCAGTGCACGCACCGCCATAACGATCGACGTCTCACACCCCGAGGTGACGCTGTGAACGGAAACTTGCACAAAGCCGGCGACATAATAGGGGATCGCTACCTGGTATTGGGCTTCATAGGCCAAGGCGGAATGCAGGAGGTTTACCAAGCAGAAGACAAGTTGCTTGGAAAAATAGTCGCCCTGAAGGCCCCTAAGAATCTTTCGGCACAGAAGCGATTCAAGAGAAGCGCCGTAGTTAGCGCAAAAGTAAATCACCCAAACGTGGCGAAGACATTAGACTATGTCGACGTAGATGAGAATCACGCGTACTTGGTTGAAGAGTATATTCCGGGAAAAGACTTGAGCAGAGTTTTGCGTGAGGACCTGCCCCTTCTTGACCCACAGATCGTTGCTCGGATATTTCATCATCTCGCAAGAGGGCTAGCCGCTTCTCATCATGCTGGGGTTATTCATAGAGACCTGAAACCAAGCAACGTAATGTCGGTAGATGGTGCGCTGGTTAGCGATGTTAAGATAACCGATTTCGGTATCGCTAAGATGGCCGAAGAGGAGATTGCAGAAGCAGCCGAGGGAGGGGAAGAGAGTCTCACTGCTTCACAAACTGCGATCGGTGCGCTTCCGTATATGGCGCCCGAAATTATCAGCTCCATGAAATCTGCCGACAAGCCAGCGGACATTTGGTCGCTGGGCGCTATGTGTTTTGAATTGCTGACCGGCATCAAGCCATTTGGCGCTGGATTGAAGGCGGTGTCGGCTATCCAAGCAGGAAAGCTGCCACCTTTTCCGACAGAACTGTCTAAGTCGCAATTCGCGCCGCTTGCCAAAGACATTCTGTCCGTGGTTCAGAAGTGCCTACAGCTGGAACAAAAAGCCAGACCGACTGCCGACGAGCTAGTAAAGCTTTGCGAGACGTTCTGCTACCCAGCCAATCCACGAGAGTTCGGCGTCGTTGACAGCATGCGGAACGCCTTTTTTGGCTTCATCACCGCCGCAGCAGGCAAAAGTGTGTTCTTTCACCGAGACAGTATTTTTGGGGCGAATACGGCAGCGTCCGGCGAGCGAGTTGTATTTACACGATACCCTGGCGAGGGAAGCGATCGAGCATTTCCTGTAGTGAAACTACGGAAGTAGCATCACCCCTGCTCAATCGTCAGCGTCCCGTGCACCCGGTCCTCGATCGTCTGCAGCGGCAGGCTCAGCCGGAACTCGTCTTCCTCCGGGCGGTAGATCGAGAAGCGGAAGCCCTTTACCCTGAGCGTCTCCGCTTCCTCCTGGGTGAACTTGGGGTGGCGGGTGGTCCGCCCGTTGAGGGGAATGGTGTGCACAGGCATCGTCACGGCTCCGGCATGGACGTCAGGTGCCGACAGGATAGAACAGAACAGGAACATATTCGAGTCCGTTCGTGCCTGTCGACGCCATCATTGCTGCGCCCTGCCCGCGTTTCGCGCACGGACTTCGGCCACCCCCTCGGCTATCATCCCAGCGCAAGCTGGGACCCATGTCGCCGCCCGCGCCGGCCGGGAGTTGGGTCCCAGTTGCCGCAGGGATGACAGCAAGCGGGTGTGGCGGTCGTGCCCCGCCCCCCACCGGGTCATTCCCGCGCAGGCGGGAACCCCTGTCTTCGGGGCCAGCCGCAACCAGGGATCCCGGCTTTCGCAGCGATGACCCCCTGTGCACATGGGACTTCGTCCACGCCGCCGCCGCACCCGGTGCCGCCCCGTCAGCAGCCTCGCCAGCACATCACGTCGAGCCCCATCACCACGACAGCCGCGATCGCATAGGTCGTCGTGAACAGGGCCAGCAGCAGCGCCACCGCCAGGCTCGCCCGGTTGAGCAGCACCGCAAGGCCCATGGTCAGCACTTCCAGTCCCGCAAACAGCGCCACCCAGGCCGGCGACAGGTGCGCGCACCTCCCCTTCCACCCTTCTCCCCCGCCGCGCTATGCTGCCCCTGTCGCAACGGGGGGATTTTCGACCATGGCCAACCTGCTCACGCTCACCATGGCCTATCCGATGCTGCGCCTCGAGCGCGGCGAGACGCTGATCGAGGCCGGCGAGGCGCGCGGCGAGCTCTACGTCCTCGCCTCCGGCCGGCTCAAGGTCGAGCGCGACGGCGTCGAGATCGCCCGCATCGCCGAACCCGGCACGCTGGTCGGCGAGATGAGCGTGCTGCTCGGCGCCGATCACTCCGCCACCGTCACCGCCCTCGGCCCGGTCGAGGTCCGCCACATCGAGGACGGGCTGCGCTGGCTCGAGCAGAGCCCGGTCGCCGCCCTGCACGTCGCCACCCTCGCCTGCCAGCGCCTCGATGCCACCAGCGCCCTGCTCGTCGAGCTCAAGAAGGGCGGGCGCGAGGAGAGCTTCCTCGAGCGCCTGTTCGGCACCATCACCGGCGCCGAGACACGCGCCTGACGCAGAAAAGCCGTGCCGGTCCCGCGCTTCGGCGGTATCATCGGCATCCGGACCGGCGTTTCCTGGAGAACCACCATGCGCCTGCGCGCCATCCTCGTCGTCACCGCGCTCCTCGCCGCGGCCCTCGCCCCGCTTTCGGCCGAAGCCGCCTCCCGCGCCACCGCCCGCGCCTCCGGCGACCTCCCGATCCGCACCGGCCCCGGCGTCGGCTATGCCGCCATCGGCACGCTCAGGAAGGGCGCCGAAGTGCACCTGCAGCGCTGCACCCGCGATTCCGGCTGGTGCCTGTTCCTCGACAAGTCCGGCAATCCGGTGGGCTGGGTGCGTGGCTCCTATCTCGTCGGCTCGGGCGCCAAGCTCGAGGTCACGCCGCACCGTTTCCTCGGGTTCGATCCGCTCGATCCGCTCGGCTTCTGCGGCCCCGACCGGAACGGCGACTGGGACGACAGCAACCCGTTCTGCGAGCAGTAACCGGTCCCTCCCCGCGCCGCGACAGCACCCCGGACGCGATTGTGGTGCGTTCGCCCGCAGAGCGGCGGTAGCGCGTGCCGGCATGGCCAACGGCAGCTAAAGGCCCGGTTCAGCCTGCGTTCAGCCGGCCGGGACTAGGGTTGCGGTCATGGCAGAGATGCCCCACGAGATAGCCAAGGACTCCGGACAAATGCTCACCCGCACCCTCAAGACCGTCGCCGTAGCCACCGCCGTGCTGCTCGCCACCGCCGGTGCCTCCATGGCCGCCACCTGGGCCTATGTCGATACCGACGCCAAGGTCCGCCAGTTCCACCAGAACGCCTCCGCGACCGTGAACTGGGTCGAGGAAGGCCAGAAGGTCAAGGTCATCGGCCAGTGGAACAACTGGTACAAGCTGCAGATCCCCGGCCCCGACGGCTGGGTGAAGGCCAACGTGCTCGATTTCGGCTACTACGACGACTACCCGACCTACCCGGTGAAGCCCGGCTTCGGCAGCTCGTTCTGCGTCGACGGCAAGAACGCGCAGTTCTGCTTCGGCACCCAGTTCTGACGCCACGCATCGATCGTCTGGCGAGAGCCTCCCTGCACCCGGCAGCGAGGCTCTCGTTCATTTTCGGTTCAGGAAACCCGGCGCACCGTTTCCCCGTTCGGGGGACAACCACCATCTCTCCTGAAAGGATCGATCCCATGCTCCTTCATCGCATCGCCCTGGGTGCTGCAAGCGCGGCGCTCGCTTTCGCAATTGGTGCCACCACCGCGCTGGCTGCGCCGGCCTATGCCTCCGCCACGGTCAACGTCCGCGCCGGCGCCGGCACCGGCTATCCCGTGGTCGACGTGCTCCGCATCGGCGAGCGCGTCGAGGTGAGCTACTGCCGCGGCGCCTGGTGCATGGTGCAGAAGCCGGGCCCCGACGGCTGGGTCAACGCCAACTACCTCGCGGCCGATCGCCATGGCCGCTATGACCGCTATGACCGCTATGACCCGGGCTATTCCGACGGCGAGGACTTCTTCCTCTTCGAGCGGCCGACTTACCGCTATCGCCCGATCTACCCCTTCTTCCGCAGCCAGGTCTGCTGGGGCAGTGCCAACACGTCGCTGTGCTTCCGCGACTGACCCGGCTTGTCGGCCACCGGCTGGGGGGCTATCTAGTCCCCCAGTGCGAATTGTCCTGGTGACCGATGCCCGCCCCGGCCAACAACTCCAAGCCCTATGTCAAGCTCGCGGCCACGCTGTCGAGCCTCGGGCTCGGCCTCTATTTCCTCGAACAGTTCGGCTTGCGCGAGGCGCAGCAGATGCTGCACCTCGAGCCCGATGGGCTGGTCGTCAGCATCCTGTTCCTGGCGCCGTTCGTCCTCATCCTGGCCGCCATCGTGGTCTTCGTCGTCGGCAAGATGCGCCGGCTCTGACCCGCCCCGCCTATTCGACGCGCAGCCGCTCCACATCGATCCCGCGCGAGACCAGTGGCTCCCTGGCCCGCCGGCCGAGGAACTCGTTGAGGCCGTAGAGCACCACCGCGGCGATCAGCAGCACGATGCCGAAGCCGCGCGTCCCCTCCTCCGTGCCGATCGCGATCGCCGCCAGCAAGGCGGCCGCGCCGCCCCCGAGCAGGATGTACCAGCGCCGCTCCGCCTGGATACGCAGGTTGCGCGCCCCCGACAGCAGCAGGTCCCTGAGCTCGAGGTCGCCCATCTGCGCCAGTTCCGAATTGCCGCCTTCGCGCCGGATCGTCTGCATGTAGGCCTCGACGCGCCGGTCGATCACCTCCTGCCGCTCGGCCTCGCGCCGGCCGCGGAAGAAGTAGCTGAGCACGACCCCGATCAGCCCCAGAGCTGCCAGGACTTCCAGCAAGACGATCATTGGCGAACTCCGTGTCGCGGGCCCAGCGCCCATCGCAATTCAGATGTCCCCCGCGATGCCGCGATTCAAGGTGCGATCAGTGTGGCGGCGTCTCTTCCTCGGCCACGGACGGCGCGGTATTGCGCCCCGCCCGGCTAAGGTGCCGTTCGCGCGCCATCACCACGAGGCCGGCCCCTACGATCACCGCGCCGCCGACCAGGGCCACCGGATCGATCAGGTGGCCGAAGAACTGGTAGCTGAGGAAGATTCCCCAGGGCAGCGCCAGGTAGTTGAACGGCTGCAGCGTGCTCGCCGGCGCTCGCGCCAGCGCCACCGTCATCAGCCCGTGCGCGGCGGTGGAACTGACGGTCATGAACGCCATCTGCCACAGCGCCTCGCCCTCGAACGGCGTCCAGAAGAACACCCCGACGGCTGTGGTCAGGACCAGTCCGCCAACCCCGGCATAGACCATGCTCGTCGCCGTGCTGTCGACGGCGGAGACCTTGCGGGTCAGCGCGATGTAGAGGGCATAGGTGGCTGCCGAGAGCAGCGCGAACAGCACCCCGCCGTCGATCGGCAACCCGCCCGGCCGGACGATCACAAGCGCGCCGGCAAAGCCGACCGCCACGGCGAGGAGGCGGAACACCCCGACCCGCTCGCCCAGGATCGGGATCGCCATCAGCGTCGCCAGCAGCGGATAGACCAGCACCACCGCCTGCAGTTCCGCCAGCGGCACCGTCCGCAGCGCCATGGCGAAGGCCCAGATGTCGATCACGAGCAGCACCGCCCGCGCCACCTGCAGCACCGGGAAGCGCGAGCGGAACGCTTGCCTGAGCGGTGCCTGCCTGCTGACCAGCCACAGGGAAAAGGCCGCGAACGCCCAGAACCGGACCATCGCGATCTGGAACGGCGAATGCGTCTGCACCAGGGATTTCGAAACGGCGTCCTGCACGCCGAAGATGATGATCGCCAGCACCGAAAGGCCGATGCCCATGGCGACGTTGTCAGCGCGCCGGCGCGATTGGCCGGCGTCATGCTCACTCATGGAAAGTCTCTATAAAGGTAAGGCCCCGGGCTGGTCGGCCCGGGGCAGGCATGCGACTTATGCCGCTTATGTGCTGCTCTTCATAGTGGCGTTCTTGATCAGCCCGGCGATGGCCGTCAGGATGCCGCCGCCGACCAGGCCGGTCACGCCCTGCCCGGCCAGCGCGCCGATATCGAGCCCGCCGGCGGTGCCGGCCGCCGCGGCAGCGGCGCCGCCGACCAGGCCCGAAAGTCCGGGAATCTGCCCGGCAAGCCAGGTGCCCAGCCAGCCGCCGATCGCGCCCGCGATCGAGTTGCCCACCGGCCCCAGATTGATCTGCTTTACCACGGCCGCCAGGCCGTTGCCGCCGACGCCGCCGGCGATCAGTTGCACCAGAATAGAGACAATTGCTTCCATTGGACGCTCCTCGTATCCAGCATTGGAAGCCAGGGTTGGCCCCCAACTCGCAGCAGGAGCATAGGCCTGATCAGCGAGAGTCGGTAGTCATCGCTGCTCACCCACTTGAATAGGCAGGGGAAATCATGCACCCGACGGCCGCTTCTACAGATACTGTGTCAACGTTACTTACCCATCAGCTGCCCTGTCCTGCGGCACCGCAACCGTCGCGCTGTCGATTGAAGCGCGGACCGTCAGGTCCTATCTTCCACCACGACTCATGACATCCGCAGCCACACATCAGCCGGCCGACAATCGCCGGGTCGCCCTCGTCACCGGTGCCGCCGATCGGGTCGGCGCGGCCATCGCGCGCCGCCTCGCGCGTTCGGGCTGGGCGGTGATTGTCCATTACCGCAGCTCGGCCGGGAAGGCCGAGACGGTTGCGGCCGGGATCCGCGCCGCTGGCGGCCGCGCCGCGACCGTGGGCGCCGACCTTGCGGATCGGTCCGAGCGGGTCCGCGTGGTGGCCGAAGCCGGCAAGGCCTTCGGTCCGCTGACCCTGCTGGTCAACAACGCCTCCCTGTTCGAGCGCGATGCCGCAACCGACCTCGACGAGGCCCTTTGGGACGCACATTTCGCCGTCCACGCCGAGGCGCCGGCTTTTCTCGCCCGCGATTTCGCCGCGCAATTGCCGGACGACGTCCAGGGCAACATCGTCAACATCATCGACGAGCGCGTCCTCGACCTGTCGCCGGCCTATTTCAGCTACACGCTGAGCAAGTCCGTGCTCTGGACGATGACGCGGACCCTGGCCCAGTCGCTGGCGCCCCGCATCCGCGTCAACGCAGTCGCCCCGGGCCCCACCGCGCCGCCCCCGCACGTGACCCCGGAGGCGCATGCGCGTCGCCTCACTGAACTGCCCCTCGGCACTGCGGCCGATCCGGATGGCATCGCCGACGGGGTGCTTGCGATCCTCGCATTGCCGGCCATGACGGGGCAGATGATCGCCCTCGATGGCGGCGAGCATATCGAGTGGCCGGCCCGTCGCGGCCCCACGCCGAGGCGCAGATGACCGATACGCCCGTGCACGGCGCCGACATCATCCGCGGCTTCGTCAAGACCCTGCCAACCTCGCCCGGCGTCTACCGCATGTTCGACGAGGCCGGCGAGGTCGTCTATGTCGGCAAGGCGCGCAACCTCAAGGCGCGCGTCACCAACTACACCCGCCCCGAGGGCCTCGACATCCGCATCCGGCGGATGATCGAAGCCACGCGCAACATGGAGTTCGTGCGCACCGAAACGGAAGCCGAAGCGCTCCTGCTCGAGGCCAACCTGATCAAGCGCCTGAAGCCGCGCTTCAACGTGCTGCTGCGCGACGACAAGAGCTTCCCCTACATTCTCATTGCCACCGAGCACGAGGCCGCCGAACTCCGGAAACATCGCGGGGCGCGTCGCACCAGGGGCCACTATTTCGGCCCCTTCGCCTCGGCGCTGGCGGTCAAGCGCACCATCACCGCGCTGCAGCGCGCCTTCCTGCTCCGCACCTGCTCGGACAGCTTCTACAGGGGCCGCACCCGGCCCTGCATGCTGCACCAGATCAAGCGTTGCTCGGCCCCCTGCACCGGCGAAATCTCGCTCGCCGACTACAACGTGCTGGTCGAGGAGGCCCGCCAGTTCCTCTCCGGTAAGTCCAAGGTGGTGCAGGACCACCTCGCCGAGGACATGAACAAGGCGGCGGAAGCCCTCGATTTCGAGCGCGCCGCCCTGCTCCGCGATCGCCTGTCGGCGCTCGCCCTGGTGCAATCGCAGGGCGACGTCGCCGCCAAGACCGTCGAGGAAGCCGACGTCTTCGCCATCGGGCACGAGGCCGGCCAGTTCTGCGTGCAGGTGTTCTTCTTCCGCGCCTACCAGAATTGGGGCAACCACGCCTTCCGCCCCCGCGCCGACGCTTCGCTGACCGATGCGGAGGTGCTCGAAGCCTTCATCGGCCAGTTCTACGAGGACCGCACCCCGCCCCGGCAGATCCTGCTTTCGCATCCGCTCAGCGAGACCGAACTGATGGAGGAGGCCCTGTCCGGCAAGGCCGGCCACAAGGTGTCGGTCCAGGTCCCGCAGCGCGGCGAGAAGAAGGACCTGGTCCAGCACGCGCTCAACAACGCCCGCGAGGCGCTCGGCCGCCAGCTGGCGGAAGGCGCGACGCAGAAGGCGCTGCTCGAGGGTGTCGCCACCCTGTTCGGCCTCGACGAGCCGCCGCGCCGCATCGAGGTCTACGACAACTCGCACATCTCCGGCACCAACGCCGTCGGCGCCATGATCGTCGCCGGCGAGGAGGGGCTGAGCAAGAAGCACTACCGCACCTACAACATCCGCTCGACCGACATCACGCCGGGCGACGACTTCGGCATGATGCGCGAGGTGCTGACCCGACGCTTCACCCGCCTTGCCAACGAGAGTGACCCGATGGCCGACGACGAGGAGGGCACCATGCCGGATTGGCCCGACGTCGTGTTCATCGACGGCGGCGCCGGCCAGCTCAACGCTGTGCGCGAGGTGATCTCCGGCCTGAACCTGCCCCGGGAGGTGACCTTCATCGGCATCGCCAAGGGCGAGGAGCGCGACGCCGGCCGCGAGAAATTCCACATGGAGGGCCGCGAGCCCTTCATGCTGCCGCATCGCGACCCGGTGCTCTACTACGTCCAGCGCCTGCGCGACGAAGCCCACCGCTTCGCCATCGGCACCCATCGCGCCAAGCGGCAGAAGGCCGCCATCACCAACCCGCTCGACGAGATCGAAGGCATCGGCCCGACCCGCAAGCGCGCCCTGCTCCAGCGCTTCGGCTCGGCCAAGGCCGTCAGCCGCGCCGCCCTCGCCGACCTCCAGTCGGTCCCGGGCGTCTCGAGCGCGCTGGCGCAGCAGATCTACGACCACTTCAACGGCAGCTAGCACGACGGCCCGGCGAGGCGTTTGCCCCGAGCGCTGGTTCGTAGTTTTGCGCGAGCAGCTGAGTCACCGATATTCCAGTCACTCTCGGTGTCATCCCTGCGAAAGCAGGGACCCAACGCGTAGCTCGCGCCGGTGGAGCGATGGATCCCGGGTCGAGCCCGGGATGACAGCTGGGGGTGGGGCGGGAAAAAAACAAAAGGCGCCCGATGGGCGCCTTCGTTCATACGATCACAGTGATCGAAGCTTAGTTGACCGCAGTCCGCGCGACCGACTTGATGTCTTCGCGGGTGATGCCGAGGTCACGGAGCTGGGTATTGCTCAGCTGCGACAGCTCACGGACGGTGCGGTTGTAGGCGGCGATCTGCGAAAGCTTCTGGCGGATGTTCATTTCGTTTTCCCCTTCTGTTTGGTGACCTGGATATAGGTCCACCAACCCGACTGGAGCAGTAGGGTATTTCGCAACCGAGCTATGCAATCAGCGCAGGCAGGATTAACTGCCGTTAAGTTTCGATTCATCTTGATCAGCCAAAGGCCGGTTCTTGTTCAGCTTCCGTTCATCCGCGCGGCAATCCTGCGGCGGAAATGCGATCACCCCTTGATGCCGGACGACAGCATGATCGCCTCGGTCACCTTGCGCTGGAAGACGAGGTAGACCGCCGCCACCGGCAGCCCGGCGAGCAGGGCCGCCGCCAGGCCGCCAACGCCCATGTATTGCTCGATCTGCCCGATGGCCACGGTGATGTTCATCAGCGGCTCCTTGGTCACCACGAGGAACGGCCACAGGAACGCGTTCCACGCCCCGATGAAGACGATGATCGAAAGCGCGGCCGTGACGCCCCAGTTGGCCGGCAGGTAGATGTTCCACAGCACGCGCGCATGGCTCGCGCCGTCCACCCGCGCCGCCTCGCCCAGTTCCCTCGGCATGCTGTCGAAGAACTGCTTGTAGACGATCACCGCCACCGGCGCGATCAGCTGCGGCAGGATCACGCCGGCCCAGGTGTTGATCAGCTTCCAGCTGTTCATCAGGAGGAAGTGGTTCACGATCAGCGCCTGCACCGGAATCATGAAGCTCGCGAGGATGACGCCCCACAGCAACTTCCGCCCGCGGAACTCAAGCTGCGAGATGGCGTACCCCGCCGCCGCGCTGATGCCGATGACGACTGCCGTCACCGTCCCCGAGGTTACCAGCGAGTTGAGGTACCAGAGCCCGATCGGCGTGTTCACCAGCGCATCGGCATAGACGCCGAGCCCGTCGAGGAGCGAGCCCTGCGCCCGCGGCGCCACCGTCGCCATCACCGCCCAGACCAGCGGATAGGCCCAGGCGACGCTCGCCGCCAGCGTCAGGACCGCCAGCACCAACCCCGCCATGTTCAGCCGCCGGCTCACTTGCGCGCCCTCAGCAGCTGGAACTGCAGCACCGACAGCGCCGCGACGATCACGAACAGTGCCACGGCCACGGTCGCCGCATAGCCACCCTGGTTGCGCTGGAAGGCCAGCGTGTAGATGTACTGCACCAGCACCATCGAAGCGTCGACCCGTCCGCCCTGCACCAGCAGGTACACCTGGTCGAACACCTTGATCTGGGTGATCAGCTGGATGGTCAGCACCAGCGCCGTCACCGGCCAGATCAGCGGCCAGGTGACGTCGCGGAACAGCACCCAGCGCCCTGCCCCATCGAGCTTGGCCGCCTCGTAGAGCTCGGCCGGGATGTTCTTGAGTCCGGCCATGAACAGCAGCACGTTGAAGCCGACGGTCCACCAGATGGTGATCGCGGCCGCCATCGGCAGCACGAAGGCCGGCATCGCCAGCACTCGCTCGGGCAGGATGACCTGGCCGGGCCCGTACGCGAACCACGTCCAGATCGAGGTCACCGTCGTCACCGGCAGCACGTAGGGCAGGAAGAACGCCGCCAGCACGAGCCCCTGCCAGAAGCGCCCGAGGCGCACCACCAGCATGGCGAAGGCGAGGCCGAGCAGCGTCCCCGGCACCACGGTCAGCGCCACGAACAGGGCCGTGTTGCGCACCGAATTGCCGAAGCGCCAGTCGCGGAAGAGCTTGAGATAGTTGTCGAGCCCGACGAACTCGCCCGGCACGATAAGCTGCCCGCTGGTGAGGCTCATCGCCAGCATCTGCAGCGTCGGATAGAGGAACAGCGCCGCATAGACGATGACGAACGGCGCCACCAGGGGCAGCGCCGTGCGATTGTCGAGCCTGTTGCTGCGCTTTGTCATGGCCCAAGGCTTTTGCGGCCTCGGGCCGGTCAGGTCAACCACCGGGTCGCCCCCGCCCTTTCAGGGCCTGCACCATGCGGAAGCAGTGTCATCGAGGCGATCGACCCGCCGTGCTCGCGGTGCCATCCCAAGGTGGTGTTGCCCAACCCCGTGCATTCGTGGTTGTTCGGGGGGGTCGCGCCGGACGTGCTGGAATTGGCCGCCGGGGACGCGATCACGGCCGGATCGCACCGGTTGGGGACTGGGGTTGTAGTCAATGACAACGAGCAATCGCGCCGACATGCTGCGCGACATGACGAGAGACCTGCTGCTGGCCGGACGGCTGTGGCGCAAGATGGCGCGCGAGGCGGCGGCCCGCCACGGCGTGTCGGAGGCTGCGTCAGCGCCGCTGATCTGGATCGACCGCCTGGGCGAGAACGTCCGCCAGAACGCGCTGGCCGAGGCGGTGGGCATCGAGGGCGCCTCGCTCGTCCGCCTGATCGACGAACTCGAGGCCTCGGGCCTGGTCACGCGCAGGCCCGACCCGAACGACCGCCGCGCCAATTCCGTCTCGCTTACGCCACGTGGCCGGGAAGTCGTCACCGAGGTGAACGACGACATCCAGCGCCTTCGCCTCGACATCTTCAGAGACCTCGATCTTGCCGACATCCATGCTGCAGCCCGGGTGCTCGACGCCATCAAGCTAGCCGGCGGCAGGCAATGCCAGCGCCCCGATCCGGGCCATTCGACGAACGGATGAGGACAGGCTCGTGACAAGTACTTCGTACTCGGCTACAAACCTCGCCCATGAACCTCCGCGCCACCTACTTCTATTGGTACTTTAGCAACGGAAGCCGCTGGCAGCCGGAGGGGCGCGTTTGATCTCATAGACCAAGCGATAGAATTCCCGAAAAGCCGCCAGCAACTGGCGGCTTTTTCGTCGCCGGTGCTCACCAGATCCCCGAGGAGCCGACGACAAATGCTGAAATCCACCGACGACCTGCGCATCAAGGGACTTCGCGAACTCCGAACACCGGAGGAAGTGATCCGCGAGTTCCCGCGCACCGACGCCGCCACCCGCACGGTGATCAGCGCCCGCCACGCGCTGCACAACATCTTGCACGGCACCGACGACCGCCTCGCCGTCGTCGTCGGCCCCTGCTCCATCCATGACCCCAAGGCCGCGCTGGACTATGCCCGCCGCCTCGCGCCGGTCCGTGAGCGCCTCGCCGGCAGCCTCGAGATCGTCATGCGCGTCTATTTCGAGAAGCCCCGCACCACCGTCGGCTGGAAGGGCCTCATCAACGATCCCAATCTCGACGGCAGCTTCGATATCGACAACGGCCTGCGGCTTGCCCGCTCGGTGCTGCTCGAGATCAACAATCTCGGCCTGCCCGCCGGCTCCGAATTCCTCGACATGACGACCCCGCAGTATTTCGCCGACCTCGTCTCGTGGGGCGCCATCGGCGCGCGCACCACCGAGAGCCAGGTCCACCGCGAACTGGCCTCGGGGCTGAGCTGCCCGGTCGGCTTCAAGAACGGCACCGACGGCAATGTCCGCATCGCGCTCGACGCGGTGAAGTCGGCCAGCCAGCCGCACCATTTCCTCGCCGTCACCAAGTCGGGCCGTTCGGCCATCGCCGCGACCACCGGCAACGACGACTGCCACATCATCCTGCGCGGCGGCAAGGTGCCGAACTTCGGCGCCGAGAGCGTCGATGCGGCGTGCGCGGAGGCCGAGAAGTCCGGAATCTGCCCGGCCGTGATGATCGACGCCAGCCACGCCAACTCGTCCAAGAAGCCGGAGAACCAGCCCCTCGTCCTCGCCGAGGTCGGCGCCCAGCTGGCTGCCGGGGACAAGCGGATCATCGGCGTGATGATCGAATCCAACCTCGTCGCCGGCCGCCAGGACCTCGTGCCGGGCAAGGAGCTGGTCTACGGGCAGTCGATCACCGATGCCTGCATCGACTGGGACACCACGGTCGAGACGCTCGAAAAGCTGGCCGAGTCCGTGGAAGAACGCCGCCGCGCGACGGGGCAACTGGTGGCCTGAGGCACGATACATCAGCCAACCACAGGGTCATCCCCGCGAAAGCGGGGACCTCTGTTTGGGATGGTGCAGCAAACGGAGATCCCCGCTTTCGCGGGGATGACACCCAGTCTGCCGTGCTGCCGGCGCCGGCAACCCTCCCTGAACCCTCGCCACCACCATCCCCTGCCCCGCCTTGACCGCGCCACGCCGATAGCGTCTTCTCCGCCCATGCAGATCCCGCCGCAACTGATGTCGCTTCCCAACCAGCTGACCATCGCGCGCATCCTCGCGATTCCGGTCATCTGCCTGTTCCTGCTGAGCGGCTGGGAGTGGCTGCGCTGGCTCGCGCTCCTGCTCTACATCGCCGCCGCCATCACCGACTGGCTCGATGGCTTCCTCGCGCGCCGGATGAACCTCAACTCGGCGCTCGGCAAGATGCTCGATCCGATCGCCGACAAGCTGCTGGTCGGCGCGCTGATCGTCACCTTCGCCTTCACGCGCGATTTCTCCGGCTGGGACCTGATCCCGGCCATCGCCATCCTGATGCGCGAAATCTTCGTCGCCGGCCTGCGCGAATACCTGGGCAACCGCGCCATCGAGGTGCCGGTGACTTTTCTCGCCAAGTGGAAGACCACCACCCAGCTCGTCGCCCTCGCCATGATCATGGCCGCCCCGATGCTGCTCGGGCTGGGCTTCATCGCCCACCTGTTCCTCTGGATCGCGGCCGGGCTGACGGTGTGGACGGGCTGGGAGTACCTGCGCTCGACCTGGCCGTATCTTTCGGGGCCCGAAATATGAAGATCCGCTACTTCGCCTGGCTGCGCGAACGCCTCAATCGCGGCGAGGAGGATGTCGACCTGCCGGCCGAGGTGGTGACCGTAGGCGACCTGATTCAGTGGCTCAGGGATCGCGACGAAGCCGCTGATCTGGCAATGCAAAAGCCGCAGCTGATCAAGGCGGCGCTCGACACCGAGATCGTGCCGCATACCGCCCCCATCGGCAACGCCAAGGTCATCGCCCTGTTCCCGCCGATGACAGGCGGCTGAACGTGTCCGTCCGGCTGCAGGCGGCGCCTTTCGATCCCGGCGCCGAGACCAATGCCTTTCTCGCGGCAAGCGCCGGCGCCGGCGCGGCTGTGACCTTTACCGGCCTCGTCCGCTCCCGCCCCGACGATCCGGTCAGCACCCTGACGCTCGAGGCCTATCCCGAGCTGGCCGAGGCCCAGATCGGCAGGGCCATCGCCGAAGCCGTGGCGCGGTTCGGCCTGATCAAGGCCGCTGTCATCCACCGCTACGGCGCGCTCGATTCCGGCGAACCGATCGTCCAGGTGATGACCCTCGCCCCGCACCGGCAGGCGGCATTCGACGGCGCCTCGTTCCTGATGGACTATCTGAAGACCGACGCCCCCTTCTGGAAGAAGGAGGCCACGCCCGCCGGAAACCGCTGGGTCGAGGCGAAAGCGGAAGACGACCACGCCCGTGACAAATGGAACCGCAAGTGACCGATAGCAGCCCACCATTTTCCCTCGTCGGCCTCGACCACGTTGTCTTCATCGTCGACGACCTCGCCAAGGCCACGAAGTGGTACGCCGATGTGCTCGGTTGCCAGCCCGGTTATTCCTATCCGGCACTCGGTATGGAGCAGGTCTGGTGCGGGGCGGCGCTGATCGTACTGTGGGATATCACGCATCCGGGCGCGGCGTCCGCCATCCCCCCGGTCAAGGGTGGCCGCAATGTCGACCATGTCTGCATTGCCCTCACCCCGTTCGATGAGGACGAGATGCGCGCCCATCTGTCGAGGCACGGCGTAGCGATCGACCGCGAAGCCTTCCACGGCGGCGCGCGCGGTATGGGCAACTCGTTCTACGTGCTCGATCCGTGGGGCAACAAGCTCGAGCTCAAGGGCCCCGCCGTCTATCCGGATGGGCGCGGCTAGTCAGGGCAGCGGGCCGCCCTGGCCGGCCTTCGTGGCGGCAACGACCCCGCGCAGCGCGGCGAGCAGGTGTCCGGTATCGACCCCGACCCCCGCAAGGCTGACACCCTCGCCGAACCATCGCTTCGCCGCCTCCGGCGTACCCGCGAAGATGCCGGCCGTGATGCCCTCTGCCTTGCAGGCCGCAATCACCAGTCGGATGGCCGACACGACCTCCGGATGTGCCATCTCGCCCGGAACGCCGAGCGCATGCGACAGGTCCATCGGCCCGATGAAGATGCCGTCGAGATGCGGAAGCTTCACGATATGCTCCGCATCCGCCAGCCCGCCCTGCCCCTCGATCATCAGCAGGACGGCGACGTCGCGGTTGGCCTCGGCGAACCACTCGAGCCGGCCGGAATAATCGGCGGCGCGGACGAACGGGTTGGCGCCGCGGTTGCCGTCAGGCGCGAAGCGCGCGGCGCGCACCGCCTTTTCGGCTTCGGCGAGCGAGCCGATCTGCGGCACGATCACACCCGCCGCGCCGGCGTCGAGCGCCGCGGCAATCTCCGTCGGCTCGCTGCTGCGCACCCGCACCAGCGGGTAGAGGCCCCGCGCCCGCGCGGCCAGGATCAGCGGGCCGAGCGCCTCGCTGCCATGTGCGCCATGCTCGATATCGAGGATCACGGCGTCGAACCCGGCGAGCCCGATCAGTTCAACCACCTCGACGGACGGGATGATCGAAAACGTGGCGAC
Source organism: Devosia sp. (assembly GCF_017307495.1). Taxonomy (GTDB): domain Bacteria; phylum Pseudomonadota; class Alphaproteobacteria; order Rhizobiales; family Devosiaceae; genus Devosia_A. The sequence goes on along the minus strand of NZ_JAFKHE010000019.1, from coordinate 3,896 downwards.
CAGCGGCACACCGCTCTTCAGCCGCTCGCGCAGCGCCGGCAGACTCATCGCTTCCTCCCCAAAGCACGAACCCCGCCACATGGGCGGGGTTCGATCAACTCGTCAATTCGGCCGACTTACTCGGCCGCCACCTTCTTGGGCGTCACGGCCTCGGTATAGGCGTTGATCAGCGTGGTGCAGCCCTTGGCCGGCTTGAACTTGTACTGGCCGACCTCGGAGACCGGGGTGATTTCCGCCGCCGTGCCGGTGAGGAAGCACTCGTCGAAATTCGACAGTTCCTCGGGCAGGATGTGGCGCTCGACCACCTTGTAGCCGTTCTGCTTGGCCAGCTCGATCGCCGTCTGCCGGGTGATGCCGTTGAGGAAGCAGTCGGGGGTCGGGGTGTGGATCTCGTCGCCCTTGATGAAGAACACGTTGGCGCCGGTCGCCTCTGCGACATAGCCGCGATAGTCGAGCATCAGCGAGTCGGCATAGCCGTTGGCCATCGCCGCGTCTTTCGACAACGTGCAGATCATGTAGAGGCCGGCGGCCTTGGCGGTGCAGGGGATGGTCTCGGGGCTCGGGCGCTTCCAGCGGCTCCATTCGAGGCGGATGCCCTTGAGCTTCTCCTCGACCGAGAAATAGCTCGGCCACACCCACGAGGCGATAGCGAGGTGCACCTTGTTATTGCGGCCGGGCACCGACAGCTCCTCGGAGCCGCGCCAGGCGACCGGGCGAACATAGGCGTCGACGAGGCCGTTCTTATCGAGCACGAGGCGCTTGGCAGCCTCGATCTCGTCGACCGAGTAGGGAATGGTGAAGTCGAGGGTCTTGCCCGACTGGATCAGGCGCTCGGTATGCTGGCGGGACTTGAAGATCTCGCCGCCATAGGCCCGCTCGCCCTCGAACACCGTGCTGGCATAGTGCAGCCCATGGGTCAGGACGTGGATCTTCGCGTCCTTCCACGGCACCATCTGCCCGTCGAACCAGATCCAGCCGTCGCGCTGGTCCATCGGAATTGCCATCAGTCTCTCCCACTCATCTTTATTGCAGCCGAACAGACTGCCGTGCTTGTTGCGATGATCCTGCCTCACCGGCGTACCCTTGGCAAACCGGAACGGCTTTGGGATAAGGCAACATTGGTCCTGTCAATGAGGGGATGATGGCATCGGGCAAAATAAGTGTCAACAAGGCTGACATAAATTTGGCCGCGACGGCCGCTGGGGCCATGCCCCTCGACGTCATGGGGCTGTTCTTCTTTGCCTACAGGGACTTCGTTGGCGATGCTGACGCGTTGCTCGAACGCCAGGGATTCGGGCGCGCGCATCACCGGGTGCTGTTCTTCGCCAACCTGCGCCCCGGGATGCCGGTTGCCGACCTGCTCGATATCCTGAAGATCACCAAGCAGAGTCTGGCGCGCGTGCTGCGCCAGCTCGTCGACAACGGCTATATCGAGCAGAAGACGGGCGAAACCGACCGCCGCCAGCGCCTGCTCTATGCCACCGAAAAGGGCCGCGAGCTGTTCGAAGTGCTGTCGGCCACGCAGACCAGCCGCATCCAGGCCGCCATCGCCCCCCTGCCCGCCGAGGGCAAGCGCACCGTGCTCAAGTTCTTCGTCGGCATGGTCGAGCCCGAGGACCGCGCCCTGCTCGATCGGCTGAAGCTGACCGACGATCTCTGACGGCGCCCGCGGCTTCGCTCGACCGGGTCATTCCCCGCGAAGGAGCCTGTGCCGGCCGTAACGGCCGCGGCCTACATCAGCTTCTTGCCGTTCGGCACCGTCCGCTCTGTTGCCGCCAGCACGATGGCCCCGGCCTCGTCCTCGAACCCCAGCGTCAGCACTTCGCTGCGCACCGGCCCGATCTGGCGCGGCGGGAAGTTCACCACCGCCAGCACCTGCCGGCCGACCAGCGACTCCGGGGTGTAGTGCACCGTGATCTGCGCCGAGCTCTTCCTGATCCCGATCTCGGGACCGAAATCGATCAGCAGGATGTAGGCGGGCTTGCGCGCCTCGGGAAAGGGGCGCGCTTCGACGATCGTACCGGTGCGGATGTCGACCTTGTCGAAATCGGCGTAGCTGATCTCGACCATCAGGCCCGCCCGAGCTCTTCCGAGCGCCGGCGGGCCGCGTCGACCGCCCTGTCCATCAGCGGCTGCAGCCCGTCCGGCGCCATCAGCACGTCGAGCGCGGCCGCGGTAGTACCCTTCGGCGATGTCACGTTGATGCGCAACTGGGACGCCGGCATATCCTTCTCCGCTTCCAGCAGGGCTGCGGCGCCGGTTACCGTCGCGCGCGCCAGCTGCATGGCCTGCTCGTCGTCGAAGCCCTGCTTGCGCGCCGCCTCGGCCAACGCTTCCACGAGGTAGAACACATAGGCGGGCCCGGAGCCCGACACGGCAGTGACCGCGTCGATCTTCCGCTCGTCGTCGAACCACATGACCTGCCCCGCGGCGCTGAGCAGCGCGTTGGCGACGGCCCGATCCTCATCGCTGACCGCCAGCCCGACGGCGCCGGTGATCCCCCGGCCAACCTGCGCCGGCGTATTCGGCATGGTGCGGATCACCCGCTCGGTCTGCAGCCCCTCGGACAGCCCGACCAGCGGAATGCCGGCGGCGATGGACAGCACCAGCGTATAGCTGCCGACCACGGGCCGGATCTCGGCCATCACGTCGTAGATGACCTGCGGCTTGACCGCCAGCACCAGCACGTGCGTCAGCACGCCGAGGGGACGGGGCAGCAGCCGGACGCCGTGCTCGGCGGCGAACTGCACCGCGGCTTCGCCGGGCTTGGGATCACACAGCACCAGCCGGTCCGGCGGCAACCCGCCCGCGATCCAGCCGCGCGCCAGGGCCAGGCCCATCTTGCCGGCCCCGACCAGGGCAACCGGTCCGATCTCGGAGAGATTCAAGCTTCGCCCACCGTTTCGAACATGACCTCGCTGAGCGCGTCGGCCGCGCTCTTTCCAGCCCATATCACGAACTGGAACGCCTGGTAGTAGAGATCGCAGCTGTCGGTGGCCGAGCGCAGCAGCGCCTCGCATTGCTGCGGACTCACCTCGGCGCCGCCCGTGAGCAGGTGCGAGTTGCGGAACAGGATGACCCCTTCATGGTTCCACATGTCGAAATGGCCGATCCAGAGCTGCTCGTTGATCAGGGCGATCAACTGCTTCACCTCGGCCCGGCGCATGTCGGACACCTTGAGGTCGAAGGCGGCCGCGATGTGCAAGGACTCGAGGTCTTCCATCCAGTTGAACGAGACGTGGTAGTCGGCCCAGTTCCCGCGCACCGAAATGGAAATCTCGTCGGCATCCTGGCGCTCGAAGTTCCAGTCGTTGATCGAGGCGATGTGCTCGATGATGTCGACCGGGTGCACCGTACGATCCGGTTCCAGTTCCAGAATATGTGTCATTGGCTGAGCGTCCCATTGGGCGAAACGTAAGGGCTTGGCCGGTGCAAACCGGTCCTACGCGGTACTTTCAAAGAACTCGACGCGGGAGAGCCTACGAATCGTCCTATGGCAGGCACGCTACACTGGAGCCCCGATTCCGGGGATTGGACTGCCAGAGCCATCCAAGGCTTTCTTCTGTGGATGATCCGGCCGGAAGGGTTAACAGGGTGTTAAGACCCCGAGTCTGTCCCCAGCCCGCTTGCCCGATTTTGGCACAATCGGACGGGCCCGACTCGCGCTATGCTGCGCGCCGTTCCGGACATGTGACGGTTGGGTGAAGCGCGATCCCAGAGGGCGAGCCTTCGCGTCCGGCCGCCATCCGGCTCCGGGTGATGGATGGGCGGGGTGACCGGCGCGGTTCAGGGCCACGCGGGTAGTCCGCAAATGAAACGGCCGTCGCCGCGCCGGTCTTATCGAGGTCTGGGTGAGACCGCTGCCGTGAGGGAGCGTGCGCGGCTGGTTCTCTCCA
>NZ_JAFKHE010000018.1 GCF_017307495.1 Devosia sp. | reverse complement strand
CCCATTGCGAAGGGACTTATGGCGCACGGCACCGCGAAGCGATGCAGGAACCGCAGTCACCCCAGATGCAACGGCTTGCACCTGGCCCCCAACCCTCCCCGCGATGCCCCGTCGGCACCTCGCATCGAAGAGGTGAGCCGAATCTACATCACGCCGGAAGCAGGGGGATAAGTCGGGTGCGCCGCCACAGCCATGGGCACTAATGGGCCTGAGGTGACGAGAAGGTCGCGAGATAGGCGATGACGTTGGCGACATCCTCGGGGTTGCGATAACCCGTGAAGGACATGTTCGAGCCATTCACCACGCTTCGCGGCTTGGCGATGAACTTGGTGAGCGTCTCGATGTCCCAAACGACGCCAGCCTGTCCGGCCTCCAGCATTCCGTCTGAGTACTGGAAACCCTCGAGCGAAGCTGCGGGCCGGCCGATAAGGTTGGTGAGGTCAGGGCCGTTCTTGGCGGCTTCTCCACCTATCGAATGGCAGGTGCCGCATCTCTCGGAAAACTTCTGCCGCCCCAGGACTGCGTCGCCGTCAGCCAAGGACACACCGGCGCTCAACATGAGTCCGGCAACTGCAATCGCCAGTCGAACCATCTAACGACCTCCCCGATTAGCCTCGCGACAGAAATCAGGTCCCGGATCGTCGATCCATCTGGAGAGAGTATACAGCTGAATGGCAAGGGCACCAATCTGGTGTTATGCACGGAGTAGCCCCCCGGACACCGGGGCGATGGCTCTCACCCCGCCTCGGAATAGATCCGCAGCCGCGGCTGCTTCTCCACCACCGGGGCCAGGGCGTCCATCACCCGGGCTCGCGGGAACGTCGCTATCACCTCGGTACCGAACCGAAGCTTCGAGAACAGGTCGAAGCGGCCCTGGTGCAGCTCCATGATGCGCTGGACGATGGGCAGGCCGAGGCCGGCGCCCTGTTCGGCCGATTTGTGCGCCAGCGAACCCTGGCCGAAGGACGAGAGCACCGTCTCGATCTCACTCTCGGGGATGCCGGGGCCGTTGTCGCGCACGCTGATCAGCTGGCCGCCGTCGCCCGAGCGCGTCACCATCAGGTGCACCTTGCCCGATTGCGGAGTGAACTTGATGGCGTTGGAGAGCAGGTTCAGCACCACCTGCCGGATGGCGCGCTCATCTCCCCACAGCTTGGGCAGGTTGTTGCCGTAGCTCGAGGTCAGCTCGATGCCCTTGGCCTTGGCCCGAATCTCGACCATGCGGCGGCAATCCTCGGCGATGTCGATCAGCGATACCGCCTCTTCGTTGAGCTCGTACTTGCCCGCCTCGATGCGGCTCAGGTCGAGCAGTTCGTTGATCAGGTTCAAGAGGTGCTGGCCGGAGCTGTGGATGTCTCCCGCATATTCCTTGTACTGGGGCACCGCGTGCGGGCCGAGCAGCTCGGAGTGCAGCACTTCGGAGAACCCGATGATGGCGTTGAGCGGCGTGCGCAGCTCGTGGCTCATGGTGGCGAGGAACTGCGACTTGGCGATATTGGCCTGTTCGGCGTGCCGCCGCGCCTCGTCGCTCATCTCGCGCGCTTCCTCGAGTTCGTTGATCAGCGCGTCCTTCTCGAACTGGTGCTCGATGGTTTCGAGTTCGGAAGCATGCAGCTGGCGCGCGAGATAGACGAAGAAGATCTCCCCGCCCACCACCACCGCCGCCAGCGCCCAGTTGAGTGAACTGCCCGACAGCAGCAGGCTCAGTGCCACCGCGGCGGTGGCCGGCAGGGTGGAGGCGAGCGTTGCGGCGGGCAGCGTCCGCGTCAGCATCGCGTTGGCGGCTACTCCGATCAGCACCATGGCGAACATGGCGACGAACAGTTCGCCGCGCTCGGCCGGCAGCAACGGGAACAGCGACAGCAGCGACCAGCAGATGCCGTTGACCGCCTCGGCGGCGACGAAGCTCGCCGTCCAGCGCGCCGCGTTGAACCGGGTTGGCGGCTCGGCCTTGAAGCGGCGGCAGAGCAACACGACGACGAGGTTGGCGACAATGACCAGCGCCGCCCAGCCCGCCGCGGCAATCGGCGAGACCCACAGGCTCGCCAGCAGCGCCAGGATCAGCACCACCGCCGGCACGGCGAGCAAGCCGCTGAGCCGCGAGTTCACGTATTCGTCGATGAGCTCGAAATCGTAGGAGGCGCGCGTGCCGGAGCTGGACGTGAGCCGCTGGCGCGCGTCGTCGACCGCGCGCTGCGAGGTACGGCTTTGCCCGCGCCCCATCTGGGCGCGCACGTCTTCCCCGTGCTTGGCGGGCCTGAACGGCATTACTCGCGTACTCGACAACACAACACGAGCAGGAAACGCGCTCGTTACGCTTGAGCAAAAAACCTACGCGGCGCATGGTTAAGTTTGGGTGAAACGGGGGATCGCCATTGTCGAACACCGGCGGCCCGCGCCGTAGTCCGCGGGTAAGCGAAGCCATGCCCGCATGGGCTACCGGACGCCGCAATTACCGGCCCCGGCGCAGCCGCATCCGCTGGCAGACCTGGCTCGTCGTGCTCATGCTCGCAGTCGGACTCGGCCTCTACGCCGCGCTGCCCGAGGCCCCCCTCGAGCTGGGCGGCAGGCCGCTGGTCGGTCCGGTCGAGCATGTCGCGGACGGCGACACCATCGAGATTGCCGGCCAGCGCATCCGCCTCGCCGGTCTCGACGCGCCGGAGCGGGACCAGACCTGCGCCATGGCCGACGGGACCCCGTGGTCCTGCGGTCGTATCGCCGCCGATCGGATGCGGGAGCTCACGCGCGGGGCTACGCTGTCCTGCCGGGGCGAGGACCATGACAGGTACGGACGCCTGCTCGCCACCTGCAGCGACGGCGGCATCGACATCGCGGAAGCCCTGGTACGGGACGGTCTGGCCGTCGCTTCGGGTCGCTATCTCGCCGCCCAGGCGGTGGCGAGGGGCGCGAGGCGCGGCATCTGGCAGGGCGATTTCGACCGCCCGGCCGACTGGCGCGCCAGGAAGGCGTCGGGCGACGCCGAGGCGGCTGGAAACCCGAGCCGCTTCGAGCGCTTCGTCGCATGGCTGCTGGGACTGTTCGCGAATTGACAGGCGGAACGGATTTTGCGTCTTATGGCCGTATTGGCTGGACATGATTGCGTCGTTCGGCAGATTTTTCTATAGACGCGCAATCTGATTTCACGGGGGCTGTCATAGCTTTGGACAAGATCGATCGCAAAATCCTGGCGCTCCTGCAGAAGGATGCGACCACTCCCGTTGCCGAAATCGGCCGCAAGGTCGGGCTTTCGACCACGCCGTGCTGGCGCCGCATCCAGAAGATGGAGGAGGACGGGATCATCAAGGGGCGCGTCGCCGTGCTCGATCCCACCAAGATCAATGCCGGCGTCACCGTGTTCGTCTCGATTCGAACCAACGAGCACAACGAAGCCTGGATGCGGAAATTCGCCGCCGTGGTCGACGACTTCAACGAGGTCGTCGAGTTCTACCGGATGAGCGGCGAGGTGGACTACCTGTTGCGCGTGGTGGTGCCCGACATTGCAGCCTACGATGCCTTCTACAAGAAGCTTATCGGCAAGATCGCGCTCACCGACGTCAGTTCGTCCTTCGCCATGGGTCAGATCAAGTACACGACGGCGCTGCCGCTCGAGTTCGCCATCGTCAGCGACGACGACAAGTAATGGCCATCACCCGGCAGAGACTGCGCCAGCTGGTCGGCCTCAGCGAGGAGCCGATCACCCTGCGCGCCGCGCATCTTGAGCAGCGTGGCGACTATCTGGTCGAGCACCTCACGCTCACCATCGGCGAGACCGAGGTGCGCGGCATCCTCACGCGCCCGCTCGAAGCGCGCGGCAGGTTGCCCGCCATCCTCTATGGTCACTCGCATGGCGGCGCCTACGGCATCGGCGCCGACGAACTGCTCGACGGGCGCGAGTACCTGCTCGATCCGCTCGGGCCGATCTTCGCCCGCGCCGGCTACGTGACGCTGTGCATCGACATGCCGGTGTTCGGCAAGCGCGCCACCGTGTCGGAAGGCTACGCCGCCAAGGCGCTGCTCTGGTACGGCAAGGGCCTGTTCGGCCAGATGCTCTGCGACCACGCCGCCGCGCTCACCTACCTTGCCGCGCGCGCCGATGTCGATCCGTCGCGCATCGGCGCCTTCGGCATCTCCATGGGCTGCACGCTGAGCTACTGGCTGGCCGCCATGGACGAGCGCATCGCTGCCGTGGCGCACCTGTGCTGCTTTGCAGACCTCCGCACCATGATCGAGCAGGGCGCCCACGACGGCCACGGCATCTACCTCGTGGTGCCGGGCCTGCTCAACGAGGCCGATGCCGGCGCCATTGGTGCACTGGTCGCGCCGCGTCCGCAGCTGATCTGCATCGGCGAGGCCGACGCGCTCACGCCGCCGCTGGCGGTCGAGCGGGCCTTTGCGGAGGCGAGCGCCGCCTATGCCCAGGCGCCCGAGCGGCTCCGGCTGGTCTCCGAGCCGGGCGTCGGCCATCGCGAGACCCGGCGCATGCGGGAGGCGATGCTCGCCTTCTTTGCCGAGCACCTGGGGTAAGGCCGACCGGACAGGCGCGTTCCGGGCCGGAGGCGCCTCCCCCGCATTTGTCTTGCACCGGGCCCGCTCGGCAATGCACCATCGATCCGTCCGGCCGAGGCAACGGCCGGCAGCTCTGGAGGGGGCGATCGATGCGGGAGGAGTTCGATCACATCGTGATCGGCGGCGGAGCGTCCGGCTGCGTGGCGGCGGCGCGGCTGGTGACGGATGGCGATCGCCGCGTGCTGCTGCTCGAGGCGGGCTACTCGCACCACCATCCGCTGCTCGACATGCCGCCGGGGATCTTCAAGCTGATCAACGGCTCCAAGTACATGACCTATCACCACACCGAGCCGCAGCAGCATCTGCACGGCCGCGTGCACGATATCCCGCAGGGTAACGTGCTCGGCGGCGGCACCTCGGTGAACGCCCAGGTCTACATGCGCGGCCGCCCTTCCGACTATGACGAGTGGGACGCGATCCTGCGCGGCAGCAATGACGGCGCCAGCTGGGACTGGGCCACCGTGCTGCAGCACTTCCGGCGCATCGAGGGCAACAACCGCATTGCCAACGAGTTGCATGGCAGCGACGGCCCGCTGCTCGTCTCCGATCCCGGCCACATCGACGATGTGTCGCGCTGGTTCGTGCAGAGCGTGCAACTGCTGGGCGAGCCGCTCACAAACGATTTCAACGGGGTCACCCAGCGGGGCGTCGGCTTCTACCAGTTCATGAACCGCAAGGGGAAGCGCTCGAGCGCCGCCTACGCCTATGTCGAGCCGTTAAAGGACGACCCGCGCCTGACGGTTCGCCTGCGAGCCGCCGTGCAGCGGATCGAGATCGAGCAGGGCAGGGCGGTCGGCGTCACCTACAAGGATGCCTCCGGCGCCCAGCACACCGTCTATTCAAGGGGCGATATCGTGCTCAGTGCCGGCGCGCTGGTCACCCCCAAGCTGCTGATGCTCTCCGGCCTCGGTCCGTCCGACCACCTTCGCCACCACGGCATCAAGGCCATCGCCGACCTGCCGGGCGTCGGCCGCAACCTCATCGACCACCCCGAGGTGCCGGTCATCTCCGTCGCCAACGGCCCCTATGGCTACTACCGCCAGGGCGTCGGCTGGCGCATGCTCAGGAACGGGCTCAACTTCAAGCTGTTCGGCAACGGCCCGATCCTGTCGGCCGGCTTCGAGGCGGGCGCCTTCATCAACCCGATCGACCGCGACGCCCCGCCATCGATCCAGGCCTTCTGCGTGCCGATCGTCTATCTGGACCGCGACCTGCTCAAGGTCTTCGACGACACCTACGGGGTCACCATCACCACCGTGCTGGTCAAGCCGAAGTCGCGCGGCTTCGTCGAGCTTCGCTCGGGCGATCCCCGGGACCTGCCGCGCGTTTCACCCCATCTTCTGGCCGATCCGGAAGACATGAGGATCATGGTCGCCGGCCAGCGCTTCTTCCGCGAGGTTCTGATGTCGGGCCCGCTCGGCAAGCGCATCGAAAAGGTCATCGCCCCCGACGATCCCAACCCCAGCGACGAGCAAATGGCCGAGCACTGCCGCCGCTTCGTCAAGACCAACTACCACCCCGCCAGCACCGCGCGGATGGGCGCCGACGGCGACCCGATGGCCGTGCTCGACGCCCGCATGCGCGTCCGCGGCATCGACAATCTCAGGGTTTCCGACATGTCGGCGGTGCCCAACATCAATGCCGGCAACACCACCGCCCCCGCCATGATGCTGGGCGATCGCTGCGCCGATTTCATCCTCGGGCTCGATCGGCCCGGGGTCGCGACAGTTCATTGAGGGAGGAAAGCGTGACGGTCTTCGATCTGTTCCGACTGGACGGCAAGGCAGCGCTGGTGACCGGCGCCACGCGCGGCATCGGGCTGGGCATCGTCGAGGCCCTGGCCGAGGCCGGCGCGCACGTCATCCTCTCCTCCAAGGTCCCCAAGCCCGAGGTCCTGGCGCGGTTCCGCGAGGCCGGCCACAAGGTCGACTACATTCAGGGCGACGTGCAGGACCCGGCCGTGCCGGCCCGTCTCGTCGAGGCGGCGGTGGATATCGGTGGCGGCCGGCTCGACATCCTCGTCAACAATGCCGGCGTCGCCAAGCACGGCGAGACGCACGATTTCGCCGAGGGCGACTACCGGCGCCTCATGGACATCAACCTGGACAGCGTCTTCCGCGCCTGCCAGGCCGCGCTCGGCCCGATGCGCCGGCAGAAGAGCGGGGTCATCCTCAACATCGGCTCGATTTCCGGCCTCGTCTCCAACATCCCGCAGCCGCAGGCGGCCTACAATGCATCCAAGGCGGCGGTGCACATGCTGACCCGGAGCCTCGCCTCCGACTACGCCGACGAGGGTATCCGCGCCAACGCCATCGCGCCCGGCTACATCGCCACCGACATGACCAGTGGGGGCCTCGCCGATCCCGTCTGGGGGCCGGTCTGGCGCGACATGACCCCGATGAAGCGCGCCGGATCGCCGATGGATATCGGCGCGGCGGCGCTTTACCTGTGCTCGCCCGCGTCGGCCTACGTAACCGGCGAAGTGCTGGTGGTGGATGGCGGATATACGGTCCGGTAGGGCAGGCGTCGCCTCCCTCCCCCGTGAGGGGAGGGATCGAGGGAGGGGGTAGTGAGGTGATCATCGATGGACCCCCACCCCCAGCCCCTCCCCTCACGGGGGAGGGGGGCCTTACCCCCCCGTCACGCTCATGTGCCGGCTTAGCGCCGGCGCGGCATGATCCCGGTCGAGTACGAAGTCGTGCCCCTTGGGCTTGAGCAGCATCGCCCGGTCCAGCGCCGCGTCGAGCGCCTCCGGTCCGCCCTCGCGGATGGCAGCGCGCAGGTCGACCATGTCGTCCTGCCCCAGGCACATGTAGAGCTGCCCCGTCGCCGTCAGCCGCACGCGGTTGCAGCTCTCGCAGAAATTGTGGCTCATCGGGGTGATGAAGCCGATCAACCCACCGGTCTCGGCCACATGGTCGTAGCGCGCCGGCCCGCCGGTGCGGTGGCCGGTCGGCTCGAGCGTGTACTTCGCCTTGAGCCGCTCCCGCATCTCGCGCAGCGGCAGGTAGGTGTCGACCCGGTCGATGCCGACCTCGCCGAGCGGCATGCCCTCGATCAGCGTCAACCCGAAGCCGCGGCCGTGCGCCCAATGCAGCATCGGCTCGATCTCGTCTTCGTTGACGCCGCGCATGGCGACCATGTTGATCTTGATCTTGAGCCCGGCCTCGTCGGCCGCATCGATCCCGTCCAGCACGTCGGCGATCCGCCCGCGCCGGGTGATTTCGGCGAAGCGCTTCTCGTCGAGCGTATCGAGCGACACGTTGAGCCGCTTCACCCCGGACCGCCTGAGGCGCTCGGCATGGCGCCTGAGCTGGCTGCCGTTGGTGGTGAGCGTCACCTCCTCGAGGCCATGTCCAAGATGGCCGCCGATCTTCTCGACCAGCTCCATGATGTCACGCCGGACCAGCGGCTCGCCGCCGGTCAGCCGCACCTTGCGGACTCCGCGCGCCACGAAGGCGGTGACGATCTGGTCGACCTCTTCAAAGCTCAGCACGTCCTTCCGGGGCAGGAAGGTCATCTGCTCGCTCATGCAATAGACGCAGCGGAAGTCGCAGCGATCCGTCACCGAGACGCGAAGATAGGTGATCTGCCGGCCGTAGCGGTCGATCAGCGGCCGGTGCTCGCCACTGGGCGCAATATCGGGCTGGGAGAGGAGCGTCACGGACATGTCTTCTCTTACCGCCATGCCGGCCAATACAAAAGGGCCGGTCGCGAGGACCGGCCCTGCAAACGTGGGTGACGTCGCCGTTACTGGCGCACGACCACCAGCGCGCCGACCTTCACGCGCTCGTAGAGATCGGTGATGTCTTCGTTGGTCAGCCGGATGCAGCCCGATGATACGGCCTGCCCGATGGTCCAGGGCTCCGACGTGCCGTGGATGCGATACAGCGTCGAGCCGATATAGAGGGCACGGGCGCCGAGCGGATTGTCCGGGCCGCCGGGCATGTAGGCCGGCAGGTCCGGCACGCGCTTGCGCATCTGCGCCGGCGGCGTCCAGCCCGGCCACTCGGCCACGCGCGTGATCTTGTGCTGGCCCGACCAGCGGAAGCCGTCACGGCCGACGCCGATGCCGTACCGCATGGCCTTGCCGTCCTCGAGCACGAGATACAACCGGCGTTCGGACGTCTCGACGACAATCGTGCCGGGCTTGAGCGTGGTCTCGTAGTCGACGATGGTCCGCGCAATCGGGCTGCCGCGCTTGTTGCGCGCCTTTACGGTGCCGGCATCTTCCCAGGTGTTGGTGTCGGCATTGTAGACCCGGGCCGCAGTGGCCGGGCCGATCAGGGACAGCGTAAGGATCGCGGACAGGACGCCGGCGACCGCAATTCTTCTCTTCGACATGTTCTTCAAAACTGTGCCTCTTGACGAATATGGCGGCCTGCATGCGCCACTCGTGCCGTTGTTGATAAAGCGTTCCTCTACGCCCCGCAAAGGACGGATGCCACGATTCGGACAAACTGCTAACAATGGCGCCACATTGTGTTGCGGGGATGCGACATTTCCATTCACCTCTGCGTGAATAGGAGCAATTGACACGCCGCTCCGGCTCCCCTAGTGCGCCCGGAAACAGGGGAGGGTGCAATGAGCGACGATCCGAAATGGCTGGCAGCCAAGGCCGCGATGGTCGAGGTGCAGAGCGGCATGCGGCTGGGGCTCGGCACCGGCTCCACTGCGAAGCACTTCGTCGACCTCGTGGGCTCGGCAGTCGCCGGTGGTCTTGACGTGATCTGCGTGCCTACCTCTGAAAAGACCGCCGAGCAGGCCCGCAGCCTCGGCATCCGGCTCACCGACCTCGAGACGACCCCGGAGCTGGACCTCACCGTCGACGGCGCCGACGAACTCGGTCCCGGCCTGGCGCTCATCAAGGGCGGCGGCGGGGCGCTGCTGCGCGAGAAGATCGTCGCCGCGGCCTCGAGGCGGATGGTGGTGATCGCCGACGCCAGCAAGCGGGTAGAGACCCTCGGACGGTTCCCGCTCCCGGTCGAGGTGAACCACTTCGGCATCGGCGCGACTTCAGCGGCGATCGTCCGGCTGATGCGCGAGTTCGGCGCCGAGGGCGAGCTCAGGCGGCGCCTGAAGGCGGACGGTACGCCTTTCGTGACCGATGGCGGGCACGCCATCCTCGATGCTTTTTTTGGCCGTATTCCTCGGCCAGAAGCTGTGGCGAAAGCTCTGGCCGACATCCCCGGAGTCGTGGAGCACGGGCTCTTCATCGGCCTGTGCAAGCGGGCCTACGTGGCCGGCGCCGCGGGTGTCGACGTTCTGGACGGCTGACGGCTGCTCGGATAGGGCTAGTTCGGGGTTCAACACCATGATGGGCAATAAGCTGATGACGTCCACTTCCAAGCGCGCGCCGTTCGTCGCTGCGCTCCTTTCGCTGATCCTTTCCGCCTTCGTGGCGCTGCCGGCGCTGAGCCAGGATGCGGCGGAGATCTCGCCCGAGGCGCTGGCGCTGGCGCGCAAGTATGTCGACCTCACCGACACCGGCGGTCTCTACGAGGCCACCATCGTCCAGGCCGGCATCCGCACCTACAAGCAGTTGCTGCCGCAAAATCCCGAGATCGCCGAGCCGCTGAACAAGGCGATCGAGGCGGTGATCTCCACCTACAAGGGCCGCAAGGGCGAGCTGTTCGACCAGTTCGCGCGCGTCTACGCCTCGTCCTTCACCCTGGAAGAGTTGCAGCAGATCGTCGACTTCTACTCCTCGCCCACCGGCCAAAAGCTCGCCAAGTCGAACGCCACCACCAGCGGCACCCTCAACCGCATCATGGATGTGTTCACCTCGAACCTGAACACCGAGTTCTTCGCCGCCGTGCGCGCCGAGCTCAAGTCCAAGGGTATCGACACCTGACATCCTGGTGCCTATCTGAGGAAGGCCCCGTCACCGCGCGGGGCCTCTTTGTTTTGGGGAGTTTCCGATGAGCGACAGCTATGACCTCTTGGTGATCGGCGCTGGCTCGGGCGGCGTGCGTGCCGCGCGTATCTCGGCCGGCTATGGTTCCAGGGTCGCGATCATCGAGGAGTATCGCGTCGGCGGCACCTGCGTGATCCGCGGCTGCGTGCCCAAGAAGCTCTTCGTCTATGCCTCGCGCTACAAGGACCTGTTCGAGCTTGCTCCGAGCTTCGGCTGGAACGTCGGCACCCCCGGCTTCGACTGGGCGACGCTCGTCGCCAACAAGGACAAGGAGATCGCCCGGCTCGAGGCCGCCTATGTCGCCGGCCTCGAGCGGCCCGGCGTCGAGATCATCCGCGACCGCGCCGTCGTGACCGGACCCAACAGCATCAGGCTGCTGAAATCTGGTCGCGAGCTCGCCGCGAAGACCATTCTGGTCGCAACGGGCGCCCGTCCCCGCATTCCGGACATTCCGGGCAAGGAACTCGGCATCACCTCGAACGAGGCATTTCATCTCGACAGGCTGCCCCACTCGATCCTCATCGAGGGCGGTGGCTTCATTTCGGCCGAGTTCGCGACGATCTTTTCGGGCCTGGGTGTGGCCACCACCATCGTCTATCGCGGCGAGCGCATGCTGCGCGGTTTCGACGAAGACCTGCGCGTCGGCCTCGAAGCCGGGCTCGAGGCGCGCGGCGTCACGATCATCCACCAGACCAACGTCCTCGGCCTCAGGCAGACCGGCAAGGACATCACCGTCAGCTTCTCCGACGGCGTCGATGCGCCGTTCGGCGCCGTCATGTTCGCCACCGGCCGGTCGCCCAATACGTCGGGCCTGGGACTGGAGGCGGCAGGCGTCGCGCTCGGGGAGGACGGCGCCATCGCCGTCGACGAATACTCCCGCACCAGCGTGCCCTCGATCTACGCCGTCGGCGACGTGACCAACCGGGCGCAACTCACCCCCGTCGCCATCCGCGAGGGGCACGCCTTCGCCGACACGGTCTTCGGCGGAATGCCGACCGCCGTCGACCATTCGCTGATCGGCGAGGCGGTGTTTGCCGAGCCCGAGGTCGGGACCGTCGGCCTCAGCGAGCACGACGCCGCCACGCACGGCGACATCGACGTTTACGTCACCCGCTTCCGCCCGATGATGAACACCCTGTCGCTCAAGTCCGATCGGATGATGATGAAGCTCATCACCAGAGCGGGCGGCGGGGAAGTCCTGGGTGTCCACATCCTCGGGCCGGGCGCCTCCGAGATCATCCAGATGGCAGCGATCCCGATGGCCATGAAGGCCAGCAAGGCCGATTTCGACCGCGCCATCGCCATGCACCCGACCGCCGCCGAGGAACTGGTGACGTTCAAGAAGCCAAGCTACGTCTATCGGGGTGGGGTCAAGCAGTAGGACTCGACAGAGCCGAATGTTCGTGTAATGTTCCTGCATGGCTGCTGACACAACCGACCTGACGATCGAAATCCTGAAGCGCATCCAGACCGAACAGGCTGGGCAGCGCCAGGATATCCGTCAGCTTCAGCAGAGTTTTGTGGACATTGCCCGGCTGATCCAGAGGATGGAGCAGAGGTTGTCCGACCTGAAGCCAGATCTGGAAACGATGTTCAAGATGGAGTTGATCGGGCAGCACGCCCATCAGCAGACTCGCCTCGAGCAGATGATGGACGACAGGCTTGCAGGTTTCGAGCAGCGACTTTCCGAACGGCTAGCCCGCATCGAGGCCAAGCTCACGCCCTGACTCGCAGGCTTCACACGGCCCCATTCCCCTGATAGGACGCGCGCCACCGGGAGGTAGTGCGTGATGCCGACGACTTGGACGCCCCAGAGCTGGAGAACAAAGCCGATTTCGCAGGTGCCGGCCTATCCGGATCCGGCGAAACTGGAGGCGGCCGAGGCGCAGTTGCGCAAGTTCCCACCGCTGGTCTTTGCCGGCGAGGCGCGTGACCTCAAGCACCAGCTTGCCGAAGTGGCCGAGGGCCGCGCGTTTCTGCTGCAGGGCGGCGACTGCGCCGAAAGCTTTGCCGAGCATGGCGCCGACCACATCCGCGACTTCTTCCGCGTCTTCCTGCAGATGGCCATCGTCCTCACGCATGGCGCCAGCAAGCCCGTGGTCAAGGTCGGCCGCATCGCCGGCCAGTTCGCCAAGCCGCGCTCCTCCGACACCGAGACCATCGATGGCGTGACGCTGCCGTCCTATCGCGGCGACATCATCAACGACATCGGCTTCACCGAGGCGTCCCGCGTTCCCGATCCGGACCGCCTGCTGCTTGCCTACCGCCAGTCGGCGGCGACCCTCAACCTGCTGCGCGCCTTCGCCTCGGGCGGCTATGCCGACCTGACCCGCGTCCACGAGTGGACCATGGGCTTCATGAAGGACACCACGGCCTATCCGCGCTTCGAGGAACTGGCGCAGAAGATCGACGACGCCATCGACTTCATGCGCGCCCTCGGCCTCAATTCCGAAAACACGCCTGCGCTGCGCGAGACCAAGTTCTACACCAGCCACGAGGCGCTGCTGCTCGGCTACGAGGAAGCGCTGACCCGACGTGACTCGATTACCGGCGACTACTACGCCACCTCCGGCCACATGCTGTGGATCGGCGACCGCACCCGCCAGCCCGACGCGGCCCATGTCGAATACTTCTCCGGCATCCGCAACCCGGTCGGCGTCAAGTGCGGCCCCAGCCTTGCGACCGACGATCTGCTCCGCATCCTCGATCGGCTGAACCCGACCAACGAGGCGGGCCGGATCACGCTGATCGGCCGCTTCGGCTCGGACAAGATCGCCGACCACCTGCCGGCGCTGATCCGGGCCGTGCAGGACGAGGGCCGCGTGGTGGTGTGGTGCTCGGACCCCATGCACGGCAATACCGTCAAGGCGTCCAGCGGCTACAAGACCCGCCCCTTCGAACGCGTCCTGAGCGAGGTGAAGAGCTTCTTCGACATTCACCGCGGCATGGGCACCCACGCCGGCGGCATCCATATCGAGATGACCGGCGACGATGTCACCGAGTGCACCGGCGGCGGCGTCGCGGCCATCACCGAGGCCGGGCTGCAGGATCGCTACCACACCTATTGCGACCCGCGCCTCAACGCCTCGCAGTCGCTCGAACTCGCCTTCCTCGTCGCCGAGGAACTGCGGGCGCAGCGGCCGGCGCGCAGCGAGCGGACCATTGCCGCTGAATAAGTGACGGCGACACATTTTTTCTTGTGTCGCTGAACCTTTTTCGCTCCTAGACCATTTGCGAAGAAGGCGGCTCCTGTTGGTCGCCAACCGTGCGCATGTCGCGCCCTCGGTCAATGGTAGCGGGGTCAATGCCGAATACGCTCTTTCCAACGGCTGACGACGTTACGCGCGCCCGGCTGGCCAAAAGCCCCACTCTCAATCTGCTGAACGGCTTCGACTGGTCCTCGACCAGCCTGGGCCCGATCGCGAGCTGGCCCGACAGCATTCGCGCCGCAGTGCGCATGATGATGCTGTCCGAAGTACCGATGGTGCTGCTGGCCGGGGAGCGCGACGGCACGCTGATCTACAATGACGGCTACGCGGTGTTCGCCGGTGAACGGCATCCTTCGATCTTCGGGATGCCGGTGCTCGCGGCCTGGCCGGAGATTGCCGACTTCAACGCCGGCAACATGCGTCGCGGCTTTGCCGGCGAGAGCTGGCAGCTGTCGAGCCAGGAACTGCTCCTCGATCGCGGCAACGGCCCGGCGGCCACCTTCATCGACCTGAGTTACAGCCCGGTCGCCGGCGAGGATGGCCGTCCCGCCGGCGTGCTGGTGATCGTCCAGGAGGTCACGGAGAGCGTTCTCGCCGCGCGGGCCCTCGAGGAATACCGGGAGAAGCTGGACATCGCCCTCAGGGCATCCGACATGGTCGGTACCTGGGACTGGGACATAGAGGACAACCTCGTCACCGCCGACGACCGCTTCGCCGCCCTCTACGGCGTGAGCCCGGGACAGGCGGCGACCGGCCTGCCGATCGAGGACTTCCTCGGCGCCATCCATCCCGACGACCGGCAGCGGGCCATCTCGGAGATCAGCGACTCGCTGAAGGACGCCGGGCCCGTGCGTTTCGAGTATAGGATCCTTGCCGAGGACGGTTCGGTGCGCTGGGTGGTGGCCTCGGGCCGCGTGATCACCGACGGCAAGGGCAAGGCGGTGCGGCTGCCCGGCGTGGTCGTCGACATCACCGAGGAGCGACGGATGGCCGAGCAGCTGGCCGAGAGCGAGCAGCGCTTCCGTACCCTGGCCGACACCATGCCCCAGATGGTCTGGTCCACGTTGCCCGACGGCTATCACGACTACTACAACGCGCGCTGGTACGAATACACCGGTGTCCCCGAGGGCTCGACGGATGGCGCCGGCTGGAACGGCATGTTCCACCCCGATGACCAGGAACGCGCGTGGAAGGTCTGGCGCCAGTCGCTCGAGACCGGCGATCCGTACTACATCGAGTATCGCCTTCGGCATCATTCGGGTGAGTACCGCTGGGTGCTCGGGCGTGCGCTGCCCGTGCGCGACGCGGCGGGGCGGATCGTGCGCTGGTTCGGCACCTGCACCGACATTCACGAGAGCAGGCTGGTTCAGGAAGAGCGCGAGGTCGTCGCCCAGGAGCTGAGCCACCGCATCAAGAACATCTTCGCGGTGATCGGCGGCATCGTCGGGCTCGCGTCGCGGTCATATCCCGAGGCAAAGGCCTTCGCCGACAGCCTGCGTGGCCGTATCTTCGCGCTGGGGCAGGCGCATGATTTCGTGCGTCCCCATTCGCGCAGCTCGATGCCGCGTGCCAATCCGGCGACGCTGCATGCGCTGGTGCGCGAGCTGCTGCAGCCGTATCGTCTGGGAGACGCCGAACGCGTGCATTTCAACGGCGAGGACGTGCCGATCGATGACGGGGCCGCGACCCCGCTGGCGCTGCTGTTCCACGAGTTGGCGACCAACGCGGCCAAGTATGGCGCGCTGGGCAGCGCTGACGGCCGCGTCGCCATCACCACCTGGATTGAAGGCGAGGACTATCACCTGAGCTGGGTGGAGAGCGGCGGACCCCGGCCCGAGGCCACGTCCACTGGCTTCGGGTCCCGCTTGATGGCGCTGAGCGTCGAGGGGCAGTTGCGGGGGCGGCTCGAACGCGCCTTCGACGAAGCCGGGCTGCGCGTGGAGGTGACGCTGCCTCTTGCCGCGCTGAGCCGCAAGGCTGAACTCAGGCAAACGCCTGAGCGCCAGGAGAACCAAACAGCCTGAGGCGGCGGGGAGGTGTTGCTGCCGCCTGCTTGGCGTGCAGCGCTGCGGCGAACTCGATGGCCTGCCGCAACTCGGAGTGCTCCACCGGCTTGGGGATGACCCCCACGGTGCCGGGTACGCCGTCGCCCAGTTGCGATGGGTTCGCGGTCATGTAGACGACCGTCACGCCGCGACTGGCCAGCGACCTGCCGACCTCGATCCCGGTGGGTCCGTCCAGCAGGTTGATATCGACGAAAGCCATGTCCGCCTGATCGGCCAGCGCCAGGGCCTGGCGGCTGTCGGCGGCGATACCGACTGGCTGGTGGCCCAGGTCGTACAGCAGGTTTTCCAACTCGGTGGCGACGAAAATCTCGTCCTCCACCACCAGAACCTTCGAACTCATTTCCTTACCTTGCTGCTCTTTCTTCGTGTCGTGCCAACTCGTGAGCAGCGCACATGGTTGCAGGCGCTGCACGCATGCGAGCGATGAATCGCGCACTGTTTACCAGATCGTTTGATTCGAACGCTTTGGCGGCATCCCGTTGCATTGTGCCTGTCGCATTTAGCGGAACATTAACCCTAACGGGCCATAAATGACGGCAAGTAGTGTTGCGGAGTTTGTCATGCCCCGTCTGGCCACCAGCCTCATCGTCCTTGCCGCTGCCGCAGGCACTGCGCCGGCCGCCGCTGCCGACTGGACCACCGCTTCACCGGAGGGCATCTACCGCGGCGCCTACTCCGTCGAGCCGCAGGACTGGACCGAGCTCGGCGACGACAGCGACGGCATCCACATGGAGACCGGCCTCCGCTACTGGTACTCCATGGGGAGCATGGACTACGCCTCAGGGGGGAGCAGCTCCAGCGCTGAAGATACCGCCCATATCGGTGAGGCCTTTCTTCGGATCGAGGACGATGCCACGGCCACCTGGGCTCACGCCATGGTGGGGTATTCGATCGCCATCAACGGCACCACGTCCGGCTCCCTCGCTTCCTCGATCGAGGACGGCCAGGTCGGCTATGCCAGTGCCGATTTCGGCTGGAACGCCTTTGACGACGGGGCCGGCAGCGGCGTCGGCGGCCTGGTAGGCTACCTCTACTGGAACAACTCGCCCGATACCGGGCGCAACAACTTCACCACGGCCACCTCGGGCAGCGACATCGACTACAATCCCGCGACCGGCCAGACGTTCGTTCCCGGCGACAGCGCGCCCAACAATGTCGAGGTCCATGCGCTGCGGCTCGGCATCTCGGGCAACGCCAAGCTCGCGGACTTCATCGATGTCCGAGCCGAGCTGGCCGCCGTTCCCTATGCGAAGGTCAACGGCACCGTTGGTGTCGACGACCCCGAATTCAACACGGACGTCTATGGGGGGCCGGCGCAGTTCCCCTACGGCGGCGCCAGCGGCAACATCTCGCAGATGCGCTCGTCCGCCACCTCGGTCGACGGGTGGGGCTATGGCGCCATGGCCGAGGCCTGGATCGGCGTCCACCCGACCGAGAACATCACCATGCGGCTGGGCGGGCGCGCCTGGTACCTGCAGGGCACTGCCGATGCCAGCTACAGCGTCGCGCAGATCGGCAACCCGGGGGATGCCGACAGCGATGGCACGTATGACACGGACCCGACAGTGTTGAACGTGGGTGCGATCGAGAGCAACAATCCGTTCTCGATGTTCCGCTACGGCCTGCTTGCCGAGCTGACCTACGCGTTCTGATCGGAGCTGCCGCCATCGGCTGTCCGCTTGCCCCGCCTGGGGTGAGCGGATAAGTCTTGCCGCGATCTCCCCAAGCGGCCCGGATGTCTCCCAGTGACCGATCGCCTACGCATCGCCCTCGCGCAGCTGAATCCGACGGTCGGCGCCATTCGCCAGAACCTCGAGCTGGCGAGGAAGACCCTTGCCGACGTCGCAGGGCAGGGGGCGGACATCCTGCTGTTCCCCGAGCTGTTCCTCACCGGCTATTTCCCCGACGACCTGCTGTTCAAGGCGCGTTTCGTCGCCGACGCCATGGCCGCGGCGCAGGAGTTTGCGGCTGCCACTGCCGGGACCGGCGTCACCGCCATCATGCCTTGCGTCTGGCAGGAGGGGGGGCGGCTCTACAACGCCGCGCTCGTCTGCGAGAACGGCGCCATCATCGCCCGCCGCTACAAGCGCGAGCTGCCCAATGACGACGTGTTCTACGAGAAGCGCTATTTCGAGCGCGCCGAGCTGCAGGAGCCGGTGACCATCAAGGGCGTCTCGATCGGCATTCCGATCTGCGAGGACATCTGGCACCCCGAAGTCTGCGCCCATCTGGTCGACAATGGCGCGCGCCTGCTGCTCTGCCCCAACGGCTCGCCCTATTGGCGCAACAAGCAGGCCACCCGCTACAAGCTCGTCACCGACCGGGTCGCCGAGGATAACGTGCCGCTGCTCTACCTGAACCAGGTCGGCGGCCAGGACGAGCTCGTCTATGACGGCGCGAGCTTTGCCATCGAGCCCGGCGGCCGGCTCGTCGTGCAGGCGAAGAGCTTCGAGACCGAGATCATGATGTCGAACTGGCAGCGCACGCCCGATGGCTGGCGCTGCACCGACCCGCACGTCGCGCCGCTCTCGAGCATCGACGAGGCGCCGTGGCGCGCCTGTGTCCTCGGCCTGCGCGACTACGTCAACAAGAACGGCTTCAAGTCGGTGCTGCTCGGCCTGTCGGGCGGCATCGACAGTGCCGTCGTCGCCGCCATGGCCGTCGACGCGCTTGGCGCCGACCGCGTTCACTGCCTGATGCTGCCCTACCGCTACACCAGCAAGGAAAGCCTGGCCGATGCCGAGGACTGCGCTCGCCGCCTCGGCGTGCGCTACGACGTCGTGTCGATCGGCGATCCGGTGGAAGCGGCGCTGGCCGAACTGCAGCCGGTGTTCGGCAACCGGCCAATGGACCTCACCGAGGAAAACATCCAGTCGCGCATGCGCGGCATCTACCTGATGGCTGTCTCCAACAAGCTCGGCGGCCTGCTGCTCACCACCGGCAACAAGTCGGAAATGGCGGTCGGCTACGCCACGATCTACGGCGACATGAACGGCGGCTTCAACCCGATCAAGGACATGCTCAAGATGCGTGTCTACGAGCTGGCCGACTGGCGCAACAGGAACCGCCCGGCCGACTGCCTCGGTCCGGACGGCGTCGTCATCACCCAGAACATCATCGACAAGGCCCCCTCGGCGGAGCTGCGGCCGGACCAGAGGGACCAGGATTCGCTGCCACCCTATCCGATCCTCGACGAGATCCTGCATGGCCTCGTCGAGCTGGAGCTCTCGGTCGCCGAGGTCGTGGCCAAGGGCGAGGGGCGGTTCGATCGCGACCTCGTCAAGCGCATCGAGAAGCTGCTCTACATCGCCGAGTACAAGCGCCGGCAGTCGGCCCCCGGTGTCAAGATCACCCGCAAGGCCTTCGGGCTCGGCCGCCGCTACCCGATCACCAATGGCTATCGGGATACGGTGGAGACGGTGGAGCCGGTGACGCGGCTCGACAGCAAGGGTCTCGAATGAGAGCAGTGTTCGAGTCTTCCCCCCTCCCATCCTCCCCCACAAGGGGGGAGGTGCCTGCTTGTGAGTGTGGCGCGACCGTGCCACTTGCGCGGAACCACACCTCCCCCTTGATGGGGGAGGTTGGGAGGGGGTGGTGCCCCACGCTCGAACGTCCGGCCAACCCATGACCACCGTCCGCTACGCCCCGTCCCCCACCGGCCGCCTGCACCTGGGCAATGCGCGCCCGGCATTGATGAACTGGCTCTTCGCCAGGGCCAATGCCGGCCGCTACATCCTGCGCCTCGACGATACCGATACCGCCCGCTCCACCGAGGCGTTCGCCCGCGGCATCGAGCAGGACCTGAACTGGCTCGGCATCACCCCCGACTTCAAGGTCCGCCAGTCCGACCGCACCGCCCTCTACGACGCGGCGCGCGATCGGCTGATCGCCTCCGGCCGGCTCTATCCGGCCTACGAGACCGAGGAGGAGCTCGATGGCAAGCGTGCGCGTGCCCGCCTGCTCGGCCGTCCGCCGGTCTATGATCGCGCCGCCCTGAAGCTGACCTCGGAGCAGATCGCGAAGTACGAGGCCGAAGGGCGCAAGCCGCATTGGCGCTTCAGGCTCGACGGCCGGCCGGTCGCGTTCGTCGACCTGATCAAGGGCCCTCAGACCGTCAACACCGCGTCGATGTCGGATCCCGTGCTGGTGCGCGCCGACGGCACCTATCTCTACACGCTGCCCTCCGTCGTCGACGATATCGACCTCGGCATCACCCACGTGATCCGCGGCGAGGACCACGTCTCCAACACCGGCACCCAGATCGAGATCTTCGAAGCGCTGGGCGGCGCGGTGCCGACCTTCGCGCATCACAACCTGCTGACCGGCGCCGAGGGCGAGGGGTTGAGCAAGCGTATCGGTTCGCTGTCGCTGATGGAGCTGCGCGAAGCGGGCTACGAGCCCATGGCCGTGGCGGCGGTCGCGGTCCTCACCGGCACCAGCCTGCCGGTCGAGCCCTATCCCGACCTGGCGGCAATGGGGCAGGCGTTCACGCTCGACGCGGTGTCGCACGGCTCCGCCCGCTTCGATCCGGCCGAACTCGCCAGCCTCAACACCCGCATCCTGCACCAGATGCCCTATGAGGCCGCGCGCCCCCGCCTCGTCGCGCTGGGTTTCGACTCGGAGCCGCTCTGGCTGGCCCTGCGCGGCAACCTCAGCGTCTTCTCCGATATCGCCGACCTCGCGACGTTGGTCAGCGGCCCCGTCACCCCGGTCGTCGCCAACGAGGATCGCGACTATCTCGCCACGGCCCGCGACCTGCTGCCGGCCGAGCCCTGGGACGAGACCACGTGGTCGAAATGGACCGAGGCGCTGAAGGCGGCCACCGGCCGCAAGGGGCGCGCGCTGTTCCATCCCCTGCGCCTCGCCCTCACGGGCCGGGAGCAGGGGCCGGAGCTCAGGTCCCTTCTGCCGCTGCTAGGACGTAGGGCGTCTCTGGCCCGACTATCCTGACGCGCTTGTCGCCGAACATCACGATGCGCGCCGCCTGACCGGCAGCGGTCGGTGCCACCACGGCGACCGGCGGTGGGGGGGCTTCGCCCGGCGCGGCCGGACGGCGGCGGGGCAGGGGCACGTCGACATAGGTTGCGAGCTCGGCCACCGTCGTGACCGGGGCCGCGACGACGCGCGGGGCGCGCCGCTGGTCGCGCAGCGGCAGCGGAAAACTCGCGCCCCGAAACGTCACCATCGCCCGCGTGCCGCCTCCGGCCAGTTCCGCGACCGTCACCGACCCCTGGTCCTGCGTCGAGGTGCACTTGCTGGATTCGTCGAACTCGGTGCGGAACCTGAAGGCGTTGGGCAGGTTCGCATACATCTCGCCGAACTGGTTGACCATCTGGGCCGGCTCCTGGCCCGGATTGTCATAGTAGTAGAGATCGACATCGAGCCCGGGACACATGGCGCGGCATTGCTCGGCGTCGTTGCCGACATAGTCGACCAGCGTCGAGTAGCTGATCGGCCAGTAGAACCCGTCGGTCTTGCGCACGCACAGCGTCCGCACCGTGTGGTAGCCGCCATAGGGGTTGAACTCCTCCCCGCGAACCCCGCCCTCGCCGTCGAAACCGCCCGAAAACGCCCCGAACAGCTGTTCGAACAGGCTACCGCGCTGGCCGCGGTCGACAGTGACGCGCGAGCGGCCGTCGCAGTCGAAACGCGACATTTCCTGCAGGATCGCCTCGCGCTGCTGCGCCACCGCCTGCCCGGTGTCGACGCTCTGCGACATCTTGGCGAGGTCATCGCGCGCCGCCAGCACTTCGCGGGCGATGGCCCGGCATTCGGCGGTGAGCCTGCGACCCGCCTTGGCGTCGTCGTTGCAGCCCTGCCGCACATAGGCGCTCTCGGACTTCTGCACGGCCCGCTGCAACTGCCTGAGCTGGTTGCCCTGGGCATTCTGGAAATCGGCATTGCGATCAAGCTGCCGCAGCATGGTCTGCAGCCGGGAGCAGCTTTCCGCCTGGGCATAGGCGCTGGACACATCGAGCAGCAGCCCGATCCAGGCCGTGAAGGCCAGCACGGCAAAGCGGAGCAGGAAAAGCTGTGTGCTGGGTCTGATGCTCGTCATCAACTCGAACCGGATAGGATGGTATTTTGGTACCCGGCCTTTGCGCCCAAAGCGAGACGCGCACCGGATTCGCCTGTTTCTAGCATGGTCGGGGCCCGGGTTAACGCCCGATGACCAGACCTTCCGCCCGCTGGCCGGTTGGTAACGCCCGCGTGACCGAAATCGTTGCGGTTTGCGAGACTTTCGCAGCGAGGGGTTCCGTCAGGGCCGCAGGCGCCTCGGACTTACCCTCAGACTCCCGCTGACCTGGGGGCCTCTCTTGCGCGGGAGATAGCCCGACGTGAACGCTCCCCCGAGCGCGCCGTCCGCTGCATTTCTGCCTGATAGTGGGCGCAAGGACTGTGCTAACAGGTGGCCGCGCGCCATCCGCGACCAGGAGTATCCCTTGCGAGTCAGCATTCTCGTTGCCGCCCTTGCCGGCGTGATCAGCCTTTCCGCCGCACCGGCCATGGCCCAGGCGCCGGCCGACCTGGGCAAGTTCTCCGAGGCCTGCCGGGGCGGCGAAGCCTTCCTGCTGGGGCAGGTGCCGGCCGGCACCGACTCCGCTGCCATCCTGACGCCGCTCTGCTCCTGCCTGACCAATGCCTTCAAGGACATGTCGCAAAAGGACATCGACATGCTTGCCGCGGACCTGCGCGGCGAGGGCACTGACGAGGCGCACCAGGCCCATGGCAGCTACGACAAGCTCACCGAACTGGCGCGCGAGGGGCTCAACAACTGCTTCGCGGAGCCCGACGTCGCCGCGGCCATCAAGGCCGCCGAGCCGCCGCCGGCCGCTCCGACGGCCCCGGCCGCCCCGCAATGACCGATTTGGCGGGGGCGCTTCGGCGCCCCTTGCTTTTTTCCGGGCATGACGGCATCTTGCGCGCCATGAAAACCGCAACCGCGATCTGCATTACGGTCTGCATTATTATCCGCTAGGCATTGCTGGCGGCGCGGTTCTCTTCATCCCGAATTCCCTAGACCCGAAGAACCCGCTCCGCGAGCCTGAACGCGTGCGCGAAGGGAAGAGACTTTGGGCGAGCCGACGATACTGCGCCTCTACAACACGCTGACCCGGACCAGGGAGGATTTCGTCCCCCTCGATCCCTATAACGTGCGCATGTACGTGTGCGGCCCCACCGTCTACGACTACGCCCATATCGGCAACGCCCGGCCGGTGATCGTCTTCGACCTGCTGTTCCGCCTGCTGCGCCACCTCTACGGCACCGGGCACGTTACCTATGTGCGCAACATCACGGACGTCGACGACAAGATCAACGCCCGCGCCGCCCGCGACTATCCCGGCCTGCCGCTCAACGAAGCGATCCGCAAGGTCACCGAGAAGACGGCCGAGCAGTATTTCAAGGACGTGAAGGCCCTCGGCACGCTCGAGCCCACGCACCAGCCGCGTGCCACCGACAACATCGAGGGCATGCAGTCGCTCATCACCCAGCTGATCGGCAGCCAGCACGCCTACCAGGCGGCCGGCGAGGTGCTGTTCGCGGTCGATTCCATGCCCGACTATGGCCAGCTCAGCGGCCGCAACCTCGCGGACAACGTCGCCGGCGCGCGCGTCGCCGTCGACGCCCACAAGAGGAACCCGGCCGATTTCGTCCTCTGGAAGCAGTCCTCGCCCGAGGAGCCCGGCTGGGAGTCGCCGTGGGGCAGGGGGCGCCCCGGCTGGCACATCGAGTGCTCCGCGATGAGCGAGCGCTATCTCGGGGCGGTGTTCGACATCCATGCCGGCGGCCTCGACCTGATCTTCCCGCACCATGAGAACGAGATCGCCCAGTCGCGCTGCGCCCACGGCACGAAGGTGATGGCCAACTACTGGCTCCACAACGGCTTCCTGCAGGTCGAGGGCCAGAAGATGAGCAAGAGCCTCGGCAACTTCATCACCATGCACGACCTGCTCGAGACGGAGAAGTTCGGCGGCCGCAAGTGGCCGGGCGAAGTGCTGCGGTTGGCGATGCTCATGACGCACTACCGCGAGCCGATCGATTTCTCGGTAAAGCGCCTGGAAGAGGCGGAGCAGAAGCTCCGCGACTGGCAGCGCGCCGCCTCGGCCGCTACCAAGGACGCCGTTTCGCCCCCGGATCCCGGCGTCGTCGAGGAGTTGCTCGACGACCTCAATTTTCACCGGACGACGGTGGTCCTCGACGGCATCTCGCGCGACGCGCGCAAGGGCGACCAGTCGGCCGCCGACGTCCTCGGCGCCAGCCTCGAGTTCCTCGGCTTCGGCCTCGACTCGCTGCTGCAGCCGGCCTCACTGTCGGCCGACGCTTCCGTCGATATCGAGGAAGCCGTCAACCGCCGCCTCGCCGCCCTCGAGGCCCGAGATTTCGCCAAGGCCGACTCCATCCGCGCCGAATTGCTGACCCAGGGTGTCCAGCTCATGGACTACAAGGACGAGAGCGGTCAGCGGCAGACGAAATGGGAGCTGGTCAGGTGAACGCCGAGTGGGACTTCCCCTCACCCCGCCCTTCGGGCACCCCTCTCCCTCAAGGGGAGAGGGGCGAAACGGAGCACCGCCTTCCCTCTCCCCTTGAGGGAGAGGGTGCCTCGCGCAGCGAGGCGGGTGAGGGGAAGGTCAATCGACGACACAAGGAATGGCGTACGGAACTGACGCCGACGCTGCGCAAGCGCGCCAAGGCAATGCGTTCCAACGGAACGGAAGCGGAGAGTATTCTTTGGGGCATCCTGCGCAACCGGCGTTTCGTGGGCCACAAGTTCCGGCGTCAGGTCCCGATCGGTCGCTTCATCGTCGACTTCATGTGTCCGAAGGCTATGCTCATTGTCGAGCTCGACGGCAGCCAGCATGCCGAAAGCACTCATGATCTGGTCCGCGACAACCGGCTGAAATCGCTCGGCTATCGCATCCTGCGTGTCTGGAACAATGAACTGTCGGACAACCGTGACGGTGTACTCGAAGCCGTCTGGCAAGCCCTTTCATCCTTCCCCTCACCCCGCCCTTCGGGCACCCCTCTCCCTCAAGGGGAGAGGGGAGAAGTGGGGCACCAGCTTACCTCTACCCTTGAGGGAGAGGGTGCCTCGCGCAGCGAGGCGGGTGAGGGGACGAACGTCAACGCCACCGGAGCCACCCCATGACCGCACTCGATCACGTCGCCATCTCAACCGCCGACTATGCCACCTCGCTCGCCTTCTACGAGAAGGCGCTGGCCCCGCTTGGCATCAGGACGCACATGAAGTTCGAGGGCGAGGAGGGCAACGTCGCGGGGCTCGGCTCGGACATGCCGTTCCTGTGGATCGGCGATGGCGGCAAGCTGACGGGCGGCCGCGTGCACCTCGCCTTCCGCGCCGACAATCGCGCCGCGGTCGATGCCTTTTACGCGGCCGCGATCGCCGCCGGCGGCACGGACAACGGCCCGCCGGGGCTCCGCCCGCACTACCACCAGAACTACTACGCGGCCTTCGTCTTCGATCCGGACGGGCACAACATCGAGGCGGTCTGCCATGCCCCGGAGTGAGACGCCGTTCACCGGCGGCTGCCAGTGCGGCGCCGTGCGCTTCGCCGTCGGCCGGCTCGGCCGCGGCTCGATCTGCCATTGCCGCATGTGCCAGAAGGCCTTCGGCAGCTTCTTCGGCCCGCTGGTGACCAGCTTCGATGTCACCTGGACGCGCGGAGAACCTAAGTACTTCGAGAGCTCCGACAAGATCAGGCGCGGCTTCTGCGCCCAGTGCGGCACGCCGCTGACCTATGAGGAGATCGGCCGCCCGCCCGACCAGCAGGTCGAGATCGCCATCGGCGCCTTCGACGATCCGACCGTCGCCGCCCCGCTGATCCAGGTGAACATGGCCGACAAGCTGCCCTTCTTCGACGGGCTGACGGCGCTGCCGGTCCGCACCGAATATTCGCCCGGCTGGCACGAGTTCATGGCCACCCTCGTCTCCCATCAGCATCCGGACCACGACACCGAAATCTGGCCGCCCAAGGACGGCTTTCCCGCGTGACCAGCCTTCGCACCTACTACCCCGAGATCGAACCCTACGCCTCCGGCCACCTTGATGTCGGCAACGGCCACGAGATCTACTGGGAGCGCGTCGGCACGCCCGGCATGAAGCCGGCCGTGTTCCTGCATGGCGGCCCCGGCGGCGGCCTCAGCCCCAACCAGCGGCGGGTCTTCGATCCGGCGCGTTATGACGTGCTGCTGTTCGACCAGCGCGGCTGCGGCAAGTCGCGCCCCTTCGCCGAGCTCGAGCACAACACCACCTGGGACCTTGTCGCCGATATCGAGCGACTGCGCGAAATGGTCGGCGTCGAGCAGTGGCTGGTTTTCGGCGGTTCCTGGGGCTCGACCCTTGCCCTGGCCTATGCGCAGACCCATCCCCAGCGGGTGACCGAACTGGTCCTGCGCGGTATCTTCACCCTGCGCCGCTGGGAACTGCTCTGGTACTACCAGCACGGCGCCTCGCTGCTCTTCCCCGACAAATGGGAGCGCTTCGTCGCGCCCATC
The DNA here is from genome assembly GCF_017307495.1 of Devosia sp. Lineage (GTDB taxonomy): Bacteria > Pseudomonadota > Alphaproteobacteria > Rhizobiales > Devosiaceae > Devosia_A. The sequence goes on along the minus strand of NZ_JAFKHE010000018.1, from coordinate 179,185 downwards.
CCGCCTCAGGAGCGCCACGACATGATCGGCGCCTACCGCAAGCGCCTGGTCAGCGCCGACCGCGACATCCGCGTCGGCGCAGCGCGCGAATGGGCCCGCTGGGAAGGCGAGACCATCACGCTGCTGCCCGATCCCTCGGTGAGCGATGCGTTCTACGGCGAGGACTATGCGCTCGCCTTCGCCCGCATCGAGAACCACTACTTCGTCAACGCCGGCTGGATGGACGAGGGCCAGTTGATCCGCGATGCCGGCAAGCTGCGCGACATCCCGGGCATCATCGTCCAGGGCCGCTACGACATCGCCTGCCCGCCGCAGACGGCCTGGGACCTGCACCAGGCCTGGCCCGAGGCCGAGTTCGTCATGGTCGAGGGCGCCGGCCACGCGCTGAGCCAGCCCGGCATCCTGCATCACCTGATCGAGGCGACCGATCGCTTCGCGGGGAGCGAGTTCATATGAGCGACGAGAGCTACCGGTTCCGCGAGTATTCGGGCGGCTGCCAGTGCGGTGCCGTGCGCTTCCATGCCATGGAACTCGTGGACAATCCGCACCTGTGTTATTGCCGCATGTGCCAGAAGGCGACCGGCAACCTCTTCGCCGCGCTGGTCGGCATCCGCCACGAGCACCTGACCTGGACGCGCGGCGAGCCGGCGCGCTTCCGCAGTTCCGGGCACGTCGACCGCGGCTATTGCCGTGATTGTGGCACGTCGCTGTTCTATCACGATGTCGCCGGCCGGCATGTCTCGATGTCGATCGGCGCCTTCGACACCCCGCACCTGATCCCGGTGCTCTACCAGATGGGGCTCGAGGGCAAGCACCCTTCGCTGGCAAGCCTCGATGCCATCGAGCAGGTCGGCACAACCGAGGCCGCGAACGACGCCGGCTGGGCCTCCGCGATCCGCGCCTCCAACCGCCAGCACCCCGACCACGACACGGCCGAGTGGCCGCCCCGTAACTGAGTACCCCCGAATGGCCAAGGAACGCCTCTACCTCTTCGACACCACCCTTCGCGACGGCGCGCAGACTGCCGGGGTTGAGTTCTCGCTCGAGGACAAGATTTCGGTCACCGCGCTCCTCGAGCGGCTGGGCGTCGACTACATCGAGGGCGGCTACCCCGGCGCCAACGTCATCGACGACCAGTTCTTCGCCGAAGCCCGCACCCGCGACGCGACCTTCACCGCCTTCGGCATGACCAAGCGGGCCGGGCGCTCCGTCGGCAACGACCCGGGCGTACAGGCCATCCTCAACTCGGCCGCCGATGCCGCGTGCTTCGTCGGCAAGGCCTGGGACCACCAGGTCCGGATCGCCCTCGAGATCACTCCCGATGAGAACCTCAGGGGCCTGCGCGAGACGGTCGTGGCCGGCGTCGAGGCCGGCAAGGAGGTGCTGGTCGACTGCGAGCACTTCTTCGACGGCTACAAGGCCAATCGCGACTACGCGCTGAACTTCGTCAGGACCGCGCTTGCTGCCGGCGCGCGCTGGGTGGTGCTGTGCGACACCAATGGCGGCACCATGCCGTCCGAGGTTTCGGCCATCGTCGCCGACGTGCTGACCGTCGCCCCCGGCGACCGGCTGGGCATCCACGCCCATGACGATACCGGCCAGGCCGTCGCCAACACGCTCGCTGCCGTCTCGGCAGGCGTGCGCCAGATCCAGGGCACGCTCAATGGCATCGGCGAGCGCTGCGGCAACGCCAACCTCGTCACCCTCATCCCGACGCTGCTGCTCAAGCCCGGCTTCGCCGACCGCTTCGAGACCGGCGTCACCGCCGACCAGCTCAGCGATATCACCTCGATTTCGCGCGCCTTCGACGAGGTGCTGAACCGCGCCCCCGCCCGGCAATCGCCCTATGTCGGGACCGCGGCCTTCGCCACCAAGGCCGGCATCCACGCCTCGGCGCTCGCCAAGGATTTCTCGAGCTATGAGCACGTGCCGCCCGAAAGCGTCGGCAACGAGCGCAACATCATGGTGAGCCAGCAGGCCGGCAAGTCCAATCTCCTCGCCGCGCTCAAGCGCCACGGCATCGAACTGAGCAAGGACGATCCGCGCGTCGAAAAGCTGCTGCGCACCGTCAAGGAGCGCGAGGCGCGCGGCTATTCCTATGATGGCGCGGATGCCTCGTTCGTCGTTCTGGCGCGCGGCATCCTCGGCACGCTGCCCGAGTTCTTCGATGTCGAGAGCTATCGCGCCAGCGTCGAGCGCCGGCACAACGCGAGGGGCGAGCAGATCACCGTCACCGAGGCGGTGGTGAAGATCCGCATCGGCGAGGACCGCCTGATGTCGGTGGCCGAAGGCAACGGTCCGGTCAACGCCCTCGACCTCGCCATGCGCAAGGACCTCGGCCAATACTCCGACCGCATCGCCGATCTCGAACTGGTCGATTTCAAGGTGCGTATCCTCGACGGCGGCACGGGCGCGGTCACCCGTGTGCTGATCGAAAGCCGCGATGGCACGGGCGAGCGCTGGTACACGATCGGCGTCTCCCCCAACATCATCGACGCCTCATTTGAGGCGCTTTACGAGTCGATAACCTATAAGCTCATGAAGTCAGAGGCAGCCTGAATACCGCTAGGGGGACTACGGGGCAGGCTGTCCCGTATTGCCCGGAGGCCCTGCTGAGCCGGACCGACGATCGTAGAACGCTGCTCATCGCCCTCGCCGCCGCGGGGGCGACGATGGCGGTTGCGCTGGGTATCATCGCCATCCCCCTGGTGGATGCCTGCGCCGGCCATCCGCGCGGGCTCGCCGCCTGCCTCCATGATATGGCCGAGCGCAAGTTCGACCTGCGCCGGGACGAAAGGCGACCCGTGGTCGAAGTCGCACCCGACCCGCCGCCCTCTCGTGCCATTGCCGACACTCCCCCGGCCGAACCGGCTGGCGCCGGACAGGCGCAGCAGCCGACCGGGACGCAGGATGTGGCCGCGGCTCCCGAAGCCGGATCGGCGCCGGAATCCCCGGTGCCGGCTCCCGGCAGTGCGGCACCCGTTCCCGAGATCGACACCGGAGCCGCGCCGGCCGGACGGGGCGGCCCCTTGCTGCTGCCCGCCGACGAGGCCGTCGACCCCGGTCGGCAGGACGTTGCGCTGGCGGCGACGATCGAGCCGGTCACCGACCCCGTTGCCGGACCGACGCCGGCTGAAGCGCCGCCCATTCCCCCTGCTGTCGTCCCCCTGCCTCCGGCCGATCCCCGGCCCGAGACGCAGGTCGCCAACGCCGAGCCGCTGCCGCCGGCGCCGGCACCTCCGGTCGCTGCGCCGATCGAGCAGCCGCCGACCATCGACGCCATCGAGCTTGAGGGCGACGCGAGCTACATCTCCGGCTCGGGCCCGGCCGGTGCGCTGATCCGTCTCTACGCCGACGGCGAATTGATGGGCGAGAGCCCGGTGGAGGAGGGGCGCTGGCTGGTCGAAACCGGGGCGATCCTCACCCAGCCGAAGCGCGAGTTGCGCATCGAGGCGATCGAGCCCGGCAGTGGCCGGCTCCTGGGCCAGGCGGCGATCACGGTCGAGATCCAGGCGCCAGCCGATGCGCCGGCGACTGCACCTGTTCCTGAAGGGGCACTTGCCCCTGACGCTGCTCCCGCCCTGCTGCCGCCGGCTTCGGGCACGGCCCCCGCGCCGCCGCGCGAGCCGATCGGCGCAGCCACCCCCGCGACTCCTGAGGGCGATGCGTCGGCCGTGGTCGATCCTATTCCCGAGGTCGCCGCGCCGAACCTTCCCCCTGTGGGAACGACCTCAACGCCATCCGAACCTGCCGGGAACAGTGAAGCCGCCACAGCGCCGCCACTGGCCGCCGATCGCGTTCGACCCGTGGAGCCGTCCACGCCCGCGCAGGATGACAGTGGCGACGCAACACCGGCCGGCGAGCCGCTGCCGGCGATCGCCGCCATCGTGCCGCGCGCCGGGTCGGCCTCAGTCCAGGTCCTCTCACTGCCCGGGGGCGACCTGGACGCCGTGCTCCCGGCATACGTTGCGCACGACGATGGCTCGGTGGTCGAACTGCCGCTGCCCGACGCACCGGCGCTGGTGGCGGAATTCCAGGTGCCGCGCGCCCGGACCGGGGCGGGCAGCGTCACCATCCTCCGGCTGGTCCCCTTCGGCGACCCGGTGGATGGCCGCTACACCGGCGGCAAGGCGCTCATCCGGCGCGGCGATACCCTGTGGAGCATCGCCCACCGCTACTACGGCTCCGGCCTGCACTACCGCACCATCTTCAAGGCCAACCGAGACCTGATCGCCCGACCCTCGAGGATCTTCCCCGGCCAGGTCTTCGACCTGCCGCTGGTGACCGAGGATTGAGCGCGATGGCGTCACCCTCTCCCACACGGGGCAGGGCGGCCTCAGGCAGGCTTGCACGCGCCTTTCCCACCACCGCGCCGTCATCCCTCCAACCCACAACTCCCCCTTCGGGCAGGCGCTTTGACCTTGCCTTGCGGCCCCCGATTCTCTATCGCTGATTGCCGATGAACCAGATGCGCGACGATGACATTGCCAGCGTGATGCGCGCCCTCGGCCACCCGGTGCGGCTCAGCATCCTGCGCATCCTGGCCGAGCAGGACGCGGGCGACTGCTGCTGCACGGACGTGACCCAGTGCCTGCCGCTGGCCCAGTCCACCGTCAGCCAGCACATCAAGGTTCTGCTCGATGCCGGCCTGGTCGAGCGCCAGGCCAAGGGCACGCGCAACTGCTACAAGCTGCGCACCGATCGCCTTGCCGAGTTCAATTCGGCCTGTTCCGGCCTGTTCGCAGGCCTTGCTACCACCGTTTCCCCGGTCAAAGAGCTCGCCTGATGTCTGTCGCCGAAGAGGCACCCAAGCGCCCCACCGTCAGTGCGGAGGAGGGCGGCCTGTTCTCTACCGTTCGCAACCTCTGGCAGTACATGTGGCCCGCTGGCCGTACTGACCTCAAGGTTCGCGTCGTCCTCGCCATCGGCGCGCTGCTGGTCAGCAAGGTCGCGACCACGCTCGTGCCCTTCATCTACAAGTGGATCATCGACAGCCTGGATGGCGCGACGCCCGACACCGCGCTGCTGATGGGTGTCGCGGTGCCGGTCGTGCTCGTCATCGCCTTCGGCGTCGGCAATATCATCGACGCCGGCTTCCAGCAGTTGCGCGACGTGCTGTTCGCCTCCGTCGGCCAGCATGCCGTGCGCAAGCTGGCCCTGCAGACCTTCGAGCACATGCACCGGCTCTCGCTCCGCTTCCATCTGGCGCGCCGCACCGGCGGGCTCAGCCGCGTCATCGAGCGCGGCACCAAGGGCATCGAGACCATCGTGCGCTTCACGATGCTCAACACGGCGCCGACGCTGGTCGAGTTCGTCATCACCGGCACCATCTTCGTGGTGATGTTCGGCGTCAGCTACCTGTCCGTGCTGGTCGTCACGGTCTGGCTCTACCTGTGGTTCACCATCAAGGCGTCGAACTGGCGGATCTCGATCCGCCGCGACATGAACGAGAGCGACACCGACGCCAACGGCAAGGCCATCGACAGCCTGCTCAACTTCGAGACGGTGAAGTACTTCGCCAACGAGAAGATGGAGGCCGACCGCTTCGACGCCTCGATGGCACGCTACGAGCGCTCGGCCATCCGCATCTGGTCCTCGCTGGGCTTCCTCAACTTCGGCCAGGCGGTGATCTTCTACTCAGGCACGGTGGTCATCGGCGTGCTGGCGGTCATCGGCGTGATGAACCGTACCCTGACGCTGGGCGATTTCGTCCTGCTCAACACCTTCCTCATGCAGATCTACCGGCCCCTCAACATGATCGGTTTCGTGTACCGCGAAATCCGCCAGGGCCTCACCGACATCGAGGAGATGTTCAAGCTGCTCGACCGTCCGCCCGAGATCCAGAACAAGCCCGGGGCGCGGCCGATCGCCATCACCGGCCCGGTGATCCGCTTCGAGGACGTGAAGTTCCACTACGATCCCGACCGCCCCATCCTCAAGGGCGTGAGCTTCGAGGTGCCGGCCGGCAAGACCATCGCCGTCGTTGGGCCTTCGGGCGCCGGCAAGTCGACGATCTCGCGCTTGCTGTATCGCTTCTACGACGTGATCGAGGGGCGCATCACGATCGACGGGCAGGACCTGCGCGACGTCACGCAGGAAAGCCTGCGCGCCGCCATCGGCATGGTCCCGCAGGATACCGTGCTGTTCAACGACACCATCGCCTACAACATCCGCTATGGCCGCCCCGACGCGACGGAAGACGAGGTGAAGAAGGCTGCCGAACTGGCTCAGATCGGCCACTTCATCGAGGCGCTGCCCAAGGGCTTCGAGACCCAGGTGGGCGAGCGCGGTTTGAAGCTCTCGGGCGGCGAGAAGCAGCGCGTCGCCATCGCCCGCACCATCCTCAAGGCTCCCGCCATCCTGATCCTCGACGAGGCCACCTCGGCGCTCGACACCAAGACCGAGCAGGACATCAAGTCCGCGCTCGACCTGGTCTCGGCCAACCGCACCACGCTGGTCATCGCCCATCGGCTTTCCACTGTGGTCAATGCGGACGAGATCATCGTGCTCCGCGACGGCCAGATCGCCGAGCGGGGCACGCATTCCGGGCTGCTGGCCCGGCAGGGCCTCTACGCCCAGATGTGGAACCGCCAGCGCGAGGCGAGCGAGGTCGAGGAACTGGCGCGCAAGGTCGCCAACGACCCCGAGGGCTTCGTCAAGCGCGGCCTGCCGGCCGCGGAGTAGCCAGCGGGGCTTGCGGCGCAGGCCGGCTGGGGAGCAATCTCCGTACGTACGGAGATTCCCCAATGTGGTGTTGCGACCTCGTGCCCGGCGGCACGCCCGCCCCGGCGTTCGCTTGCTCCAAGGGGCATGCCTGGCCGCTTGGCCGTGCTTGCTGCTAGGCGCCCATGTCAGCCGCCGGCCGCAACGCCTCCCTCGATGCACTGCGCGTCCTCAGCCTGCTCGGGATCATCACGCTGCACGTCGCGGCGGGCGGCTTTCACGACAACCGGCTGCTCGGCTTCGTCCTCGATGAACTGAGCCGCTTTGCCGTCCCGGTCTTCTTCATCCTCTCGGCCTGGTTCTGGAAGCCCGAGGAACTTGCCGCGCCGGGGCGCCTCGTGCTCCGTGTCCTCCGCCGCGTCGGCGTTCCGTTCGTCGCCTGGGTGGCCGTCATGGTCGCGTGGCAAGCCGTCACGGTGCCGAGCCATGCGCTCGACCTCTCCCCGGTCGGCCTGGCCTTTCTGCTCTGGACCGGCGGACCGGCCTTCCACCTGTGGTTCCTGCCCGCACTCATCGTCGGCACTGTGATCGTGGCCTTCTCCGGCCGCTGGTTCGGCTGGCGCATGACGGCTGTGCTGTCGGTGGCGCTGTTCCTGCTCGGGACGATCGTGGGGTCCTACGGGCCGATCCTGCTGCAGCGCGTTTCCCCGTTCTGGATGGATCGCAACGGCATCTTCTTCGCGCCGGTCTTCCTCGTTGCCGGCGTACTCCTGCGCCGGCACGGCGGCTGGGTGAGTGGCCTGCCTGTACCGACCCTCATCGCTGCGGTCGTGCTGTTCGCGCTCGGCCAGCTGGGGGAGGGCTATCTCGTCGTGCCCCGCTACCCGATGGGCCACGACTTCTCGCTCTCGACCCTCGGCTACGGGATCTCGGTCGTGCTGCTGTTCATGCGGCTCGACCTGCGCTGGCCCGTCTGGTCCGCCCTCGGCCGGGCCACCTTCACCGCCTACCTCGCCCACGTTCTGGTCATCGGCATCCTGGTTGTCGAGCTGAAACTGGGGACGAACTCGCTGCTCGTCATCGCCCTTACCTTTGCCGCGTCGCTGGCCGCAGGGGTGGCATGGCAGTGGGCCAGAGGGTCGGTTCCACGTCGCTCGGCCGCGGCCCGATAATCGGCGCCAAACAACAAAAGGCCCGGGACGATGCCCCGGGCCCTGCAAGTATCGATGGCTGCGCCGGCTACTCCGCCGCCTGCCGGCTCACGACCGTGACGCCGTCCTGCTCGGTCTCCACCAGGCCCGAACCTTCGGTCTTGATGAAGCGCCTGGAGCTGTCGATGTCGGCCGGGATCTCGACTTCCTGACCCTCCGGCGTCACCGCCGTCGCCTTCTTGCGGCCGCGGAACAGGCCGCTGAAGAAGCCGGCGAGCGCCTGGGCGATACGGCCGTTTCGGATCACGCTGGGAGCGGTCACCATCACCGGCACCATCACCAGGGTGAGGGCGGTCGAGACGAACAGGCCCGAGACCAGGGCCGCCGACAGGTGCGTGAACCACGACCCGGCGAGGCCGCCCCACACGATCTCGCGGCGAATGAAGTCGAACTCGACGTTCACCGCCATCGGGATCACGCCCAGCGCCGTCACCGTCGCGGTGAGCAGCACCGGCCGCACGCGCTGGCTGGCAGTGATCAGCATGGCCTTCACCGGTTCGACGCCATCACCACGATTGTAGTGGTTGTAGGTGTCGATCAGCACGATGCCGTTCTTCACCACGATGCCGGCGAGGGCAACGATGCCGAGGCCCGTCATGATCGCCGAGAAGCTCATCCCCGTGACCACCATGCCGACCATCACGCCGGCGATCGACATGACCACCGTCGAGAGCGTCACCAGCACCTGGTAGAAGCTGTTGTACTCCAGCAGCAGCACCAGGAAGATGATGAACAGGGCCGCCATCAGCGCCTGGCCGATGAACGCGTTGGTGTCGCCGATCTGTTCGTCGGCACCACCGAACACGACCTTGGTCGTCGACGGGAAGCCCTGCTGGGCCACCCATGCCTTGAGCTGCTCGACCTTCTGGTCGGCCGGCACGCCCGGCGTCAGGTTGGCGGCGACCGTCATCTGGTAGCTGCCGTTCTTGCGGGTGATGTTGGCCACCTTCGGAACTGCCGTGCGCTTGATGAAGTTCGACACCGGAACGAGGCCCTGCGAGGTCACGATGCGCAGCGAGTCGAGGCTGTCGAAGCTGCGTTCCGCGAGCGGTAGGCGGACCTTGATGTCGAGTTCGCCGTCCGCGTCGTCGGGCCGGTACGAGCCGAGCTTGACGCCCGAGGTGACCAACTGGACGTAGGGCGACAGCTCGCGCACGCCGATGCCGTACTTGGCGGCGGCCTCGCGGTCGATCGTCACTTCCCAGTCGATGCCCGGGGAGGGACGTCCGTCTTCGACGTCGATGGTGTCGCCGAGGTCGTTTTGGATGTAGTTGCGCAGCTTGGCCACCACCGGCGTGAGGTCGTCATAGACACTGCTCTCGACGCTGAGGTTGATCGCCTTGCCGGCCGGCGGGCCGTTTTCCTGCGCCGCGATCTGCACCTGGATGCCCGAGATGTCCTTCACCCGGTCACGGATGTTCTGGAAGATCTCCTCGGCCTTGACGCGCTCGTTCCAAGGCATCAGTTGCAGGTTGAACTGGCCGATCGTGTCCGGCGGCGAGCTGCCGCCGAAGCTGCCGCCCGAGCCGGCAAAAGTCATGATCGAGTCCTGCACGCCCTGCACCTGCAGGACCTGCTTTTCGACCTCGACCAGCATGTCGCGGATCTCGATCGGCGAATAGTTGCCGCGCGCGATCACGTTCACGGTGCCGAACTCGGGCTCGGAGGCCGGGAAGGCCTCCATGCCGGTCGGATGCGTGATGTAGAGCGCGAACATGCCGATGACGATCGAGAAGCCGACTGCCAGCGTGATGATCGGATGCCGGATCAGGTGGGCGAGCGTCCGCACGTAGACGCCGGTCGCGCCCTTCACCTTCCTGGTGTCGAACTTGTCCGGGTACATGACGACGTCGGCCGCTTCCTTGGCCTTTTCGTCGACGTGGCTCGAGGCGATGATCGCGCCGATCACGGGCATGAACACCAGCGCCGAAAGCAGCGAGGCGACCATGACCACGATCACGATGATCGGCAGGTAGCTCATGAACTTGCCGATGATGCCCGGCCAGAACAGCAGCGGCACGAACGCACCCAGCGTCGTGAAGGTGGCCGAGACCACCGGCACGAACATCTTGCGGGCCGCGAGGATGAACGCCTCCTTCTTGGAGACGCCTTCCTGCAGCTTTCGTTCGGCGTATTCCACCACCACGATCGGGTCGTCGACGAGCACGCCCACGGCCAGCACGAGGCCGAACATGATCATCATGTTGATGGTCATGCCCATCATTTGCACGACGAGGAACGCGATCATGAACGAGATCGGGATCGAGGTGCCGATCATGAGGGCAGGGCGGACGCCCAGCGTCGCCACGCACACGGTCATCACCAGCGCCACGGCGGTCAGCACAGCGGCTTCCAGCGAGCGGAACAGCGACTTGGTCGAGTCGGCCTGGTCGACGAGGAACGAGTGCTGGATGCCGGCCGGCCACGACTTGGTGAAGGCCGCGGTACGCGCACGCACCTGGTCGGACACGTCGATGACGTTGGTGCCCAGTTCCTTGATCACGCCCAGCGTGATCGCCGGCTGGCCGTTGACGTGGGCGTATTCGGTCGCGTCCGCGAAGGTGCGGGTGATGGTCGCCACGTCGCCGAAGGTCACGACGTTGTCGCCGTCGGCCTTGATCGGCAGAGAGTAGACGTCTGCCGCCGAAGTGATGAGGCCGGGCACTTCAACGTTGAACGAGCCCTTGCCGGTATCGAGCGTACCGCCCGGCACCACCATGTTGTTCTTGGCGAGCGCGTCGAGCAGTTGGGCCGCGGTGAGGTTGTAGGCCTCGAGACGGTTCATGTCGATCGTGACCGCGAGCATCTCGTCGCGCGACCCGGAAATGGTCACGCTCTGCACGGTCGGGATGTTCTCGAGCTCGTCGCGGAGGTCCTTGGCGCGCTGCACCAGCGTGCGCTCCGGCACGTCGCCATAGAGCGCCACCGAGATCGACGGCATGTTCGAGAACGAAATCTCGTTCACGGTCGGGTCGTTGGCGTCCGCAGGCAGCTCGGACGAGACGCCGTCGAGCTTGGCGCGGATGTCGGAGAGCGCCTTGTCCTTGTCGGCGTTCACGTTGAACTCGAGGAACACCGAGGCATGCCCGGTGCTCGAGGTCGAGGTGTAGTTCTCCAGCCCGTCGAGGTCCTTGATGCGGTCCTCGATCGGCTTGGCCAACAGGCGCTCCGCGTCGCGCGGGGCGACGCCGGTCTGGCTCACCGAGACGTAGAAATACGGGATGTCGATCGCCGGGAAGCTTTCCTTCGGCAGCGAGGTGTAGGCGCCGAAGCCGGCGATGAGCAGCAGTGCCATCACCGTCAGCACGACCCGCGGCATCCGCAGGACGCGCTCGAGGAAATTCATCATGACTGCACCCCTTCAGCAGCGGCCTTGGTCCCTTCGGACTGAGGCGTCCCCGTAACGTTGGTCGCGTTGACCTTCTGGCCCGGCACGACATACTCCTGGCCCATGGTGATCACATCCACCGTCGGAGGCAGGCCCGTGACCCAGACGCCCTCGCGGGAGTCCGAGATGATGGTCACGGCATAGAACTCGACGACGCCATCCTTAACCGCGCGCACCCCAAGTGCGCCGTTGTCGTCGAGGGTCAGCACCGACTGCGGCAGCAGGTGCGCCGGCAGGGTGCCCATGGAGACGGTTGCGGTCGCGGTCACCCCCGACAGCACCTTGCCGTCCTTGTTCGGAATCTCGATCTCGATCGGGAACGAGCGCGTGGCCTCGTCGGCGAGCGAGGCGATGAAGCTCACCTTGCCCTCGACGGTCTGGCCGGTGACGGTCGTCACCTTGGCCGGCAGGCCGAGTTCGGCGCGCGCGATCCGCGCTTCCGGCACGTTGGCGACGAACAGCATCGGATCGAGTTCGACGACCGTGGCGCAGGCCTGGCCGGGGCTCAGCACGCTGCCGACGGTGGCGATCGGATCCTGCGCCACGCCGCCGATCTTGGTGGTCACCTTGGCGCGGTCGAATTCGAGCTTGGCCTGGTCGAACGCGGTCTGGGCCTGGCGCAGGGCGGCCTCGGCGGCGATGCCCGTATTGGCAGCCGCCAGCCCCTTGTCCCGCAGCGCCTTGTTGGAGTCGAAGCTCGTCTGCGCCTGCGCCAGCGTGGCTTCCGCCTGCGCCACGGCGGCGGCGCGGGTGCCCTCGTCGAGCGTGCACAGCACGTCGCCCGGCTTCACGACCTGGCCCTTGACGGCGTTGACGGCGGTGACGACACCTTGCGTCTCAGGCGTGATCGAGACCACCGACTTGGCCTTGGTGCGGCCACGCAGCGGGACTTCAACGGGCATCGGCTGCACCGTGTAGGTCTCCGTGCGCACCGACTGCAGCGGTGCCTCGGCGCCCGACGCCTCGGCCACGCGCTCGGCGATGGTCAGCTTGGGGTCGATCTCGCCCGCCGCGTGTCCGGCCTCGGCGGTGTGAGTGGTCTCCGCATTCTTGTCGAAGAACGCAATGATCGGCTTTTCGCCGTTGCCGGGTCCGTTGCCGCCAGCGACGAACGTGCCGCTGCCGAGCCAGAGCGCACCGACAATGACGATGGCGCCGGCGACGCCGTATGAATAGATCGCACGCATTCTGATTAGTCCCTCTACTCGGCCGCGGCAGCGGCATCCCGATCGGGACGCGCGAGCGCGATCAATTCGGCCCCGTGGGCCTGGATGTAGTCGCGGGCCGCCTGCATACAAGTGCGGCCGTAGGCAATGACCCAGGCGTCTCCGGGGTGGTTGTGTTGTTCGGTCATGCGGTCGAAATCAGCGAGCGTCGCGTCGACTTCGGCGAGTCGTTCGGTGAGGCGCTGCTCGACCAGTGATTGCGGTAGTTCGGAAGCGAAGCGCAGGAACAGCAGGAACTCGCTTCGGTACTCGTCCTCCCCAAGCTTCTCGAACAGCGACTGAATGAAAGCTGAACGGCCTGCCGCAGTGATCGAGTAGATCTTCTTGGCCGGCTTGCCGTCCTGCGGTTCGACGCGCGAGGTGACGAGCTCTTCCTGCTCCAGGCGAGCCAGCGCGGGATAGATCGAGCCATAGCTCGCATCGATGAAATACGAGTACTCCCCTTCGACGGAGAGCTTCCTGATCTCGTATCCGGTGGCGTCCTCGTCATACAGGATGGCGAGACAGATCGTTCTGACGTTCATGGCTTCCTATCGGGCCGGCATATGACGGACCAGCATATGCCGGGCGTATATATGGAACGATGGAAAAGCACAACACCGGTGCCCCGGGGGGCTGCCATGCAGGATTCTCATGGCCAACCGTTTGAATGCTAACGGATTTCGGCCTCAGGCTTCGGCGAAACGTGCCATATGCGCCAGGGCAGATAGCGCCAGTTCGCGGCTCGATGCCGCGACAAACCAGGTGTTGAGGAACTTCCGGTCCGGGTGTCCGCAGGTGAGCGGGAGCCCGTCCAGATCCAGCACCACCCCACCGGCGGCTTGAAGCACGGCCTGGCCGGCCGCGGTGTCCCATTCCGAGGTCGGGGTAAACCGCGGGTAAAGTTCGGCCTTGCCCGCCGCCAGCAGGCAGAACTTCAGCGACGATCCGACCGAGACGTTCTCGGCCACCGCGAGTTCCTCGCACACCACCGCCAGGGCCGGATGCCCGTGCGAGCGGCTGGCGACGATGCGCAGCGGCTGCTTCACCCGGCTGACGCTCAGGCGCGCCGAACCGCTGATCGATCCGTCGACCACCTTGCCCGCGAACGCGCCGTCCGGCCCGCCCCAATAGATGTCACCCGTCACCGGAGCCAGCACCACCCCGCTGACCGGCCGGCCGTTCTCGCAATAGGCGATATTGACCGTGAACTCGCCGTTGCGCTTCAGGAACTCCTTGGTCCCGTCCAGCGGGTCGACGACGAAGTAGCGCTCGCCCAGTGCCGGGATGTGACCGCCCGATACGCTCTCCTCGGCGAGGACCGGCAAACCGCTCTTTGCCAGGTGCGCGAGAATGATCGCTTCTGCTTCCTGGTCCGCCTCGGTGACCGGCGAACCGTCGGACTTCCGCATGGCGACCACGTCGCGGTCATAGACCGCGACGATCACCTTGGCCGCGGCAATCGCCGCCTGGTTCATGAGGTCGGTATAGGGCGCGTTCATCGGATTTCGACGTCCAGTCCTAGGTCTAGGGGCTTGGCGCCCATGGTGATCTGGCTCGACGAGATGAAGTCGACGCCGGTTTCGGCGATGCCGCGCACCCGTTCCAGCGTCACGCCGCCGGAGGCCTCGAGCCGGGCCCGACCGTCGTTCAGCCGCACCGCTGCCTTGAGCAGCTCGTTGTCCATGTTGTCCAGCATCACCACCGTCGCGCCGGCCTCCAGCACGTCTTCGAGCTGTGACAGCGTGGTGACCTCGATCTCGATCGCGACCAGGTGTCCCGCTGCCGCCCGTGCCGCCCGGTACGCCTTGCCCGCGTTTCCCGCGACCGCGATGTGATTGTCCTTGATCAGGATGGCGTCGCTCAAGGCATAGCGATGGTTCGCGCCGCCGCCGCAGCGCACCGCGTATTTCTCGAAGGCGCGCAGTCCCGGCGTCGTCTTGCGCGTATCGCAGATCCGCGCCTTCGTCCCCGCCACGGCTTCGACGAACTTGTTCGTAAGCGAGGCGATCCCGCTGAGATGATTCAGGAAATTGAGCGCGGTACGCTCGCCGGCAAGCAGTTGCCGCGCATCTCCCGATACCACCGCGACGATGCTGCCCTTGTCGACCCGCGCGCCGTCCGCGACCTGCGGGTCGAACTCCACGCCACCGCCCAGCTGCCGGAACACTTCGAGTGCCAGCGGCAGCCCCGCGATCACCCCCGGCTCGCGCGCCGACAGCGTCGCCGTCGCCTGCGCGTCGGGCGGGATCGTCGCCAGCGACGTCAGGTCGCCGCTCAGGCCGAGATCCTCGCCCAGCGCACGCCGCACCGCATCATCGACGAGGGCGGGGGGAAGCACGGGTATGTTGAAGCCATCTTGCATCGCGGGCGTCGGTTTACGCGAAACGGGGTGGGCAAGTCCATTGCCATCCCCCGGCAAGAACCGCTTATCCCAGCCGGTACGGTACCACCGCGCGGCTGTCCGCATCGATCGTCAGCCGTGCGTCCAGCGGCGGCACCGAGCGCTGCAGGCAGTCGCCGCGCGGGCAGATACGGCACGAGATGCCGATCGGCTCGAACGCGGCGGGCCGGTCGAGGTTCAGGTCCGCCGCATAGGTCAGCCGGCCGGCATGGGCGATCTCGCAGCCGAGCGCGAACGCATAGCGCCGCACCGGGCCGCGGAAGCCGCCGATGCGCTTCTCCTCCGACCAGGCGAGGCAGAGGTAGCGGTTGCCGTCCGGCGTTTCCGCCAGTTGCCGCATGATCTGCCCGTGCGCCTCGAACGCCCGGTGCACGTTCCACAGCGGGCAGGCGCCGCCGAAGCGCGGGAACTGCAGCGGCGTCGCCGAGTGTCGCTTGGTGATCGTCCCCGCCGCATCCACCCGCGCGAAGAAGAACGGCACGCCCCGTGCCTTGGGCCGCTGCATGGTCGACAGCCGGTGCCCGACCTGTTCGAGCGAGGCGCCGAAGGTGAAGGCCAGTTGCTCGATGTCGTAGGCATGGCTGTCCGCCGCCGCAAGGAACGCGCCATAGGGCATCTGCAGCGCCCCCGCGTAGTAGTTCGCCAGCCCGATCCGGCAGATCTCCGCCGCCTCCGCCGTCTTGAACCCCGCGCCGCGCACGATCTCGTCGATCGCCTCGGCCTCGGCGAGCAGGGCCAGTTGCGCCGCAAGCTGGAAGAACAGCGTCGGAGGCGCCAGCCGCGCATTGAGGCTCACCACCCCGCGTGCCCGGTCATGCCGCCGCATCTGCTCCGGCCGTTCGGGCGCCTCGAACGCGACCGTCACCCCGCAGGCCGCCTCGACATGCGCTGCCAGCCGCTCGAGCCGTCCGAGCGGCTCCCCGCCAAGCCGGCCTGCCAGCGCCTCCGCCGCGACATCCAGCCGGTCGATATAGTTGCCGGCATAGTGGAAGAAGTCGCGCACCTCCTCGTAGCTGGTCTGCGCGCCCCCCGCGCCGCTGCCGGCCAGGGCCGCGTCGGCGCTTGCCAGCCGCTCGTTGGCCCGGCGATAGGCGTCGTAGAGGCGGAGCACCGCCTGCGCCATGTCCGGCGCGCTCGCCGCCACCGACTTGAGCTCGATCAGCCCCGGCGCCGCCTCGCCGAACATCGGGTCCGCCATCACTTCGCGCAGGTCCGCCAGCAGCCGGTCCGCCTTGTCCGAGACAAGGTCGGCGAGGTCCAGCCGTAACTGCTCCGACAGGGCCAGCATCAGCGCTGCGGTCAGCGGTCGCTGGTTGTTCTCGATCTGGTTGAGGTAGCTCACCGAGATATCGAGCTGGGTGGCGAGTTCGCGCTGCGTCAGCCCGGCCCGTTGCCGCGCCGCCCGCACCTTGCCGCCGGCGAAGACCTTCCGCTGTGCCATTCGCAAATCCACAAATTCACACTTTGCAAGTTTGCGGAATTAGCACGATGGCACCTTCTTGTCTCCTTCCGGCGCCACGGTCAGGCTATTGTCGAGGCTTCGGAAGGACAGGGACACATGCAGAAGATCATCGCCGCGCTCGAACAGCGGCGGAACGACGCCCGTCTCGGCGGCGGGCAGAAGCGCATCGACGCCCAACACGGCAAGGGCAAGCTGACGGCGCGCGAGCGCCTCGACGTGCTGCTCGATCCCGGCTCCTTCGAGGAATACGACATGTTCGTCACCCACCGCGCGGTGGATTTCGGCATGGACCAGACCATCATTCCCGGCGACGGCGTCGTCACCGGCTGGGGCACCATCAACGGCCGCCTGACCTACGTCTTCAGCCAGGATTTCACCGTCTTCGGCGGCTCTCTGTCGGAAACCCACGCGCAGAAGATCTGCAAGATCATGGACCTCGCCGTGCAGAACGGCGCCCCCGTGATCGGCCTCAACGATTCCGGCGGTGCCCGCATCCAGGAAGGCGTCGCGGCGCTCGGCGGCTACGCCGAGGTGTTCTGGCGCAACGTCCAGGCCTCCGGCGCCATTCCGCAGATCTCCGTGGTGATGGGCCCGACTGCCGGCGGCGCGGTCTATTCCCCGGCCATGACCGACTTCATCTACATGGTGAAGGACACGTCCTACATGTACGTCACCGGCCCGGACGTGGTGAAGACCGTCACCTCCGAGATCGTCACCCACGAGGAACTCGGCGGGGCAGGGACCCACACCAGGGTATCGTCCGTCGCCGATGCCGCCTTCGACAACGACATCGAGACCCTGCTCGAAGTCCGCCGCCTGTTCGATTTCCTGCCGCTCAGCGCCACCGACAAGCCGCCGGTCGTCGCCGTCGAGGACACGGTTGAGCGCGAGGAGCCCAGCCTCGACACCATCATCCCCGATAGCGCCACCAAGCCCTACGACATGCGCGAGGTCATCGAGAAGCTCGCCGACGAGGGCGATTTCCTCGAGATCCAGAAGGACCACGCCGGCAACATCCTCGTCGGCTTCATCCGTCTCAACGGTTCCACCGTCGGCGTCGTCGCCAACCAGCCGTTGGTGCTGGCCGGCTGCCTCGACATCAACTCGTCGAAGAAGGCCGCGCGCTTCATTCGCTTCTGCGACGCGTTTTCGATCCCGATCCTCACCCTCGTCGACGTGCCGGGCTTCCTCCCCGGCGTCGCGCAGGAATATGGCGGCATCATCAAGCACGGCGCCAAGCTCCTCTTCGCCTATGCCGAAGCCACCGTGCCCAAAGTTACCGTGATCACCCGCAAGGCCTATGGCGGCGCCTATGACGTGATGGCATCCAAGCACATCCGCGCCGACGTCAACTACGCCTGGCCTACCGCCGAGATCGCCGTCATGGGCGCCAAGGGCGCAACGGAAATCCTCTACCGCTCCGAGCTCTCGGACAAGGAGAAGATCGCCCGGCGCACCGCCGACTACGAGTCCCGCTTCGCCAACCCCTTCGTCGCCGCCGAGCGCGGCTTCATCGACGACGTCATCATGCCGCGCGAAACCCGCCGCCGCGTCGTCCGCGCGTTCGAGATGCTGAAGGGCAAGAAGGCCGTGATCCCGGCAAAGAAGCACGGGAACATCCCGCTGTGAGGCGGCAGCCGACCCCTCAACTCGCATCTCCCTCCCCCATTTGGGGAGGGATCAAGGGTAGGGGTGGCCCCGCGCTCCGGTCGGCCGAGCTATTGCTGCGCGATGTAATCCGCGGTCAGCGTGTCGATCTTGCCCTGGGCCCACGCCATGATTTCGGGCGTCAGGTAGGCGTCGCCACCGGCGGCCACGCGGTTCTTGTTGGCGGCAGCGAGCAGCGCGGCCTTGAGCGCCTCTTCGCTCGTCGCCTCTTCGAGCGCCGCGACCTCTGCGTCGAGCCCGTCGACCACGCCCTGCTGCGCCGCGACCGCGGCCAGTTCGGCGCTTGCATTGATCGCGTCGAGTGCCGTCGCCAGGATCGCCTGCTCGTCGATCGCCGCCTGGTTGGTCGGGTCGGCCAGGATCGCCGCATCGAGTTCAGCCAACCGATCGGTGAGGCCCTGGAGCGTCGGGGCATCGTAAACCGTGGAACCGTCATAGGCGACGAGGCCGGCCGTGCCGACATAGGTGGTCATGTAGGTGTCGAACGTCGTCTGAAGCTCGCCCAGCAGCGTCCCGGCCTGATCGAGCGCCGCGCTCGCGGCCGACAGGTCAGCGCCGGCCTGGACGAACTCGCGCACCAGCACCATGCGCTTGTCGTTGCTGTTCATCAGCCCGTTGACGTTGCGGTTGAGCGAGTTCAGCCCCGCCAGCTGGGCATTGAGGTTCTTGGTCTTTTGGACCTTGCCGTTGGCCTTCACGGTCGGGGCGAGTTCCGTGGCGGCGACCTTCTTGCTCGCGCCGTTGCCGTTGGAAGACTTGGCGGAGTTGCCGCCGCCGTTGCCGTTGGAGGCCCCGCCGGAGTTTCCGTTGCCACCCTTGGCGTTCTCGCTGTTGCCGTTCCCGCTATTGCCCTTCTCTCCACCGTTTCCGTTCCCGTTACCCTTGCCGCCGGCAAGCGCCGAAAGGTCGGAGAGCGGCGTCGCATTGAGCACCACCGGTGCCGCGACAAGCGCCAGGGCCGTTGCGGACAGCAGCAGGCCGGTACGGATCGATCGAATCATTCTGGGGCTCCTCAAGGGCGAGACAGACGCCGAGAAGGGTACATGAGATACCTCCAGCTTAAGAACCCAACGCGCCGATACGCCGTACTTGATGCAAATGCCCCACACTCCGCGCTCCAGCTGGCGTAAGGTCTGAGTCCATGTTCACTTCTCTCCTCATCGCCAACCGTGGCGAGATCGCCCGCCGCGTCATCCGCACCGCGCGCCGCATGGGCATCCGCACAATCGCGGTCTATTCCGACGCTGATCGCGACGCCCAGCACGTCAAGCTCGCCGACGAGGCCGTGCATATCGGCGGCTCGGCCGCCCGCGACTCCTACCTTTCGATCGAAAAGATCGTCGCTGCCTGCAAACAGACCGGCGCCGAGGCCGTGCACCCCGGCTATGGCTTCCTGAGCGAAAACCCGGCCTTCGCCGCGGCGCTCGAGCAGGCCGGCATCATCTTCGTTGGCCCCCCGGTGAAGGCCATCGAGGCCATGGGCGACAAGATCACGTCCAAGAAAATCGCAGCCGCGGCTGGCGTCTCCACGGTCCCCGGCCACATGGGACTCATCGCAGACGCCGACGAAGCCGTTCGCATCAGCAGGTCCATCGGCTACCCCGTGATGATCAAGGCCTCGGCCGGCGGTGGCGGCAAGGGCATGCGCATCGCCGGGAATGATGCCGAGGCGCTCGAGGGCTTCGAGCGCTCGCAGTCCGAAGCCGCGTCCTCGTTCGGCGACGACCGCATCTTCATCGAAAAATTCGTCACCGAGCCGCGCCATATCGAGATCCAGTTGATCGGCGACCAGCACGGCAACGTGCTGTGGCTCAACGAGCGCGAATGCTCGATCCAGCGCCGCAACCAGAAGGTGATCGAGGAGGCCCCGTCGCCCTTCCTCGATGCCGCGACGCGCAAGGCCATGGGCGAGCAGGCCGTCGCCCTCGCGAGGGCCGTGGGCTACACCTCGGCCGGCACGGTCGAGTTCATCGTCGACAAGGACCGCAATTTCTACTTCCTCGAGATGAACACCCGCCTGCAGGTGGAGCATCCGGTCACCGAGCTGATCACCGGCCTCGACCTCGTCGAGTTGATGTTCCTTGCCGCCGCGGGCGAAAAGCTGCCGCTCACCCAGGCCGATGTCACGATCAACGGCTGGGCCATCGAGAGCCGCATCTATGCCGAGGACCCGTACCGCAACTTCCTCCCCTCCGTCGGCCGCCTGACCCGCTACAGCCCGCCCGCCGAGCAGGCGACGCCCGAACTGGTCGTCCGCAACGATACCGGCGTCGCCGACGGCGGCGAGATCTCGACCTTCTACGACCCGATGATCGCCAAGCTGTGCACCTGGGCTCCGACGCGCATCGAGGCGATCGATGCCATGGAAGTGGCGCTCGACGAGTTCGAGCTCGAGGGTGTGGGCAACAACATCCCCTTCCTTTCCGCCGTCATGGCGCAGCAGCGCTTCCGCGATGGCCGCCTTACCACCGGCTACATCGCGGAGGAATTCCCCAATGGCTTCAACGGCGTGGAGCTCGATGCGGATTCTCTGACGCATCTGGCGGCGCTCGCCTGCACGTCGGCCTTCGCGGTGGACAAGCGCGCCTTTGCGGCAACGCCGGAGCCGCGCGCCGTGCTGATCAATGGCCGGCGCTGGGACTTCTCCGTCCATGCCGACGGCATCGAGTACTGGCTGACGGCCCCCGACGGCCGGAAGCTGCTGGTCGAAACCGGCTGGAAGCCGGGGATGAGCCTGTGCATCGCCCGCGTCGACGGGCGCCTGCACCATGTGCGGATCAACCGCGTCACCGGCGGCTTCCGCCTGCGTTGGCGCGGCGCCGACCTCGTCGCCAAGGTGCTCCTGCCGCATGTCGCCGACCTGATGCCGCTGATGCCGGTGAAGGTCCCGCCCGACCTCAGCAGGTTCCTGCTCTGCCCGATGCCTGGCCAGGTCGTGCGCATCGATGTCGCTGAGGGCGACATCGTCGAGGACGGCCAGACCCTGGCCATCGTCGAGGCCATGAAGATGGAAAACGTGCTGAAGGCGGAGAAGCGGGCCAAGGTGAGCAAGGTTCGCGTCAAGCCGGGGTCGGTGCTGGCGGTGGACGAGGTGATCTTGGAGTTCGAGGCGGTATGATGTTCGACGTCCGAGCGTGGGGCACCCCCACCCTTGTTCCCTCCCCACAAGGGGGAGGGAGACGATTGGGCTTCGTCGGTGCCACAGTCCTCCCTCCCCCTCGTGGGGAGGGTAGCGCAGCTTGGCCGCATCGCGGCCGCAGCGAAGCTAGGGTGGGGGGAGGCCAAGTGCTCGATGTCTAGCCGCCCCACCTTCGCCGACTGGGCCAAGCTCGCCCAGAAGGACCTCCGCGACACCCCGGTCGAGTCCCTCAACCGCGACTACGGCGACCTTCCGGTCCGCCCGGCCTATTTCCCCGACGACGTCACCACCGATCCCGGCCTGCCGGGCGCGGCCCCGTTCACCCGCGGCGTGCGCGCCACCATGTACGCCAACCGCCCGTGGACCATCCGGCAATACGCCGGCTTCTCCACCGCCCGGGAAAGCAACGACTTCTATCGCAAGAACCTCGCCGCCGGGCAGAAGGGCCTCAGCGTCGCCTTCGACCTCGCCACCCACCGCGGCTATGACAGCGACCACCCGCGCGTTACCGGCGATGTCGGCAAGGCCGGTGTCGCCATCGACAGCGTCGAGGACATGAAGATCCTGTTCGACGGCATCCCGCTCGATCAGATGTCGGTCTCGATGACCATGAACGGCGCCGTGCTGCCGGTGCTCGCCATGTTCATCGTCGCGGCCGAGGAGCAGGGGGTCAAGCAGGCGCAGCTCGACGGGACCATCCAGAACGACATCCTCAAGGAGTTCATGGTCCGCAACACCTATATCTACCCGCCCGAGCCGAGCATGCGCATCGTCGGCGACATCATCGCCTACACCGCCGAGCATATGCCGAAATTCAACTCGATCTCGATCTCGGGCTACCACATGCACGAGGCCGGGGCGACGGCGGTGCAGGAGCTCGCCTACACCATCGCCGACGGCATCGAATACGTGCGCTCGGCGCAGGCGCGCGGCCTCGACATCGATTCCTTCGCGCCGCGCCTGAGCTTCTTCTTCGGCATCGGCATGAACCTGTTCCTCGAGGTCGCCAAGCTCCGCGCGGCCCGAACCCTCTGGCAGAAGTTCATGACGCGGCTGGGGGCCAAGGATGGAAGATCGTTGGTCCTGCGCACACACTGCCAGACCAGTGGAGTGTCGCTGACCGAGCAGGACCCGCACAACAACATCGTCCGCACCACTATCGAGGCGCTGGCGGCGGTGCTCGGCGGCACCCAGAGCCTCCACACCAACTCCTTCGACGAAGCCATTGCGCTGCCGACGGAATTCTCCGCCCGCATCGCCCGCAATACCCAGCTGATCCTGCAGCACGAGAGCCGCGTCACCGACGTGGTCGATCCGCTCGGCGGCTCGTACTACATCGAGGCCCTGACCGCCGATCTGGTAGAGCGCGCCAGTGCCCTGATTTCGAAGGTGGAATCCGAGGGCGGCATGACCGCCGCGGTGCAGGCCGGCACGCCGAAGCTCGAGATCGAGAAGGCCGCCGCCCTGCGCCAGGCCCGCGTCGACCGCGGCGAGGACGTCATTGTCGGCGTCAACCGCTATCGCCTTGAAAACGAAGAACCAATCGTCATCCGCGAGATCGACAACCACAAGGTCCGCGACGAGCAGATTGCCCGCCTCGCCGACATCCGCCGCACCCGCGATCCGGATGCCGTAGCTGCCGCGCTCAAGTCATTGCAGGAAAACGCAGAATCCGGCGGAAACCTGCTCGCCGCCAGCGTCGAGGCCGCGCGCGCCCGCGCCACGCTGGGCGAGATTTCCGCCGCCCTCGAGGCGGTCTTCGGCCGCCACTCCGCCGTCACCCGCGTCATCTCTGGCGTCTATGCACAGAGCTACCACGACGACCCGCAGTTCGCGGAATTGCAGCGGCGCATCAAAGGCTTCGAGACCGCCGAGCACCGCCCGCCGGCCATCTTCATCGCCAAGATGGGCCAGGACGGCCACGATCGCGGCGCCAAGGTCATCGCCACCGCCTTCGCCGACCTCGGCTTTGTCGTCCACATGGGCGACCTGTTCGAAACCGCCCCCGAAGTCGCCGACCACGTCGCAGACCTGAAGGTCGATGCCGTCGGTGTCTCCTCCCTCGCCGCCGGCCACAAGACCCTCGTCCCCGAGCTGATCGGCGAACTGAAGGGCAGGGGCCTCGGCGACGTCACCGTCATCGTCGGCGGCGTCATCCCGGAGCAAGACTATGAGTTCCTTCGTCAATCCGGCGTGGCCGAAATCTTCGGCCCCGGCACCAACGTCCTCGAAGCGGCGTTCTCGGTGCTGAACCAGATCGAGGGGAGGTTATCGAACCGATGATCCCGGAAGGCCCCCTTACCCGGCCTTCGGCCGACCCCTCCCCCGAGGGAGAGGTGAGGAACCGGCCCCGCCACAGCGACACCTCTCCCTCTGGGGGAGAGGTCGCCGCGCAATGGCGGGTGAGGGGGCCTTTCGCCATCGCCCGGAGCTTTGAATGATCGGTCGCCTCAACCACGTTGCCATCGTCGTTCCCGATCTCGCTGCCGCCGCCGCGAAGTATCGCGACCTGCTCGGCGCCGATGTGCATGCCCCGCACGACCTGCCCGAGCACGGCGTCACCGTCGTCTTTGTCCAGCTCGAAAACACCAAGATCGAGCTGATGACCCCGCTCGGGGCCAACTCGCCGGTGGCGAAATTCCTCGAGAACAACCCGTCGGGCGGCATGCACCATGTCTGCTACGAGGTGGCCGACCTCGCCTCGGCCATCCGCACCCTCACCGAGGCCGGCGCCCGCGTGCTCGGCGATGGCAAGCCCAGGATCGGCGCCCACGGCCTCCCGGTAGTGTTCCTCCACCCCAAGGATTTCGATGGCACGCTGATCGAGCTCGAAGAGGTCAAGCCCGAGCTGCAGCCGGCCTGAACGCCGTTCGTCCCACAACCCACCGGGTCATTCCCGCGAAAGCGGGAACCTCTGTTTGCGGTGCGCGCGGCCAACGGAGATCCCCGCTTTCGCGGGGATGACCCGGTGGAGAAGGCAGATCCGAGCGCATCCCCACTCGCACTTATCCCCCTTCCATCCGCGCGCCCTATCCTTCGCGCAACAACACGCGAGGGACGCCGTGACCACCAGTACGCACCTGAAACTGCCGTTCATTCTCCCAGCCCAGGCCGGCAAGCACGTCACCCACAACGAAGCGATTGCGGCGCTCGACACGCTGGCACAACTCGCGGTGCTCGACCGCGACCTTGCCGCTCCGCCGGCCAGCCCTGCCGAAGGCGACCGCTACATCGTCGCCGCCGGCCCCACCGGCGCCTGGGCCGGCAAGGCCGGCCAGATCGCAGCCTGGGACGGCGCGGCCTGGCTGTTCCACGCGCCCGAGCCGGGCTGGATCGCCTACCTTGTCGACGAGAGCGGCATCGTCGTCTGGACCGGCACGGCGTGGCAGCCCACCGTCGGACTCGACGGCAAGGTGCCAAGGCTCGGCATCAACGCCGCCGCCGACGATACCAACCGCCTCGCCGTCGACAGCGAAGCCGTACTGTTCACCAACGCCTCGGCCGGCGTACAGGTGAAACTCAACAAGCATTCATCGGGCGATACGGCGAGCCTGCTCTACCAGACCAGCTTCTCGGGCCGCGCCGAACTGGGCACTGCAGGCGACGATAACCTGCACATCAAGGTCAGCCCGGATGGCTCGGCCTGGACCGAGGCGCTGGTGGTCGACACATCGGGCAAGGTCGGCATCGGCACGGCCTCGCCGGCGGTGAAACTCGACGTCGATGGTCCGATCCGCTGCAAGCCTTACACCGTCGCCGGCGTCCCGGCCGCCAGTGCCGGTGCCGGCCAGATGATCTTCGTCTCCAACGAAGCGGGCGGTGCGACGCTCGCCTTCTCGGATGGCACCAACTGGCGGCGCGTGGCGGATCGCGCTGTGGTCAGCTGATCTGCTCCCCTCCTGAGGGGAGGGCGTGGGGGTGGGGGCCATCGTTGATCACCGCACGACCCCCTCCCTCGATCCCTCCCCTCAAGGGGGAGGGAGGCCCGACTGCGGCGTCGCAACTCTACCCCACGCACCGGCCCTCATTCCCTCCATCCCGCGCCTGTGCTACCCGAGCGCCGACAACACCCGTGGGGCCGATGCACAGAATTCTCGCCAATGCCTGGGCCGACATGGCGGCGGGCTATGCCCGACGCCGCGTCTGGATCACGCTCGCCACCGAGGATATCGGCGACCAGCACCGGCGCACCACGCTCGGGCCGCTGTGGCTGCTGATCAACTATTTCGCCTTCGCGGCTACGTTCATCTTCGTGTTCGCGCCAGCCCCCTCGGCCCAGTTCGCCATCTATGTGGCGACCGGCTTGCTGGTCTGGAACTACATGAACGACTCGATTTCGCAGGCGGTGACCCTGTTCGAGCGCGAGCAGAGCTTCATCAGGGGCACCAACCTGCCGCTCTCCGCCTACGTGATGCGGGTGACGCTGCAGAACGTCATCCGCGGCCTCTACGCCGTGTTCGGCTGTGCCGTCATCCTCGTCTTCGCGCAGGTGAACATCACGCCGGCCTGGCTCTGGGCCGGGCTCGGCCTCGTCATCATCCTCGTCTGTTCGCCCGCGGTTGTGGCCTTGTTCGGCTTCCTCGGCGTGTTCTTCCCCGATAGCCAGTTCATCGTCACCAACCTGATGCGGGTCGCCATGTTCGCGACGCCGCTGTTCTGGACGCATGAAGGGGAGGGGGGCCTGCGCGGCGCGCTCTACTACTGGAACCCGTTCACCTATTTCCTCGACATGGTGCGCCAGCCCATCGTCGACGGCACCGTGCACTGGAGCTCATTCGCCTTCTCTATCGTCTTTACCCTCGTCGTCTGGGCGCTTGCCGTGCTTATGCTCGGCGCCTACCGCAAGAAAGTGGCGCTGATCGTCTGATGGTCTCGATTTCCGCCCACGACCTGCGCCTTGTCTACGAAGTGCGCGAAAGGCTCTCGCTCCGCCCGCGCGACAAGCGCGTCGAGCAGCAGACCGGCGGCACCATTTCCGGCAGCGGCAACCGTCGCTTCGTCACCGCCCTCGACGGGGTGAGCTTCGAGCTCAAGGCCGGCGACCGGCTGGGGCTGGTCGGAGCCAACGGGGCCGGAAAGACTACGCTTCTCAAGGTGTTATACGGGATCTACGAACCGACGGGCGGGGCGCTCGCCGTCGCTGGCCGCGTCGATGCCCTGTTCAATATCGACCTCGGTTTCCGCGCCGAGGCGACGGGTCGCCGCAACATCCTGCTGCGCGGGCTCATCAATGGCTGGAGCGAGGCCGAGATCGCGGAAAAGACCGATGAAATTATCGCCTTCTCCGAGCTCGGCGAGTTCATCGACATGCCGTTCAAGAGCTACAGCCAGGGCATGGGGGCGCGGCTGGCCTTCGCCATCGCCACGACGCTCGAGCCGCAGATTCTGCTTATGGATGAATGGATTGGCGCCGGCGACGCGGCCTTCCAGGCCAAGGCCACCCGCCGCATGGACGAGCTGGCCGAGAAGGCCGGCATCATCATCCTCGCCAGCCATCAGCCCGACCTGATTGCCCGTACCTGCAACAAGCTGCTGGAACTCGAGCATGGACGGGTGAAGCGCTTCGAGGGCATCGGACCGAGCTAGAACTCGGGAGTCTCGACCGGGCGAAGTCCGATGCTCGTGCGGCCTTCCATCATGAAAGTTCGCCCTACATCAGCCCCGTCATCATCATCAGCTTCTGCTTCAGCGTGCCGTGCATCATCGGCTCGCCGCGCGCCGTGACCAACTGGTGGAACTCGGCGAACTCGTCCTCGGTGAGGAAGGGGGCGAAGCTGTCCAGTTCGCCCAGCCCGTAGATCGAGCGCAGCACCAGATCGAGCTTGATGATGGGCATCTGCAGGTACTGCGTCAGGAGCAGCGCGCCCCAGTGGATCTGGCTGCCATGGAATACGTAGTCGAGCAGGTCGCGCTGCAGCTCGCGGCGGTACTGCGCGTTCATGTCCCGCACCAGTTCCTCTTCCGGCATCGGCAGGGTCAGGCTGGCGCTGTCGAGCAGCATGGCCTTGGTCACAGGCTGGGCCTCGCGCATCGGCTTGCGCGACTCGCGCACCAGCTGGCGCAGCGGATTGTGCCCCTGATAGTTCTCCGGCATCTGCGAGGCCGACACCACCAGGTCACGCCAGCTCGCCTGCTTGAGCGCCGCGTCGAGCCGCTGCAGCGAGTAGATCACCCGCGGCCGCACCTTGATGGTCTGTTCGACCAGTTTGCTGAGCGCCGCCTCGCCGTTCCAGATCACGCGCGGGCGGATCTCGGTCGACCGGTAGTCCTGCCAGTATTTGCGAAAGCGCGGGTCGCTGAGCACCTGCGGCCCGAAACTCAGGGCGTAGCTGCCGACGTGATGGCTGATCTCGTGGTTTTCGCTGGCGCCGATGAACCCGCCGTCCCGCGACATCTCGGTGAAGAACTCGCGCAGGCCGCGCCGGGCAAAGAAGATGCTGTCGTTGAGCAGGATGAGCCGGTCCGGTGCATGCCGGTCGAGCACGTGCAGCACGCCGCGGCGGTACCCGCCGAAATCGCGGCCGAAGTTGCGGCGCTGGATGAAGGTGTGAAGGTAGGGCTTGAGCCGCTCGAGCTCGGCCGGGGCCAGCGGCAGGTTGCTCACCGCCACAACGTTGACGCCGAGCTCCTTGAGCACGGCGATCGCGTGGACCACGTTGGCCGGCAAGGTATAGCGCTGGTAGAGGTGGAACACGCAGAACGTACCGCCGCTCGCCTCCGAATAGGCCTCGATCGAGACAACGTCGCCCTGCCGCGCGAGGCGCCAGCCGGCGATCCAGTCGCCGATGACCAGGCCCGGCATCAGCAGGGCGCGTACCAGCAGCCGCAGGAACGGGAACAGCACCTGGCGGACGAACAGTCGGATAATGTTCAAGATGGTCCCGTCAGTTGAAGAGCTCGGCCCTGTCGAGCCCCGGCGCGGCGGCATCCTTGCCCGAAAGGATCGGCGCGCCGCTCAGGGGCCAATCGATCGACAGCCCGGGATCGTCCCACCGGATCGCACGTTCGCTCGGTCCGTGCCAGAAATCCGTGGTTTTGTAGAGGAACTGGGTGTCGTCCTCAAGCGCGGCGAAGCCGTGCGCGAACCCGGGTGGAATCCAGAACTGGCGGCGGTTCCCGGCGCTGAGCTCGATCCCGGCCCATCGGCCGAAGGTCGGCGAGCCCCGGCGGATGTCGACGGCCACATCGAACGCCGCCCCCGCGACCACGCGCACAAGCTTGCCCTGCGCATGCGGCGCGAGCTGGTAGTGCAGCCCGCGCACCACGCCCTTGCGGCTGATCGAGTGGTTGTCCTGTACGAACTGGCCGGTGAACCCGGTGGCTTCGCGGAACACCCGGTCGTTGAAACTCTCGAAGAAGGCGCCGCGATCGTCGCTGAAGACGCGCGGTTCGAACGTCATCAGCCCCTCGATCTCCAGCTTCGTGACGTGCATCAGCCGCGGCCCTCTCGCAAAATCTGCAGCAGATAGGTGCCATAGCCGCTTTTCTTCAACGGCTCCGCGAGCTTTTCCAACGCCGCGTCATCGATCCAGCCGTTGCGCCAGGCGATCTCCTCGGGGCAGGCGACCTTGAAACCCTGGCGCTTCTCGAGCGTGGCAATGAACTGGCCAGCCTCGAGCAGGGAATCGTGCGTGCCGGTATCCAGCCAGGCAAAGCCGCGCCCCATCAGCTCGACATTCAGCTGGCCGCGTTCCAGGTACAGCCGGTTGAGATCGGTGATCTCGAGCTCGCCCCGATCCGACGGCTTGAGGCAGCGCGCCAGTTCGGCAACCTCCTCGTCGTAGTAATAGAGGCCGGTGACCGCATAGTTCGATTTCGGCGCCTGCGGCTTCTCCTCGATCGACACCGCCTTGCCCATGCCGTCGAACTCGACCACGCCGTACCGGCCGGGGTCGTTGACGTGATAGGCGAAGACGCTGGCACCGGACGGCCGCTTGTCGGCCTCGGCCAGCAGCTTGCTCAGGTCGTGCCCGAAATAGATGTTGTCGCCGAGGATCAGCGTCGAACGCCGGCCGCCCACGAAGTCGGCGCCCAGGATGAAGGCCTGCGCCAGCCCGTCCGGGCTCGGCTGCACCACGTAGCGGAACGCCATGCCCCACTTGCTGCCGTCGCCGAGCAGCATGCGGAAACGCGGCAGGTCATCGGGGGTCGAGATGACCAGCACCTCGCGGATGCCGCCATGCATCAGCGTCGACAGTGGATAGTACACCATCGGCTTGTCATAGACCGGCAGCAACTGCTTGGAGACGGTCAGCGTCGCCGGATGCAGCCGTGTGCCGGCGCCTCCGGCGAGGATGATCCCGCGCCGCTCCGTCATGTCATTTTCTCCGGTAGGATGGTGTCGAGCGTGCCCATGGCGTCGGTCTTCCAGTTCGGAAGATCGATGCCGAGCGCGTCGCGCAGCTTGAGTGTCGAGAGCCGTGAGTTGAGTGGCCGCCGGGCAGGGGTGGGGAAGGCCGAGGTCGGCACGGCCAGCACCCGCTCCGGCGCCAGCTTGAGCGGCACGCCGCGCGCCAGCGCTTCGGCGATGGCAAAGCGCGCGTAGCCGTTCCACGTCGTCTCGCCCGAGGCGACGAGATGGTAGAGGCCCGACGGGATCGGCCGGTCGTTGGCGATCTGCTGGATGGCGCGTGCCGTCACCTCGGCGATCAGCCGCGCGCTGGTCGGTGCGCCATGCTGGTCGTCGATCACCTTCAGCTCGTCCCGGCTTTGCGCGAGACTCAGCATCTTGGCGATGAAGTTGTTGCCGCCCGGCGCATGCACCCAGCTGGTGCGGAAGACCAGGTGCTTGCATCCGGAGGCCGCAATCGCCTCCTCGCCGGCGCGCTTGGTCTCGCCATAGACGTTGAGCGGTCCGGTCGGATCGTCCTCTGCCCAGGCGGTCGTGCCGCTGCCGTCGAAGACGTAGTCGGTGGAATAGTGGATCATCCAGGCGCCGGTTTCGGCCGCCACCCGCGCCAGCACCGCCGGCCCCTCGGTGTTCACCAGCCGAGCCAGTTCCGGCTCGCTCTCGGCCCTGTCGACGGCGGTGTAGGCTGCGGCATTGACGATCACGTCCGGCTGCTCGCGCTTCACCACGCCCTCGAGATCGGCGGGATGGCTGAAATCCGCGCCCTGCCGGCCATAGGCGGCAATGGCGCCGAGCGGCGCGAGGACCTGCGTCAGGGCCGTGCCGACCTGGCCGTCGCGCCCGAGGATCAGCAGCTTCATCCGTACTGCCTCGCCACCCATTCGCGGTACGCGCCGCTGGTGACGTCGGCCACCCAATCCTCGTTCGCAAGGTACCAGTCGACGGTCTTCTCGAGCCCGCTCTCGAACGCCTCGGCCGGCGACCAGCCGAGTTCGCGCTCGATCTTGCGGGCGTCGATGGCATAGCGCCGGTCATGCCCGGGCCGGTCGGTCACGTGCGTGATCTGGCCCGCGTAGCTCGTCCCGTCGGCTTTCGGGCGCTTGCGGTCGAGCAGGGTGCAGAGCGCCCGCACCACCTCGATGTTGGTCTTCTGGTTGTTGCCGCCGACATTGTAGGTCTCGCCCAACGACCCCGCTTCCAGCACCCGCCGCAGCGCCGAGCAGTGATCGCCGACATAGAGCCAGTCGCGCACCTGCAGCCCATCGCCGTATACGGGTAAAGCCTTACCCGCCAAGGCGTTATGGATCATCAGCGGAATCAGTTTCTCGGGAAACTGCAGCGGCCCGTAATTGTTCGAGCAGTTGGTCACCAGCACCGGCAGCCCGTAGGTCTCGCGATAGGCGCGGACGAGATGGTCCGACGACGCCTTGGAGGCGGCATAGGGGCTGTTGGGCCTGTACGGGTTCGTCTCGGCAAAGGCCGGCTCGTCGCGCTCCAGCGTGCCGTAGACCTCGTCGGTCGACACATGCAGGAAGCGGAAGTCGCTACGCTGCGCGAAATATCCGCGCACTGCCTCGAGCAAACCCAGCGTCCCCATGACATTGGTCTCGAAGAACGGCGCCGGCCCCGAGATCGAACGATCGACATGGCTTTCGGCGGCGAAGTTGATCACCGCCCGCACATCGTGGCTGCGCAACAGCCGGCCGACCAGCGCCGTGTCGCCGATCGAGCCGCGCACGAAGCTGTGGCGCGCATCGCCCTCGAGGCTCTTCAGGTTGTTGAGGTTGCCGGCATAGGTGAGCGCATCGAGCGTCACCACCGGCTCGCTGCTGGTCGCCAGCCAGTCGAGCACGAAGTTCGAGCCGATGAACCCGGCGCCCCCGGTCACCAGGATGGTCATTTGGATTGGTCCTTTCCGCGCGGGACCTTAGCTGCATTGCTGGCGCCGTATTACCAGCGTCACAGCTTCCCCAACAGCCCCGCTGCGTAAAGAGTCAACTGGCCGAACCGCGTCTGCCGGTAGACCCCCGACTGCCTGAGCTTGTGCAGCCGTTCCAGCAGCGGTCCGCGCCGTGCCTCGCGGAACATCTCGAGCGTGGCCACCGCCTGCGGCGTCAGCATGTCGCGGCAGGCCTCGAGCGCCCGCACGTTGTCGTCGTTCCAGTGCGAGAAGCGCCCGCCGAACGCGGCGAGAATCCGCTCCCCAAAGGCGCGCCAGCCGTGGTTGGAACCGACGAGGTTTCCCGGATGCTGGCGGTAGCGCACATGTGGAGTCTCGGCATAGGTCACGGCCCCGCCGGCGCCCGCGATGATCAGGTAGCTGAACCAGTCGTGGCTGACGAAGGGCGTGCGCCGCGCCGCTTCCTGCACCAGCCGATGCCCGGCCCGGTTCATCACCATCGTGTTGCCGCCGCCGATGCTCTGCACCAGTGCATTGGCGAAATTGGGCGGCCGGCGGAACAGCGGCGAGCGCTGCAGCTCGCGCCCGCTCTCGTCGGCGATGATGGTACGGGCGCAGTAAAGGGCAGGGCGGTCTCCGCTCGGGCGCAGCGTCTCGATTGCGGCGCGGGTCTTGTCGCTCAGCCAGATGTCGTCCTGGTCGCAGAAGCAGACATAATCCGCCTCGATGGCGGAATTGACCAGCAGGGCCCGGAAATTGTCGGCGAAGCCGCGTCCGGGGCCCCTGAGTATCGTGAAGGTTCCGCGGCGCCAATTCGCCGCCCATTGCTGCAGAACCTCGACGGTACCATCCGTCGAGCCGTCGTCGGAGGCCCAGATGTCGATGGCATCCCAGTCTTGCGCCGCAATCGAGCGCAACTGCTCGTCGATATACTTGGCGCCCTCGAATGTAGCCATGAGCACGGCCAGCCGTTGGCCGGCAGGTGCCGCGCTGTACTTCACGTCAACATCGTCGATCGCGGATATTTTGGCCGCTCCCGGGATAGGGGACCCCGTGTATTTGTCCAGGTGCGTATCCCGCCATGCGGCGGAATCCAGCTGGTTATCGCCTTGATATAGTGCCGCGCGGGATATTCGCCAGCAACTTGAGCATCAAATCGCAACTTGCGGCTGAAGCGTGGCAAATCCCGGGGTTCGAACGGTATTTCGTTCGAGGGCGCCGCACCGGCTGAGCCTCCCGCGCTTACGCCGCTCGCCTACATCGTCCCCAACCACAGGGTCATTCCCGCGAAAGCGGGAACCTCCGTTTTAGTGCGGCCCTCACCATCGCGAACGGAGAGCCCCGCTTTCGCGGGGATGACCCCGGTAATTGGGGAGGGCTACCGGCCCAGCACCGAGCGCAGGTGCGCCTCGATCAGCTTGACCCCCTTCCAGCCCAGTTCCGCCGACGCCTCGCGGGCGCTCTCGGTGTACCACCGGGTGCCGTCCAGCCGGTTCAGCTCCACCGCCTCGGGGCAGAGCGCCAGCATCAGCGAGGTTTCGCCGATCCCGGCATGGTCGAACGGATACTGCGCGACGATCTCGGGCGTCATCAGCGGGTGGCCCTTGATCCAGTTGAACGGGTCGTCCCCGGCGGCCTGCTGCGCATAGTAGTCGCGCATCGCCGGATTGCCCCACCAGCCCTCGCCGCGCTGCTCCTCGATGAAGGCGAAGATCACCTGCCGCGCCGCGAACTTGAAGCTCAGGTCGGTCGGCATGCCGACGGCGAAGTTCTCGCTCTGGTGATGGATGAAGAAGTGGATGTTGCGGAAGCCCACGCGCAACAGGCTGCGGAACAGTTCGCCCGCGAATGGCGCCAGCGCCTGCTGGCCGACCTGGATCGAGCCGTTTCCCTCCGGCGGCTCCACCGCGTAGCTCGCCGCGCCATAGTAGAACGGCGGCAGGATGACCAGGTTCAGCTCGTCCTCCAGCCGCTCCAGCACCTTGATTACGGCCAGCGTGTCCATGCCCACGGCCATGTGCTCGCCGTGATACTCGAGCACCCCCAACGGCAGCACGACCGGCCAGTTCTCCTCGATCGCGCGCCGGATCTGGTGCGGCAGCATCATCTCGTAGCGCATCGTCTTCCCCTCGCTTGCACCCCGGCTCAATCCATGGACAGTAGCGGCAACAACGAGCGGGAGGAACATCATGCTCAAGGGAATCGACCCCATCCTGAACGCCGACGTGCTGCACGCGCTCAAATCCATGGGGCACGGCGACGACCTGATCATCGCCGACATGAACTTCCCCTCGGATTCGATCGCGCGCCAGACCGTCTACGGCAAGCTGCTGAAGCTCGAGAACGTCACCGCCGGCCGCGCCGCGCAGGCCATTCTCTCGCTGATGCCGCTCGACAGCTTCGTTCCGCATCCGGCGCTGCGCATGGAGATCGTCGGCAAGCCGGACGAAGTCCCGCCGGTGCAGCAGGAAGTACAGGCTGCCATCGACAAGGCCGAGGGCAAGTCGTGGCCGATGGGTTCGATCGAGCGCTTCGCCTTTTACGAGGCGGCGAAGAAGTCGTACGTTGTCATCCAGACCGGCGAGCGCCGCTTCTATGGCTGCTTCCTGTTCAAGAAGGGCGTATTGCCGCCCGAAGCCTGATTTCATTTATCGGTGAATGGCTGATCCGCTCACCAATGAAATCAACCCCCTAAATGTGAAGCAGTGACCGGCGCGGGATCGCCAGCTTGTTGACTTCTAACATGTTGGCTCCATACCATCGGGCAAGCTTCCGCACAGACCGGAAGCGCTCCCTGGGAGGGACGTAGGCAGGGTGTTGAGGGACTTGGGGTGCGCCGCGGCGTGCCCTCCTGCACGTCATGCTTCTCATCGGGCGCCCTGCGCGGATGCCGGACCGTCGCCGACATGGCGACCTGATGGGAGGAACAAGTGAGAGTCGATCTCTACAATCACGTGATGGCCGTGCAGGCCAGCCGCCGCAACTTCATGAAGGGTGCGGCCGCGCTCGCCGCCGGCACCGCGCTGTCGAGCTCGTTCATGGGCCGGGCCGTGGCGCAGGACAACCTGCGCGCGCAGATCCTGCAGATCCCCGGCGTCGGCAAGGGCTCGCCCACCGATGCCGACTGGCAGAAGGTCGGCGAACTCTGCCTCGGCGCCACCAAGGCCAACGTCGCCCAGGGCGAATTCGCCGGCGTCGAGCTGACCTTCATGGGGCTCAACAACCAGAACCTGCACAACTTCCTGTTCCGCGGCTTCCTCAAGCCGTGGGAGGCCTATACCGGCGCCAAGATCAACTGGATCGACCTCGCCCAGGCCGACTACAACGCCCGCCTGCAACAGTCGATCGCCACCGGCACGGTGGACTTCGACATCACCGAGATGGGTGCACCCTTCGAAGGCGACACCGCCGGCAAGGGCCTGCTCGACGAGATGCCCGACTGGGTCGCCGAGCAGATCGATTCCAAGGATCTGGTGGGCTACCTGCAGCCGCCGGTCGGCACCTGGAACGGCAAGACCTACCGCATCAACATCGATGGCGACACGCACACCTTCGCGTACCGCAAGGACTATTTCGGTGACGGCTCGATCAGCGGCCAGCCGGTCCCGACCCACTGGGAGGAGATCGCCAAGCTCCCCGCCGCCCTTGCCGGCAAGTCCGACCCGCTGACCGGCGCGCCGGCCTATGGCTTCCTCGACCCGCTGAAGTATCAGTGGGGCGGCTTCGGCTTCTACTTCCTCGGCGACCGGGCCGCGGCCTATGCCAAGCATCCGGACGATCCGGCCTGGCTGTTCGACCCCGACACCATGAAGCCGCGCGTCAACAACCCCGGCTGGGTGCAGGCGATCCAGGACGTGATGGACCTGGTGAAGGCCAACGCCTATCCGCCGGATCAGCTCAACGCCGACCCCAACACCACCGCCTTCAGCCAGTTCCTCGGCGGCACCGGCGCGGCGCTGTGCTGGTGGGGCGACGTCGGCTCCAACGCCCGCACCTCCGACACCTCGGTCGTCGGCGATGTCGTCGGCTTCTCGATCAACCCCGGCGCCAACAAGGTCTACAATTCCAAGACCGCGGCCTGGGAAGAGAAGGAGAACTTCGCGCCCAACCTCGCCTACCTTGGCTGGGGCATCTACGTCACCAGCCGCGTCTCGGGCGACGAGAAGAAGCGCAAGGCCGCATGGTCCGCCGCGGCGCACCTCGGCGGCAAGGACATCGCGCTGTGGACGGCGGCTTATCCGTCGGGCTTCCAGCCCTACCGCAACTCCCAGTTCAACTATGACGAGTGGGTGGCGGCCGGCTATGATCGCGCCTTCGTCGAGGATTATCTCGGTTCCAACCTCGACAGCTACAACCATCCCAACGGCGCCATCGAGCCGCGCATCCCCGGCATCTTCCAGTACTACTCGATCGCCGAGGACGAACTGGTGAAGGGCATCAATGGCCAGTACGCCTCCGCCCAGGAGACGGCCGACGCCATTGCCGCGGCCTGGGAGAAGATCACCGACCAGATCGGCCGCGACAACCAGATCAAGCTCTACAAGGCCTCGCTGGGTATGTGAGGCGACGGCCGTAGCACTGATTGACAACCCTCGGCTGGTGGCAGACCGTCACCAGCCGATTTGGTTCACAACGTGAATTTGTCGAACTGGGGCAGGGATGGCGATCGCATCCAATCAAAGCGCAATTGCGCCGTTGCGTAGAAGCTGGGGCAGGGGGCTGATCATTGCCGGCACGCTCCTGTTCATCCTCACCGCGCTGGCGCAGGCACTGAATGCCGCCGGCATCCTGAAGCTGGGCCTCACCAACTGGCGTCCCACCCTGTTCGCCTTCCTCGTCTTCGCCGTGGCCATCGGCGCAGGGCAGGTGCTGATGCGCGGCCAGGCCGGCTGGCGCGCCCTGTTCATCCTCCCCGCCGGGCTGTTCACGGTCGCCATGGCGATCTTTCCGACCCTGTTCGGCCTGTCGATCGCCTTCACCGACTGGAACCTCGCCTCGCTGACCGGGCAGAAATTCAACGGGCTGGACAACCTGTTCCAGCTGCTGCGCGATCCCTTCTACTGGAACGCCATGGTCAACATGGTGATCTACGTGCTGTTCGTGCTCGTCGAATACGCCATCGCCTTTGCATTGGCGCTGCTGCTGAACGCTGAAATCCGGGCGCGGAAATTCTGGCGCGTCGTCTTCCTCATCCCGCTGATGCTGTCGCCCGTCGCCGTCAGCTGGATGGTGGGCAAGTCGATGCTCGAATACCGCTTCGGCCCGGTCGCCCGCTTCGCCCGCTGGATCGGCTTCCAGAACCCGAGCTTCTTCACCGACCCCTGGGTCGCCCGCATCTGGATCGAGATCATGGACGCGTGGGTGTCGATCCCGTTCGTGATGATCCTGCTGCTCGCCGGCCTGCAGGCCCTGCCCAAGGAAATCACCGAGGCGGCCAAGGTCGACGGCGCCTCGCCCTGGCAGCGCTTCTGGCAGATCACCTTCCCGCTGATGCTGCCCGTGTCGCTGACCGCGATCGTGCTGCGCATCATCTTCAAGCTCAAGCTCGCCGACATCATCATCACCGTGACCTCCGGCGGCCCCGGCGGCGCCACCGACAGCGTCTCGAGCTTCATCTACCGCGAGTACCGCGACCGCTCGAACGTCGGCTATGGCACCATGCTGGCCATGTTCTACCTCGTGGTCATCGTCATCTTCATCACAGTCCTGCTCAATGTGTTGAGCAAGCGCATGCGGAGGATGACCTGATGGCCACCGAAGCCGCCGCCGCCCCGGCCCACATGGCAGACAGCGGCACTGCCGCCCGTCGACTGAAGCACACCGCCGGCCAGGTCGGCATCTATGCCGCGCTGGTCTTCTGGGCCTTCGTCTCGCTGTTTCCGGTCTACTGGACCATCACCACCTCGATGAAGGTGGCCAAGGACGTGCAACTCGGCCGCATGGTCCCTTGGGTCGATTTCCAGCCCAACTGGCTCGGCTGGCGCTCGCTCGGCCTGTCACCCGACACGATCGGCAACGTTTCCACCGTCCGCGACGAGTTCCTCAACCGCTTCCTCAACTCGATCTTCACCGCCTTCGGCGCCTCCGCGCTTGCCGTGCTGATCGGGGCGCTCGCTGCCTATGGGCTGAGCCGCTTCACCTACCGGTTCCTGTGGATGAAGAACCAGGACCTGAGCTTCTTCTTCCTGAGCCAGCTCATCCTGCCGCCGGTCGTCCTGGCGCTCCCGTTCCTCGTGCTCTATCGCGAACTGGCGCTCCTCGACACCACGGTCGGCCTCGTCCTGCTCTACACGCTGACCGTGCTACCGATCGTCATCTGGATCATGAAGGACCAGTTCGACACCATTCCCATCGAGCTCGACGAGGCCGCCCAGGTCGATGGTCTCGGCCCCTGGGGCACGTTCTTCCGCATCATCCTGCCGATGGCTCTGCCGGGCATGGTCGCAGCCTTCATCCTGTCGCTCATCCTGTGCTGGAACGAGTACTTCTTCGCCGCCCTCCTCACCGGCTCGCAGGCCAAGACCCTGCCGGTGATGGTCGCCAGCCAGACCGGCTCGCAGGGCATCAACTGGTGGAGCATGGCCGCGTTGTCGACCGCTGCGATCGCTCCGCTGGTACTGGTCGGCGTCCTGCTCGAGCGCTTCATCATCCGCGGGCTCACGGCGGGCAGCGTGAAGGGGTGAGGCGGACGTCTATCTAGACGACCACAGCTACAGGTGATCCAGATGCTCACGACCGCACGGAAGCCGGCTACCGTCGGAGAAATCCTCGTCGAGGAATTCATGCAACCGCTTGGGCTGACCCAGGCCGCGCTTGCCGAAGCGATGGGCGTGCAGCGCAAGCATGTGAACGAACTGTGCAACGACCGTCGCTCGGTGACCGCGCCGACGGCGCTGATCCTCGCCAAGGTGTTCGGAAACACCCCAGAGTTCTGGCTGAACGTCCAGCGTCGCACGGACCTGTGGCTGGCGATGAACGACCCCGACGAGATCAAAAGGATCAGCCGTGCCAAGCCACTGGCTGATGCCGCCTAGCCGAGGCAGGCTTTCCGCTTTCCTGCAGGAAGATCTCTCCACACTCGCTGTCATCCCCGGGCGAAGACCCGGGGACCCAGCGATGCAGCGGCATCCCATGGGTCCGCGGGTCAAGCCCGCGGATGACGACTGAGAGTGAGGGGATGACGGCTGGAAGCGAGGGATGATGCTGAGAGTGAACTGATAACGGCCTAGAGTGATGGGCGTTGACTACAATTCCCGCATCAGGTCCTTGTTCCGCTCATACAGTTCCCGGAACACGCGGTAGCGCCGCGCGTAAAGCTCGACCAGACCGGCGTCCGGTGTGATCTGGTGATCGACAGGGTTCCAGTCGCGGATGTCGTCGGCCTTCACGTCGCCGATCGCCAGCGCGGCAAGGAACGCGTCGCCGTACGAGGCACCGACGGTCTTCTGGCGCACGATCTGCGTTCGCCCGGAAACATCCGAGGTCGCCTGCGACCACACCCGGTTCTTGGTGCCGCCACCGGCCGCGAGGATCGCCCTGGGTGGCTGGCCGACATCGGCATAAGTCTCGAACACGTGGCGCGTGCCGAAGGCGATGCCCTCGAACAGGGCGCGGTAGATGTCGCCGCGCGTGTGGGTGAGGTTGAGGCCGAACAGCACGCCCTTGGCCTCGGTGTCGTGGATCGGCGTCCGCTCGCCCGAGAAATAGGGGAGCATGACGAGGCCGTTGGCACCCGGCGGCGAGCCTTCCGCCTCGAGCGCCAGCGCCATCACGGCGGTGGCCGGATCGAGCTCCTTGCCGAACTGCTCGCGGAACCAGTGGCTGAGCGTGCCCGAGGTCGCGAGGCCGGACATGGCGGCGTGCTTGCCGGGGAAGAACCAGGGTGCGTACCAGAGGCGCGCATCGGGCACCCGCACCGGGGTGATCTCGATGATGAAGATGGTCGAGCCATACATCAGCAGCATGTCGCCGTCGTCGAGCACGCCGACGCTCAGCGCCTCGGCGCCCGCATCGATGGTGCCGCAGGTGACGGGCGTGCCGACGGCAAGGCCGGTCTCGGCGGCGGCCTCTGGCGTCACCGTGCCGGCGATCTCCGTGGTCCAGATCGCTTCCGGCAGCTTGTCGAGCCCGATGATGTCGCCCGCCAATTCATCGGTCCACGCCAGCTTCTCGACGTCATACAGCGGCGAGAAATTGGCCGCCGAATAGTGGTCGATCACGTACCGCCCGGTCAGCTTGTGCGTGATGTAGGTGGTCGAGGTGAAGATCTTCGCCGTCCTGGCGTAAAGCTCCGGCCGGTTGCGCTTGAGCCACAGGATCTTCGGTCCGATCGACTGGGAAGTCAGCGCATTGCCGCAGCGGGACAGCAGCACGTCCTCGCCGATGCGCTCGGTCAGCTCGGCGATTTCCTTCGCCGCCCGCGTATCGACGCCATAGAGCACGCCGTTCATCAGCGGCTCGCCGTCGGCGTCGACCGGCAGCATGCACGGTCCGATGGCGCTCGCCGCCACCGCCTTGATGTCGGTCGGCGCGACGCCGCTGTCGGCGATCAGCTTGTTCGAGATGAAGCAGAAATCGCCCCACCAGTCCTCGCGCGGCCGGTGCTCGGCCCAGCCGGGCTGCGGCACCAGCATCTTGTGCGGCCGCGCCGCGCTGGCGACGATATTGCCCGTCGCATCGACGAGCACGCCCTTGCTCTCGTAGGTGCCGATGTCGATCCCGAGATAGTAGCGCATCAGATGTAGTCGTCCCGATCGAGGCTGAATTTCGCATCGATCCGCGGCAGCGCTTCGACCAGCAGCGTCGTCAGCTGCTCGAGATCGCCCATGTCGCAGACCTCGAGCGAGGAGTGCGAGTAGCGCATCGGAAACCCGACATCGATCGAAGCGACACCCTGGCCGACGAGCTGCACATAGCTGAGATCGGTCAGCGCCCCGATATGGGCGCTCCGCTGCAGCGGCAGCTTTTTCGCCTCGGCGCTCTGCTCGAACAGCTGCACCATGGCTGGATGCGGCAGCGTGCCGTTGAGCGTGCCGCGGCCGTGGAAGGAGTAGAGCGAGATCGCCGGCCCGCCGCCGAGCCTGACGTCGCCACGCGCCGCCATGTCCGGCGTGTCGGTGGCAAGGATCAGGTCGAGCTGGATGGCGACGTCCGGCACCAGCACCTGCGCCGCCGTCAGCGCGCCGCGCAGGTTGAACTCCTCCTGCACCGAAAAGACGAAATGCACCGTCGGGCGCTTCTTGGCGCCCTTCAGCGCCCGCGCCACTTCGACCATCACGGCGCAGGCCGCCCGGTCATCCACAGAGGTGCCGGCGATGCGGTCGTTGGCCAGCTCGGTCACTTTCGGCGCATAGACCACGGGCGTGCCCACATCGATGCCGGCGTTGAGCACCTCGGCGGCGGACTTGAATCCGGCGTCGATATAGAGCTCGGGGTAGGGCAGCACCCTGTACTTCTCGTCCTGCCCGGTCGCGTGGTGGCTCTTGTGGGCGATGAGGCCCGGCACGTCCTTGCCTTCGCCGAGGCAGAACAGCACCTCGGTCGAGGGCAGCGCCCGCTCCGGCACGCCGCCCAGCCGCTCGACCCGGACGAGGCCGTTGGCCTCGATCTTCCGGACGATCAGGCCAAGCTGGTCCATGTGCGCGAACAGCATGACCCGCGGCGCGTCCTTGTCGCCCTCGAGCGTCGCGATCAGGTTGCCGAGCCGGTCGGTGGTCGAGGATATCCCCAGCCCGTTCATGGCCGTGCGGAGGTATTTTCGCACCCGGCCCTCGTAGCCCGAGAGGCCGGGGATCAGCATCAGGTCGGTGACGAGAGCCTTGAGCGCCATCAGTATCCCCTGGCTTGCCGGACGATCCGCATGAACTCGGCGGCGCGGTCGGGATCGACTGCCTTCCACGTGTCGCCGCCGACCTTCAGCGACGAGCCGACGATGCAGCCGTCGGCGATCTTGAGCACATCTGCGACGGTCGCGTGCTTGACCCCGGTATTGGCCAGCACCGGAGTCGCCGGCAGTACCGCCTTGACCGCTTCGAGGTCGACCATCTTGGCCGCCTCGCCGGTGATGGCGCCGGAAACGAGGATGGCGTCGGGGATCGACGAGAACACCGCGCTCCGGGCCCGGTCGGGCAGCGAGCGCTGATCCAGTGAGTAGGCGAACTCGGCGCTCACGTTGTAGAGCAGCGCCAGGTCCTGCCGGCCGAGCCGGTCGCGATAGCGCATCGCCTTGCCCGCATCCGGCGTCCACGGCCCCATGTCCGAAGCATAGGTGCCGGTGAAGATTTCGCGCACGAAGCGGGCGCCGGTCGCCGCCGCCAGCGCGATCGAGCTTTGCGGGTCCCACAGCACGTTCACCCCGAACGGCACGGTGATCTCGGAGCGCAGCCGGCCGATGACGTAGCCCATCGTGGCGGTGGAGGCGGTATCGACCTCGAATTCGTAGGGGCGGTCGTTCTCGTTGCCGAACATCACCGCATCGAACCCGGCCGCCTGCAGCGCTTGCAGGTCCTTGCGCGCATTCTCGACGATGGCCTCGACGCCGCCCTCGTGGTCATGCAGCGGCGAGCCGGGCAGCGCGCCCAGGTGAACCATCGCGATGACCGGCTTCCCCGCACCGAAAACAGTCTTGAACTTGGCTGTCATTGTTCTTTGTAAACCGCTTTACTAATGGCCTATGCGTAGCAGGCGGCCGGCGGTGCGTCCATGGGGAAGGGACAGGCCGCCCACACCAATCCTTAACCATGTTGCGCTAGCTTGGTGGGGCGTCCGTCGCGAGGTTCCGCCATGGAACTGCTCCTTCTCCTCCTGATGATCCCTCTCGCCTGGCTCTGGCTGCTGCCGGGCCGCATCGCCAAGCGCGCCAGGAAATACCGCTTCGCCGGCATCGGTGCGCTGATCCTCGCCATCGCCGCCGGCTGGATCGGAATGCAGGTCACCGCCAGGCCCGACAACGCCCCGGTGGACTATGCCGCCGGCGACAACGACCTCCGCGCCATACTGAGCCAACCGGACAACGCCCCGCGCTACAGCTTCCGGGAGTGATGGGGTCTAGCTGCTCCCCAAATGTGCCGGGGATGACTCCGGTGATCACGGCAGCGTCCGCACGTTCAGCCCGTCATCCAGCCACACCGGCCTTGCCACGCTGCCCGGCGTGACGCGCCCGAGCCCGGTCGCGCCGATGGCCTGCGCCGGATAGAGCGAGGCCATGCGGAGCGCCTCTTCGAGCGGCAGGCCGAGGCTGAAATGGGCATAGCGCACTGCAGCATCGAGCGTCAGGTCGGCGCCCGCCAGCGTGCCGTCGGCGAGCCGAAGGGCCCCGTCCTTGCGGAAGATCGTCCGGCCGTTGAGCTCGAAGCTGGTGAGGTCGGTCCCCGCCTGCGACATGGAATCGGAGACGAGGAATATCCGCCCCGGTCCGGCCTTGCTGCGCAGCGCGATGCCGATCGTCGCCGG
Source organism: Devosia sp. (assembly GCF_017307495.1). Lineage (GTDB taxonomy): Bacteria > Pseudomonadota > Alphaproteobacteria > Rhizobiales > Devosiaceae > Devosia_A. The sequence goes on along the minus strand of NZ_JAFKHE010000018.1, from coordinate 136,344 downwards.
GTGCACGTGAATGCCGTCGGCGATCAAGCCGGCCCACACGCCGCCATGATGCAGCGCCGCGCCGGCGACGCCAGGGTCGCGATTGCCGACCTGGCTCATCGCGTTGAACAGGTGCGTCGCCATGGTTGCGCCGGCCCGGATCGCCGCCGCGGCGACTTCGAACGAGGCATCCGAATGTCCGATGCTGACGATCACGCCGGCCCGCGTCAGCCGCGCGATCTGCTCCGGCGTCACCGTCTCGGCGGCGACCGTCACCAGCAGATGGGGCAGGGTGCTCCGGGCCCGCTCCAGCCGCACGAGGTCGCTCTCGTCCATGGGCCGGATCAGCCGGGGATCGTGCGCCCCCTTGCGCGCCAGCGACAGGTGCGGCCCCTCGAGGTGCAGGCCGAGGAAACCGGGCGTTCCAGCTCGCGCCGCCGTGGCGCCGGCAGCCAGCACCGCGTCGGTGACCGCAGGTGCGTCGGTGATGTGCGTCGGCAGCAGGCCGACCACGCCGAAGCGGGCATGGGTGTCGCAGACGAGGGCAAGATCGGCCGCAGTCGTGCCGGGTCCCACCAGGTGCCCGCCGCCGCCATTCACCTGCAGGTCGATGTAGCCGGGCACGAGCAGACCACCATCGAGGCGCACGATCTCTGCATCGACCGGGGCCGGGCCGATGGCAACGACCTCGCTGCCCTCGACCACGAGGGCGGCGTCGTCATGGAAGGCCTCGCCATCGAAGATGCGGGCGCCGAGATATGCTGTGGTCATGAGTGATGCTTCCCCTCACCCCGGCCCTCTCCCCAGAGGGGAGAGGGAGCGATGCGGCGGTGGCGGTGGTCGGGCGTCCCCTCTCCCCTATGGGGAGAGGGTTAGGGTGAGGGGCAGAGCTTGGTCGACAGAGCCTCAGTCTTCCTGGGCCATGGACTTCTTGAACTGCGGCAGGTGCTTCTGCTGCGCCTCGATCATCCGTTCGCGATAGACGCCGTAGATGATGTCGGTGTCGTGCAGCGTCACGCCCGGGATGGTCGGGGAGGCGAAGACCGGCAGCTCGATGCCGCGATCGGCCAGCTTCTGCGCGCTCTCGGCCAGCAGTTCATGCATCATCATCATGGCCAGCACGGTCGACGACCCGGCAACCGGACGCGACCAGCCCTTGATGTCGACGATCGCGTCTTCCACCGGCGAGCCGGTGTCGATGACGATGTCCGCCGCGTGCGGCAGGCGCTTGCCCGACGAGTGCGTGGCCGGCTTGCCGGCGTTGGACTTCGCGGTGATGGCAATCACCGTCAGCCCGCGCTTCTTGGCGTAGAGCGCCGTATCGATGCCCGAAGCGTTGGAGCCCGAGTGGCCGAAGATCACGATGGTGTCGCCGGCATTGAGCGGCTGGTGGTCGAGGAACTTCTCGGCATAGTTCTCGGTGCGCTCGAGCCACAGCAGTTCGCGCACGCCGCCGGCGCCGAGGATGTTGTGCCACATGACGCGCGGGTCGGTCAGCGGGTTGAAGCCGACATAGGAGCCATAGCGCGGATAGGTTTCCTGCACCGGCAGCACCGAGTGGCCTGAGCCGTAGAGGTGCACGAGGCCCTTGTTGGCCAGGGTCTCCGCCACCGCGGAGGAAGCCTTGTCGAAGGCGTCGGCATTGGCAGCGGCCGCCGCTTCGGCGATCTTCACCAGCTTGCTTATGTATAGGGTGGACATGGGTTTGCCTTTCAGAACAAAGCGTTACACGTAGAGGGTGGAGCGGATCTCGTAGCGGTCCGCGCGCATGGTGGAGAGGGCGTATTCGAACGGCCCCCTTGCGTCATAGGCGATGCGTTCGACCTCGAAGGCCGGGGTGCCCGCCGCAAGCTGGATGAGTTCGGCATCGGCTTCGGCGACCCGCCCCACGCGATAGACTTCCTTGGCCTTCACCGGCGTGATGCCGCAGTGCTCGCGCAGCCAGCCGTAGAGCGATTGAACGTTGGCGGCATCTTCCAGCAGCCCCGGCACCCGCATCTCGGGCAGGTGGCTGGCCTGGATGCCGATGGGCAGGCCGTTGCCGAGCCTGAGGCGCTTGAGCTGCACCACCGGCTCGCCCAGCGCGATCTCGAGCGCGTCGGCAATCTCTTCATCCGCCAGCACCCGGCGCGCCTCGATCAGGCGCGTCCCGGCGGCCAGCGACAGGGTCTTCATCTCGTCGGTGAAGCTGGTCAGCCCGCGCACGCCGGCCACCACGGTGGCCGAGCGCACGAATGTACCCCGTCCATGCTCGCGCCGCAGCAGCCCGGCTTCCTCGAGGTTGCGCAGCGCATGCCTGAGAGTGATGCGCGAGATGCCGAGCATCTCGCCGAGGCGGTCCTCGTTGGGAATCTGCATGCCCGAGCTCCACTCGCCACGCTCGATCAGCTCGCGCAGCGTCGTCTCGGCCTGGTGCCACAAGGGTTCCGGTCGCCGCCGGTCGGGCTTCACGAGACCTGCCGGTTCATCCATGCCCATCCCTCCAGTTGACCCCGTAGGCCCCCGCGAAAGCGGCGCCCACCAGTCCGGCCTTCGGCCCGAATTGTCCCGGCCTGATGCCGATCGTGCGCAGGTGCGGCGGCAGTTGCCGCCTGAGCGCCGGCAGCACGATCGGCGCCAGAACGTCCACCGAAGCCGCTACGCCGCCGGCGAGGATCACCGCCTCGGGGTCGAGCAGCGCCACCGCCCCGGCAAGCGCCGTACCGAGGGCATGCATCGGCGCCTCCAGCGCCTGCAGCGCCTCCGGATCACGCGACCGTGCCGCACGAACCAGTGCCGAGCCATCGGGCAGGCCGATGCCGGCCGCAGCCGCATCGAGCGCCCGGCCCGACGCCTGGCGCTCCAGCCACCCGCTGCGATCTTCGCCGGCATCGGCGACGTCGGCCGCCGCCCAGCCGAACGAGCAGGCCCCGCCACCACTGCCCGTAACGATCCGGCCGCCGGCCAGCACGGCCGAACCGATGCCGGTTCCGATGGCGAGCAGGATGGCATCCGAGAGCCCGTTCGCCGCACCGGCCTTGGCCTCGGCGAGGAGCGCCAGTTGCGCATCGTTGCCGAGCCCGATCGAGATGCCGGGCAGCGCGTCGGCGAGGTCGAGTCCGTCGAGATAGCTCAGGTTCGGGACCCAGCGGCAGGTCGTCCCCTGCGCGAGGCCGGGTATGCCGATGCCCAGGTGGGTCGCCCCGTGCGCGATCAGCAGCTGCCTCAGCTGTGCGAGGAAATCCTCGCGGGCCTGCGGCGCCGGCCACTCCCCGACAGCGGTCACCCCGGCCGGGTTCGCGCTGTCCGCGATGCCGGCACGCAGGCGCGTGCCGCCCAGGTCGATGGCGAGGATAGCCCTCATCCCTTCACCCCCGATGCGACGACGGAGTCGACGAAAAAGCGCTGCAGGATCACGAACAGCAGCACCGGCGGCAGCACCGCGAGGGTGGCCCCGGCCATCACCAGCCCGGTGTTCATGGCCCCCCGGTTGTAGCTCAACAGCCGCGAGAGCGAGATGACGATGGGGTACTGCTCGGCATTGCCCTGCAGCACGGTGAGCGGCCACAGGTAGCTGTTCCAGTGATAGACGAAGGCGAACAGCACCAGTGCTGCGATCGCCGGCATCACCGCCGGGGCGACGATCTGGAACAGCACGCGCAGTTCCGACGCGCCATCGACGCGCGCGGCCTCGATCAGCTCGTCCGGCACGCCCTTGATGAACTGGCGCATCAGGAAGATGCCGAAGGCATTGGCGAGGTTGGGCACCACGACGCCGGCGAGGCTGGCATTGAGGCCCAGATAGCCGGTGATCCGGTAGAGCGGAATCAGCGTCACGATCGGCGGCAGGAACATGGTCGCGATCAGCAGCCCGAACAGCGCTTCCTTGTAGCGGAACTCGTACTTGGCGAAGGCGTAGCCGGCCATCAGGCTGGTGACGATGATCGCCGCGGTCGTGGTCAGCGCGATGATCGCCGAATTCCAGAACGAGCGGCCGAGGCTGACCACGTCCGACACCTGCGCATAGGCATCCAGGTTCGGGCTCGCCGGCAGCCACACCGGCGGCACCTGCATCGTCTCCTGCGGCGTCTTCAGGCTGGTGAGGATCATCCAGGCGAGCGGGAAGGCCGCGATCACGGCGGCGGCGATGATGGCGAGCACCAGCAGCGCCTGCACCGGGGTGGCGCGATGGCGCGGTCGGGCGAGCACGCGACGGTCGGCGGCGGGGACGGTGGTGGCGGTCATTGCGTCTTGCCCTCCCGCGAGCGGGCGAAGGCGAACAGCGCCGCAATTGCGACGATCAGCGCCAGCATCAGCGTTACCGCCATGGCCGAGCCGAGCCCGCCCTGCGCGCGCTCGATGCCGACCCGGCGGATGTGGAAGGTGAGCACGTTGGTCGCGTTCACCGGGCCGCCCTGCGTGATCAGCGCCACCGGCTCGAACACCTGCACGGCGTTGATGATGCAGATCACCGCGGAGAACAGCAGCGTATTGCCCAGCAGCGGCAGCGTGATCGCGAAGAACCGCTGCACCGGATTGGCTCCGTCGATCCGGGCCGCCTCGTAGAGCGAGTCCGGGATCTGCGTGAGCCCGGCCACGGCAAGCACGGTGAAGTACCCCACCTGCTGCCAGACGTTGAGGAGCACGATCGAGACCAGCGCCGTCTGCGGCGAACTCAGCCAGGTCTGCGGCGGAATGCCGATCCAGCCCAGGATCTGGTTCAGCGGGCCCTCGGTGGGCGAGTAGAGCTTGGAGAACACCAGCGCCACGGCAATCATCGGCACCATGTAGGTGGAGAACAGCACGGTGCGGAGGAACACTCCGCCCGGCGCCAGCTTCTGGTGCACCAGGAGGCCCAGCAGCACCGAGAGCGGCAGGATGATCGCGACGCTCAGCACCGTGTAGATCGCCGTGTTGACGAGCGCCGCCTTGAAGTCGCGCCCCACGGAATTGCTGGCGAAGATGTCGATGAAGTTCTGGATGCCGACGAACGTCGCCGTCTCGAACCCGGTCTGGGTCGACCAGCTCTGGAAGCTCAGCCAGATGGTGAGCAGCATCGGCAAGAGGATGAAGACCCCGATCAGCCCGGTGGCGGGCGCGAGCATCGTGATCGCCGATCGGTGCTGAGTGGAGTGCATGGAAGTGTGTTCGTCTCTGGCCTGGGTGCCCCAATATCCCCCCACCCTGTCCCTCCCCCGCAAGGGGGAGGTGACCTGCGCTCACGAGTCTTCGTCCCATCAGCGCCGGTCGTTGTGTGAGGGTCTCCCTCCCCCTTGCGGGGAGGGACAGGGGTGGGGGTGCTTTCGGCCCCGGGAGTGGTGAAGGCGGGCCCAACCCGCCCCCCTGCGTTGTTACTTCGCTGCGTTGCGCGCGAGGATCTCGGTCGCGTCGGCCTGTGCGGTGGCCTGGGCATCGGCGGCCGAGAGCTGGCCGAACTGGATGGCTTCCAGCGTCTTCTGCAGCGATTCCGAGAACTCCTGGCCGCCCAGCACGACCGGGAACGGCTTGGCGTTGGCAAGCGTCTCGGTATAGCCCTTGAGGAACGGGTCGCTCGACAGCCGGTCGGCGAAGGCGACGCCATCCGAGGTGCGCGAGGGCAGGATGCCCATCGACATCAGGATGTCGCCCATGGCCGAGGCGCCGTTCGGGCCCGATTCCGGCCCGTTGAGCCAGTTGAGGAAGTCCCACGCCGCGGCCTGCTCGTCGGCCGGCGCCTTGGCGTTGACCACCGTCATCCACGAGTAAGAGATCGAGCGGGCGGTGTCGCCGGACGGGCCGACCGGGATCGGGGCGGTCGCGACATCGGCGAAGGCATCGCCCATGCCGGCCTTCAGCGCCGATTCCCACCAGTTGGCCATGATGATCATGCCGGTCTTGCCCGACACGAAGCTGTCGAGGAACGGCCCCGTGGTATTGGCGTCGGCGGTGGCCATGGCCGGGTCGGAGTAGCCCGACTTGATCAGCTTCTCGTAGAGCTCGAAGGTCTGCTTGGCCGCTTCGCTGTCGAGCGTCGGCTTGCCGTCGACGACGAGGTCGCCGCCGTTCGAGACGAGCAGCGACGAGAACGGGTGCAGCACGCCGGCGGCCCACGAATTGATCAGGCCGAAACCCTGCTGGCCCTTGGACTTGTCGGTCAGCTTCTCGGCCGCCGCGAGGAATTCGTCCCAGGTCTTGGGCGCTTCGGCGATGCCGGCCTCGGCGAACAGCTTCTTGTTGTAGTTGAGCGCGTAGACGTCGATCTCGTTCGGGATGCCGTACAGAACGCCGCCGATCGAGGCCGCGCCGATGACGCCGGCCGGCCAGTTGGCCTTGGTGTCGGCCGCGATCGCATCGGGAACCGGAGCGACGAGCTTGTCCTTGCTCAGGTCCGGCAGCCAGGCGTCGTAGATGCCGGCAATGGTTGCCCCGCCGGCGCCGCCACCCGAGGTGCGCAGCGTCGTCAGCAGGTCGCCGAACGGCACGGCGCGCACCGTGATCTTGGTGTCGGGGTGCGCGGCGGTATAGGTCGCCGCGGCAGCTTCCAGCTTGGCCACCGTATCCGGCGCCCAGTGGGTAAGAAAGGAGACGTCGGCGGCCTGCACCAGCGCGGTGCTCGACAGCAGGACTGCAACGGTGCCGACGGCACCCAGCGAAGCCCGGAAAAGCATGATTGGAATTCTCCCTGCAGCGCCGAGACACGCTTCATGCCCGGCTGACCCCACAGAGTTATGACGTTATAACGACTTTGGTCAAGGGGTCGTTTCAAGCCTGCGGCGCCCCACGCCCGACGCCCGCATGCGTCACGGGAATGAGGGGTCGAGCAGGGCAACGGGGGTGGGGCGCGGTGGCGGCCACGCCTGTGCTATCGTCGGCCGGAATGTCGAGGGGACCGAATTGGACAGGCTGGAATGCGACAGGATGTTCGTCGCCGTCATGGAAACGGGCAGCTTCACCGGTGCCGCGGAACGGCTGGGAACCAGCTCCGGCCAGGCATCCAAGCTGGTCTCGCGCCTCGAGGGCTATCTGGGCGTGCGCCTGCTGAGCCGAACGACCCGGGCCGTGTCCGCCACGGAGGCAGGGCAGGCCTACTTCGACCGCCTGCGCCCGTTGCTGGATGAGTTCGACAATCTCGACGCCGACCTGCGTGACGCCTCGCATGCTCCGCGTGGTCGCGTGCGGCTGACGGCACCGCTGACCTTCGGCAGCATGGAGATCGCGCCTGCCCTGAACGAGTTCGCCTGGAGCTTCCCCGACATCGAGCTGGACGTCAGCTTCTCCGACCGCGTCGTGAACCTCGTCGACGAGGGCTTCGACCTGGCGGTCAGGGTAGGGCGCCCCGGGGACTCGAGCATGATCGCGCGCAAGCTCTGCGACATGCGGATCATCGTTGTCGCCTCGCCGGACTACCTCACTCGACACGGAGAGCCGTCGGCGCCCGCCGACCTGTCGCGGTTCGACTGCATCATCGACACCAATTTCAGGGAACCGGGCCGCTGGCCGTTCGGCGGCGATGGCGAGAAGCAGTTCAGCATCCAGGTGGATGGCCGGATTCGCTATTCGAATGCCGAGGCCGGCCTGCAGGCCGCCGAAGCGGGTCTGGGGCTCGCCTGCGTGCCGAGCTTCGTTGCCAGCAATGCCCTGCGAGCGGGCCGGGTCCGTCGGGTGCTGCAAGGGTTCGAGCCGGAGCCCTATGCGGTCCACGCCCTCTACCCGCACAGCCGTCACCTGGCCGGCAAGGTCCGGGTCCTCGTCGACTTCCTTGCCGAGCGCTACCGCGGCACGCCGCATTGGGATGCAGGCTGGTAGAGTTCTTCCATTTTGGATGCAATCAACTTCCAGAGTGATAGATTATCATTAAGTGCAGAAGGGGCCATTTCCTCTCCATGAACACGACGCCATGCGTCACCAAGGAGACATCATGACCATCGCTTCTTCGACCGCCGCTCGTCCGGCTCTCTTCGCCGGCATTTCGAACACCGACCTTGGCGCCACCGTGCTGCGCGTCTCCATGGGCGGGCTGTTCCTGGCCCACGCCTGGCTCAAGCTCGTCATCTTCACGCCTGCGGGCACCGTTGGCTACTTCGAAAGCCTCGGCTTTCCGGGCTTCCTTGCCTATCTCGTCATCGCCGCCGAGCTTGCCGGTGGTGTCGCGCTCATCGCCGGCGTCTGGACCCGCTGGGTTTCGCTGGCCCTGGTTCCGGTCCTGCTCGGCTCGATCTACGCCCCGCACGGTGCGGCCGGCTTTTTCTTTTCGAACGAAGGCGGCGGCTGGGAGTTTCCGGCATTCTGGGCGATCGCCCTCGTCGTGCAGTCGCTGCTCGGTGACGGCGCCTTCGCCGTCAAGCGCAGCCGCAAGTAATCGCCTCGATGTGGCCGCGGACCCCCCCGCGGCCATCCCCTCACGGGAGTGAATGCAAATGACCGACGCGAATGAGTTCTTCGATATGCGTGCCGCTCCGATGCGGATCGGCACTGTCCGGCTGAAGGTCCGCGACCTCGATGCGGTCTCGAGCTACTACAAGGCCCTGCTGGGCCTCAACGAGGTTTCGCGCAACGATCGCGAGGTCGTCCTGGGCAGCGGCAAGACTCCGCTGCTCGGGCTCGAGTCCGATCGCAACCTCGCCGCCAACGACCGGCGCCAGGCTGGGCTGTTCCACACGGCCTTCCTGATGCCGACCCGCGGCGATCTCGCCCGCTGGCTCCGTCACGTCGCCGACGAAGGCATCCGCCTGCAGGGTGCGTCGGACCACATCGTCAGCGAGGCGCTCTATCTCGCCGACCCCGAGGGCAACGGCATCGAAGTCTATGTCGACCGCCCGGTCGCGCAATGGCTCGACGCCGGCGGAAATATCCAGATGTCCACGGACCCGTTGGACGTCCAGGACCTTCTCGGCGCCGCGGGTGATCGCACCTATCTGGGCTTCCCGGAGCAGGGAAGCATCGGCCACGTCCACCTGCAGGTCGGCGACACGCGGGCGGCTGACCGCTTCTACAGCGATGTGCTCGGTCTGGTATCGACCGTCGACTACCCGGGCGCCAGCTTCTACGGCAGCGGTGGCTACCACCACCAGCTGGCCGGCAACGTCTGGAACAGCCGCGGCGCCTCGCGGCGGCCGGCCGGCATGGCGGGCCTCGACGGTGTCGAGATCATCGTCAAGGACCCTGCCGAGATCGGCAGGATTGTCGCAAAGGCGGAAGCAGCGGGCATCGAAGCGGTGAAGTCCGACGCCGGCACGACGCTGCGCGACCCGTGGGGCACCGCGCTCACGCTGAAGAACTGAAGTGTGGGCCGCCGCTCGTCGAGCGGCGGCCCAATCCAGCACAACGCGGGATCAGCAAGTCGGCAACGCCGATCCAGACGTCTGGATCGGCGTAGCGAGAGGCCCGCATTCATTCTCCCCTTCTGAGCTGAGCAGCCGAGGGTCGCGGCTCCATCGAGATCATGCCCAGCTTGCCGCCTGACGGCTCGAGGTTCCACGTGCTTCTCAACACGACGGTGCCGGGTGGGAAGAAGGGCAGCGACTTCGTCGCCTACAATATCGAGGGCTACTACAACGCCACCAGGAAGGAACGACGGGCCGGCGCTCCATCAGGAAGAGTGCTGGTTCGAGGTCGCTTCCACGCGGTTGGCCCAGGTCGACAGGCCAAGTGCCAGGACGACGAATACGGACGCCGCGGCGAAGACCGCCTGAAGTCCGGACCCGCTGGCCATGCCGCCGCCGCCCGAGCCCAGCGAGAACAGTGTTCCCATGGCCGATGCGCCGGTGATCAGGCCCACATTGCGGCCCAGGGCCAGCATGGCAGAGGTCACGCCGCGCTGGTCCCTGGGGGCCCCGGTCATGAGCGCCGTATTGTTGGCGGCCTGGAACAGGGCATAGCCCGACGTGATCAGAACGAGGCTGAAGACATAGCCAGCAAGGCCGAGACTGCCCGGCAGAAGCATCATGGCGACCGTTCCGCCGAAAAGTGCCAGCAGCCCGAAATAGCCGGCCACGGTCGAGCCGCTGCGATCGATGATGCGTCCGGCGGGCAGGCCGACGATGGCGGAGACCGTCGGCCCGATCGTCATCACCAGACCGGCACCGGCCGTGTCGAGGCCGAGCACGCCGGTGAGATAGAAGGGGCCAACCACCAGCGTCGTCATGACGATCGCGGAGACGAGGCCGATGGAGAGCAGTCCGGCGGCGACGGCGGGTCGCCTGAGCCGATCGAGCTGCACCAGCGGCGCCGCAGCCCGCCCTTCGATGTGAACAAATGCGACCGTGCCCAGTACGGCTACCCCACCAAGGGCGGCGTTCACTATCGTGAAGGGGCTCAGTGTCGTCGCCAGCGCGAACGCCGCAATGGTCAGCATGAGCGCCAGGGCGCCGGGCACGTCGAAGGCCGGCCGGCGATGAACCGTCGCGACGGCGGGCAGCTGGGTGCCGATGAACAGCGCGGCCACCAGGCCGGCGCCAGCCATCAGCACGAAGATCGACGGCCAGCCGAACATGCCTATGAGCAGCCCACCCAGCGACGGTCCGGCGGCTGTGCCGATGGCCGAGACGGTGCCGAGCAGTCCGATCGCGGTGCCCGAGCGCTCGGCCGGAACCGCATCGCTGACCGCGGCGACAGTGAGTGACATCATCATCGCTGCGCCAACGCCTTGAATGGCCCTGGCGAGGACGACCACCCAGATCGTCGGCGCAAGCACGGCGCCCAGCGACGCCAGGGAAAAGATGGCAATGCCGGCAAGGAGGAGCGGCCGGCGGCCGAGCAGGTCGCCCAGTCGGCCGGCGGTGACGAGCGACGAGGTGACGACAACCAGATAGGCAATGACGACCCACTGGGCTTCCTGGCTCGAGACGTCGAAAGCCGCGCGCAGGCTGGGCAGGGCGATGTTGGCGACGCTGATGCCGAGAGACGGCAGCAGCATCGCGAGGGACAGGGCGGCGAGGCGCCAGCCCTGACCATTTGAGGTGAGTTCGGACACCGGACTAGCGAGCGGCAGGCGCCGGCGCCTTGACGAGGACACCGACCAATTTGCGCGCGACCGGCGCGACGACCAGCACCACCGGGAACGCGATCAGCCACGACGGCAGCCAGGCGCCGATCCAGATGTTGAGGAAACCGTCGACCAGGCCGGCGTTGCGGAAGGTGGCGATGCCGGAGACGAGGAACGACATCAGTCCCGAGAGGATGAAGCCGAACAGGACGGGGGCGTAACGAGCAGGCATTTGATGCTCCTGTGGAGTGAATGCCCAGCAGTTACGCTTCGGCTCGCTATTGCGGAACACGCAACGTTTGCATCTTATTCGTGCACGAGACGCCACATGGGACAACGCCGATGCCCGACTTCAATCTGCTGGTGACGCTGGATGTTCTGCTTTCCGAAGGCAGCGTGGCGGGAGCGGCGCGACGCTTGCGGCTGAGCCCCTCCGCGATGAGCCGGGCGCTGGCCCGGCTGCGCGAAGTCACCGGCGATCCACTGCTCGTCCGGGCCGGGCGGCGGCTGGTCCCGACGCCGCGGGCGCTGGAACTTCGCGGTCAGGTCGGCACGATCGTCGAGGGAGCGCGGATGATCTTGCGCCCGGCCGAGAAGCTCGACCTCGCGACGCTGGAACGTCGCTTTGTCCTGCGCACGAGCGAGGGCTTCGTGGAGACGTTCGGTCCGCGCCTTGTCGCCCGAATCCGCGAGGAAGCACCCGGGGTGACCCTGCAGTTCGTTGCCAAGCCCGACAAGGAGAGTGCGCCGCTGCGCGAGGGCGAGGTTGACGTCGAAACCGGCGTGATCGACACGACCACCGCGCCGGAGATGCGGGCGATGCCGCTGTTCGAGGATCGCTGGATCGGCGTCGCGCGCGACGGTCACCCGGTTCTGGAGGCGCGCGTCACGCTTGATCGCTATGGAGCGGCCGAGCACGTGCAGATCCTGCGGCGCGGCCTGCACAGCTCCGAGGTCGATGAGGCAGCACGGACGGCCGGAGCCGAGCGCCGGGTCGGCCTGATCGTGAATGGCTTTGCGTCGGCCATCGCGCTCGCGCGTGACACGGACCTGATCGCGACGGTTCCCGAGCGACACACCGCGGGGTTACGACGCGGCGTCAGTACTTTCGCGCTGCCCTTCGCGATATCCGGCTTCACGGTCTCGATGCTCTGGCACCCGCGCATGGATGGAGATCTGGCGCATCGGTGGCTTCGCTCCTGCCTGCGCACTGCGTGTTCCACCGGCAAGACCCGCTGATCGTCCACGGTGCGCAGCGGCGCAGCGACAGGGCCTCCCTTTCGCCTGTTTGCAGGCTTGCTTCGGCAACGGGCCGGGCCCAGAACTGTGGCACCATGGCCGTACCGCTCGTTTCCACGAAGCTGAACCTGCCGGTGCCGAGGCCCCGCGTCGTCTCGAGGCCGCGGCTGCACGACCTGCTCGACCGCGGCCTCGAGAGTAAGCTCACGCTGATCTCGGCGCCGGCGGGGTTCGGCAAGACGACCCTGCTGGCAGACTGGCTGGCACAGCCGGGGCACGAGGCGACCTCGATCGCCTGGCTATCGCTCGACGAAAGCGACAATGAGCCATCGATCTTCTGGTCGCACCTCGTCGCTGCAGTGCGCACCGGCTACGCGAAGGCGGGCACCGCCTTTCCCGACGTGCCCGCCGCGATGCAGCCGGACCAGGCACTGGTCGCGCTCCTGATCAACCAGCTCGCCGCGGCGGAGAAGCCCCTCGCCGTCGTCCTCGACGATTTCCATCTGGTCGATCACAAGGACATTCACGGGCAGCTCGCTTTCCTTGTCGAGCACCTGCCACCCAACGTCCACGTCGTGATCAATACGCGTGCCGACCCGGCCCTGCCGCTTGCCCGGCTGCGCGTGCGCGGCGACCTGGTCGAGATACGGTCGACCGAGCTGAGGTTCACCGCCGACGAAGCGGTGACCTACCTCAACGACGTCATGCACCTGGGCCTCTCGCCCGCCGACGCCGAGAAGCTGGAGCGGAAGACCGAGGGGTGGATCGCCGCGCTGCAACTGGCTGTACTCTCACTGGAAGGCCGCGACGATGCCGCGGCCTTCATTGACGACTTCGCCGGCAGTGGCCGCTTCGTGGTGGACTATCTGGTGGAGGAAGTGCTCGGGCGCCTTGCCGACGACGTTCGCGATTTCCTGATGACCACGTCGGTCCTGCGCCGCATGAGCGCACCGCTCTGCGACGCCGTCACGGGCGAGCCGGGCAGCGGCCGCAAGATGCTGGATCGGCTCGAGCGCCAGAACCTGTTTCTGGTGCCGCTCGATGACCACCGCCAATGGTTCCGCTACCACCACCTGTTCGCTGACGTCCTGCGCGGCCACCTCTCCGAAACCCAGACGCAGGCTTTGCCCGCAATTCATCGCCGGGCCAGCATCTGGTTCGAGGCTCACGGGGAGCGTGCCGAAGCGATCCATCATGCGCTCGAGGCGGAAGACTACGAGTGGGCCGCCGACCTGATCGAACGCGCCATCCCCGAGATGCGCAAGCATCGGCACGAGGCAATGTTTCGCGCCTGGATGAAGCCGATCCCCGACGCCGTGGTCCGCAAGCGGCCAATGCTCGGCATTGCCTACGCGGGCGTGCTGACGTCGCTCGGCGTCTTCGACGGCATCGAGGAGCGGCTCACGGCTGCCGAAGCGGAGGTCGTCAAGCTCCCCGATCCCAAGCCGCTGCTGGCGCATGTCGAGCTCTACCGGACAGCGCTTGCGCAGGTGCGCGGAGACGTCGAGGCCGCCGCCGGGCACGCCCGTCGAGTGCTGGAGCTGGCGCCGGTCGACGACCATCTGGCGCGGGCCGGTGCGGCAGGGTTCCTGGGCATCGTGTCGTGGACCAGGGGAGAGCTCGATGAGGCCGCCAGTTTCTGGACCGTTTGCCGTGACGGGCTCCGCGACCAGGGCCATCGCGCCGACGTTCAGGGAACCACGATTGCACTCGCCGACATCCGCAATGCACAGGGCCGCCTCACCGAAGCCCTGCGCCTCTGCGAGGCGGCGCTGAGCGTTGCGACCGACGACGGCCGGCCGGTCGCGCGCGGGATTGCCGATATGCATGCGAGCCTCGCGTTTCTGCACCTCGAGCGCAACGAGCGCGCAATGGCCCGCGACCATCTCGACCGGTGCCAGGAACTCGGCGAGGGCTGGGGGCTGGCGCAGTATCCTTACCGCTCGCGGGTCGCGCGGGCTCGCCTCGACCTGGCCGAGGGCAGGGGCGCGGAGGCGCTCGAGCACCTGCAGGAAGCCGAGCGGCGCTACATCAGCGACTTCTTTCCCAACGTGCGCCCCGTGCCGGCCCTGATCGCCAATGTTCACATCCGCATGGGCCGGCTCGATGAAGCCGGGCAATGGGCGCGGGCGGTCGGGATCGGATCCGAAGATTCGCTCAGTCACCTGCGCGAGTTCGAGCACAAGACGCTGGCGCGGCTCTTGCTCGCGCTCGGCGACGCGGGTTCGGTGGACAGGGCCCTGGGTCTCGTCGAGCGCCTGGCCCAGGCGGCGGCACAGGGCGGACGGAAACGCAGCCTCATCGACATCCACCTGCTCGCGGCACTCGCGCACAAATCGCGACATGACAGTCCTGCGGCCGTCGACGCGCTTCGGCGCGCCATCGCGCTGGCCGAGCCGGAGCGCATCTGCCGCCCCTTCATCGACGAAGGTGCGGGTCTCGTCGGTCTCGTCGGGCAGTTGAGCAGGCGCGAGGCTTCATCGACCTTCGTGCGCAGCATCGCGCTGACCGAGGGTGGTGTTATCGAGCCGGCGCTACGCGAGCATCCGGAACTGATCGAGCCGCTGAGCGACAGGGAGGCCGACGTCCTCCGGCTGTTGCGCAGCGACCTCAGCGGTCCGGAGATCGCCGATGAACTGAGCGTCTCGCTCAACACGCTTCGCACCCATACCAGGAACATCTTCGAGAAACTGGGCGTGAACAGCCGCAGGGCCGCCGTCCGCCGGGCCGGCGAGCTCGACCTGTTTTCTCCGTCGACCCGCGCCTAGCGGAAAAGAAAAAGCGCAAATCACCGCGTCCGCTCACCACATCTGGTGAAGCGGGCTCACCACGCCCAGCGTCATGGTCCTCCTCAGCGAACTGCGGTTCGCCACGACAATGCTGAGGACATCATGACGACGAGCTCCGATAGCTCAAGCCCATCCGGAACCTACGATATCCGTGTTCGCGGCCATCTCGACCAGCACTGGGCCGACCGGCTCGGTGTCCCCGAGCTGATCCACGAAGCCGGCGGCGTCACGCTGCTGCGTGGCGTCACTGCCGATCAGGCCGTTCTGCACGGCCTGCTGCAGCGCATCCGTGACCTTGGCGTGTCGCTCGTCTCCGTCGCTCACGTCCCACCCAAGACCGTCACCTGATCACAGCCCCTGAGGAGGACTACCATGACCACCACCTCTGCCACCGCCAATCGCCTGCTCTCCGCCGACCATCTCATCCGCGCCACCGGGCCCTTCGCCATCCTGGCGGGGCTGATCTTCGCCGGCATCCAGCCGATTCATCCGCCCGATTTCGTCAGCTCGGTCACCACGACACCGTGGGCCGTCATCATCTCGCTCAAGTTCGCGATGTGCCTGTTCTTCATCGTGGGCACCGCCGGCCTCTATTTCCGGCAGATGAGCAGGGCAGGGTGGCTTGGCCTCACGGCCTTCATCCTGTTCGCCCTGAGCTGGTGGCTGCAGACGGGCTACGTCTTCGCCGAGCTGTTCCTGTTGCCGCCGCTCGCTCCCGTCTCGCCAGAGTTCGTCGACAGCCTCCTCGGCATCGTGAACCAGCATCCCGGCCGGCTCGACATCGGCGCCATGGGAGCCGTCTACGGCGTGCTGAGCGTGCTCTATCTGGCCGGTGGCATCCTGCTCGGCATCGCGACGGTCAGGGCCGGTGTCCTGCCCAAGGTCCCCTCGATTGTACTGGCGCTGGCCGCGCTGCTCACGCCCGCCGCTGCCCTGCTGCCGCACGAGTTCCAGCGCTACGCCGCGATCCCGATGGGCCTGGCGTTCGTCTGGCTCGGGTTCGCCCTGTGGTTCCCCCGCAAGTCCATCGCCAGCCCGTCGCGTGCCAGGACCGCGGTCGCCGCGGCGTAGCCGGTTCGATCGGCGAGCGGCGGAAATGCCGCTCGCCTGCCCCCATCAGCTCTGGTCGAGGAAACCCCCCGATGCCTCCGTTCTCCACCCTGCGTCTCACTCTGCTTCGCGCCTGCTACGCCGTGCTTGTCGTCGGCACCTCGCTCCGCTACGCGCCCGTCTACATGGACGGGCTGTCCAATCTGCCGCGCATGGACGGCGCTGTGGTCGCACTCCTCAGTGCCCTGGGCGTCCTGTCCGTCGCCGGCCTGTTCTCGCCGATCCGCATGTTGCCGCTACTGGTCTTCGAGATCGGCTGGAAGCTGATCTGGGTGTCCACCGTCGCCCTGCCCAAGTGGCTCGATGGCGCGCTCGACGAAGGCACGCTCTCGACGCTCTTCAATTGTGCCGTGGCGCTGCCATTCGTCTTCATCGTGCCGTGGCGGCATGTGGCATCGACCGTTCTGGGCAAGGCTGAACCCTTCCGCGGCACTGCCTCCACTCAGGGGAGCGCGATGTGATCGCATACCCGGTGCTGTTCAGGTAGAGGGTGCCGATGCTGACTCCGGCATGTTCCGCGATTCTGTTTGTATTGAAGGCCGCTCGCCCTTCGATCCGAAGTATCCGGGCAGCCGCTTCCAGGATTGCCGCGACGGTTGCCTGGGCCCGTGCTTGCCTGGGTTTGCGACGCTGTTCGAGAACTGTGGTCTTCCTGGGCTTCATCGAGCCTGAGCTCCAATTCCGGTGCGAGGTCAAAAACGAGCAATCCTCGCCTGAAGCCCTGATCTGACACAGATGAAATCGGCCGTGCACGCAGCAATTCGCGGTCGCCTGCCGGCCAAGGGGGCGCCAGCAGACGCCCCCTCATCGTGTGACCCTCACGCGGGCTGGAAGAGACCCCAGCGGCGCTGGCCGGACATTCCGCGTAGCGTCACGATTGCGACAATCACCAGCATCACGTCCGCCACCGGGCTGGCGATCCAGATGCCGATCTCGCCCATGAAACCTGGCAGCAGGAAGATCATCGGAAGCGCGAACAGATAGGTCCGCGACAGCGCGAGGATCGCCGAACGGCGTACGTCGCCGAGGCTTTGGAAATAGCTTGCGATCATCATCATCGGCCCGAAGGTGAAGTAGAGGGCGAGAAACACAGGAATGATGCGATCGACCGCCGCCAGGACCTCCAGGTCGGCGGTGAACAGCCTGCTCACCTCATGCCGGAAGCCGATCAGCACCACCTCGACCACCGCCGAGTAGGCGAGGCTCGCCCACAGCGACAGTTTCAAGCTGTCGTTCGACCTCTGCCAGAGTCCGGCACCGGCATTGTTGCCGACAAGCGCCTGCAGCGCGAGGCTCATGCCGAGCAGCGGGAAGAAAGCCAGCGACACGATGCGCGTGACGATGCCGTACGCGGCGACCTCCTGTTCGAAGTGAGCCGCGCCAACGGTTCCCAACGCGTAGATGGTCGCCGCCGCCGCGAGCGAAATGCCGATGAACGTAAGGCTCCGGGGAGCGCCCAGTGCCAGAATCTCGCCCCAGCCATGGCGACAATCTCGCAGGTCCTTCAGCGACAGCGTGAGCCGTGCCCGACCCGAGACGCGGTAGTGCACGATGAGCATCAGGGCGAGCAGCTGCGCGACGGCCGTCCCCATCGCCGACCCGGTAACGCCCAGGCCGAGCCAAACGATGAAGCCGTAGTTGAGCACCACATTGGCGAGGGCGACGCATATCCCCGCGACCGCCATGAAGCCGATGCGTCCCTCCGTGCGCAAGGCGTCGGAGTGCAGCGAGAGCAGGAACAATGCAGGTGAAGTGAAGATCGAGATGCTGAGGAAGTTGTAGCCCATCGTTGCGATCGAATGCGATCCGCCCGCCGCCAGGTTGACCAGCGGCCAGCCGACGAGTGCAAAGATGGCGGCCGCCGCCGCACCGATGCAGAGCGCGATACCGTGCGCTCCCGCGAACACGCGCCGGGCATCGGCGTCGCGTCCTGCGCCGAGCAGGCGACCAAGAATACTGGCCATTCCGGTCGAGACGGCGGTGGCCAACGCGATGAGCAACATCGAGATCGGGAACACGAGCGTCACCGCGGCAATCGCCTCGGGCCCGACCAGTGCGCCCAGAAGGATGGCATCGACGACCGTCAGCACGCCATTGAGACTGGTGAGCAGGACGATGGGCAGAGCTGTCCTGGCGAAGGTGCGGGGGATCGACCCGGTGAGAAAGACATTGGGGGGATTTGCCGACATGACAAAGCATCCTGGTTCAGCCTGGGGCGCGTCGCGCCGCACTCGGCTGGTGAAGAATTCGAATGGATGAATGCGATCGCTGCGGGCTCGATGGGAGCCGCGTTCGATCAGGTCAGGTCGGACAGTTGAGCGAACTCATGCCGTTCTCCATCAGCAAGGCGGAGGCAATGAAGATGGGGCTCGCGTTGCCATCGCTCCGCAGGCGAGGAGTGATACGGCCAGTTCAATCAGGAGTTCACCACGACACGATGTCGGCGAGCGGCCGGTCCCTGAAACCTTGGGCAGCGCAATAGTCGGCCTTCGGCCCGGCGTCAAGCGACTTGGCAGTTGGCGGCGGTCGACGCGCGTTCCCGGATCCCGACGTTGCTGTCTTCCTGGCGCTCGCCGCAGTTGGGGGCAGGCCGATATCTGTTGGGCAGGCCGCAACGCGGCATCGATGGCGATCCCCCGCGGAGTGGATGACACACGCTCCCGTTGTTCGACTTCTCGCTGCGATTGTCACATGCTTGTTCCTGCACCCGATGGTGAACGAGCCCCCGAGACCTGGAGCCAAGCGGAGCAATGCCGAATCCGGAACGGACTGCACTCTGCCAATGTCACGTTCGCCACCGGACTTACCGCCCGAGGCGACCGCGCCGGGGGAGCGATCCGGCCGAGACTGCGCAAGGTTTCTTTCGACATGCTCTCAGCCGGCAGCGCGTGATGCCAACGCAGCGGGCAACGGAGCACAGCAATGCCTGAACCGGAGCGCTATGACGTCGTCGTGGGCCAGACGGCGATGCTGGCAGGGCTGCCTTATGGTGCGCTTCGGGACGCCATCCTGGCGCATCCAACGATGGCCGAGGGGCTCAATGCCCTGTTCGGTGCCGTCCCGGCCCGCGCCGATCGAGGCGCGTGACATCGATGACAGTATGCGGCGGCGCGCGCCCGACCCGACACCAGGTACGGCGGACCGTTCCGGATGGTGCTCCGAGGAGAATTCGAGGAAGGCGAGGGACGTGGAAAAGAGCGGCGATCGGAAGTACATCGAACTCAGCATTCCCAACGTGGAAGCACTCTTCAACAGGCTCGATCCATCACCGTTCCGCTCCAAGGATCTGGCGCGCGATGCCGAGGACTTCATCGTAGGCTGGGCGCGCGAGTACGGTGTTTCCGCGCGCCTCGCCCTGAGAATCTATGTTACGGACTCGGCCGGCAAGGACGCATCGGAAATGGTGCGGGAGGCGATACACAATTTCTTTGCCTATCGGGCTCAACTCACCCGACTGGAATTCCGCCGCGTCATGGCCGAGGGCAGGGTGGGCCTGGCGATCGGCTTGGGCTTCCTGTTCACCTGCCTCTTCATCCGGGCCTTCCTGCCTCTCGGCGGCAGCACCGTGTTCTCGTTCCTGTCCGAGAGTCTCACCATCGCCGGCTGGGTGGGCATGTGGCAGCCGCTGCAAACCTACCTGTATGATTGGTGGCCGTTGCGCCGCCGGCACCGCGTGTATTCCGAGTTGAGCCGCGTCGAGGTCGAATTGGTCGCTCAGGACCGCAGGGCGAGCGGCTCGGGATCGTGACCGGGCACGGACCCTGGCGGCGCAGCATGTCGGCAACCGGATCGGGTGGCCCGTGACCGGGTCTGTCCCGCGCAGGACGAGACGTGTCCGGCCATCCCGGAACCCTCCGATGGGTGTCGATCGAAATATCTGGACAGGCGCCTCAACGAGGCGCGACCATCGCGCGTTAAGTTGCGATGGAGGATAGGTCCATGGCGAAACACATCCGCGAAAAGGCGGCGGCATCCCGTGGCGGCGCGGCCGGGATTCTTGCCGCCGTCGACGAGATTCTCCCCGACATCGAGGCGCTGTACAAGGATGTCCACGCCCACCCCGAACTGTCGATGCACGAGACTCGTACTGCCGGAATTGCCGCCGGCAGGCTCAGGAAGGCCGGTTACGAGGTCACCGAGGGTGTCGGCAAGACAGGGGTGGTGGGCCTGCTCCGCAACGGCGACGGGCCGACCGTGATGCTTCGGGCCGACATGGACGCCCTTCCCATCCAGGAGGCAACGGGCCTCGACTACGCCAGCAAGCAGCAGGCGAAGGACGAGGATGGCAACACGGTGCCGGTCGGGCACATGTGTGGCCACGATATGCATGTTGCGTGGCTCATTGGCGCCTCGATCCTGTTCGCCAGGGCGCGCAACGCGTGGAACGGTACGCTGATGGTCGTCTTCCAGCCGGGAGAAGAGACGGCCCAGGGTGCCCGGGCCATGGTCGATGACGGGCTGATCGAGCGCTTCCCCAAACCCGATATCGTCCTTGGCCAACATGTCATGGTAGGTGCGGCCGGCACCATGGCCGGTAGTGCAGGGCCCATCACGTCGGCGGCGGACAGCCTGCAGATCCGGTTGTTCGGTCGCGGCGCCCACGGATCCATGCCGCAGGCGAGCATCGATCCGGTGGTGATGGCGGCGTCGATCGTCCTCCGCTTGCAGACCATCGTCTCGCGCGAGGTAGCGGCGACCGATGCCGCCGTCGTCACGGTCGGCGTGCTGCAGGCCGGCACGAAGGAAAACGTCATCCCCGATGACGCCATCATCAAACTCAATGTACGGACCTTCGATCCCGGCGTGCGCAAGCACGTGCTTTCCGCCATCGAGCGTATCGTCAATGCCGAGGCCGAAGCGTCAGGCGCCCCGCGCAAGCCGGAGATCACTCCGCTCGACCGTTATCCGCTCAACGTCAACGACAAGACCGCCAGTGACCGGATCGCCGCGTCATTCAGGGAGCATTTCGGCACGGAGCGCGTCTTTCATACCGGTCCGGCGCCGGCGAGCGAGGACTTCGGTTGCTTTGCCACCGCGTTCCAGGTCCCCTCGGTATTCTGGTTCGTCGGCGGAACCGATCCCAAGACCTACGCCAAAGCCAAAAAGGCCGGGACCATCAACGACCTGCCGGTGAACCACAGCCCGAAATTCGCGCCGGTGCTGCATCCGACATTGCAGACCGGGATCGAAACGCTTGTCGTCGGTGCCCTCGCCTGGCTGGGAGAAACCGCGGAGAAGTGACGATGCCGGCACAATCCATGCGGTGGCGCCGCATCCCCACGGCGGCCGGATGATGCCGATGGAAGTGTTCATACGCATTCTGGACTTGGGCGGAACCTTCGTTTTCGCCCTGAGCGGCGCGACGGCGGCAGCCAATCGCCGCCTCGACCTGTTCGGCATTCTTGTCCTGGCGTTCGTCACCGGCAATTTCGGAGGCATCACGCGCGATCTGTTGATCGGGGCCGTTCCCCCGGCGGCGCTGACCGACCTGTTCTATCTCGTCGTGTCGGTGATCGCGGGCCTGATCACCTTCTTCCGCTACCCCGGCGTGGCCAGGCTGCGGAGCCCTGTGCTGCTGTTCGACGCGGTAGGATTGGCTTTCTTTGCGGTTGCAGGAGCACAGAAGGCTCTTCAGTTCGGCCTGAGCCCAGTCATGGCCGCCCTTCTGGGGATGCTCACCGGCATCGGCGGCGGCATGCTGCGGGATGTCCTCGTCACCCAGGTCCCGCACGTTCTCCGGTCTGATCTCTATGCCGTTGCCGCCCTGGCCGGATCATCGATCGTCGTCGTCGGCCACCTGCTCGGGCTACCCTATGGAGTGTCTGCACTGGTCGGCGGGCTGGCCTGCCTCGGCCTGCGCTTGATGGCGATACACTTCGGCTGGCATCTGCCGATGGCCCGGCTATCGACAGGCCCGAACGAAGCAGCGCCGCACCACAGTGCGGACGATGACACCGGCCTCGACCGCTGACGTCGCCGCAGCCCCGGTGCGCCTGCGTCATCGTCCTGTTGCAGCGACCCAGGATCAGACGATCGAGGACGGCCCAAGCGGATATCTGATGCCGTCAACGGCATGCTGCTGGATATGATCGCAGCGATGGCTGGGATGAGTCACCGAACGCCACCCTCTGTTCTGGAGACACTCTTCGGAGAGCGAGGCGAAATCAGCTGGTCAGGATTGGCTGGGGAACCTGGATTCGAACCAAGATTAACGGAGTCAGAGTCCGCTGTTCTACCATTGAACTATTCCCCAAGCGCGTGCCTGGGAACGCGGGGCGGATGGCCCTCGGCGTTCGGTGGTGGCTTCTAGCGGCATTCGAGTTTGGGATCAACACCCGATTTCGCGTTCAATCAGCGTTCATCGAGGCGGCGTGCACGTGGCGGCGACGTGGCGATTCTGGGCGTTGCACGCACCGCCATCATCCACTAGGGTTTTTGGCGACACTGAAAATAAGCCTGCGCTCGGGCGCCCCGGTTCCGGCCGGTTGCAGCGACCGCACAGGAGATGGAGTTGAAGGTTGGCCGATCTCGATCGGTCTGCCGCCGCAGTCGAGGCCGCTGCCACGCTGCGGATCCGTGAAGGGCAGGGCGCGAGCCCGGCCCAGTCGACCGCAGGAGCCGGGGGGCAACCGGATCAGGGCGGAGCGGAACGGCGGACGCATTCCCCAGCCCATTCTGCGCGTCGGCCGCGCGGGCCCCTCTATGCCGCTCTCGATCTTGGCACGAACAACTGTCGCCTGCTGATCGCGCGGCCGC
Organism: Devosia sp.; assembly: GCF_017307495.1. Lineage (GTDB taxonomy): Bacteria > Pseudomonadota > Alphaproteobacteria > Rhizobiales > Devosiaceae > Devosia_A. The sequence continues at coordinate 113,529 of NZ_JAFKHE010000018.1, read as the reverse complement.
ACGAGGACAGCTTCCGCGTGCTGGATGGCTTCACCCGCATCGTCCGCCTCGGCGAGGGGCTCTCGACCACCGGCCGCCTCTCCGACGCCGCCATGGAACGGACCATGGAGGCGCTGCGCCTGTGCCGCAACAAGCTGCGCGAGCACGAGCCGGCTCGCGTGCGGCTTATCGCCACCGAAGCCTGTCGCTCGGCCGCCAATGGCCTCGAGTTCATCGCCCGCGTCGAGCGCGAACTGGGGCTCAGGCTCGAGATCGTCGACCGGCAGACGGAGGCCTCGCTGGCCGTGACCGGTTGCGCCGACCTGATCGAGGAGGATTCGGCAGGGGCGCTGATGTTCGACATCGGCGGCGGCTCGTCCGAGCTGGCCTGGCTCGATTTCCGCGGAGGCCGGCCACGCCGGCAGGGGCGCATGTCCTCGTCCATCCGCTCGTGGCAGTCCCTGCCGGTGGGTGTCGTCTCGATCGCCGAGAAGTTTGGCGGCATGCATGTCACCAACGACACGTTCGAGGACATGGTGCAGTTTGTTTCCGGCCACCTTCGGCAGTTCCGCGGCCGCGAGAAGCTCAGGCAGATGATTGCCGAGCACCCCGTGCACCTGATCGGCACGTCCGGCACGGTCACGACCCTCGCCGGCCTCCATCTCGGGCTCGAGCGCTACGAGCGGCAGAAGGTCGATGGCCTGTGGATGAGCCGCGCCGACGTGGACGCCACCATGAAGGCGCTGCTCGGCATGACCTTCGACCGCCGCGTGGCCCATCCTTGCATCGGCAGGGACCGCGCCGACCTCGTGCTGCCCGGCTGCGCCATCTTCGAGGCCATCCGCCGCGAGTGGCCGACCGAGCGCGTGCGCGTCGCCGATCGCGGCCTGCGCGAGGGGATCCTGATTTCGTTGATCGACGCGGACCGAACGACCCGCACCAACCCGCGCAGGAGCCGCTGATGCCCAAGGGATCCGGAGAGGGCATCGGGCGCCGGTCCGACCGCCACCTCAAGGTGCGGGTGAAGACCGCCAAGGGCCGCAAGATCGGCTCGACCCTGTGGCTGCAGCGCCAGCTCAACGACCCGTACGTCGCAAGGGCCCGCACCGAGGGCCTGCGCTCGCGTGCTGCCTACAAGATCAAGGAACTCGACGAGCGCTACCACCTGTTCAAGAAGGGCATGCGCATCGTGGATCTTGGCGCGGCCCCCGGGGGCTGGTCGCTGGTCGCCGCGCCGATCGTCGGCTCGACCGAGGAGAACCCGCTGATCGTGGGGATCGACTACCTCGAGATGGACCCGATTCCGGGCGTCATCCTGTTGCAGAAGGATTTCAACGACGAGGACGCCCCGCAAGCGCTGATCGATGCGCTCGGTGGGCACAAGGCCGATATCGTGATGTCCGACATGGCGGCGCCGACCACCGGGCATCGCGCCACCGATCACCTCAGGATCATCGGGTTGGTCGAACTGGCCGCCGATTTCGCCATCCGCGTGCTGGCGCCGGGCGGGACCTTCATCGCCAAGGTGTTCCAGGGCGGCACCGAGCACGAGCTGCTGCATCTGCTGAAGCAGAACTTCACCACCACCATGCATGCCAAGCCCAAGGCCAGCCGGCAGGACTCGGCCGAGACGTATCTCATCGCGCGCGGCTTCAAGGGGTAGGGAAGCGGCGAGGCGGTGCCACCGGCCTGCCCCCCGACTGGATGTCATCCCAGCGAGGGCTGGAATCCATCTATCCACCTGCGCGGGCTGCGAGCTGGATCCCAGCTTCCGCTGGGATGACAGCCGGTGGCGAGGCTAGACTGTGCTCTCCGGTGGGCGGAGACCGCTACTCCGCCGCCGAACCGCTTTCCGCATGGCTGTGCATGCTGGCGGTCTTGGGTACGCGCAGGAAGATAAGCGCCGAGACGATGGTCAGCACCGCCATCACCCAGAAGGCGATGTGGAAGTCGCCCAGCAGCGGCTCGCCGCCGCCGTGCAGCAAGCGGACGCCCTCGAGCACGCCGCCGCCGACCGCCACGCCGAAGGCCAGCGACAGCTGCACGCTGACCTGGCTCATCACATTGGCCTGCCCGGCATCCTTGTTGGCGATGTCGGCAAAGATGAAGGCGTTGGTGGCCGTCCAGAACAGCGACTGGAAGAAGCCGGTGACGACGAGCAGCGCCATCATCAACGGCGTCGGCGTGCCGGGGGTATAGAGCCCCATCGCGAGCACACCGCCAGCCGTGATGGTGCAGGCAAGGACGAGGCTCGTCCGGAAGCCGAGCCGCTCGATGATCCGCTCCGCGACGAACTTCAGCGAGAACGCCCCGACCGCCGAGGCGAAGGTGACCATGCCGCTCTCGAACGGATTGAGACCGAACGCCAGCTGCAGCATGAGCGGAAACAGGAACGGCATGGCGCCCGTGCCGAGCCGGAAGACAGTTCCGCCGATCATCGTGAGCCGGAACAACCGCTGGCGGAACAGGCCCAGGTCGAGCAGCGGGTGCTCGGTGCGCCGGAAGTGGAACCAGTAGGCAATGGCGGAGACGATGCCGAGCAGCAGCGAGCCATAGCCGAAGCTCGCGGGCAGGGCCGGCAGCGTCAGCACCGAGATGCCGAACACGAGGCCGGCAAAGCAGATGCCGGCGAGCAGGAACCCGGTGAAGTCCATCGCACGCGGCTCGTTGCGGTGCCACTCGGGCAGGTACCTGTTGACCATCAGGATGCCGAGGATGCCGATCGGCACGTTGATCAGGAAGATCCAGTGCCAGCTGGCGAAGGTGGTGATGAAGCCCCCGACCGGCGGCCCGACGATGGGCCCGACCAGGCCGGGGATCGACAGCCACGCCATGGCGTCGACCAGCTGGTTGCGCGGCGTCACCCGCACCAGCACCAGCCGCGCCACCGGCGTCATCATCGCCCCGCCCATGCCCTGCAGGAACCGCGACAGCACGAAGGTCAGCAGCGAATCCGAGATGGCGCAGCAGACGGAGCCGGCCATGAACACGACGATGGCCCAGCGGAACACGTGCTTGGCGCCGAACTTGTCGGCCATCCAGCTCGAGATCGGGATGAAGATGGCGAGCGCCACCATGTAGGTGGTGAGCGCGAGCTTGAGCGCGATCGGCTCGGTCTGGATGTCGTGTGCGATGGCGGCCAGCGAGGTGGCGATCACGGTCGAGTCCATGTTCTCCATGAACAGGGCGACGGCGAGGATCAGCGGGGTGAGGCGGAGCGCGGACATCGGTTCAGATCGTGGCAGGGACAGGCTTTTCGGGCGTCTTCTTCCGGTGTCCCGACACGTCACTGCCGGCGTCGGGCGGCAGGCGCAGGAAGGGGATGGCGCTGCACACGGCGACGGCGGCGACCACGAACCAGGCGAGGTGGAAGTCCGACAGGGTCAGCCCGCCGCCATGCATGTTCGAGAAGATCTCGAGCGCGCCACCCGCCACCGCGACGCCACCAGCGACGCTGAGCTGTTGGCTCACCGCGTTGATGGCGGTCGCCTGGCTGGTGCGGGCGTCGTCCACATCGGAAAAGACGAGCGCGTTGACGCCGGTGAAGAAGAACGAGCGGGTGAGCCCGCCGACCAGCAGCGCTGCCATCAGCAGCCAGTGCGGCACCGCCGGGGTGAACAGGCCGTTGATGGCGAGGAACAGGCAGCCGATCACCGCCGTCACCATGAGGGTGCGCGGGAAGCCGAACGTCGCGTACAGCCTCTCGGCGCCGAACTTGGAGAGGATCGCGCCGAATGCGGCGATAAAGGTGGTGAGGCCGGACTCGAACGGGGTGAGCCCGAAGGTCAGCTGCAGCATCAGCGGCATGAGGAAGGGGAAGGCGCCGATGCCGATGCGGAACAGCGAGCCGCCGATGATGGCGTTGCGGAACAGCGGCAGCCTGAACATCGCCGGATCGAGGATCGGATACTCGGTGCGCCGCGCATGCCCGAGATAGAGCCAGCCGGCAATCATGCCCACCACGATCGAGGCGTAGCCGGCGACGGTCGGGATGGCCGGCAGGCTGATCACCGAAAACCCGAACATGACGCCGGCGAAAGTGATCGCCGAAAGGACGAGGCCCGGTACGTCGATCGGCCGCTCGTTGCGGCTGTCGGGCGTGTTGAGGAACCTGGTCACCAGCACCAGGCCGATCAGGCCGATCGGCACGTTGATCCAGAAGATCCAGTGCCAGCTGAGATAGGTGGTGAGAAAGCCGCCCAGCGGCGGGCCGGAGATCGGTCCGATCAGGGCCGGGATGGTGAGCCAGGCCATGGCCGACACCAGTTCGTTGCGCGGCGTCGTACGCACCAGCACCAGCCGCGCCACCGGCGTCATCATCGAGCCGCCGATCCCCTGCAGGAAGCGCGACAGCACGAAGGCCAGCAGCGAATCCGAGAACGCACAGCAGATCGAGCCGGCCATGAACACTACGATGGCGACGCGGAAGATGTTCCGCGCCCCGAACCGGTCGGCCATCCAGCCCGAGAGCGGGATGAAGATGGCGAGCGCCACGAAATAGGCGGTGAGCGCGAGCTTGAGCGAGATCGGCTCGGTGCCGATGTCGGCCGCGATCGCGGGCAGCGATGTGGCAATGACGGTCGAGTCCATGTTTTCCATGAACAGCGCGACCGCGAGGACAAGGGGGATGACGCGCAAGGCGGGGGGCTCGGCCGAGGCACGATTAGGATTGAAATCAACCTAGCCAGCAATACGGCGCATGACCCGGTGGCGCAACCAGACTTTGGGCACAAAAAAGCGTGCGAGTCTCGGCAATTGACCCTCGTGCGCAATGCATGGCTTATTCACTGCAGGGAATCCGCCGGAAGTTGTCATGAAGAGTTTTTCGTCGTCGAGCTTTGCGTCCGATCATGCCGAGGCGCTCGATCTCGCCCTCGCAGCCGTGCAGAAAGATCCGCAGGCGCTCTTCACCAATTTCCAGTGGTTCCTTTTCACCGGCAAGGACACAATCTTCTTCACCGCGTTCTCCAAGGAGACGTTCGACCAGGAACGACTCAAGCGCCTGGTGGCGCAGGTGGTCGGCCTGGCGCCGCAACTGACCCATGGCTTTGTCGGCGCGCGCCCCGGCCACCCGCTGACCGAGAGCCAGCTCGACGCGATCACCTCCGTCGAGATGGTCGATGATTTCGACGGCTACCCCGACAAGTGGCTGGGCAAGAGCGCCGACATCTTCGATCAACCGGACCTGCCGCTGTTCCGCTTCATGGCCGCGACGCGCAAGGGCGGGCCGGATGGGGAGGGCAGGGCCTCGATCATCCAGGTTCGCGCCGCCCATTGCGTGCTCGAGGGCTCGGACTCGGCCCTGCTGTCGCGCTCGCAGACTGCCAGCCACGGTATCCAGAAGAACAAGACCAACAAGGTGGCGCTCGGACAACGCTTCAAGGGAGCGCTTGGCGCCGGCATCGGCGTGGTGCTGCACCTGTTCTTCGCCCACGTGCTGTCGCCGGCCGACAAGCCGTTCGGCTACCGCACGCTGGCGCTCGAGCGCGACCGCCTGCGCAAGCTGGCCAATCGCCTCGGCGTACGGCAGCGCTCGCTGTATTTCGCGCTGGTGACGCACGCGCTCCATTCGGACACCGATCACCGCCACAACGAGCGGATGATCACCGCCGCCTACACCATGCTCGACACCCGGCGGAACGAGGTCGACGACGATTTCTTCCGCGTCCGGGCGCTGATGGCGAAGTTCAGATTCATCCCGGATTTCGTCGACTACGTGCGCAACGTCGACCGCGTGGTCAGCGAGATCGAGAATTCGGACGTCACCTCCTTCCAGGTGCAGACGCTGGCGTTGTTCGCCTTGCATCGCAAAGTCCAGAAGCTGTTTCCGTTCCTCTACGGTCCCCGTTTCTGGCGCTTCTCGGGCCAGACCGACACGGTCCTGACGCTGGTGCCGCCGCACCGGACCTTCGGGCCGGTCACCGAGTGGATGATGGAACCGATCTATTGCGGCGCCTATCACCCGGCCCAGAACATCTGCACCTTCTGCCCCGGTCGGGAATTCATGACGCTCAACTTCGTCATGGAGCAGCGCTACGTCGACCTCGTCGACCGCATCGAGCCGCTGATCGCCGATATCGAGGCGATGGATCTGCCGGCGGTGGAGAAGGCTGCCGCCGAAGCCTGACGTTGACGCGGGATCGCCGGTCCGTCGGTGCGCGTGGCCCACCCCCACCCAGCTTTGCTAGTTCGCTATCGCTCACAAGCGCCGCTGCCCTCCCCACGAGGGGGAGGGAGACCCGTGAATCATCGCCCCATCCACCGGCCTCCCTCCCCTTGTGGGGAGGGCAGTGCAGCTTGGTTCTCGCGTCAGCGAGGACCTAGCGGAACTGGGTGGGGGGAGCCACGCGCCGGAGGGGAGGGGCTGGGGGTGGAGGCCATCGGTGATCACCGCGCCACCCCCTCCCTCAATCCCTCCCCACAAGGGGGAGGGAGGCGCGATGCGGCCGGGGGGTGGAAGACAACTCGTCCTACACGCCCGCGTGTCGCCCGTACTTGCCGGCGATCTCCTCGGCGACCTTGCCGCCGATCTCGGCAAGATGGTCGAACTCCTGCACGAAGCTGCCCACACCGGCGGTGGCTGAACGCAACTCCACGATGAGGTCCTGCATCTCGGAGGCCGGGACCAGGGCATGCACCTCGTCCCAGCCGTCCCAGCCCTCGCGGGCGTCCGACCCGATGATCTGGCCGCGACGGCGGGGCAGGATGGCGTTGATGCGCGCCGTCGCCTCGCTCGGGCAGCGCACCGTGACGTCCATCACCGGCTCGAGCAGCACCGGCTCGCATTGCGGCATGCCTTCACGCATGCCGATCTGCGCCGCCTGCCGGAACGCCATGTCGGACGAGTCGACCGTGTGGTACGAGCCATCGGTCAGCGTCACCGCGACGTCGACCACCGGGAAGCCGAGCGGGCCGGCCATGTCGAGATATTCGCGCACCCCGGCCTCGACCGAGCTGATGTACTGGCGCGGCACCACCCCGCCGGTGATCTTCTCGTCGAAGCCGTTGCCCGAACCGCGCGGCTGCGGCCGGATGGTCAGCACCACGTCGCCGAACTGGCCGTGCCCGCCCGATTGCTTCTTGTGCCGGCCGCGCACATTGGCGGCCTTGCGGATGGTCTCGCGGTAGGCGATGCGCGGCACCGAGGATGTGACTGGTACGCCGTAGCGTCCGGTCAGCCGGTCGATGACGACCCTGAGGTGCATCTCGCCGTGTCCTTCGAGCACCGTCTCGCCGGTCTCGGCCATGTGCGTGAGGCGGAGCGAGGGGTCTTCCTCGAGGATGCGCTGCAGCGCTGCAGACAGCCGGACGTCGTCCTTGCGTTCCTTGGGTGCGATGGCCACGGCCATCATCGGCCGGCTCTCGGGCAGCGGCGCGAGCTCCGGCACCATCGTGGTCGACAGCGTGTCGCCGGTGCGCGCCGCCTCGACCTTGCCGAGCGCCACCGTATCGCCTTCCTGCGCTGCGTCGCGCTTCTGCGTATCCTGGCCCATCACGCGGAACAGGCCCGACACCTTGCAGTCCCGCCCGTCGGGCGAGCGCAGCGTCATGCCGTCCGTGACCTTGCCGGCCAGCACCCGCGCCACGCACATCTTGCCGCTGCGCGCCGTCTGCATGGTCTTCATCACCTGCACCACGGTGCCGGACGCATCGGTCAGCCCGAGCCGCTCGCGCGTCTCGCGCACTGTCGGGGCCTCGTGGCGGATGGCCTTGAGTAGCCGCGTGATGCCGTTGCCGTGCTCGGCCGAGCCGATGAACACCGGGCTGATCCTGCCGGCCCGCATCTCTTCGGCCAGATCCTTGAAGATGAGGCTCTTTTCCGGCGCCACGTCCTCGAGCAGCTGCTCCATCAGCACATCGTCGAAATCGGCGATCTGCTCCAGCATCGCCGTACGCGCCTCCACCTCGGCCGCCTTCTCGCCGTCGGGCAGGGCCACGATCTCGCTCTCGCGCGCCTCGTGGTAGACGTGCGCTCGCTCGAGCGCCAGGTCGATGCAGCCCGTGACGATGCCGCCCCTGGTCATCGGCAGCTGCCGCAGCACCAGCGGCGCGCGACTCGCCGGTTGCAGCATCGCGAGGATGTCGCGCACCGAGCCAGAGAGTTTGTCGATCTTGTTGAGGAAGACGATGTGCGGCAACCGCCGCGCCTCCAGGTCGCGCAGGATCAGCTGCAGGGCAGGGACCTTCTTGGGGTCGGCCTCGGCGACCACCACCGCCATGTCCACACCGGCCAGCACCGGCAGCGATTCATACTGGAACTCGACCGAGCCGGGACAATCGATGAAGGTGTAGCGGTCGCCCATGAACTCCGTTTCGGCGACATTGAGCTCAACGCTCATGCCGTTGGACCGGGCTTCCGGGGACGCATCGCCCACCATGTTGCCGTCCCTGGCATGGCCTTGTCGGGTGATGGCCCCAGTCCGCATCAGGATCGCCTCGAGCAGCGAGGTCTTGCCACTCGCGAACGGCCCCACCAGCGCGATGCACCGGGGCCCGGCTTGTCTGCCGTTGTCTGCCATCTACTCCTCCTCGTTCGTGCTTTTCGGTCGGCGTCTCCCTCTCCGGTGCGCATTGAACCCGCACCGTGAAGGCGCGTCCGCAGGCGAGCTTACGCCCGCTCGCGCACGTCGCCAATCACAACCGCGAGGCACTGGCAGTTCACGGCAGCACTGCCGTGGCCTCGATCTCGACGAGGTAGTCGGGTGCGGCAAGCCGGCTGACAAAGGCGGCGGTGACCGTCGGCGGGTTCGGGATCTCGCCGGCCCTCGCCATCCAGGCACCGAAGCCGGCCCGCAGGTCGGCGTCGTCGCGCAGGAGCAAGCCGACACGCACCAGGTTGGCAAGGCTGCCGCCCGCCGCCTCGAGGACCTTGACCAGGTTGTCGATGGCCTGCGCGGTCTGCGCCGCGGTATCGCCCTTGCCGACGATCTCGCCCTTTGCGTCGACGGCGTTCTGCCCGCCGATGAGCAGCGTGCGCATGCCGGGCGGGATGATGATCCCCTGCGAAAAGGCCGGGTTTCTGTGCATGTTGTCGGGATTGAGGTGGATGAGTTCTAGGGGCATTCGGGTTCTCTTGTTCTGGCTCCGGGGGGCAGGCGTGACGCCGAGCACGCCACTTCAATGCTTGCCTGGCCCGTCGGTTCGCGAACTGGCCGAGGCTTCCGCACGCATGCCGGCCATGCGCGAAGCGCCTTCCCAAACCCCCGGGCCGGTGGTAATCACCCTCGCCAACCCGTGAGCCGGCGACGAGTCGTACCCGCTCACGGGCTTCCGTTTTTCTGGTGCTCAGAAGGGAAGGGCCAAGCCCTTGGCAAAGATCATTACCTCCATCACCGGTGACAGCGCACTCACGTTCGACGACGTGCTGCTGCAGCCCGCGCGCTCCGACGTGTTGCCGACCGATGTGGATATCCGCACGCGGGTGACCAAGGACATCTTCCTCAACATCCCGATCCTGTCGTCGGCGATGGACACGGTGACCGAGAGCCGCATGGCCATCGCCATGGCCCAGGCCGGCGGTATGGGCGTGATCCACAAGAACCTGGACGTGCTCGAGCAGGCCGAGCAGGTGCGGCAGGTCAAGAGCTTCGAGAGCGGCATGGTGGTGAACCCCATCACCATCGGGCCCGACGCCACCCTCGCCGATGCGCTGGCGCTGATGGATGCGAACCGCATCTCCGGCATTCCGGTGGTCGAGAACGGCGGCACCGGCGGTCGCCGCCTCGGCAAGCTGGTGGGCATTGTCACCAACCGCGACGTGCGCTTTGCCTCCAATCCGCACCAGCGCATCGCCGAGCTGATGACGCACGAGAACCTCGTCACGGTGCGCGACGGGGTGAGCAAGGAGGACGCCAAGCGCCTGCTCCACGCCCACCGCATCGAGAAGCTGCTGGTCGTCGACGACGACGGACGCTGCGTCGGGCTGATCACCGTCAAGGACATCGAGAAGGCGCAGCTCAATCCGAACGCCGTCAAGGATGCGCAGGGGCGCCTCCGTGTCGCCGCCGCGACCGGCGTCGGCGATGCCGGCTTCGAGCGCTCGCTGGCGCTGATCGATGCGGGCGTCGATCTCCTGGTCGTCGATACGGCGCACGGGCATTCGACCGGCGTGCTGAAATCGGTGGAGCGGGTGAAGCGCGAGAGCAATTCGACCCGCATCGTCGCCGGCAACGTCGCGACGGCCGAGGCGACGCGCGCGCTGATCGACGCCGGCGCGGACTGCGTCAAGGTCGGCATCGGCCCCGGCTCGATCTGCACCACCCGCATCGTCGCCGGCGTCGGCGTGCCGCAGCTGGCCGCAGTGATGGCGTGCGCCGAGGAGGCCGACAGGCACGGCATCCCGGTGATCGCCGACGGCGGCATCAAGTTCTCGGGCGACCTGGCCAAGGCGCTCGCCGGCGGCGCGAGCGTCGCCATGGTCGGTTCGCTGCTGGCCGGCACCGACGAGAGCCCGGGCGAGGTCTACCTGTACCAGGGCCGCTCCTACAAGTCGTATCGCGGCATGGGTTCGGTGGGCGCCATGGCGCGCGGCTCGGCCGACCGCTACTTCCAGCAGGAAGTGCGGGACAGCCTCAAGCTCGTGCCCGAGGGGATCGAGGGCCAGGTGCCCTACAAGGGCGCGGCCGGCAACGTACTGCACCAGCTCGCCGGCGGCCTGCGCGCCGCCATGGGCTATACCGGGGCGCACGACCTGCAGGAGTTCCGCGACAACTCGGTGTTCGTGAAGATCTCGGGCGCCGGCCTCAACGAGAGCCACGTGCACGACGTCTCGATCACCCGCGAGAGCCCCAACTACCGCGGCGGCAACTGATGCGCCTGCCGGGCCGGATTGCCGCTGCCATCGACGTGCTGGCCGATATCGATGCGCACAAGCGCCCGGTGGCGGAGGCGCTGAAGGCCTGGGGACTCAACAACCGCTTCGCCGGCGCGGGCGACCGCGCCGCCATCGGCAACCTGGTCTACGACGCGCTGCGCCGCCGCGCGTCGCTGGCCTGGACCATGGGCGCCGACGAGCCGCGGGCACTGGTGCTGGCGGTGGCGGTGCGCGAGTGGGGCGAGGATATCGCCACGCTAAACGAGAGCTTCGGCGGCGATCGCTTCGCCCCGGCGCCGATCACGCCGGAAGAAGCGGCGCGGCTGACGGCGGCCGACCCGCTCGCCGGGGCGCCCGACCATGTCCGGGCCGACGTGCCGGAATGGGTCGTGCCGCACCTGCGGCAGAGCTTCGGCGAGGACTGGATCGCCGAGGCGCAGGGCCTTGCCGATCGCCCGCCGCTCGACCTGCGCATCAACACGCTCAAGGCCAACCGCGACAAGGTGATGCGCGGGCTGGGCCGGTTCACGCCCGAGAGCGAGATCCGGATCCCCGAAGGCATCCGCTTTCCCGCCGGGGCGCGCGACAGCCGCACGCCCAACGTCACCAGCGAGGAAGGCTACCTCAAGGGCTGGTTCGAAGTGCAGGACTTCGGCAGCCAGGTCGTCGCGGCGCTGGCCAGCCCGCGCGGCGGCGAGCAGGTGCTCGACCTGTGCGCCGGCGCCGGGGGGAAGACCCTCGCCATGGCCGCCGCCATGCAGAACCGCGGCCAGATCTTCGCCTATGACAGCGATCGCACCCGCCTCGCGCCGATCTACGACCGGCTGAAGCGCGCCGGTGTGCGCAACGTGCAGGTCCGGGCGCCGGGAGCCGGCGTGCTCGACGACCTCAGGGGCAAGCTCGACCGCGTCGTTGTCGATGCGCCGTGCACCGGCACCGGGACCTGGCGCCGCCAGCCGACCACCAAGTGGAAGCTGACGCCCGAGCAACTGGCGGCCCGGGTCGCCGAGCAGCATGCCATCCTCGCCGACGCCGCGACCTACCTGAAGCCGGGCGGCACGCTGGTCTACATCACCTGCTCGGTGCTGCCCGAGGAGAATGCCGGCCAGGCCCTGGCCTTTCTTGCCGCCAACCCCGAGTTCACCGCCATCCCCGGCAACAAGCTGTGGATGGCGCATTTCTCGGGCACGAAGCTGCGCGCCCGCTTCTCGCCCGAGGGCGGCGTGGCCGTGACGCCGCGCACCAGCGGCACCGACGGCTTCTACTGCATCGCGATGCAGAAGGGCTGAGCCATGGCGAGAGCCGGAGCGAGCGGCTGGTCGGCCGGCTGGGTCATCGCCGGTTCGATCGCGCTCGTGCTGGTATCCGGAACCATCATGTGGCTCGCCATTCCTCAGCTCAGCGCCAACTACACGTTCGTCTCGCCCTCGGGCCGTGTGACGATCGAGATCGGCGAATTCTGCGAGGACAAGTGCCATCGCAGCATCGTGGCCGAAACCGAGGCCAATGGCGGCCGGGTTCGCCGCGGCTGCGTCGTCGACCTGCCAGAGGCACACCCGGTGCTGCTCAAGGCCGCTCCGCTCTGGGCCGCCGACGAGCGCAGCGTCGAGATCGTCCATGCCGGTGCCGACGGTCACGACGGCAGGTTCACCCTCGACATCGCGCGCGACTGCACGCTGACCGACTAGACGTTATTACCGGCGCGGCGAAACTTCGTGCCCGCAGGTGCGTTGCTTTGGGCATGAGCACCCTGACTGCTTCCGACCTCAGGTCGCCCCGTTCGCTTGTCGTCCTCGCGGTGTTCCTGGCCGTGGTGATTGGCGTCGGCGCGCTGATCGGCACCACCACCGCCCCCGGCGAGTGGTACGCGAGTCTGAACAAGCCGCCGTTCAACCCGCCGAACTGGCTGTTCGGCCCGGTCTGGTCCATCCTCTACGTGCTGATTGCCATCGCCGGGTGGAGGACCTTCCTTGCCGACCGCGCCGGGGCCGGAATGAAGCTGTGGTACGGCCAGATGATCCTGAACTGGGCCTGGTCGCCGGTGTGGTTCTCGCTGCACCTGCTGTGGCCGGCCTTCGCGGTGATCCTGGTCATCTTCGTCCTGATCGTCGCCTTCATCATCGAGCGCTGGAACCGGGACCGACTGTCGGCGTCGCTGTTCATCCCCTACGCCGCCTGGGTCGGCTTCGCCTCGGTGCTGAACTTCTCGGTCGCGCTCCTCAACTGACGACCTCGGCTGTGGGAGTCCCTGCGCGCGCCGGCGGTGCGATGGTGGAGGCAGAACGCCGGGCCGTCACTCCGCTGTCAGCAAACTGTCACACAAAAATCAGAGAAGAGGGCAGCTTGGACAGGGGGCCGGGGCGCACGCGTCCGCCGGTTTGCATTCACAATGAGCGGCAGCTTCGTCGACTTCACGCTACTCGCGCGCGCCACCGAGGATACCCGGACCTTCGGGGCCGGCGAGATCATTTTCCGGGAGGGCGACGCGGGCACCGAGTTCTTCGTGGTGAAGTCCGGCAAGGTCGCCATCCGGCACGGCAACAAGACGCTGCAGCTGCTGGGCGAGGGCGAGATCTTCGGCGAGATGGCGCTGATTGACAGCGCCCCGCGCAGCGCCACGGTCGTCGCCGAAACCGACACGGTCGTCGTGCCGGTGAGCGAGAAGCAGTTCCTGTTCATGACCAGCGAGTCGCCGTATTTCGCCCTCAACGTCATGCGCATGCTGGTTCGGCGGCTGCGCGCCTCGAATAGCGCCCTGCCGGGCGGCTGAGGCCAGCCGATCTATCTGGTCCCGCCTTGGTGGCGGGGCCGCCAGCTGCTGCGGTCAGAATGGACACCATGCTCGAACAGCTCCTCAGGGGGCTCACCGATCCCGTCATCCTGTTCGGGCACTTCACCTATTTCCTGCTGATCGTTTCCATGCTGATGCGCCGCATGGTGACGCTGCGCCTGCTGGCCGTGGCCTCGGGGCTGGCCAAGATCGTCTATCGCGCGGTCTTCGTGCTCGATCCGGTGAGCGTGCTGTGGGAGACGATCTTCGTCATCGTCAACGTCGTCCAGCTGCTGATCATCTGGTACTACGAGCACCACCACCGCTTCGACGAGGAGCACCAGCACTTCGCGGACAACATGCCTGATACGGTCGATCGCAGCGCCATCAAGCGCCTGCTCGACCTCGCCGAGCTCGAGCGCTACGAGCCCGGCACGGTCCTGACCCATGAGGGGGCGAAGGTCACCCAGCTGACCTACATCGCCGACGGCATCGTCAAGGTCGAGCACGGCGAGCGCCTGGTCGCCATCTGCGGCCCCGGCGACTATATCGGGGAGCTGAGCTTTCTCTCCGGCAAGCCGGCGACCGCGACCGCGATCGTGGTCAAGCCGACCCGCGCCCTGGTGTTCGACCAGGCGCAGCTGACGGCTGCCGTCGGCAACGACGCCCAGCTCCGCCGTACGCTGGAATCGGCTCTCAACCGCAATCTCGCCGGCAAGCTCACCCGCGCCAACGACCCGGCGGCCGCCGGCCAGGTGGCATAGCCGTGAGGCATGGGCGTCCCCCGGCAGCGTAAGGCTTGCGGAATCCTTGGGGGCGCTCTATTTCCGGCCCATGCAAGACATCGCTGCCGTACCCGCTGAATCCATCCTCATCATCGATTTCGGCTCGCAGGTGACGCAGCTGATCGCGCGGCGCCTGCGCGAGACCGGCGTCTACTGCGAGATCCATCCGTTCCAGAGCGCCAGTGAGGCCTTTGCGCGGATGAAGCCGAAGGGCGTCATCTTCTCTGGCGGCCCCGCCTCGGTGACCGAAGAGGGCAGCCCGCGTGCGCCGCAAGAGGTGTTCGATAGCGGCGTGCCCATCCTCGCCATCTGCTACGGCCAGCAGACCCTTGCGCTGCAGCAGGGCGGCAAGGTCGAGGGCGGCCATGCCCGCGAGTTCGGCCGCGCCGACGTCGAGATCAAGCAGGCCTCGCCGCTGTTCGAGGGCTTCTGGCAGGTCGGCGGGCGCTACCCGGTGTGGATGAGCCACGGCGACCGCGTCACCGAGCTGCCGCCCGGCTTCAAGGTGGTGGGCACCTCCGAGAACGCCCCGTTCGCCATCGCAGTGAACGAGGACAAGCGCTACTACACCACCATGTTCCACCCCGAGGTGGTGCACACCCCCGACGGCGGCAAGCTCCTGCAGGCCTTCGTGCACAACATCGTCGGGCTGAAGTCCGAATGGAACATGCACGCCTACCGCCAGCGCGCGATCGAGAAGATCCGCGCCCAGGTCGGCAAGGGCAGGGTGCTGTGCGCCCTCTCGGGCGGCGTCGACAGCTCGGTCGCGGCCATCCTCATCCACGAGGCGATCGGCGACCAGCTCACCTGCGTGTTCGTCGACCACGGCCTGATGCGCATGAACGAGGCCGACGAAGTCGTGTCGATGTTCCGCGATCACTACAACATCCCGCTCGTCCATGTGGACGCCGCCGACAAGTTCATCGGCGCGCTCGAGGGCGAAGCGGATCCCGAGACCAAGCGCAAGACCATCGGCCGGCTGTTCATCGAAGTGTTCGAGGAAGAGGCCAAGAAGATCGGTGGCGCGCAGTTCCTGGCCCAGGGCACGCTCTACCCGGACGTCATCGAGAGCGTCAGCTTCTCGGGCGGCCCCTCGGTTACCATCAAGTCGCACCACAATGTCGGCGGCCTGCCCGAGCGCATGCACATGCAGCTGGTCGAGCCGCTGCGCGAGCTGTTCAAGGACGAAGTCCGGGCGCTCGGCCGCGAGCTCGGCCTGCCCGAACGCTTCGTCGGCCGCCACCCGTTCCCGGGCCCCGGCCTCGCCATCCGCCTGCCGGGCGGGGTGACGCGCGAAAAGCTCGACATCCTCCGCCGCGCCGACGCGATCTATCTCGACGAGATCAGGAAGGCCGGGCTCTACGACAAGATCTGGCAGGCCTTCGCCGTGCTGCTGCCGGTGCAGACCGTGGGCGTGATGGGTGACGGCCGCACCTACGAGTTCGTCTGCGCCCTGCGCGCCGTGACCTCGGTCGACGGCATGACCGCGGACTTCTTCCCCTACGACATGAACTTCCTCGGCCGCGCCGCCACCCGCATCATCAACGAAGTGCGCGGCATCAACCGCGTCGTCTACGACGTCACCTCAAAGCCCCCCGGCACGATCGAGTGGGAATAGGGCGGGCGGGACGGCCAGGGGCACCTGCGCTATCGGCCTCCCGGCCCGGCGACAGGTGACAGTCGTCATGCTATGCACGCGCGGTTGTTCAACCGTGAAGCCCAGCGTGAGGAAGTCGTGGCCATACCTAGGGCCTTCGTGACGCCGTATCGGCGGCTCTTGCAGAAGCGAACCATCGATGCGCCGCCCACCGTGATTCTCTGGTGGGGGACGCTGGGCTATGCCGGCAAGGTCACGGCAGGTGACCTGCATGCCGTCGACAATCTATCCAAGGCGCTGGCTGCGCGTGGTCATGCCCACGCCATCCTTTCTCACCCGGAACTCGGCCTCGAAGGCCACCTGAACCTCGATGACGTCTTCGCCCTGCGCCGGACGATCTCACGGATCATCTTCGTCTGCGGTCCCCTGCTCGACAGGAGCTTCCTGAGGGATTTCCTTGCCGTCCATCCCGGGGCCAGGAAGTACGCGGTCGGTGTCAGCATCATGCCCAATGAAGGTCGGATGACCGAACGGTTTGATGCGATCGTGGCGCGCGACGGCGCAGCGGAGTCGCATTTCGACCTCGCGCCGCACGGCATTGCGGCCGCCACGTCTCCGAGCCTCAACCCGCCGCGACGCGTCGGCCTGTGCCTCCGTGGGGCGCAGGGGGAATACGGGCCGGGCCGCCGGTCTGAGCACGAGAAGGCCGAGCGCCTGTTCGCCGAAACCATCCGTCGCCACGGCTTCGATGTCCATGCCGTCGACACCGAACTGGCCCCCGGGCAAGGCCCGGAGCAAATTGCGGGACGCTTCGCCGACGCCGACCTGATCCTGACGACGCGGATGCATGGCGCCCTCCTCGGGCTTGCGATGGGGCGCCCGGTTATCGCCATCGACCAGATTCCGGGCACAGCGAAGGTCACCGCCGTGCTGCGCCGGGTCGGCTGGCCAATGACCTTTGAGGCGGCAACCGTCACGCAGGCAGACATTGACGCGGCCGTCGACAGCATCGGCTCTTCCGACATTCAATCCGCGCTTGCGGCGGCGCAGGAGCAGGTTGAACGCCTCTCTGGCGCTGCCATCGACCATGCTGCCGATGTCATTGTCGCGCCATGACCAATCGTTCGAGCATGATCCCAGTCTTCTACATCAACCTCGATGCCCGCATCGATCGGCGCGCGCACATGGAGAGGCAGTTCGAACAACTGGGGATCGCCGCTGAGCGCATATCGGCGGTCACCGTTGCCGAGGTGCCGGCAGCGCTCGTCGCGCGCGTGCAGCGCCCCGGGCACTTCTACAGGGTGGGCACCGGGGACCTCGCCTGCGGCCTCAGTCACCAGCGCCTGTGGCAAACGCTGGTGGACCGGCAACTCGATGAGGCCCTCGTTCTCGAAGATGACGCTATCCTGAGCCCCGAGGTCATGCCGTTCCTGGCGCCGGGTCTCCTGGCTCGTGTCGGGGCCGACCTCATCCGTCTCGAAACCCGGCGACAGGCCGTAAGGCTCGGCCGTCCCCGTTTCGCGGTTGACGGGGTGCAACTCAGGGAACTGCTCTCAACCCATCGCGGCACCGCCGGGTATCTGCTCTCACGCGCCGCCGCCGAGGCCGCGCTGGCGTCGCCAGTCGTCAATGACATGGCGGTCGATCGCTTCGACATGGCGGTCGATCGCTTCCTGTTCGGCCGTTTCGGCCCGAATCTGTGGCGGACCACGGTGCTGCAGGCCGACCCCAGCCCGATCGTCCAGCTCGACAAGGCAGATCCGGCATCGACAGGCAAAGCTGTTCCGGTCAATGGCCCGGCCCATAGCGACAACGCCGGCACTCGGCTGTCTCGGCCTCGCCGACAGCGCCGGGTGGTCGACATTCTGGCGTTCGGTGCCGCGGATATCGTGCCCTGGTGCGCTCAGGCGCTGCGAAACCGGCAGGCGGCCTTCGCCCGGAAGAGGCCGGTGGCGTTTTCCGGCGACATTCGCGGGGAGGCTGGGCGCTCCATTTGAGGAGTCGCCCCGTTCGGGCGAACCCGCCGGCGCCGACCGAGGCCGTGCGTAGCGGCGGGACCCTAGCCGCCTGACACTGTGGCGTCGCGCAGGCGCACGAAGCGGAAGCCGTGCGCCTTCAGTTGCCGGATGCCTTCCGCCACGCCGGCGCCGGCGGGCCGCTTGGGCTGGTTGATGTGCGCGATGATCACGTCGCCGTCCCGGGCGGTGAGCATGCGGGCGAGGGCGGCCTTCTCGCCGACGCTGGCGCCGAGGTCGCCATTGAGCGAGAACCCGGCGATCCTGAGGCCCAGCGACGCGATCAACTCGATGGCGTCGGGACTGTAGAGCGCGGTCGCGCCCCTGAACCACGTCACCTCTCCGCCGCCCGCGCGGGCGATGTCGGCGCGGCCGTTCAGCACTTCCTTCGCCACCGCTTCGGCCGTACCTGCCGGCTCGAGACCGTACGGACGCTCCGTTCCGATCACCGCCGGCAGGTGGTTTTCGCCGTGATCCTCGATCTCGAACAGCTCCGGATGCGCCAGCATCAGCCGGAACGCGTCAGCATTGCCCTTCAGCCAGCGTCCGGTGACGAAGATGGTCGCGGGGATGCCGTCGGCGATCAACTCGTCGAGGATGCGGTGATCCACCAGCCCCGAGCAGGCATCGAGCGTAAGGGCAACCTGCGGGCCCTGCGAGCCCCCGTCGGCGATGCGGAGTGCCGGTTCGATCAATCGACCGGCCGCTGCGGGCGCGGCCGCGGCAAGGCTGAGAACGGCGGCGAAGCCAAGGATCAGGGCGCGAATGGTGCTGCCTCCGGAGATGCCGATTTCTACCATGCGCGCCGGTGGCGCGAAACACCGGCGCACCGCTGGCGGAATCGCCGTCGAGCGGGGGTTTGCATTCATGCACATGGCTCTCTATGTTGCGCCCAAATTCGACCCCCGTTTGCGCCCGAGCTTCATGTCCAACGAAAACATCATCCGCGAAATCGACGAAGAACTGCGCAGCGACCGCGTGCGCAAGCTCTGGCGGACCTACGGCCCCTACGTGATCGGCGCCGCCGTGGTCATCGTGCTGGCCGTGGCGGTGAACGAGGGCTGGAGCTGGTGGCAGAACTCCAACTCGGCCCGTTCGTCGGACCAGTTCTACAGTGCCCTCGAGCTCGCCGATGGCACCGATACCGCCGGGGCCTTGAAGGCACTCGACGAGGTGATCGCGGCCAACCACGGCGGCTATCCGGCCCTCGCCCGCTTCCGCGAGGCCGCGCTGCTCGCCAAGGACGGCAAGGCCACCGAGGCGATCGCCGCCTATGACGCGCTCTCCTCCTCGGAAACCAACAAGTATCTGCGCGAGCTGGCCCTGCTGCTGGCCGGCAACCTGCTGGTCGACAACGGCGACGTGGCCCAGGTCGAGCAGCGCGTTGGCAGCCTCGTCGGCGCTACGTCGACGTTCCGCAACGCGGCGCGGGAGGCACTTGGGCTCGCCAAGTACAAGGCCGGCGACCTCGAAGGAGCGCGCCAGAGCTTCGAGGACGCGGTGAACGATCCCCTCGCCGGGCAGGACGCCCGCGCGCGCCTCAACATCTATCTGGGGCAGCTGGTTGCCGACGGCGTCGCGCCGCCGCCGGCCGCCGCTGCGGCCGAAACGCCCGTGATCGTCGATCCGGCCACCGCTGCGCCAGCCCCGAGCTCGGTCGGCGACGCGCCGGCGCTCGACACCACGCCGCCCGCCGACGCCGCTCCGGCCGCGCCTGCCGACGCTGCACCGGCCGCAAACGCACCGGCCGCGCCGGCGAACTGACGCTTCACGCCTGCCCATTGGGGTCTCGATGACGGTTACCGTTGCCATTGTTGGCCGCCCCAATGTCGGCAAGTCGACCTTGTTCAACCGGCTGGTTGGCCGCAAGATCGCGCTCGTCGACGACACGCCGGGCGTGACCCGTGATCGTCGCGAGGCCGAGGGCCGCATCGGCGACCTGCGCTTCAAGGTGCTCGACACCGCCGGCTACGAGGACAAGACCGACGGCTCGCTCGAGGACCGGATGCGCCAGCAGACCGAGCTCGCCATCCGCGACGCCGACGTCATCCTGTTCATGATCGACGCCAGGGCCGGCGTCACCCCGCTCGACGAACGCTTTGCCCAGGTGCTGCGCCGCGCCGGCAAGGACGTGCACCTGATCGGCAACAAGGCCGAGGGCAAGGCCGCCGATCCCGGCCTGATGGAAGCCTACAGCCTCGGCTTCGGCGAACCGGTGGCGCTGTCGGCAGAACACGGACTCGGCCTCGCCGACCTCCACGCCATCGTCTCGAAGGCCGTCGACGCCGCCGCCGAGAAGGCCGCGGCAGAGGAGGCGCTGGCCGACGACCAGATGCCTGAGGTCGATGTCGACCTGCCCGTGGACGACGGTTCGACCGAGGAAGGCCCGGCGAAGCGCTGGGATCCGCGGCGCCACCTCAACGTCGCGATCATCGGCCGGCCCAACGCCGGAAAGTCGACCCTGGTCAACCGCATGGTCGGCGAAGAGCGCCTGCTGACCGGCCCCGAGGCCGGCATCACCCGCGATTCGATCCTCGTGCCGTGGGAATACGGCGGCCGTGTCATCAACCTCGTCGATACCGCCGGCATGCGCCGCAAGTCGCGCATCGAACAGAAGCTCGAAAAGCTTGCCGTCAGCGACTCGCTGCGCTCGATCCAGTACGCCGAGGTGGTGGTGCTGCTGCTCGATGCGCAGATCCCGTTCGAAAAGCAGGACCTGGCGCTGGCCGATCTCGTCGAGCGCGAGGGCCGCGCGATGGTCATTGCGGTCAACAAGTGGGATACGATCGAGGACAAGAACGCCAAGCTCGCCGAGCTGCGCGAGCAATGCGAGCGCTACCTGCCGCAGCTCAAGGGCATCCCGCTGGTCACCGTTTCCGGGCTGCAGGGCCGCAACATCGACAAGCTGATGCAGGCCATCTTCGCCATCGAGGCGCGCTGGAACAGCCACGTCTCGACCGCGCGGCTCAACCGCTGGCTCAGCGGTATGACCGAAAGTCACCCGCCGCCGGCCGTTTCGGGCCGACGCCTGAAGCTGCGCTACATGACCCAGGCCAAGATCAGGCCGCCGAGCTTCATCCTGTTCTGCTCGCGCCCCGAAGCCGTTCCCAACGCCTACCAGCGCTACCTGGTGAACGGCTTGCGCGACGCCTTCGACATGCCGGGCACACCGATCCGGCTGTGGCTGCGCGGTGGCAAGAACCCGTTCGACAAGTCCGAGAAGTAGCCCCGCCGGTCTCACGCAGGGGCAGTGGGCAGATCAAGTCAGCCTCGGGCTGAGGACGCGGTCATTCGCGACGCAATGGACCTCGCGCAGGTGCGCCTCCCTCCCCCTTGAGGGGAGGGATCGAGGGAGGGGGTGGTGCGGTGATCGCCGATGGACCCCCACCCCCAGCCCCTCCCCTCAAGGGGGAGGGGAGCAGGTGGCATCCCGGTCATGGTCATCACCCTGGGATGCGGAGCTGCCGGTACTCGAAGGCGGGTCAAGGCGCATTGCGCGGCGGACCATCCCCGCTATACTCGCCGCCTCCCAAGCGACCCGATGCTGAGTGCGGGGCCGCAACCCTGATACTGAATTGTTTCTCGAAATCCTGATCGTCGCCGTCCTGACCCTCGTCAACGGCCTGCTTGCAATGAGCGAACTCGCCGTCGTGTCCTCCCGGCCGGCGCGCCTCAAGGTGCTCGCGGCCGAGGGGCGCCGCGGCGCCACCATGGCCCTCAAGCTGCAGGAGGACCCCGGCAAGTTCCTCTCCTCCGTGCAGATCGGCATCACCCTTGTCGGCGTGCTGTCGGGCGCCTTCTCGGGCGCCACCCTGGGCGAACGGCTGGGCACGACGCTTGCCGGCGCGGGCATCGATTCGTCCGTCGCGCTGCCGCTGGGCGTCGGCATCGTCGTGATCATCATTACCTACCTGTCGCTGATCATCGGCGAGCTGGTGCCCAAGCAGATCGCGCTGCGCGATGCCGAGGGCGTTGCCGCCCGCGTCGCCCCGCTGATGGCGTTCATCGCCTCGATCGCCGCCCCGCTCGTCTGGTTGCTCGACGTCTCCGGCCGGCTGGTGCTGCGCCTGCTCGGACAGGGCGGGGAGGCCGAGGAGAGGGTCACCGACGAGGAGGTCAAGACCATCATCGCCGAGGCCGAGAGCGCCGGCGTGCTCGAGACCGAGGAACGCCACATGATCTCGGGCGTCATGCGGCTGGCCGACCGATCGGCCCGTGGCCTGATGACGCCGCGCCTCGACGTCGAACTGATCGACCTGAGCGAGACGCGCGAGGAAATGATCGAGAAGCTGCGGACGACCCGCCACTCCGTGCTGCCGGTACAGGACGGACCGGTGGATTCGATCGTCGGCGTGATCGTGCGCAAGGACCTGGTGCAGAACGTGCTCGCCGAGGTGCCTCTGGACGTGCGCTCGCTGGTGAAGCAGGCGCCGGTGGTCATGGACCGCTCGAGCGCGCTCGACGTGCTCAAGGCCATCCGCGGCTCGCTGGTGCACATGGCGCTGGTCTTCGACGAGTACGGCCACTTCGAGGGGATCGTCACCCCCGGCGACATTCTCGAGGCCATCACCGGCGCCTTCCAGGAAGAAGAGGGCGACGAGAAGGCCTATGTCACGCGCGAGGACGGCTCCTTCCTCGTCTCCGGGTGGATGCAGGCCGACGAGTTCCAGGCCCATATCGGCGTGCCGGTGCCCAAGGACGCCAAGTTCGAGACGGTCGCCGGCTACGTGCTATCCGAGCTGAACCACCTGCCGCAGGTCGGCGAGGTGTTCGAGCGCGGCCAGTGGCGCTTCGAGGTCATGGACCTCGACGGCCGGCGCATCGACAAGGTGCTGGTGACGCGGCTGGGGTAGGTCCGCTCCCCTCCCCCTTGAGGCAGGGGCTGGGGGTGGGGGTCGATCGCGATCACCGGACGACCCCTCCCTTGATTCCTCCCCTCGAGGGGAGGGAAGCAGTCAGCCCTTTGCCACGAGCGACTTCGACGTGCCCGACGGGAAGTCGAAAAGGGTGCCGGTCTCGGTGAAGTCGGGCGAGATCATGCGGATGATGTCGGGAGCGACGACGCCCGGGCGCTGCAGCGTCTCGGCATCCTCGCCCGGCCAGCCCTTGGCGCGCAGCGCGGTGCGCAGCGGGCCGGGGTTGAGCAGGTTGACCCGCACCCGGGTGGACTTCATCTCCTCGGCATAGACCTTCACCAGCGCCTCGAGCGCCGCCTTGGTCGCCGTGTACGGCCCCCAGTAGGCCTGCGCGCGGTTCACCACGCCCGAGGACAGGAACAGGGCTCGCCCGGCGTCGGACTGCCTGAGCAGCAGGTCGAGCGACCGGATCAGCCGGTAGTTCGCCGTGACGTTGAGCGCGAAGACCTGGTCGAACTCCTTGGGGTCGACATGGGCGAGCGGCGAAACCGTGTTGAGCATACCGGCGTTGCCGACCAGCGCGTCGAGCTTGCCCCAGCGCTCGAAGATGGCGCGGCCGAGCCGGTCGATGCTGTCGAACTCGCGCAGGTCCGCCGGCACCAGCGTGGTCGATCCGCCGGCCGCCTGGATCTCGTCGTCGAGCTCCTCGAGGCCGCCCACCGTGCGCGCCACCGCAATCACATGCGCCCCTCGGCGCCCGGCCTCGAGGGCAGCCTGGTAGCCGATGCCGCGCGACGCGCCGGTGACGAGAACGATCTTGCCCGCGAGGGTAGGGGAGGTCATGCGATGAATCCGGTTTGAATTGGGGGCGTTCTAGCGGGGAAGGGGGCGGTTGGGAAGCAATCCTCCGCTGTGACCTGTTGACCGCCAGCCATGCCGCCAACTCTGTGTCATCCCTGCGAAAGCAGGGACCCGGGCATCAACTGGCGCAGGCGGAAAATGGGTCCCTGCTTTCGCACGGATGACATCGCGTCAGGAGGGCCACCCAGCCTCAGCTCGCTTCCTTCATCAGCGACAGCGTCTTGGGGCCGTCCTTGCTGAGGCCGTGCAGGTCGGTGAGGCCGGTCGGGTAGTCGCCGGTAAACTGGTGGTCGGTGAACTGCGGGTTCCGGGGATCGCGTTTCACTCCGCCCACCGCGTCATAGAGGCCGTCGATGGAGAGGAACGCCAGCGAGTCCGCGCCGATGAACCGGCACATGGATTGAAGGTCGGCATGCTGGTTGGCCAGCAGGTGCTCCGGATCCGGCGTGTCGATGCCGTAATAGTCGGAGTGGAAGATCATCGGCGAGGCGACGCGGATATGCACCTCGCGCGCCCCGGCATCGCGCATCATCTGCACGATCTTCACCGACGTGGTGCCGCGCACGATCGAATCGTCGATCAGCACCACGCGCTTGCCCTCGATCTCGGCCCGGTTGGCCGAGTGCTTGAGCTTGACGCCGAAGGCGCGGATCGACTGCGTCGGCTCGATGAAGGTGCGGCCGACATAGTGGTTGCGGATGATGCCGAGCTCGAACGGGATGCCGCTCTGCTGCGCATAGCCGATCGCCGCAGGGGTGCCCCCATCCGGTACCGGAACCACCACATCGGCCTCGACCGGCGCCTCCCTGGCGAGGTTGATGCCCATGCGCTTGCGCGCCGTATAGACCGGGCGCCCGGCGACCACGGAATCGGGCCGGGCGAAATAGACGTATTCGAACAGGCAGATGCGCTCGGGCCGCGGCACCTTGGGCATCACCGATTCGATGGTGTAGGTGCCGTCGGCCTGGATCTCGCAGATCACCACCTCGCCATTGCGGACGTCGCGCACGAAGCGCGCGCCGATGATGTCGAGCGCGCAGGTTTCCGAAGCGAAGATCGGGTGGCCGTCGAGATCGCCCAGCACCAGCGGGCGGATGCCGTTGGCGTCGCGCGCGCCGATCAGCTTGGTGCGGGTCATGGCGACGAGCGCGAAGGCGCCCTCGAGATGCTGCAGCGCGTCAATGAAGCGGTCCGAGGAGGAGACCTTCTTGGAGCGCGCGATCAGGTGCAGCACGACCTCGGTGTCCGAGGTCGACTGGCAGATCGCGCCCTGGGCGATGAGTTGCCGACGCAGCGTCAGGCCGTTGGTGAAATTGCCGTTATGCGCGATGGCGATGCCGCCGACCTCGAGCTCGGCGAACAGCGGCTGCACGTTCCGCAGGATCGTCTCGCCGGTGGTCGAGTAGCGCACGTGCCCCATCGCCATGTGGCCGGGCAGGCGCCTGACCGTCGCCGGGTCGGTGAAATGGTCGCCGACGAGGCCGAGCTGGCGTTCGGAATGGAACTGCCGCCCATCGAAGCTGACGATGCCGGCCGCCTCCTGGCCGCGATGCTGCAGGGCATGCAGTCCGAGCGCCGTGAGGGTCGCAGCTTCCGGGTGCCCGAGGATGCCGAACACGCCGCATTCCTCGCGCAGCGTATCGTAGTCCCATTCGGCGATTGCTTTGGCGGGAGCGGTCACAGCGGGCACCTCGGGTTGGGGCCTAAAGGCAACGGGACCGCGAGATGCGGCCCCGGAGACGGATTTGCAATGCACTCACCCGAAATTCATCAGGTGTTGGTAGCCGGCGCCGCGTCCTGGGGCGTGGCGTCCTCGGGCAGGTCGGTGCTGTCATCCGGCGGCGGAGCCTCGCCGGGCGCCGGCGCCTCGTCGGGCGAACCATCCTCGGTGCCGCCCTTGCCGCGATGCAAGAGGTCGGTGACCTGCTTTTCGAGGTCGGTCGGCAGCAGCGAGATCAGGCTGTTGCCGAGGTTCTCGAGCACGGGCAGCGACCGCGAATCCTTGGCCCAGGCCGGCAGGTTGTTCGACATCAGCCACAGGCCGAAGATCACCACCACCACGGAGATCAGCACGCCGCGCGCCACGCCGAACACGAAGCCCAGCGTGCGGTCCAGCGGCCCGATGCGGCTGTCGACCACGAAATCGGCGATGCGCATGGTCAACAGGTGCAGCACGATCAGCGAGACGAGGAAGCCGCCGGCGACGAGAACGATCTTGCTGATCAGCTCCTCGGTGAAGAACTGGTCGAGCAGCGTCGGCTGGTAGAAATAGAGGTAGGCCGCGACGGCGGCAGCGCCGACCCAGGTGGCGAGCGACAGGACTTCGCGCGTGAAGCCACGGGCCGTGGCCAGGATCGCCGAGATCAGCACGAGTACGCCGACACCGACGTCGAATGCAGTCAACATCTATGAAACCCGCCGAACGGACCCGCTTGAAAACCCCGTGTAGCCGCTTCTTCCGGCAAAGCCAAGTCGCGAGGCCGGCGTGCATGGCCGATGTTCACGGAAAGCGGGGAGCGTGGCCATTGTGCTACTCTGCCGCCTGCCGCTGGCCCCTTGCCGCGATCTTGCCGATGAGTTCGGCGAGCTCGGCATACTCGCCCACGGCGATGCCGGACGGCACGTCGCCCTTGCCGAGGCGGCCGGTGACGGCGCCGGCAAAGCCCAGTTTCTGGGCCTCGCGCAATCGCAGCGCCGCATGCGCCACCGGCCGGACCCCGCCGGCGAGCGAGATCTCGCCGAAATAGACATTGGTCGAAGGCAGGGGCGATCCGGTGAGCGAGGAGATCAGCGCCGCCGCGACGGCGAGGTCGGCCGCCGGCTCGTTGATCTTCAGCCCGCCGGCGACGTTGAGGTAGATGTCGTTGGCCCCGATCCGCACCCCACAGCGCGTCTCGAGCACCGCCAGCACCATCGACAGGCGCGAGCTGTCCCAGCCCACCACGGCACGGCGGGGCGTGCCGAGCGGGGAGGGCGCGACCAGCGCCTGGATCTCGCACAGCACCGGGCGCGTGCCCTCCATGCCGGCGAACACGGCGGACCCCGCCGCGTCCTTGTCGCGCTGGTCGAGGAACAGCGCCGAGGGATTGGCCACCTCGCGCAGGCCGAGGGTGGACATCTCGAACACGCCGATCTCGTCGGTCGCGCCGTAGCGGTTCTTCACCCCGCGCAGGATGCGGAAGGTGTGGCTCGAGTCGCCCTCGAAATAGAGCACCGCGTCGACCATGTGCTCGACCACGCGCGGCCCCGCGATCTGGCCGTCCTTGGTGACGTGCCCGACCAGCACTACCGCTGCGCCGGACTTCTTGGCAAAGCGCGTCAGCGCCTGCGCCGAGGTGCGTACCTGCGTCACCGTGCCGGGCGCGCTCTCCACCCGGTCGGTCCACAGCGTCTGGATCGAGTCGATGATCACGAGGTCGGGGGCAGGGCCCTTCTGCAGCGTCGCGAGGATGATCTCGACATTGGTTTCCGACGCCAGCAGCACTTCGCGATCGCTGAGCTCGAGCCGCTGAGCCCTGAGCCGGACCTGCGCCACCGCCTCCTCGCCCGAGACATAGACGACGCGCCGGCCGCGCTCGGCCATGGCGGCTGCCGCCTGCAGCAGCAGCGTGGATTTGCCGATGCCCGGATCGCCGCCCACCAGCACCGCGGAGCCCTTGACGAAGCCGCCGCCGGTCACCCGGTCGAGCTCGCCGACGCCGGTCACGACGCGCGCTGCCGTCTCGGTCTCGCCGGCCAGCGGCACCAGCTCGATCGGCCGCCCGGCCGCCGTCGCCGATTTCGGCCCGGCTCCGACACCCGAGCCGACCAGCTCCTCGACGATGGTGTTCCACTCGCCGCAGCTCTCGCAGCGGCCCTGCCATTGCGGCGTCACCGCCCCGCAGGCCTGGCAGACATAGGAAGTTTTCGTGCGCGCCATGAACAGCCCCGGAATCGGTAATCAGTAGGGCAGACTATGGCCCGAAAGGAAAGAACGGAAAGTGAACATCAGGCCGGTGCGACTCCAGCCACCAGCTGCGCCGCGGCGTGGTTGGCCGCTTCCAGCGCAGCGCGCATCTCGGCTCCCGCCGCAAGCCGCGCTGCCAGTGTCCCGACAAAGGCATCGCCGGCGCCGTGCGTGCTGACCACCGCCACCCGTTCTCCGGGCAGGGAGAACGACGCGACGCCGCTCGCATGCGCCAGTCCGGCGCCCCCGACCGTGACCACCGCGGCCGGGAATCGAAGCGCCAGGGAACCTGCGGCGGCTCGAGCCTGCTCCAGCGTGGCGGGCTCGGCGACCTCCGCCATGGCGGCGGCCTCCACGGCGTTGACGACGAGGACGTCGACCGCGCCCGCCAGGTCCGCGCCGATGGCACGGGCCGGAGCGGCGTTGAGGATGACCCGTGCGCCCGCGGCCCGCGCGGCCTGGGCGACCAGCGTGTTGGCCGCCTCGGGCACCTCGTTCTGCAGCACCACGACGTCGGCAGCGGAGAAATAGCCTTGTGGTGGAGCGTCCGCGGCGCCGAGCGTCAGGTTGGCCCCCGAGACGATCACGGCGCGGTAGTCCCCGGTTTCGTCGAACAGCGCGACGCTCATTCCCGAGCCAGCTGCGTCGCTGACCCGCACCCGGGCGCAATCGATGCCCCGGGACCCCAGGTCGGCAAGCAGCTCCCGGCCGAAATCGTCCTGGCCAACCGCGCCGATCATCGCCGTGACCGCGCCGGCCCGCGCCGCTGCCACGGCCTGGTTGCGGCCCTTGCCGCCAAGCTTGGGGGCCCAGGCCGAGCCCACGGCCGTCTCGCCCTGTCGCGGCCATTGCCCGGCCTGGACGGTGATGTCGTAGTGAAGGCTGCCGAAGACGACGACGCGGCCCACCATCAGCGGCCCGACAGTGCGGCTTGCACGATCGCCTGCGCCGACACCGCATCCTGCCGCCCCATGGCATCATCGAGGCTGTTCGAGGCATCGAGCCGATCGACGACGGCGAACATCGAGTTGACGGTGGAGATATTGACCGTGCACTCCTGCACCGGGTCGAGCCCGGTCATGTCCGGGAAGGTGTCGAAGTAGATCGGGCCCCCGTAGCCGTCCTTGCGGACCTGCCTGAGCAGTTCGATCGTCTTCAGCGTATTGACCGAGCCCACCATCAAGCCGTCGTCACGCTTGCCATAGCCGTCGTTGAGATGAACGCCGAGCAGGCGACTGTGCCGCGCGATCAATGCAGCCGCCAGCGCCGGCTGCTCGTCGGCATAGAGCGAGTGCGCGAAATCGAGCGTGACGCCCAGGTTGGGCAACCCGACTTCGCGGATCGCCAGCAGCGTCGTCGCGCAATCGGGGAGCAGCGAGTAGGAGCGCGGCTCGTTCGGCTTGTACTCGATGCTGATGTCGCACTGCGGTTGATGGGCGGCAACCTCCCGGATGGCTTCGATCTCCATGTCCCACAGCCGGCGATAGTCGGCCTGGAAGGCGTAGTCGAAGCCGTCCTGGCCGAGCCACAGGGTCATCAGCGGCGAACCGGCTTCGAGCGCCGCATCGATGCCGCGCTTGGTCAGGTCGATGGCGGCGCGGCGGATCGCCGGGTCCGGATTGGTGAAGGCGCCGATCTTGAACGCGGGTTCGGTGTAGTAGCGCATGGCGAGCCCGTTGAGCTCGAGCCCGAGGTCGCGGATCGCGCGGGCGGTTGCGCCGATGCCGTCGCCCTGGTGGTCGGGATAGTTGAGGTCGACATGCGTGAGGCCCGTCACCGTCGCCGCCCGTGCCGCAAGCTGCAGCACGCCGGGCTTGCCCTTGAGGCCGGGCCATGCCGCCTCGGGGCGCGAGGCGAACGAGTTCAGGCGGGTGGCAAAGGCAAGCGACATCATCGTCCCCCTCGCCGCCGTCGATCGGCGGGTCGCCAGCATTCCTACCCGATTGCGCCGGCGGCGTCATGCCAGCCGCCGGCCCTGGCGATTGCGTCCCGCTGCTGGCTCAGGCGGCGGCGGTCAGGCGATCGCGGATTTCCGTATCGGAACGGGGGATGTTGCCGCCCGGCGTCAGCCGGTCGACCGATTCCGGAATGGCCGTCGCCAGCCGCTCGAGCAGTTCCTGATGCGACAGGCCGGTGCGCTTTTCCAGTTCGGCGAGGTTGTCGGTGCCGACGGCCTGCTCGTCCTGCTGGGGCGTGAGCCCCTTGGTCGCCACGCCCATCGTCACCCAGGAATCCGCGGTTTCCGACTGGCCGGAATTGCGGAAGCTGTCCATCAGGTCACCCAGACCGGTGGTAAGAACATTGCCCGTGCCGGGAGCGCGGTTCGGATCAGTGGAGGCTGCTCCGCCGCCGAACAGGTCGCCGAGGCCGCCGAGAATGCTCGACAGTCCATCATGCGCCGGGGCGCCGTCCGGTCCGGTGGCGCCGCGGCTCTGCAGGCCCTTCAGGGCTTCCGATATCTTGTCGCGGTTCTGGTAGCCCGCTACGGCGAGCAAGCCCAGCAGCGCGAGCATTGAAGGCATTCCATTCCTTGCCATGGTGGCTCTCCTCACGATCTCGAGGCACTAGGCGCGGCGGCGCATGAAGGCGCCCCACACGAACAGCACGATCACCGCGCCGACGATGGCGCCGATCAGTCCTGCGCCTTCTCCCGCCGCGTACCAGCCCAGGGCCTGCCCCAGGAAGGTCGCCACGAAGGCTCCGACGATGCCGAGAACGGCGGTCATGACAAAGCCGGATGGTCCGCCGCTATTGGGAAGGATCAGCTTCGCCACGATGCCGGCGATCAGCCCGATGATGATAGTCCAGAGTATGCCCATTGACGCTTCACCTCGCCGCGGAATTGCGGTCTGGCCTAACGCGGCAGGTGAGATGTGCGTTCCTTGCCCTCGAGCGGGGGCAGTGGCGAAAGGCTAGCGCGCCTGGCTCGGCTCGGGGGTGTCGACATAGTGCCGCGTGTACCGCCCCTTGAGGCTGGTCAGCACTTCGTAGCCGATGGTGTTGGCGGCGTCCGCATGGTCGTCCACGCTCACCTGCCTGCCAATGATCTCGGCCATCTCGCCAGGCGCAGGCGGGGTGGGGAGGTCGGTGATGTCGACCCCGATCATGTCCATCGACACGCGGCCGACCAATGGGCAGAGCTGGCCGCGGATCACGATGTTGGTGCCGCGGTGGTTGTTGGATGAGCTCAATGCGCGGAAGAAGCCGTCGGCATAGCCGATGCCGACGACGGCGAGGCGGCTGTCGCGGCTCATCGTCTGCAGGGCGCCATAGCCGACGGTTTCGCCGGTCTTGACGTCCTTGGTCATCAGGATCGGCGCTTCGAGCGTCACCACCGGCGCCATCGGGTTGCGGCGGCCGGCGACGGCGCGCCCGCCATAGAGCGCGATGCCGGGCCGGACCATCTGGAAATGGTTCTCACGGTTCGTCATCAGGCCGGCCGAGTTGGACAGCGAGGCCGGAACGCCCGGGAACTGCGCCATCACCGAGGTAAACAGCGCCAGCTGCGTGCGGTTCTTCTCGTGCGCCGGCGTGTCGGCGCAGGCAAGGTGGCTCATGATCATCTGCGGCTGGTAGCCGATCTGCTCGATCATGCGCTTGACGATCGAGACCTCGTTGAGCCGGAAGCCGAGCCGGTTGATGCCGGTGTCGAAATGCAGCGCCGCCGGCAGCGCCTGGTTCGAGGCGATGCAGGCCGAGAGCCACTCCTCGAGCATCGGGATCGAGGCCAGGCACGGCATCAGCCGCTCGCCGACATAGAGCGGCGCCGAGCCCGGATAGAGCCCCGAGAGGATGAAGATGTGGCTGTCCTCGGGCAGGGCGGCGCGAACCGCGATGCCTTCGTCGGGGGTCGCGGCAAAGAAGAAGCGCGCGCCGGCCTCGTAGAAGGCGCGCGAGGCCTGGGCGATGCCGGTGCCATAGGCGTCGGCCTTCACCACGGCGCCCGTCAAGGCGCCGCGGCTGACCTTGCTCAGCGCCTGCCAGTTGCGCTTGAGCGCGCCCAGATCGACCGTCAGCCGCCCGCCGTAACCGGTCGCAATGGCCGGTGCCGCCATCACTATTCCATCCTCTCCGGAAGGTAGTCGGCGCGAGCGAGGTTGCCGAAGCGCGTGAACTGCGCCTCGAAGCTCAACTGCACGGTGCCCGTCGGGCCGTGGCGCTGCTTGCCGATGATCACCTCGGCCCGCCCATGCACCTGTTCCATCTCACCCTGCCACGCCAGGTGTTCCGGCGTGCCCTCCTTGGGCTCCTTGTTCTTGAGGTAGTACTCTTCGCGATAGACGAACAGCACCACGTCGGCATCCTGCTCGATGGAACCGGATTCGCGCAGGTCTGCAAGCTGCGGATGCTTGTCGTCGCGGTTCTCGACCTGTCGCGACAGCTGCGACAGCGCGATGATCGGGACTTCGAGCTCCTTGGCCAGCGCCTTGAGCGTGGTGGTGATCTCGGTCAGTTCCTGCACCCGGTTCTCGCTCGCCTTCTTGGACGAACCGCTCAACAGTTGCAGGTAGTCGACGATCAGCAGGTCGAGGCCCTTCTGCCGCTTCAGCCGGCGGGCGCGGGCCGCGAGCTGGGCCACCGAGATACCGCCGGTGTCGTCGATATAGAGCGGCACCTGCGCCATCAGGTTGGACGTATCGACGAGCTTGCTGAACTGGCTCTCGTGGATGTTGCCGCGCCGGATGTCGGCGGACGAGATCTCGGCCTGCTCGGCGAGAATACGCGTCGCCAGCTGCTCGGCGCTCATTTCGAGCGAGAAGAAGCCGACATGACCGCCGTCCACGGTCTTGGTGTGGCCGTCGGCCTGCACTTCGCCCTTGAAGCTCTTGGCGACGTGGAAGGCGATGTTGGTGGCGAGCGAGGTCTTGCCCATGGCGGGACGCGCCGCGAGGATGATCAGGTCGCTCCGCTGCAGGCCGCCCATCAGCCGATCGAGGTCGGTGAGCCCGGTGGCGGTGCCCGACAGCGTGCCGTCGCGGCCATAGGCCTCGCCGGCCATCTTGATCGCTTCGGTCAGCGCCGCGGAAAAGGTCTGGAAGCCGCCGTCGTAGCGGCCCTTTTCGGCGAGGTCGAAGAGCTGCTTCTCGGCTTCCTCGATCTGCTTGTTGGCCGTCGCCTCGACATCGGAGTCGTAGGCTGTCTGCACCATCTCCTCGCCGATCTGGATCAGGTTGCGGCGGATGGCGAGGTCGTAGATGGTCTGGCCGTAATCGGCGGCATTGATGACGGTCGTCGCTTCCGCCGCGAGCCGCGCCAGGTACTGGGGCATCGTCATTTCGGCAGTCAGTTGGTCCGCCAGATAGGTCTTGGCCGTGATCGGAGTTGCCGTCTTGCCGGCCCGGATGATCTTGGCCAGCACCTCGTAGATCGTCCGGTGGATCGGCTCATAGAAGTGCTCGGGGATCAGGAAGTCGCTGACCCGGTAGAACGCCTCGTTGTTGACCAGGATCGCGCCCAGCAGCGCCTGCTCGGCCTCCACGTTGTGGGGGGCGAGGCGGAAGGGCTTTTCTCCTTCCGGATGCAGGCGATGCACATTGTTGTCGGCCATGGCGACTCGGATTCTCCTATCCGCGCGTTAACGAGTGCTTTACCAGCGCCGGCATGCCGGGCCTGCATCATTTGTGACGCAGCCGTGACCGAATCGCGCCTCTCGTGCGGCAGCTTGTGGGTAGTGTTGAAAGCGGGGGAAACCAAGGCGTCCCGTTGCAACTCGTGCGTCCGCGCGGCAGCCGAGTCGCGCCGCGATCGGATCGGGTGCCCGCAAAAGATGAAGGCCGGGATCGCTCCCGGCCTTCGAAACCCCTGCGGTAGAGCGGGTTCTTACTCTTCGTCGCCGAAGGCGTCGGCAGCGGCCGAGCCGGCTTCGGCCTGGCCGGCGGCGAACTGTTCGGCTGCCTCGTCGTCGTAGTTGATCGCGGTGAGGTCTTCACCGGCGGCCTGGCGGTTGGCCTCGTCTTCCGAGCGGGCGACGTTGACGGTGATCGACACCGCAACTTCGGCGTGCAGGTGCAGCGGCACCGTGTGGACGCCGACCGTCTTGATCGGGTTGGCGAGGTCGATCTGCGAGCGCGACACGGTGAAGCCGTCCGCGATCAGCGCGTCGGCGACGTCGCGCGAGGAGACCGAGCCATAGAGCTGGCCGGTTTCGCCGGCCTGGCGGATGATCATCACCGACTTGCCGTTGAGGCCCGCGGCGATCCCGGCAGCGGCCTCGCGGCGCTCCTGGTTGCGCTTCTCGATGTCGGCGCGATCGCGCTCGAAGCGCTTGCGGTTGGCTTCGGTGGCGCGCAGCGCCCGGCCGGTGGGGAGGAGGAAGTTACGGGCGAAACCGTCCTTCACGCTCACTTCGTCGCCGATGTGACCATGCTTGCCGATACGCTCGAGCAGAATGACTTTCATGTCTTTGTCCTTTGCTGTCCTGCCATGCAGGCAGTTAGGAGCGGCCCATCATCGGGCCACCCCAACCAATCCCGAACCGTTCTTACTGAACGGCGTAGGGCATGATGCCGATGAAGCGCGCGCGCTTGATGGCCCGGGCCAGTTCGCGCTGCTTCAGGGCCGAAACCGCAGTGATGCGGGAGGGGACGATCTTGCCGCGCTCGGAAACGTAGCGCTGCAGCAGGCGGACGTCCTTGTAGTCGATCTTGGGCGCGTTCGGGCCCGAGAACGGGCAGGTCTTGCGGCGGCGCTGGAACGGACGGCGGGCCGTGGTCGTGGTCAGGTCTTTGATGGCCATTTGAGGCTTCCTTCCGAAATCTTAGAACCGGCGGGGCGGACGGCTGCCGCGGTCGAAACCGCCGCGATCGCCGCGCGGGCCACCACGCTCGCCACGGTCGTCGTCGCGGTCGCGCTTCTGCATCATGGCCGACGGGCCTTCCTCGAGCTCATCGACGCGGATCGTCATGAAGCGCAGGATGTCTTCGCTGAGGCCCTGCTGGCGCTCCATCTCGGCCACGGCGGCGTGCGGCGCGTCGATGTTGAGCAGCGTGTAGTGCGCCTTGCGGTTCTTCTTGATGCGGTACGAGAGGGACTTGAGGCCCCAGTACTCGTTCTTGGTGACCTTGCCGCCGCCCTGGGTGATCAGGTCGGTAAACGCGGTGGTCAGTTCCTCGACCTGCGTCGGGGACACGTCCTGGCGCGCCAGGAAGATGTGTTCGTAAAGGGCCATGAGCGCCTTCCTTCGTGTTGGTTCACAACGCAGTCTCTCGGCGCGGAGCCTCCTTGAAGCCGGAAAGGCGTCAAAGCAGTCTTCTAAGAAGCGGGAACACGGGAGGACGGGAACTTCCCTACTTCGCCGATGGCAAAGCCCTCCGTTCAGCCCCCGGCCGAACGAATGCGAGGCGGGCTATAGGGCAAAAGGGTGGGAATGGCAAGCGTTCAGGCTGCGTCGAGCCTATAGGGGCGGATGAGTATCTCCGCCGGAATATCCCATGCATCGTGCAGCTTGCGGGCCATCTCCAGCGTAAGCGTACGCTTGCGATGCAGAATCTCGGAAGCGCGCGACTTCGAGCCGAGGACTTCCGCGAGATCCTTAGCCTGTAGCCCGCCGATTTCCATCCTGTACAGGATCGCGTCTACCGGATCGGGTGCATCGATCGGCCACTGGCGCGCCTCGTATGCCTCGATGAGGTCGGCGAGCACCTCGAAGCGGTCTGCTTCGGGCGTCCCGCTTGTCGGCTCGACGTCGAAATACTGCTCGATCTCGGCTAGCGCCCAGCGATAGTCATCGTCGTTGCGGATTGGCCTGACATCCATCATACGCTCCGTGCATCGATCCTGTCATACTCGGCGTGAGTGCCAATGAACTTGATCAACACCTGACCATACTCGTACGAAACGCCCACGATCAGGCGATACTTGTTGCCGCCTATATCGAAGATCACGCGGCTGTCGGCCACGAAGTCGACGGTTGCCCCGAACATGGCCTTTATGTCCGCTGGGGAACGCCACCTGGCGGCGCTCACAAGGGCAAACCATGCCTGCAACGGGCCAGCAGCCGGCGGATGGCGCTCCCAAAACGCCCTCAATGTCGCTTTGGCAATGATGCGCACAACTGTAAGTTCCCATCACGGGAACAATCGCAGGCCCACGCAGAAAAGCAAGCGTGGCTAGGCCAGCCGCGCTTCCTTGGGCACTTCAAAACCCTGCGACACCAGCAGCGACACGATCGAGGGGGTCAGCGCGCGACAGCCGCAATGCTTTGCGTGTTCGAAATGCCACTCGGCCCGCTGCCTCCTGGTCGGGTTCGCCGGCATCCGGTTCGCCTTGTGCCATTCGGCGTTGATCGTGCCCATCTCCGCCTCCACCATTCTGCCGGATCCGAGTGTACCCTATTGTGCCGCGCGCCGCATGAGGCTCAACATCACGCCCGCCGGACAGGAAGCAGTACCATGACCAATGCCACCGAGATCGCCGTACCCGACCGCAATGCCATCCTGGCTGCCGAAGCGGTGATCCGTCCCCATATCCGGCGCACCCCGGTGCTCGACACCCCGGCGGCCGATTTCGGTCTCTCCGGCGCGCCGCTCAACTTCAAGCTCGAGTTCATGCAGCACTCGGGCACCTTCAAGGCCCGCGGCGCCTTCGCCAACCTGCTGATGCGCAAGGGCGCCGAGCGCGGCGTCGTCGCGGCCTCGGGCGGCAACCATGGCGCCGCCGTCGCCTATGCGGCGATGAAGCTCGGCATCCGGGCGCATATCTATGTGCCGCGCATCTCCTCCCCGGCCAAGATCGAGCGCATCAAGCAGTACGGCGCCGAGATCACCGTCGGCGGCGAAGCCTATGCCGATGCCTATGCGGCGAGCCAGGCGTTCGCCCGGGAGCACGGGCTGATCGAGGTGCACGCCT
The DNA here is from genome assembly GCF_017307495.1 of Devosia sp. Lineage (GTDB taxonomy): Bacteria > Pseudomonadota > Alphaproteobacteria > Rhizobiales > Devosiaceae > Devosia_A. Next base: position 77,060 of record NZ_JAFKHE010000018.1, on the reverse strand, counting down.
ACGACGGCTACGAGACCCTGTGCGGGCAGGGCATGGTCGGGCTCGAATGGCTGGAGCAGGCGCCCGAGGTCGATACCCTGCTGGTCGCGGTTGGCGGCGGCGGCCTGATCGGCGGCATCGCCGCGGCGGTAGGTGGCCGGGTCCGCATCGTCGGCGTCGAGCCGGAGAACGCTCCGACCCTGTTCGAGGCGACGAAGGCCGGGCGCCCCGTCGACGTGCCGGTGAGCGGCGTCGCCGCCGACAGCCTCGGCGCCCGCCGCATCGGGCAGCTCTGCTTCGCGCTGTCGGGCCACATCGACCGCACCGTGCTCGTTACCGACGAGGCGATCGTCGCGGCCCAGAAGACGGTCTGGGACGTGTTGCGCCTCGTCGTCGAGCCGGGTGGGGCGGCGGCCATGGCGGCTCTGCTCTCCGGCCGCTACGTCCCGGCGCCGGATGAGAGGGTCGGCGTGCTGCTGTGCGGCGCCAACACGACGGCGGTGAAGTTCGAATAGGCGAGGGGCCACGCCTTGACTTTGCCATCCCCCTCCGGCAAACGCCGCCGCCAACTGGACGCCTGTCCGGGCGGGGCTTAGGCTTGTCCCAAACAGCAAGAACAAACGGCGGAGGTTCCAGGCTATGGCGGACAACGTGACCAGGCGCGCATTCACTTTCCCCGGCCAGGGCAGCCAGGCTGTGGGCATGGGCAAGGACCTTGCCGACGCCTACCAGGAGGCGCGCAATGTCTTCGCCGAAGTCGATGACGCGCTCGGCCAGAAGCTCTCGACCATCATGTTCGAGGGGCCCGACGAGGCCCTCCGCCTCACCGAGAACGCCCAGCCGGCGCTGATGGCCGTCTCCGTGGCGGTGACGCGCGTCCTCGAGGCGCGCGGCGTAGCGCTGAAGGATCACGCCGCCTACGTCGCCGGCCACTCGCTGGGCGAATACTCCGCCCTCGCCGCCGCCGGTGCCTTCAGCCTCGCCGACGCGGCGCGGCTGCTGAAGATCCGCGGCCAGGCCATGCAGCAGGCCGTGCCGGTCGGGCAGGGCGCCATGGCGGCGATCCTCGGGCTCGACCTCGAGACCGTGCTGCGCGCCGCCAACGATGCGCAGGACGGCGAAGTCTGCGGCGTCGCCAACGACAATGCGCCCGGCCAGGTGGTGATTTCCGGCCATGTCGGCGCGGTGAACCGCGCCATCGAGCTCCTGAAGGCCGCGGGCGCCAAGCGCGCCTTGCCGCTGCCGGTCAGCGCCCCGTTCCACTGCGCCCTGATGCGCCCGGCTGCCGACGCCATGGAGCATGCGCTGAACCAGGTGACGGTGAAGGCGCCGGTGGTGCCGGTGGTGGCGAACGTGCTGGCCAAGCCCATCACCGACCCCGAGGAAATCAAGAAGCGCCTCGTCGAGCAGGTCACCGGCATGGTCCGCTGGACCGAATGCGTGAACTGGCTGGTCAAGGACGGCGGCGTGACCCAACTCGTCGAACTGGGCTCGGGCAAGGTGCTGTCGGGCCTCGCCAAGCGCATCGCGCCGGAAACGGCGGCGGTATCGATCGGCACGCCGGCGGATGTGGATGCGTTCGTCGCCGAGATGAGCGCCTGAACCCCCTCATCCGGCGCTACGCGCCACCTTCTCCCCGACGGGGAGAAGAAGACCGAGGCATCGGGGATCACCACTTGTTCCTCTCCCCGTCGGGGAGAGGGTGGATCGGCCGGAGGCCGAGACGGGTGAGGGGATGAGCCCCAATAGAACGATGAATCAGACTCTCCAAGGGAGCCGATAAATGTTTGATCTGACTGGCAAACGCGCCCTCGTCACCGGTGCCTCCGGCGGCATCGGGCGCGAGATCGCCAAGGCGCTGGCCGGCGCCGGCGCTCGCGTAGCCCTCAGCGGCACCCGCGTCGGTGCACTGGAAGAGACCAGGGCCGCGCTCGGCGGCGGCGATCATCCGATCATCCCCACCAACCTGTCAGACCTCGATGCGGTCGACAAGCTTGTCCCGTCTGCCGAGGCGGCTCTCGGCGGCATCGACATCCTCGTCAACAATGCCGGCGTCACCCGCGACAACCTGTTCATGCGCATGAAGGACGAGGAGTGGGACGAGGTGCTGGCCGTGAACCTCACGTCCGCCTTCCACCTGACGCGCGCCGTGCTCAAGGGCATGATGAAGCAGCGCTTCGGCCGCATCGTCGGCATCACTTCGGTGGTCGGCGTGGTCGGCAATCCGGGCCAGGGCAACTATGCCGCGTCCAAGGCCGGCCTGATCGGCATGGGCAAGGCGCTGGCCTACGAAGTCGCTTCGCGCAACATCACGGTCAACACCGTGGCGCCGGGCTTCATCGGCTCGGCCATGACCGACGAACTGAACGACAAGCAGCGTGAGAGCATTCTCGCCAAGGTCCCGGCCGGCCGCCTGGGCCATGCCGAGGAAGTGGCGGCGGCGGTGGTGTTCCTGGCCTCCAACGAGGCCGGCTACATCACGGGCCACACGCTCAACGTCAATGGCGGCATGGTGATGCTCTGAGGACTGCCTCCCTCCCCCTCTGAGGGGGAGGGAAAGAGGGAGGGATGGTCCGGCGCTCCCCGATGGACCCCCACTCCCAGGCCCTCCCCGCAAGGGGGAGGGCAGCCTCCGGCAGGTGTCCGCAAGTGCAATGCAAGCACGAAGGCTGGGGAAAGCGGCGTTCGCGCAATATGGCAATGGCCTGGGAAGTGTGTTACGTCCGCCGCTGATTTCGGGCTTGGGCCACCCTTGCGAGGGGTGAGTTCAATGCCTACAGTCGGCCGCGAATGGCGGCGGGTCCGAGGGAAAGCTCTAATCCAGCACCTCCCGGCCGAATGAGAACGAACAACCAGTCTGGTAACAAGGGAAGTCAAATATGAGCGATATCGCTGATCGCGTCCGCAAGATCGTTGTCGAACACCTCAACGTGGATGCGGAGAAGGTCGTCGATAAGGCCAGCTTCATCGACGATCTGGGCGCCGACTCGCTCGATCAGGTCGAGCTGGTCATGGCTTTCGAGGAAGAGTTCAACGTCGAGATCCCGGATGACGCCGCGGAATCGATCCAGACCTTCGGCGACGCCGTCGCCTACCTGACCAAGGCCGTCGGCTAAGCGCCGACCGCTGAACGGCTTCTTCGATGGAACTGCGCCGCGTCGTCGTCACCGGGATGGGGATCGTCAGCCCTTTGGGCTGTGGGATCGAGGCTACCTGGTCCAACATTCTTGCCGGCAAGAGCGGCGTAAAGCGGATTGACGACTTCCAGGTCGATGATCTCGCCGCCCAGATTGCCGGCCGCATCCCGCTCGGCGACTACGCGGACGGCAAGTTCAATCCCGACGAATGGATGGACGTGAAGGAGCAACGCAAGGTTGATCCTTTCATCGTCTTCGCCATGGCGGCGGCCACCCAGGCCATCGCCGACGCCGGGGTCGAGCCCAGGACCGAAGAAGAAAAATACCGTATCGGCACGCTGATCGGCTCGGGCATCGGCGGGATCGGCGGCATCTACGATGCCTCGATCACCCTGCACGAACGCGGCCCGCGCCGCATCAGCCCATTCTTCATCCCGGGCCGCATCATCAACATGGCCTCGGGCAACGTTTCGATCCGCTTCGGATTGAAGGGCCCGAACCACTCCGTGGTCACCGCCTGCTCGACCGGTGCGCACGCCATCGGCGACGCGGCTCGGCTGATCGCGCTGGGCGATGCCGACGTCATGGTGGCCGGCGGCGCCGAGTCCCCGGTCAACCGGCTGTCGATCGCCGGCTTCGCCGCCTGCCGCGCCCTTTCCACCGGCTACAACGACCAGCCCGAGAAGGCATCCCGGCCCTATGACAAGGGCCGCGACGGCTTCGTCATGGGCGAGGGGGCCGGCATCGTCGTGCTCGAGGACTACGAGCGCGCCAAGGCCCGCGGCGCCAAGATCTATGGCGAAGTGATCGGCTACGGCCTCTCCGGCGACGCCTACCACATCACCGCCCCGTCCGAGGACGGCGACGGCGGCTTCCGCTGCATGCAGGCGGCGGTGAAGCGGGCCGGCATCAAGCCGTCCGAGATCGACTACATCAACGCCCACGGCACCTCGACGCCGCTCGGCGACGAGATCGAACTCGGCTCGGTGACCCGCATGCTCGGCGACGCGGCCCCGAAGGCGGCGATGAGCTCCACCAAGTCGGCGATCGGGCACCTGCTCGGCGCCGCAGGTTCGGTCGAGGCGATCTTCTGCCTGCTCGCCATGCGCGACAGCATGCTGCCTCCCACGATCAATCTCGACGACCCATCGGTCGAGACGGTGATCGACCTCGTGCCCCACAAGGCCAGGAAGAAGGAGGTCAACATTGCCCTCTCCAACTCCTTCGGCTTCGGCGGCACCAATGCCTCGCTGATCTTCCGCAAGGCCAGCTGAACTCCCGGGCCCCAGCGGGTTCGTACTTCTGTCGTCTTCTGGTACTAGTGCCGCCGCCCTGGGAGGGTTCGTCCAATGGCCAACGAGCGCAGCGACAAGCGGGCGAGGAAACGCCGCCGTGGGGGCTTCGTCGACGTCATCAATGCGCTGCTGACGCTGCTTGTGCTCGGCATCCTGGTCGGCGTCGGCATCTTCCTTTACGGCGCCAACGCCTTCTACACGCCTGGCGCGGTCAAGGCCGACACCAACTTCACCGTCGACAAGGGCGCCTCGATGGGGACGACCGCGCAGCGGCTGGAGGAGCAGGGGCTCATCCCGCCCGGCCAGGTCATCCCCAGCCAGCTGATCTTCCGCGTCGGGGCCTACGGCCTGAAGAAGGAAAAGGACCTCAAGCAGGGCGTGTACCTGCTGAAGGCCAATTCCTCGATGGCCGACGTGCTCAGGGAGCTGACCGAGGGCAAGTCGCTCGACTTCTTCGTCAACGTCATCCCCGGCGACACCTCGTTCCTCGTCGCCGAGCGGTTGAACGCCGATAACCCGAACCTGACGGGCGAGCCCGTCACCGTACCGGCCGAGGGCTCGCTCCTCGCCGTGCGCTACGACTTCTTTCCGGGCGATACCCGCCAGTCGGTGCTCGACAAGATGCAGGCCCAGATGAAGGCCCGGCTTGCCGAGATCTGGGAGGGGCGCGATCGCGCCATCGACAGCGTCATCAAGTCGCCCGAGGACCTGCTGACCCTGGCCTCGATCGTCGAGAAGGAGACCGGGCTCGAGACCGAGCGCCCGCAGGTCGCCGCCGTGTTCATCAACCGGCTGAAGAAGGGCATGCGGCTACAGACCGACCCCACGGTGCTCTACGGCGTCACCCAGGGCAAGGCCATCCTCAACCGGGGGCCGACCTCGTCCGAGCTCAAGCAGAAGACGCCCTACAACACCTACCAGGTCGACGGGCTGCCGCCCGGCCCGATCGCCAACCCGGGGGAGAAGTCGCTGGCCGCTGTCGCCCATCCGGCCGCCACCAACGACCTCTACTTCGTGGCCAAGAGCGCCGACCCGGCCGACGGCCACCTGTTCGCCGCGACCTATGCGCAGCATCGCAAGAACGTTGCACTCTACCGTAAGGCGGCCGCCGAGGCCGATGCCGAGGCGGCCAAGGAAGCGCTCGAGGCCGAGCAGGCCAAGGGTGCCGGCGAGACCGTCGAGCAGGTCCAGTAATGGCCGCCACGCTGCAGAGCATGACCGGCTATGCCCGCGCCGCGGGCGCCGTACCCGGCGTCAGCTTCGCCATCGAGCTGAAATCGGTGAACGGCCGCGGCCTCGACCTGCGCATGCGCCTCGCGCCGGGTTTCGATGCGCTGGAAGGCGAAATCCGCCGGCTCATCGGCAAGTCGATCACGCGTGGGTCGCTGACCGTCTCCCTCAGCGTCGACCGTGAGGGCGAGGGCGGGCGCGTCGTCGTCAACCATCAGGCGCTCGAGGCGGTGCTCGATGGCTTCAAGTGGCTCGAGACCCGCGTCGACGCCGAGAGGCCGCGCCTTGACGGCATTCTCGCCCTGCGCGGCGTGCTCGAGCAGCACGAAAGCCCGTTGCCGGCCGACGAGGAAGAGGCGCTCAATGCGGCCATCCTCGCTGCCGTCGAAAAGGCCGTCGCCGGGCTCGTCGCCGCACGCAAGGAGGAGGGCGCCCGCATCGCGGCAATCCTCAACGAACGCATCGACGAGATCGCCGCCCTGACCAAGGCCGCCGAGCTCCATCCCGGCCGCAGCCGCGAAGCTATCCTGGCGCGTCTGCGCCAGCAGATCGCCGAGCTCAGCGAGACCACGCCGGCACTCTCCGAGGAGCGGCTGGCGCAGGAGGCGATGCTGCTCGCCACCAAGGCCGACATCCGCGAGGAGCTCGACCGCCTCGTCGCCCACATCGCCGCGGCGCGCCACCTGGTTGCCGGCGGCGGGCCGGTGGGCCGGAAGCTCGATTTCCTGTCACAGGAATTTAACCGCGAAGCGAATACGCTTTGCTCCAAGTCCAACGACGTGGCGCTCACCGCCATCGGCCTCGACCTCAAGGCCGTGATCGATCAGCTCCGCGAGCAGGTTCAGAATATCGAGTAACCCATGGAACACGCGCGCCGCGGCGTGATGCTGGTGCTGGCCTCGCCCTCCGGGGCGGGCAAATCGTCGATCTCCCGCGCCCTGTTCGCCGACGATCCGAACATCGCGCTCTCGGTCTCGGTGACCACGCGCGCGCGCCGGACCGACGAGAAGGACGGCGTCCACTACCACTTCATCGACGTGCCGGCGTTCGAGAAGATGCGGGCCGAGGGCGAACTGCTCGAAAGCGCCGAGGTCCACGGCAACTTCTACGGCACGCCCCGCTCGCGCGTCGAGGAGCGGCTCTCCAACGGCCGCGACATCCTGTTCGACATCGACTACCAGGGCACGCTGCAGCTCTACGAGAAGTGCCGTGCCGACATGGTGACGATCTTCATCCTGCCGCCCTCGATCAAGGAACTGCGCAAGCGCCTCGAGCGGCGAGCCCAGGACAGTGCCGGTACCATCGACAAGCGGCTCAAGAACGCCCGCATCGAGATGCAGCACTACAACGAGTACGACTACGTGCTGATCAACGAGGATCTCGAGGATTCGACCAGCCGCGTGCGCACCATTCTCGCGGCGGCCCGGCTCGAGCGTTCGCGCTTTCTACAATTGGATAAGTTCGTCAAGGACTTGCAGGATCAGATCGACTCTCTTTAGGAAGCTCCGCGAGGAGACTGCGAACCGGTCCGGCCGTCCTGTGACGGCGATCCTGTTAAGGTAATGCCTTAACTGTGCGAGCAGCTGCTTGTGGATAACCCACGTGCATCTGTGGATGGTTCGCGTGCCCTGCTTCCGCCCACCTCGGAACAGGCAGAGTCTGTCGCTCGCGGGGGACCTGATCATGCCGTTCGAAGTCAAGGCATGCACGATCGACGAGTTGCACCGGCATCCGAAGTTTGCCGATCGGACCCAGGCCAGAGTCAAAGTCGTTTTGCGTGAGATCACCGCCCACAAGGCCTTCGACCACAACCTGACTTTGAAGGTCTGGGCCAGCACCACCGACAAGATGAGCGCGGCCGAGGTCAACACCGCGCTCCTCACTCGCGCCGCCACCATCCTCAAGCGCACCATGACGGTTGCCGAGATCGAGGTGACCGGCGACGGCACGGTCAGCAAGCCGACGGTGAGCGGGTAGCCCCGCTTTCGCAGGGATGACCCGGCGGGTGTGGCTTTCACTATTGCCGCGAGCCGATGGCTCCACTGCTGCCATCTCCCACCAACTGTCATCCCGGCGAAAGCCGGGATCCAGCGCGCAGCCCGCGTCCAGCCGAGAGATGGATCCCGGCTTTCGCTGGGATGACACCCGGTGTTGGAAGCAACAACATCGTGCCTCTCATCGATGGTGAATGCCCCAGGCGAGGGGTGCGGCCTACCTTCGCCCCAGCAGCATCACGAACTTCGCGACCACGCCGGCCGCAAAACCGAACAGCGCCAGCCCGAACACGAACGGGCCGAGCGCCTGCGTGATCCCGGCCGGGTTGCCCAGGTCGAACGTCACCCAGGTGAAGAACAGCGCACCGGTCGCCGTCACGACGGCAAAGCCGCGCCAGCTCTGGACGAACAGTGGCACCGCGATCGGTACGGCAAAGGCGATGAACGCCGCGACCAGCGCGAAGACGCCGCTCATCCGCGTCGCGCCCTGGCCAGCTTGAGGAAGGTCGCGACCGGCAGCGTCTCGGCCCGCTCGTCGCCCTTGAGCCCGGCTGCCGCCAGCAGCGACTCCATCGGCACGCCAAGCGACTTGAGGCTCTGTCGCACCATCTTGCGGCGCTGCCCGAAGGCGGCGCGCGTCACCGCCTCGAGGTCGCGCACCGCAACGCCGTCGGTGGTCGCCCTGGGCTTCAGATGCACGACGCTTGAGGTCACCTTGGGCGGCGGAGTGAACGCCTCGCGCCCGACGTTGAAGGCGATGCGCGCCTCGGTCCGCCAGCCGCAAAGCACGCCGAGCCGCCCATAGGCGTCCGAACCGGGTTGCGCGACGATGCGCTCGGCCACCTCGCGCTGGAACATCAGCGTCAGGCTCTCGAAATAGGGCGGCCAGGGATCGACCGTGAGCCAGCGCGTCAGCAGCTCCGTGCCGATATTGTAGGGCAGGTTGGCGACGATCTTGGTCGGGCCGTCGGCCAGTGCCGCGTAGTCGATCTCCAGCGCATCGCCCGCAATCACCTCCAGCCGCCCCGGATAGGCTGCCGCGATCTGCGCCAGCGCGGGCAGGGCACGCTCGTCCCGCTCGATGGCGATCACCTTCTTTGCGCCCTCGGCCAGCAACGCCCGCGTCAGCCCGCCCGGCCCGGGCCCCACCTCGATCACCGTGACGCCCTCCAGCCCGCCGGCCGCGCGGGCGATGCGTGCCGTCAGGTTCAGGTCGAGCAGGAAGTTCTGTCCGAGTTCCTTCTTGGCGCGGAGCCCGTGGGCGGCAATCACGTCGCGCAGCGGGGGGAGGGTGTCGATCTGCATGCCAGCCGGGATAGCGGATTTATCGGGGAACGCAAATGCCGCTTGACCTTGCCATGGTGGCAAGGTGCAGGAACGAACGATCGGCCGGCGACGTTCGTCGGCAAACGAGAGGAGTTCCACCATGCTCAAGAACATGATCGCTGCACTTGCTCTGGTCGCGCTGCCCGGCATCGCCACCGCGCAGGAGGCCGTTTCGGTCGATGCGGGCCTGCCGGCCATCTGCACCGCCAATGCCGGGCATGCCGGCATGATGATGGGCGGCAGCGGCGGCGCCATGATGGGTGATGGCGGCGGCGCCATGATGGGTGGCGGCGACGCCGCGCATACCGACCTGATGGCCGGCATGGCGCAGATGAACGCCGACATGATGGCTGGCGCCACCGCCACCGACATCGACGTCGCCTTCGTCTGCTCGATGATCCCGCATCACCGCGGCGCCATCGCCATGGCCAAGGCCGAGCTGGCCAATGGCGACGATGCCTGGGTGAAGGGACTCGCGCAGGGCGTGATCACCGCCCAGGAAAAGGAAATCGCCGACATGCTGGCCTGGCTCGACAAGCAGAAACAGTAAGCGGTAGCCGGCAGACCCCTCGCCGTCGGAAGCGGGCTTCTCCACTCCGGTCCGGACGAGCCACCGGGTGATCCCCGCGAAAGCGGGGATCTCCGTTTGGCCACTCGCGCCGAAAGCAGAGGTTCCCGCTTTCGCGGGAATGACTCCGAGCGCTCCCTCACGATCGAGGCCTGAACCGGCTATGCCTGCCCGCCCGTCAGCCGATCCGCCAGGCGCAGCGCGGCGAGGAAGCTTGCATCCGAGCCCTTGCCGGTTCCGGCAAGGTCGAAGGCTGTGCCGTGGTCGGGCGAGGTCCTGACGATCTTCAGTCCGAGCGTCACGTTCACTGCCTCGTCGAAGGCCACCGTCTTGATCGGGATCAGCGCCTGGTCATGGTACATGGCGATCACCGCGTCGTAGTGCCGCCAGTGCGGCAGGTAGAACAGCGTATCCGCGGGTATCGGCCCCTCGGCCATGATGCCCTCGTGCTGGAGCTGCGCGACGGCCGGCGCGACGATATCGAGATCCTCGGTGCCGATCTTGCCGCCCTCGCCGGCGTGCGGGTTGAGCCCCGCAAAGCCCAGCCGCGGCGCGGCAATGCTGAAGCGCGTGCGCAGGTCATGCGCCACGATCCGCCCGGTCTCCGCCACCAGCTCCTGCGTCAGCAGCCCGGGGACGTCGCGGATCGGGACGTGGATGGTCGCCGGAACGACGCGCAACTCCTCGTGCGCCAGCATCATCACCGGCATCGGCAGGTTGCCGTCCCGGTCGCAGAGCGCGGCGAGGAATTCGGTGTGGCCGGGATACTTGAAGCCGGCCGTATAGAGCACGGCCTTGTGGATCGGCGCGGTGACGAGGCCGCGGCAGGCGCCGGTCACTGTCGCATTCGTCGCCTGGGCAATCGACTCGATCACCACCTTGCCGGAAAGGGCGGTTGGCTCGCCCGGCTTGTCGGGCACCAGTCCCTCGACATGCACGACGGGCAGGGCGTTGGCAAAGCGCGCCGCCGCTTCCGTCGGCATGCTGTGCTCTAGCCGGATCGACAGCCCAAGGCGGGCAGCGCGCGCGGCGAGGAAATCGAAGTGCCCGAACACGATGAAGGGCGGCAGCCGCAGTTCGGCCCGACGGGCGTAGAGCCTCAGGATCAGGTCCGGCCCGATGCCCGCGGGCTCCCCCATGCTGATGGCCAGCGGCAAGGTCGTGTCGGCCACGGCGTCCTCATGTCTCTGACTGCCGGGCAGGCCGGCGCACATCCAGGGCGGGACCGGTTTGCCCCGCCGCTACGCGAGCTTGTCTACCACGCCGTTTCCTAAGGCATTGGACACTTCATTGGTCCAATGCCGGCAGCCCCGGCCGATCAGCTGTAGACGATCTTTGCCTTGGCCTTGAGTTCCTGCAGGTACTTCTCGCTCTCGGCCTTCATCGCCTCGCTGCCCTGCTGGCTGCGCAGCTTGTTCTTGATGAAGGTGGTGTCGCGCGCCGCGTTCTTGGCGCAGACGGCGAGCATCGAGACGCCCTGCTCGGTGACGCGCGGCTTGGTGATGCCGCCGACGTTCAGGCCGGCCAGCTCCTTGGCCAGCGCGTCGGGCAGCTGGGTGGCGTGCCGCCGGCCCATCTCGCGCACCGCCGCATCGGTATAGTTCAGCGACAGCTGCACCGCGCTGTCGCAGCCGGTGAAAGCCTTGCGATAGGCATTGGCCTGGCCCGTGCGGGCCGCGGCATTGCCGGTCGTGCTGATGAACAGGATTTCCTTGAGGATGTAGTCGTAGCTCGTATCGGTGTTGAGCGCTGCCGATGCTTCCTTGTCGAGATCGAGGTCGGAGACCTTGACGCGGCTCTGCACGACGATGCCGCTCAGCTGCTGCCAGGCGAGGGCGGCGCGCAGGCGGGCCCGCATCGTGTCGACGCTCACGCCGCGGCTGAGCAGGATCTCGCGCAGCTTGTCGGTCGACACCTTGACGTTGCGCGACACCTGCTGGAACGCATCATCGACCTGCTGCTCGGTGATGGTGATGTTGAACTTCTTGGCTTCCTGCAGCTGCAGCTGTTCGTTGATCAGCTGGTCCATCGCCGCCTTGGAGCTGCCGCCGCCGCCTTCGAGTGACAGCAGCTTGGTGCGCTGCGAAATCTCGATGTCCGAGATCGGCACTCCGTTCACCGTCACCTTGGTCGCGGCATAGGCCGGCGCGACGCTGAGAGTGACACCGATCAGCAGTGCAGCGATGAGGCGGAGCATTGTCGTCACCATTTGTGTTCCTGGAAGCCTGCCGGATCGCCCCCGGCGATGCTCCTCTTGTTTGAAGAATACGGCCAAAATCCGTTAGTACCCGACACCGTACTCGGTGTTGGGCGCCTTGAGGGCGAACTTGAGGCCGAACTGGATCGACTCCCCGTCTTCATGCGTCGGTCCGTTGGCCTGGGCGAAGCCTCCGGCGAGGAAGTACCCGTCGTCATAGACCAGCTCGCCGCGTGTCTCCAGCCACTCGCCGGCCGCGATGTCCCACGACACGCTGCCGTTCGCCTTCCAGTAGTCGATCGGCAGCGGCGCCGAGGCGCGCACGGTGACCTCGTGCTGGTCGGAGACGACGCCGGTGTCGGCGTCGGCGGGCAGGTAGATGTAGTCGCCCCCCACCGAATAATCGCCCACGGCATAGTCGCCGCCCAGCCCGGCGCGCGCCACGTGCGGGCCGTCGGGGTCGAGCTGGAGCTTGGCGCCCAGCGTCATGCCCTCGTAGGGCGAACCGCGCGCGCCGAGCACGATGTAGGACGCATCGTCCTCCATCCCGCTGCCGACGCCGGTATTGGTCGGGTCGGCCGCGCCGAAGGCATTCACGCCGGCAAGCTGGAAGCTCTGCCCGCCGACGATCTCGAGCCACTGTCCGCCCGAGAAATTGGCGAGGTAGCGCGCCCCGACATTGGCCCTGAGCCCCGTCTCCTGCCGGTCCGGCCCGGTGAAGCGGTCGTACGAGAACAGGTTGGTGTCATCGAGCACGAAGCTGTGCGCGTTGTCGTTGGTGATGCCGACAAGGCTCGTGTCCGACCCGCGATAGACCAGCTGCGCCACCGGCTCGAGCAGGTGCGTATCGGGCCCGTTGCTGGCGATCAGCGGCCAGCGCACGTCGATCGCCGCGATCGGGGTCGCCGTGAACAGGTACTGGTCGCCCGGCTCGCCCATGGTCAAGGCGTCTCCGCGGTCGTAGTTGGCGATGTCGGCGCGCACGCCGAGGTACGGGGTGGCGACCATGCCCCCGGCGGTGACGATCTGCTTCTGCCAGCTGACTTCGCCGCTGGCATGCGTCTTCTGGCCTTCGTAGCCCAGCGCGTAGGTGACGCCGTTGTATTTCTCGATCGCATCCTCGTCGCGATACACGCCGAGCAGGCTGCCATTGGCGCGGATCTGTCCCATGTCGCCGAGGTCGAAATAGCCGGCGCCGCGCGCGTTCGGGGCAGTCAGCGCCTGCTGGTCCTGCGCCTCGCGGGCGTCCGCGTCGCTGTCGAACTGGCCGAGCTTGAGGAATTCCTGCAGCCGCACGTCGCCGTAGAAATCGGCGCTCAGGTGCGTCGCGTAGATCTCGTTGACCGTCCAGTCCGAGGTGTCGAACCGGTAGTCGTCGAGGTAGGCCGCGTCCGAGAACTTGCTGTACGACCAGCCGACCGTCCAGGTCTTGACCGGCTCGAACTTGCCGGCCGTCTGGATCGCCCCGCGCCATGACCGGTCGCCGATGCCGTCGAAGGCGCCCGGATCGAGCTGGTAGAGGCCCGAGCCCTTCACCGAGAACGCGCCATAGGTGAAGCGCTGCTGGTACTCGGCCGCCATCAGGAAGCCCTGCCGGGTCATCAGCGACGGCGTCAGCAGGATGTCGATGTCCTCGCCGACCGTGATGAGGTAGGGCGCATTGACCCGTGCACCATAGTCTGGCGAGTAGTCGACGCTGGGCAGCTGGAAGCCGGCGTTGCGCTTCGAGGTCGGATCGGGCAGCGACAGCCACGGCAGCCAGGCGATCGGCACGCCCAGCACTTCCAGCGAGGGTTGTTCGAGATAGACCGTCTTGGTCTCGGCGTTCTGCACCAGCTTGGCGGCCTTGACGCGCCAGCCGATCCGCCGGCCCTTGTCGTCGATGCATAGCCCGCACGGCGAGTAGGTGGCGTCGTTGAGCACCGTCTCGAGCGTCTTGGAGTAGGTGACGTCGCGCGCCGTCACCATGGCGCCGTCCTTGGTGGTCAGCGTCAGCGACTGGATGAAGGCCTCCTTCATCCCGCCCGTCACTTCAATCCGGTCCGCCTGGTATTTCGTCCCGCTGGGGTCGAGCACTTCGGCATTGCCCGTACAGATCAGGCGACCCGACTGCTGCTCGTAGCGCAGGTCGTCGCAGCTGATCCGGTAGCCGGAATAGGTCATGATCACTCGCCCCTCGGCGCTGATCACGTCGGCGCGCTTGTCGTAGGCGAGCGTGTTGGCCTCGACCTGGGCGGGCGAACCGGGTTCGGGCAGTGTCGCGAAGAAGTCCTCGGGGAGGTACTGCGCGGCGGCCGGTGCGATCGAGCCGATGCCGGTAGCAAGGGCGAGCAGGAGCGCGGCGCCGAGCTGGCGCATTTCCCCCCTCAGGTCGCGGCCTGGAATGGTCACGTCCGCCCGTCTTCCCTGTTGAGCAGCACCGTCACGCCAATGACGATGGCCACCACTGCCGGCCCGGCGACCGCAATGGCGGGATGCATCACGCCGGCGCCCCCGGCACGTCCCGCCATCTCGCTCACCACATAAACCAAGACACCAAGGACGATACCATAAAGCACCGCCCCGCCATATTTATTCGTCCTTCGATAACCGGCCGTAAATGCGAAGGCAATGACGAGCGAGCCACACAGGCTGAGCGGCAGGCCGATGAGGCGCAGGAATCGCGTCTCGACCGCCGCACGCTCGCCCGGATCGTTGAGCCGCGATGCCAGCGAGGCAGCCAGTTCCCAGACCGTCAGGTCGCCGGTGGTCGACAGCCGGGCCCGCATGTCGCCCGCCGTCCGCGATGTCGGCAGGTGGAAGTCCGTGATCTTCTGCGACAATTCCGCCGCCCGGTGCCGGGTCGCCTCCGGCATTACCCATGCGTCGCCCTCGAGCCGCGCCTCGGGGGCCTCGATGCGATCGCGCGGCTGGTCCATCAGGAACACCGTCACGTCCTTGAGGTTGGTCCCGCCGGCATCGGTCGCCGTCGCCTCCAGAATGTAGTGGATATCGGCCCGGCGCTCGTCGAGCCACAGCCCCGAGCCGTCCGAACTGCTGGCCGGCGGCAGCACCGAGCGGTTCAGCCACACCAGGCCGGAATCGAACACCAGCGCCACCAGCAACCCGCCGAGGATCGTTGCGGCCAGCGGCGCCTTCATCACCCGCCAGACCGACAGGCCGGAGGCCTTGATCACAGTCATCTCGCGCGTCGACTGCAGGCTGAGCAGGCCGGCGATCGCGCCGACGAGGAAGGTGAAGGGCAGGGTGTCGATCATCCAGCGCGCCGCCCCCAGCACGATGCCGGTGATGGCGAGCGGCGGTCCACCGAGCGCCGACAGCCGGTTGAAGCGCCCGAGGTTCAGTGACTCGGCGAGCGCCGCGATGCCATAGAGCACCACCAGCGTCAGGCCCACGCTGCCGAGCAATCGTCGCACCACCACCCAGTCGATCCGGTTCATGCGCTGTGGGCCTCCCGCGGTACGGGGGAGAACAGCCTCAGCCGCACGCCGAGAACGACCAGTGCCACGACGAGCATGACCAGCACGCCGACGAACTGCTGCTGCCAGCTGCCGATCAGCGCGTAGCTGGTCAGGACCCGCTCGACCAGCACGGCGCACAGCACCGTGACCTCGATCGGAATGCGCGGCTCGCGGCGCCGCCCGGAGGGAAAGCCGCTGATCGCGACGACGAGCAGGCAGAGCGCCAGCACGCGCAGTCCGTCGGCGGTCCGCTCGGCGATGCGGTTCACCCACTCGTTCGGCCAGTTGCCGTCGGCCAGTGCCGCGCTGACCATGTCCCACGTCGGCAGGTTGCGGCGGCGCTTCTCGGTGTCGGGTTCGCCCGTCAGCCGCTCGAGCGCGATGTCGTAGCGATCGAAGGAAATCTCGGAGAACTGCCCCTCGGACGTCCGGTACTGGATCGTTCCCCGCGCGAGCTGCAGCACGTAGCCCAGTTCATCGCTCGAGATCACCGCCGAGTCGGCGATATAGGTGCGGCGCGTCCGCGGGTCGCGATTGTCGTCGGCAAAGAACGAGGTGATCTCGCCGCGCGGCCCGCGTCCGCCCACGGTCACCGTCACGCCATCGTCCAGCTCCGCGAACCGGTTGGGTACCAGCGAGCGCCCGACAAGGTCCGCCGCAGCCTGGGCCTGCAGGACATTGGTCGCACGCTGCACCATCGGATCGATCGCGTGCGACAGCACCAGCACCAGCACCATGCCGATGCCGGCGTAGACGAGCACGGCCCGCAGCAGGGTCGGCAGCAGCTGTGCCACATGCGTGATGTGCAGTTCGCGCGAGGCCTGCATGCCGCGCAGCGCCCGCGCCAGCCCGATGGCGATGCAGGTGTAGAGAAACGCAATCGCCAGCTGCGGCACGGCCAGTATCGTCTGCCAGAACAGGACGCCGAGACCGCGCTCCCGCACCGTGTCGATGTCGATGAGTCTCAGCGTCTGCGCGAGGTAGATAATGGTCAGCGCCACCCCGAACAGCCCAGCGGCTTCGGCGGCAAAAAGCTTGATGAAATAACTGCTTAGCCGATTCATGCCGGACACGGGTTTTGGGACGCGCCGGACGCCGGATCGTGCCCGGGCGGCGCGGCGCAGTGTGCCCGCCCGCCCCCTCGCTTGGCAAGTCAAAGGGGCGGGCCCGAGCCGTTGCACCGCCCGGTGTTGCGGGATTGACGCGGCGGGCAGACGGTCTATCTGTCGAACCTTCAAGTCAGCGCGGCGTTCGCGCCCATTGCCAGAAGGTTGCTTTTTTCATGCCCAGCCGGATCGAGATCAAGACCGCCGCCCTCAACCCGGAGGCGACGGGCACGCTGGTGATCTACGCGTCCGAGGGCGCGGAGCCCGTCGGAGCCGCCGCCGCCGTCTGGCAGTCGACCGGCCTCGACTTCAAGACCCTCGCTGCCGCCGCCGGCTTCAAGGGCAAGCAGGGCAGCGCCTTCGAGGTCCTCGCCCCGCACGGCGTCACCGCCGATCGGCTGCTCGTGCTGGGCAGCGGCAAGGCCGGGGAGGGGACTTCGCTCTCGGCCTGGGCCGACCGCGGCGGTTCCCTCGCCGGCAAGCTGATGGGTGTCAGGGCCGGCAATGCCGCCGTCATCCTCGACGAGGAGGCGGCGACCCCCGACCGTGTCGCTGAGCTCGCGGCCGGCCTCAAGCTGCGCCACTACCGCTTCGACGCCTACAAGGCCAAGAAGGAGGACAACGGCGACGCCGCGCTGTCCGTCACCCTGCACGTTGCTGATCGCCCGGCCGTCGACGCCGCCATCGCCGACCGCGATGCCGCTACCTCGGGGACCATCCTGGCCCGTGACCTCGTCCACCAGCCGCCCAACGTACTGGGCACGCTCGAGTTCGCCGCCGAAGCCGAGAAGCTCACCGGTCTCGGCGTCGACGTCGAGCAACTCGACGAAGCGGCCATGCGCAAGCTCGGCATGAACGCGCTGCTCGGCGTCGCGCAGGGCTCGGCGCGGCCGCCGCGGCTGGTCATCATGCGCTGGAACGGCGGCAAGGCCGGCGAGGCGCCGCTCGCCTTCATCGGCAAGGGCGTGGTGTTCGACTCCGGCGGCATCTCGATCAAGCCGGGCCTGGGCATGGAAGACATGAAGGGTGACATGGGTGGCGCCGCCGCGGTCACCGGCCTGCTGCACTCCCTCGCCGCCCGCAAGGCCAGGGTCAACGCGATCGGCGTCATCGGGCTGGTCGAGAACATGCCTTCGGGCACCGCCATGCGCCCCGGCGACATCCTCACCGCCATGAGCGGCACCACCATCGAGATCGTCAACACCGACGCCGAGGGTCGCCTCGTCCTCGCCGATGCGCTCTGGTACACGCAGGACCGCTTCAAGCCGCGATTCATGGTCAACCTCGCGACCCTGACCGGCGCCATCGGCGTCGCACTCGGCAACGACCACGCCGGCCTGTTCTCCAACAACGAAGAACTCGCCGCCCAGCTTCTCGCCGCCGGCCTCGCAACGGGCGAGAAGCTCTGGCGCATGCCGCTCGGCGCCGCCTACGACAAGCTGATCGAGAGCCGCTTCGCCGACATCAAGAACTCCGGTGGCCGCCCCGCCGGCTCGATCACCGCGGCCCAGTTCCTCAAGCGCTTCGTCAACGACGTGCCGTGGGCGCATCTCGATATCGCTGCCGTCGCCCTCGCTTCGCCGACCAGTGAAACCAACCAGTCCTGGGCCTCCGGCTTCGGCGTCGCGCTGCTCGATCGGCTGGTGCGCGACAACTTCGAGGGCAAATGACCGAGGCCCCGCGTCCGCTGACCGCCAATCCGTCGCTGCTGTGGTTGCCGGCAGTGGCTGGCCTCGCCGCGCTGGTCGGCGTGCTGGCGCTGCTGCCGGCGGTCCTCCTGCTCGCCAGTCTCGCCGGCGCCCTGTCGATGCAGCCGACGGTGGAACTGAGCTTTCTCGCCGTCCCGACCACGGCGGTGGGGCTCTTCTTCGTCGTCGTGGCCGCGGCCATCCTTGCCGATCTCCGCCTGCCTCGACCGGTGCTGTCGATCGACGATGCCGGCGTCTTCGATCGTCGCGTCACCGACGGGCCGATCCCCTGGAGCGCCGTCGAGGATGTCTCGCTCGCCCCCGGGGGCGGCGCCATGCAGCTCGTCCTGCGCGCCCCGATGGACACCCGCCTCAGCCCCTGCCGCGCCGGCACCATAGGTTTGCGCACCGATATGCCCGGCCTCGCCCTGATCCCGATCCGCGGCATGGATCGCCCGGCCGCCGGCCTCGCCGCCGCCATGCTCGACTTCGCGCGAGCCAACGGCGCCATTGCCGAACTCGAGGCGGAGGCGCCATGAGCGAGATCCTGTTCTACCACCTCGAGGGCCAGCCGCTCGAACGCGTGCTGCCGGTGCTGGTCGAGAAGTCGCTGGAGCGGGGCTGGCATGTCGTCATCGAGACCGGCAGCGAGGAGCGTGCCGAGGCCATCGACAACCTGCTCTGGACCTATCGCGACGACAGCTTCCTGCCGCACGCCCGCGCCGGCGGCGATGCCGACAACCTGCAGCCAGTGCTTATCACCACGCGCCCGCACAACCCCAACAACGCCCAGGTCCGCTTCTTCGTCGACCGCGCCGTGCCGCAATCCGGCGACGGCTACGAGCGCATCGTCTTCATGTTCTCCGGCCACGACCCAGACGCCCTCACCGACGCCCGCGCCGCCTGGAAGAACCTGCGCGACGGCAACGAAGTGACCTACTGGCAGCAGGAGCCCGGCGGCCGGTGGGTGAAGAAGGGGTAGGGGACCTCTGGTGCGCGCTGCACACCCCCACCCTGGCTACGCTACGGGCCAAGGCCCTAGCTGCGCTACCCTCCCCACAAGGGGGAGGGAGACCCGACGGCATGCTTCGGTTCTTTCGTTTCCCTCCCCTTGATGGGGAGGGTAGTGGAGCCACACGCTCCAGGCCTCAGCCCGGTTGCCAGCCCTCGGGCGCCTGTTCCCATTTCGAGAACTGGAAGCCGGGCGCCACGGTGCAGCCGACCAGGCTCCAGTCCCCGAGGCACGTGGCGCGCTGCCAGGCGTTCGCCGGCACGACGATCTGCGGGCGTTGCCCGGCGCTAAAGTCGATGCCGAGCACGCGCTCGTTCACCTGCTTGCCGTCGCGCGACACGGCCAGTGTCATCGGGGCGCCCGCATACCAGTGCCAGACCTCGGCCGCATCGGTGACGCGATGCCATTTGCCCGACTGCCGGTTGGTGAGCATGTAGTAGATCAGCGTCGAGGCCGGGCGGCCTTGCGCCGTTGCCACGTCGGCGAACGTCTGCCGGTAGAATCCGCCCTCCGGGTGCGGTTCGAGCCCGAGCAGGCTGATCAGGTCGGAAGCCGTCACCTCGCTCACGCCTGGGCCCTCTCGGCCGCTTCCAGCTCTTCGCTCAGCATCAGCCATTTCTCCTCTGCGCTGGCGATGTCGCCTTCGAAGCGCGCCTTGTCCCTGCCCAGCGATATCACGCGCTCCGGCGCGCCGTCATAGGTCTTTGGGTCAGCAAGGATGCCGTCCACCCGCGCCAGTTCGGTGCGGAGCCGGGTGAGCTTCTGCTCCACGTCCTTGATCGACTTGCGCAGCGGCGCCACTTCGGCGCGCCTTGCCGCCGCGCCTTGCCGCGCTGCCTTGCGGTCCTCGACCACGATCGGGCCGGAATCCTTCTTGTTCGACTTGCCGTTCGAGTTGGACGTGAGCTGGCGCTGGTAGGAGTCGAGATCGTCGTCGAATTCCTCTATCGTGCCGTTCTGCGCGATCCACAGCTTGTCTGCCGTCGCATCGATCAGGTGCCGGTCGTGCGAGATGATCAGCACCGCGCCGGTATAGTCGTTCAGCGCCGCGACCAGCGCGTCGCGGCTGTCGATATCGAGGTGGTTGGTCGGCTCGTCGAGGATCAGCATGCCCGGCCCGCCGAAGGTGATGAGCCCGAGTAGCAGGCGCGCTCGCTCGCCACCCGAGAGGTTCTTCACCTTGGTGTCCATGCGCGAGGTGGTGAGCCCCATCTGCGCCACCCGGCTCCGGCGCTTGGCCTCGCTGTCATAGGGCATCAGCTCGACGATGTGCTCGAATGGGGTCTGTTCGGGCTTCAGCTTGTCGAGCTGGTGCTGGGCGAAATAGGCGATCTCGAGCCCCTTGCCCTTGCGCATCTCGCCGCCCATCGGCCTCAGGTCGCCCGACAGCAGCTTGGCGAAGGTCGACTTGCCGTTGCCGTTGACGCCGATCAGCGCGATGCGATCGTCCGGGTCGATGCGGTTGGTGATGTGCCTGAGCACCACCTTGTCCCCATAACCCACCGACACGTTGTCGAAGGTCATCATCGGCGTCGCCGGAATCTTCTTGGGATTCGGGAAGTTGAAGGGCAGGGAGGTTTCGTCGAACATCGCCGCCGGCGGCTTCAGCTTGGCGATCATCTTCACGCGCGCCTGCGCCTGGGCGGCCTTGGTGGCCTTGGCCTTGAAGCGATCGACGAATTTCTGCAGGTGCGCGATCTGGTCGAGCGTCTTCTCGCGGCTCTTGTTGTTGAGCTCCATCTGCATCCGGCGCGTCTCTTCGAACGTGTCGTAGGCGCCCTTGTAGAAGGTGAGCTTGCGGTGTTCGAGATGCGCGATCGAGGTCACGGCCTTGTTCAGCAGGTCGCGGTCGTGGCTGATCATGAACACGGTGTACGGATAGGTCTGGAGATACTTCTCCAGCCACAGCGTGCCCTCGAGGTCGAGATAGTTGGTCGGCTCGTCGAGCAGCAGCAGGTCGGGCTGCGAAAACAGCACCGCCGCCAGCGACACGCGCATGCGCCAGCCGCCGGAGAGCTCCGAGGTCGGCCCCAGCTGCCGCTCCTTCTCGAACCCGAGGCCCTTGAGGATGGTCGAAGCCCGCGCCTCGGCCGTGTGCGCGTCGATCTCGGCAAGCCGCGTGTGGATGTCGCCGATCCGGTGCGGGTCCGTCGCCGTCTCCGCTTCGGCCAGCAGCGCCGTGCGCTCCCTGTCGGCCATCAGCACGACGTCGAGCACGCTGACCTCGCTGGCGACCGCTTCCTGCGCCACCGATCCGATGCGGGCCTTCTTGTTGACCTCGATGGAGCCCGTCTCCGGCGCAATATGCCCCTGGATCAGGTGGAACAGCGTCGTCTTGCCGGTGCCGTTCTTGCCCACGAACCCGGTCTTGGAGCCATCGGGCAGCACCAGCGAGGCGCCCTCGAAAAGAGGTCGCCCCTGGATGCGGTAGGTGAGGTCTGTAATGGTCAGCATGGCGGCTGGGAGATAGCGACTTGCCCCGCCCTTGTCCAATGCCGGCCGCAACAGCCGCAAACGCCCGTCTTGCGCCCGTCACGCCTTCCCGCTAGAAGGCCGCACCCAATTCAGCCCCACACGCAAGGACCAGGCACATGGCCATCGAGCGCACCTTTTCCATCATCAAGCCCGATGCGGTTCGCCGCAACCTGATCGGCAAGATCGTCGCCAAGTTCGAAGAGAACGGCCTTCGCCCGGTCGCGATGAAGAAGATCAAGATGACCCGCGCCCAGGCCGAGGGCTTCTACGCCGTGCACAAGGAGCGCCCCTTCTTCGGCGAGCTGGTCGAGCAGATGATCGCTTCGCCGGTCGTCGTGCAGGTGCTTGAGGGCGAGAACGCCGTGCTCAAGAACCGTGAGATCATGGGCGCCACCAACCCGGCCAACGCCGCCGAGGGCACCATCCGCAAGCTCTTCGCCCTCAACATGGGCGAGAACTCGGTGCACGGCTCGGACAGCCCCGAGAACGCCGCCATCGAGATCAAGTTCTTCTTCACCGACGACGAGATCGTCGGCTGATCGCCCGATAGTCCGATTTCCGAGGGCCGCCTCCGGGCGGCCCTTTTGTTTTGTTTTGCTCAAGTGTTTCCAACTCCACGGTGTCATCCCCGCGAAAGCGGGGACCTCCGTTGGCGATGGTGCCTCAGGCAGCAGAACAGAGGTTCCCGCTTTCGCGGGAATGACCCGGTGGGTGTGGCCTTGCAGGAAAGGCTGGCTCTGTTCTTCCTTCTCCCCCTGATGGAGAAGGTGGCGCGCAGCGCCGGATGAGGGGTCGCGATGCAGAGCATCGCCGATCCGAACGAATGTGAGGAGCGTCCTTCCCCTCACCCGCCCTTCGGGCACCCTCTCCCTCAAGGGGAGGGGGAAGAAAGAAAGAACCGAATGAACCTGCCCGAGACCATCCATCCCGCCCTTGCCTCAGCGCTCGCCGAACGCGGCTACGATACGCTGACGCCGGTGCAACTGAGCGTGCTCGCGCCCGAGGCGGCGGAGCGGGACCTGCTGGTCTCCGCCCAGACCGGATCAGGCAAGACCGTGGCCTTCGGCATGGCCATCGCCCCCACCCTGCTCGGCGAGGAGCAGCGCTTCGGCCCGGCCTCGACCCCGCTCGCGCTGCTCATCGCTCCGACGCGCGAGCTCGCCCTGCAGGTCCAGCGCGAGCTGCAGTGGCTCTATGCCGATACCGGCGCGCAGATCGCGGCGGGCGTCGGCGGCATGGACATCCGCACCGAACGGCGCGCGCTTGAGCGCGGCGCCCACATCGTCGTCGGCACGCCGGGGCGCCTGCGCGACCACATCACCAAGGGCGCGCTCGACCTCGGCCAAGTCCGTGCCGTGGTGCTCGACGAGGCCGACGAGATGCTCGACCTCGGTTTCCGCGAAGACCTCGAGTTCATCCTCGAATTGGCGCCCGAGACCCGCCGCACCCTGCTGTTTTCGGCCACCGTGCCGCGCGAGATCGCCGAGCTTGCCAAGACCTTCCAGCGCGATGCGCTGCGGCTGGTCGCGACCAGTGCCGGCGAGCAGCATGCCGACATCGAGTACGTTCAGATCGTCGTCCGCAACGACGAGAAGGAGCACGCCGTCATCAACACGCTGCTGCTGCACGACAGCTCCAACACCATCGTCTTCTGCCACACCCGCGAGTCGGTGAAGCACCTCACCGCCCGTCTCGCCAATCGCGGCTTCCCGGTGGTGGCGCTCTCGGGCGAACTGACCCAGGCCGAGCGCTCCAATGCCCTGCAATCGATGCGCGACGGCCGCGCCCGCGTCTGCGTCGCGACCGACGTCGCCGCCCGCGGCATCGACCTGCCCAACCTCGATCTGGTCATCCACGCCGACATCCCGTCCAACCCCGAGACGCTGCTGCATCGTTCGGGCCGCACCGGCCGGGCAGGGCGCAAGGGCATCTGCGCCCTGATCGTGCCGATGCACCGCCGCAGCGCGGCCGCCCGCGTGTTGCGCGCCGCCAATCTCGAGGCCACCACGCGCGGCGCCCCGACCATTGCCGAGATCGACGCGCGCAACCGCGAGCAGATTCTCGCCGCCGCTGCCGAAACGATCTCGGCCGACGACATCGATGCCGGCTTCGTCGCCGACCTGCTCGCCCGCCTCAGCCCCGAGCAGCTCGCCGCCGCCTATATCCGCCGCGAGCTGGCCGCCCGCCCCGCGGCCGAGGAAGTGTCCGAGGCCCCACTACCCGCCTTCCACGAGAAGGGGCCCCGCCGCGACAAGCGCTTCCTCGACGAAGCCCCGCGGCCCGAGGGGCCCAAGGGCCGTCCGGAGCCGATGACCGATGGGCGCTGGTTCACCCTCTCCATCGGCCGCAACCGCCGCGCCGATCCGAAGTGGCTCTTGCCGCTGATCTGCAAGGCCGGCGACGTCACCAAGCGCGACATTGGCTCGATCAAGATCTTCGACACCGAGACGCGCTTCGAGATCGCCGCCGACAAGGCCGAGGCCTTCGCGCGGACGGTTGCCAGCAACGGCAGCAGCGTCGAGAACGGCGCCACCATCGAGCCCTCGAGTGCGCCCGGGTTCCAGAAGCGTGCGAAGCCCGGCCGCTACGACGATGGCCCGCGCCCGCCGCGTGACAAGGCCCCGCGCTTCGATTCCCCACGCCCGGCTCGCGACGACGGCCCGCGCTACAAGGTCCGCTCCGACAAGGGCGCCAAGCTCGCTACCCGGCCGGCCCGTGAGCTCACTCCGCCCGTCGCCGAGGTCCGCGAGGAGCGTCCGACCGCGCCCAAAAAGCCCAAGCCCAACCCCAAGGACAAGGGCAAGCCCAAGTACAAGAACCGCGAGCGGCGCGAGCCGCCCGCCGACGCCGGCACGGCGCCTCGCAAGAAGCCGAAGAAGGCCTTCGATCCGCTCGATTGACGGACGTACCTCGACTGCCGCATCCTCCCCTCGCTTTGGGAGGAGAAGCAAGACATGCCCTACGTCCGTATCGAGATCACCGACGGCGCGACATACGAGCAGAAGCTGCAGATCTACAAGGAGACGACCGAGATGCTGGTCCGGATCCTGAACAAGAAGCCCGAATACACCTTCGTCGTCATCGAGGAAGTGGACAACAAGAACTGGGGCCACATGGGCACCTCGGTGGCCAAGATCCGCGAGGCGGAGGCCAGGGAGCGCGACGGGGCGCAGGCAGGCGCGGGGAAAGCCTCGACGAAGAAGTCAGCCGCCAAGGCGACCAAGAAATCCGCCGCCAAGTAGGCCAAGGCCTGACGCTGTGCCCGAGATCCTCGTTCACATCGTCGAGGGCCGCTCGGTCGCGGCCAGGAAGGCGCTGATGAAGGACATCACCGACGCCGTGGTGAGGAACTTCTACGTGCCCCCCGAGCGCGTCGTCGTGCAGATCGTCGAAAGCCCGAAGCACAGCAAGTCGAGGGGCGGCGTGCCCTTCGACGAGCTGTAGACTCGTGATGGCTAGTCCGGGTAGCAGTAGTAGTAGTATTCTTCCGGGCACTCTACCGGCGGCGCCGGTTTGGCCTCGCTCTTCACCAGGCTTTCCGGCACGTTGGACACGAAGCCCTTCTGGAAGCACTGCTTGGCTTCCTCGAAGCGGAAGCGGCCGAGCAGCGGCGCCTGCGACACGGCATACATGAAGTCGGACTTCACGTCGTCGCGCTGCTTCTTGTCCATCTCGTCCGTGTTGCCGAGCACCTGCGACTGGCCGAGGTCCGCCTGGCCGAGCTCGCAGCTGTCATCCACGGTCACGCAGCTCTGGTCCGGATTGCACAGCAGCACGGCGCCATTGTAGAGCAGCACCCGCGTCTGGTCGGGAGTGACGTTGAAATCGAACTCCGTGCCGCGCACGCCGATCGTCCCGGTCGGCGTCGTGATCACGTACTGGTTCTTCGGCGCGCGCCCCGTGGCGAAGCGGAACGTGCCGGACAGCGCGTTGATCGCGAACTTGCCGGCCGACTTGTCGTCGCGCAGCAGGTAGTCCTCGATCAGCAGCGCCGAGTTCGGCCCGACCACCAGCCGGGTCATGTCGGAGAACTGGATCTGCACCTGGCCCTCGGGCCCGGTGACCACCCGGTCGCCGATGAAGACGTCCGAGCCGACGACAAGGGACCGCGTCTCGGCCTTGGTTTCGGCGGCGGCGGACGGGTTGACCCCGAGCGCTGTGCCGCTCGCGGCAAGGGCGGAAGTGGCGGGTGAATATAGACCTAGCGCCATGAGCGCCGCGGCGAGGGGAGCTCGCCATATCAACTTGTGCATTCGCGTCCTCGAAATGCTACTGACATGGATAACCGCCCGGCCCCCCGGCGGGAGCGGTAGGGTAGGCTGTCTAGCGTACTCGACCGCGTCGCGCCAGCCCCATCGCGGCGGGAATGCCGGATATGCCGGCGGGGGCTACCTCCAAGGCGATGCAGGTCGTATATCCCTGGTGTCCGGGGACGACCCCGGAATTTCCAGTCATCTGCGGGACGACCCGCCACAGGAGTACTCCCATGGCATGGGTTTATCTGGCCGGCGCCGGCTTGCTCGAAATCGTGTGGGCCATCGGCCTGAAGTACACGGAAGGCTTCACGCGTCTCGTGCCCTCGGCCATTACCGTCGGCGCCATGGTGGCGAGCGTCGCGCTGCTGGGGGTCGCCTTGCGCGACCTGCCGGTCGGCACCGGCTATGCCGTCTGGACCGGCATCGGCACCGTCGGCACGGCGATTCTGGGCATGCTGCTGTTCAACGAGCCCGCCACCGCCCTCCGGCTCGGCTGCATCGTGCTGATCGTCGCCGGCATCGCCGGCCTCAAGCTGATCGGCTGAGGCAGTGCTGGCGCGGCAGCTGTGGCTTCCGTGCCAGCCTCGCCGATCGAAACGCGGCGATGACGCAAAAGTTGATGGAACCTTTTGCGAATTGCCCTAGCGTGATGCGCAGGGGGGCTCCTTAACTCGGAGCTGTTCCGCGCCGAGCGTCAGCGCATCACCGTTGAAAAGGTCAAGGGGACCCATGCTGTTCCGCTTTGCCGAGGTCGTGTCCGTCCTCGCTCTTGTTGTTGTCCTGCTCGTTGCCAAGCATGTGCCGATCATCGACCAGTTGCCGCTGGCGCAGATGACCGGCATCGTCTGCTTCCTGTTCGCCATCTTCCTCAGCCTGCGCATCTATCAGGCGGAGCTGCGCCGGATTCGCGCCGAGGAATAGCGGCATCTGCCCAACGCGGAGCGCCACGCGAGGCCGCGCCACGCGGGGCCGTGGTCGACTGTCGTCACCGCCACGGCCATGCTAGAAGCGCACCCATGAACGCCATCGCCAGCCCACACACCGCGCGCTCCGTCTGCCCGCACGATTGCCCGTCGACCTGCGCCCTCGACGTCGAGATCATCGACGCGCACACCATCGGCCGCGTGCGTGGCGCCAAGGACGACCCCTACACGGCCGGCGTCATCTGCGAGAAGGTGGCGCGCTACGCCGAGCGGATTCATCACGCGAAGAGGCTGACTCATCCCCTTCGCCGCGTTGGTAAAAAGGGCGCCGGCGAGTGGCAGCGCATCAGCTGGGACGAAGCCATCGACGAGATCGTTTCGCGCTGGCTCGAGATCGAGCGCACCGACGGCCCTGAGGCGATCTGGCCCTATTTCTACGCCGGCACCATGGGCCACGTGCAGCGCGACGGCATCGAGCGCCTGCGCCACGCTCGCGGCTATTCGCTGCAATACGACACCATCTGCACCGGCACCGCCTGGCCCGGCTACCTGGCCGGCGCGGGCAGGCTGCAGGGCGTCAATCCGGAGGAGATGGCCGAAAGCGACTGCGTCGTCATCTGGGGCACCAACGCCGTCGCCACCCAGGTCAACGTCATGACCCACGCCGTCCGCGCCCGCAAGGAGCGCGGTGCGAAGATCGTCGCCATCGACATCTACCGCAACGCCACGATGGAGCAGGCCGACATGGCCCTGGTGCTGCGCCCCGGCACCGACGGCGCGCTCGCCGTCGCGGTCATGCACATCCTGTTGCGCGACAACCTCGCCGACCGCGCCTACATGGCGCGCTACACCGACTTCTCGCCCGAGTTCGAAGCGCACCTGGCCACCCGCACGCCCGAATGGGCCGCCGCCATCACCGGCCTCGCCATCGCCGAGATCGAGGCCTTTGCCCGCCTCGTCGGCACCACGCCCAGAACCTTCTTCCGCCTTGGCTACGGCTTCACCCGCCAGCGCAACGGCGCCGTCTCCATGCATGCGGCGCTGTCCATCCCGGCGATGACCGGCGCCTGGCAGCACATCGGCGGCGGCGCCTTCCACTCCAACTCCGGCGCCTGGAAACTCGACAAGTCGCTGATCATCGGCGCCGACATGGGCCCGGGCGGCCGCGAACTCGACATGTGCGAGATCGGCAAGGTGCTGACCGGCGACGCCGGCGCGCTGAAGGGCAGGGGGCCGGTCAAGGCGCTGTTCATCCAGAACACCAACCCGGTCAACGTGGCGCCCGAGCAGGGGCTTACACGGGCCGGCTTTGCCCGCGAGGACCTGTTCACCGTGGTCCACGAGCAGTTCATGACCGACACGGCAGCGATGGCCGACATCGTCCTGCCGGCCACCATGTTCCTCGAGCACAACGACTACTACCGCCGCGGCGGCCACACCCGCGTGCTCTTCGGTCCGAAGCTGGTGGAGGCGCCGGGAGAGTGCCGCTCCAACTTCGAGGTCGTCAACGAGTTGCTCCGCCGTCTCGGCTCCGACCATGCCTCCCTCGACCTGACCGACCGCCAGATGGTCGCCGAGACCTTCCGCCGCTCCGGCTTCGGCGAGCTCGATGAGATCGAGAAGACCGGCTTCGTCGATGGCGCCCAGCCCTTCGGCCAGGCCCATTTCGGCGACGGCTTCGGCTGGCCCGACGGCCGCTACCGCTTCGCCCCCGACTGGCAGGGCGTCGCCGATGCCAAGGGCTACACCTGGGTCTGCGATCCGTCGGAGATGCCCCGCTTCGCCGACCACTGGGACGTCAACGAGAGGGTCGACGCCGAGACGCCGTTCCGCCTCGCCACCAGTCCCTCGCGCGCCTTCCTCAACTCGACCTTCGCCGAAACCCCCGGCAGCCGGAAGCGCCAGCCCGAGCCGACCGTCTTCATCCATCCCGACGACGCGGCCGAGCTCGGCATCGCCGAAGGCGATCCCGTCACCCTCGGCAACCGTCGTGGCGAAGTTCCGCTTAAGGCGATCTACTTCGCCGGCGTGCAGCGCGGCGTCCTCATCGCCGAGGGCATCCACCCCAACGCCGCCCACCGCAACGGCGTCGGCATCAACACCCTGATCGGCTCCGACCCCGTGAAGCCCTTCGGCGGCGCTGCCTTCCACGACACGGCGGTATGGGTGAAGAGGGGCTGAGGGGGCGCGTCACCGCCATCCGCCATCCTGTGGGTGCCGGCCAGCTAACCGAAATATGCCGACCAGAAGAACCAGCCGGTCAGCCCGATCCCGTAGACGATCACCAGCGTCCGGATGATCGGCGTCGGCACCCGCTTGGCCAGCCGCGCCGCCCCGTAGGCTCCGACCACGATTCCCGCCAGTGCGAACGCGCCGTGGTACCAGTCGATCGCGCCGGACAGCGCGAAGCGCGCCACGCCCGCCAGCGCCACCACGGTCGAGATCCACAGCTTCAACCCGTTCATCGCATGGATGTCGGTGAACCCCGCCAGCGCCAGGAAGGCCAGCAGCAGCACGCCCAGCCCCGCGTTGAAGAAGCCGCCATAGAGCGAGATTGCCGCCAGCAGCAGCACGAGCCCGATCGCCCCGGCGCGCTGCCGGCGTCCGCCGCTGCCAGCCCGCAGCCGCACGAATGCGTTGATCCGGGCTCCGAACGCGAACAGCACCACCGCGAACAGCATCAGCCACGGCACCACCAGCACGAAGGCCT
Source organism: Devosia sp. (assembly GCF_017307495.1). Taxonomy (GTDB): domain Bacteria; phylum Pseudomonadota; class Alphaproteobacteria; order Rhizobiales; family Devosiaceae; genus Devosia_A. The sequence continues at coordinate 47,703 of NZ_JAFKHE010000018.1, read as the reverse complement.
GGTTCGACACGTGCAGCAGCAGTTCGGCTCCGGCATAGCCGAACACCAGGCCGACAATGCTGTAGGCGAGCAGGCGCTCCCGGTGCCGGACGATGTCGCTCCAGAACCCAACCGCGCCGCTGGCATAGCCCGGCAGGCTGGCAAACGTGTTCGTCGCGTTGGCGATCACCGGCGGAATCCCCGCCGCCAGCAGCGCCGGAAACAGCACGAACGAGCCGCCCCCCGCGAGCGTGTTCAGGGTTCCGGCGAAAAGCCCGGCGAGGACGAGCAGCAGTTCGGTCATCGGCAAATGTCTGACATTTCCCGCCACACCTAGCCGGAGGCGGTCCGCCACGCCAACGCAAAACCCTAATCATCCCCATCAAGGCTAGTGATGATCAGCATTGAGGCTGCTGTGATCGCCTTCTCCCCTTGCGGGAGAAGGTGCCCGAAGGGCGGATGAGGGGTCTGTCTCAGCCCTCGCTGCCGCCCGTCGTTTCACTCCGGTCGCGCAGACTGCGTCTGCGAACCCCTCATCTGGCGCTGCGCGCCCCCTTCTCCCGCGAGGGGAGGAGGGAGGAGGGAGGTCGCGCCCGCGCCCCCAATTGACAAACCCGCCTGCATCCCCCACATGTGCACCGTGCTGCTGGCGCCTGCCGCTCGCCGGGGAAACCCGATGGTGAAGTCCAGCCGCGGAATATTCCGCGCCCAATCATGATCGCTCCTTCGTGCAGGCGGTTCATGGCAACGCGGGCCCCATGAAGACAATCCGCCTCTGCAACAGAGGACCGATATGACCTTCTCTCTCGATACCCCCAGCACCGCCACGCTCAAGGCCGAGGCCAAGGCTTTGCGTGCCGAACGCGCCGTTGCCGGGGCGCCCATCGCCCATGGCGCCGCTCTCGAGGAAATTGCCCGCCGCCACGGCTATCGCGACTGGAACACCGCCGCGGCCGCCATGCCCGAGCGCATCGCGACGCCCGTCCAGGTCGGCCAGCGCGTGCGCGGCGCCTATCTCGGCCAGCCCTTCGCCGGCATGGTCATCGGCGTGCACATGCTTGCCGACATGGCCCACTACGAGGTGACGGTGAAGTTCGACCAGCCCGTGAACGTCTCGAAGTCCGAGCTCATGGGGCCGATCTGGCGCCAGCGCGTCCGGGCCACGGTCGACCTGCACGGCGTCTCGGCGGCCCGCACCAGCGACGGTGAACCGCATATGCGCCTGCGGCGCGCCTGACGAAACGCTATTCCAATGGCGGGCTTCGGCCCGCCATTGTCGTTTCCGTGGCCGGGTTGAGTTCCATCGGCAAGTACCGATATATGAACCCCGACACCGGTGGCGCCCTGTCACCCCTCCACCTGCAGCAGCGGATACGACAGATGACCACCCAGACCTTGCCGATCGACCTCTATTACGCGGCCACCCCGAACGGCCGGAAGATCACCATCATGCTCGAGGAGCTGGGGCTGCCCTACGGCATCTATCCGATCAACATCGGCCGCGGCGACCAGTTCAAGCCCGAGTTCCTCGCCATCTCGCCCAACAACAAGATCCCCGCCATCGTCGATCCCGAGGGCCCGGACGGCAAGCCGATCTCGGTCTTTGAGTCGGGCGCCATCCTGAAGTACCTCGCCGAGAAGTTTGGCAAGTTCTACGGCACGTCCTGGCGTGAGAAGGTCAAGATCGACGAGTGGCTGTTCTGGCAGGTCGGCGGCTTCGGCCCGATGCTGGGCCAGAACAACCACTTCTCCCGCTACGCGTCCGAGAAGATTCCCTACGCCATCAAGCGCTACCAGGACGAGTCGCACCGTCTCTATCGCGTGCTCGACACCCAGCTGCAGGCCCAGCAGGCCGCCGGTCACGACTATGTCGCCGGCGAGGGCTACTCCATCGCCGACATTGCCATCTTCGACTGGTCGCGCGGCTCGGACAACCACGGCATCGACATCGCCGAGTTCCCCACCTTCGCCGCCTGGCGCCAGCGCGTCACCGATCGCCCGGCCGTGCAGCGCGCCCTCGCCATCACGCTCGACCAGAGCCAGCAGATCAGCGCCGCCAACGACAGGGAAGCCCAGCGCGTGCTGTTCAACCAGCGCTGACAGGCGCGGCAAAGCCGCCCCGACCGGGCCGGCTTTGCGCAAGCGGTCGGAAAACCGCTTGCCCATCCCGGCGATTGCGGCTATCCGAACCGCGCCGGAGAGGTGGCCGAGTGGTCGAAGGCACGCCCCTGCTAAGGGCGCAGACGTCAAAAGCGTCTCGTGGGTTCGAATCCCATCCTCTCCGCCACCTTCACTCCAAGTGGCCGGTGCCCGACACTGGGGCCCAAACTGGGCTAGTGGTGGGGGCCTTGCGCCCGAGCGTCCGGTGGCACAGCTTGCCGTGGTCCATCAATGAAGTGGGCGATGGTGCCCTGGTCGGCCAATAAGGCCGAGCGGCAGGCCTCTACCGGGAGATGGGCGCTTGTCCTCTAGGGCCGGATGGCCGGCATCCTGCTGGCGATCGTGCCGCTGCTCGTCTTCTACCCGTCAGTGCAGCGCTACCTCGTGCGCGGCATGCTCCTCGGCGCCGTCAAGGGCTGAACATGACCGCACTGCCTTCCGTCACGCTGCGCTTCATCCGGTCGTCATTCGTGACGTCCGGGCGCTGACAGGATTTGGAGGAGACTACTTGAACGCCGTCTTCTGAAACTCCGTGCGCTCGACCTTGTTGCTGATCGGCGGCAGCGTTTGGATGAAGGCGACGACCGCATCAAGGTCCTGATCCGTCATATTCTTGAACCAGGGGAACGGCATCGGCGGCGACAGGTGTTGCCCGGAAGGGGTCAGTCCCTCTGTCAGTGCCTTCTTGATATCGGCAGCGCTCCACTTTCCGATCCCGGTTTCCTTGTCCGAGGTGATGTTGGGCGTCACGACATCCATGCCTGGTCCAAGACTGATCTTGAGCCCGCCCGCTCCCAGGTGGTTGGCAAAGTCGGGCACACCATGTTCGTCCGGCGTCGTATGGCACTCGAAGCAATGCGCGATCGACGTCACCAGATAACGTCCGTAAGCAACCTTGTCATCGGGCGAGGGCGCGGCCGTACCCTTTGGTTCGGGCATTGGCTTCAGGGGGATGTTCCATTTCGACTCCGGCACTTCATTCTGCACGGCCGGAATCGTCCGGAGGTAGGCCACGATCGCCTTCACATCATCATCCGACATGCTGTTGTACGTCGGTACCGGCATCGGCGGGAAGATCACGTTCCCTTTGTCGTCGATGCCCTGTCGAATGGCGCGCGCGATCTGCGCGTCGGTCCACTTGCCAATACCCGTATTGGGATCCGGTGTAATGTTGGCTGAGTAAACATCAAATGCGGGATCGACCAGATGGAATCCACCCGCCAAGTCCTTTCCAGCCATCAGAGAGAAGTCAGGGTTCCTCGGGGTGTGGCAGTTTGCGCAGGCTGCCGGCCCATTGACGAGATACGCGCCGCGCTTGACCAAGTCGTCCTGCGCCGACGCTGTCGATGCAAAGAAGACGCCGCCCAATATGGCGAGCGCAACCAGTGATCTGGTCATTCACACCTCCCCTACTGAACCTCCGCATATTATCGCTCCCGACGCCGCACTACAATGGCGTACCCTCAGCATTGCGGCGCCGTCGCTGTCCCGCCTTCGATCGTGGCGGGGCTCGGGCTACGTTCGCTTCGTCGATGAGATGGCCGAGCTGCCGGCTACGGCCCAAGGCGTCAAACCCTTCAACGAGTTGCGGACGATCGCTACGTGCTGCTCCACAGCGACAGCAGGCCGCAAGATGCCGGCCAATCAAGATGGCCTAGCCAGGTGTCGACAATTTGCATATAGGGAAGCAACGGGGGCTGTTCGGAAGTGGAAGATCGGAATGGCAAGAAGACTGCCGCCTGCGAGTGACGAGGGGTCGACGGAGCGGCGCAAGCGCGGGCACGGCGTGCAGAAGGTTTACGAGAAGCTGCGCCAGTCCATTCTCGACCTCAGCCTGCCGCCCGGAAGCCCGCTCGACGAGATGCGGCTTTCCGAGGAGTTCAACCTGTCCCGCACGCCGATCCGCGAGGCGATGGTGCGGCTGGCGGCGGAAGGCCTGCTGACGACGCTGCCGAACCGCAACACCATCGTTGCCCCGATCGATTTCATCAACCTGCCGGTCTATTTTGAGGCGCTGACGCTGATGTATCGCGCCACGACCCGGTCGGCGGCGGTGCACCGGCGTCCCGAGCACCTGGAGAACATCAAGGCGCACGAGGCTGCCTACGCCGATGCCGTGCAGCGCCATGACGCGCTCGACATGATCTCGACCAACCGCGACTTCCACGTGGCGGTCGCCGAGGCGGGCGGCAACATCTACTTCACCCAGCTGTTCGCGCGCCTGCTCGACGAGGGCCGGCGGGTTCTCCGCCTCTACTACCACTCGTTCGACGACGACCTGCCGCACCGGTACGTGGACGAGCACAACGACATGGTGGCGGCTGTCGAGGCGGGTGACGCCGATCGGGCCGACCAGCTCGCCGCCGCGCACGCATCGCAGATCGTCCGCCAGATCCAGGCCTACATGGCGCGCGACACGACCAGCGGCATCGACCTTTCCGGCAAGGCCAAGTAGGCACCCGCGGCCGCAAACGACAAGGCGGGCCGGACATGCACTGTCCGGCCCGCCTGTTTCTTGCGGCAGTTGTCGATCAGGCCGCGGCGGACCAGGCGCTGTACCAGGTGCGGAAGCGCTGCAGCGACTGCTCGGCAAACCGGCGCTGCGACGGGCTGAGCGCGTCGGTCTCGTTGAAGTGCAGCTCGTATTCCTTCTCGCCGTTGAGGACGAGGAGGTACTTGAAGAACAGCACCAGGTCCGGGCCGACGTCCCAGGTGGAGAGGGTGATCAGGGCCTCTTCCAGTTCCTTGGCGCGACGCCGGGCCACCGGGTCGCCCTGCTGGCCCTTCTGGCAGAGCGAGACCAGGTGCAGCACTTCGCGCGGCAGGCAATTGCCGATGCCGGTGATGGCGCCGGCGGCGCCGCACTGCACGAAGCCGTGGTAGACCGCCGTGTCGACACCCACCATGAGGGCCAGGGCCGGGTCGGACGAGGTGATGTGTTCGGCTGCATAGGACAGGGCATCCTCGCCGCCGAATTCCTTGAAGCCGACGAGATTCTTGTGCTCGGCCCGCAGCGCGAAGAAGAGATCGGCGCGGGTGGCGAAGCCGTAGTGCGGGCTGTTGTAGATGACGGCCGGCAGGTCCGGGGCTGCGGCGAGCAGGGCCTTGAAGTGCGCCTTCTGGGCCGCCGGCGACGAGCCGCGCGAAAGCACGCGCGGGATCAGCATCAGGCCGGTCGCGCCGACCTTCTGGGCGTGCGCGGCGTGCGCCACGGCAGACTGCGTATTGACCGCGCCGGTTCCCACGATCACCGGGATGCCGGCCGAAACCAGCCGCTCGACGCCTTCCATGCGCTGCGCGTCGGTCAGCAGCGGCCAATCGCCCATCGAGCCGCAATAGACGACGCCCGACATGCCCAGCTCGATCAGCTCCTTGGCCTTGCGGACGAGCGCGTCGAAATCGGGGGTGCGGTCAGCACGGCAGGGGGTCATCAGGGCGGGGATACACCCGGTGAAAGGGCTATTGTCCATGGCATCAGCTCCATCGGAGACAACGGGAAACAGGGGGGAAGAAAGCGTATTGCGCTTCGTCACGATCTCCCTATAGGCTCCAGCCGACAGTTTGTCGACAAGAGAAATGCAAGGTTCGGGAGCTCCTCGAAACCTGCGTTTCGGAGGTAGGGGCGGGAATGGATATCGACAGCGGAGCGGTCGCGCGGGCCGTGGCGGACGGGTTCGAAAGGCAGACGGCCTGGTTGGCGAAACTGGCCTCGTTCGACAGCACGCGCGGCAATGAGGGGCCGGCCCAGGACTGGCTTGCCGGCGAGTTCGCCGGGCGCGGCTGGGAGGTCGACAAGTACGCGATCGACGAGGCTGCGATCTCCGGGCTGCCCGGGTTTTCGCCGGTGGTCGATGCGGATTATTCCCGGGCCATCCAGGTGGTGGCCACGCAACGCGTCAGTGAACCGGTCGGCAGGAGCCTGATCCTGCAGGGCCATATCGACGTCGTTCCGACCGGCGCGCCCGAGCTCTGGTCGCAGCCGCCGTTCGAGCCGCGCATTGCCGATGGCTGGATGTACGGGCGGGGTACGGCCGACATGAAGTCCGGCGTCTCGGCCATGGTGTTCGCCCTCGATGCACTGCGCAGCCTGGGCTACGTGCCGGGCTCCACCGTGCATGTGGAGACGGTGAGCGAGGAGGAGTGCACCGGCAATGGCGCGCTCTCCACCCTGGCGCGCGGCTATCGCGCCGATGCCGCCTTCATCCCCGAATCCATGGGCCACAAGCTCGTGCGCGCCGAACTCGGCTCGGTTTGGTTCCGCCTGCGTATCCTCGGCCGGCCCGGCCATGTGCTGGCGAGCGCCGCCGCCGGCTCGCACGCCATCCTCGCGGCCATGGGCTATATCGAGGCGCTGAAGACGCTGACGGCGCAGATCAATGCCGCTGCCGTCGCCCACCCGTACTTTGGCGCCATCCCCGACCCGGTGAAGTTCAACCCGGGCAAGATCCGCGGCGGCGACTGGCTCGGCTCGGTGCCTTCGTGGTGCGAGCTCGAGTGCCGGTTGTCGGTGCTCCCCGGCCACAGCCTGCCCGAAGTGCGCGAGCGCGTGACCGAGGCCGTTCGGCGCTGCGCCGAGGCGATGGGAGCCGACATGCCGGTCCTGACCTGGATCGGCTTCCAGGCCGATGGCCACGTGTTCGCGCCCGGCACCGAGGCGGAAGCGCTGCTGGACGAAATCCACACCGGCATCATGGGTGCGCCCCTCGAAACCATCAGCATGACGGCGACGAGCGATACCCGGTTCTACGACCTCTACTATGGCATTCCGGCCCTCTGCTACGGCGGCCTGGCGCGCGGCATGCATTCGCCCGCCGAGGCGGTCGATCTCGAGAGCCTGCGGAAAACCACTGAAATCATTGCGCTTTTTGTCGCGCGCTGGTGCGGGCTGCGCCGAGTCTGAGGCTTGGTAAAATCTCTGTCGACGTTAAGAATCTATCTTGTCGACAAACAAAATATTGGAACATACTGACATGAAACGGTTGCAATGCGGGATCGGAATGCACGCTGAGGGTATGATTGAACTGCCGGCAGGGCGGATGGCGCAGCGGCGCCAGACGTCGGGCCTTTACCGTCGGCCGGGCCTCCGGAGGCTCTGATGGCATCGTCCTCGCTTTCCCTCGTCAACGCCCGTCTCGTCGACCTTGATGCCGGCAAGCTGACGGCGCCGACCTCCGTTTCCGTCGTCGATGGCAGGATCGCCGGCACCGGCCAGCCCGCCGATGCCGCCTCTGAGGTGATCGACCTCGGCGGCGCCACGCTGATGCCGGGCTTCATCGACTGCCACTTCCACGTCGTTGCCTGGTCGCTCGACCTGTGGGCCAACACGATTGCTCCGGACAGCCTCGCCGCACTGCGTGCCGCCAAGGTGATGGAAGGCCTGCTCGCCGATGGCTTCACCACCGTGCGCGACCTCGGCGGGGCCGACTACGGTCTGGTCCGCGGCGTCAACGAGGGCCTGATCAACGGCCCGGACCTCGTCATCTGCGGCAAGGGCCTGTCGATGACCGGCGGCCACACCGACCTGCGCCAGCGCACCGACATCCGGCCCGACTCCATGGGTTGGCGCGTCGGCAACATGGGCGTGCTGGTCGATGGCGTCGACGATGTCCGCCGCGCCTGCCGCAAGATGATCAAGGAGGGCGCGCGCTTCATCAAGGTGATGGCGAATGGCGGCGTGTCCTCGCCGAACGACCCCATCGACGGCCTGCAGTACTCGGACGACGAGATCCGCGCCATGGTCGAGGAGGCGGGCAACGCCAACACCTATGTGTCGGCGCATGTCTATTCCGATGCTTCGATCCGCCGCTGCGTGAAGCTGGGCGTTAAGTCGCTCGAGCACTGCAACCTGATCGGCGCTGAAACCGCGGCGATGGCGGCCGAGGCCGGCTGCATCGCCATTCCGACCCTCGCCGCCTATGAGGGTCTCAAGATCGAGGGCAAGCAGCTCGGCCTCGGCGAGGCCGAGCAGGCCAAGCTCGACGTGGTCCGCGACGGCGGGCGCAACTCGCTCGCCATCATGCGCGATGCCGGGCTGCCCATGGCCTTCGGCACCGACCTCCTTGGCCAGCTGCGCAAGTTCGGCGGCCTCGAGTTCGAGCTGCTGGCGCAGGTGCTGACCCCGACCGAGATCCTGCGCGGCATGTGGGAGACCGGCGCCCGGCTCTGCCGCATGGAAGGCGAGATCGGCACCATGGCATCCGGCGCGCGCGCCAACCTCGTGGCTTTCGACGTCGACCCGTTCTCGAACATCGCCGCCCTCGGCCGTCCCGCCGACCACCTCAAGCTGGTGGTCAAGAACGGGGCCGTGGCGCATGACCGGAGGGCCAATTGACCCCCGACCTCGATCACGCGTTCAAGCTGGCGCAGGGTGAGGACGCGGCCGAGGCGGTGTTCGCCTACGCCCGGGCCGGCATCCATGCTTCGGCCGGCTCGCTGCTGACCACCGCCTCGGTCTACGATCTCGCCCGGATGCGCTCGCGCCGGGTGTGGACCGACGATGCGGCAGCCTATCCTACCGGCAACTTCAAGCGGCTCGACCGCAACCGCTACTTCGAGACGGTGATCGAAGGTCGCCGCCCGTTCTCCTCGACCACGATCGAGGAAATCGCGACGGTGTTCTTTGACTGGCAGAAGATCCAGGGGCTCGGGTTCGAGTCCAACATGAACCTGCCCGCGATTGCCGATGGACGCGTCATCGGCACCATCAACCTGTTGCACCGCAAGGGACATTTCACGGCCGACAAGGTGGCGCTCGCGCTCGCCTGGCAGCCGGTCGCGACACTCGCCTTTCTTTTGCTCGACCTCGCTGGGTCGGAAGGCGCCAACTTCCATGGCACGGTCACCGCCGACGCGGTGCAGGCGATGGAAGGCTAGCTCGCCGGCCCTCGCGGGCGGCGCATTACGTGGCCCGGTCATCACGGGCCCAAGGGAACACAACAACGGGACTGGCGTCCCGCACAGGAGACAACGCATGCATAAACTCATCGCCGCGGCGCTGCTGGCCACGTGCCTCATCCCCGCCACCGCCATGGCCCAGGAGCCGATCCGCCTGGCCTTCCTCGCCGCCTCCAGCCAGAACGGCTACAACGACGCCACCTGGAAGGGTGTGCAGGCTGCCGCCGAGAAGGCCGGCAACGTCCAGGTCGAGATTTTCGACGGTGAGTTCAACGCCGCCACCCAGTACAAGCAGGTGGAAGACATCATTGCCGGCGGCCGCTTCGACGGCATCATCATCGCTCCCAACGACACGGTCGGCATCGCCACCGCGCTCGAGGAAGCGACCAAGGAAGGCCTGCTCGTCGCCGCCACGCTGTTCCCGGTCGGTCCGGAACTGACGGTGATGACCCCGCAGGTCCCCGGCCTCACCACCACCGTCGCCTCGAACCCGGTCGATGGTGCCGCCGCCCAGGCCGAAGAAGTCGTGAAGTTCTGCGCCGACAAGGATCCCTGCAACGTGGTCGTGATGATCGGCCAGCTGCAGTTCCCGTTCGACAACCTGCGCAACAAGACCTTTGAATCGGTGCTGAGCCAGCACTCGAACATCAAGATCGTCGCCACCGGCGAAGGCAACTACAGCCCCGACGCCTCGCTGACGGCGTTCCAGGACATCATCCAGGCCAACCCCAAGATCGATGTCGTGCTCTCCAACGCCGACCAGCACCTGCTGGGCGTCGAGATCGCGCTCAATGACGCCGGCATTCCGGTCGAGCCGATCTACATGATCGGTGGCGGCCTCAACCAGATCACCGTCGACAAGATCAAGTCGGGCGTGTTCGACGCGACGCTGTCGGGCTACCCGTACTCCGAGGGCTACTACGCCGCCGACGCGCTGATCCGGGCCAAGAAGGGCGAGACGGTCGAGAACTGGATCGACCCCGCCACCAAGGCGACCAACCCCACGATCGTGAACAAGGAATGGCTCGATGCCCATCCGGACTTCAAGGCCGAGTGGGAAGGCTGATCCTGACAATCCGAGTGCGTGCCGGGGGGCTCCCCCGGCACATCCTGCGAGCATGAGAGCAGAACGCCCATGACCAGTGCTACCACTGCCGTTCGAGTGCGAGGCGTCGCCAAGAGCTTTGGCGGAACACGCATCCTCGATAACATCGATGTCGAGATCGCCGCCGGCACCGTCCATGCGCTGGTCGGCGAAAACGGCGCCGGCAAGTCGAGCCTGGGCAAGATCATCGGCGGCTACTACACCCCCGACGAAGGGCAGGTGGAGATCCTCGGCCGCGCCGTGGCGCGCTTCTCCCCGCGCGACGCACTGCAGCTGGGCGTGGCGATGATCCACCAGGAGCTGCAGCTCGCCCCTGAACTCAGCGTCGTCCAGAACGTCTTCCTCGGTCGCGAGAGCGCCCGCGCCGGCATCCTGGTCAAGGGTGACATGGCGCGCTTCGAGGCGCTCGAGAAGACCTGCGACTTCGGCATCTCGCCGCTCGCCCGGGTGGCGACGCTGCGCATCGCCGAGCGCCAGAAGGTCGAGATCATGCGCGCCATCGCCCGCGACGCGCAGGTCATCATCATGGACGAGCCGACCTCCTCGCTCACCGAGGACGAGGCCGATCGCCTGCACGAGGTGGTCAAGCGCCTGAAGTCGCAGGGCAAGACCATCATCTACGTCAGCCACTTCCTCGATCACATCCTGGCCAACTGCGACAACGTCACGATCATGCGTGACGGCCGCGTCGTGCGGACCTCGCCGATCGCCGGCGAGACCAAGAAGTCGCTGGTCGACTCGATGCTCGGCCAGGAAGCCGAAATCCTCTATCCCGCGCTGCCTGCGGCTCCCGCCGGCGACGTCCGCCCGGTGGCCGAGCTGCGCAATGTCAGCACCGATGCCGGGCTCTCCGACATTTCGCTTTCCGTGCGCCCCGGCGAGATCGTCGGATTGATCGGCCTCGTCGGTTCGGGACGCACCGAAGTCGCGCGCGCCATGTTCGGTGCCGACCGCATCACCGGCGGCGAGTACCTGATCGAGGGCCGCCGCAGTGAGCAGCGGCTCAGCGTCCGGCGCGCCATCGCCAGCGGCGTGGCGCTGGTGCCGGAGGACCGGCGCAAGCAGGGGCTGGTCCTGACCCAGCCGACCCGCTTCAACGTCAGCCTCGGCACGCTCGGGGCCATCAGCCGGTTCGGCATTCTCGGCACCTCGGCCGAGGTGCGGCGCACGCGCGAGATGATCAAGCATTTCGGCATCGTCCCCGCCGCCGTCGATGGCCGCGTGGCCCGCTACTCCGGCGGCAACCAGCAGAAGGTGCTGCTTTCGAAATGGGCTGTCGCCAAGCCCCGGCTGCTGATCCTCGACGAACCCTCCCGCGGGGTCGACGTCGGCGCCCGCCGCCGCATCCACGATTTCATCGTCGACATGGCCCGGCAGGGCGTCGGCGTGCTCCTCATCTCGTCCGAGATCGAGGAGGTCATCAACCTCTCGCATCGCTGCTACCTGCTCAGCGACGGACGCATCTTCGCGGAGGAGCCGGCCAGCAGCCTGACGGTCGAGTCCGCCCTGCATCGCGTCTTCCTCGAACAGAACAGCCACCGCAACCGCCAGGAGGGCGCTGCCCCATGACCGATACCGCTCTCAACCGGCCGGGTGCGCCCGCGCGGCGCTTCGACATCGGCGCCTTTGTCCGCCAGTACGGCGTGCTGATCATCATCGCGGTCATGCTGGTCGGCCTGACGCTGCTGTCGCCGTCCTTCCTGTCGGCGCGCAACCTGTTCAACATCCTCAACCAGTCGACGCCGCTGTTCATCATCGCCTGCGCGCTGACCCTGGTGATCATCGGTGGCGGTTTCGACCTCTCGACCGGCGCCATCTTCGGCGTCGCCTCGGTGAGCGCGGCGTGGCTGGCGATCAACGTCGATCCGCTGGTCGCCATCATCGCCGCGCCGATGATCGGGCTGCTGCTCGGCTCCATCAACGGCATCATCATCACCGCCTTCAACGTGCACTCGTTCCTCGTGACGCTGGCGACCAGCCTCGTCTATCGCGGGCTCGCCATCCTCGTCACCGACGGCAAGCTGATCCCGGTCCGCGTCGAGGAGTTCGCATGGCTTGGCCGCTCCAAGATCGAGATGGTCAACGTCGCCGTGCTGGTGATGTTCGGCTTCATGCTGCTGATGATGGTCATCCTCAACCGCACCACGCTGGGCCGCGCCATCTTCGCGGTCGGCGGCAACGAGGAGGCGGCGCTGCTCTCGGGCATCCGCACCAACCTGGTGAAGATCATCACCTTCGCCCTCTCGGGCGGCGCGGCCGGGCTGGCCGGTGTCATCACCGTGTCGCGCCTGTCGATGGGCGAGCCCCAGGCGGGCGCCGGCTACGAGTTCGACGCCATCGCCGCGGTGATCCTGGGCGGCACCTCGATCATGGGCGGCGCCGGCGCCATCTGGCGCTCGATGGCGGGCGTGCTGCTGATGGCACTGATCGGCAACGGCTTCAACATCCTCAACGTGAACCCCTTCTTCAAGGACCTGACCACGGGCGTGATCATCGTGCTCGCCGTCGCCCTAGCCGCGACCGGCAACCGCCGCTGATCCCGACCCACACGCTATCCAGGCGACCGTAGCGCGTTGCTGCGGCGCCCAAACGAGAGACGCATATGCCCGACAAGATTACGCGCGTGGCCACGGATGTGGGCGGCACGTTCACCGACCTGGTCTACTTCGAAACCGACACCCGCACCGGGGCGCAGACCGTGCGCACCGACAAGTCGGACACCACGCCGCCCGATTTCGAAAAGGGCGTGCTGGCGGTCCTGGACAAGGCGGGCGTCGACGTCGAGAGCCTCGATTTCCTCGCCCACGGCACCACCGTGGTCATCAACTCGCTGACCGAGCGTAAGGGCGCCAAGGTCGGCCTGATCACCACCAGGGGCTTTCGCGACGTGCTGGAGATCGGGCGCGGCAACCGCCCCGACTTCTTCAACCTCAAGTACCAGAAGCCCGAACCCTTCGTTGAGCGCTACCTGCGCCGCGAGCTGCCCGGCCGCGTCGATTTCCACGGCGTCGAGCAGGTGCCGCTCGATCTCGGCGGCCTTGGCCAGATCGTTGCCGACTTCCGCGCCGAGGGGGTGACGGCGGTCGCCATCTGCTTCATCCACGCCTATGCCAATCCGGCGCACGAAGAAGCAACGCTGGCCGAACTGCGCCGGCTGTGGCCCGACGTCACCGCCGTGGCCTCGCACCAGATCACGCGCGAATGGCGCGAGTACGAGCGCACCTCGACGACGATCCTCTCGGCCTACGTGCAGCCCTCGGCCCAGCGCTACCTCGAGCGGCTCGAGAGCGGCCTGCGCGGCAAGGGGTACCAGGGCGGCCTCTACGTCATGCAGTCCAACTGCGGCGTCGATACCGTCGAGTCGATCAAGCAGACGCCGATCACCATGGTCGAATCCGGCCCGGCCTCCGGCTTCTGGGGCGCCGCCGAGCTCGGCCGCATCATCGGCGAACCCGATGTGCTGGCCCTCGACATCGGCGGCACCACCGCCAAGTGCTCGCTGATCACCGGCGGCCACGTCAACATCAAGACCGACTACTGGATCGAGCGGCACGGCAAGTCGGCCGGCTATCCGATCATGGTGCCGGTGGTCGACCTGGTCGAGATCGGCAACGGCGGCGGCTCGATCGCCTGGGTCGACGAGTTCCAGAAGCTGCACGTCGGCCCTAAGTCGGCCGGCGCCATGCCCGGACCGGCGGCCTATGGCCGGGGCGGCACCAATGCCACCACCACCGACGCCAACCTGGCCCTCGGGCGCATCAACAAGGACTACTTCGTCGGCGGCAACGTCGTCGCCGACATGGACGCCCTGAACGCTGCGCTCGCCGAACTCGGCGGCAAGCTCGGCATGAGCAATGTCGAGGTGGCGCGTGGCATCGTCCGCATCGCCAACTCCAACATGGTCAATGCCCTGAAGCTCGTCTCGGTGAACCGTGGCTACGATCCCCGCGACTTCACCATGGTGGTGTTCGGCGGCGGCGGTCCGATGCACGGCGCCGAACTGGGCAAGGAGCTGGGGGTCAAGAAGGTCGTGGTGCCGCGCGGCGCCTCGGTGTTCTCCGCCTGGGGCATGCTGATGTCCGACCTGCGTCGCGACTATTTCGTCACTGAATTGATGGATGCCGACGACCACCAGGGCCTGGCCTCGCTGCTGGATCGCACCCGCGAGCGGGCCATCGCCGACTTCGTGCGCGGCAACGTGCCGGCCGAGAAGGTGAGCATCTCCGGCTTCGTCCGCGCCCGCTACCAGAACCAGGAGTTCGCCGTCGAGGTGCCGCTGCCGGCGGGCGAGCCGACGGCAGCCTCGATGGCCGAGCTGATCGCCGCCTTCCACGATGCCTACGAGCGCGAATACACCTACCGCCTCGATGCCGGCGTCGAGATCATCGGGCTGCACCTGGTGGCCGCCTCGGAAGTCGGCAAGCTCGAGATCCTGAAGCTTGCGCGGACCGGCGCCACCGTCGAGCAGGCGGTCAAGGGCCGTCGCGAGGTCGACTACGCGACCGAGGGCATCCACGAGGCGACCATCTATGACGGCACGCGCCTCGAGCCGGGCATGAGCTTTGCCGGCCCGGCAGTGATCGAGGACCCGGGCACCACCGTGGTCATCCAGCCCGGCAACCGGGTTTCAATCGACGACTACGGCAACATTCACATCGCGATCCGGGGCTGACAGATGACCAAGCACGATCCCGTCACTTTCGACATCATCCAGAACGCCCTCGAAGCCATCGCCGACGAGATGTTCGTGGCGCAGCGCAAGGCGTCGATGTCGGCCATCATCTACGAGGTGCTCGATCTCTCCTCGTCGATCCTCGATCCGGTCGGCGACATCGCCGCTGCCGGCGCAGGCATTCCGGCGTTCATCGGGGTGCTCGACAAGGCGGTCAAGGGCATCCTCAAGAAGTTCCCGCTCGAGACCGTCAAGCCGGGTGACCTCTATGCCTCGAACGACCCGTACTATGGCGGCGTGACCCATCTCAACGACATGGTGCTGGCCGCGCCGGTGTTTGCCGAGGGCAAGCTGGTCGCCTGGGTCGCCAACATCGCGCACTGGAACGACGTCGGCGGCAACGTGCCGGGCTCGATGTCCTCGGACGCCACCGAGATCTTCCAGGAAGGCGTCCGCATCCCGGCCGTAAAGCTGTTCGATCAGGGCGTCGCCAACCAGGCGGTGTTCGACATCCTCTATGTCAACACGCGCCTGCCCGACTTCCTCAAGGGCGACCTGTGGGCCGGCATTGCGGGCCTGCGCATCGGCGAGCGGCGGGTGCTCGAGCTGATCGAGAAGTATGGCGCCGAGACCTACCTTGCCGCCGTCGTCGACTACATGGACCTCGGCGAAAAGCGCGTGCTTGCGGCGCTCAAGCAGCTGCCGGCCGGCACCTACGACTATTCCGAGGAGCAGGACGACGGCGCGGTCCACAAGCTCCGGCTCATCATTTCGCCCGAGAAGTTCACCGTCGACCTGCGCGGCAACCCGGCGCAGTCGGGCTCCAAGAACTCTTCGCGCGAGGGCTCCGAGATTGCCCTGCAGTTGGCGTTCAAGAACTTCACCGACCCCGAGGGGCCGGGCAATGGCGGCTGCTTCAGGCCGCTCGAGGTGATCACCGAGCCGGGCACCATCTTCCACGTCGTCGAGCCGGGCGCGCTCGGCTACTACTCGGAAGTCGAGATCCGGCTTTTCGACATGACGCTCCGGGCGCTGGCGCACCATTTCGGCGGTGTCGTGCCCGCCGGCAACTTCGCCTCGATCTGCGGCACGGTCATGGGTGGCAAGCATCCCGACACCGGCCGCCACTACACCATCGTCGAGCCGCAGATCGGCGGCTGGGGCGGCTGGGAAGGCCATGACGGCAATTCCGGCCAGTTCTCCGGCTTCCACGGCGAGACCTTCAACTGCCCGGCCGAAATCGCGGAAGCCCGCTACGGCATGTATGTCGACCAGGTGGCGCTTAATTCCGAGCCCGGCGGCGAGGGGCAGTGGCGCGGCGGCAAGGGCATCGAAGTGCACTACCGGGTGCGTGGCGACAACAACTTCCTGTCGCTCGGCTACACCCGTTCGCGCATTCCGCCGTGGGGTGCGGCCGGTGGCCTCGATGGCTCGCTGAACTACGTCGAGCTGGTCCGCACCGACGGCCGCAGGGAGCGCTATTCCTTTGCGACCAACGTGGTGGTCAACACCAACGATGTGATCCGCATCGTTACCGCCAACGGCGGCGGCTATGGCGATCCGGCCCTGCGCACACCCGAAATGGTGGCCCAGGACATCAAGAACGGCTACCTGACCGTCGAGCGGGCCAGGGAGGTCTATGGCCCGCTGGCCGATGGTGCGCACAGCGCGTGAATGACCGTCCCGCCGGAAGACCGGCGGGAGTGCAGGCCGGCTGGCCTGTAGCGAAATGACGTCAGCCGGCCACCCGGGCCGGCTCCCGTCGCAACGCGCCGCGGCCCTGCTGGAACTCCAGCCGATAGCGCCGCGGCGTCTTGCCCAGCCGCTTCTGGAACGCGTCGTACAGCCGGGCCAGCGAGGTGTAGCCGCATTCGAACGCCACCTCGGCGATCTCCATGTCGGTATCGACCAGCAGCCGCATGGCGTGCTGCAGCCGGTGCCGGCGAATGTACTCGCCGATCGACATGCCCAGCACCTTCTGGAACGCCGCCCCGGCATTGGTGGCATGCAGCCCGGACGCAGCGACCACGTCGCGCACGCTGACCGGCGTATCGAGGTGGTCGTGGATGAAGCGCGTCATCCGCTCGGCCATCGCCACGGCGCGGTGGCCGGTGGGCGACATCGCCGGGGCAGGGGGGCGGCCGCCGGCCCGCGCGATCGATTGCGACCATGACAGGCGCCGTACCCGGAGCCGAACCTCCTCCTCGAGGATGTGCCGCTGCGGCGTATCGGCATCCTGCCACTCGCGGGTCCAGCGCGCGAACATGTGCCTGTCGCCATCGTCCTGCTCGAGGCTGTAGAACACCTCGCCATCGAGGATCGCCTGGCGGAACCCCGGCTGGAGCGGCAGGCTGAGGAAGAATGACAGCGGCATGTAGGCGCAACTGAGCCGCTGCCGTTCCTCGACCGCCACCACCTGGTGCGGCGTGGCCGCCCAGAAGATCGCCAGTTCACCGGCATTGAGCACCAGCCGCCTGCCGTTGATCAGGTAGGTGAGCTGGCCCGACCACAGGTAGTTGAGCTCGACATGGTCGTGCCAATGGCTCTCGGGCATGGCGTCGGCGAGATGCGTCTCGACGCAGAACTGGTGCCGCAGGATTTCTTCGTTGTTGTCGGACATCGGCACGTCGGCGGGCGTGGTACGCAGTGCGTTCGGCATGGCATCCCCTCCTGCGCCCGGCAACGACAACTGTCACAATCGCTACTTTTCCGGAAGAATAACACCAGAATTTCGGAAGATTACGCGCGCGCTTTGCCGGACAGTGCCACTACGGCCGGACAGCGGAGAGGGAAAGCGCTTTCCGGCACTCTGGGGACCAATGGAGGGTAGGACCTTGAAGGCACTGTTTTCGGCCGCCGCTTTCAGCGCGCTCGCACTGTCGGCCACGGCGGGCATTGCACAGACGAACCTGACCTACATGATGTGGGGCGACCCGCCGGAAATTGCCGTGTGGGAGGCGATTGTCGGCGAGTTCGAGGCCGCCAACCCCGACATCAAGGTGAAGGTCGAGGTTTCCGACTGGGACAGCTACTGGGACAAGCTGCGGGTCACCACCGTCGGCGGCAACCCGCCCGATGTGTTCGCCATGGATGCGCCGCTCTATCCGGACTGGCAGTCGCGCGGCAGCCTGCTCGATCTGTCGCCCTACCTCGCCGCCGCCCCCGAGACGCTCGATGGCGTCTATCCCGGCCCGCTCTCGGCCTATCAGCTGAGCGCCGGCACCTTCGGCCTGCCGCGGGACTTCCAGACCATCGTGCTGTTCTACAACAAGGCGATGTTCGATGCCGCCGGGGTCGCATACCCCGACGACAGCTGGACACTCGACGACCTGCGCGCCGCGGCCAAGAAGCTGACCATCGACAAGGACGGCGACGGCCAGACCGACCAGTGGGGGCTCGGCACGGAGTTGTGGGACATGGAGCCGATGTGGGGCCCGGTGCTCTACAGCTACGGCGGCGCCCCGATCAGCGAGGACCACAAGAAGACCACGCTCGGCGATGCCGCCGCTGCCGAGGCCTGGAAGTTCCTCGCCGACTTCCGCCTCAACGACGGCTCGGTGATGAGCCAGGAAGACCTCGAGAGCTACGGCAGCGATGGCTTCCTCGCGGGCGTGGCGGCGATGACCTTCTCGGGGCACTGGGTGGTCCCGGCCTATTCCGATCTGGCCTTCGACTGGGACGTCGCTCCGTTCCCCAAGGGTCCGGCCGGCCGCGCCACGCTGGTCAACAGCGCCGGCATTGTCGTCAGCGCCTCGACCCCCAATCCGGATGCGGCGTGGAAGTTCGTGCAGTTTGTCATCAGCGAGAAGGGGCAATCGAAACTCACCGAGCTCGGCTTCGCCATTCCGGTGATCGACAAGGTCGCCAACAGCCCCGTCTTCCTCGAGCAGAAGGCGCGCGGCAACCACAAGGTGTTCCTCGATGCTCTGGCCTACGCCCACACCAAGCCGAGCTTCCGCGGCTACGAGGAATGGTCGGCGGCCGTCGGCGACACACTGGCGCTGGTCTGGAACGGCGAAATGACCATCGAAGACGCGCTGGCCGAGATCGTGCCGAACGCCGACGCGGCGCTGGCCGGCAACCAGTAACCTCCTGGGGACCCCGGGCGACCTTGCCGGCCGCCCGGGCTGGTCTCAGGCTTGGGCCATAGCGGGCGAGGGGGCAGCAGCGAGATGTCTGGGGTCGGAGTACGTGGGGCGGAGCGCTTCTGGGTCATCGTGCTGCTGCTGCCGACCTTGCTCGGCCTGGCGCTCGGCGCGTTCGGCTCGATCGCCGCGACCATCGGCATCAGCCTGTTCCAGTGGGACCTGTTGAGCCCGGCCCGCTGGGTCGGCTTCGACAACTACCTGGCGCTGCCCGAGAACCGCAGCTTCCTCAAGGCGCTCGGCAACACCGCGCTGTTTTCCGCCATGTACGTGCCCGCCACGCTCTCGATCTCGCTGGTGGTGGCGGTCCTGCTCAACCAGCGCATCCGCGCCGTTGGGCTGTTCCGGCTGATCTACTTCATCCCCGTCGTCACCTCGCCGACAGCCGTCGGCCTTGTCTGGACCTGGATCTATTCCAGGGACAAGGGCGTGCTGAACGCCATCGTCACCACCTTCGGGGGCGAGCCGGTGCACTGGCTCGGCTCCGACATGGCGCTCTACTCGGTGGTGATCGTCAATGTCTGGGGCGCCATCGGCGAGGGGATGATCATCTTCCTCGGCGGGCTGCAGGCGATCCCGCGCGACGTCTACGAAGCCGCGACCATCGATGGCGCATCGCGCTTCCAGCAGTTCCTCGCCGTCACCGTGCCGATGCTGCTGCCCTCGATCTTCTTCCAGGCCGTGCTGAGCACCATCCACGCCTTCCAGGCCTTCGACTACGTCTACATCCTGACCCAGACCGGCAATGGCGGCTCCAGCCTGCCTATGCTGGTGTTCAACATCTACCGCGAGGGCTTCAACTACTTCCGCATGGGCAATGCCTCGGCCCAGTCCGTGGTGCTGGCGGTGATCGTGCTCGGCCTGACGCTGGTCTATTCGCGGCTCAACAAGCGCTGGGGACAACACGGATGAGCGTCGTCACCGCTTCCGCCCCGGCCACCGAACTGCCGACCACCGCGTTCCTCGCCCGGCACCTGCGCGAGAACATCTGGTTTTACCTCGTGCTGATCGTGGGCGGCGTGCTGATGGTCGCGCCGTTCGTCTGGATGGTGTCGACGGCGCTGAAGCCGGCCGCCGACCAGTTCACCCGCGACCTGATCCCGCGCCAGGTCACCTTCGAGAATTTCGGCCGGGCCTGGGAGCTGATGGAGTTCCAGCACCTGGTCTGGAACTCGTTCCGCATCGCGACGCTCTCCACCATCGGCCAGGTGGTCACCTGCTCGATGGGCGCCTTTGTCTTTGCGATCGTGCGCTTCAGGGGGCGAGACCTGCTGTTCGTGCTGCTGCTCGCGACGCTGATGGTGCCCTACCAGATGACGGTCATCCCGCAGTTCATCATCTTCAGGACCTTCGGCCTCTATGGCACCGACGTGCCGCTCTATCTGCCCAGCTTCCTCGGTGGCGCCTTCGGGGTGTTCCTCCTGCGCCAGTACTTCCGCACCATCCCGATAGAACTGCTCGAAGCGGCCCGGCTCGATGGCGCGAGCCTGTTCCGCATCTACTGGTCGATCTACCTGCCGCTGGCGAAGCCGGCGCTCGCCGCACTCGCCATCTTCGCCTTCATGAACTCGTGGAACGACCTGTTCAGCGCCCTGATCTACCTGCCGTCGGACCTCGAAAAGACCACGCTGCCCGTGGGCCTGGCGCTGTTCCAGCGGCTCTATCGCGCGCAATGGGCGCTGATGATGGCGGCGGTGATCATCTCGATCGCCCCGATCATCGTGGCGTTCTTCTTCGCCCAGAAGCAGTTCATCCAGGGGTTCGCCGCGACCGGCATCAAGTAGCCCCCGACACCCGAACCAACCACCCCCTCGGCATCCTCGCGATGAAGGAATATCGCATGCTCAAGATTTGTCTCATCGGCGCCGGCAGCACCGTCTTCGCCCAGTCGATCCTCGGCGACGTGCTCTCCAATCCGGCCCTGCAGAATGCGACTATCAGCCTGCACGACATCGACGAGACCCGGCTCTCGACCTCGGTCGTCGTCGCCAACCGCATCGGCCAGGCGCTTGGGCTCACGAGCCTCAAGGTCGAGGCGACGGCCAATCGCCGCGAGGCGCTGCGCGACGCCGATTTCGTCATCCTCATGATGCAGGTCGGCGGCTACAAGCCGGCCACCGTCACCGATTTCGAAGTGCCCGACAGTTTCGGGCTCAACCAGACCATCGGCGACACGCTCGGCATCGGCGGCATCTTCCGCGGCCTGCGCACCATCCCCGTGCTGTTCGACATCTGCCGCGACATGGAGCAGGTATGCCCGGACGCCACGCTGCTGCAGTACGTCAACCCGATGGCGATCAACTGCTGGGCCATCAAGGACAAGTTCCCGCACATCAAGACCGTCGGCCTGTGCCATTCGGTGCAGGAGACCTCGCATCAACTGGCCGGGCTGCTGGGCGAGGACCCGGCCGACCTCAGCTATCTGTGCGCCGGCATCAACCACGTCGCCTTCTATCTGAAGTTCGGCAAGGTGCGGCCCGACGGCGCGTTCGAGGACCTATATCCCCGCCTCAAGGCCATCGCCGAGCACGGCCCCATCCCGGACGACGACCGCGTGCGCTTCGACCTGCTCAAGCGCGTCGGCCACTTCGTCACGGAGTCGAGCGTGCATCTCTCCGAGTACAATTCCTGGTTCATCAAGCGCGGCCGCCAGGATCTGCTGGACAAGTACAACCTCCGCCTCGGCGAATACCTCTATCGCTGCGAGGACCAGATCGCCGAATGGCACCAGCTGCGCCGCGACCTCGAGGGCGACGCGCCGCTCGAGGTCGAGCAGTCCAACGAGTACGCCGCCGGCATCATCCGCTCGCTGACCACCGGCGAGAACGGCCTGATCTATGGCAACGTCCCCAATCGCGGCCTGATCGAGAACCTGCCCGACGATGCGGTGGTCGAGGTGCCCTGCCACGTCGATCGCAACGGCATCCAGCCGACCCGCATCGGGCGCATCCCCGATCACCTGGCCTCCATCATGCAGCTATCGATCAACGTCCAGCGCCAGACCGTCGCCGCGGCCGTGACCGGCAAGCGCGAGCACATCTACCACGCTGCCATGCTGGATCCGCACACCGCGGCCGAACTGTCGCTCGACGAGATCTGGAGTCTCGTCGACCGCCTGATCGAAGCGCACGGGAACTGGCTGCCGGCCTACCGGTAGGGCCAGCCGGCCATCCACGCCCGCCCTCGATCGATCGGCCGTCCCGCCGCGTCGGCGGGACGCCCGGTTTCAGGCGAGCGGCATGTCCACGCGCTTCTCACCCGCCTCGATGCGGAACGGCAGGACGTTTTGCGCCGGGGGCAGGGGGCACACGGCGTGCTCGGTGAAGGCGCAGGGCGGGTTGATGGCCTTGTTGAAGTCGAGCACGATCGAGGTCTCGGTCACGTCCTCGCCATAGACGAAGCGGCACGCTCCGTAGGTGCTGTCGCGCGAGGTGAGGTCGCGGATCACGAACTGCGGCGCTTCGGGCGTGCCGTGCGTCGCGATCAGCTCGTAGCTCTTGCCGTCGTGCGTGAACACCGCCTTGTGCGTCGCCACCACGTCGGTGGGGATGTTGTGCGAGGTGTTGACCGTCAGCTCCTGCTCGAACGGCACCCAGTCCGCCACGATCCGCCACTCGGGCCGGATCGGGAAGTACTCGATCCCCGGGAACGCCGCCGGCCCCTTCGACTCCTTGTCGCGGACCCGCAGGGCGTTCTCCCCGTTCATCGTCGTCACCTCGAGCAGGAGCGATCCCACGTCGAACTGCGGTGGCCTCTGCTTGTTCAGCTGCAGGCGCAGCGGCGTGCCGCCGTCGGCCGGCGCAAAGGTCACGCCCGTCTCGTCCTCGGTGATCGTTCCCACATGCGCCGGGCCGGCCGCCAGCACGATATCGTTGTCCGACGCGCTGCCGACCGTCACCGAACCCTGCTCGAGCCAGTAGCGGCCGATGATGTTGAGCCAGCCGTTCGGCGCCTTGAGATTGCGCATCCGGCGCTCTTTCCAGGCCTCGAGTTCGGCGGGGTAGTTGGCTTGGGTGGTCATGGGGTCGTCCTTTGGCTCAGGCAGGCATGCGCGGCACGCTGGCAAGCAGCGTCCGCGTGTAGGGATGCTGGGGGGCGTCGAGAATCTGTCGCGTCGGCCCGGCCTCGACGATCCGGCCGCGCTCGAGGATCACGATCTCCTCGCACAGTGCCGCCACCACGCCGAGGTCGTGCGACACGAACACCAGCGTCATCTGTGCCGCCAGCTGCTTCAGCAGCTCGACGATGCGGATGCGGGTGGAAAGGTCCAGCGCGCTCACCGCCTCGTCCGCCAGCAGCAGCCGCGGCTTGGCGACAATGGCGCGTGCAATGGCGATGCGCTGGCGCTGGCCGCCGGAAAACTCGTGCGGATAGCGCTTGAGGATGTCGCGTTCGAGGCCGACCGCCTCGAGCGCCGCCTGCACCAGTTCGTGCCGATCCCCGGCAACGCCCAGCCAGCGCAGCGGTTCGGACACGATGCCCAGCACGTTCTGTCGCGGGTCGAGCGACGAGTACGGGTCCTGGAACACGGCCTGCACCTGCCGCCGGTACCCGCGCATGAAGCGCGCGCTGCGCGTTTCGAGCGGCGCGCCATCGAAGCTGATGCGCCCGGCATCCGGCCGCTGCAGGCCGAGCAGCAGGCGGAGCAGGGTGGTCTTGCCCGATCCGGACTCGCCGACCAGCCCGACGCTGGCGCCCTCCCGGATCGCGAGCGACACCCCGTCCAGCACTTTTCGCCCACGCGCATAGCTGAACCCGACATGGTCGACACTGACGAGGCTCATGCGGCGCCTCCCAGTGCGGTGTCCAGCGTCCGCGCCGCCGCCACCAGCGCCTGCGTGTACTCGTGCTGCGGCGATGCGAACACGGCGCCCACCCGCCCTTGCTCCACCACCAGGCCCTTGCGCAGCACCAGCACGCGATCGACGATCCCGGCCACCACTGGCAGGTCGTGGCTGATGAACAGCAGCGCCATGTTCCGCTCCCGCACCAGCCCGTCCAGCAGCCTGATGATCTCGGCCTGCGTCGTGACGTCGAGCGCCGTCGTCGGCTCGTCCGCGATCAGCAGCTGCGGCCGGCACGCCAGCGCCATGGCGATGGCCACGCGCTGTCGCTGTCCGCCCGAGATCTCGTGCGGATAGGCCTGCGCGATGCGCTCCGGCTGTGGCAACGCCACCTGTTCCAGCAGTTCGGTCACGGCCCGATCGAGCTCGCGTCCGCCGATGTCCCGGCCATCGCGCCGCCACCGGCGTCGCAACGGCTCGGCCACCTGCCGGCCCACCCGCATGAGCGGGTCGAGCGCCGTGAGCGGCTCCTGGAACACGAAGGCCGCCACGGTCCCGCGCAATCCGTTCAGCACGCGGTCCGGTGCCCCGATCACCTGCTGCCCACCCAGCACCACCGATCCCCGCGCCGTGATCGCACGCGACAGCAACCCTGTCGCCGCCATCGCCGTCAGCGACTTGCCCGACCCGGACTCCCCGATCAGCCCCACCCGCTCGCCCGGCGCGATGGTCAGGGAAAGTTCGTTCACCAGCGGGATGCCGGCAGCGGAGAGGTTGAGGTTCTGTATCTTGAGGATGGCCGTCACGTTTGCCACCCCCACCAGCTGTCGATCCTGCAGAGCAGAGCCGCAGTCCCGTCCACACCCTCGGTGTCATCCCGGCGAAAGCCGGGATCCATCTCGCAGCCGGCGCCAGCCGTCACTTGGGTCCCTGCTTTCGCAGGGATGACACCGCGTGAGACAATAACCCGGGTTCCGGCCAATGGATCCGGCCGGCGCCGCCAACCTGCACCGGTCTTCCTTCTCCCCTTGAGGGAGAAGGTGGCGCGAAGCGCCGGATGAGGGGTCGGCAGACGAAGCCTGCCCGATCGGAGCGAAGCGACGAGCGAGGGGGCGATGACAACCCCGATGTGGACCGAAGCGCTCATCGCCCGCCCTTCCGCGTCGGGTCGGCAATGTCGCGCAGCCCGTCGGCCAAGAGGTTCACCCCGATCACCAGCGACACCAGCGCAAGGCCCGGCGCGATCGCCCCGATCGGCGCCGTGTACACCGTCCCCTGCGCCTCCTGCAGCAGACGCCCCCACGAGGCGTTCGGGGGCGGCGCGCCGAGCCCGAGATAGCTGAGCGACGCCTCCGCGATCACGGCGAGGCCGAACTGCAGGGCAAAGTTCACGGACAATGTCGGCCAGACGTTGGGCAGGACATGGAAGATGACCACGCCATACCAGGGAGTTCCAGACGTGTATGCGGCGGTGATGTAGTCCATCAGCAGCACCCGCTTGACGAGGATGCGCGTCAGTCGCGCCACGATCGCCGACAGCGCGATCCCCAGCGCCAGGATCGCGGTCCCGAGGCTCGCCGTATCGCTCGCCGCCACCACCAGCATGGCGATCAGCAGGGTGGGAAAAGCGATGAGAATATCGAGGGTTGCGGCCAGCGCATCATCCAGCAGCCTGGTCGCGAACGCCGCCAGCGTGCCCAGCGTGACCCCGATCGCCGCGCCGATCGCCACCGCCCCGATGCCCACCGTCAGCGCGATCCGCGACCCGATCATGATCTGCGTGAAGAAGTCCCGCCCCAGCCGGTCGGTCCCGGCCCAGTGCTCCCAGGACGGCGGCGCCAGCCGGCCCCCGGTCATTCCGGTCGGGTCATGGGGCAGCCACACCAGGCTCAGGAGGGCGACAAGTACATGCAGCCCGACAAGAATCGCGCCCGCCGTCAGGCTGGCCGAGACGATGCGACGGCGCGGCAGGAGGGTCTGCTGGAGCGCCGTCATGTCGAACTGCGCCCCCGCAGGCGCGGGTCGACCAGCCGTTGCAGCAGGTCCGCCGCGAAGCCGATCAGCAGTACCAGCAGCGTCGATATGAACAGCACGCCCTGTACGTTGGGATAGTCGCGCTGCTGGATGGCGAGCAGCAGCATCGAGCCAAGCCCCGGCAGCGCATAGACCTTCTCAACCACCACGGCGCCGAGGAAGGTCGTCGCCAGCTCGATGCCGAGGATCGAGATTACCGGCACCGCGCCGTTCCTCAGCCCGTGCCGCACCAGCGCCTCGGGGAAACTCGATCCCAGCGCCCGCGCCGTGCGGATGCTGTCGCTGCCGATCACGTCCTGCGTCGCCGAGCGCACGTAGCGCAGCAGCGACGCCGCGATCACCAGCGCCACGGTCAGCACCGGCAGCACCATGGCCACGGCCGCCTCGCCGAAATTCGCCCAGCCCTTGAGCGGAAAGCCGCCGGAGGGGAAAAGCTTGAGATTGATGGCAAATATCGTGACGATCAGGATGCCCAGCCAGAACACCGGGATCGCAATTCCGAGCTGGCTGACCACCGAGATCGCCGCCCCATACCATCTGTCGCCCCGCACGCCCGCGACGATCCCCAGCGGCAGCGCGATCGCGATCGCAACCACGAAGCCGAGCAGGGTCAGCGGTGCCGTCACGCTCATCCGGTTGCCGATCTCGGCGAGCACCCCGGCCTTGCTGACGAACGACTGCCCCAGGTCGAACCGGGCCAGATTGCCGATGAAGGCCAGGAACTGCACCACCAGCGGCTGGTCCGACCCCACCTGCGCCCGCGCCGCCGCGATCTGCGCCTCGGTCGCCCCGACCCCCAGCAGCGCATTGGCCGGATCGCCCGGCAACAGCCTGAGCAGCACGAACAGGATCACCGCCGCGATGAACAGCGACAGGATCAGGATCGCAAGGCGTCGAAGGAGATAGGCGAGAATGTGTGTGGTCCTTGGATAGGGGAGGGCAACATAGCGCGCCCCACCCATCGGGTCATTCCCGCGCAAGCGGGAATCTCCGTTTGCGCTACCGAGGCAAGACAGAGATCCCCGCTTTCGCGGGGATGACACCGAGTTCGATCTCAATCAGGCGGGGAGGGCGGCATTGCTGCCGCCCGGCAGCTTACTTCGCCTTCTTGATCCCGTAGGCGAAGAACTGCGAGTTGAGCCCGTTGACCGGGTAGCCCGTCACGTTCGCCGCCGAGACCACGATCTGCGGATAGAGGTAGAGCCAGTTGCTGGCGGCATCCTCGGCGATCAGCTTGTTGGCTTCGGTCAGCTTGGCCACCTGGTCGGCCTCGCTCGTCGCGCTCTCGGCGTCGGCGATCAGCTTGACCACGTCCGGATTGTTGTAGCCCCAGTAGAAGTCGGGGTTGCCGTAAAACACGATGTCCCGGTGGTTGACGTGCTCCTGCAGCGTCGCCTGGAAGTCGTGCGCCTTGTAGATCTTCTCGTACCACTCGTTGGCGGTGATGATGTTGATGTTCACCTTCACGCCGACCTTGGCGTACTCGGCCTGCAGGAACTGCGCGACGATCGGGTGCGGGTCGTAGTCCGGCGTATCGAGCGTGAACTCGAAGCCGTTGGGGTAGCCGGCCTCGGCGAGCAACGCCTTGGCGCCCTCGACGTCATAGGGATCGACCCCGGTGAGGTCGACATACCACGGGTCCGTCGGCGGCACGAACGAGCCGATCAGCGTGCCGTAGTCGCCCCAGATGGCGTTCAGCAGCTTCTTCTTGTCGGTGGCGCGGGCCAGCGCCTTGCGCACCTTGACGTTGTCGAACGGGGCGACGCGGTCGTTCCAGGCCAGCAGTTCCTTGGTGGTCGAGGCGCCGTTGCTCACGGTGTAGGCCGGGTTGCCCTGAAACTGGGCAAGCGAATCCGGGCTCTGCACCGAGGTGATCACGTCCACGGCGTTGGTCAGCAAGGCATTGTTCAGCGCCGTTGCGTCGGTGAAGTAGGTATAGACCACTTCGCCGTTGGTCGGGGCGGTGCCCCAGTACTTGTCGAAGCGGGCCAGAGCCAGCGCCGAGCCGCGGCGCCATTCGCCCAGGGTGTACGGACCAGTGCCGTCCTCGGTCGCGGTGATGTCGGTCGCCTTGTCGTTGACGATCCAGACGTAGCTGAGGTTGTAGGGCAGGGAGATCGAGCGGGCCGACAGCGTGATCACCACCGTCTGGTCATCCGGCGTCTCGATGCCGGTGATGCTCGACAGGCTCTTCTTGCGCGAGCTCTTCGAGGTTTCGGCGGTGACGCGCTCGATCGAGTACTTCACGTCGGCGGCGGTCAGCGGGTCGCCCGAGTGGAAGGTCACCCCCGGCTTCAGCTTGAAGGTGTAGGTCAGCCCGTCATCGGAGGCCGAGTAGCTCTCCACCAGCTGCGGCACGACCGTGCCCGCGTCCGTCAGCTGGAACAGTGCCTCATAGACGTTGCCATTGAAGGCCTCGTTGATGCCCTGGCCGGCGCCCGCCGTGTTGTCGAGGTTCTGCGGCTCGTACAGCGATCCGATCCGGATCGTGGCGTTGGCATCGTAGTCCTGCGCCATGGCCAGCGGCGCGAAGGCAACGCTGCCGAGCAGGATCGCTGCAACGAGGGCGCGATGGTGGATGAGGGACATGCTTGCTCCGTTCTTGCTGGGCCGGAGGCAACCACCCCCCGCCGATGGAGCTCGCTGGCTCCGTTGGGAGAGATAGATAGCGCCCCGCGCGCCAATACCCTATCCCCGCTATAGACTTATCCTGCCAAGCGCGTCGCGAAGCGGGAAATGCGATTTGGCATTGGCCAGCATGGCGGAGAAACCGGTTCCAACGACGGGTTTTCCGTTCAGGAACCGTTCATGCCGGTGGCAAACCTGCGGCCCTGGGGCGGCACGACCGCGCCTGTGGACGTCGCAAGTCGCAACATTTCGATAACGTCAGGTTAACGCGGCGCCTGTCATCCTGTTGCCTGTTCTGGAGAAATCGGATGGGCGCGACTGTGCTGGTGATCATGCTTGCCGCCGGTTTGGGACTGATCGCCGGCGGGTACTACTCGCTGATGGGCTGGATCGTGATCGCCAGCCTGCTGTTCCTCACCACTGTGTTCGCCATGGTGGCAGCCACTGCGCCGTTTGTGGCAACCTTGCTCTGGCTTGCCCTCACCCTCGTCGCCTTCAACGTCGGCCTGGTGCTCAGCCTCGTCATTCGAACCTCGGCCAAGCCGCAGCCGGCCTGACGCGCAATTTGCCTAAAGTTTTACGCAATCGCTGAACGGGGCCGCAAACCGGCTCCGGCATGGTTCATCGCAAGTGCAGGATGCGCGCTTGAGGAGCTTGAGATGAACACTGGACCCAGGACGGGCCGTATCCGGATCGCAGCGACGCTGCTTGCCGCCATCGTTGTGTCGACTGCCGCACTCTCGATGCCGGCGGCTGCTGCCGGAACGCACGCCCCGCTCGGCTACCAGTTGATGTGCCTGAAGTCGCCGCAGGAATGCCAGGGCGGCGGCAAGGCCAAGGTCAACCTGACATCGGATGTGATGACGACGCTCAAGCGCGTCAACAGCCACGTCAACCGCACCATCCAGCCGCGCTACGATGCCGCTGGTGCCGATGTGTGGAACGCCAACGCCACCTCGGGCGATTGCGAGGACTATGTCCTTGCCAAGCGCAAGGCCCTGATCAAGGCCGGTATTCCGGCCAGTTCGCTGCGCATCGCCTATGTCAAGACGCGCCGGGGTGAAGGGCACGCGATTCTGGTGGTCAAGACCAACGGCAAGGACCTGGTCCTCGACAACCTGTCAGCCAGCATCAAGCCGCTGAGCCAGACCGGCTATCGCATCATCTCGATCTCGGGCGCCAATCCGCGGTCCTGGAGCTGATCGCAGCTCAGGCCGGGGTTCCCTCGGCCTGCTTGGCCAGCACCTGATCGAGCAGCTGGTCATGCTGCTCGAACACCCCGAACCCTTTCGGAATGCTGCCATACCCCTCGGTCAGCGCACGGATGCGCTCGAGTTCGGTCAGCACCGGCAGCACGTCGCTACCTGCTTCCACGTCCTCGAACAGCCGGCGACGCAGGTCCTCCAGCCGCGCAACCGTGTCGTTCGCATAGACCGTCTCCGCCTTGTCGGACGGGAACACGGCTCCCCCCACCTGCACCAGGTAGCTCAGCGACACGATGTAGTAGCTGGCCTCCGCGAGAAGTTGCTGGTCGATATCGGCAACCTCTGCGGCGGCCGGCACGGCTCCCTGCCAGCGGCGCGCCTGGTCCTCGAGTGCAGGGCCCAGGTCCTCGCGCGCCACCACGTCGAAGGTCGCGCGGATCATCTCGAGCGAAAGGTAGCGCGAGAGCGCCTCGCGATACGAGACAGGCGCCGGATCCGCGATGGCGGCGGGACTCGAACCAAGGTCGGCCGCGCTCGCGAACGGAGAGTTGCAGGCAACAAGCAGAACCAGTCCGGCAAGGGACAGCAATTTGAGGGGCGAGCGCAATTCCACGCCTTTTCGATCAGAAGTGGTGCTCCCAGATATCAGCAGTCCGGTTCGAGCCGGTCAGTAATCCTTCAGTAAGGATAACGGGGCCGACGCCCGGAGGGTCGGCGCTTGCCCGCCGGAGCCATTCTGAGGTCTCCCGCTCGCGGAGGAGCAGTCGTGCGGGCCCCGTCCACGCAAGCATCTTCGCTGCACTGTTCAGAGGTCCCCGCGCTGTTCCTGTTCGATCAAAGTAATGACCGTGCCCCGTGTGCCTCGTAAAAAACGAGTGTCTGAGGCGTGATTACGGACGAAATAGACAGGATGCTCCGTGGGAAACGTGATATGGCATAAGTTCAGTTTCGGATCGCGTTTCGGCGTGCGTCGATCCTTCGGTCGCAAGATGATCGTTCCCGCGCAAGCAGGATTAATCGATCGTTAACGTGTTATTGACTGCCGCTTTTGTCTCAGCTAGCCTGATCATGGTTGGGATCGGGGGTGGATATGCTTAGGCAATTTATTGTCGCAGTTGTCGCAGTGGCATTGCCTCTGGCGCTCCTGGTCCCAGCCCTTGCGCAGGACGCCGCATCTCCCGACGTTGCCGCTCCGATCGAATTTCCGGTCGTCACCCAGGATCAGGTCCTCGCCGCCTGCACCGCCGCGGACGCGACAGAGGCAGGCTGCAAGGCGGTGATGGCCGACTACTTCGCGTATCTCCAGCAAATCAATGTGGCCGGTCCCGATCTGGAGGCTCTGATCGCTGCCCTGGTCGTCGCGCTGGCCCAGGCGGACGTCGCTCCCCACATCAAGGCGATCGTCATCGCGGCCGTTGAGGACATCGGCACGAAGTACGCGACCGGCGAGCAGGCCGCCGCGATCATGCAGATCGCCTACACGATGGCCGCGGGCGGCACGATCAAGACCGGAGCGCTCGGCGTTAGCGGTGCGTGACCTCTCCTGTGCGCGTCTCATGGCGCAATAGTCCTTCGGTGCGTATTGGCGAACAAGCAGACTGCCATCGCTGTTGTCGTAGTCGGCGGCATCCTGGCGCTGGCCTCCCTTGCCGAGGCCTATGCCGAGATCACGCCGTACTTCTTGGGCGGTATCGGGGCTCCACAACGCTTTCGTGCCCTGGTGACCGGCGCATTCATTCCCGGCGACTCCAGGTGGTCGCGGGATCTCTACCTCGACGAATGCCTGGACGTACCGTCCGCGATCTACGCCTTGGCACAACCGACCGCCTCGCGCCGGCGGCTGCTACTGAACTGCAGCGACAACGCCGGGCGCATCGTGGCGAGCGCACCGACCACGTCGAGCGCCTGGCTGGTGCTCGCCATGACGGCGGCCGAACGGCGCGACTATTCTGCCATGCGCCAGGCTCTCGCCATGTCGAAGCGAACAGCGCCGAAGCTGCAGTGGTTGGCTGATCGACGCACCCAACTGGTGGAGGCGCACCCCGATCAGGTCGATGCCGCAGGTCGCGCGGTCTACGAAGACGATCTTGCCGTGCTTGCGACGGGACGGATGGGAATCGAGGTGCTGGCCCAGCGCTATGTCCGGCGCGCCGACCTGCGCGACACCTACACGCGCATCCTGGAGTTGGCGCCGCCGGACCGGCAGCGCGCCTTCCTTGCCCTCGTCACCCAGCGGGCGGCCGACAAGTGAGCGTCGCGGCCGAGGGCAGCGTCACTCCGGCACCGCCCATCGCGCAGGATGGGGCGCCGGTCCGCATGGTGCCGCGGCCGGCGCCTGCGTCCGGGCCGCGGCTGGTCCCTCCGACCATGCATCGGTTGAACACCGTTGTGTCCGTCGCCATCATGGCGTTGCTTGTACTGGCGCCGATCCCGCTCGGCAGCAATCGTCCCGCCTTCTGGATGATCTGGTCAACAGCGATCGGCTGCCTCGCCTTCACCTATGGCCTGGTGCTTCTGCGGCTCCGCGCGCCCCCACGCCTGGGCCTTGCAGTGTTCGCGTCCGAGGTCGCGCTGGTGCTTTCTCTGTGTGCCTACGTCGCCGTCCAGACCTTGCCGCTCGGCGGCCTGCTGCCTCAAGTCATCCGCCGTGTCGAAACGTTGGGAATCAGCCCGGCCACGCTGAGCCTCGACCCCGGCAGCTCCCGCCTCGTCCTGATCCAGTTTTTGACCTTCGGGCTGCTGTTCTTCCTCGCGGCGCAGGTTGCGGCCAACCGGTTGCGGGCGCGGCGGATGCTGCTCGGCATCCTGGTGATCATCGCGCTGTTCGCGGTGGTCGGCCTCGTCAGCCTCACCCAACTGGGCGACACGCTGCTCGGCTTCGAGAAGCAGATCTACCGCGGCTACGCGACTGCCACGTTCATCAATCGCAACTCGTTCGCGACATTCCTGGCCGTCGGCCTCACGCTTGGCACGGCGATCCTGCTGGAAGCGGTCGCGCTGCGGCGTGAACTGCCCCTGGGTCGCCTGCTCGGGACACTGGCGCTGGTCGCCGGGTGCATGGCCGTCATCGGCGCTGCGCTCGTCGCCACCGGTTCGCGCCTGGGTACGGTTGCGGGAGTCGGCGGCGCCGCCACCGCACTGGTGCTCGGCACCATGGCCTTCCGCGGCATTGGGCGGGTCGGCTTCATCGTCGCGTTCGTTCTGCTCGGTACTGCCCTGGCTGTTGTCGGCACCTTCGGAATGTCCCTGGTCGAGCGCCTCGTGCTGCTCCCGACCGTCGACGAGAGCCGGGTCGATGCCCATCGGCTCATCTGGGCCGCCATATTCGAGCGGCCATGGCTGGGTTATGGCGCCGGCAGTTTCGCCACTGTGTTCCAGGCGTTCCAGCGGCCTCCGCTCTCGGCGGAGTCCGTCTGGAACAACAGCCATTCAACCTATCTGGCGCTGTGGTTCGAGATGGGCCTGGTTGCGGGGTCGATCCCACTCGTCGTCATCGCGCTGCTCGGCCTGCGCACCGCCCGCGGCGCGCGTGATCCCGCGAGCGCCGTTGTCTCTGTCGCAACCCTCGGCGTCATCGTCGTCTTCGCCATCCATTCCCTGCTCGATTTTTCGGCCGAGATCGAAGCCAATGCCTTCCTGTTCACGGTTATCCTGGCCCTCGGCGCCGCTGGAGGGCTCGGTCGCAACATCGTGCCTGCGGGCCATGGGCTCCGTCCCCACACACCGCTCACCTAGGATCGCGGCATGGATGCTGAAGACGATACACTGGATTTGAGAGGCATACTCGACGTCCTCCGCCGCAGGATCTGGATCATCCTGCTTGTGACGGTGGTCGCGATCGGTATCTCCGGTGTGGCGCTGCTGGCGC
Source organism: Devosia sp. (assembly GCF_017307495.1). Lineage (GTDB taxonomy): Bacteria > Pseudomonadota > Alphaproteobacteria > Rhizobiales > Devosiaceae > Devosia_A. The sequence continues at coordinate 14,229 of NZ_JAFKHE010000018.1, read as the reverse complement.
TGAAGCCGGTCTACACCGCAACGGCGCTGGTCCTCGTCGATCCGAGCAAGAAGAACCTGCTCGATCCGGACCAGATCGGCGGGACGTCGTCCGAGGCCCTGCGCGTCGACAGCGAGGTGGAGCTGGTCAAGTCCGAGACCACGCTGCTCGCGGTCGCCCGGCAGCTCGATCTGCCCAACGACCCCGAGTTCGGCCTGGGTCTGGGCATGCACGACATGCTCCTCGCCTTCTTCCGTATCGCCGAGCCTGCGATGCCGACCGGTGACGAGGCGTTGTCCCGGATCATCGGCGGCCTGCGCGACGCCGTCTCGGTGCAGCGTCGCGGCTTGACCTTCCTCATCGCCGTCAATGCCCGTTCCGGCCGCCCCGATTTCGCCGCCACGATCGCCAACGCCGTCGCCCGCACCTATATCGCCCAGCAGTTGCAGGCCAAGATCGACTCGACGCTGGCGTCCGCCGCCATCATCAAGGACCGGATGGCCGACGCGAGCCAGACCGTGGCCCAGTCCGAGCGGGCCTTCGACCAGTTTGTCGATCAGAATATCGACAGGATCAGCGAGGCGACGGGGCGTATCGACCTGGCGCAGATGCGAAACGAGATCACTTCGCTCAACGCCTTCCGCACCCAGTCCTCCTCCGTCGCCGAGCTGGCGGAGCGCAGCCTCGCCCGCCAGGATTGGGATGCCGTCGCGGTCAGCCTCAAGGACGAGGCTGTCAGCAACCTGCAGCGCCAGCGCATCGCGCTGCTCGATACCATTGCCGGCGTCACCGCGGGCAGTCAGGCCGAGATCGACCTGCGCAGCAGCCTCGCGGGCCTCGAGAACCAGTTGGACGCGGCGGCCACCAAGGCCCTGTCCGGCCTCAAGGTCGACGTCGCCCGTTCGCAGGGGCGCGTCAGCGAGTTGCGCAACCAGCTGCGCCAGTCGATCCTGACCAGCGACCTGCCCACCGAGATGCTGACCAGCATCTACGAGTTGCAGCAGTCGGCCGAGATTGCGCGGGCCCAGTACCAGACGCTGCTGACCCGGCAGAAGGACCTCGACACCCAGGCCTACCTCCAGGTCGCCGACAGCCGCATCGTCTCGGAGGCCACGGCCCCGGCCAGCCCGTCCTTCCCCAATCCGCGCATCATCCTGCTCCTTGCGGCGTTCGCCGGGCTGGGCATCGGCATCGGCCTCGCGTTCCTGATCGAGAACTTCGTCGGCGGCTTCACTAGCGAGGCCCAGGCGGAGTCGATCCTGCGCACACCCGTGGCATCGGCGATTCCCCGCCAGCGTCTGCCGAGGCGCAGCGACGGCGAGGGTTCGGTGGCGGATTCGCTGATCCTTGCCCCGCTCTCGGTCTTTTCGGAATCGATCCGGCGTGTCCGCATCGGCATCGACCAGGCCATCGGCAAGCGGCGCCGGATGGAAGGCGATGCCCAGGATGGACGCGGCGCTGTCATCGTCGTCTCGTCCGCGGCCCCCAATGAGGGCAAGACCACCGTGGCGCTGGCCCTGACACGTGCCTATGCCCTTGCCGGCATGTCGACGCTGCTGATCGACTGCGACCTGAGGAAGCCGGGCGTCCACAAGCATTTGGGTATAGAGGCCTCGGAGGGCCTGCTCGAGTATCTCGCCGGTGAGGCCGGTGCCTCCGAGCTCAGGTCCTTTCTTACCGTCGACTCCGGCAGCGGCGCGCAGATCGTCGTCGGATCGCGCCGGAGCGATATCGCGACCGACCAGCTCATCGCCGGCAAGACATTCGCGGGGCTGATCGCGGCGGCGCGGAAGACCTTCGATATCGTGGTGCTGGACACGCCCCCCGTCGGCCCCGTCGTCGATGCCCTCTATCTGGCGGGGATGGCGGATGCCATTGCCGTCGTGGTGAAGTTCTCGAGCACGCCCCAGCAGGAGGTGAAGGCGGCAATGGCCGCGCTCGACAAGGCGAAGCGTGACGGCGTTCCCGTGCTCACCGTGCTGAACCAGCAGACTAGCAATCCCGCCGCCTACCGTGGCAAATACGCGGGATACTACGCCGAGGCCTGAACCGATGACTGATGCCGCCAAGATCGTTCCCGTCGTACTGGCGGGAGGGCAGGGGACCCGGCTGTGGCCGATGTCGCGTGCTGCCCGTCCCAAGCAGTTCCTGCCGCTGACCGGTCCGACCTCGCTCTACCAGCAGACGTTGAGGCGCGTTGCCGATGCGACGCGCTACCACGCGCCGATCATTGTCACGAATTCCGAGTATCGGTTCCTCGCCGCCGAGCAGGCGCAGGAGGCCGGCGTCACTCCAGCCGCAGTCCTGCTCGAGCCCGTCGCGCGCAACACTGCGGCCGCCATCGCGGCCGCCGCCCTGCAGGCTAGGGCGAGCTTCGGCGGCGATGCCGTGATCCATGTGCTGGCATCCGATCACGCGGTCGAGGCCGACGCGAACTACTGGTGGAGCGTCGACACTGCCGCTGCCGCCGCGCGTCACGGCCGTCTCGTCACATTCGGCATCACCCCGACCGCCCCGGAGACCGGCTACGGCTATATCGAAGCCGCCACCGATCTCGGCAACGGAGTCCGCGCCGTCGCGCGCTTCGTCGAAAAGCCCGATCGCGCCACCGCCGAGAGCATGCTGGCAGCCGGGGGCTACTACTGGAACTCCGGCACCTTCATGCTCGGCGTCGATAGTTTCCTCGCGGAAATGCAGGCCCTCGCGCCCGACACCTACGCCGCCGCCAAGGCGGCCATGGATGCCGCCAGGGTCGACCTCGATTTCATCCGCCTGGATGAAAAGGCCTTCGCCGCCGCTCCCAACATCTCGGTCGACTACGCCATCTTCGAGAAGTCCCGATCGGTGGCGCTGGTGCCGGTCACGTTTCCATGGTCCGATCTGGGTGCATGGGATGCGGTCTGGAAGGTCTCGGCCAAGGATCGGGACGGCAACGTCGTCACCAACGGCAACGCCACCCTGTCCAACACCTCCAACTCACTGGTTGTTTCCGAGAAGGCGCATATCGCCGTCGAGGGGCTGACCGATATCGCCATTGTCGCTTCCGATGACGCGATCTACGTCGGCAAACTCTCCGAGGCGCAGCGCGTCGGGCCGATGGTCAAGGCGCTCCGCGCCAATCCCGACACGCAGGGCCTCACCGAGATCCACCGTACCGCCTACCGTCCCTGGGGCGGCTACTCCTCGGTGCTCAGCGGCGATCGATTCCAGGTCAAGCGGCTGTTCGTGAAGCCGGGCAAGAAGCTCAGCCTGCAGAAGCACCATCACCGCGCCGAGCACTGGGTCGTGGTCACCGGTACCGCCGAGGTCACGATCGATGGCCAGGTCAGCACGCTCACCGAGAACGAGTCGATCTATCTGCCGCTGGGCTGCGTCCACCGGCTCGCCAACCCCGGCAAGATCCTGCTCGAGCTCATCGAGGTCCAGACCGGCTCCTACCTTGGCGAGGACGACATCATCCGCATCGAGGACGAGTTCGGTCGCACCTGAACCGACAGACCAATCCCCGCGCCTTCGTGCCGCCGGTGCTGAACAGTCCCGGCGGCCTGCCCGACAGCTCGGCAACCGCCATCGCAGAGATCCAGTCGGGCTTGCTGGCCGATCCGTTCTTTGCCGGCCACACATTCGACGCTGGCCAGCAGTCGGCCTATGCCGCCGCCCTCGATGACGATGCCACGCGTGTCGGTGGCGGCGATTTCGTCCACTTCGGCAACGCCGGCCAGGCGATCCAGGCCAGTGCCATCAAGGTCTTTCTCGATGGGCGGGGCTGGTGAGCGTCACCAGCCCTTGTCCGTGACGAACCGGGCGATCTGCTCGGCAACGATGTCGATCCCGGCCTGCGTCAGGTGAAGCCCGTCGCTGCGCGTGGCCGGGTCATCCAGCGCTTCGGTCAGGTCGAGGAAGTTGTCCGGATGGGCACTCCTCAGTCGCGCGTTGATGGCTTCCGTCCGTTGCCGGTCGGCCACGACATCCAGTTCCGGGCTCATCGAACGGATGTCGGAGATGACGATGTAGTGCCCGTGGTCGAGGCGCTCGAACAGCGGCGCCAGATCGGCGATGTACCGCGTGGGGTCCTGGTTGGTGGAGTGCCGGTCCCAGATCACGGCGATGCGCCTGTCGAACGCGTCGGTGGCGAGGCGCCGCCGCGCGATCGCCGCCCCGTCCTCCCCAGGCACGCCCTGCATCGCGACCCGCCGGCCGGGCAGCAGGCGTTCCAGTTCATCGCCGAACGTATCCGCGGAGAGGCTGTCGCCCCACACCACGATGTTGCGGCTCTCCCAGTCGGGCAGGCGTCTGCCTGTCGCGCGAGCGTCGATCGCTGCCCAGCGCGCCGTCTCGGCAGCGCGAACCGTCCCGCCCGTTCCCTCTATCGCCAGCAATTCCCCGGCGACGAACCCGCGCCCGCCCTCATAGCTCACTGCGCAGTAGGCGCCGCGGTCGAAGCAGACGTCGATGGCGAGCGGCGTGCCGCGCGGCACCACGCCGAGCGACGTATACTGCACCCCCGGCGCCTGGCGCACCGTCGCGTCCGCAGATGTCGTGGCTCGATACTCCTGCGCCCCGGCCAGTGGGGCCACGAGCCACAGCCCGATGGCAACGATGCTTCGCAGGTAGGGCAAGGCTTACCGTCCCGGCTCGATCCGGAAACGAGACTAGCGAGCCGGCGGCAGTCGTCGCGTCGGGACGACTACGGACCCATCAGGGTAGGGTGAACGGCCTGCGCTTCTTGATCTCGACTGCAGGATTGCCGCGATAGACGGTCCACGGCATCAAGTCGCGAAAGGCGACGCCGCGCGCTCCGAGCACTGCCCCTTCGCCCACTGTCACGCCCGGCCCGACGAAGGCACCCGAGGCCACCCAGGCCTGCCTGCCGATCCGGATCGGGCGCACCTGCAGCTGGAAATACGGGTCGTCGATATCATGCGTCCCCGCCACCACGTGGGTATGCTGCGAGACGATCGCGTAGTCCTCGATCGTCACCATGCCCTGGTTGTAGAGCTTGACCTGCCAGCCGATGGCGACATGGTCGCCCAGAACGAGGTTGGGCGGATACCACACCCGCGTGCTGCCATAGATCCGCACGCCCTTGCCCACCTTGGCGCCGAACGCTCTCAGCACCCCCCGCCGCCACCCATGCAACGGCGGCGGCGTCCACCGCGCCAGCAACGTCCAGGCCACGATCCACAAAGCGCGAAACAGCCGGTTGCGCAGGGTGAAGCTCGGCCCGCCCTCCCGCGACTTGCTGCTTGCGGTGAGGATGTCTCTGCCCCGGGTCATTCGGCGTCCTTCGGTGTAGCGTCCATCTCGGACAGCGCACCCGACTGAACCAGGCAACCCTGATACATTCGCGCCATCAGGTCGCCAGTGCGGCTTGCCGAGAAATGCGCTTCCACCAGGGCGATGCCTGCCGCCGACAGTCCGGCCCGCGCCTCGCTGGCGAGTGCCGCGAACCGACCCAGGCCATCAACAATTGCCTCTGTCGTCCAGCCGATCTCCAGGGCCGCACCTGCCTCGAAGCCGATGGCAAGGTTGCATTCCTTGGTCATCATGACCGGCACCCCGGCTGCCCATGCCTCCAGGACGACCATCGGCAGGCCCTCGCTGCGTGACGGCAGGATGAATGCGTCGGCGACAGCCAGGCTGCCGCCACGCGCCGATCCGAACTGCGGGCCGGCGAACAGTGCGTTTCCGTGCTTTTCGGAGAGCCGTCGCAGGGCAGGCTCAAATGACGGGGAATCATCGACCCACCCGCAGAACACCAGCTGGCTGGTGGCCGCGAAGGCGCGATCCCTTGCACAGGCCAGGTCCCACGCCTCGCAGAGTTCTCGCCAACCCTTCTTCTCGTGAATGCGGCCGAGGTAGAGATAGATCGTCCTTCCGTTGAACTCGGAACGCCACCAGGTCGGTGCGCAAGCCTGGTTCACCGGCAGCTCTGCGAAATTGGGGACCAGGTGACATGGTCGCCCGGGGGCGAGGCGCGTGACATCCTTTCGTTCCTTTTCGGTCAGCACGTGAAACACCGTAGCGCGCCTTAGAAACCGGTCCTGATACAGCCACGAGACCATGGCCTTTAGCCGCCTCGACCGCGCAAGAATCCACGCCTCGAGCATGCCATGCGGGGACACGACATAGGGCCTCCCGCGCCAGATAGACCAGATGAAGACCGCCAGGCACTGAAACGTCCAGGCCTGGGCGAGCCCGGCGCATGGCCTCGGCTGCCACGGTTGCGTAGCGCGCCTGCTGGCGCTGGCGCTTCACCAGGTTCTGCTTGTCGAAGCGCTCGCCGACGCTGATGCCGATGGCGCGAAACTGCTCGGGGTCGGTTTCGCGACCCTGCACTCGTCCCTTGGGCGTCCCGAATTCGTTGGACGATGCGTAGGTGACCGCGTAGCCGCGCCGCGACATGGCGCGGGCCAGTTGCGCCGTGAAGGCATGGCCGCCGTAGTCATGGAAGAACAGGCTCGGCGTCTTCTGGTGCAGGTTCATTGGAAGTCGCTCGCCTTCTTCCAGTTGGCCAGCGCCTCCGGCAGAGACAACGAGAACCTCCAGCCGCGGCGCTCGAGCTCGGCCGGATAAACGTTGGTGGACTGGATCAGCTTGCGCACCCGTGCCCGGTTGATCGAGGTCCTGATCCCCAGCCGATTGATGAGTTCGAAGACGACCGCCGTGGCCATGATCATGCCCTCGGGTACGACGATCGCTGGCGGGCGGAAGCCTGCCGCCTGGGCGAAGGCGCAGTTGATCGCCTCCGTCGTGGTCCGTTCCGGGTAAGCGTAGATGAACCGAACCACAGGCTCGTCCGCTTGCGCCATGAAGTCGATGCAGGCCGGTAGCTGCTCGACCGGCGCGCACGCCTTGATCGTGTCCTTGCGCGCCGGATAGACGAACAGCCCGCGCCTCAGGAGCCTGGCCAGGCGCGTAAAGTTGCCGCGCTCCCCTTCACCGAAGGTCACCGCAGGCCGGATGATGACCAGTCGCCGCCCTGGCCGCGCCTTCTGCCAGTCTTCGTGCGTCTGTTCGGCGAGGAGCTTTGACCGTCCATATGCCGTGCTCGGCCGAGGGACTGTGTCCTCGTCGACACGCTCCTCCTGCGGGCCATAGACTCCCATCGTCGAGGTAAAGTTGATGCGTTCCGCTCCCGCCCGGTCGGCGAATCGGCACACCTCGATCGCACCGCGCACGTTGGTCCAGTAGTACTCCCAGTCCGCATGACCCGGCGTCGTGTGCACGGCGGCGAAGTTGTAGATCACGGGAGGCCCGAACACCTCGACGGCGATCGGCTCGCGCACGTCGCAACGGACATATTCCACCTTGGGACGCATTTCACGCGGCGGCACAAGGTCGGCGACGACGATCCGACCGACATCGGGCCGAGCCGAGAGGTATCGGCACAGATGCATGCCGAAAAAGCCGCTTCCGCCGAAGATCACGACTTCATGCGACAAGTCGGACCTCCATTGGAAGCTGTTGGGTCATGCCGCTCTTCCCTCGGCCTCATGATCGAGGAACCAGCGATAGGTCTCGGCGATGCCCGCCTCGAGCTCGATGCGGGGGGACCAGCCCATGGCGCGCAACTTGTCGGCGCTCATCAGCTTGCGCGGCGTGCCGTCGGGCTTCGTCAGGTCATGGACGATCCGGCCCTCGAAGCCGACGACCCGGCAGACCAGTTGCGTCAACTCGAGAATGCTCAGGTCCTCGCCTGAGCCGACATTGACTTGCTCAACGCCAGAATAGGTCTTGAGCAGGAACACCAGCGCGTCGGCGCAGTCGTCGGCGTGCAGAAACTCGCGGCGCGGCGTTCCGGTGCCCCATACGGTGACGCTCTCGGCGCGCCGGAGCTTGGCCTCGTGCGCCTTGCGGATCAGCGCCGGCAGCACATGGCTCGACTTGAGGTCGAAATTGTCGCCCGGCCCATAGAGGTTGGTCGGCATGGCCGAGATGTAGTCGTGGCCATATTGCTTGCGGAACGCCTGCGCCAGCTTGATCCCGGCGATCTTGGCGATCGCGTACCACTCGTTGGTTTCCTCGAGCGGCCCGGTCAGCAGCGCATCCTCGGTGATCGGCTGCGGCGCCAGCCTGGGGTAGATGCAACTCGAGCCCAGGAACAGCAGACGGTTCACCCCACCCGCATGCGCCGCCCCGAAGATGTTGTTCTCGATCACGAGGTTCTCGAACAGGAAGTCGGCGGGGTAGGTGTCGTTGGCGAGGATGCCGCCGACCTTGGCCGCAGCCAGCACGATGACGTTCGGCCGGGTTTCGCTGACAAAGCGTTCCACCTCGGCCTGGCGCGTCAGGTCCAGCTCGGCCCGCGTCGCAGTGAGGATGGTGCACTCCTCGCTTTCGAGCCGCCGCGCCACGGCCGACCCGACCATGCCGCGATGGCCGGCCACCCAGATGCGCTTGCCCTTGAGCTCGTACATCAGGCCTCCTTCATCACGGTGGCCGTCTGCATGATCTTCAGATCCTCGTTGACCATCTCGCGGGCGATTTCCCGGGCCGACTTCGTGTGCGTCCAACCCAGCTTGTTGCGCGCCTTGCTGGGATCGCCGATCAACAGGTCTACCTCGGTCGGTCGGAAGTAGCGCGGGTCCACCTCGACCCGGCACTGGCCAGTCGCGGCGTCGTAACCCTTCTCCGCGACGCCCGCTCCGCGCCACTCGAGCGCGATCCCCACGTCGGCGAAGGCCCATTCGACGAACGAACGCACTGCCGTCGTCTCTCCCGTTGCCAGCACGTAGTCGTCCGGCTCGTCCTGCTGCACCATCATCCACATGCCGCGCACATATTCTTCGGCGTGGCCCCAGTCGCGCTTGGCATCGAGGTTGCCGAGGTACAGCTTGTCCTGCTTGCCCAGCCGGATGGCCGCCGCCGCTCGGGTGATTTTTCGGGTGACGAACGTCTCTCCGCGCAGCGGGCTCTCGTGGTTGAACAGGATGCCGTTGCTCGCGTGGATGCCGTAGGCCTCGCGGTAGTTCACCACGATCCAGTAGGCATAGAGCTTGGCCGCCGCGTAGGGCGAGCGCGGATAGAACGGTGTCGTTTCCTTTTGCGGCACTTCCTGGACTAGGCCGTACAGCTCCGAAGTGGAAGCCTGGTAGAAGCGGGTCTTGTGCTCCATTTTCAGGATGCGGATCGCCTCCAGCAGGCGCAGCGTGCCGATGGCGTCGGCATTCGCGGTGTATTCGGGCGTCTCGAAGCTCACCGCAACATGGCTCTGGGCGGCGAGGTTGTAGATTTCGTCGGGCTGGACCTCCTGCACGATCCGGATCAGGTTCGTGGAGTCGGTCATGTCGCCGTAGTGCAGGATCAGTCGCTGATCCTCGACGTGCGGATCCTCGTAGATGTCCTCGATCCGGCCGGTGTTGAACGACGACGACCGCCGTTTGATGCCATGGACGGTATAGCCCTTCTCAAGCAGCAACCGCGCCAGGTAGGCGCCGTCCTGGCCGGTTATTCCCGTTATCAATGCAACGCGTTTGGTCACGCTCGAAACTCGATCTTGTCGTTGGTGGCGATGGCTACACGCCCGATCCCGTCAGGAATTCGCGCGCGATGGTCTGGATGATGATCCTCACATCGAGTGCCAGCGAGAAGTTTTGCACGTAGGCGCAGTCATGGTCTATGCGGTCCTTGGCCGACTTGATTTCGGTCGTCGGACCGCGCAGTCCGTTGGCCTGCGCCCAGCCCGAAAGGCCCGGCCTGACGCGATGGCGGTAGTCGTAATACGGCACGGCCTCACGGTACTCGACCCCGGCCGCGCGCTGTCCTCGCACCATCGGGCGCGGCCCGACGATGGCCATGTCGCCGACCAGGACGTTCCAGAGCTGCGGCAGTTCGTCGAGACTGGTTGCGCGCAGGAACCGCCCGACTGGCGTGACCCGGTCGTCGTCGGCGACCACCTGCGCCAGGCCGGTGGCGTCGCAGGCCTCGATCCGCATCGTGCGGAACTTCAGCATCATGAAGTCGCTGCCACCCAGGCCGACGCGCGGTTGCCTGAATAGGGCAGGGCCTTTGGAGGTGAGGCGGATGGCGACCGCGAGCCCGATCAGGAGCGGCGACAGCACGATCAGCGACATCGCCGACAGCGGGATGTCGATCAGCAGCCGCTTGAGCCGCAGTTGCAGGCCCAGCCAACGCCCGGCTGGACGCACCGAGGGTGTGCCTCCGCTCAGCCAGAGCGGCAGTCCACTCTGCCAGGCCACTGTACAGTTTTCTGCGCCCCACCCAGATCCGGACGCCCGCCTGCGCCTCGCATCAGCTCCCGCAGCACTCCCGCCGCGCCGGCGAAGTATTTGCCGCGCATCATCATAGGTATCGCTCATCAACTGCCCCAGATCGTTGATGCCTGCGGCTGCCGGCAAGTGTGCCCATGGCCGCCCCCCCCGGATGGATATTAACAATATGTTAATGGGGCTGTACAAGCGTAAAATTGTTTTGGTCGACGACGACTGTCGAATGACCGATGACCGCAGCACCGGAAGACACGAGACGCATGCATTGTCAGGACAATCAACAAGAGGGTTTTCCATCTTTGTCATGAGGCCGGCTTAAGGTCATCGCTACTTGCAATGCGCATCTAGGGGGAAAGTAGAGGGGCATCCGCTTAAGCCTAGCGTCCCCACGCGCCGCCGTCTTGCCCTGGCGAGCCTTATCGGCGCGGCGGGCGTGTTACCCACGTTCCTTAACCGTGTGCTCTGGAGCTCATCGATATTTGCTGCGCGGCCATCCGGCATATGTATGCTGCAGCGAACCATTTGAGGCGATGAATGAAAGTCACGGTCTTTGGCTCCGGCTATGTCGGGCTGGTCACGGGGGCCTGCCTGGCCGATGCGGGCAACCAGGTCGTCTGCGTCGATGTCGACGAGGACAAGATCGCGCTGCTGAACGACGGCGGCATGCCCATCTACGAGCCGGGCCTCGACGCCATCGTCGCCGGCAGCCGCGAGGCTGGGCGCCTGAGCTTTACCACTGACATCGCCCAGGGCGTCGACCACGGCGAGGTGCTGTTCATCGCCGTTGGCACGCCGCCCGACGAGAACGGCTCGGCCGACCTGAAATACGTGCTGTCTGTCGCCCACTCCATCGGCCAGCATCTCAACGGCTTCAGGGTGATTGCCGACAAGTCCACCGTCCCGGTCGGCACTGCTGACCTCGTCGCCGCCGCCGTAACCGAGGAACTGGTCACGCGGGGCTTTGCCGCCGATCCGGAAGAGCGGATCCGGCTCGGCCAGCCCGATTTCACCGTCGTCTCCAACCCTGAGTTCCTCAAGGAGGGCGCCGCCGTCGCCGATTTCAGCCGGCCCGACCGCATCGTCATCGGCGCCGACAATACGACCAGCGGTCGGCGCGGGCTCGAACTTATGCGCTATCTCTACGCCCCGTTCACGCTCAACCGCGACCGGACCATGGTTATGGACGTGCGCTCGGCAGAGCTCACCAAATATGCGGCGAACGCCATGCTGGCGACGCGCATCTCCTTTATGAATGAACTCGCCAACCTGGCCGAGGACCTCGGCGCCGACATCGAACTGGTGCGCCGCGGCATCGGCTCGGACCCCCGCATCGGCTACAGCTTCCTGTACGCCGGCACCGGTTACGGCGGCAGCTGCTTTCCAAAAGATGTCAGCGCGCTGCGCCGCAGCGCCGCCGAGCACGGCCGCTCGCTCCGTATCCTCGAGGCGGTCGAAGACGCCAACACCGCCCAGAAGGAAGTCCTTGGCCGCAAGATCCGCGGCCGCTTCGGAGACGACCTCAGCGGGCTGACCTTCGCCGTCTGGGGGCTCGCCTTCAAGCCCAACACCGACGACATGCGCGACGCCCCTAGCCGCGTGCTGATCGCCGATCTGATCGGTCGCGGCGCCCGAGTCCGTGCTTTCGATCCGGTCGCCATGGAGGAAGCGAGGCGCGTGCTTGCGCTTGACCTCGATGGCGCGCATGACGCACTCACCTTCGCCGGGAGCGCCAACGAGGCCGTCGAGGGCGCCGACGCGCTGGTCATCGTCACCGAGTGGAAAGCGTTCCGCGCGCCGGATTTTTCCGTCCTCGCCACGAGGCTGACAAAGAAAGCCATCTTCGATGGGCGAAACATGTATGAACCGTCGGCAGTGGAGGAGGCGGGCCTGGCCTACTTCCCCATCGGGCGGCGTCAGGTAGACTGACGGCGACCAAGCCTCCGCAACGGCGAAAAGGGATCGAACTTGCCAAAGCGCGTACGCACAGCGGTGTTTCCGGTAGCCGGTCTCGGCACCCGCTTTCTGCCGGCCACCAAGGCCATGCCCAAGGAGATGCTGACGGTCGTCGACCGGCCGCTGATCCAGTATGCGGTCGATGAGGCGCGCGAAGCAGGCATCGAGCACTTCGTCTTCGTCACCGGCCGCAACAAGGGCGTCATCGAAGACCATTTCGACCGGCAGTACGAACTCGAGCACACGCTCGAAATCCGCGGCAAGACCGAGGCGCTCAGCGAGTTGCAGAAGGACTTGCCCTCCGCCGGCCAGACCAGCTTCACCCGCCAGCAGGAGCCGCTTGGGCTGGGTCATGCAGTTTGGTGTGCCCGCGAGCTGGTCGGCGAGCAGCCCTTCGCGCTGCTCCTGCCCGACATGGTCTTCAGGGCCAAGCCCGGTGTGCTGAAGCAGATGATGGCCGCCTATGAGGAAATGGGCGGCAATATCGTCGGCGTCGAGGAAGTCGATCCCAAGGACGTCTCAAGTTACGGCATTGTCGCCCGCGGCGGGGGCCCCGACAGCGGCTTCCGCATTACCGGCATGGTCGAAAAACCCGAGCCCGCCGATGCACCGTCGAACCTGTTCATCTCCGGCCGCTACATTCTTCAGCCCGAGATTTTTGCTCTCCTCTCCGAGCAGACCCGCGGCGCCGGCGGCGAGATCCAGCTGACCGACGCCATGCAGGTCCTCATCCGTACCCAGGACTTCACCGGCGTGAAGTACGATGGCCGCGTGTTCGACTGCGGCTCCAAGCTCGGCTTCCTCACCGCCAACGTCGTGTTTGCGCTCGACCGGCCGGATCTTGGCCCGGATTTCCGCAAGGCGCTCGGCCAGCTGGGTCTTCTCGACGGGGCCGAGGCGCGGAACAGCGAGCCGGCCTGAGGGCCGGCACCGCCACACGAATCGTCACCTGTTTCGGCTACACTGCCGGCCTCAAGACCAGACGGTGATTCATGACCATTTCCTATGAGGCGGTTCTCGACGACATGGTGTCGGTCGCCCGCCAGGCGGGTGCCCTGACCCAGGGCTATTTCAAGCGCTTCCGCGAGATCGAAATCGGCATCAAGGGGCCGGCCGATTTCGTTTCGGATGCCGACAAGGAGTCCGAACTCCTCATCCGAAACTACCTTTTCAAGCGCTACCCGGACTGGAGCTTCACGGGCGAGGAATTCCCGCCCGTCGACAAGCACGACCAGGAGTTCCGCTGGCTCGTCGATCCCATCGACGGCACCACCAATTTCATCAACGGCATGCACTACACCATCTCGATCGCGCTCCGTCGCGGCAACGAGACGGTCTGCGGCGTGCTCTTCAATCCCCCCGCCGACGAGATGTTCACTGCCATCAAGGGGCAGGGCAGCTTCATGAACGGCGAACGGCTTAAGGTCAGCGAGCAGGCCGATATCGGCCTCATGTGCATCGGCACGGGGCTGCCCACGCCCGGCCTGTCGCTCTACCCCGGCTCCTACGAACGCCTCGATGCCATCCGCGCACCCGTCGGCGCCGTCCGCATCGTCGGCAGTGCCGCCAATTCCTGCGCCTATGTCGCTATGGGTCGCCTCACGGGCTACTACGAGGAGACCGGTTTCGTCGACACGGCGGCCGGCATCCTGTTCGTCGAGGAAGCCGGCGGCATCGTCACCGACTGGTGGGGCAGGGGGCCGGAGTACTTCGAGCAGACCGGCGCCATGATCGTGGCCAACAAGGCCACCCACGCGTATCTGCTCGAGAAGCTCAAGCAGGTGCCGAAGAAGGACGTAAGCCATCCCAAGGGGGTCTAGAAAAGGGGCAGATTACCCGGCCATGCGAGGTCGGAAGGCCGAGCCTTGAGAATCTTATCCCCCTCACCCCGCACCCGTGCGATTCTCCCGCTCGTTCGCTGCACCGAAGCGAGATCATGACGAGTGGTTGGTGCAGGGGAGGTTGGGTGGGGTGGCAGTCGTGTTGCCCCAGGCTCAAAGCACGCGCGGCATGGTCCGGTTCGCCGGACAAGCCGCTATCACGCGGGGTGGCGCCATGCCGGTGC
>NZ_JAFKHE010000017.1 GCF_017307495.1 Devosia sp. | reverse complement strand
AGGCCCAAAACCCCGATCGGCCGGCGAGGCGTGAGCCTCATTCATTCTGCGGACTACCGCGAGGGGCAAAGGCCCCGCCGGCCCGTTCGCTTCATCCCCCGCAAAGGGGATGGCTCTTTGACAAACTCCGAAGCCGCAGGGCTGTCGGATGCATCGGCACGTCCGGCGCTTGCCGAGGGATGGGTCCGCGGATCAAGTCCGCTGATGACGGCGCTTCAACGCGCGGCCGGAGCCCTTGGCGAACAGAGATCAGCCAGGACACTGCCCGAGCCCCCGTCCACCGTCATCCGCGGACTTGATCCGCGGACCCATGCGAGGATGCCGTTCACGCCGGCGCGCAAACATGCATGGCACCTTCGCGCGCCCCGGCCTTGCAAATGGCGCCGCGAACGTGCATATTCCCATTCCACGCTTCGCTGACATCTCGCGATACCCCTCGGGCTAAGTCCCCCGGCTACTCCTTGATATTGTGAACGTTTAGGCCGGGTTGGCATGTTGCCAGCCGGGAACGGGCGTTTGCACTCGTGCTCTCGCCACATATCAAGAAAGGCGCCTCAAATGATCGAGGGCACCGTGAAATTCTTCAACACCACCAAGGGCTTCGGCTTCATCCAGCCGAACGACGGCAGCAAGGACGCGTTCGTCCACATCTCCGCTGTCGAGCGCTCGGGCCTGTCGACGCTGAACGAAGGCCAGAAGGTCAGCTATGACCTCGAGAAGGGCCGCGACGGCAAGGTCTCCGCGACCAACCTGTCACTGCTCTAAGCTCGCCCCCGACCCGTCGGGACCGACATTCAGGGGCCACGGATCCCAGGTCCGTGGCCTCATTCTCATGAGAGGCACGACATGACTCATCGCTTTCGCGTCGGCCAGATCGTCGAACTGCGCGCCGCCCCCCGCACCAGCAACCGGCGCGCCGGCCCGTGCGAGGTGCTGTTCTGCCTCCCCCACGATCGCGGCCCCCTGCTCTATCGCGTCCGCCCCCTCGACGAGGGCAGCGAGCGGGTCGTCGACGAAGCCGACCTGTCGCCGAGCGAGGCCACCAAGCCCGATGCCGGCGCCGATGGCAAGCCGTTCAGCATCGCCATCACCCGGCGCTGACCCCGTCCCGCCTCCCCGGCGGCGGAAGATTGATCGAAATCAAAGACATCCGGTGTGCGCCGGCCGATGCTAGCCCCATTAGGCAAGGAACCACGAATGTCCAATACTCCGCATACCCTCGGCGACGAATTCCCCGGCCAGCTCGATGCCATCCACGCGCTCAAGGCGCGCGACCCGGCCTTTGCGACGCTGCTGCGCGACTATGACGACGTCAACGACAAGGTCCACCGCGCCGAAACGCGCCTCGATACCGTGAGCGAAGCGACCGAGCAGGCCCTGCGCAAGCAGCGCCTCGCCATCAAGGATGCTATCGCCGCCGCCCTCGCCCGCGCCGGCTGACCGCCACGCCTAGCCAATCGCCCTGACCAGCGCATCGACCAGCACCCGCTGGCCGATGTGCAGCTTGCTGCGCGCCGCCTCGAGCCCGAACCAGCCGGCCCGGTCCACCTCGACGAAGCTCTGCCGGCGCCCCGAGTGCGGCGGCCATTCCATCTCGAACACGTTCGACCTGAGCGTCGCCGGATCGAAGTCGCCCTCAAGCGCAAACGCCGCGAGGAGCTTGCCGCTCGAGATGCGGAACTCCCCCAGCGGCACCAGTTCGCCCTCCGGCACGGCTCCCACCTCCTCGGCGAACTCCCGCCGCGCCGCCGCCTCCCGCACCTCGCCGGGGTCGATCAGCCCCTTGGGGATCGACCACGCCGCCTCGTCCCGCTTGGCCCAGAACGGTCCGCCCGGGTGGACCAGCAGCACTTCGCGCCCCCCCGGACCGAGGCGATGCAGCACGATCCCGGCGGAGATTTCAGGCATGGCGGGCCCCGGAACGTCGTCGACGGCACCACCCTAGCGCCGTTTCCTCAGCCGCCGAAGCGACATGCACCATCGGCGGACGCCACCAGCGAGGGATTGCCCGACCGGCGCGATCCCCATATTCCTGCCGCCCTTGCCACCG
Organism: Devosia sp.; assembly: GCF_017307495.1. Lineage (GTDB taxonomy): Bacteria > Pseudomonadota > Alphaproteobacteria > Rhizobiales > Devosiaceae > Devosia_A. The sequence goes on along the minus strand of NZ_JAFKHE010000017.1, from coordinate 208,376 downwards.
GGGCTCCGCCGTGCGCCTGATTCTCCTCGCCGCCACCCTGCTTGTCGCCTGTGCCGGCCATGCCGTCGCCGCCCCTCGCCTCGGCGGCCAGACGCAACTGAGCTTCGCGCCCGGACAGGGCATGCAGGTCGAGTACCTCGGCACCGATGGCCATAGCTGGCTCTGGCATCCCGGCAACCAGGCGGTGCTGGCCGGCACCTGGAAATTCGAGGAAGCCGACATCTGCTTCCGCTACGGCGCCGGCAGCTACGACCCGGCGGCGGGCGAGCGCGGCGGCAGCTGGAATTGCGTGCCCTACGAGCTCTACCGCATCACCATCGTCGAAAGCCGCAGAGGCGATACCTTCGCCCTCCGGGACCGCAAGCAGGTTCCCTTCGCGCTGCCCCGCAAGCGCCTGTCGCACGATCAGCTGCAGATCCTCGCCCGCGGCGGCAACGGCGTCGCCAGCCGCACCGGCAGCTGAACTTCCGCACCATCGGTACACTTGATCCGCGCCTGCTGCTCCCGCATATCCCGTCCATCCTCGCGGGGGGCGCCGCAGGAGATGGACGATGCCGCCGCGTCCCCAGCTGGAACTGACCGCCGATCTCGTCGCGCTGGTCGAGCGCTCCGAACCCGATCCGGGGCCCCTGCCAGGCACCCGCGAGCCGAGCGAGGCCGAACTGCGCGCCATGGCAGCGCGCGTCCTGGCCCACCGGCCTCCCGGCCCGCTCTGGCTATTCGCCTACGGCTCGCTGATCTGGAAGCCCGAACTTGCGCACCTCGAGGCCCGCCGCGCCCGCGCCCATGGCTGGCATCGCCGCTTCTGCATGCGCCTCACCCGCTGGCGCGGCACCCGCGAGGTCCCCGGGCTGATGATGGCGCTTGAGCGCGGCGGCTCCTGCTCAGGCCTCGCCTACCGCCTCGCCGATGCCGATCCGTTCGACCAGGTGCTGCGGCTGCTCGCTCGCGAGACCGATGACGTGCGCCCCACCAACGTGCCGCGCTGGCTCGATCTTGCGACCCCTACGGGCCCGCTCCGCGCCCTCGCCTTCGTCGCCTCACCCTCGGGCGTCAACTACGCCGGCCGTCTTGCACCCCAGGTCGTCGCGCAGACCCTGGCCCGCGCTGCCGGCCACTGGGGCTCGGGCGCGCAATACCTGCACAACACGGTCGTGCAACTGGATGCCCACGGCATCCGCGACCGCAACCTGTGGGTGCTGCAGGCGCTGGTCGCCGGCGAGATCCGCAGCCTCGCCCTGCCCCGCGCCGCCTGAGACTCACAAGTCCGGCTCGCGGGGAGGGCGCCCGACCACCATGGCCACGGCCACGCGGTCGTCGACCGTCACCCCGATCCGCCGACGCACCACATCACGGAGCGGCAGCAGGTACGTGCCGTCCTTCGGGAACAGCGACGTCCTGAAGGTGACGCCATTGATCGTCGCCTCCACCGGAATGACGCCCCAGCCATAGGTCACGGCCTTCCGGACCCGACTGATTGCCGCCCCTGCCTCCTCGGGAATGCGGGCGTAGAAGAACGGCGCCGGTCCGCGCCAATGGATCACTTCCGCAGTGAACTCGAGTTCCATCCCCGCACCCTTGCGGCTGGCGTATCCTGCCTGACGGCCAGGTAGTCTTGTTCCGGTCACCCTGTGTAGCTAGCGTCGGCCCGTCAAGAAGGAGGAGTTACCATGCCTACGCGCCTCAACCCCTACCTGAACTTCAACGGCAATGCCCGCGAGGCCATCCAGTTCTATCACTCCGTGTTTGGCGGCGAGCTCACCATGAGCACCTTCGCCGAGGGTGGCATGCCGCACGAGCCCGCCGACAAGGACAAGATCATGCATGCCCAGTTGGTCTCTCCGTCCGGCTACTGGATCATGGCCTCCGACACCCCGCCCGGCGTCCAGTCCAACCCGGGAAACACCATCACCGTCTCGCTGAGCGGCGACGCGGAGGATGAGCTTCGCGGCTACTGGAACAAGTTGGCCGACGGCGGCACCGTTATGATGCCGCTCGCCAAGGCGCCATGGGGCGACAGCTTCGGCATGCTCACCGACAGGTTCGGCACCCCCTGGATGGTCAATATCGGTGCCGCCGGGAACGGCTGAACCACTCGGGCGAGGGGCACCGCTCCCTCCCCCCGATCGGGAGTGCAGTGGGTCCGGGCCGCGGCCGCAGCATCGTGGCCCGACGTACCACAAGTGTGCGGGCGCAAATAGTAAAGCATTTACTTAAGCATTGGCAGCCTGTACGGATCGCGCAGGCAATCTATCCTGCGGGCCGTCTGTCGAAATGCTCGCCTCTCGTTCGTCTAGGACACAGAATGCCGAAGGGGAGGAAGAGCAAAATGGGAAACCGCTACGGCTGGGTGGTCGTCGCCGCCGGCGCCATCATCACCTGTGTTGCCATGGGAGCGATGTTCGCGCTGCCCGTCTATCTGCAGCCGATCGCCGAGGAGACTGGCTGGACCCGTGCCGGCATCTCCGGCGCGATGACGGTCGGCTTCATCGTCATGGGGTTTGCCGGTTTCGGCTGGGGCACGCTGAGTGACCGCATCGGGGCCAGGCCGGTGGTGCTGATGGCCGCCGCCCTGCTCGGCGCAGGCCTTGTTCTCGCGAGCCAGACGCGCGATCTCGTCGTCTTCCAGTTCGCCTATGGCGGCCTCGTCGGTGCCTCGGGCGGCGCGTTCTTCGCGCCCATCATCTCGGCAACCCTGGGCTGGTTCGACAAGAACCGCAGCCTTGCGGTTTCGCTCGTCTCGGTCGGCGGCGGCATCGCGCCGATGACGATGAGTCCGCTGGCGGGCTATCTGATCGAGACAATCGGCTGGCGCGCCGCGATGTTCTGGATCGCTGTCGGCGCCATGGTCGTAGTGGTCCCCGTCGCGCTCCTCATCCGCCGCGCTCCCGGCGCTACCGATGTTCCGGCCCCTGCCGCCGGCGCTGCTGCGCCCGTCGCCGGGGAGCAGTCCGGCTTTGCCGTTCTGCGGACCCCGCAGTTCCTCGTCCTCGCCGGTACCTTCTTTCTCTGCTGCGCCGCCCACTCCGGCCCGATCTTCCACACCGTCAGCTACGCCATGATCTGCGGCGCGACGCTGACCGCCGCCACCGGCATCTACGCCATCGAAGGCGTCGCCGGCTTGTTCGGCCGCATCCTGTTCGGCACGCTCGCCGACCGGATCGGCGTGCGCAAGGTGATCGTCGCCGGCCTCGCGCTGCAGGCGGTGGGCATCTACGCCTACATCTATCTCAGCGAGATCACGCAGTTCTACATGCTGGCCTCGGTACTCGGGCTCGCGTACGGGGGGGTCATGCCGCTCTATGCGGTGCTGGCGCGGGAGTATTTCCCGCCCCGCCTGCTCGGCACCGTGCTCGGCGCCGCTACCATGACCTCTAGCATCGGCATGGCGTTCGGACCAGTCGGTGGGGGCTGGCTCTACGACACGTTCGGCACGTATCACTGGCTCTACATCGCCTCGGCGGCGGTCGGTATCGCGGCGGCCGCCATGGCCCTCGCCTTCCCGCCAGCCACGCGCGACGAAGGCGATCGGCCCAGCCAGATGCAGCCCGCCTGATCCAGTGAAGCTCCCGGGGACAGATCCGGGAGCTTCGCGATTTTCGTTGGCTACGCCGCCTCGAAGTCTTCCGCCCGCTTCCGCGGCGCCAGCGCGATTTCGGCGTTGCCGTCGATGAAGTCCTCGAACAGCACCGTGGTCCGGTCCTCGGTGCCGATGATGACAGCCATCTGGCCCGGCCCGGTCAGGCGGCGGAAGGGCGCCGTGGGTTGGTCGACGTTGAAGCCGACCGAGTAGTGCCCGCCCGCCAGCGTCGTGAACGGCAAGCCGCGATAGTTCGCCGTCGAGGTCAGGTGGACGTGCCCAGCGATGACCTGGCGGATATCGGGATGTGTCTTCAGCGCCTCGATGAACGCGTCGGGTTCCAGGATGCGGATGTCGTCCGACGCGATGTGCAGGGCGTTGGCGTTGTGATGCAGCACCACGATCACCGGACGGTCCGCGGCTTCGGCCAGGCGTGCCTTGAGCCAGTCGATCTGCTCGGCCTCGAGCACGCCATCGACGCGGCCAGGCTCGGCGCTGTCGAGCACGATGACCCGATAGCCCTTGCTGTCGATCACCTTGTCGACCTTGCCCGTATCGGCCGCATGGCCGGCGCCGAACACGTCGAGGAAGGTCGACCGGTCGTCATGGTTGCCGAGCGTGATGTGCACGGGGATCGGCATCCGCTCGATGATACGCTGCAGCCGCTCATAGGCCGCCGTCTGCCCCAGGTCCGCCAGGTCGCCGGCGACAATGCAGAAGTCGGCATCACCATAGCGCGCGATCACGTTGTCGACAGCCGCTTCAAGCCGCGCACCGGCATCGAGCGTCATCGACAGTTCGCCCTCGGGCACCAGGTGCAGGTCGCTCATCACGATGAATTTCAGTGTCATTTTCGCCTCTAGCAGGAATTTGCATGTGACTAGCGACCATGCATGACCCGTGGATGACAGCAGCCCAGCCATCCTCGAACGCGGGTGGCGGATGGCCGGGAAAAGGAGTACCGCCATCGCTTTCCCGCAACCAATCTCCAGGCGATCGCCATGAAAAAGATCGGCTTCCTCTCCTTCGGCCACTGGACCCCCTCGCCGCATTCCGAGACCCGCTCGGCCTCTGACACCCTGCTGCAGTCCATCGACCTGGCCGTTGCCGCTGAAGAACTCGGTGCAGATGGAGCCTACTTTCGCGTCCACCACTTCGCGCGGCAGCTCGGCTCGCCCTTCCCGTTGCTTGCCGCGGTCGGCGCACGGACCAGCCGCATCGAGATCGGTACCGCGGTCATCGACATGCGCTACGAGAACCCGCTCTACATGGCCGAGGATGCCGGCTCGGCTGACCTCATCTCCGGTGGCCGGCTCCAGCTCGGCATCAGCCGCGGTTCGCCGGAACAAGTGATCGATGGCTGGCGCCATTTCGGCTACGCCCCCGCCGAAGGTGAGACTGATGCGGACATGGCGCGTCGACATGCCGAGGTTTTCCTCGACGTCATCCAGGGCAAGGGCTTTGCCCAGCCCAATCCGCGTCCGATGTTCCCCAATCCGCCCGGCCTGTTGCGCCTCGAGCCGTATTCGGCCGGCCTGCGCGACCGCATCTGGTGGGGCGCTGCGACAACCCCCACGGCAGAGTGGGCCGCCAGGCTTGGCGTCAACCTGCAAAGCTCGACCCTTGTCATGGCCGAGTCCGACAAGCCGTTCCACATCCAGCAGGCCGAGCAGATCGCAGCCTATCGCAAGGCTTGGGCCGATGCCGGCCACGAGCGGACGCCGCGCGTGTCCGTGAGCCGCAGCATCTTCGCCATCGTCAACGAGCTCGACCGCAGGTACTTCGGCGGCCCGGGCGACAGCCAGGACCACTTCGGCTATATCGAGCCGGGCAAGCAGGCCGTCTTCGGCCGCAGCTACGCGGCCGAGCCGGACGAACTGATCAAGCAGCTGGCGGATGACGAGGCTATCAAGGCGGCGGACACGCTGCTGCTCACCGTGCCGAACCAATTGGGCGTCGCCTACAACGCCCATGTCATCGAGAGCATCCTCAAGCACGTGGCCCCGGCACTCGGCTGGCGCTGAGCCGCCCTCGCCATGGTTCGAAGGGTTGCCGTTCGACCATCGGCGTTCAACCGGCTAGGCTGGCGGCATGTGCAACGCCTACGAGCAGCAGGTGACCTACGCGCAGTACCGCGACGCCATTCGCGCCGCGGAACTGGTGACACCCGACTCGGAGTCCGAATCCGACCTGCCGAGAGCCGAAATCCGCATCGGCGACATGGGCCCGGTGCTGCGCGCCGCCGGCAACGGCGCGAAACTTGTGCTGATGCGCTTCGGCTGGCCGGCCTCGCGTCCCAAGGCGCCACCCGTCTTCAACTTCCGCTCGGACAACCGCCACTTCGACGAGTCGAGGCGCTGCGTCATTGTCCTCTCCGGTTTCTTCGAGTTCACCGGCTCGAAATCGCCCAAGACCAAGCACCGCTTCCGCCTCAAGGATTCGCCGGTGATGGGGATCGCGGGGCTATGGAGCGAGGACGACGAGGGCGCCCTAAGCTTTACCCTGCTCACCACCGCCCCCGGGCCTGACATCGCTCCGATCCACGACCGCCAGGTCTGCGTCCTGCGCCCGGAGCAATGGGCTCATTGGTTGTTCCTGACGAAGCCGGAAGCGGAACTGCTCGTCCCGCTCCCCGAAGGCACTCTCACCGTCGAGATCGTCCGGCCCTAGGGCTCGAGCCGTCCCTGCTCGGGATGCTCGGCGGCGCTGATGTCCCGCTCACCGCGCGTCTTCCACAGCGAGTACAGCACGCCGCCAGCCAGTACGCCCAGTGTCACCAGCAGCGACAGCAGCGTGTCGATCTTCACGCCGAACGGCACCAGCGCCACCTTGAGTCCGATCAGCACCAGCACGATTGCCAGCGAAATCTGCAGGTAGCGGAACCGGTTCATCGCCGCGGCCAGCGCGAAGTAGAGCGCACGCAGGCCCAGGATCGCGAAGATGTTGGAGGTGTAGACGATGAACGTATCCTGCGTCACCGCGAACACGGCGGGGACCGAGTCGACCGCGAAGATCAGGTCGACTGTCTCTACCATGATCAGCGCCACGCCCAGTGGCGTGAGAACCGTCACCAGCTTGCCCGTCTTGCTGTCCATCATCCGCGTCAGGAATCGCCGGCCGTCCAGATTGGGCGAGATGCGGAAATGCTTGCGCAGGAACATGAAGATCGGATTGGCCTCGATATCGGCCTGTTCGTCCTTGTGCGAAAACATCCTGACGCCAGTGAAGATCAGGAAGCCGCCGAACAGCACCAGCACCCAGTTGAACGAGTGGACCAGCGCCGCGCCCAGGCCGATCAGGATGGCCCGGAATACGATCACGCCCAGGATGCCCCAGAACAGCACGCGGTGCTGGTAGAGCCGGGGGATCGCGAGGAAGCCGAAGATCGTCGCGATGACGAACATGTTGTCCATCGCGAGGCTCTGCTCGATCAGGTAGCCGGTGTAGAATTCGAGGCCGGCCTCGGCGCCTCGGCTGAACCACACCCAGACACCGAACAACGCCGCCACGAGCACGTAGCCGGCATAGAGCGTCAGGCTCTCCTTGGTGGAGATTTCGTGCTCGTTGCGGTTGAGGATGCCCAGGTCGAAGACCAGCAATCCGACCACGATGGTCAGGAACGCCACCCAGAAATAGACAGGGGTACCGAGAAAATCGCCGGTCAGGGCACTAAGCAGCATATCCATGCCGGACCTCTCCATGTGAACATTGGAGCAGTTCCGACATCACGGGGCATTGTCGCCGCCGTCAGAGGGGCCCGGTAACCGCGCAGCTAAAATAGCGCTTCCGTTGCCGCCTTCAAGCCCTGGTCGAGCGGCAAAATGCTGCGACTAGAGGAATCGCGTCGCCGAGAATGCCCCGGGATCGATGAAGGGCGTTTCTCCGCTCATCATCTCTGCGATCAGCCGTCCGGTGGCCGGCCCGAGCGTCATGCCGTGATGCGCGTGTCCGAAGGCGAACCACAGGTCCTTGTGACGCGGCGCCGGGCCGATGATGGGCATCATGTCCGGCGTCGCGGGCCGCGCCCCGCGCCACGGCTCGGCCTCGACGCGGCCGCCAAGGCCAGGAAACAGCTCCCTGGCGAAGACCTCGTCGCGATCGACCTGCACCGGGGTCGAGGGCGCATCGCGCAGCGCAAACTCGGCCCCGCTGGTCAGCCTGATCCCCTTCACCATCGGCGTCAGCAGGTAGCCGTACTCTGCATCGAGGATCCAGTTGCTCAATGGCCGTGCCGCCGGCTGCCCATAGTGCATGTGGTAGCCCCGCTTCACCCCTAGCGGCAGCCGATATCCCAGCTGCTCCGTAAGGTCACCGGCCCACGGCCCGAGCGCGATCACCACATCCCTGGCTTCCACGACTCCATCGGCGACCGGCAACCGCCATCCGGCCCCCGAAGCTCGCGCCGTCAGGCGCATCGCATCGGCATTGACGAAGGTCCCGCCTAGAGATTCGAACAGCTTGAGATACCGCTTCACCAGCCCGCCCGGATCGCGGATGCTCCACGGATCGGTCCAGTGCAGCGCTCCCGCGAGGTCGATCCCGAGCCCCGGCTCCCTCGCGCGCATCGCCGCATTCTCGACCTTCTCGTGCCCAACGCCGAAATCCCGCTGCAGCCATTCGGCCTCGGCAAAGGCCTCGTCGCGATCCTTCGCGTTCCGATAGAGCAGGTACCACCCCTTCCGCTCGATGAGGTCGTCCGCCCCTGCCCGCTCGATCAGCGGCGCATGCTCGCTGACCGCGGCCGCGATCAGCGGCGCGTAGGCCGTAACGATCCGGCGGTAGCTGTCCGGCCGCGAATGCCACCAGTACTGCGCCAGGAACGGCGCGATCCGCGGCAGCGCCGCCAGATGGTAGTGCATGTCCGTCCGGTTGCTCAGGCCGTAGCGGAACAGGGCGCCGAGCCCTTGCGGAAACGAATGCGGCAGCACGCCCTCGCGCTGGATCAGCCCGGCATTGCCGTAGGACGTCTCCTCCCCGGCGCCGCGCCGGTCGACCAGAACCGTGTTTCGCCCACGCATCTGCAGGTGCAGCGCAACCGACACGCCCACGATGCCCGCGCCAAGAACGATGCTGTCTGCCTGCATGAGAGGAGAATCCGTTTTCGTGACTATAGCTTAGCGGGCGACGACGGGGCCGTCGCTGCGTCAGATGGGCAGGACCCGCGAGAATTTCACCTGTCCCAGCGAGAAGCTGGATTCGATCGAACTAACCCCGGCCACCTGCGTAAGTTTCTGGCGCAGGAACTGCTCGTAGGCAGCAAGGTCCGCGCACACCACGCGCAACAGGAAGTCGAACTGCCCCGTCATCAGGTAGCACTCCATCACCTCGGGCCAGCCCGCGATGGCTTCGCCGAAGCGATCGAGTTCCTCGGCGCGCTGCCGTTCCAGCTTGATCGAGATGAACACCGACACCGGCAGGCCGACCGAGCGCTGCTCCACCACGGCGCTGTAGCCGGAGATGATCCCGGCCTGCTCCATCTGGCGTATCCTGCGCAGGCATGGTGAGGCCGACAGGCCAACCCGATCGGCCAGCGCCTGGATGGTCATGCGGCCATCCTCCTGCAAGGCACGCAGAATCCGCCGGTCTACTTGGCTCAGGTCCGTCTTGGCAGAAACCGTCATTCCTCAGGCCAAACCATAGGGAAAATTGCGCAGGATGATGTCAATACCGGCACAATAGGCAGGAAACGCCGCCAAGGCTAGCGCAGTCTAAATGTCAGACAACTGGCGCCACGCGGAGGGGAAATGGCGACGGACCGGATAGCGGCGATCGAGGCGCTGGCGACCAAGTCGCTCTGGCTGGCGAGCTGGATGATTCACCACGCCAACCACATCCGCGCGAACCCTGACGGGGTCAAGGTCGGTGGCCACCAAGCCTCCTCGGCCTCCATGGCGCAGATCCTGGCCGCACTCTATTTTGGCGTCCTTCGACCCGAGGACCGCGTCGCCGTCAAGCCGCATGCCGGCCCCGTCTTCCACGCCATCCAGTACCTGTTCGGCAAGCAGACACTCGACAAGCTCGAGGCGTTCCGCGGCTATCACGGCGCGCAGTCCTATCCCTCCCGGACCAAGGACAGCGACGACGTCGACTTCTCCACCGGCTCGGTCGGCCTCGGCGTCGCCTTCACTGCCTTCGCCTCGATGGTCCAGGACTACGTGCGCGCCAAGCCCTGGGCGAGCAAGCGCCCTGAAGGCCGGATGATTGCGCTTGTCGGCGACGCCGAACTCGACGAGGGCAACGTCTACGAGTGCCTGCTCGAGGGGTGGAAGCACAACCTGCGCAATTGCTGGTGGATCATCGACTACAACCGCCAGAGCCTCGACGGCGTCGTCCGCGAGGGCCTGTACGAGCGCATCGAGGCGATCTTCACCGCGTTCGAGTGGAACGTCGTCACGCTCAAGTACGGCGCCAAGCAGCGCCGCGCCTTCGCCGAGCCAGGCGGCGAAAAACTCCGGCAGTGGATCGACGCCTGCCCCAATGCGATCTACTCGGCCCTGATGTTCCGCGGCGGTGCGGCGTGGCGCGAGCGGCTCACCGATGAGATCGGGGACCAGGGCCCGGTCACCGCGCTGCTCGAGCGCCGCACCGACGCCGAGCTGGCCGAGCTGATGGCCAACCTCGGCGGCCACTGCGTCGAGAGCCTGCTCGAGCAGTTCGAGGCGATCACCGACGACCGGCCGACCGTGTTCATTGCCTACACGGTCAAGGGCTGGGGCACCCCGCTCGCCGGCCACAAGGACAACCACGCCGGCCAGATGACGGCGGCACAGATCACCAGCCTCAGAACATCGCTCAAGATTCGCGAAGGTCATGAATGGGACCGCTTCGAGGGCCTTGGCCACTCCCGCGAAGAACTCGAGGCCTTCCTGGCCGCCGTGCCATTCAACACCGCTCAGCCGCGTCGCCTGGCTTCGCCGGCAGTGCCCGCCATTGGCCCGCAATATGTCGGCTCCGCCCCGACCTCGACCCAGACTGCCTTCGGCAAGATCCTCGACGCACTCGCCAAGACCGACAGCGAATTGGCGCGCCGCATCGTCACCACCTCGCCCGACGTTACCGTCTCGACCAATCTCGGTACCTGGGTCAACCGTCGCCACCTGTTCGGCCGCGAGATGCCGGATATCTTTCAGAAAGAGCGCATCCCGAGCGCGCAGAAGTGGCAGTTCACCCCGGAGGGGCAGCACATCGAGCTGGGCATCGCCGAAATGAACCTGTTCCTGCTGCTCGGCGCGGCAGGGCTCAGCCACTCGCTGTTCGGCGAACGCCTGCTCCCGATCGGCACCCTCTACGACCCGTTCATCGCCCGCGGACTCGATGCGCTGAACTACGCCTGCTACCAAGATGCCCGCTTCCTCCTCGTCGCCACGCCCTCGGGAGTCTCGCTGGCCGGCGAAGGGGGCGCGCATCAGTCGATCGGCACGCCCTTGATCGGCATGGCCCAGGACGGACTCGCCGCCTTCGAGCCCGCTTTCGCCGACGAGCTCGCCGTCATCATGGACTGGGGCTTCGACTACATGCAGCGCGACGGCAGCGATCGCGCCGACCTTGCCGCCTGGCCCCGCGATGTCTCGGGCGGTTCGGTCTACCTGAGGCTCTCCACCCGCGTCATCGATCAGCCGCCTCGTCCCGTCACGCCCGCCCTCGCCGATGACATCATCCGCGGCGCCTACTGGCTCGTGCCACCCACCCCGAACTGCGAAGCGATCCTCGCCTACCAGGGCGTTGTCGCCAGCGAGGCTGTCGCTGCCGCCGGTATGGTCGGTGGCGACCGCCGCAATGTCGCGGTGCTGGCTGTGACCTCGGCCGATCGCCTCAATGCCGGCTGGCACGGCGCCCAGCGAGCCCGTCTGCACGGCGCGGCCGATGCGACCTGCCATGTCGAGACTCTCCTGGCTGCCGCCCCCGATACCGCCGCCCTCGTCACAGTCATCGACGGCCATCCGGCGACGCTCGGCTGGCTCGGCAGCGTCCGTGGCCACCGCGCCATAACGCTCGGCGTGGAGCACTTCGGCCAGACCGGCACGGTCAGCGATCTCTACCGCCACTTCGGTATCGACGCCGAGGCCATCGCAACCGCCGCGCGGAGCCTGTTCGGTGGTCGCCGATGAGCCAACCGAGCCTGTTTGTCCCACACCCGGCGGGATGCAGCAGTCTTTGCCGAGCAACCCGCGAAAACGTCTTGCCAAGCCAAATCGGAGTTGTCAGACATATGTCATATAGCAGCGTTTCTTCGAGGGATGACGCTGCTTGAAATCGGCTTCCGGGCTCGGGCGTCTCGAGTCCGGCCGCCGCTTTCTGCCCCGCAAGGAACCTTCTTCATGCGTTGGTTCCGAGCGGCAAGAGGGGACGCCAAGGCAAACCGGCTCTGCATCAAGGAGGGAGCATATGAACGCGTTGCTGAAATTCGTCGGCGCGGTTGCGCTGGCTGCGGGATTGACCGCAGTTCCAGCGCTCGCCGAGTCTAAACTGACGGTACCGGGTGGTTCGACCACCGGCACCTACATGGACTACATGAAGACCGTCTATGCACGAGCCTCGGGTGCCGAGCTTCTGCAAGTCCCGCTGACCAGCTTTGACAACGAGTACCAGTTGACGCCGCTCGCGGCGGAAAGCTGGGAACAGTCGGCTGACGGGCTCACCTGGACCTTCCACCTGCGCGATGGCCTCAAGTGGAGCGACGGCGTGCCGCTCACGGCAAGCGACTTTGCGTTTGCCCTGCAGCATGCAGCGACGTCCGGCTACGACTTCGCCTGGTACTGGGGCTTTGCCGGCGGCATCAAGAACTGGGACGAGGTGACGAGCGGCAAGGCCGACGTCTCGACCCTCGGCGTCGGTGCCCCCGACGACAAGACCCTGACCATCACGACCAACGCGCCCAAGCCCTATCTGCCCGGCGTGGTTTCGCTGTGGTACCCGGTACCCAAGCACCAGTTCGACAAGTTCGGTGACGACTGGTCGACCAATGTCGCCAACGTCCTGTCGTCCGGCCCCTTCCTGCTCAAGTCCTGGGAAAAGTCGAACAACTCGGCCGTTCTGACCAAGAATCCGGACTACACCGGCCCCTGGCCGGCGGAAGTCGATGAACTGACCATCGATCCGTCCGTTGGTTCGCCGGAAGTGGGCATGCCTGCATTCCTCGCCGGTGACCTGGCCTTCACGTGGCTGAACGCCGGCCAGATCCCGGTGGTCAAGCAGCGCTTCCCGGACTCGATCCGCACCAACACGGTCTTTGCCACATCCTATCTGGCGTTCGACCTGGAGAAGGCGCCGTTCGACAATGTCGACGTCCGGCGCGCCCTCTATTACGCCGTCAATCGTGACGAACTGACCCAGACCGTGCTCAAGGACATCGCCATCCCGGCGCACTCGATCCTGGCGCCCGGCTATCCTGGGTACAGCGAGAAGATCGCCTCCGAGGCGGTGTTCGATCCGCAGAAGGCCAAGGACTTCATGGCCAAGGCCGGCTACCCGGACGGCAAGGGCTTCCCCACGGTTGAAGTCTGGTTCCGTGAGGAAGGTGGCTACAACGGCGCCATCCTGCCCCCGATGGCCCAGTACCTGCAGGCCCAGTTCAAGGACATCCTTGGCATTACCATGAACATCAAGGTCATGCCGGGTAAGGACTGGATGGAAGGCATGCTCGCCCGCAAGAACAACCTCTATCTTGCGCCCTACGAGTACGACTATCTCGACCCGTCCAACTTCTACGGCCTGTTCTACAATGGTGGGCGTCACAGCTACCATGTGGCCGAGTACGACAAGCTCGTCGCCGAAGCCGACAAGGCGCCCAAGTGGGAAGACCGTGTGGCCCTCTACGAGCAGGCCGAGCAGGTCATGATCGACCAGGGCCTGATCGTGCCGCTGGTGCATCCGATCATCATGGCTGCTGTCAGCGACAACATCAGCGGCCCAGGCGTGTCGCCCAACTCCAAGGGCTTCACCCCGCTCGATCGTATCGGCAACTTCCTCTACTCGCACATCACCGTGAAGCAGTAGTCCGCATCGGTTCCCCGCCCTCTCGGCGGGGAACCACTCCCAACCCTCGCGGCGACTGGCGCGATGCGCACCAGCCTCCTCGTGGGTTGGCCGGATCGTGTCCGGCAGCAGCAAATGCCCCGAATCCGGGGAGACGTGTCGAAGACGGCCCCCAGCTTTCGTCTTGCTAACGCAGGAGAGAATTGTCGGAAATAATAGGAAGGTGCGCGGCGGACTGGACAATCAACATCCCGAACAACGGGAGCGCAGGGGAAATCGCACTTTCTTGGCACGAGCTATCACATCGGGACGTTGCCCGAAACGACATCGCTTTTCGACGCGATAATCAGGAGGAAAATATATGCATAGACTACTGAAATGGGTCGGCGCCTTGGCGCTGGCCGCCAGCGTGAGTTCGCCCGGACTTGCGCAGACTGTGACCGTGCCCGGTCAGTCTACTACGGGCACCTACATGGACTACATGAAGACGGTCTACGCCCGCGCCGCCGGCTCGGACATGATCCAGATCGGCCTCACTGCCTTCGACAAGGACTTCAACCTCACGCCGATCGCGGCGGAGAGCTGGTCGCAGTCGGCCGACGGCCTCACCTGGACTTTCAAGATTCGCCCCGAACTGACCTGGAGTGATGGCGAGCCATTGACCGCCGAAGACTTCGTGTTCGCGCTGCAGCATGCTGCCACGACGGGGTACGATTTCGCCTGGTACTGGGGCTTCGCCGGCGGCATCAAGAACTGGGATGACGTGACGGCCGGCAAGGCCGATGTCTCCACGCTTGGCCTCAAGGCGGTCGATGACAAGACGCTCGAGGTCACCACGAACGCGCCCAAGCCGTACCTGCCGAGCGTCGTCTCGCTCTGGTACCCGGTGCCCAAGCACCAGTTCGACAAGTATGGCGATGAGTGGTCGACCAACGTCGACACGATCGTTTCGTCGGGCCCCTGGGTGGTCAAGGACTGGGTGAAGTCGAACAACACCGTTACGCTCGAGAAGAACCCGACCTACAAGGGGCCGTGGATTCCGCAGATCGACGAAGTCGTAATGGACTCCTCGCTCGGCCTGCCGGAAGTGGGTGTCCCCGCCTTCCTCGCCGGGGACGTCGACATGACCTCGCTGAATACCGGGCAGGTCGCGTCAATGCGCCAGCGCTTCGCCGACCAGATCCACACCAACCCGGTGTTCGCGACCGCCTACATCGCCTACGACCTGGAGAAGGCGCCGTTCGACAATGTCGACGTGCGCAGGGCGTTCTACTACGCCGTCAACCGTGACGAGTTGACCTCGACGGTGCTCAGGGACATCGCCATCCCGGCCCACTCGATCCTGCCGCCCGGCTTCCCTGGGTACAGCGAGAAGATCGCGGCCGAGGCAGTGTTCGATCCGCAGAAGGCCAAGGACTACATGGCCAAGGCCGGCTATCCGGACGGCAAGGGCTTTCCGACCGTCGAGATCTGGTTCCGTGAGGAAGGCGGCTACAATGGCGCCATCCTGCCCCCGATGGCCCAGTACCTGCAGCAGCAGTTCAAGGACATCCTGGGAATCACCATGAATATCAAGGTGATGCCGGGCAAGGACTGGATGGAGGGCATGCTCCAGCACAAGAACAACCTGTACCTGGCGCCCTACGAGTACGACTATCTCGACCCGTCGAACTTCTACGGCATCTTCTACAATGGCGGCCGTCACAGCTACCATATCGCCGAGTACGACAGGCTGGTTGCCGAGGCCGACAAGGCGCCCAGCTGGGATGAGCGCGTGAAGCTCTACGAGCAGGCGGAACAGGTCATGATCGACCAGGGCTTGATCGTGCCGCTGACCCATCCGGTCACCATGAACGTCGTTTCCGACAAGCTCGGCGGCGATGCCATGACGCCCAACAAGCAGGGCTTCTACCCCAACTGGTCGGGTTACGTTTTCACCCACCTGACCAAGAACTAGTCGCACCACCAATCCCGCACCTCCGGCCCGGCCGGGGGTGCACAGTCCGGGGCAGCGTATGACTCTCGTAGATATCAGGGGCCTGAAGGTCAGCTTCCGCCAGCATGGCGGCCAGATCGAAGCCGTTCGCGGCGTCGACATCCAGCTCGCCGACGGCGAAAGTCTCGGCATCGTCGGCGAGTCCGGCTCTGGCAAGTCCGTGACCTGTCTGGCGCTGATGCGCCTTCTCGCCAACACTGCAACCATCACCGCCGACCGGCTCGAGCTTGACGGCGTCGACGTACTCAAGGCCAAGCCTCGTCAACTCGCCTCGTTGCGCGGCAAGGTCGCGGCGATGATCTTCCAGGATCCGGCCACCGCGTTCGACCCGGTGTTCACCATCGGCCACCAGATCTCCGAGACCATCCGGATGCACCGCGATGTGAGCAAGGCGGCGGCAATGACCGAGTCCGAGCAGCTGTTGCTCAAGGTCGAGATCAAGAACGCCAAGGACGTGCTGGGCTACTACCCGCACCAGCTTTCCGGCGGCATGCTTCAGCGCGCGATGATCGCAATGGCGCTGTCGTGCCGGCCCAAGCTGCTGATCGCCGACGAGCCGACCACGGCGCTCGACGTGACGATCCAGGCTCAGATTCTCCAGCTCATCAAGGGCCTGCAGGCCGAGATGGGCATGGCGATGATCATGATCACCCACGATCTCGGTGTCATCGCCGAAACCGTCGACCGCGTCGTCGTCATGTACGGCGGCCGGGTGATGGAGGAAGGCCCGGTTGGCGAGATCTTCGACAACCCCAAGCACAGCTACACCCAGTCGCTGCTCGCCAGCCTCAGGGCGGGTGAGGCGCGCCAGCCCGAGCCCGCGTCGGCCGAGCCCATCGCCCCTGCCCTCGAGTTGCGCAACCTGTCGAAGGTCTACAAGCTCCGCCGCCGCGGCAAGGTATTCTCGCGCTACATCGACTTCCCGGCCGTGCGCGGCGTCGACCTCGTGCTGCCGCGCAACAAGATCGTCGGTCTCGTTGGCGAGTCCGGATCGGGCAAGAGCACGACGGGCATGATGGCGATGCGGCTGCTCGACCCGACCTCGGGTCAGATCCTCGTTGACGGCACCGACATTTCGGGCCTTGACGTCGCCAGCCTCAAGACCTTCCGCCGGCGCATGCAGGTGGTGTTCCAGGACAGCTACTCGGCACTCGATCCGATGATGACGCTCGCCCAGATCATCGCCGAGCCCCTGCACATCCACGGGGTGAAGTCATCGCGCGAGCAGACCGAGGAAGCCCTCTCCTGGCTCGAACGCGTCGGCATGGACCGCAGCTTCGGCAACCGCTACCCGCACGAACTGTCGGGCGGCCAGCGCCAGCGCGTGGCCATCGCTCGGGCCCTGATCCTGGGCCCCTCCGTTCTGGTCGCGGACGAGCCCACCTCCGCGCTCGACGTGTCGGTCAAGGCGCAGATCATCACGCTGCTCAAGCAACTGCAGCAGGAGATGGGATTGTCCATGCTGTTCATCAGCCACGACCTCGGCGTGGTGCGCTCGCTGACCGACAGCGTGGTGGTGATGTATCGCGGCCGCGTCGTCGAACAGGCGCCGACAGCCAACATCTTCGCCAATCCGCAGCATCCGTACACACGCTCGCTGCTCGACGCGATACCGGTCACCAATCCGAACGACCGGCGGCAGCGCAGCTTCATTACGGCCGAGCAGATCGAGGCGAACACGCCTCGGCTCTCGCGCTCTGGCCTCGCGGCCGATGTGCCCGTGGCCGACGTGCCGCAGCTTATCAGCGTTGCACCGGGCCATCTCGTCGAAGCGATCGTCACGAACTGAGGGAGCGAGCGCCATGATCGTCTACATTCTCAAACGCCTGATCTCGGTCGCGGTGACGTTCTTCATCGTCTCGCTGGTCGTGTTCCTGATGATGCACGCCGTTCCCGGCGGCCCTTTCGACGGCAACGACATGCCGGTGTCCGAGGCGGTGCGCGCCAAGCTGATGGCCCGGCTCGGGCTCGATCAGCCGCTCTGGGTGCAATACGTCAACTACATGGCGGGCGTGCTGACCTTCGACTTCGGCGTGCCCTACCAGAGCCCGGGTGAAACGGTGGTGAGCCTGCTCGGACAGGCCTGGCTGCCAAGCCTAATCCTCGGCGGCTCGGGCGTGATCATCGGCGCCACGCTTGGCATCCTGCTCGGCATGGCGGCCGCGCTCAACCGCAACAGCTGGATCGACTACCTCGCCTCGACCCTGTCGGTGCTGGGGCTCACCATCCCGGTTTTCGTCATCTCGATGCTGCTGATCCTGATCTTCGCAGTCGGGCTCAACTGGCTGCCTGCGAGCGGCTGGGGCAAGCCGGAGCGATGGATCCTGCCGATCATCGCCTACTCCGCGATCCCGCTGGCAACCTATGCGCGCTACACCCGCTCGGCGATGCTGGACAACCTCAACCGTCCGTTCGTTACGGCGCTGCGCGCCAAGGGCCTGAGCGAAAGCAAGATCATCTTCCAGCATGTGTTGCGGAACTCGGCGATCCCGATGGTCACGGTGTTCCTGCCCATGTTCATCGGCACGGCGACCGGCTCGATCTTCGTCGAGGCGATGTTCCGCATCCCGGGGCTGGGCTCGTATTTCGTGTCCTCGATCACCAACCGTGACTATCCGCTGGAGATGGCGCTGGTGTTGATGGTGACCGTCGGCATCTGCCTCGCCTACCTCATTTCCGACATTGCCTACGCGTGGCTCAATCCCCGCATCCGCCTTGGAGACGACGAGCAATGACCACCCAGATCGAAGCCGCTCCGCTCGCCGTTCCGCCGGCCCATACTCAGCGCAGTCCCGCCTATTTCGCCTGGCGCCGCTTCGTTGCCAACAAGGCGGCGGTTGCCGGCGGTGCGGTGCTGGCCATCATCGTGCTGGCCGCGATCCTGGCGCCGCTTTTCACCAAGACCGACCCGTCGGCGCAGGCCTATCTGACCCAGTCGCTGGCCTTCCCGTCGGCCGAGTTCTGGTTCGGCGTCGACGACCTCGGACGCGACTTCTTCACGCGCGTCGTCTATGGCGCGCGGGTGTCGCTCTCGATCGGCTTTGCCGCCGCCACCTGCAGCCTGCTGATCGGCATTCCGATCGGCGCGGTCGCAGGCTATTTCGGCGGCAAGATCGACTGGTTCATCATGCGCATCATCGAGATCTTCTCGGTGGTGCCGCCGCTACTCGCAGCGATGCTGCTCGGCGCACTGACCGGTGGTGGCTATTTCACCATCATCATCATCGCGTCGGCTTTCGGCTGGTTCGGCGTATGCCTGCTCGTCCGGGCGCAAGTGAAGGCGTTCCGCGAGAAGGAGTTCGTGCGGGCGGCGCGGGCGCTGGGCGCCTCACCGTGGTACATCCTCCGCCGACACCTGATCCCCAATTCGCTGTCGCCGATCATCGTGGGCTTCGTGCTCTCCATGCCCGGCGCCATGATGCTCGAGGCCTCGCTCAGCTTCCTCGGCATCGGCGTTGCGCCGCCGACCCCGAGCTGGGGCCAGATGATCAACGTGGGCATCAACTTCATGTTCTTCTATTGGCACATGGCCGTGTTCCCCACGGCAGCGCTCGCCATCACCGTGCTCGCGACCACGCTCTTCGGCGACGGCCTCCGCGATGCCCTCGATCCCACCCTGAAAGGCCGTTGACGTGTCCTCGAACCTAGCCAAGCACTTCCTCCTGCGTGAGGATGTGACCTTCCTGAACCACGGCTCGTTCGGTGCCTGTCCGCGCCCTGTGTTTGAGACCTATCAGCGTTTCCAGCGCGAGCTCGAGAGCGAGCCCGTCGACTTCCTCGGCCGCCGGCTTACCGAGCTGATGAAGCCGCCGCGCGAGGCGCTGGGCATGTTCCTCGGCACCACTGCCGACAACGTCGTCGGCGTGGTCAATGCCACAAGCGGCCTCAATATCGTCGCCCAGTCGCTGCCGCTGCAGGAAGGCGACGAGATCCTCACCACCGACCACGAGTACTCGGCGCTCGAAAAGACCTGGGCGTATGTAACCCGCCGAACCGGCGCGAAGGTCGTCGTCGTGACGGTTCCCATGCCGTTTGTCTCCGAAGTGGCGTTCACCGACGCCATCGTCGCGGGCATGACCGAGCGCACCAAGGTGCTGTTCCTCAGCCACATCACCTCCCCCACGGCGCTGGTCTTTCCCATCGAGCGACCGATCGCCGAGGCCAGGAAGCGCGGCATCTGGACCGTCATCGACGGCGCCCACACGCCGGGCCACATCCCGCTCGACCTGCCCGGGCTCGACGTCGATTTCTACTCGGGCAACTGCCACAAGTGGATGATGACGCCCAAGGGCTCGGCGTTCCTCTATGCGCGCCCGGAACTGCAAGTGATGCTGAATCCGCTCGTGATCAGCCACGGCTGGACCGCCGACAACAAGGAGCCCGGCGTGCAGGGCCCGTTCGGCAACTCGCCGTTCATCGACGAGATCGAGATGCAGGGCACGCGCGATCCCTCCGCCATGCTCGCCATTCCCTCCGCGATTGCCTTCCGCGACGAGCATGACTGGGCCTCGGTGCAGCGTGCCTGCACGGCGCTGGCGCAGGAAACCGCGCGCCGCCTCGGCGAGCTCACCGGCCTGCCGCCGCTTTCGGCCCCCGAGTTCTCGGCGCCGCAGATGGTTGCCATGCCCATTCCCGAATGCGATCCGCAGGAGATCCACAAGCAGTTGTGGGAGCGCTTCAAGATCGAGATCCCGGTCTTCAAGTGGCAGGACCACTACATCGCCCGCCTGTCGGTTCAGGGCTACAACAGCAAGCCGCAGACGGACTATCTGCTGGAAGCCCTTGCAGAACTGCTGAATTTGGGCGCAGAGCCAGCGCGAAAGCGTCAGCATGGCTGACAAACTCGTGGAACTGTGGTGAAGCTGCGTCGAAGACCTTGAGGTGCCGGCGTGGGACGTGACGGAGCACTGAACTATCTCGAGCCCATCGAGACCCGCACGCGCGGCGTGGCGGTGCTGGATGCGCTTGCCGACATGATCGAGCGCGCCGGCCTGACGGTCGGCGACAGGCTGCCGCCTGAGATCTCGCTCGCCTCCACCCTTGGCGTCGGCCGCTCCACCATCCGTGAAGCCCTGAACCGCTGGGAAGGGCTCGGTATCATCAAGCGCCGCCGGGGCGATGGCACCTACCTCGCGGCACGTGTCCAGACCTCCAAGGGGCTTGTCCCCACGATGATCCGGCTCGAGGGTGAGGCTCTGCTGCGCCTGATCGAGGTTCGCCGGGCTCTGGAAAAGGACGTGGTCCGCAAGGCCACGGTCAATGCTACGCCGTCCCAGCGCGCCGCGATCTCGCGCCTGTGCGACATCCTGATCGCGGACGTCGACGCGCGCCGCAACTGGCATCAGGCCGACCACGCCTTTCATGGCGCCATCTACGAGGCGTCCGGCAATCCAATGTTTGGGCAGATCCTGCACCGGCTGGACGATGCGCTGGAGCGCTCGAACGAATCCCCGTTTGGCCGGGACGATTTCGGCCTCGATTCGTTTCCGCCGCACCGCGAACTCGCCGACGCGATCGTTGCCGCCGATCCGGAAGCTGCCGTTCGCGCCATCAACAAGATCCTCGACCTGGTCGAGGCCGACGTCCGCACTATCATTACCGGCTGAACGCTAACCGGCCTTGTGCTTCGCCCTCTGCACTGCAGCATCGAACACCTGCAGGAAGGCGCTGCGTTCCCTGCTCGTGAACCCCGCGTTGTAGCCCTTGCTCTCGCCTGTCTCCCGCAGATGCTGGTTCAGGTCTCGCATCGCCAGCGCCATGCCAATGGACTGCTCGGTGAAAGGCTTGCCCGTCGGGCCGATCACTGTTGCCCCCTTCTTGAGCGCGCGGCCGGCCAGGGGAATATCCGACGTCACCACCAGATCGCCGGCATCGACCTGCTCGACGATCCAGTCATCCGCCGCATCGGCGCCCTGCGGCACCATCACGCTGCGGACCATCGGATCGCGCGACGGCCTGAGCCCGAAATTGGCGACGAACGTCACCACCAGCCCATGCCGCTCGGCGACGCGGACCACCTCATCCTTCACTGGACACGCATCGGCATCCACGTAGATTTGCGGTACAGGCACGCCGCGACACTCCCCTTGCACAATCGCGCCGCAAATGGGGCGCAACCCTGCCGACACAATAGCAACGACACCGGATTCGCCGATGCGCCTTTCGACACTCAGCCTGCTCCTCGCCCTGCCGCTTCTCGCTGCCTGCGACAGCAGCACCCCAAAGGCACCCGCCAGCAGCTCCACGACCCCGGCTGCAACCACCACGGCTGCCGCCTCCCCGCCACCAGCCGTTCCTGCGACTTTCCCGATCGGCGCCCGCCCCATGCTCGGCACCTGGGCCGCAGACTTGGCCAGTTGCGGTGACGCTGCAAAGGTCACGACGATATCGGCCACGAGTTACCTCGTTGGTGGCAAGTCCTGCGATCTCACCCTCAAGGACAACAAGGACGGCTCGTTCACCGCAACCTGCGGTAAGCAGGCGATGACGATGACACCCATCTTCGGGCCGACTGGCGAAGGTATCCGCATCAAGGCAGGCGACGCCAAGCCCACCAACGTCTTCCGCTGCCGGCGTTGACCGGGGTTTCCGATTTCGGCCTATCCTGCCATCATCGCGCCCTCTAGGAGACCGGCCGATGACCCCGTTTGAGCGCATTACTATCCAGGTCCAGGCCCAGATTCCGCTGGTTCGCGCCATGGAATCTGCCTTGGGCAAGGAAGCAGCCCACAAGCTGGTGCGCGACGCGCTCGACAAGGCCAACCGGGCCCTTGTCGCCCAGCGCGGCTCGCTGCTCGACATCCCGACACTCGCCGCCGAATTCGCCGGCTTCGGTGAAGGCATCCGCTACGAGTTCGAAACCCTCGAGCAGACGGACACCCTGCTTCGCAATCAGGTCAACCATTGCGACTATGCCGAGTTCATGGAGCAGATCGGCGCCAGGGACCTGGGCGAACTGCTCATATGCAACTCCGACTTCGCCATGGCCGACGAACTTGGCCTCAGGCTCGAGCGCAACAAGACCTGCATGAACGGCGATGGCATGTGCAACTTCTGCTACCACCTCAAGGCCGAGCGGCAGGCAAGCACGGCACCCTAGACACTGCCCTGCCCGTCCCCACCGAATCATTCCCGCACCAGCGGGAATCTCCAATTTTCGCCGCATGGACGCGGATTCCACGGTGCGAGTGACCGACCCTTGGGGCGGGGCTGCTACTTCCCCCCCCATTTCTCCTGCCAGGTCGGCACGATGTCGTTCGCGGCCGGCGTCGCCAGGTAGATTGCCCGCGCTATGGCGCGGCTGAGGCACACCGCCGCCGCATGCCCCAGCTGCAGGGCGTTCAGCACCGGCGTCTCGATCGGCTTGGCACCCGTTGACACCGAGAAGATCAGGTCGCCATCGACCTGCGTGTGCGCGGGGCTGGCGCCGCGGCCGATCCCGTCCTGCGCCGCCACGGCCAGCCGCTTGAGCTGCGCCTTCGTCAGGTCCGCATCCGTCGCGACAATGGCGATCGTCGTGTTCGAGATCGGTGTGACCCAGTCGCGCTTCGACCGCGATGTCTGCTCGAACGTCATGGGCGTCGGTAGCGGTCCGAGGCCGCCGAACTCGTCGCCGACCTCGAACGGCGCCGCCCAGAAATGCCGGGTATCACCCATTGTCACGCTGCCGGTCGGGTTGGCCACCACCAGCGCACCAACGGTATAGCCGCCGGGAATGACCAGCGAGGCCGAGCCGAGCCCACCCTTGAGATTGGCCGTCAGCGCCCCGACGCCCGCCCCGGCCGTGCCCAGCGCGAAGTCCGTGCTCGCGTTCGCCAGCGCAGCTGCCCCCAATGCACGATAGGGGTTCTCCTGCCAGTCTTTGTCCCCCTGGTTGAGAAGATCGAAGATGATCGCTCCCGGCACGATCGGGACCGTCGCCGTTTCGACCTTGAAGCCGCGGCCGAGCCTTCTCAGTCCGTCCGAGACTCCGGATGCGGCATCCAGGCCGAAGGCCGACCCGCCGGAGAGCACCAGCGCATCGACATCCTCCACCAGCTTGTCCGGCGCCAGCAGTTCGGTCTCACGCGAGCCGGGCGACCCTCCCATTACGTCGACCGAGGCCCGGAACGGCTTGTCCGCCACGAGCACCGTGGCTCCGGTCTTGATCCGGTGGTCCTCGGAATTGCCGACGCGAAGCCCTTCGACATCGGTGATCAGATTGCGCGGTCCGGTTCGCATCCGGGCTCCCTTTTCTCGTTCCGTTTCCGTTCAGGCAGCGTTCAGCTTCTTGTCAACCAGCGCTAATGCACGGTTCAGGGGAACCCCGTCGGGGTCCCAGATACGCCGCATTTCCAGCATCCGCCGGGCCACGGCCCAGTTGCCGAGCTTGAGGTGTGCATCGAGCAGCAACTGCCCGAACAGGTCGCGCTGCGCGTGGCTGCCGCCGATCTCCGTCATCCGCGGATTCGCCACCGAAAGCCACTTCGCCGCCGCGGCGTACTCTCCGCGCGCATGCGCGAGCACCCCCCGCGCTGCCGGAAGGGCCACCTCTTGCCACACCAGCCTGTCCCAACCCTTTGTTGTTGCGGCACGATCCTCAACTGCCTGCATCAGGTGGTCGGCCTCCGCCCGCTCCGCCCGCGCTAGCCCGTAGAGGTACTGCAGCGTCAGGAACGGCAGCGTCGTGTCGTGCGCCCTGCCCTTCATGTGCTCGGCGACATCCTCCCAGCGATGGCCGACATCCATGCCCGCCACCTCCATCCGCGCCAGCAGCGACACGGCGCCGATCTGGTCCTGCGGCAGGTCGGGCTCGATCCCCCAGACGTGGTTGTCATAGGCGTCGAACACCGCGGCGTTGTCGCCCGCGCTGATATGGAATAGCGCCTTGTGCCACCAGTTGTGCGTGTACATGAACGAGTTGAGGTCGACCCAGGTCCTCTGCGCTTCGCCCAGGAACGCGACGCCCTCAGCCACACGTCCCTGTCCCAGCATCACATGCGCAAGCGCATGCTGCGCCCAGGGCTCCTTTGTCTTGAGCTTCAGCGCCCGTCGCGCTTCTCGTTCGGCCGCCTCGAGCTCGTGCATCTGCTCGTAGCCGAATGCCAGCATGCCGTGGATATGCGGATTGTCGGCGTTTTCCCGCTCCACCGCCCGGGCGATCCGCAACATGTTCTTGGCATCGCCGCGGTTGAAGCTGAAATACTGGTGCAGCTTCACCGACGCGAGGTCGCGCGGATAGCGCGCCGCAATCTCGTCGCCGATCGCCTGCGCCCCGGGGACATCATCGGCAATCCAGCGCTCGAGCTGCGCGAGGATCATCCGCTCCCTCTCGTTCGCACCCGCCTCCGCGGACTTTGCCCGATTCAGGTAGGCCGAGGCCACTTGCGTCGCGCCCTCGGCCTCCAGCATCATCCACAGGACACCGGCATAGGCATTGGCCAGCACCGAGTCCGGTTCGGCGTCGGCGGCAGCGATGATATTGCTGGCCCGCTTCTCGTAGCCGAGAAACCCGCCGACGAAATCGTCGATCCCCTTGAGCGTCGCATCCGACGCCCGGCTCACTTCATTTCCGAGGGCATCCTGTGCCATGGTCGAAACGCCATTTTGTCCGATCGGTCAAACATATACCCGCCATCGTGTGAGTCCACGCCGCGGCTGAGCAATTGCGTTGAGGATACCGACATGCCGCAGTTCCAGAACGGCGCCGCCAGCGTGCACTACGAAATCGTCGGCTCGGGCCGCCCGATTCTGCTGATTGCCGGTACCGCCAGCGATGGCGCCAGCTGGGGACCTCTGCTGCCCCTGCTTCCCAACCGCCAACTGATCCTGATCGACAATCGCGGTGCCGGTCAGACCAGGGTCGACGGCCCCATCGAGCTCGACGAGATGATCGAGGATTGCTCCGCGCTGACCGAGCACCTCGGGCTCGGTGCCGTCGATATCGTGGGCCACTCCCTCGGCGGCCACCTCGGCCTCGGCGTTGCTGCGGCGCACCCGGACAAGGTCAACCGCCTCGTCACGCTCGGCACCGGCATCATCGATGCCAAGGCGCGCGTCCTGTTCCGCGACCTCTCACGGCTCTACTTCACCATTCCGCCCGAGGATTGGTTCCGCCTGTTGTACCAGTGGCTGTTCTCGGCCCCGTTCTTCAGGAGCGAAGAGACCGTGGCCAATGCCGCGGCGGCCTCCGCGGCTTATCCCCACCGCCAGTCGCCCGGCGACTTCGCCCGCCAGGTCGCCGCGCTGGATCATGCGACGCCAACCGATCTCTCGACCGTGTGCTCGCCATTTCCGGCGATCTCGACCTTCTCGCCCCGCCCGGTGCCGTCGAGGGCTATCACGTCAGGCTGCCAAGCCTCACCCAGGCGATCATCCCCAACGCCGCCCATTCCCTCCACTGGGAAGCGCCGCAAGCCGTGGCCAGGGAGATCACTGGCTTCCTCCGCTAGATCACCCGACCGCCATCGACTTCCAGCGCCACGCCAGTGATCATCGAGGCCTCGTCCGAGCACAGGAAGCACGCTGCGTTGCCCATGTCCTCGGGGGTCGAGAAGCGGCCGAGCGGAATCGTCGACAGGAACTTGGCCCGCATCTCCGGCGTGTCTTCGCCCATGAACGTCTTAAGCAGCGGCGTCTCGCCTGCCACCGGGTTGATCGCGTTGACCCGCACGCCCATCGGCGCCAGCTCCACCGCCATCGACTTGGTCGCCGTCACCATCCAGCCCTTGGACGCATTGTACCAGCTGAGCCGCGGCCGCGGGCTCACCGCCGCCGTCGACGCCACGTTGAGGATCGCCCCGGTCTTCCGCGCCTTGAAATGCGGCACGAGATGGCGCGCGGTCAGGTAGACCGACTTCATGTTCACATTGAACACCCGGTCGAAATCCGCCTCGGAAATCTCGTCCAGCGGCGCCGGCAGGTGCGAAACGCCGGCATTGTTCACGAGAATGTCGACCTTGCCGAAGGCCATCAGTGCCGCCGCCGCCAACTGATTGACGCTCGCGTCCTTGCTGACATCGACATGCCCGGCCTTCTGCCCAAGCTCGCGCGCCAGCGCTTCGGCCCCTTCGAGGTTGATGTCCGCGATCAGCACCCGTGCACCCTCGGCCGCGAACTTGCGCACAATGCCTGCGCCGAACCCCGATGCGCCGCCCGTCACAATGGCGACCTTGCCTGCCAGTCTCATCATCTCACCCATGCCACGCGGCCACTGTCTTCAACACCGAGAAGCCGTAGAGCGCCTCGAACCCTTTCTCGCGGCCGTGCCCGGATTTCCCCACGCCGCCGAACGGCAGCTCCACGCCGCCACCGGCACCGTAGTTGTTGAGGAACACCTGCCCGGTCTTGATAGCCTTGGCCATCCGCATCTGTCGACCGCCGTCGCGGGTCCAGACGCCGGCGACGAGACCGAAGTCGGTGCCGTTCGCGATCGCCACGGCGTCAGCTTCATCCTCGAACGGGATCACCACCTGCACCGGCCCGAAAATCTCGTCCTGCGCCAGCCGGTTGTCCGGCCGCACGTTGGCGACCAGCGTCGGCGCCTGGTAGTGGCCGCCTCGCGGCGCCTCAGCGACGATGTCTCCCTGCCCGACGATCTCTCCACCGCCCAGATCGCCGAGGAATCCGCCCACGATCTCCTTCTGGCGTTCCGAGACCAGCGGCCCGAGATCGAGATCGGCCACTGCCGGCCCCACCTTTAGCGCGTTGTATCGCGCAGCCATCCGCTCCAGCACCTGATCGTGGATCGACCGATGCACGAGGATACGCGAGCTGGCCGAACAAGTCTGCCCGGCATTCTGGATGCCGGCGTTGACGAGGAACGGCAGCGCCCGCTCGAGATCGGCATCCTCGAACACCAGTTGCGGCGACTTTCCGCCCAGCTCCAGCGTCACCGGCACGACATTCTCGGCCGCGGCATGCTGGATAAGCCGGCCCACGCCCACCGAGCCGGTGAACGAGATGTGGTTCACTCCCGGATGCGCCGTCAGCGCGGCGCCGGCTTCCTCGCCCAGCCCCGGCACGACGTTCAGCGCCCCGGCGGGCAGCCCGGCCTCTTCTGCGATCTTGGCAAACGCGATCGCCGTCAGGCACGCCTCCTCGGCCGGCTTCAGCACGGCGGCATTGCCCATTGCCAGAGCGCCCGTCACCGAACGCCCGATGATCTGCATGGGGTAGTTCCAGGGGATGACATGGGCAGTAACCCCATGTGGCTCGCGCAGCGTGTAGACCGTGTAGCCGTCGAGATAGGGGATCGTCTCGCCGTGGATCTTGTCGCAGGCGCCACCGTAGAATTCGAGGTAGCGCGCCAGCGCCAGCGCATCGGCTTTGGCCTGCTTGAGCGGCTTGCCGACATCCATCGCCTCGATGCGGGCCAGGTCATCGACGCGCTCCAGCACCTTCTGGCCGATGCGGGACAGGATGCGCCCGCGCTCGGCCGCCGGGGTGCGGCCCCACTCGCCGGCCAGCGCCGCCTGCGCCGCCGCCACGGCGGCATCGACATCGGCCGCACGCCCACCCGGGATCCGGCCGATCACCTCGCCGGTCGAGGGGTTCTCGATCGGCAGGTAGTCGCCCCCCGCCGGCGCCATCCAGCGGCCCCCGATGAAGCATTTGGTGGGATCGAAGAAGAGCTTCTGGTCGGTCATATCGTGTCCCGTCGCACCACCCCCACCCTCAGTCCCTCCCCTCAAGGGAAAGGGAGGCGCAGGAGCTGAGGATGCGGTCTATATGG
Organism: Devosia sp.; assembly: GCF_017307495.1. GTDB lineage: Bacteria > Pseudomonadota > Alphaproteobacteria > Rhizobiales > Devosiaceae > Devosia_A. The sequence continues at coordinate 180,113 of NZ_JAFKHE010000017.1, read as the reverse complement.
AAAGGCGGTGAGGGTGCAACATCGCCTCCCTCCCCCTTGAGGGGAGGGATCGAGGGAGGGGGGCCATCAATTTGCCGCCATCCTCTCCCGCGCCGCCAGCGCCGCCTCGAGGTTCGGCGTCGCCGCCAGCAACTCCCGCGTGTAGGGATGCTGCGGGTTGCGGAAAAGCTCTTCGGTCGGCCCTGCCTCAACGATCTTGCCGGCCCGCATCACCAGCACCCGGTCGGTGATCGAGCGCACGACCGCCAGATCGTGCGAGATGAACAGGTAGCTCAGTTGCAGCCGATCGGAGAGGTCGGCGAGCAGGTCCAGCACCTGCGCGCGCACCGAGACGTCAAGCGCCGATACCGCCTCGTCGAGAATGATCAGGCTGGGCTCGATGATCAACGCCCGCGCGATCGCGATGCGCTGCCGCTGCCCGCCTGAGAACTCGTGCACGTATTTGCTAGCGTCAGAAGCCGCGAGTCCGACCTCGGTCAGCGCCCGCGCCACCCGCTTCTCGCGCTCGGCTCCGGTCGGCGCCGACGCGCCGAGCAGGTGGAACGGTTCGCTCACCAACCGGTCGACGCGGTGTCGCGGGTTGAACGACCCGTACGGATCCTGGAACACCACCTGCAGGTGCCGACGCGTCGCGAATGTCGCCCCGCGCCTGGGGTCGATCGGCTCACCCGAAATGGCAATTCCCCCGCCCTGCACCGGCTCCAGCGCCATGATCGCCCGGGCCAGCGTAGACTTGCCGCAGCCGCTTTCGCCCACGAGCCCGACATTTTCGCCGCGCTCGATCCTGAGGCTCACGCCATCGACCGCTCGCAGTACCTTGCGCTTTTCGAACAGGCCGCGCCGCGGCAACGGATACTCCCGAACGACCTCGTCCACTGCGAGCACCGGTACCCCGCTGGTCACCGCCGGCGGATTGCGCGGCGGAATATGCGACGAGGCCTCGAACAAGGCCTTCGAATACGGATGCTGCAAGTTGCGGAACAGCGCAACGGTCTCGCCGGCTTCCACGACTTCGCCCCGGCGCATGATCGCGACCTTGTCGGCGATGCCGGCGATCACCCCGAGGTCGTGGGTGATGAACATCATCCCCATCCCATCCTCGTCCACCAGCCGCTGCAGCAGCGTCAGGATCTGCGCCTGCGTCGTCACATCAAGCGCTGTCGTCGGCTCGTCGGCGATCAGCAGCCTGGGCCGCATCGCGATCGCCATGGCGATGACGACGCGCTGCCGCTGCCCGCCGCTCAGCTCATGCGGATAGCGGTCGAGCGGGAAGCGGTCGGCCGGCAGCTCCACCCGGTCCAGCGTCCGGCGCGCCACCTTCATCGCCTCGGCGCGTCGCATCCCGCCATGCACCATTGCGGTCTCGGCGACCTGGTCTCCGATCGTCTTGACCGGGTTCAGCGCCGTCATCGGCTCCTGGAACACCATGCCGATCGTGCCGCCGCGGATCTTGCGCATCTCGGCATCGGGCAAGCCCAGCACCTCGCGCCCCTCGAGCTTCACCGAGCCCCTGGTTGATGCCCCCACCGGAATGAGCTGCATCACGGCGAGCGCGGTCATCGACTTGCCCGAGCCGCTCTCACCGATCACCCCCACGATCTCGCCGGCATCGACCGAAAGATCGATATCCCTGAGGATGCCGAACGGCCCGATGCTGAGCGACAGGTCCTTGATCTCGAGCAGAGCCATCAGCGGGCCCGTCTCAAGCGTGGATCAAGCACGTCGCGCAGGCCATCCCCCAGCAGGTTCACGCCCAGCACCATCAGCACGATGGTAATGCCGGGCACCAGCGCCACATGCGGTGCGAGCGAAATCATCGTCTGGCTGTCGGCGAGCATCTTGCCCCAACTTGGCGTCGGGGGCTGCACGCCCAGCCCCACATAGGCCAGCGCTGCCTCGGCAAGGATGCCGAGCGCGAACTGGATCGTCGCCTGCACCACCAGCGTGTTAAGGATGTTGGGCAGGATGTGCTCGAACGAAATCCGCGCCGCGCCCTTGCCCGCCACCCGTGCGGCCATGATGAACTCGCGGTTCCACAGGCTCAGCGCCCCGGCCCGCGCCAACCGCGCGAACACCGGCATGTTGTAGAGCCCGACGGCGATGATGGCGTTGATCGCCCCCGGCCCGAACACCGCCGTGATCAGGATGGCGATCAGCAGTGCCGGAAAGGCGAACACCAGATCGTTGGCCCGCATCAGCACGTCATCGAGCAGCGTTCCCCGCCGCGCCGCCGCCCAGAGCCCGATCGGAACACCGATCACCATGGCGACGGTCACAGCAATGAATGCGACCGCGATGGAGGTCCGCGCGCCGACCATGATCATCGAGAAGATGTCCCGGCCGAAATGGTCCGTGCCCAGCCAATGGTCCCCCGACGGCGGCTTCAGCTTGTTGGGTATGTTCTGCAGCCCCACGTCGTAGGGCGTCCACACGAACGACACCAGCGCCAGCAGCACGAACACCAGCGTGATTATCGCGCCGACAAGGAAGTTCGGCGACCTCAGGGCTGCCTGCACAAGGCTGTCGCGCTGGCTCGTCGCCACCACCACGCTCACCGCACTGCCCTCCGCAATCGCGGGTCGACAAGGGCATAGGTCACGTCGACAAGGAAGGTAACGAGGATCACCGCGAACACGAGCAGCATCACGACTGACTTGACCACGATGAGGTCTCGGGAGGTGATGCCCTGGAACACCAGCCGCCCCAGCCCAGGCAGGAAGAAGACGTTCTCGATGATGATGGCCCCGGCCAGAAGGAACGAGAACTGCAGGCCGATGATGGTCAGCACCGGGATAAGGGCGTTGCGCAGCGCATGCCGCCACAGCGTCTGCCCTTGGCTCAATCCCTTGGCCCGCGCCGAGCGGATATAGTCCTCGCCCAGCGTGTCGAGCAACGAAGAGCGCATGACGCGCGCGAGGATCGAAGCCTGCGGCAAGGCCAGCGCTACCGCCGGCAGGGTCAAAGCCTTGAGCGCCATCAGCGGGTCGTGCCAACCGGGGAATCCGCCCGCCGAGAACCACCGCAGCGTCACTGCAAACAGTAGGACGAGGAGCATGGCGAACCAGAAGTTGGGCACCGCGACCCCAATTTGGGTGGCACCCATGATGGTGACGTCGGCCGGCGAGTTGCGCTTGACCGCGGCGATGATCCCGACTGGAAAGGCGATCAGCGTCGACAGCGCCAATGCGTAGAGCGCCAGCGGCAACGAAATCCAGATGCGGTCGGCGATCAGGCCGGCCACCGGCACCTTGTAGGTGTAGCTGATGCCGAAATCGCCGCGCAGCAGCCCGAAAATCCAGCTGAAGTACCGTTCGAGCAACGGCCCGTCGAGCCCCAGGGTCTGTCGCAATGTCGCCACCGCTTCCGGTGTCGCATTCAGCCCCAGCATGAACTGTGCAGGGTCTCCCGGCACCACCTCCAGCACGAGAAAAATGACGACGGAGGCCGCGATGAGGCTCAGCACGAGCGAGATACCGCGACCAAGCAGGAATGAGGGCATCAGGCGCGCCCTCCACTCGCGGCCGCTCCACACGCGCTGTCATCCCTGCGCAAGCAGGGATCCAGCTCGCAGCCCGCTCGGGAGGCGAAATGGATCCCTGCTTGCGCAGGGATGACACCGAGTGTGTTGCGGGAGCTGACGGTCAATCGCAAGAATCGGGGCGGGTCTTCACCCGCCCCTCGTACCCTATTCCGCCCACGAGACCGCGGTGATGTCGGTCGCCTGCGTCGGGGCGTTCGCCCACATGCCCTGTAGCTTCGCATTCTCGACGCCGACCTTGGCGAGCTCGAACAGGAAGCCCACCGCGTAGTTGTCGGCGAGGTTCTTCTCGGCCGCCTTGAGCAGTTCGGAGCGCTTGGCCGGATCGGACGTTACCGACAGGTCCGCAATGATCTTGTCGAAGTCGGCGTTGTGGTACTGGAAGTAGTACTCCGGCCGGGCAAAGATCCCGATGTCGTTCGGCTCGGTGTGCGAGATGATCGTGAGGTCGTAGTTCTTGTCGGTGAACACCTCGCTCAGCCATTGCGCCCATTCGAGATTGGTCGTCTCGGTCTTGATGCCCACGGCCGCCAGCTGGTTGGCGATGATTTCGCCACCCCGGCGCGCATAGCCCTCGACCGGCGGCAGCTTCAGCGACAGGGTGAGGTCCTTGATCCCGGCCTCGGCAAGCAGTGCCTTCGACTTCTCGGGGTCGTAGTTCGACTGCGCGGTCAGGTCGACATAATCCGGATTGGCCGGCGACATGAACGTGCCGATCGGCGTACCGAAGCCGAACATCGCCCCGTCGATGATCGCCTGCCGGTCGATCGCGTGCGCGATGGCCTCGCGGACCTTGACGTTGTCGAGCGGCGGCTTGCCGTTGTTCATCGCCAGGATGGTCTCGCCTTCGGTCGAGCCGATCACCACGCGGAAGCGCGGATCGTTCTGGAACTGCGCCACTGTCTCCGGTGCCGGATAGTTCGGGAAACTGTCGACGTCGCCTGCCTGCAGCGCCGCAAAAGCGGCCGTCGGGTCCGCGATGAAGCGGAACGTCGCGCCTTCCAGCTTGGCCGGAGTGCCCCAGTAGGACTGGTTCTTCTCGAGGGTGATGTGGTCGCCTTCGACACGGTCCTTAAACGTGAACGGACCGGTCCCGATCGGGTTGGTCTTGTTGTTGTCGGCGCTCTCAGGCGCAACGATCACCGCGTCGCCCCAGGCGAGGTTGTAGATCAGGTTGCCGTCCGGCTGCTTCAGCGTCACCTTTACGGTCGCCGGGTCGACGACCTCGACCGAGGCGATCGAGGTGTAGAGCGCCTTCTGGGCGTTCAGCGACCCCTCGGCATTGATGCGATCGAGCGAGAACTTCACGTCGTCGGCATTGAAGTCCGTGCCATCGTGGAACTTGGCGCCCTCGACCAGATGGAACGTGTAGGTCAGCCCGTCCGCGGAAATATCCCAGCTCTTGGCCAGCCCCGGCACGATCGAGCCGTCGGCGGCGAACTTGGTGAGACCCTCGAACACATTGGAATAGACCACCTCGTCCACGGCCGCGGCCGCCTCGGCGGTCGGGTCGAGGCTCGGCGGCTCGAGCACGAGGCCGATCTTGACGTCGGTGCGCGCCTGCGCGAAGGCCGGCGTCATCGCGGTAGTCAGAGCCAGGGCGCCGGCGAGAGCCAGCACGACCAGTGATTTGCGCATGATTATCCCTTCTGTGTGAGCCGCTTACCCCCGCGGCCTTGCATTGATCCTAGGCTGCTTCCACTTGCTCGTGAACCGGCTGCGTGAGGGGATTGTCGTCACCTTCCATCGCACCGGGAAACACCTTCCCATCAAACGCCTATGCCGCGCGATCGGCCCCCAGCAGGTCGTTCAGCGTCAGCGCCATCACCTTTGCTGAATCCAGCATGTCGTCGACCGATACCCACTCGTCGGGCTGGTGCGCCAGGTCTAGAATCCCCGGCCCGTATGCGATGCAGTTCTTCAGCCGTCCGATCCGGTCGATGTGCTTCTGGTCGTACGTCCCCGGCGACACCACGTATTCCGGTGCTACCCCCATCACCTCGCCGATGGACTTCGCCACGGAGCGCACCACCGGAGCATCCCGATCCGTCATCGTCGGCGAGATCGTCCACAGGTCGCGGATCTCGTAACTGAAGCCCTGCCGTTCAGCCTTGAGCCGCTCGAGCAGGTCGATCACCTCCTGCCGCACCGCCGCCGGGCTCTCCTCGATCAGGTAGCGCCTGTCGATCACGATGCGCGCTGAGTGCGCAACCACCGGTGCCGGAAACCCCGTGAACCCATCCGTTGGCTCCGCTTGTCCGCCATGGATCGAATTGATGTTCATCGTCGACTGGCGCGCCCCCGGCGGTACGACCGGCATCGCGGTGCGCTTGCTGCCGAGCGCCGGATAGAGCACGTCCTCGAACTCGCGCAACACCGCCGCCATATGGCGGATGGCGCTGTCGCCGAGGAACGGCATGGAACCATGTGCGATCCGCCCGAACGTCTCGATCTCGGCCCACCACACGCCGCGGTGGCCAAGGCAGATCCGGTCCTTGTTCAACGGTTCGGGGATGATGACGTGCTGCACCCGCGTCGGCGAGAAGTACCCCCGCTCAGCGAGATACGCCACGCCGCCGAAGCCGCCCGTCTCCTCGTCGGCCGTCCCGGAAATCTCGATCGCCCCGCGATAGTCCGGCACCGCAGCTGCGAACGCCTCGGCGGCGATGATCGACGCCGCCAGTCCGCCCTTCATGTCGCAGGCGCCACGCCCGTAGATCCGGCCGTCCTGCAATTCGCCGCCAAATGGATCGAAAGTCCAGCCGCGCCCCACCTCGACCACGTCGTGATGCGAATTGAAATGCACCGTGTCGCCGGCGTGAGTCCCTTCGCGCCGCGCCACGACGTTCCATCGTGGATGCCTGTCGCTGTCTCCTGGCTTGCCCTCAGCCCGCACGAGTTCAATGGCATAGCCAATCTTCTTCAGGCGACGCGCGAGGTATTCGCAAATCTCGAGATAGCAATCACCCGGCGGGTTCACCGTCGGGATGCGGATAAGGTCCTGGGTCAGGGCGATGAGGTCATCGCGGCGCGCATCGACCTCGGCGACGAGGCGCGACTTCACGTCCTGCGCGGCGGAAACAAGGGTGGTCATGGCGCGGCAGGTTGTTGCCCGCCGCGTCGCCTGTCAATCCGGAGAACCGGCTGATCAGTTCGGTTCGTCGCCGATGGCGAGGATGTTCCCCTCGGAATCCTTGAACCAGGCCCCGTGGTACGATCCCATCGTCGCCATGCCGTTCTCGGTCTTCAGTTCCGGCATGTTGTACTCCTCGAACTTGACGCCACGCTCGCGCAGCTTCTTCATGTCCGAGACGACATCTCTGGAGCTGAAGCCCATGGCCGTGTTCTGGGCCGTTCCGGCAAATTGCGATGGGTACAACTGAAAGCGCGTTCCGTCAGCCATGCGATAGATGACCCCGAACGGGTTTTCTTCCGTGGGCACAAGGCCCAGCTTGTCCTTGTACCATGCTTTGGCCCTGCCGATGTCGGCAGCGGGGATGGTTGGATAGGCACGATGGTCGGAAAGAAGCATCATATCCTCCATTGCCCGAGCCCACGGGGCAGTCTACGCCTCCTGTGAGACGCTGAAAATCCCGCTCTGACAGCCATGCCCATGCCCCTACCCCGCCGCACGGCCGGCTCCGCCGACGTCCTCTACGTCATGGCCCTCGACAACGAGTACGGTCCGCACCTCCGGTCACGAATTACGCCGTTGATGACCGGCGTCGGCCCGGTCGAGGCGGCTGTCGCCGTCACCCATGCGCTGGCACGGCTTGACCTGGCGAACCGGCTTCCCACCCTCGTCGTCTCCCTGGGCTCAGCCGGGTCGGCCAGGCTGGAGCAGACCGGCGTCTACCAGGCGTCATCGGTCAGCTATCGCGACATGGACGCCTCCCCGCTCGGTTTCGAGCCGGGCATGACGCCAATGCTCGATCAGCCGGCGACGATCCCGCTCGGTCCATTTGTCCCCGGGTTGGCCCGGGCTACGCTTTCGACCGGCGCCGATATCGTGTCTGGCGACGCCTACGACCGCATCCCGGCCGAGATGGTGGACATGGAGACCTACGCGGTGCTGCGCGCTTGCCAGTGCTTCCACGTGCCCCTCATCGCGCTACGCGGTATTTCCGATGGCGATGAGCAGCTTGGCCACTTCGACGACTGGACGCACTACCTTCACATCGTCGACGAAAAACTCGCGCACGCCGTCGACCTGCTGGAGGCCGCCATCGCCAACGGCGCGCTGCAATAGTCCTCAGTCGCCCTTGCGGGCCTTCCGGCCCCTGCGCCAGGCGGTCCACTTCCGTTGCGCCCAGAAGCTCACCCGGTTGATCGGGCCCTGCAGGAACGGCAGGTCCAGCGCGATGAGGAACAGGCCGAGTGGCAGCATCCATGCGCCAAGGATCGGCAGGAAGCTGAAAACGCCCCCGAGGATGAGCAGGATACCGAGCGGTATGCGCACCAGCCGCGACGAGGGTTGCCGTATCCAGTTCAGGAAGCCCGAACTGGCAGGCACGGCGCGGCCGATCCGGTCGAACTGACGGTGTAGCCTCGCTTCTTCCTTGCTCATCATCTCTCCTTGCGTGTCCCTGGGGGATTTGGGTACAGCCGGCCAGCATTCAAGCCCGTCCCGGTCGGCACATCACCGCTCCCACGGTCCCGACCTCGCTGAACCTGGCGCCACCCTTCGACTTCAGTGTCGAACAGCGCTACAATGCCACTACGACGCAGAGGCGATGACCGCCCGGCGTTCCAACGCCCGCGGCGACGTTCCGCCTCCAAAGGAGGAAGGAATGAGTAGTTTTCATGTGCTCACGAATCCGGGCCAGCAGCTCGACATCCCGGAGGTTCGATCGATCGGACCGGCAGACCTCGTCGATGCCCTTCGCCTGGGTTGGCGCGACTTTTGGCAGAGGCCCTCGCACCTGGCCTTCCTCGGCTTGATCTATCCGCTCTGCGGCGCCGCCCTCGCCCTGTGGAGTTCAGGCAACAATTCCTGGCCGCTGCTGTTCCCGCTCATTTCCGGCTTTGCTCTGGTCGGCCCCTTCCTCGCCCTCCCGATCTACGAGATGAGCCGGCGCGAGGAACTGGGCCTCGACACCCACTGGCGCGCCGCGTTTGACGTGTTCCGCAGTCCCGCCTTTGCCTCCATCGCGGCGGTAGGCGTGATGATGCTGATCGCCTTCACCGTCTGGCTGATGGTGGCTCAGTTCATCTATGAATCGACTTTCGGCCCGGGCTCCCCTGCCACACTCGCCGTCTTCCTGTCCGAGCTGTTCAACACGCCCCAGGGCACTTCCCTGATGATCTGGGGCAACCTCATCGGTCTGCTGTTCGCCGCGGCCGTCCTTGCCACCATGGTCGTCTCGATCCCATTGGTGCTCGATCGCGACGTGGGGGCGGCCGTAGCCATCTTCACGTCGCTGCGCGTGACCATCAGGAACCCCCTTACCATCGCGCTCTGGGGGATCATTGTGGCGGCGCTGCTGGTCACCGGCGTCATTCCGCTGCTGGTTGGGCTGGCCGTCGTCGTTCCCGTCCTCGGACACGCGACCTGGCATCTCTATAGGAAGGCTGTCGTCCCGCCCGGGGGCGCCCGTTAACGTTTCACTAACGGATTGAGCCCAACTTGATCGGGCTTAAGTAGAGGGCAGGATGACGTCACCTCCTGGTGACCCTGCCCTCGACCAGTCCACGGAACCCTCGAAATCACTGCTGCGTTAGCTTCCCGACACAGCATCGAGGAGCGTAAGTTCATGGCCCATTCCCGCGGTTTCGACCTCTCCCACCTCGCCGACGGCACACAGGAGCGGTTCGGCCGCCAGTTCGCCAGCCTGGCAAGCGAGGCCCGACATCTTTCCGAAGCACTCGCCAGGTACACCGAAAGCGCCCGCCACGACCTCGGCCATGTTGCACACGACTTGGCCGACCAAGCGGTGCAGAAGGGTGCGGTGGCCGCCCGCGTGATGGGCAGGCAGGCGTGGAAGGCCGGCAAGGCGGTCCGAAACGATCCGGTTCCGGTCGTTGTCGCGCTGGTGGGGTTGGCGTGCCTGCTCAGCCTTGTCGTCTCATCTGGCCGCCGCTGACTCCTCAACGTCGTCTTAACGCTAGGCGTGCATTTTAGGGAGCACGGGCATCATCAGCCCGGCTCCCTAGTTGTATCCGCGTTCTGGAGTCATCGTTGGCAGGATCCCTCAAGCTGCTGCTGGCGGCGCCATTGCTGGCGAGCCTCGCGGGCTGCGCTACCTTCTCGCCCTTCGGCCTCTCCTCGCGCGACTGCCTTGCGCGTGCGATGTATTTCGAGTCCAACCGCTCCAGTGACGAAGGCATGCTCGCCGTCGGCACCGTGGTGATGAACCGCGTCGCAGACCCGAAATATCCGAAATCCATCTGCGCCGTCGTCGGCCAGAAGAACCAGTTCGCGCCCGGCGTCCTCTCCAAGCCGATGAGCGAGAAGCGCTCGGCCGCCATGGCCTACAGCGTCGCCGATCGAGTGCTGCGGGGTGAACGGCATCCCAATCTGGGCCGGGAAGTGAAGCACTTCCACACCGCCGGCTACCGCTACTCCTACAACAACATGTTCTATGTGCTCGAAGCGGGCGGGAACAACTTCTACGAGAAGCGCAAGGCCGGTACGTTCACCAACGACCCGTTTGCCGCCCTCGCCTACTGGTAGGCATCAAAAGCCGAATCCGAACCAGGTCGAGGCCACGAACAGCGTGCCGAAGATGATCGCCCAGAACACGCCCCAGACGACGGCGATGGCGACCAGGCCCAGCACGAACCCGATCGTCATCCACAGCCCATCGCGCGCCAACAGCCCGAGCGAGATCACGCTGACCGCGAAGGCCGGCAACATATTGCCGAGTGGGATGGGCAGGAACAGGATGATCGACAGGATCAGGCACATCGCCCCCAACAGGTAGACGAACGGCGACTGCCCGACGAACTGCCCGCGGGGTTTCATCACGCTTTCCGCACGGTGCAACCAGGGCGCCACGGCGGATACGATCCGGCCAAACTCGCGTCGGGTCAGTGACCTGTTGGTGATCAGCTTGGGCAGCCAGGGCTGCATCCCCAGCATCAGCTGCGCGGTCAGGAACAGCAGCGGGGCCCCGAAGATCGTCGACACTCCGGGCGGCAGCGGCAGCGCCACCGGAACGGCAAAAATGAAGATCATCGCGCCGAGCGCGCGGCGCTGCATCGCGGCCAACAGGTCGCCGATCGTTATGCGCTCCTCGTGGCTGCCCTGCGCAAGATCGGCGAGAAGGGTGGAGAGGCGGAAGTCCGTCTCACTGTCTCCACTCTTGGGGTCGAACTCGGTGTCTGTCATCGCTCCCGATCATGCAGCGATTCCGCGCCACGGCAAGCGCCGAGGGCTGCGTCAAAAATCTCCGCCCATATCGAAGCCGCCGCCATCGTCGCCGCCGAACCCACCCCAGTTGCCACCGTCGCCGCCCGCGTCATGGTCGGCACCTTGGTCCTGGGGCTCGGCGTTGTCGGCCTGGTTCTGCGCCCCGTCGCCCGCCTGAGTCTCGGAAGCATGCGCTCCGCCGGCGCCAAAAAGCGATCCGATGGCGCTGCCGAGCAGTACGCCGCCCGCGACGCCCAGGGCAGTCTGCATCGCCCCGCCCAGGAAGCCGCCACCGCCGAATCCGCTCGCGAAATTGTTATCGCGCTGCCGCCGATCATAGCCGTCCTCGCCACGATCCCATGGGCTGCGCTGGCGCTGCTCGTCCCGCTGCGCCAGCTGTGCCTCGAGGTCCCTGATGCGGGCATCGGCGGCTTCGAGGCCTTGCTGCTGCACGACGATGGTCTGGGCCATGTAGTACGGCGCGCTGGGTAGGCGCCGCAACTCGGCACCGATCAGCGCCTCTGCCTCGGGATCGCGTTCCGGCGTCCGCCGCTCGGCTTCCCCGAGCCGGTCGAACAGGCCCTCGATGGCACGGCGCTCTTCACGGTTCAGCATCTCGGTCTCCACTATTGAGCATTCGGTCCGAAATGGGGACCAGGTCGCAGCGCGGCAATGGTTCCGGCGGTCAAAATCGCCCGGCGGCAACCTGCCCTGCACCGAGGCCCGGTTGACTTGCGGTGCAGAAGGTTCACCCTCGCAGCAACTCACGAGGCCAGGATGCCTGACGACGACCTCCCCGAAGACAGCAAGCTCACGAAGACAAAGTCCCGCTGGGCCGAGCTTGGCAAGTTCCTCACCGGCCAGCTGTCGCGACCCGAAGACGCGCGGCTGCCGCCCGGTCAGCACCTGGTAAAGAACTGGCCCATCCTAGATCTCGGCCAGACTCCGAATGTGCCGAAGGACGTCTGGCGCCTCGACATCGCCGGCGAGGTCGAACATCCCCAGACCTGGAGCTTCGATGACCTGATGGCCCTGCCGCAGGTAGAAAAGCTGAGCGACATCCATTGCGTGACCAGCTGGTCACGCTACGATAACCACTGGAAGGGCGTCTCCACTCACCAGCTCATGGATGAGGTCGGGGTGAAGCCAGAGGCCAGGTTCGTGCTGTTCACCTCGAACGACGGCTACACCACCAACATGGCGATCGAGGATTTCGCCTCCACCGAGGCTCTCATCGTTCACACCTGGGAGAACGAGCCGCTCTCGCGCGATCATGGCGGGCCGGTGCGGCTCGTGGTGCCGCACCTCTACTTCTGGAAGAGCCCGAAATGGCTGAAGCGCATCGAGTTCTCGGAGCGCGATCACCGCGGCTTCTGGGAAGTCCGCGGCTATCACAATCACGCCGATCCGTGGAAGGAAGAGCGCTACTCCTGATCGTTCAGGCGCCCACGAAGTCGCGCTTGCCGATCGGCACGCCGTTGTGCCGCAGCAGGGCGTAGGCAGTGGTGAGGTGGAAGAATATCTGCGGCACGGCATTGAGCGTGATGTGCTCGACCGCCGGCACTTGCGTATCTTCGCCGCGCACCTTCAGCGTCACCATCCTGTTCTCGGCGCCCGCAAGGTCGGCCTCGCTGAAGCTCGACACGAAGTCGAGGCCCTTCTTCACGCGCGCCCTGAGGTCCGCAAGCGTAACCTCGGTGTCCTGCCAGCTCGGCGCTTCGCGTCCGGTCAGGCGGCACAGCGCGAACTTCACCCGGTCGGTCGTCGACTGCACCTGGAAGGTCAGGGGCAGCATGTCGGGGGCGAGCCGCGATTGACCCAGCACCTCCGGCTTGATCTTGCGCTCTTCAACGAACTTCTCCGCGGTCGCCAGCACCGCATCCAGATTATTGAGATAGCGCGTGAACACCGGAACGGTGATCGCGTACATCGAAATCGGCATAAGAATCCTCGGGTTAGTCGATGGTAGGGAACGCTACCAGCTGTGATCCACGCTGCGTTCGCGGGGTCCGGGCTGGGCGATCGGCGGCCAGTAGTAGTCTTCGGGCAGCACGACCGTGAAGTCGAATCTTGTGAGTGGCACCCCATCCACCGCGATGGCAATGGCATGATCGCCTGTGGGGTCTCCGGCAGCCACGCACCAGGCGTGGCTGAACCAGCCTTCGGCGTCGGGTTCGGGTGTGAAGGTTCGGGTCGCAACGCTGCTGTCCGCCGAGATATCGATCCCATCATCGGGGTTGGTCGCAACGCTTCCCCAGTCGGCGAGCGGCACGGGTAGCGTCAGCACTTCGGTTGCGGTCTTGGGCGCCGTAGCCTGACCGAGGCGCACATACCATGTGTAGCAGGCGTTGTCGGGCAGCAGCGGTACGACCGTGTCGTTCAGGACCTCTTCGGAGCCGGCATAGCGGAAGGTCACCTGGAACACGGAATCGACCAGCTCAACCGCCAGCGTCGGCGCACTGGCCAACAATCCGCCCGATAGCGCAGCGATTGCCGCTAGCCGCCTCATGAACCCCTCCCCGCCGTTGCCCCGGACCATAGCCGCTGCTCAACGGGGCCGGAAGTGGAACGAAGGACAATTCGGCGCGTCATCGCCAGCCTGAAACAAAGAGGGCCACGAACCATGTCTGGTCCGTGGCCCTGAAGAGTCGCCCGCCGCACTGTTGAGGGCTTGGGGGCAGCGGCGGCAACTCCTCGCGGTTCACCGGGTGCATGGGTCGTTTGCAGTATTCCAGTGAACTGAGCCTAACATGGTGCAACAAATCGTCGGAAACACCCCCCTCACCGGAACTTGAACTTCATGAACGACCGGTAATCTCTGCCGGTTGCCCAAAGCCCTGGGCTCCCCTAAGGATGGCCTGCAAGCGGCGCCGGGCGCCGCCTCGCCAACGAGAAGAGCATGGACACGATCAGCCCCGCGCCGATGCCGCAGAAGGCATTCACCGATCCCCACGCTGCCTGGGCCTATGTCGCCGAGATCTACCACCGCAACACGGGCTTCATCCGCGAGCAACTGGTCGCCCTGACGCGCGGCCATGTTCCCAAGGGCCGCGTGCGCGCCTTCTACCCGGAGGTCCAGGTCACCTCGCGCAGCTACGGCAAGACCACCAGCACCCTGCCCTATGGTTATCTCCATACGCCCGGCATCTACCGCACCACGGTGACGGCCCCGGACCTGTTCAGATCCTATCTGATCGAGCAGTTCGACGTGATCCTGCGCAATCACGGCGGGGCGATCGAGGTCGGCGAGTCCGCGACCCGCATCCCGTTGCACTTCGCCATTCCGACCACCGAGCGTATCGACGGCGAAGCGATCAATGCCCTCCCGATCCCGCTGCGCGACCTGTTCGACGTCCCGGACCTGCAGGACACCGACGACGAGATCGCCAACGGCACGTTCGTCCCCCCGCCCGGCGGCCCTTACCCGCTGGCGCACTTCACCGCCCCGCGGGTCGACTATTCGCTCCAGCGTCTGGCGCACTACACCGGCACCGAGCCCGATCACTTCCAGAATTTCGTGATCTTCACCAACTACGGCTTCTACATGGACGAGTTCGCCCGCGTGGCGCAGCGCTACATGGAGGAAGGCCACCCCGACTACGAGAGCTTCGTCGAACCCGGCGGCTTCGTGACCCGCAACACCCGCCTCCGTGGCGGGACCAGCGGCGTCCGTGCCACCCGTGTCCCGCAAATGCCGGCGCTCCACCTCACCATGCCGCGTAATCGCGGCATCACCATCGTGAATATCGGCGTCGGCCCCTCGAACGCGAAGACGATCACCGATCACATCGCAGTGCTGCGCCCGCACGCCTGGATCATGCTCGGCCACTGCGCCGGACTGAGGAACAGCCAGGAGCTTGGCGACTACGTTCTGGCCCACGCCTACCTGCGCGAGGACCACGTGCTCGACGCCGACCTGCCGGTGACCGTGCCCATCCCGGCGCTCGCCGAAGTGCAGGTGGCGCTGGAGCAGGCGGTGGCCGAGATCACGCATCTCCACGGCATGGAAACCAAGCGCATCATGCGCACCGGCACCGTGGCCACCTTCGACAACCGCAACTGGGAACTGCGCGACCAGGCCGAGATTACCCGCCAGCTCTCACAGAGCCGCGCCGTCGCCCTCGACATGGAATCGGCCACCATCGCCGCCAACGGCTTCCGCTTCCGTGTCCCCTACGGCACCCTGCTCTGCGTCTCCGACAAGCCGCTGCATGGCGAGCTGAAGCTGCCCGGCATGGCCTCCGACTTCTACCGCACGCAGGTGGCGCGGCACTTCCAGATCGGGCTCAGGGCGATGGAGATTCTGAGGGACCAGCCGCCGGAGCGGCTCCATTCGCGCAAGCTCAGAAGCTTCGCGGAGACGGCGTTCCAGTAGGGCTTACTTCATTCATGACAGCCTAAAGGTCGTCCGGACTGGGGCCAGTATGCTTGGCAATCCTTGCCAGCATCTTTGGACCAACTCCTCACTTCGTGAAAGGCAAATACATAGTCCGCCCACCCATCGCGCGACAGTGTACGATGTGAACCGGCCTGCCGCTTGGTAACCCAGCCGATACGAAGAGGAGCTCGCAGTACACGGGACGCTCTGGCCGACGGCCAGTCGCTCATGCAGCGAAGAGCTGGTGAGCCTCTGGCGGCACAGGCTCCCCCTGCTCAAGCCGATCGGCGATGACGCGGAGCGCTAGTGCCTCCGCCTTGGCGCGGGCTTCCTGCTCGGTATCAGCGTACACTACGACGCCCGGGAGGCCCGGCACTTCGGCGATCCAGCGTCCATCATCCTCGAGCTCGACCTCAACGCGCACGGTCATGTTCCTTTCGGCACCGCAAGAGTCCATGTGCTGGCCAGTCATCCGTCCAGCCTTACGCCTCAAACCGGCACGTAGTCGATCTCGAGGAACCGCTCCACCTCGCGCTCCCAGCGTTCCTTGACGAACTTCACGTGCTTGGGATGCTCGTTGTAGGCGTCGTAGGCGTCCTGGTCGGCAAACTCCATTGAGAAGCCGAACTCGTAGTCGTTCTTCTTCGAAACCTGGCGCAGTTGTTCGAACTTCTTCACGCCCGGAATTTCCTTGAGCACCATCGCGTCGCGCAGGAATGCCTTTTCTTGCAGCGAACCGTGCGCATGCTTCAGGTTGAATACGACCGTATGCCGGATCATCAGGCCCTCTCTCCCAATGCAACCGCTTCACTGGCGGCAATTGCCGTCATATTGACGATTCCGCGGCTGGTGGTCGAGGGGGCAAGGATGTGGGCCGGCGCGCGCGGCCCCATCAGGATCGGACCGACGGCCAGCGCGTTGTTCATTTCCTTGAGCAGCGTCATGGAGAGGTTGGCGCTGTCGAGGTTGGGGAACAGCAACAGGTTCGCCTCGCCCTGCAGCACCGAGTCCGGGATGTAGCGGCTGCGCAGGTCCTCGTTGAGGGCCACGTCGCCCTGCATCTCGCCCTCGAGGATCATGTCCGGGGCCGCCGCCTTCAGCTTGCGATAGGCCTCGCGCATCTTGAACGCCGTGTCGCCGTCGCGCGAACCGAAGTTCGAATAGCTGAGCAGCGCTGCCCGTGCCTCGATGTTGAAGCGCTTGAGGTGATCGCGCGCCTGCAGCGCGATCGACACCAGTTCGTCCGGCGTCGGATCCATGTTCACGTAGGTATCGGCGAGGAAGAACGCGCCGCGCGGCATGATCAGCATGGACAGCGCCGAAACTTCCTGCACCCCGTCCTGCAGTCCGATGATCGAGCGGATATCGCGCACGTGCTTGATGTAGCGGCCCTGGAAGCCGCAGAGCATCGCGTCGGCGTCGCCGCGCTTCACCGCGAGCGCCGCGATGACCGTGGTGTTGGTGCGCACGATCGTGCGGGCGATATCGGGCGTGACCCCGTTCCTGCCCACCAGCGCGTGGAACAACGAGACATAATCACGATAGCGCGGGTCGTCCTCGGGGTTGATGATCTCGAAGTCGCGCCCTGGCCTGATGGTCAGGCCGAAGCGTTGCAGCCGGCTCTCGATCACCTGCGGCCGCCCGATCAGGATCGGCTGAGCCATGCGATCCTCGATCAGCACCTGGGCGGCACGCAGCACCCGCTCGTCCTCGCCGTCGGCGAAGGCAACACGCTTGCCCTGCCCCACCACGCGGTCAATGACCGGCTTCATGACGAGGCCGGAGCGGAACACGAACCGGTTGAGGCTGTCGTGGTAGGCCTGGAAATCCGCGATCGGACGCTTGGCCACCCCACTGTCCATCGCCGCCTTGGCCACCGCCGGCGCGATGCGCAGGATCAGCCGCTGGTCGAACGGATTGGGGATGATGTGGTCCGGACCGTACACCGCCGGCTGCCCCGACGGCGACACCTCGAGCCCGGGGTCATGCGCCAGCTTGGCGATCGCAGCCGCTGCCGCCAGCTTCATCTCCTCATTGATCGTCGTCGCACCCACGTCCAGCGCGCCGCGGAAGATGAACGGGAAGCAGAGGACGTTGTTGACCTGGTTCGGATAGTCCGACCGCCCCGTACAGACCATCGCGTCGGGCCGGATCTCCTTGGCCACCTCCGGCATGATCTCCGGAACCGGATTAGCCAGCGCCAGGATCAGCGGCTTCGGACCCATCTTCTGCAGCATCTCGGGCTTCAACGCGCCCGGCGCCGACAGCCCCAGGAACACATCCGCCCCGTCGAACACCTCGGCCAGCGTCGTTGCCTCGCTGTCGTGCCGGCAGAACTTGCCGCGCCACTTGTCGTTGACGTCATTGCGCCGATAGGTGAGCAGCCCGTCCTTGTCCGCTACCCAGATGTTCTCGATCCTGGCCCCCAGCGCCAAGAGGATGTTGAGGCAGGCGATGGCCGCCGCGCCCGCGCCGGACGTACAGATCTTCACCTCTTCGATCTTCTTGCCGGCCAGTTCCAGCCCGTTGAGGACCGCTGCGCCGACGATGATCGCCGTGCCGTGCTGGTCGTCATGGAACACCGGAATCTTCATGCGCTCGCGCAACGCTTCCTCGATCGCGAAGCACTCCGGCGCCTTGATATCCTCGAGGTTGATGCCGCCGAAGGTAGGCTCCAGGGGCCGGACCACCTCCACGAACTTTGCCGGGTCGGTCTCGTCGACCTCGATGTCGAACACATCGATCCCCGCGAACTTCTTGAACAGGACGGCCTTGCCCTCCATCACCGGCTTGGACGCCAGCGCGCCGATATTGCCCAACCCGAGCACGGCGGTGCCGTTGGAGATGACGGCGACGAGGTTGCCGCGCGAGGTGTACCTGGTGACCGTCTCCGGATCGTTCGCGATTTCCTCGCATGGCGCAGCCACGCCGGGCGAGTAGGCAAGGGAAAGGTCGCGCTGGTTGCCCAGCGGCTTGGTCGCCTGGATTTCCAGTTTTCCGGGCTTTGGATACTGATGGAAATGGAGCGCCGCCTCGCGCAGCGCCTTCTTCTGTTCAGTCATGTCGGACGACATAGCACTCTCCGGAAACGGAGTTTGTGAGTGCCACTAATCGCGGCCGATGAAAAGCAGGATTGATGGCTGGGGAGCCTGCGCCCCTCACCGGGTCATCCCCGCGAAAGCGGGGATCTCCGTTTGGACCTCGCCGATGACACCAGGACAGAGGTCTCCGTTTTCGCGGGAAATGACGCGGTGGCGGAAGCAACCAAGCGGTCAGGCCGCCGCGACCTCCAGCTCGATCGCCCTTTCGGCCTTGGCCGTCCCGTTCAGGGCCCGCGCCAGTTCCTTGAACGCGCCCGCCTTGAGCGCCGGCGCAAACAGATAGCCCTGCGCGTGCACCACCCCCCGGCCGCGCAGGTACAGTGCCTGCGCCTCGGTCTCGACACCCTCGGCGACCACCTCGGTGCCGAGGTCCTGTGCCATCGCGATGAGTCCATCCAGCACCGGCACATGGTCGGTCTCGGGCCTGATCATGTCCACGAAGACCCGGTCGATCTTCACGATGTCGACGCCCAGCGTCTGCAGATAGGCGAGGTTAGAGTGCCCGGTGCCCGTGTCATCCATGGCGATCCGGCAGCCCAGCGCATGCAGCCCCGCGATAACGCTCTGCGCCTGCTGCATCTTCTCGATCGGCTTGCGCTCGGTCACTTCGAACACCAGTTGCCGGAAGGCTATCGACGAGTTCGAGAAGATCGTGTGCACATCGTCCACGACGTTGCCGTCGCGGAAGTGTCCCTCGAACAGGTTGATCGAGATCTTCAGCTCCGGCATGTCGCTGCAGAGACCGTTCAGGTCCGTCTTCACCTGCTGCATCAGGCTGACCGTCATTGGCAACGCGAGACCTGTAACCTCGGCGTAGTCGATGAAGGCACCCGGCGGAACCACCTCGCCGTTACGCTTCTCCCAGCGACACAGCACCTCGCACCCGGCCAGGGCGCCCGTCCTGAGGTTGATGACCGGCTGGTAGTAGGGCTTCAGTTCGCCGGCCGAGATCGCTCGTTCGAGGTCGAAGGCCGGCAGTTCGGAGCGCCGCACATATTGCAGCGCCAGTACCAGGAAGGCCCCTGCCATGAGGGCGGCAACGACCGTGAAGGTCGCGTCGAGGTCGCTGTAGTCGGCGCGCACCATCGCAAACGGCACCGCCGCCGTCACGCGTATGGGCAACTCCCCGGCAAAGCTCTCGGCCACGACGAATTCGGTCCTGCCGTGCTGATCGTAGGGTTTGGGATCGCCCGCCGTGACGATCTCGGTGCCGTCGGTCAACGCCACGCGCACCATCGATGTTGACTTCAAGCCATTGAGCAGGCTCGCCGTCTCTGCCGCCAGCACCGGAACGAAGGCCGACACCCTGCGCGACGACCCGAACGCCTGCGTCACCTTCAGCACAGGTGCCCTCAAGTCGGCGTACTGCACCACTTCGATCGTCTCGGTATGGTTCGGCACCGTCAGCGGCCGGGTCAGCGGGGCGTATCTAACGTCCTTGCCGATCGCGTCGCAGTACTGCACACCGTCGCCGTTCTCCACCAGCACCTGCTTGAGGTAGAGGCTCTGCTCCATCTGCCTGTGCACGTTGGCCACAAAACTCGGCGTGCAAAGCGACGGGCTGTCCGCCAGCACCCGCCTCAGGGCGGCGATGGCCTCGTAGGCCGTCGCCTGCACCCGCGAGGCCACGGCATCGGCCGATTGCTGCAGCGTCGCCCGCTCTCGCACCCGCACATAGGAATCGAGCACAAGGTCCACCGCCAGCACCGGCAGGAACGCCGCGATGGCCGCAAGCAGCATCAGTGCATGCGAGTACTTGGACTTCACGGAGCGAATCCGAACCTCACGGAACTAGGCAACATCTGCCTAGCTGGCGCATGGTTACCGGAGTGTTAACGGCAGGACCTGCCGGGCCGGATCAGGGCGGAAAGGGCGGCTACACCCACTGGGTCATTCCCGCGAAAGCGGGAACCTCCGTTTGCGCTGCCAGCCAAAAACGGAGATCCCCGCTTTCGCGGGGATGACACCGCGACCAGTGGCCAACTCTTACGACTGGACGTTGAGGCGGATGCTGAGTTCGCGCAACTGCTTGGCCGAAGCCGGGCTGGGAGCGCCCATCAGCAGGTCTTCCGCCTGCTGGTTCATCGGGAACAGCGTGACCTCGCGCAGGTTCTGCGCGCCGCACAGCAGCATCACGATACGATCGATGCCGAAGGCCGCGCCACCATGCGGGGGCGCACCGAACTGGAACGCACGATACATGCCGCCGAACTGCTCCTCGACCTCGGCGCGCGACTTGCCGGTGATCTCGAACGCGCGCACCATGGTCTCGGGCAGCTGGTTGCGGATCGAGCCCGAGGCGATCTCGAAGCCGTTGCAGACGGCGTCGTACTGGTAGGCCTTGATCGTCAGCGGATCCTGGCTGTTCAGCGCATCGATCCCGCCCTGCGGCATCGAGAACGGGTTGTGTGCGAAGTCGACGCGCTTTTCTTCCTCGCTCCACTCGTAGAACGGGAAGTCGACGATCCAGCACAGCTTGAACTGGTCGAGTTGGGTAAGGTTCAGGTCGAGACCGACCTTCACCCGCGCCTCGCCGGCGAACTTGTACATCTTGTCCGGACGACCGAGCACGAAGAACACGGCGTCGCCATCGCCGAGGCCGAGTTGCTCGCGGATCGCGGCCGTGCGCTCCTCGCCGATATTCTTGGCGATCGGGCCCGAACCGGCGCCATCCTTGAAGAAGATGTAGCCGAGGCCCGGCTGGCCCTGCGCCTGCGCCCAGGCATTCATGCGGTCGCAGAAAGCGCGGCTGCCGCCGGTCTTGGCCGGGATGGCCCAGACCTCGACCTTGTCGTCGTTGGCGATCTGGTTGGCGAACACGCCGAAGCCCGAGCCGCGGAAGTGGTCGGTGACGGCCTGCATCTCGATCGGGTTGCGCAGGTCCGGCTTGTCCGAGCCATACTTGCGCACGGCCACGTCATACGGAATGCGCGGCCAATCCTTGGTCACCGGCTTGCCTTCGCCGAACTCCTCGAAGATCGAGGTGATCACCGGCTGCATCGTGTCCCAGATCTCTTCCTGGGTGACGAAGCTCATCTCGAGGTCGAGCTGGTAGAACTCGCCCGGCAGGCGGTCGGCGCGCGGATCCTCGTCGCGGAAGCACGGCGCGATCTGGAAGTAGCGGTCGAAGCCGGCCACCATCAGCAGCTGCTTGTACTGCTGCGGCGCCTGCGGCAGGGCGAAGAACTTGCCCGGATGGATACGGCTCGGCACGAGGAAGTCGCGCGCGCCCTCCGGCGACGAGGCCGTCAGGATCGGCGTCGCGTACTCGCCAAAGCCGATCTCGCCCATGCGGCGGCGCATCGACGAGATCACCTTGGTGCGCTTGACGATATTGGCGTGCAGCGTCTCGCGGCGCAGGTCGAGGAACCGGTACCTGAGCCGGATGTCCTCCGGATAGTCGGGCTCGCCGAACACCGGCAACGGCAGCTCGTTGGCCTCGCTCAGCACCTCGAGCTCGCGGATGAAAACTTCCACCTCACCCGTCGGCTGCTTGGCGTTCACGGTCTCGGGCGTCCGCTGCTTCACCTCGCCGTCGACGCGGATCACCCACTCGGCGCGTACCCGCTCAGCGGCGCCGAACGCGGCGGAGTCGGGATCGACCACCAGCTGGGTCAGTCCGTAATGGTCGCGCAGGTCGATGAACAGCAGCCCACCGTGGTCGCGCACGCGGTGCACCCAGCCGGAGAGGCGCACATTATTGCCCACGTCACCCTGGCGAAGGGCGGCGCAGGTATGTGTGCGATAGCGGTGCATCTTGCTCATCTCTCGTTGTTTTAGGCAGGCGGATTCAGGGGCCGGACAAGCGCATGCAAGGCCCCGATTGTCAAGATTGGGCCCAGTGCGCCGCCAATAGCGGATGGCAGGCAGCGAACAGGGTCCGCCCGGCGCCGGCACCATGGCCGCCGGTTCCCTATTCGCTACTGGCTACTCGCCATTCGCTTTCTCCCCTGTTATTCAGAAATCAAAGCCTTGTGACGAAAGAGTCTTATGGAGCTCATCACTTCGACCGACGTGCTCGCCGCGTTCTGCAAGCGTGCCGCCGGCTTTGATTATGTTACGGTCGACACCGAGTTTCTGCGCGAGACGACCTACTGGCCCAAGCTGTGCCTGCTGCAGGCAGCAACCGATGACGAAGCGGTCCTGATCGACCCACTCGCCCCCGGCCTGGATCTGGCGCCCTTCTTCACGCTCCTCGCCAACGACAAGGTGCGCAAGGTCTTCCATGCCGCCCGGCAGGACATCGAAATCTTCGTCAAGCTGACCGGCAAGGTTCCCGCCAACATCTTCGATACCCAGGTCGCGGCCTCCGTCTGCGGCTTCGGCGACAGCGTCAGCTACGACAACCTCGTGCGCTCGATCACCAAGGTCGAACTCGACAAGTCCTCGCGCTTCACCGACTGGTCGGCGCGCCCGCTCAGCGAGAAGCAGAAGATCTACGCCCTGGCCGACGTTACCCACCTGCGCGACGTCTACAAGTCGCTGCTGAAGCAGGTCGACGATGCCGGCCGCTGGGACTGGGTCGAGGACGAGCTCGCCATCCTCGAGTCGATCCACACCTACGTCGTCCAGCCCGAGCACGCCTGGGAGCGGCTCAAGGCCAAGCTGAACAAGCCGCGCGATGTCGCCGCGCTGAAGGCGCTGGCCGCCTGGCGCGAGCAACGCGCGCAGGATACGGACCAGCCGCGCAGCCGCATCCTCAAGGACGACGCGCTCATCGAGCTCGCCATGCAGCACCCGTTGACCCCCGAGGCCTTCGAAAAGCTGCGCGCCGTGCAGCGCGGCTACGGCCGCTCGTCGGCCGCCGCCGAAGTGATCTCGATCCTCAAGGACGTCGAGGCGCTGCCCAAGAGCGAGCTGCCCAAACTGCCCGACCGCGTACGTGGCCCCTCCCCCAAGGGAGCCGTCGGCGACCTGCTGCGTGTGCTGCTCAAGGCGGTCTCCGAAGACAACGGCGTCGCCTCGCGCATCATCGCCACCTCCGACGATATCGACGCCATCGTCCTCGACGACGATGCCGACGTGGCCGCCCTCAAGGGCTGGCGCCGCAAACTCTTCGGCGACAAGGCGCTCGCCATCAAGCACGGCAAGCTCGGCCTCGCCGCTGGCAAGAAGGGCGTCATCGAGATCGAGATCATCGACGACGACGAAGACTGACCTTGGCTACGATCGAGTTGGTGAGTGGGGCACGTTGTCGTCCCACGTCCGGAGTCATCCCGGCGGGTGACTTGGGAGCTTGCGTCACGCTCGGTCGTCATCCCGGCGAAAGCCGGGACCCAGTGCCCTGGGAGCGCCACATGCGCTTTGTTGCCGACCCATCTGCGCAGGGCGGGCGCTGTCGGCGCTCAGCCTGACCGCTCGAGCCGTGGGTCCCGGCTTTCGCCGGGATGACGGCTGGTGGGAAGGATGACGGCCGGCGGCTACGCGAAAGCCCCCCTTACTTCCCCAGCGTCGACGGCCAGGTGCCGTGCTGCTCGCCTTCGCGGTCGGTGAGGATGAAGCCGTGCGCGCCGAAGAAGTCGCGCTGGCCCTGGGTCAGGTTGGCGGTTCCCTGCGCCTGGCGGTAGCTGTCGAAATAGGCGAGCGAGGCCGAAAGGCAGATCAGGGGGAATTCGCCCAGGGCGGCGGCCGCGACGACCTTGCGCAGCGACTTGTTGGCCGTCTTCATGATGGCAACGAAGTCCGGCACCATCAGCAGGTTGGTCGCCTCGCCCTTGGCATAGGCCGCCGACATCTGGTCGAGGAAGCGCGAGCGGATGATGCAGCCGGCGCGCCAGATCTTGGCGATGGTCGCGAGCGGCAGCTTCCAGCCGAACTCCTCCGATGCCTTCGACAGCACGGCGAACCCCTGGGCATAGGAGACGATCTTGCCGGCCAGCAGCGCCTGCTCGAGATCGGAGAGCGACACGTCGGCCTTGCCGGCCGATGGTTTGCCGTAGATCGCCTCGGCCGCCACGCGCTCCTCCTTGCGGGATGAGATCGAGCGGGCCGCGACCGCGCCTTCGATCGCAGTGGCCGGCACGGCGAGCTGCTGCGCCGCGATCGCGGACCAGGTACCCGTGCCCTTCTGGCCCGCCTTGTCGAGGATCAGGTCAACCAGCGGCTTGCCCGTCCTGGGCTCGACCGCCTCGAGCACCAGCCCGGTGATCTCGATGAGGTAGGAGTTGAGCGGGCCCTTGTCCCAGTCCTTGAACACCTTGCTCGAGGCTGCCGGGTTCATCCCCAACCCGTCGCGCATAACGCCATAAACCTCGGCGATCATCTGCATGTCGCCGTACTCGATGCCGTTGTGGATCATCTTGACGAAGTGGCCTGCGCCGCCCTCGCCGAGATAGGCGCAGCACGGCTCGCCGTTGAACTTGGCCGAAATCGCCTCGAGGATCGGCTGCGCGTTCTTCCACTGCTCTTCCGGGCCGCCGACCATGATCGAGGGACCATGGCGCGCCCCTTCCTCCCCACCGGACACACCGATGCCGAGGAAGCCGATGCCCTGGTCGCGCAGGTACTCGAAGCGGCGCTGGCTGTCGGTGTAGAGCGAGTTGCCGCATTCGAGGATGGCGTCGCCCTTGTCGAGATGCGGCAGCAGTTGCTCGATCATCTCGTCCACCGGCTTGCCGGCTTTCACCATGATGATGATCGAGCGCGGGCGCTTCACCGACTGGATGAACTGCACCAGGTCCGCTTCCGGCACGACCCGGCCGTCGAGCCCCTGCTCCTTCGCCGTTGCGACGAAGTCATCGATCCTGGCGGCCGTGCGGTTGTGGACGGCGACGGTATAGCCCTTGTCGGCAATATTGAGAGCCAGGTTGGACCCCATGACCGCAAGCCCGATCAGGCCGATATCGGCGGACGCCATCGTTTTCTCCATTGGGAGTTATTAGGATTTCGTGGGCGGCTTTTTGACATGGCGGGCCGGCGAAAGCCACCCCTGGGCGGCGCCGACGGGTGTCGCCTGTGCACGTACCTTTTGCTGCCTTACCAAGCGCTCGCGTATCCACTAGTCTCCGCCCCTCTACGCTCGGGAGGGGCACAAGTTTGGACTCGATTTCCCTGTTCAGCCTGCGCGGCAAGCGGGCCCTCGTCACAGGTTCCAGCCGCGGTATCGGCTACGGCATCGCCGAGGCGCTCGCCGGGGCCGGCGCCGAGATCATCATCAATTCGCGCAATCCGGAGGCGCTCGGCGCTGCCGCCGCGCAACTCGCCGAGGGTGGCGCCCGCGTGAAGGCTCTGGCGTTCGACGTTGCCAGCGAGGAGAGCGTCGAGGACGCCATCGCCCATGCCGAGAACGAGATCGGCCCTGTCGACATCCTGGTCAACAATGCCGGCATGCAGCATCGCCAGCCGCTCGAGGAATGGACGCTCGACAAGTTCCACCAGGTCATGGACACGAACGTCACCTCGGCCTTCCTGGTCAGCCGGGCCGTGGTGCGCGGCATGATCGCCCGGAAGTCGGGCAAGATCATCAACATCTGCTCGGTGCTGAGCAATTTCGCGCGCGCTTCGGTGGCGCCCTATTCGGCGTCGAAGGCAGCGATCGCGAACCTGACGCGCGGCATGGCGGTCGACTGGGCCAGGCACGGACTCAACGTCAACGGCATCGCGCCGGGCTACATCGCGACGGAACTCAACGAGGCGCTGCTTCAGAACCAGGAATTCAACGCCTGGGTCGAGAAGCGTACCCCGATGGGCCGCTGGGGCATGCCCGCCGAACTGGGCGGCGCCGCCGTCTTTCTCGCCTCCGAGGCCTCCTCCTTCGTCAACGGACACATCCTCTATGTCGACGGCGCCTTCACAGCCACGGTTTAAGCCCGCCCGCATCATCATCGTGATGGGCGTCTCGTCCTCGGGCAAATCGGCCGTCGGCGCGGCCCTCGGCCGGCGCCTGCACGCGCCCTTCCTCGACGGCGACGGCTACCACCCGCCCGCCAACAAGGAAAAGATGCGCGCCGGCATCCCGCTGGTCGACGAGGACCGCTGGCCCTGGCTCGAGACGCTGGCCAGGGCGCTCGCCGAGGCAGCGGACCAGAAAGGCGTCGCCGTCGGCGCCTGCTCGGCGCTCAAGCGCGCCTACCGCGACTATCTCATCGAGAAGGCCGAGGAGCCGATCCTGTTCGTCTTCCTCGACGGCGACATCGAGGTCATCCGCAAGCGCATCGAGGCCCGCCATCACGAGTTCATGAGCCCCAAGCTGCTGGACAGCCAGTTCGCCACGCTCGAGCGGCCCGGCGATGACGAGAACGTCCTGCGCGTCGATGTCGCCGATCCGGTCGAGACCATCGCTACGAGAGTGGCGAAGGAACTGACGCACCTCAAGGTGTTCAAGCGCGGCCAGTAGCCCACCCGTTTCGAGACCGGCGACCCAACTAGAAGCCGAACGAGAACTGCCCGTTCGGGGATGCCGCCTTCTCCAGGGCCAGCATTTCCATCTTCGCCCTGACGCCCCTCGGCGACGAAAACCCGCCCGTGCGCCCGTCGGCTGCGAGGACGCGATGGCACGGCACGATCAGCGGAATTGGGTTCGCGCCCATCGCTGCGCCGACCGCCCGGGACATGGCGACATCGCCCAGCCAGCGCGCAATGGCCCCGTAGGTCGTCGTCTCGCCCCACTCCAGTTCACGGATGTGCCGGTAGATGCGCCGGTTCATCTCGGGCACGCCATCAAGGTCCAGGGTGATGTCCCGGAAGCTGTCGCGCGCCCCTTCCGAATAGGCGGCGATGCGCGCCGCGAGCTCGGGCTGCCCGTCGTGCTTCTCGCTTCCTCCAGCCTGTCCCAATCGCTGGCGCATGTCCGCCGGGGTGTCACCGGGCAGCAGGAGGCGTGCAATCCCCGCGTCGGTCCA
Organism: Devosia sp.; assembly: GCF_017307495.1. Lineage (GTDB taxonomy): Bacteria > Pseudomonadota > Alphaproteobacteria > Rhizobiales > Devosiaceae > Devosia_A. Next base: position 152,905 of record NZ_JAFKHE010000017.1, on the reverse strand, counting down.
GCCGATCGCCATTGGCCCAAGCCCGGTCTCAAGTACGCGATAGTGCATGGGCACAGGATAGACGCGCCCGAGCAACGGGAGAAACCGATTCTGCCGGGGATTGACCTCAGGCCACGCCGACGGCCGCAACCCATTCCCGCAACTCGCGTCGAAGCCGGCCGCGCAACGTTCCCTCGCGCGAGAACCCCCACCACAGCACGGCTCCCTGCCACTGGCTGGCCATCAGCCTCCCGAGCCGCTCCCGTGCTTCGGGGACGTCGCTGAGGCGCCGCCCCAGCGCCGAGATCAGCGCCCTGTTCCAGGCCACGCCGCGGGCTCGGAGGACCGGATCGCGAAGATCCTCGCGCAGCAGCAACAGGCCCTGCGCCGCCTCCTCGCCCGACACGTAATCGGCGGACAGGCGGACGAGGAGCGCAACCGCCCCCTCCGGGTCGAGCGGGTGGGCCGCATCGGCACGTTGCGTCTCGGCATCGAGTTGGTCCCACATCCACAGCAGGGTCGCCCGCAGCAGCGCCTCGCGGTTGCCGTAGCGCTGCACCAGCGTGGCCGGCGACAGGCCGGTCGCCGCCGCTGCCGAGGCGAAGGTCAATGCGCCCGGCCCCTCCCGGGCGATCAGGCCCGCAACCGCTTCCACAACTTCCTCGTCGGTGATCTTTCGGGGTCTGGACATGGCTTCCAATATAAACGAATGTTCGTTTATATTAATCTACCACGTTCTGAACACAGGGGAAACCGCCATGGCCCGCATCATCGGCTATATCGCCTCCAGCCTCGACGGCTTCGTGGCCGATCCCGGCGAATCGCTCGACTGGCTGACCCGGCGCACCGACATGCAGCTTGGCGAATACGACTACAACCTGTTCATCAAGCGCATCCGGACTGTGGTCATGGGACGCGGCACCTACGACTGGCTGGTCCGCGAGAACATCCCCTGGCCCTATGCCGAACAGCGCTGCATCGTCGTCACCTCGCGCCCCCTGCCCGACCCGATCGGCCGGCTGGAAACCCGTACCGACGTGGACGCGCTGATCGCCGAACTCCGTGCCCTCGATGACGGCAACGTGTGGATGCTCGGTGGCGGGCAATTGCAGATGGCCTTCATCGAGCGTGGCGCGCTCGACGAAATCGAGATCTACGTGATCTCGCAGTTGCTCGGCGGCGGTCATCCGCTGTTCCCGCCCACCGGCTTCAGCAAGGCCATACGACTGCTGTCCGCCACCTCGCTCGGCACCGGCTGTGCCCGCCTGCACTACAGCTTCGACTGACGGCTGCGCCTAACCGCAAAAGCGGGAATCTCTGCGTGCGGGGCGGTGCCAGTACTGGAACTCCCGCGTTCGCGAAGATGGCCTTGTGCGATGCCAGGGCCGGCCCAACAGCCTAGATCGACTGGCTCTCGACCACGATCTGCCAGCGATCGCCCAGCGCGACCTGCAATTCCGAAACGACAAACGGCAACAGCGCGTTGAACTCGCTCCGGTCTCGCTCGGACATGCGCCAGCCGGGATCGGTCGGATCGTCCCAGTTGATCTGCCGGTCGTACAACTCGTTCAGCCGCCTGAGCCTCCGGACGATGTCGCTGGACAACCCCCAGAACTCCAGTTCGGTGGCGTGCCCGTCGACGAACAGCGGCGCCAGCCCGTGGCTTACCATGCCGTAGTCGACCCGGAAGATCACCTGCTTCACCGCGGGCCCGCCTCCATTCGGCCGAGACGCCCACCCCTCCTGCGGCGTTGTTTCCGTCCACGGCGTGGACAGTCGCCTCATCAAACTCATTCAATCCGCGCGATACGCCAGAATTGCGACCGGAATCGCTCCAGCCCGCGACCCTGGCCTCTGGCCGCGCTGGAACTGGCCCACCCCTCGCGGGCCAAAGCTGCCGAGTCCACGCCGCAACTCGCGGGCTCGTCTGGTTTGCGCCGGCGACTGCACATCGGAACCCTCTCCGCCACGGCCGCACCGCCGCGAACAGGACTTCTGATCGACTGAGAACTCCCGCATCGGGCTGCCCTCGGATCACATCGCCGTGAGTAGGTTAGCCAAGATGTTCCAGCACCGCAATCGCTGTCGGGACGCGTGCGCGCCCTGTGCACAAGCTCAGGCCAGCCACACGGCAAGCAACGCCAGCGCGGCGGGAATCGTCTGCACATAGAGGATCTTGCGGCTGACGGTCAGCGCCCCGTAGAGCCCGGCCGCCATGACGCAGAGCAGGAAGAATACCTTCACCGGATCACCGGCCGGGCCCAGCCAGATGCCCCAGCACAGCCCGGCCGCGAGGAACCCGTTGTAGAGTCCCTGGTTCGCCGCGAGGACCTTCGAGGCCCGCGCGAACTCGGCCGTGGTCCCGAACGCCTTCATCCCCGGCGGCTTGTCCCACAGGAACATCTCGAGCACCAGGATACAGAAGTGGATGAGCGCCACCGCGCCGGTGAGAATGCTGCCGATCATCGCCGCCTCCATGGGCGGCCATGCTAGCGCAAGAAGGCCGCCCTGGGGCGACCTTCCGTTCTCCTGACAACGTCGGACCGGGAGCCGGTCCGGACGACAGTGATCGTTCAGTGCTTGAGGGCGTCGCGCGCCGCGCCCTTCATCTTGCCGACGGCCTTCTGCGCCCGGCCCTCGAGCTTGTCTGCGGCACCGTCGGCGCGCAGCTTGGCATCGCCGGTGACCTTGCCGATGGCGTCCTTCACGTTGCCACGGGCCTCCTTGGCAGCGCCCTTCATTTCGTCCTTGTGCATTTGAGGCACCTCATCATGGTTCGCGGGACACTCAATGCGCCAGCCGCAAGGACGTTCCATCGCCGCCTTCCGCAGCGCGCACGGGTGCACCATGTACACCGCCAGCGGCCACCGACGGTCCGCCCGGCCCCGCCTTCCCGCGCCCGCGGGCCTACCTGCAGCGCGCCAGCAGCGCCTTGAGCGCCGAGGCCGACCCGGCCAGTCGGAACGTATGCTCGGGATAGATCCCGGCGCCGTCGGCTATGCGCAGGACCTCGCCGGAGGCCATCAGCGCCACCAGCGGTCCGGCGGCCGGCACCCGAGCGGCGAACATCCCGTCCATCTCCTCATGCTGCATCGCCACCCGCTGGGTCGACACGCCGATAGTAAAGTCCACCCCGGCCGACTCCCCGGGCCCGGGAGACCGCTCCGCCCCGGCGGCAAGGTCGTAGCGCATGAAGATCGTGCCCGCCGAGCAGGTCATCAGCAGGTATGCATCCGGCCGGTCGCTGGCGCAGGCCGCGGCGGTGAATACTGCGCCGCCCTCGTCCTCCCGAAACTGCGCCGACCACGCGGTGCAGGCCGGCAACGCGTCGACCTCGTCCTCGGATAGACCCTGCGCAGATGCCGGCACTGGCGCGAGCAGAAGCGCAGCCGCCAGCAGGAGCCGGATCACTCCGCCTCTCCCAGGTAGCTGACCTCGATCCGCTGGAACAATGGCCCCTGCTTCATCGTATCGAGCCAGCGGCGGAACTCGGCCACGTCCCTGAACCCCGCCTTGCGTGCGTCGGCCTCGCCGACATCGTCGGGCGACATGTCGTCGATCCGCCCGATCCGGAGCAGCCCGACCTTGGTCTTCAGCGTCCCGCCCGGCTTTACCGTCGGCCGCGTCCAGCGCCGGAACTGCAGCGTGACCTCGCCACGCTTGATTGCTTCCAGAACCTCGAGCTTGAGCAGCATGAACGGCCTCGATCCATGGTGCGGGCGGTGGGACTCGAACCCACACGGGTGTACACCCTCGGGATTTTAAGTCCCGTATGTCTACCATTCCATCACGCCCGCGCGCCACGCCGTTTCCCACAGATGTGGCAAAAACTCAAACGGTTGCGGGGGTGTGGCCCCTCTCGCGGCTGGCGTCCTGAGCCCGCTTGGCTGCTAGTCCGTGGCACCCGAGATCGGCGGCACGTAGGCGACGTCCAGGTCCCACGGGAAGAAGATCCAGGTGTCCTGGCTGACTTCGGTGATGAAGGTGTCGACCATCTCGCGGCCCTTGGGCTTGGCATAGACGGTGGCGAAATGCGCGCCCGGCAGCATGTCGCGGACCACGCGGGCCGTTGCGCCGGTGTCCACCAGGTCGTCCACGATCAGGATCTTGCCGCCCGACTTCGCCTTCTGCAGCAGCTCTTCGGTGATCGGCTTCAGCACTTTGACGCCGCCCTGGTTCTGGTGATCGTAGCTCTTGACCGCCACGCTCTCGACCACGCGGATGTTGAGCTCGCGCGCCACGATCGCCGCTGGCACGAGGCCGCCGCGGGTGATCGCCACCAACGCATCGAACGGCCCGAGCGACTGCAGCCGCCAGGCAAGTGCGCGGCTGTCGCGGTGGAACTGGTCCCAGGTCACGGGGAAGGATTTCTGCGGGCTGGTCACTTCATTCTCCTGTCGCGGCGGCGCCGCTTCGTCTTGTTGGGGGCCAACCGGCCCGGAAACCTCAATAAACCTCGACCTCGAGCGGCAGCCCGGCGGCGCGATGCGCTTCGGTGACCATCTCGCGGACGCGCGCGGCTGCCTGTTCGAGGCGCGCCTCGTCCGGCGAGCGGAGCACCAGTTCCGTCATCACGGCCGTTTGCCCCATCTGGGGGTAGCTCCCCATCTTCACGTCGGGAAATTCGCCCTGGATACGGCCGAAATCCCCGCCGATCGTGCCTTCTCCGACCCGGCAGCGAATGGTGATCGACTTCACCTTGCGGCCGCCCTTGAGGGTCGGCGCGATCGATTCGAGCATGGCCAGCATGATCTTGGGTACGCCCGCCATCACGTGCACATTGCCGATGCGGAAGCCCGGCGCCGCACTGACCGAGTTGACGATCAGCGCCGCGCCCTCGGGAATGCGGGCCATGCGGAGCCGCGCCTCGTTGACTTCCGTCCCGGTCTGCTGCCAGCGCGCTTCCAGCATGGCGCGCGCTTCGGCATTGATCGGCAAGCCCACGCCAAACGCCTTGGCGACCGCGTCTGCGGTGATGTCGTCATGCGTGGGGCCGATCCCGCCGGTGGTGAAAACGTAGGTGTAGCGGGATCTTACAGCGTTCACCGCGGCGATGATCTCGTCCTCGATGTCGGGAACGACACGCACTTCGCTCAGCTCGATGCCAAGCTCGGTGCAGAAGTCGGCCGTGGCGCCGATGTTCACGTCCTTGGTCCGGCCGGAGAGGATTTCATCGCCGATGACGACGAGGGCGGCGGTGACGGGTTCTGGCGACGGCATGGGTGCCCCGGAAATGCGAGGCATAATGCATTGCCTCACCAGGGCCCGAATGGTCAAGCAATCCGGGGCGAATGCCACAGCCTGGCTGACCTTGCGAACGCCCTTTTCTTGCGCGCGATGAACGCCTACTTTCGGCAGCCTGAACGGAGCCTGTGATGATCACCTTTGTCGATGCCGAGACCAAGAGCCGCCGCACGCAGGGAGTCATCCCGCTGCATGGCGAGGCCGGGTTCGCCGGCATGCGCAAGGCCGGCCGGCTGACCGCCGAAGCGCTGGACCTGCTCGTCGATGCGGTTCGGCCCGGCGTCACGACCGCCGCGCTCGACAGGCTGGCCTATGAGTTCGCGCGCGACCACAACGCCATTCCCGCGACCCTGTTCTACAAGGGCTACCGCCACTCGACCTGTACCTCGATCAACCACGTCGTCTGCCACGGCATCCCCGACGAACGGCCCCTGCGCGAGGGCGACATCGTCAACATCGACCTCACCCTGATCGTCGACGGCTGGTACGGGGACAGCTCGCGCATGTATCCGGTGGGCGAGATCAGCCGGAAGGCCGAGCGCCTGATCGAGGTCACCTACCAGAGCCTCGAGGCCGGCGTAGCCGCCGCCAGGCCGGGCAACACGACGGGCGATATCGGCGCGGCCATCCAGGTGCTGGCGGAGGCCGAGCGGATGAGCGTGGTGCGCGATTTCGTCGGCCACGGCGTCGGCCAGCTCTTTCATGACGAGCCCAACATAATGCATTTCGGCGTGCCAGGCACCGGCGTGCCGCTGAAGCCCGGCATGATCTTCACCATCGAGCCGATGATCAACCTCGGCCGTCCGCACGTGAAGATCCTCGCCGACGGCTGGACCGCCGTCACCCGCGACCGCACGCTCTCCGCCCAGGCCGAGCACTCGATCGGCATTACCGAGACCGGCGCCGAAATCTTCACGCGCTCGCCACGCGGCCTCTTCAACCCGCTCGAAGCCCGACGCTAGCGCATGACCAGGGGGGCAAAGCCATCGCCGGACGGACTCGGCGAAGCTGTCGCCCCCCACTATGCCGGCCATCGCGAGCGTGCCCGCCAGCGCTTCCTGCAATTGGGCGAACAGCACATCGAGGACTACGAGCTGCTCGAGCTGGTCCTGCAGATCGTCATCCCGCGCAAGGACACCAAGCCGCTCGCCAAGGAACTGATCGCCAGGTTCGGCTCGTTCTCGGGCGTCTTCTCGGCGACGCCGCAGCAGCTCGACGACGTCAGGGGCCTAGGCCTCGTCTCGGCCGCAAACCTCAAGGTCATCCAGGCCGCCGCGCAGCGCTTCGCGCGTGATCGCATGGCCCCGGACAAGCCCATCCTCAGCTCATGGTCGGCGCTGATCGACTACTGCACGACCCAGATGCCCTTCAACAACATCGAACAGTTCCGCATCCTCTTCCTCGACAAGAAGAACCGGCTGATCGCCGACGAGGTGCAGCAGACCGGCACCGTCGACCACACCCCGGTCTATCCGCGCGAGGTGATCAAGCGCACGCTGGAACTCTCGGCGACGGCGCTCATCCTCGTGCACAACCACCCCTCGGGCGACCCATCGCCCTCCTCCGCCGACGTGCAGATGACGCGGCAGATCAACGACGTGGCCCGCCCGCTCGGGATCACCCTGCACGATCACCTGATCATCGGAAAGTCCGGGCACGTCTCGATGCGGGGACTGAAGCTGATCTAGGCAAAGCAAACCGCCGCGGCAGGGCGCGGCAGCGGTTTGTTTGGACTACGCGTTTGCGCCTAGCTCCTGTAGGGCTCGCGGCTCACGGTGCACGAGCCGTTGGCATTGCAGGTCTGGATCGTCCAGCCGGAGCCGGTGTCCATCTTGCAGCTCCAGCCCCCGCCGCTGGTGTAGCGGAACGTCCCGTCCATCACCGCGCATGTCGTCTTCGCCGTGGTCGAGTCGATCTTGACCGGCCTGTTTCCGATCGCCGGCTTCGCCATCGCCGGCTGCATGCCCGCGATGAAAGCCAGTTCGGCCAGCGCCAGAATGAGCAGTTTGGTCTTGGTGTTCATTCAATACTCGCATTCCTTGGCGACGCCCCGCCTGTGTCGATGCGACCGGTCGGGGCGACGTACACCAGGTAGTGCCGGCGGCCTGAACCGGGATTGAATGCTGTCTTCAGCCGAACTGCTGCAGGACCGGGAAGGTCTCGAGGAACCAGTACGAGATGCGGGTGAACTGGCCGGTAAGGAACAGCAGCCCCGTAACCACCAGCAGCGAGCCCATCACCTTCTCGACCGTGCCCAGATGTTTCTTGAACCCCGAAAAGAAGCTGAGGAACGGACCGATGGCGATGCCGGCGAGCAGGAACGGTACGCCGAGCCCGAGGGAATAGAGCCCGAGCAGGGCTGCGCCATCCATTGCCGTCTGCTTGCTCGACGCGACCGCCAGGATCGCCGCCAGCACGGGGCCGATGCAGGGCGTCCAGCCGATGGCGAAGGCAAGGCCGAGCAGGAAGCCGCCGAGCGGGCCGCTGGCGACGCCCGGTCCGTTGTGCCGCAGCTGCCGGTCAAGGAACCCGATGCGGAAGATGCCGAGGAAGTGCAGCCCCATCGCGATGATGAAGACGCCGGCAAGCGGCGTCAGCACCGGCAGCGCCTGCCGGAACGCCTGGCCCAGCGCCGTCGCGGTGATGCCGAACAGGATGAAGACGATCGAGAAGCCGGCGATGAAGAACAGCGAGGTGAACACGCTCTTGCGCCACAGCGTGCCGGCCGTCGCGCCGTCGGCGCGCAGCTGGTCGAAGCTCGCACCGCTCATATAGGTTAGATAGGGCGGCACGAGCGGCAGCACGCACGGGCTGAGAAAGCTCAGCACCCCTGCCCCGAACACCAGCCAAAGCGAAATCTGATCCATTGCGCGCGAAGTCATATCGGGTTTGCCGCCGAAGGCAATGTGGCGCTCTGGCGCTCGCCGGGATGTGAAGGTGGCTCCGTTCAACCGGCGGTCCAACCACCAGCTGTCATCCCCGCGAAAGCAGGGATCCAACTCACAGCTTGCGCGGGCGGAGAGATGGATCCCTGCTTTCGCAGGGATGACATCGCGGTTGGGGCGCTGTATCAGCCACTGAACAACTGCAGAGGCGTCTGCCCATGCCCCGTCCGATCCGTATCGCCCCATCCATCCTCTCCGCCGACTTCTCCCGGCTCGGCGAGGAAATCCGCGCCATCGACGACGGGGGCGCCGACTACATCCATGTCGACGTGATGGACGGGCATTTCGTCCCCAACATCACCATCGGGCCGCTGATCGTCTCGGCCATCCGCCCGTTGACCAGGAAGGTCATCGACGTCCACCTGATGATCGCACCGGTCGATCCGTATCTGGCGGCTTTCGCCAGGGCGGGCGCCGACATCATCACTGTGCACGCCGAGGCCGGTCCGCACCTCCACCGCTCGCTGCAGGCCATCCGCGCCGAAGGCAAGCGCGCCGGCGTCGCCATCAATCCGGCCACCCCCGTTTCCGCCATCGAGCAGGTGATCGATGATGTCGACCTTGTGCTGGTGATGAGCGTCAACCCCGGATTCGGGGGCCAAAAGTTCATAGAAGAAAGCTTCAGAAAGCTGCGCCAGGCCCGGGCTTTGATTGGAGCAAGACCCATAGATCTAGAGGTGGACGGCGGCGTCACCGTCGACAACGCCAGGGCCCTCGCCGAGGCCGGCGCCGATCTCTATGTCGCTGGTACATCTGTGTTTTCCGGCAACGATCCGACCACCTATGCCGGGCGTATCGCGGCTATTCGCAACGCCGCCACCACCCTCACGGCGTAACGCATCCGTTACGCGAACAACGAGCGATAAGCCTATGATTCCGCGCTACTCCCGCCCCGAGATGGTCGCCGTCTGGTCGCCGGAAACCCGCTTCCGCATCTGGTTCGAAATCGAGGCCCACGCCACCACTAGGCTCGCCGAGCTCGGCGTCGTCCCCAGGGAGGCCGCCGACACGATCTGGGCTAAGGGCAAGGACGCCACTTTCGACGTCGCGCGCATCGACGAGATCGAGCGCACCACCAAGCACGACGTCATCGCCTTCCTTACCCACGTCGCCGAGATCGTCGGCCCCGAGGCCCGCTTCCTGCACCAGGGCATGACGTCGTCAGACGTGCTCGACACCTGCCTCGCGGTGCAGCTGGCGCGGGCGTCGGACATCCTGCTGGGCGACATCGACCGCCTGCTGGTGGCGCTCAGGACGCGCGCCAAGGAGCACAAGTACACCATCACCATCGGCCGCAGCCACGGCATCCACGCCGAGCCGACGACCTTCGGCATCAAGCTGGCCGAGGCCTATGCCGAGTTCGCCCGCAACCGCGCCCGGCTCGTCGCGGCCCGCGCCGAGATCGCTACCGCGGCCATCTCGGGCGCCATCGGCACGTTCGCCAACATCGATCCGCGCGTCGAGGCCTATGTCGCCGAGAAGATGGGCCTCACCCCCGAGCCGATCTCGACCCAGGTGATTCCGCGCGACCGGCACGCGATGTTCTTCGCAACGCTCGGCGTCATCGCCTCGTCGATCGAGCGCCTCGCCACCGAGATCCGCCACCTGCAGCGGACGGAAGTGCTTGAGGCTGAGGAATTCTTCTCGCCCGGCCAGAAGGGCTCCTCGGCCATGCCGCACAAGCGCAATCCGGTGCTGAGCGAGAACCTCACGGGCCTGGCCCGCATCGTGCGCGGCATGGTCACCCCGGCGCTCGAGAACGTCGCCCTCTGGCACGAGCGTGACATCTCGCACTCCTCGGTCGAGCGCATGATCGGGCCGGATGGCACGATCACGCTCGATTTCGCGCTCAACCGCCTCACCGGGCTGATCGAGAACCTGCTGGTCTACCCCGAGAACATGAAGCGCAACCTCGACCTGCTCGGTGGTCTGCACAACAGCCAGCGCGTGCTGCTGGCGCTGACCCAGGCCGGCATGAGCCGCGAGGAGTCCTATGCCGCCGTGCAGCGCAACGCCATGCAGGTCTGGCAGCATCGCGGCGACCGCGCCGGGCTGTTCGCCAGCCTGCTCAAGGCCGATCCGGAGGTCTCGGCCAGGCTGTCGGTGAGCGAGATCGACGCCATGTTCGACGATTTCTACCACCTGAAGCATGTCGATACGCTGTTCGAGCGCGTGTTCAGGCCCGAAGCCTGATGCGGATCGCCGACGCCGACATCCTTGTCCTGCCCGGCCTCGGCAACTCCGGCGCCGGTCACTGGCAGCGGCGCTGGGCCGAGCGCTTCTCAACCGGCAGGATCGTCGAGCAGGATGACTGGGACAATCCCGACATACGCGACTGGACGGCGGCCATAGTCGAGGCCGTGGAGATGGCCGAGCGACCCGTGGTGCTGATTGCCCATTCGCTGGCGGTGTCGGCGCTCGTGCACGCCGCGCCACGCTTTCCCAAGGGCAAGGTCAAGGGCGCGTTCCTCGTCTCGCCGCCCGATCACGAGGGCAAGGCCGTGCCGCGCGAGGCGCAGAGCTTCGCCGGCGTGCCGCTCGACCCCCTGCCCTTCCCCTCGTTGCTCGTCGTCTCCAACACGGACCCGATGGTGTCGCTCGAGCGCGCCGCCCATATGGCCGCGGCCTGGGGCTCGGAGCTGCACTTCGCCGGCGACGCCGGCCACATCAATCTGCAGTCCGGGCACGGCCCCTGGCCCGAGGGCCTGCTGATGTTCACAAGGCTGATGCAACGGATTTGAGGGCCTGCCAGAATGATGCCCAGGAAAATGGCACTGCCAATGGCGATAGTCGCCCTAGTTGCCAGCACGATGAGCGCCCACGCTCAGACTTATTGCAGCGAGCCGAGGAAGCCCTACTGCATCGACGGCTACGGCACCTTCGACGACGAATACTCGTTTCAAAGCTGCCGCTCCGACATGGAGCGCTTCAAGCGGCAGACCAACGACTACGTTGAGTGCCTCTCGACGGCACAAGACGACGCCATTCGGGCGTACAACAAGGCCGTCGAAAGCTTCAACTGCCACGCAAGCGGCAAATCTTATTGCTTCTGAGGGCTTAGCCCTCGGTAAGGACCTGCTCACGGGCCACGGCGACCAGTTCGGCCATCTTCTGGCGAATCATGTCGTCGGAGACCGAGGCGCCCTTGGCCTTGAGGTCGCCCGAAATCTTGCGGAACACGTCCTCGTCGCCGGCTTCCTCGAAGTCGGAGGCCACGACTTCGGCGGCATACTGCCTGGCGTGCTCCTCGGAGAGGCCCATGTGCTCGGCAGCCCACAGGCCGAGCAGCTTGTTGCGGCGCGCCTCGGCCTTGAAGCGCAACTCCGAGTCGTGGGCGAACTTGGCTTCCTGGCCTTTTTCGCGATCGCTGAAACCCGACATCATGCTCTCCGCTATTCGGCCCGCTGCCGGGCGCCCTCGATTGGCTTCGACATAAGCCGGCACGGCGGCCAAATCAACGGGGTCGCCCGCGCGGCAAATGGTCAATCCGCACAACGCGGGAGCCGGCCGCCGGATGCATGGCGCCGGCCCGCGCCGCGGCGGGCGCGGCAAAAGAACTTGCTTTTTGCGACTGTTCTGGCGCATTAGCCGCAATTCCCCACATTGTCCGAGAGGCAGGGCTCATATGAACCGTCGCCGCAAGATCTATGACGGCAAGGCCAAGACCCTCTATGAGGGCCCGGAGCCCGGCACGCTGATCCAGTATTTCAAGGACGACGCCACGGCCGGGAACGGCGCGCGGCACGAGATCATCGACGGCAAGGGCGTCCTCAACAACCGCATCTCCGAGTTCATCTTCTCCAAGCTGAACGGCCTCGGCATCCCGACCCACTTCATCCGCCGGCTCAACATGCGCGAGCAGCTGATCAAGGAAGTCGAGATCATCCCGCTCGAGGTGGTGGTGCGCAATGTCGCGGCCGGCTCGCTGACCAAGCGCCTCGGCCTCGAGCCCGGCACGCAGTTGCCCCGCTCCATCATCGAGTTCTACTACAAGGACGATGCGCTCGGCGACCCGATGGTCTCCGAGGAGCACATCACAGCCTTCGGCTGGGCCACCCCGCAGGAACTCGACGACATCATGGCGCTCGCCATCCGGGTCAACGATTTCCTCACCGGCCTGTTCATGGGCGTCGGCATCCAGCTCGTCGATTTCAAGATCGAGTGCGGCCGGCTCTATGACGGCGACCTGATGCGCATCGTGCTCGCCGACGAGATCAGCCCGGACAACTGCCGGTTGTGGGACATCAAGACCCGCAACAAGCTCGACAAGGACCGCTTCCGCGAGAACCTCGGCGGCCTCGTCGATGCCTACCGCGAAGTGGCTCAGCGCCTAGGGATCCTTGTGGAAACCGACAACGCGTTGACCACCGGTCCGCGACTCGTGCAATAGGCCAGCGCGGGACCGCAGGGTCCCGCTTCTTTCGGGAAATTCGATGAAAGCGCGCGTCACCGTCACGCTCAAGGCCGGCGTCCTCGACCCGCAGGGTCAGGCGATCCAGGGTTCGCTCAAGGGCCTCGGCTTCTCCGGCGTCGGCGCCGTGCGGCAGGGCAAGGTGTTCGACCTCGAGATCGGTGACGTGGATGCGTCGCAGGCCGAGGCCAATGTCCGCGCGATGTGCGAGAAGCTGCTCGCCAACACCGTCATCGAAAACTACACGATCGAAATCACGCCTTAACATTCACCGACTATGGTACCGGCCGCTCGCGTAACTGAGCCAGTGCCAAGCAAAGACGCCCCCGATGCTCAAGACCTTTTCGCTGTCGATCGCCTTCTTCCTCGCGCTCGGGTTGCTGTTCGCGGCTTACGCCTCGGTTCCCGTCTGAGGCGACCCTTTCCCGCCTGACATCCCCTTGCGTGGCATCTGAGCCACTGAGCGTCGCCGCCTGAAACAGGGCGAGGGCGCTGCAGCCGCTCGGCCACCAATTCGCCGCATGGCTGCATCAGACGCTGCGATTAACCGTGCCGGTTCAGACTCCGTTCAGGCATCGGGGCGCATTGGAGCCATGCACCGGCGCGGACTGCTCCGCCCCGGCAAATCGCCCTAGAGACACGAACACCAACGCGCCACTGGCGCAGACTCGACTATTGAGATGATCAAGACTTTCTCCCTCTCCGCGCTGTTCTTCATGACCGTCGGCCTCCTGCTGGCCTCGCACGCGGCTCTGCCGTTCTGATCGGCCCGTGTCCCGTCGGCCAGCCGACGGTACGTCCCGGCACCGTTAACCACGGCGCTTAAGCCTGAATTCACCATTCCGACTCCCCCGGCTACAGGTCCGCTACGATGACCGCAGTGCCGCTGGAGTCTCGCCTTGACCTCGACTACCCCCCACGACCGCCTCGATTGGGTCGACGCCGCCAAGGGTCTGTCGATCCTCCTGGTCGTCATGATGCACTCCGCCTATGGCGTGGGTGAGGACCTCAACGGCACCGGCATCCTGCACTACATCATCGGCTGGGCGACGCCGTTCCGCATGCCGGAGTTCTTCCTGATCTCCGGCCTTTTCCTGGGACCGGTGATCTCGCGGCCGTGGGCACGCTACGTCGACCGTCGCGTCGTGCACTACCTCTATTTCTACTTCCTCTGGGCCGCGCTGCAGATCGCGTTCAAGGTCGGCCTTGGGACGGGCGACCTGGATAGCGCCGTGAGCCAGATGGCCTGGGCCGTCGTGGAGCCCTATGGCGTGCTGTGGTTCATCTACATGCTCGCGGCCTACTCGCTGGCGGCCCGGGCTCTCCACGCCGCACGGGTGCCGCACTGGGTCGCCGTCGGGGCCGGCGTGGCGCTGCAGGTGCTGCCGATCCGGACGGGCCTCGGGCTCGTCGACCACTTCGCCATGTATTTCGTGTACTTCTATGCCGGCTACGCCTTTGCCCCAGTCGTGTTCCGCATCGTCGCCACGACCCGGCACCACGCTTTCGCTGTCGTCCTGGCGCTGGTCGGCTACGCCATACTCGAGGGTGTGCTGGTTTTTGCCGGCGGCTCCGAGATGCATCCCCGGGGCATCACCATGGGATACGCCGCCCTGCCCTTCGTGCACCTGGCCCTCGGCCTCGCCGGCTCGCTGGCGGTCTGCCTGACCGCCGCGTTGCTCATCAGGCTGCCGCGCATGGACTGGCTGCGCTGGCTCGGCGAGCACTCGATCGTGGTCTACCTGAGCTTCTCCATCCCGATGGCCGCGGCACGGACGCTCATCGTCAGGACCGGCGCCATCACCGATGTCAGCGTCGTCTCGGTCATGGTCATGGCGATCGCGCTCGTTGTGCCGCTGCTCCTCTACTGGCTGATCCGGAAGACGGGCTACGGCCGGTTCCTGTTCGAGCGTCCAGCCTGGGCCCATGTTCCCGGCACGCCCGGCGGCCGCGACTATCCCCGCCCGACCGCCATGCCGGCGGAATAGCCCCCCCTCGGGCCCCGGGCAAGGTCCTGCTTGCATTTGCCGCAAAGACTCACCAAAGGATCGGCATCCCCTCAGTGGAGCTGCCGATGAAAGCCGCCGTTGTCGTGTTCCCCGGTCTCAACCGCGATCGCGACATGATCGCTGCCCTCACCAAGATCGGTGGCGAGGCTCCGGCCGTGGTCTGGCACAAGGATGCCGAGATCCCCAAGGTCGACCTGATCGTCATCCCCGGTGGCTTCTCCTATGGCGACTACCTGCGCGTCGGCGCCATCGCCGCCCGCTCGCCGGTGATGCAGACCATCCGCGAACGCGCCGCCCAGGGCGTCAAGGTGATGGGCGTCTGCAACGGCTTCCAGATTCTCAGCGAGTCGGGACTGGTGCCCGGCGTGCTGATGCGCAATGCCTCGCTGCGGTTCGTGTGCCGCGAGGTCAAGCTCTCGGTCGAGAACGCCGACACCGACTTCACCCGTGGCTATGCCCAGGGCCAGATCATCCGCTGCCCCGTCGCCCATCATGACGGCAACTATTTCGCCGACGCGGAGACGCTCAGGGCGGTCGAAGGCAATGGCCAGGTGGCCTTCCGCTACGCCGAGGGCACCAACCCCAACGGCTCGATCAACGACATTGCCGGCGTCTTCAACGCGAGCAGGAACGTGCTGGGACTGATGCCGCATCCCGAGAACCTGATCGAGGCGGCGCATGGCGGCACCGACGGCCGGGCCCTGTTCGCAACGCTGCTGGCCGCGTAGCGGCCGCCACCGACCGTTGCCGCAGGCCTTGAATGGGCAGCGGGCCATGGCCGAGGCAGCGCGAAGCGAATAGTGTCGCGGCCAGTGCAACTGGTTGCCGGGATTCTGCCTTGCGGATTCTGCTCGCCCTCGCCGGCATTGCCGTCGGCTGTGTCGGTCTTGCCCTCGATTTCTGGGTCATCTTCCCATCGGTGACGACGGCTACGGCCGACAATCCCGTGGCGCGATCGCTGCCGGACACGCTCATCTACTTCTGGACCTTCTTCACCCACCTGACCAACCTGTGGCTGGTCCTCACCTACCTCGCGGCGATGAGCGGAGTGCGCTGGCTCGGTTGGTTCCGCCGCCCGGTGGTGATGGGCTCGGCGGCCGCCTTCATCACGCTGGTCATGCTGTACTACCACTTCATGCTGGCGCCGACGCTCAGGATGGAAGGCGCGCTGCTGGTCGCGACCTGGCTGCTCCATTACGTCGCGCCGCTCCTCTACCTCGGCTGGTGGGCCCTGGGCGCGCCGCATGGGATCCTGCGGTTCAGGCACATCCCGCTGATGCTGCTGCCCGGCATCGGCTACGTGGGCTGGGTCCTGCTGCGCGGGGCCGTTGTGCACGAGTACCCATACGCCATCCTCGACGCGGACAAGTCCGGCTACGGCGGGGTGGCGATCGGCGTGGGAGCGCTGCTCGTGGCGGTGGCGCTCTTCTCGCTGCTCGTCGTCGCGGCGGACCGCAGGCTGGGTCGAGGCAAGACCGCGGCCTGAGGTCTCCGCGGCGGCAATCGATCGCACCCGGTCCGCATCGTCCGGCTTGTTTGTGACACAACCCCGCACATAAGGTCGCCGAGTGGCAACAGGCCCGCAGGATCGTCATGGGGTTTCATTGGTCCCGCACCGATAGCGACATCGGCGCGGGCTTTGTCCGGATTGCGCGTGAGCAGATCGCCAAGGCGATCGACGGCGCCCGGAACGAGACGGAAACGTCGGAGCGACGGGTGCACGAGGCCCGTCGCCGGTGCAAGAAGCTTCGTGCCCTGTTTCTCCTGGTCAGGCCCGATTTCGACGCCTTGCGGGACGAGAACAGGTTCGTCCGCGACTGCGCGCGCGGGCTGTCCGCGGCACGCGACATCCGCGTGGCCAGCAGCACCTTTGCCGACCTGATGCGCTGGGCCGGCCGGCCGGTGGCTACGGCACCTCGGGAGGCCGGCAATGCCGCCGGCGAGGCCGAAGCGCTCCAGCGGTTCGTCGACCGCATGCACGAGCTGCAGGCGCGCACCGACACCTGGAAGGTCGGCAGGATCAGCCTCGACAGCCTCACCTCGGGTCTGGCGCACACATATCGCCGGGCGCGGCGCAGCCGCCGCCTGGCTGAAAAGCACCGGACCGACGAAGCCTTCCACGAGTGGCGAAAGTACGCCAAGTACCACTGGAACCAGCTCGGCCTGCTCGAGGAGTGCGCCGAAGATATCCTCCCTTCCGCCTACAAGTCGGCCGGGGATCTTGGCGAGGTCCTGGGACTTCACCACGACCTGGCCGTACTGGAGGCGGTCATCGCCAGGTCGCCGGCCGACCTGCACGCCGAGGTCGATGCCGGGTTCCTCGCCGATGCCATCGAGCGGCGCCGGGCGGAGCTGGAACGTCGCATCGCCACTCTCGGCCGGCAGGTGTTTGCAGAGCGCCCCGAGGCGCTGAAGGCAAGGTTCGACGCGTATCTGGAGACCTGGCCCGCGAGAGAGGCAGCTGAGTAGATGGCGATCGAGATCGAGCGAAAGTTCCTGGTTGCCTCGGACGGCTGGCGACCGCTTGTCGCAAGTAGCCACACCCTGCGCCAGGGCTACCTGAGTACTGGCGGCTCCGGCGTCACCGTCCGCGTCCGCACCGTCGACGACCGCCAGGGCTTCATCACCATCAAGAGCGGCGGCTCGGCCCTGGCTCGCGCGGAGTTCGAATACGAGGTGCCGATAGCCGACGCCCGCCAGCTGCTCGGCCTCAGCCGCGGGGCGCAGATCGACAAGACCCGACACCGCCTCGACCTTCCCGGCGGGGAATGGGTGGTGGACGAGTTCGGCGGTCGCCACCGTGGACTGGTCATCGCCGAAGTGGAGCTCGAGAGCCCCACCGGCCAGCTCGCCCTGCCCGACTGGCTGGGCAACGAAGTGACCGGCAATCCGCAATACTACAATTCCAGCCTCGCCATGCTGGTAGGCGGTGACATCTAGGGCATTTTTGGTGACGTTCGGCTGTCCCTTCCGCTATAGCGGCAGCAAGCGGATCGAGGCCGGAATCGCATGACCTTCAACAACCACATTGCCATCACTCCCGAGCTCGTTGCCGACCACGGGCTGAAGCTCGACGAGTACCAGAAGATCCTGCAGCTGATCGGTCGGCCGCCGACCTACACCGAGCTCGGCATCTTTTCGGCGATGTGGAACGAGCACTGCTCGTACAAGAGCTCCAAGAAGTGGCTGCGCACCCTGCCAACCAGTGGTGAGCGCGTGATCCAGGGGCCGGGCGAGAATGCCGGCGTCGTCGACATCGGCGACGGCCAGGCGATTGTGTTCAAGATGGAATCGCACAACCACCCGAGCTACATCGAGCCCTACCAGGGCGCGGCGACCGGCGTGGGCGGCATCCTGCGCGACGTCTTCACCATGGGCGCCCGCCCGGTGGCGGCGATGAACGCCCTGCGCTTCGGCGCGCCCGAGCACGAGAAGACCAGGCACCTCGTCGCCGGCGTCGTCGCCGGCATCGGCGGCTACGGCAACTCCTTCGGCGTGCCTACGGTGGGCGGCGAGGTCGAGTTCGACGAGCGCTACAACGGCAATATCCTGGTCAACGCCTTCGCGGCCGGCCTCGCCGATACCGACAAGATCTTCTACTCCAAGGCGAGGGGCGTCGGCCTGCCGGTCGTCTACCTCGGCGCCAAGACGGGACGCGACGGCGTCGGCGGCGCCACCATGGCTTCGGCCGAGTTCGGCGACGACATCGAGGAGAAGCGCCCTACCGTGCAGGTCGGCGACCCCTTCACCGAGAAGCGCTTGCTGGAAGCCTGCCTGGAGCTGATGGCCACCGGCGCCGTGATCGCCATCCAGGACATGGGGGCCGCCGGCCTGACCAGCTCATCGGTGGAAATGGGGGCCAAGGGCGACCTGGGCATCGAGCTCAACCTCGACATGGTGCCCACCCGCGAAGAGGGCATGACGCCCTACGAGATGATGCTGTCCGAGAGCCAGGAGCGCATGCTCATGGTGCTGAACCCGGACAAGGAGGCGATTGCCCGCGCGATGTTCGACAAGTGGGAACTCGACTTCGCCACCGTCGGCCACACGACCGACGACCTGCGCTTCCGCGTCATCTGGAAGGGCGAAGAGGTGGCGAACCTCCCGATCAAGGACCTGGGCGACCAGGCACCCGAATACGACCGGCCGTGGATCGCGCCCGTTCCGCCCAGGCCGCTGGCCGCCGACGACATTCCGCAGATGGACGTGGCCGATGCCCTGCTCCGCCTGCTCGGCTCGCCGAACCTGAGTTCGCGCCGCTGGGTCTATGAGCAGTACGATACCCTGATCCAGGGCAACTCGCTGCAGCGTCCGGGCGGCGATGCCGGCGTGATCCGCGTCGAAGGCCACCCGACCAAGGCCCTCGCCTTCACCTCCGACGTCACCCCGCGCTACTGCGAGGCGGACGCCTACGAGGGCGGCAAGCAGGCCGTTGCCGAGTGCTGGCGTAACCTGACGGCTACCGGTGCCGATCCACTGGCGGCGACCGACAACCTCAATTTCGGCAATCCCGAGCGCCCGGAAATCATGGGGCAGCTGGTGCATGCTATCAAGGGTATCGGCGACGCCTGCCGGGCGCTGGGCTTCCCGATCGTTTCGGGCAACGTCTCGCTCTACAACGAGACCAACGGGCGCGGCATCATGCCGACCCCGACCATCGGCGGCGTCGGCCTGATTCCCGATTGGTCGAAGATGGTCCGCGCCGGGTTTGCCGGCGAGGACCAGCCGATCTTGCTTTTCGGCGCCCCCGACTGGTGGGGCACCCATCTCGGCCAGTCGGTCTACCTGCGCGAGATTTTCGGCCGCAAGGACGGCACGCCCCCGCCGGTGAACCTCGAACATGAGAAGAAGGTCGGCGACCTCGTCCGCATCCTCATCCGCGACGGCATCGCCACCGCCGTGCACGACCTGTCGGACGGCGGTCTCGCCATCGGCCTCGCCGAGATGGCGCTGGCCGGCGGCATCGGCGCCACGGTCAACCAGCTCGACGACGGCGATCCGATCCCGCTGTTCTTCGGCGAGGACCAGGGCCGCTACCTCGTCACCATGACGCGCGACAACCTCGAGAAGTTCTACGCCGACATCTACCCCTATGCCGGCGTCTTCGCGCCGTGGATCGGGACAACCGGCGGCGACAGCCTGACGCTCGGCGAGGCCCGTCCGGTGCCGGTCAGCGAGCTGCGCGCCGCGCACGAAGGCTGGTTCCCGACCTTCATGGCCGGCGAGATCACCGAAGTCTGACGCCCGTGGCGTTTGACTGGAACGATGCCCGCTACCTGATCGCGGTTGCCCGCGCGGGCTCGACGCTCGCCGCCGCCCGCAGCCTCGGCGTCAACCAGACCACCGTCGCCCGCCGGATCGAGGCACTCGCAGATGCCAAATCCGTGAGCCGATGTAACATTTCGCGCCCGGACTGCGTATATAGGGCGTGTTCCAACCTGGAGAGCTCATCATGACGACCAATACCGAGCGGGCGGTCCTCGCTGGCGGGTGCTTCTGGGGCGTGCAGGAGCTGCTGCGCCACAAGGACGGGGTGATCTCGACCCGCGTCGGCTACTCGGGCGGCGACGTTCCCAATGCCACCTACCGCAACCATGGCACGCATGCCGAAGCGGTCGAGATCGTCTTCGATCCCAGCCGCATCAGCTACCGCGATATCCTCGAGTTCTTCTTCCAGATCCACGATCCTTCGACAAAGAACCGCCAGGGCAACGACATCGGGACGAGCTATCGCTCGGCGATCTACTACACCTCGCCGGAGCAGAAGGCCGTTGCCGAGGAGACCATCAGGGACGTCGACGCCTCCGGCATCTGGCCGGGCAAGGTCGTGACGGAAATCCAGCCGGTCGGCCCGTTCTGGGAGGCCGAGCCGGAGCATCAGGACTACCTGCAGCGCATCCCGAACGGCTACACCTGTCACTTCCCGCGCCCCAACTGGAAGCTGCCCAGGCGGCAGGCGGCCTGATCGCAGCAAGGACTGCGGCGGGCGTCGGGGGACCGGCGCCCGCTTGCGTTGAAGCGCCCCGCCTCGCGTGCCATATCTCGGCACAGTGACTCACCCCGGGGGACCCCACCATGGCAATGGCTGCAAACGAAATCGAAAAGCGCATCCTCAAGGCGCTTCCAGACGCCAAGGTCGAGATCCGTGATCTCGCCGGCGACGGCGATCACTACGCGGCGACCGTGATCTCCGAACAGTTTCGCGGCAAGACCCGCGTCCAGCAGCACCAGATGGTGAACGCCGCGTTCGGGGCCGACATGGGCACCGTGCTGCACTCGCTAGCCCTGCAGACCAAGGCGCCCGATTGACCTTTCCTTGTCCTCCCCGCCCCGCGAGGGAGGACAAGAAGGAGCATCCGATTGAGAACAGTCCTGTTCGACGTCGATGGCGTGCTCGTGCACGGCTATCACGCCAGGCCAGAAAAGCAGGTGAAGTGGGATGCGACGCTGCTCGCGGACATGGGCGTCGATCCGGATCGCTTCCGCGAGGAGTTCATCTACGACATCTTCATCAAGAAGGTGATCGTGGGACAGATCTCGCTGCTCGAGGCGCTGGACCGTACCCTGCCCCGGCTCGGCTATCGCGGCCCCTCCATGGCCTTTGTCGGCTACTGGTTGGGCAAGGACAGCAACGTCAACCGCCCGCTGCTCGACATCGTCGGCCAGCTGAAGGCCCGGGGCGACAGCCGGCTGTACATCGCCACCAACCAGGAGCACATGCGCGCCCAGTGGCTATGGCAGCAATTGCAGTTCGGCGAGGTCTTCGAGGACATCTTCCACTCCGCCCGCATCGGCCACATCAAGCCGCACAAGCCGTATTTCGAGTGGATCAGCAATCGCATCGGGCCGCAGCACGAGCCGCCCCTGTTCTTCGACGATCGCGAAGACGTGGTGAAGGGCGCGCGCCAGCACGGCTGGGAGGCGGTGCAGTATGACGACCTGGCGGATGTCACGAGCCATCCGTGGGTGGCGGAACGGCTGGGTTGACCACTCCACAGGCCTGTCCATCGTCAAATACCGATGGCAGGCACTCGACAGCGCGGGGACACGGGATTATCTACGTCACTGACGCGCCGGCGTTCTGCCCGGCGGCATGAAAGGCATTCACATGAGCGACATCAACGCGCTGATCGACGAGCAGGTGAAGAACAACGACGTCTTCCTGTACATGAAGGGCACGCCGGACTTCCCGATGTGCGGTTTCTCCGGCCGCGTCGTCCAGATCCTCAACTACCTCGGCGTCGAGTATGACAGCGCCAACGTGCTGGAAAGCCAGGAGTTGCGCGAAGGCATCAAGGCCTACACCAACTGGCCAACCATTCCGCAGCTCTACGTCAAGGGCGAGTTCGTCGGCGGCGCCGACATCATCACCGAGATGTTCCAGGCCGGCGAACTGCAGTCGCACCTCGCCGACAAGGGCATTGCCGTCAAGCAGACCGCTTGAGCGCCAGCTTCTCCCGCGCTTTGAAATCGGCCGCATAGCGGAGCTCCCGCAGCGGCCGAACGCGTTTGGTGGCCTCGGCATAGAGTGGGTGCGCCTTGTAGGCCGCCAGTGCCGCCTCGTCGGCGAACTCGGCATAGACCACCACATCGACCTCGTTGGCGATCTGGTCCACCTTGGCGTTACGTGTCACCTCGAAATGCTGGGAGTGCGGAATCTGGCCCAGCAACTGCAGGCCCTCGACCACGGCGTCGACACGCTCAGGCCTGGCGGTGAAGAAGACGATGTGGCGGATCACGGCACGACTCCGGTTTGCCCTCTAGATAGTCTACCTGCCGCGGCGATCAACTGCGGCAATCAGGCCCGCCATCGTTTGTCGTGATCGCAGCCATCACGCAAATGCATTTCCCGCGCCCCGGGACGGGGTGTAGACACACGGCCCAATCACCGAGTCCCCCGTCATGTCGTCGATCGCCGTCACCCGCAACTCCGTTGCCGTACCGCTGCTGGCGTTGATCGTGTGCGGCTGCCTCATTGCGGCGGCGACCAACGGCATCCGTACCAGCTTTGGCCTGCTGACGCTGCCGGTGACCGGCGACCTTGGGCTGACGCGGGAGGCATGGGGCATGGCCATGGCCATCCAGAACCTAGCCTGGGGCGTGGCCCAGCCTTTCGCCGGCGCGCTTGCCGACCGTTACGGCACCGCCCGTGTGATCGTTGGCGGCCTCGTCATCTACGCCATCGGCCTCGCGCTGATGGTCGTTTCGCCCACCGGTACCCTGCTCAACCTCAGTGCCGGCATCGTCACCGGCGTCGGCATCGCGACGTCGTCGTTCTCCATCGTCATGGTGGCCTTCGGCCGCTCGGTGCCGCAGGAGAAGCGCACCCTGATCTTCGGCATTGCCACCGCGGCATCGTCGTTCGGCCAGTTCCTGTTCGCCCCGATCGGCCAGGCCCTGATCTCCGGCTTCGGCTGGCAGAGCACCTTGCTCTATGCCGGTGCGCTGCTGGTCCTGATCATCCCGCTGGCCTATGCGCTGCGCGGACGGTCGGAACGGGCGGGCGGGCACGTCGAGATGCCATTCCGCGAGGCGCTGCGCCGGGCCTGGGGCTTCAGCTCGTACCGGCTCCTGGTCGTCGGCTTCTTCGTCTGCGGCTTCCACCTCGCCTTCATCAACGTGCACATGCCAGCCTTCCTCGTGCAGTGCGGCCTGCCGCCCGAGGCCGGCAGCTGGTCCATCGCGGTGATCGGGCTGTTCAACATCGTGGGATCGCTGCTGTCGGGCTGGCTCGGCGGCCGCGTGCCCAAGCAGATGCTGCTGGCGACGATCTACTTCACCCGCGCCGTCGCCATCGCGCTCTTCGTCTTCCTGCCGGTGACCGAGGTTACCGCCTACGCCTTCGCCGGCGTAATGGGGCTGCTCTGGCTCTCCACCGTGCCGCCCACGGCTGGCCTCGTGACGCAGTTCTTCGGCGCCCGCTACATGGGCATGCTTTACGGCGTCGCCTTCCTCAGCCATCAGGTCGGCTCGTTCATCGGCGTATGGCTGGGTGGCTTCGTGTTCGACCACACTGGCTCGTACAGCCTCGTGTGGTACCTCGGCATCCTGCTCGGCCTCGCCTCGGCCGCCGTCCATCTGCCGATCCGCGAGCGCGGCGCGCCCTCGTTCCAGCTGAGACCGGCCGCATAGGGCCCGCCCTCCGATAACATTATGCGGGGGCGGGTTGCCAAAGCACCCCGGCAGGGAGCATGTTGCCGCCCTTTCCGGCCTCCCTCCCGGCCTTTTCGAGCTTCACATGTCCGATACCGTCATTGCCACGCGGGACCTGTCCCGCGTCGAGTTCATTGCCCTTGTCGCAGCGCTGATGGCGCTGAATGCACTCGCCATCGACGTCATGCTCCCCGCCCTGCCCTACATGGGCGAGGCACTCGGGATCGCGCACGAGAACGAGCGCCAGCTCGTCGTCGGCGTCTACATGTTCGGCTTCGGCATCGCGCAGCTGGCCTTCGGCCCGCTCACCGATCGCTTCGGACGCCGTGCCCCGCTTCTGGTCGGGCTGGCTGTCTACCTGGTTTGCGCGTTTGCAGCGACCTTCGCGCCGAACTTCACCGTTCTGCTCGCGCTGCGCTTCGTGCAGGGCCTCGGGGCCGCCGGAACCCGCGTCATCGCCACGGCGGTGGTGCGCGACAAGTACTCGGGCCGCGCCATGGCGGAGGTCATGTCGCTGACCTTCATGGTGTTCATGGCCATACCGATCCTGGCGCCCGGCATCGGCCAGCTGATCCTGCTGGCCGGGCCCTGGCAGTACATCTTCCTGTTCATGACCGGCCTCGCGCTGATGATCTCGCTCTGGGCCTATGTCCGGCTGCCCGAGACCCTGCATCCGGAGTACCGGCGGCCGCTCAGCCTGGCCTCGGTGGTCGATGGCTTCCGCATTGTCGTCACCAACCGCCAGGCCCTGTTCTATGGCCTCGCCGGCACTTTCCTGTTCGGCGCCATGTTCGGCTTCATTTCGGCGAGCCAGCAGATCTTCGTCGAGATCTACGGCCTCGGCCCCTATTTCCCCGTCGCCTTCGCCGTCATGGCCGGTGCCATTGCCATCGCCCAGTTCGTGAACTCCCGAGTCGTGCGCACGTTCGGCATGCGCCGCATCAGCCACACCGCCATCCTGATCTACCTTGGCGGCGCCATCGTCTGGCTGTCGCTTGCACTGATGGGACCGGTGCCGTTCCCGCTGTTCTTCGGCCTGTTCGTCGTCATCCAGTGGATGTTCGGCTGGGCCGCCTCGAACATGAACTCGCTGTCGATGGAGCCGCTCGGCCAGGTCGCCGGCACGGCGGCCTCGGTGTTCGGCTTCACCCAGACGGTGGGCGGGGCCCTGATCGGCACCTTCATCGGCCAGCACTACGATGGCACGCTGGTCCCCAATGCGATGGGCTACACGCTGATGGGCGCCGCCGTGCTCGCCTGCATCCTCGTGGCCGAGAAGGGCAGACTGTTCGGCGTCAGCCCGCAATATGCCCACCCCGGACACGGTGACGGCGGGCACTGAGCCCGCTGCTACCCCTTCTTGCGCCCGACCAGGATCGTCCAGCCCAGCATGGGCCGGATGGTGCGCTGGTAATGGATCCAGTCCTCGCGGCTCTTCTTCAGCACTTCGGCATGGTCCGGATGGTCGGGATTGGCCCGGGCCCAGGTGAGCGTCGCGTGCCGATGGTGGCTGGCATAGCGCTCGAAATCGGCCTCCGAGGCGCTGATCGTCGCCGACACCTCGGCGCCGTGGCGCTCCATCACGCCGATCATGCCGAGCGTATCGGGCGGCAAGATATCGCCCTTGGGCACCGCCGGCGCGTGCCTCAGCACCATGTCCCCGAGCACCATGGTGCCGCCGGGCCTGGTGGCCGCCGCCATCCACTCGAGCGCCTCGGGTGCCTCCCCGATGGCGAACGCGGCGCCGAGGCACAGCACGATGTCGTAGCTTTCGCGCCCCGCCGGAAAGCCTTTCGCGGCCATGTTGTGGAACGTCAGGGGTCCGCGCGCCGGGGCCTTGCGCCGCGCCACTTCGAGAAAGCGCGCATTGACGTCGACGCCGACGCCCTCGATGGCGAACTTGTCCGCCCATTGGCGCATCAGCCACGCCTTGCCGCAGCCGATGTCGAGTACGCTCAGGCCGTCGCGGATGTCGCAATAGTCATCGAGCAGCCGGAGCTTGCGATCGGTGATCGGGTTCTGGATTTCGATGTCGCGCTCGGCGATCGCCCAATAGTTCAACTGATCCAAACCGCGTCTCCCCTCGCCGGTTGAGACCTCGACTATACCGTAAACACTTCCCGGCGCAGCAAGTCCCACGTGTCCTTGTCCGTGGCCACGATCAGGCCGCCGGTCCGGTGACTGGGCAGGTACGCGCTGCCGTCGAAGCGGGCGACATGGCCGCCGGCCTCCTGGCTGATGAGGGTGCCGACCAGATGGTCCCAGGGCATCAGCTTGTTGTAGCAGATGAAGTGCGCGTGGCCGGCCGCGAAGGTCCGGTATTCATGGCCGGCGACGCGATAGTTCGCGACCACGCGGACCTTGGCGAAGTTGGCCAGCACCTGCGGCTTGGTGGCGGACGGCAGGAAGGCGATCGAGCTGTACCCGACCATCTGGTCCAGACTCGGCGGCGTTGCGACCTGCAGCCTCCAGGACGAGCCGTCCGGCCGCTTCTGCCACGCCCCGGCGCCCTTCTCGGCCAGCACCCAGTCGTCGCCCATCGGGTCGTAGATGATGCCCGCGACAGTTTCCCCCTTCACCACCACGCTGGCCATCGTGGCATAGAGCGGCAGCCCCGCCGCGAAGTTCGCCGTGCCGTCCACCGGATCGACGACAATGGCAAAGTCGGCAGCGTCCAGCCGATCGAGCAATGCCGGATCGGCCGCCACCGACTCCTCGCCCACGAACAACGCCTCCGGCCACGCCGCAGCGACATCGGCCTTGATGCGCCGCTCCGCCGCCTCGTCGGCTTCGGTCACGAGGTCGATCGCCTCGGACTTGACTCGGACCTGCCCACTGTCCAGCCGACGGAAGCGCGTGAGCGTCTCCTTGCGCGAGGCGTCACGGAGGATGTCGGCAAGGCGGGCGATATCGAAGCTGGTCATGGTGCGTCCGGATCGTCGGTGTTTGGGCGACAACTATAGCCGGAGGAACGGGGATTCCGAGCCCCGCAACCGGTCATCCCCGCGGAAGCGGGAATCTGCGTTTGGCCACACGCGCCGAAACAGAGGTTCCCGCTTTCGCGGGAATGACCCGGTGTCCAGCGCCGCCTGTCCTTAGCTCTTGGTGAGCCCCATGAAATCGAACAGCCTGGGATCGAGCAGGTGGCTGGCATTCACATTGCCGAGCGCGCGGATCATCACGTCCTTGCGGCCCGGCATGCGTTTCTCGATGTCGTTGAGCATCGCCTTCATGGCGTTGCGCTCGAGCCCCTCCTGCGAGCCGCACAGGTCGCACGGGATGATCGGGAAGGCCATGTGCTCGGCAAACTTCTCGAGGTCGGGCTCGGCACAGTAGATCATCGGGCGCAGCACCTCGACGTCGCCGTCGTCATTCATCAGGCGCGGCGGCATGGCGGCGAGCTTGCCGCCGTGGAACAGGTTCATGAAGAACGTCTCGAGGCTGTCCTCGCGGTGGTGTCCGAGGACCAGCGCCGA
The DNA here is from genome assembly GCF_017307495.1 of Devosia sp. Taxonomy (GTDB): domain Bacteria; phylum Pseudomonadota; class Alphaproteobacteria; order Rhizobiales; family Devosiaceae; genus Devosia_A. The sequence continues at coordinate 125,688 of NZ_JAFKHE010000017.1, read as the reverse complement.
GCACCCCTCCTCCCGCGCTATGCGGTAGAGATTGCCGCGCCTCAGCCGCGAGCACAGCGAGCAGTAGGTCGCGCCCTCGGGCAGCTTGTCGGTGACGATGGAGTAGGTGTCCTGGTACTCGATCCGGTGCGCGATGCCGTTGGTTGCCAGCCACTCGGGCAGGATGTGCTTGGGAAAGTTCGGCTGCCCCTGGTCGAGGTTGCAGGCGAGCAGTTCGACCGGCAGCAGCCCGCGCCACTTGAGGTCGAGCAGCAGCGCCAGCATGCCGTAGCTGTCCTTGCCGCCCGAGATCGCGACCAGCCAGCGTTCCCCGGCCCGCGCCATGCCGAACTTCTCGATCGCCTCGCGCATGTTGCGGATGAGGCGCTTCCTGAGCTTGTTGAACTCGACCGACCGCGGCGCGCTGGTGAACAGCGGATGGGCGCCGGACAGGTCGTCGGCGTCTGCTTCGATCTTGGTCTGCGGCACGATCTGGTTCATGGGGTGGCTTTAGCAAACCGCGCGCCCTGCCGGAAGCTTGCAACATTACTTCGCCGCAAGGATCGCTCGGATTCCTTGCCGGTCCCGAACTTAGTCAGTTAGATGACGGCGAGTTTCCGGAACCCCAAGGAGTCGCCGCGTGTTCCGCTCGTTCTTCCCCGAACCGAAGTTGTTCTTCCCGTCGGCCGTAGTGCTGCTGCTGATCGCGATCGTGCTGTTCTTCGGCGGCGGTGCGCCCTTGCGTTCGGCGATCAGCATCGACCGCTTCCTCGCTCCCGCGATCTGCGCGCCGGACCAGGTCCCGGCCGGCGCCACCGACGCGGGCGCCCCTCCGGCAACCGATCAGGCCAACCCCAACGCGCCGGCCAGCACCGCAAGTCCCGCCCCCGCGCAGACGGCGGCTCCCGCCAACTGCGTCGTCGAGGACCGCAACTTCCTCAACGGCGGCAAGATCTGGGAATATCAGTTCATCCTGATGTTCGCCGTGATCTTCTGCGTGTTCTGGTACTTCTACCGTCGCAACGAATGGTACTGGTGGAGCGTGGTCGGCACCACCGCGCTGATGCTCTCGGTCTACGGCCAGGTGCAGATCGACGCCTGGGTCAACGACTGGCAGGGCGGCTTCTTCAACGTCGTCCAGCAGGCCCTGTCGCAGCCCAGATCCGTGCCGCCCGAGCAGTACTGGCCCTATGTGATCAACATCATGGCCGTGCTGCTGCCCAACATCATCTTCCTGGTGCTGCTGGCCTTCTTCACCTCGCACTACGTCTTCCGCTGGCGCAAGGCGATGACCTCCTACTACATGGCCTACTGGCCTTCGCTGCGTACCGTCGAGGGTTCGGCCCAGCGCGTGCAGGAGGACACCATGCGCTTTGCCTCGATCGTCGAGGACCTGGGCACGAGCTTTGTCTCCTCGCTCATCACCCTCGTGGTCTTCCTCCCCATCCTCTGGGAGCTTTCCAAGCACGTTTCGGAGCTGCCGCTGATCGGCGCGGTCCCCGGCAGCCTGGTCTGGGTGTCGCTGGTTGTCGCCGCCTTCGGCACGGTCCTGCTGTGGGTCGTCGGCATCAAGCTGCCAGGGCTCAATTTCGAGAACCAGAAGGTCGAGGCGGCCCTGCGCAAGGAGCTGGTATATGGCGAGGACGACCCCACGCGCGCCGACCCACCCACGTTCCGGCAGCTGTTCGCCAACGTGCAGCGGAACTACTTCCGGCTCTACTTCCACTACACGTACTTCAACCTGGCCCGCTACGCCTACCTGCAGGTTGCGGCCTACGTGCCGCTGCTGACGCTGTCGCCTTCGATCCTCGCCGGCACCCTGACGCTGGGCATCTACCAGCAGGTGCAGAACGCCTTCGGCCAGGTCGCCTCGAGCTTCCAGTTCTTCGCCCGCGCCTGGACCACGATCGTGGAACTGATGTCGATCTACCAGCGCCTGCAGCGCTTCGAGAGTTTCATCCCCGCCGACCAGGCTCCGATCAAGGAGTCCGTCTCGCAGGCCGCGACCTCGTGACCTCCGAGCGGCCGCCCCGGTGGCCGCTCACAACCCCAGGCGATCGGCAAGGAAAGCCGGGAGAAGCCCGTCCAGCGCGAGCGGATGCAGGATGTTGTGCCTGACCTCTTCGCTTCGGCTCGAGACCTCAAGCGGCTCGATGCCGAGGCAAGCGCAGATATCCCGGGCCGAGGCGCGGTCGGGATCGGAGTGGGTGCCGAACGCGATGGTCAGTTTCGCATCGATCCCGCGTTCGGCAGCCGCGCGCAGGGTATCGGCGGGCAATGCCTGGCCGGGCCGGACCCATCGCGGATCGTTGGGACTGCCGCCGCCGCAGACCAGCACAGCGCCGGAGCCCATCTGCAGGCCCAGCAGCAGGCTCGGCAGCCCGCCGGCGCTGACACCGAGGCCTGCAAGGCGTCGGTAGCGCGAGATGTCGATGAGCCGGGGAATCGCCGGACCTAGCGTATCTATCGACGACGCCAGCCCCTCGAGGCCCTGGCGATAGCCTGACCGCGTGCCATCGCGAATGAACAGGACGTCGGCCCGATCTGCCGGCAGGGCCTGCAACAGCGACGGAATCGGCATCATCAGTCGATGGTTCGCGCCCGGAAGGGCGATGATCAGGGTCTTGTCGTCCGGGTCCCCGCCATCACTGTACAGCGTGACGCTCTTGCGGACGTCGCGCCGCAGGAACGGCTCGGCCTCGGCCTTCCTCATCAACTTGAGGTGTGTGAGCGTCTGCTCGATCCATTCGCGGGCGGCGACCATCAGTTCCCTGTCGTTGAACGTGCGATCGTCCCGCATGGGCGGCAGGGTGTAGTCGCCGACGAACAGGCTCTCCTCGAGCTCTACGACTTCCTGCGGCGTCATGGTGTTGCCGAAGGCGATGTTGATGCGGTGGATGTCGTTGAGCGAGCGGGACTGGCTCACAAGCCCATTGTAGGTCTCAAGTAGCAAGCGCCCTCTCCACGCGCTCGGCCAGGGCTCCGAGGGACGCGACCTCGGCGAGTTCGCCCGGCGCGATCGAGACACCCGAGTTGGTCTCGATCGCGATGCACAATTCCATCGCGGCGAGACTGTCGATCTCGAGGTCGGCCATCCGAATATCGCGCCTGCCGGCAACGAAATCGGCCTGCTCGGCGCTGTCCCTGAACCGCGGGACCGACGCATAGACAAGCGCGTCTGCGATCACCACGCGAATATCTGCTCCCGTCAACGTTCGCTCCCCGGATTCGAGAACTTCGCAGCTATCTCCCGCCGTAGGATCTTGCCCTGGCTGTTCCTTGGCAACTGGTCAAGGACGACGATGCGCCGTGGCGCCCGCAACGCAAGATGTTCCCGCGCATATGCCACGAGTTCACGATCGGTGACTACCCCACCGGGACGAAGTTCAACAGCCGCGACCGGAATTTGTCCGTGGATACTGGAGACCAACGGGAGTGCAGCGGCGCCGGCCACGTCCGGATGCGCCTCCAGGACTTGCTCGATCTCGGCTGGAAAGATGTTGATCCCGTTGAGATTGATCATGTCGTCGGCCCGGCCACCGATCGTCAGCCGGCCGCCTTCGTCGAGACTGCCCATGTCGCCGGGCCAGAACCAGCCGTCACGGAACCGCTTGGCGGTCTGCTCGGCCCCATCGACATAGCCCTGCGCGATGCCTGCGCCCCGCATCCGGACATGTCCCACCTCGCCGGCCGGCAGGGCGGCCCCTGCGGCATCGACGATCTCGACCGCGAGGCCGGGAGCCACCCGCCCCACCGATCCCGTTTCGTCGTGTTCGCCGGGACCGGCAATGGAGATCGTCCCCGACTCGGTCGAGCCGTAGCGGACATAGAGTCGCCGGGCGAGGTTCTGCTCGATCCGTCGGCGCAACGCGTATGGCACTGCCGAACCGCTGACCCTGACGGCGGTATCGCCGAGCGCTCCGGACGTCGAGCCTGCCGCCAGGTCGGCCGCCTGCATCAGCGACAGGTCGAGCGTCGTCACGGCATGCCGCCGGCAATAGGCGATGGTGTCGAACGGGCCGGCGGGCCGGCACACGTTGGTCCCGCCCATGGCCAGGCAGTACAGCCGGTGCCGCTTGGAGTTGTTGTGCTCGATCGCAGCCGGCTTGAAGAGGCGACCGCTTGCGTACTCGGAGTTCCGCGCTGCCTGGATCAGCAGCTCGTGGCTGCTGAGTGGGACCAGGTTTGCTGCTCCCGTCGTGCCTGATGTCAGGAGCAGGACTCCCCCTTCGGCGACGTCGGTGACCTTTGCGCCGCCCGACACGGGCCAGGCGATGCTGCGGATACCCGGCAGTGCATCGGCCGCGTCAGCCGCGATGACCTGCGTTACCCCCACGCGCTCGGCGATGTGCTGGCGTGAGCGGACCGGATCATGCGTCGCCAGGGTGACCTGCCAGGCTCCGACCCGGACAGCGGCAAGGGCGACGATGAGGTGCTGAAGATCATCGGCTATGGAAATGCCGACGGTGCTTCCGCCGCCGATGCCCGCCGCCGCAAGCCCGCCTGCCGCAGCCTCGACGCGCTCGAGCAACTCCGCGTAGCCGATCGATACCCCGTCCCCGCTCGCGGCCTCCCTCCCCTCCAAGGCGAAGGCACGCAGCCGGGCAAGCAGGGGCGTCTCCTCGGTCCCTGTCGCGTCTGTCATGTCCGCGGCAGCGCCTTCTGGAAGGCACTTGCGATCTCGCGGCGAAGGATCTTGCCCTGGCTGTTGCGCGGCAGCGCGTCGAGCACCAGGACCTTGCGCGGCGCCCGCAAGGCCAGTTGTCCTCGCGCATAGTCCTGCAGTTCCCGTGCGGTGACCTGGGCCCCCGGCCGGAGTTCAACCGCCGCTACGGGGATCTGCCCGTGCACCGTCGAGGCAAGAGGGAGCGCTGCCGCGACGCTGACGGCCGGGTGACGCTCGAGCACCCTCTCGATCTCGCTGGGAAAGATATTGAGGCCGTTGAGGATCATCATGTCGTCCTGCCGTCCCTGCACGACCAGACGGCCGTCCGAACGCAACAGGCCAACGTCGCCCGGCCAGAACCAGCCGTCGCGGAAGCGTGCTGCGGACTGCTCGCCGCCACCCAGGTAGCCCGTGGCCATGCCGGCGGCCCGGAGCCGGATCCGCCCCGTGGTTCCCGGCGGCACGGGCCTGTTGTCGGCATCGACGACCTCGAGCTCGACGCCGGGCAAAGGACGGCCCACGCTCTCGTCCTCGTCGTGCTCGCCCGGCCCAGCCATGGCGATCGCGCCGCTCTCGGTCGAGGCGTATCTCACGAACAGCAACGGGGTCACGCGCTGCTCGATGGCCCGCCTGACATCGATCGGGATGGCAGAACCTCCCGTTCTCAGCTTCACACCCTCGAAACGCCCAATGCCGCCGCGGTTGGCCAGGTCCGAGGCATGCATGCGCGAGATGTCGAGGCAGGTGACCGCATGGCGGCGGCAGAAGTCGGCCACGTCGAACTCGCCGTGGGGGCGAAACACGTTCACCCCGCCCATGAAGGCACAGTACAGCCGGTGGCGCGTGGAGTTGTTGTGCTCGATGGATGCGAGACGAAGCAGGCGCTCGCCGGCGTATTCGGGGTGCCGGCCGGACTGCTCGCCGATCTGCGTCTCGGTAAAGGCGACGATGTTCATGTCGCCGGTGGTGCCGGAGGTCTTCAGGTAGACAACTCCTTCAAGAGGCGGCTGCGCGGGCCCGGCGCCTCCCCGGGCCGTCACCTGGCCCGCCGCAACATGGTGGGTCATCCCCGACCGCGCCGCCAGCGTTTGCTTGACCGCAACCGGGTCATGCGTCGCAAGCGTCATGTGACTGGCGCCCGCCGCAAGAAGCGCCAGCGAGAAGACCAGGTGCTCGACCTCGTCTTCGATCTCGAGCCCGACCACGCTGGTCGGTCCGATGCCGGCAGCCGCGAGTTCATCGTGGCGCGCGCCCACGAGCCCCAGGAGAGCCTCGTAATCGAGTTCACCGGCATCCGTAACGACGGCCGGCTTTCGGCCGTGCGAGGCCAATCTCGCCAGAAAACGCACCGAATTTGCCTTTCGAGACTTCCCTTCGATGGAAAATAACCATGCAACCCGGTCGCCTGTCACGAAAAGTCAAAGCGAAAGGGCCGCCCATGCGGACGGCCCTTTGCGAATTCGGCGGATTGTTGCGCGCTTAGCGCGAATAGAATTCGACGACGAGATTCGGTTCCATCTGGACCGGATAGGGAACGTCGGCGAGGGCCGGGACGCGCACGTAGGTCGCGGTCTGCTTGGAGTGATCGGCCTCGATGTACTCGGGCACGTCGCGCTCGGCCAGCTGGTTGGCTTCGAGCACGATGCCGAGCTGCTTGGAGCGCTCGCGAATCTCGACCTTGTCGCCAACCTTCACCTGGTACGACGGAATGTTGACGCGCTTGCCGTTGACCATGATGTGGCCGTGCGACACGAACTGGCGCGCCGCGAACACGGTCGGCACGAACTTGGCGCGATAGACGATGGCGTCGAGACGGCTCTCGAGCAGGCCGATCAGGTTCTCGCCGGTATCACCCTTCACGCGGGCGGCCTCGGCGTAGAGCTTCTTGAAGCTCTTCTCGGTGATCGAGCCGTAGTAGCCCTTGAGCTTCTGCTTGGCGCGCAGCTGCAGGCCGTAGTCCGAAGTCTTGCCCTTGCGACGCTGGCCGTGCTGGCCGGGGCCGTAGGCGCGGTTGTTCAGCGGCGAGGCCGGACGGCCCCACAGGTTCTCGCCAAGGCGACGGTCGATCTTGTGCTTGGCTTCAATGCGCTTCGACATCGTAATCCTTTCAGGTTGTCGAAAGTGATTGCGCCCTCCTCTGCCCGTCCTTGCGGATCGGACCGACAGATTCCACGACTGTTGGGAATCCCGGGTGCGCTCGTAGGGTCCGGAGGCCCGACAAGTGGGCGCGTGATAGTTGTGTGAAGCCAGGAAGTCAAGCGGCACGACTGTCCAGGCGCTAGCCCTCGACCATCCGCCGATTCAGCGTGCGCTGCTGGCGCAGGCCGGTGAACAGCTGGCTCCAGATGACGGCGATCGCGATCGAGCCGACGCCGCCCATCACCACGGCGGGCACCGGCCCGATCAGGTGCGCCACCGTGCCGGCCCGGAACTCGCCGAGCTCGTTGGAGGCGCCGATGAATACCGAATTCACCGCGTTTACCCTTCCGCGCACTTCCTCAGGCGTCCACAGCTGCATGATGGTCTCGCGGATGGTGACGCTCACCATGTCGGACGCGCCCACCAGCGCCAGCGCGACCACCGACAGCCAGATGCTGGTCGAGAGCCCGAACAGCACCGTGAACGCACCGAACAGGCCCACGAACAGGAACAGCAGCCGACCCGCGTGGTCACGGATCGGAAAGCGCGTGAGCAGCAGCGCCATCAGGATCGCGCCCACCCCCGGCGCCGCCCGCAGGTAGCCGAGTTCGGCCGGACCGGCATGCAGGATGTCCTTGGCGTATACGGGCAGCAGCGCCACCGCGCCGCCCATCAACACCGCGAACATGTCGAGCGAGATCGCGCCCAGCACCACCTTGTTCGAAAAGATGTAGCGGAAGCCCGCCAGCATCGTCGCCAGGCTCGCCGCCTGGTGTGCGCCCCGCTGGGGCGGCCTGGAGATCATCAGCACGGCGCCGATCGCGATGATCAGCAGGACCCCGCCGGTCCCGAACGCCACCGACGGCGAAATGCCATAGAGCAGCCCGCCGGTCGCCGGCCCCACGATCGAGGCGAACTGCCAGGCCGAGGCATTGACGGTGATCGCGTTGGAAAGCGCCTCCGGCGGCACCAGGTTCGGCGCCAGCGACTGCGCTGCCGGGCCCCAGAAAGCGCGTGCCGTGCCCAGCACCGCGAGAATGCCGAAGATCGGCCACACCTCGTGCTCCTGCGCATTGGCGAAGGCCAGGAACCCCAGCGCGCACAGCAGTTCCACGGTGAGGCAGATGGCCATGATGCGCCGCCGGTTGAAGCGGTCGGCGGCCAGCCCGGTCACGAGGATCAGCAGCAGCGCCGGCAGGAACAGGCACAGCCCCACCAGCCCGAGCAGGAACGGCTCGCCGGTCACGTCGTAGATCTGCCAGGCGATCGACACCGACATGATCTGCACCGCGAAGCTGACCAGCAGCGTCGTCGCCCAGAAGAAGCGGAAGTTGCGGTAGGTGAAGGCGAGCTTGGATGGCTCGGATGGGCGGTGCTCGGTCATGGCGACGCCATGTCGCACGGCCGACCGGCCCCGTCAAAGGAGATCGCCGCTCATTCGTCCTGTCACCGCCGCGAACGCCGGTGGGGCCGCGGGAACCGGTCCGCGCCCCCTGCCCGTCTTACCGCTGCAGCGACTCGACGTAGTCGACGAGCGCGACGATCCTCGCCCGGACGAGCAGCTCGGAGCCGAACGGACCTGCCGCCTGCCCGATCTCCCTCGTGAACGTGTCGCCCCAGATCGGCATGATCGCTGTCCCGTGGGCCTTGACGGACGCCCGTCCATCAATCGTCTGGAACACCTTGAGGTACGGGAAGACGCCGTCGTTCCTGGCGCTGAGCCTGGTCAGATCGGGCGGCCTGACGGTGAGGACGCTGGCGAACTCGCCATCCCCCTGCCCGGACGATCCGTGACACACCGCACAGGCGACGCGGTAAGTGTCGGCTCCCAGCTGGTTGTCCTGGGCGATGCCCGGTGTGGCAAGGCTCATGGCAACCAGGGCACCGACGATAAGGCTACAGTTGTTGGGCAACTTCTCCTCCTGTATCGCCGCCGGGTCGGCGCCTTTGCCGGCAACCGATTTCGGGGCAATTCACTATCCGCCGCGCCGCAGCGGGAGAGGTTGACCTACGTCAATCGTGCCGGGTCGCGACCTATTCCGTTGACCGGTCGCCTTTCCTGGCGAGCCGTCCCTGCCTCAAGTGGGCGCGGTCGATCGACGAGATCACCCCGCGCAGGGTGCGGATTTCCTGCGTCGAGAGCTGCGCCCGGGTGAAGGCGTTGCGCAGGTTGTCGACCATGGTCGGCCGCTTGTCGTCGGTCTTGAAGAAGCCGGTGCGATCGAGCGTCTGCTCGAGGTGGTGAAAGAGCCCGATCAGTTCCTCACGCGGCGCGGCCGGATCCAGCCCCCCCTCGAAAGGCAGCACCTCGCCCTTGTCGAACTGCCGGCGCCATTCATAGGCCATCAGCAGCACCGCCTGCGCGATGTTCAGCGAGGCAAACGCCGCCTCGACGGGGAAGGTCACTATCGCGTCCGACAGCGCGACCTCCTCATTATACAGGCCCCACCGCTCGCGCCCGAACAGCAGGCCCGCCTTCGCCCCACCGGCGATATGCGAGATGAGGCGCTGCGCCCCCTCCTCCGGCCCATACACCACCTTCTGCATGTCGCGACGGCGCGCCGTGGTGGCGAACACCAGCGACAGGTCGGCAATCGCCTCCTCCACCGTCGCGAACACGCGTACCTTTTCGATCACGTGGTCGGCGCGGGAAGCGGCCGCGATGGCGCGCTCGTTGGGCCAGCCGTCGCGCGGATTGACCAGCCGCAGGTCCCACAGGCCGAAATTGGCCATGGCTCGGGCCGTCGTGCCGACATTCTCGCCCAGTTGCGGCTCGCACAGGATGATCGCCGGGCTCGGCCGATAGGTGAACTCCAGCGATTTGTCGGTGCCGGCCATGGCGCGAGGGGCCTTTCGAAAGAGCCTCTGTTATGCGCGCTGGAGCCACCGGCCGTGATCCGGTTGCGCTCCGCGCGCCTGGCCTCATACATCGGGCGGTCGGCGAGCGAAACTGTTTCGGCACCCGCCGACTTGGCCGATGCTGCCTGCCCGCCCGAGCCGCGCCGGCTCAGGCGACCATGTTCCGGTGGATTTCCTTCACCTTGCTGCCACGCAGCCACTCGCGGTCGAGGATGGCGAAATGCAGTTCCTCGTCCCACTCGCCCTGGAACAGGGCATGCTCGCGATAGTGCGCCTCGAGCCGCATGCCGACGCTGCGCAGCAGGTTGGCGGACGCCTGGTTGCGCGCCGAGCAGCGCGCGAACACCCGATGCAGGCCGAGCTGCTCGAAGCCGAGGTCGAGCATCTCGCGCACCGCTTCGCGCGCATACCCCTGCCGCCGCTGTGCCGGCCCGACGATGAAGCGCAGTTCGGCCTGACCGGCCGTGGCATCGACCCAGCGCAGCGAGGCCTGCCCGATGAGTGCATTGTCCGCCCTGCGCACCAGCGCCAGGATCACCGCATCGCCCGGCCGCTGGAACCGGTGCTGCTGCACCATCGCCTCAAGCGCCGACTTCACCTCCACGCGATCCCGCGCCTTCCAGTCGAGGTAGCGCTGGACCTCCGGCAGGGCGTGATACTGCATCACGGCCTCGAGGTCCGACTTCAGGAAGGGCCTGAGGACGAGCCGTTTCGTCTCGATCGGAAAGTCTGGCACAGTCATGCTTTGCTCCTTCCCTCGCCCACACCATGCGACGAGAACGCGACGGTTGGATGGCAGTTCCGGCAAAGCGGGTGGAATATCTTGCCCCGGCGTCAGCGCCCCGCGCCCGCGCGCCATTCGCCTTCGAGCACGGCATAGACGAACTCCTCGTCCCACGCGCCCCTGACGAAGATGTGCTCCCGGAAGTGCGCTTCGCGCCGCATGCCGAGCCGCTCCATCACCTTCCACGAGGCCGTGTTGGCCGCGGCGCACCGGGCATAGATTCGGTGCAGCCCGGCTCCGGCGAAGCCCATCTCCAGCAGTGCGCGCGCCGCCTCGGTCGCGAAACCGTGACCGTGGTGGTCGGGATGGAAGATGTAGCCGATCTCGCCCTGCCGGTTCGCCGCATCGCGCAGGATCAGCGACACCTCGCCGATGAGCCGATGCGTCACCTTGTGCTCCACCGCGAGAAAGATCTTGGAGCCATCGCCGTCGAGCGTGTCGTGCCCGACCCGCGCCTGCAGCGCCTCCGCGACACTCTCGTGCGACATCGGCCCGTCGAACAGGTAGCGCGCCACGTCCTCGCGTCGCCGATAGTCGAACACGGCGTCGACATCGCCCCGGGTGAACGGCCGCAGCCGCAGGCGCTCGGTCTCGACCGGAAGGTGGGGGGCATAGGCCATGGCATCCTCCTAGTGGGGGCGGCCCCCCGGATCAAGCTTGCGGATCTGGTCGAGCTGTTGTCAGCTCAGTCATGGCCTCCTTGGACAAGCCACAGATCGACGTCAGCGCCCGCTGCGCTTGCGGGCAGGTGACGCTCGCCGTGGCCGGGCGGGTCCGCTCGATGTTCCTGTGCTCCTGCGAGGACTGCCAGCGGTCCACCGGCACCGGCCACGCCAGCGTGGCCCTCGTCGCCATGGGTGACCTTACGGTTACCGGACCGACGGCCAGCTTCGGGCGGGTGGCTCACTCGGGCGCCACGCTCACCCGCTGGTTCTGCCCCACCTGCGGCACCCCGCTCTATGCGCGCTCCAGCCGCGCTCCCGAACTCGCCATGCTGCCGGTCGGCCTGTTCGGCCCCGACAGCGGCTGGTTCGCGCCCAACCAGATGATCTTCGCGCGCAGCCACCGGGCCTGGGATCATGTCGACCCGGACCTGCCCTGGCACGACACCTATCGGGAGCCGCGCTGATGTCCGCTACCTCCACCGCCATGGCGTATCTGGCCGACCGCATCCGCGACATCCTCGACGGCGATCCGCGCATCACCGAGAAGACCATGTTCGGCGGCCTGACCTTCCTGCTCAACGGCCACATCCTGGTCGGCTGCAGGAAGGATGGCCGCATCCTGCTCAGCGTCGGCAAGGACAACAACGAGGCTGCCCTCGCCCGCCCCGGCGCCACCCAGATGATCCATGGCGAGAAGGTGATGCGCGGCTTCATCTGGGTCGACGCCGAAGCCATCGAGGAAGACGACCACCTTCGCGACTGGCTCACAACCGCCGAACGCTGGGTCGCCGCGCTACCGCCGAAATAGTCCGACAGCCGCCGCAGCCAGCGCCTCCCTCCCCCTTGAGGGGAGGGATTGAGGGAGGGGGTGGTGCGGCGATCACCGATGGCCCCCACCCCCTCCCCTCAAGGGGAGGAGCGCACCGAGATCGCCGAAAACACCAGGGAGGCATTCACCCCACCGAAGCCGAAGGCGTTCGACAGTGCGTGCCGCACCGTCTTGTGCTTGGCCACCTTCGGCACGAGGTCGAAGCGCTCGCCCACATCGGGATCCTCGAGGTTGCGGGTGGGCGGCACGATGCCGTTGCGGATCGCCAGCACCGAGAACACCGCCTCGATCGCGCCGGCCGCGCCCATCAGGTGGCCGGTGGCCGACTTGGTCGACGAGATCGCTAGATCCTTGCCGCGATTGGCGAACACCGCGCCGATCCCGGCCAGTTCCGCCGCGTCGCCGACGCTGGTCGAGGTTGAGTGCGCATTGATGTAGTCGATCTCGCCCGGCGAGATACCGGCCATCCTGAGCGCGTTGCGCATCGCCACCTGCGCCCCGGCCCCGGTCGGCTCGCCTGCCGTCAGGTGATAGGCATCGGCCGAGGTCCCGTAACCGGAGAGTATCGCGAGCGGGGTTGCACCGCGGGCCTGCGCGTGGCTCAGCCGCTCGATCACCATGATCGCCGCCCCCTCTGCCAGGACGAACCCATCGCGCCGGCGATCGAACGGACGCGACGCGGCTTCGGGGTCATCGTTGAACGCCGTCGCCAAGGCCCGCGCCGCGCCGAACCCGCCCACCGAGATCGGATCGATCGAGCCCTCGGCGCCGCCCACCACGGCAACCTCGGCCTCGCCGGTGAGGATCAGCCGCATGCCGTCGCCGATCGCCTGCCCGGACGCCGCGCAGGCCGTGACCGGCGCCCCGATCGGGCCCTTGAAGCCGTACTTGATCGAGACCCATCCGGCCGCGAGGTTGGCAAGGAAGGCCGGCACGGTGAACGGCGACAGCCGGCGCGGTCCCTTCTCGATGATCGTCTGCACCGCTTCGGCCATCACCGGCGATCCACCGACGCCAGTGCCGATGATCGTCGCCGTCGCCGCCTGGTCCGCTTCGCTCTCGGGGAACCAGTTGGCCTGCTGCAGCGCCTCCTGTGCCGCGACGAGGCCGTACTGGATGAACAGGTCCATCTTCTTCAGATCCTTGGGGTCGATCGCGACCAGCGGATCGAACCCCTCCGGGTCGGTTTCCCTGGTCGGGACCAGTCCGGCGATCTTGGCGGAGAAGTTCGTCACGTCGAAGCGGGTGTTCCTGACGATCCCGCTCTTGCCCGCGATCAGGCGCGACCACACGGTCTCGACGCCCGTACCCAGCGGGCTGACGACCCCCATTCCCGTGACAACGATCGGATCGGATTGTGCGGACATCGGTCTCTCCATGCTGTGTAGCTACACGGTCCCGGGCGGAGATCGTCCGTCGCGGGCCGGGGTTCAAAGGGCAGCGATGCGCTGCAGGGTATTGATGGTGTCGCTGAAGTCGTCGAGGCCGAGTTCGGCCCGGACGTCGGCCTGCGCCTGCCGCCAGCGCGGCAGCATCTCGTCGACCAGCGTCCTGCCTTTGTCTGTGAGGCTGCAGATGCGGCCATTGCCATGGTCCGCCGGTTGCGAGGCGATCAGCCCCATCTTCTGCAGCCGGTCGAGGTTGCGGGTAAGCGTGGTGCGTTCGAAGCCGCGCGCCTCCGCCAGTTCGCTGACATTGCGCTCTCCCGAGGCCACGATCAGTCCCATCACCGAGAACTGCGTCGAGGTGATTCCGAACGGCCGCGCAAACGCATCGTAGCGCCGGGTGATCGCCCGCGCCGCCATGCGGGTGTTGGAGACCATGCAGAGGCTGAAGTCATCACGCATCGGGCATAGATGGCTGTGTATATGCACAGTGTCAACTCCAGGACCTCCTGTATGATCGACGTCGGTACGTGCTTGACCGGTCCGGCGACCGCCCGTAGCTGACGGACAACGTTATCACACGAATCGTGCATTCGGGGCGGGCATGACTATCCACGCATCAATGAGACTTGCCGCACTGTCGGTCCTTGCCGTGATGTCGGCCACGGCGCTGGCTCGAGCCGAAGGGCCCTCCGTAGAGCGATCCTGGACGGGCGCCTATGTCGGAGCCGGGCTCGATGTCGGCTACCTGTCGACCGACCAGTACTCGCCGCCCCAGCAGGGCTATGGCGGTTATGAGGCTGCCGCCTATGCCGGCTGGCATCCCTATCCCAGCCTCCAGGCGGGCTTCGACCTGCAACTGGACCAGGCCGTGCTCGGCCTCAGGCTGCAGCATTCGGTCACCAATTCCGACGGCGATTCGTTCATGAAGGTGGACGAGCTGGTGTCGTCCAACGCCACTGCGCTCACCAGCCTGTCGGCCCGCGCCGGTTACCTGTTCCAGTCGCAACTGCTCGGCTATGTCAGCGCCGGCGTGGTGGCTGGCCAGTTCAACTATGGCAGCGTCGACGAGCGCTGGGGTCTCGTCGCCGACAGCGTCGATGCCATCCGTAACGGCTGGAGCATCGGCGCCGGCCTCGAACACCGCCTGACCGACACCGTCTCGGTGTTCACCGAATACACCCATGTGCAGTTCCAGACCGCCAGCACCAGCTTCGACTACGGCCCCGACGCCCTGCCGCCGGGCTGGACCTACGACTATACGCATAGCCTGGGGACGGTGCAGGCGGGACTGAACTTCCGGTTCTAGGGCCGCGCGCCCGCGTCTGGGCCCGGAGGCCCCAGCGCCCCGCATCTTGGGCTGCGCCGCCCCGGCGCGGCCCTTCGCCGGCTTCCGCGCGGCCGATTTCATGCTATTAGCCGGCGCGTCACATTGTCCCCGCCGGCAAGGAGTTCCGCATGGCCAAGATCGTAGTCCAGAATCCCGTCGTCGACCTCGATGGCGACGAAATGACCCGCATCATCTGGCAGGCCATCAAGGACAAGCTGATCCTCCCCTACCTCGACCTGAAGATCGAGTACTACGACCTGAGCGTCCAGAACCGCGACGCCACCAATGACCAGGTGACGATCGACGCCGCCAACGCCATCAAGACGCATGGCGTCGGCATCAAGTGCGCGACCATCACGCCGGACGAGGCGCGCGTCGAGGAGTTCAAGCTCAAGAAGATGTGGAAGTCGCCTAACGGCACCATCCGCAACATCCTGGGCGGCGTGATCTTCCGCGAGCCGATCATCTGCAAGAACGTGCCGCGCCTGGTGCCCGGCTGGACCCAGCCGATCATCGTCGGCCGCCATGCCTTCGGCGACCAGTACAAGGCCACCGACTTCACCTTCCCCGGCAAGGGCACGCTGACCATCAAGTTCGCCGGCGAAGACGGCAAGGTCATCGAGCACGAAGTGTTCCAGGCCCCCGGCGCCGGCGTCGCGATGGCCATGTACAACCTCGACGAGTCGATCCGCGATTTCGCCCACGCCTCGTTCAACTACGCCATCAACCGCAAGGTGCCGTGCTACCTCTCGACCAAGAACACCATCCTCAAGGCCTATGACGGTCGCTTCAAGGACATCTTCCAGGAGATCTTCGAGCGCGACTACAAGGCCAAGTTCGACGAACTGAAGATCTGGTACGAGCACCGCCTGATCGACGACATGGTCGCCTCGGCGCTGAAGTGGTCGGGCGGCTACGTCTGGGCCTGCAAGAACTACGACGGCGACGTGCAGTCCGACATCGTCGCGCAGGGCTTCGGCTCGCTCGGCCTGATGACCTCGGTGCTGATGACCCCCGATGGCAAGATCGTCGAGGCCGAGGCGGCGCATGGCACCGTGACCCGCCACTACCGCCAGCACCAGCAGGGCAAGGAGACCTCGACCAACTCCATCGCCTCGATCTTCGCCTGGACTCGTGGCCTCGCACACCGCGCCAAGCTCGATGGCAATGCCGAACTGGCGAAGTTCGCCGCGACGCTCGAGAAGGTCTGCATCGACACCGTCGAGGCCGGGCAGATGACCAAGGACCTCGCGCTCCTCGTCGGCCCCGACCAGACGTGGCTGTCGACGCTCGGCTTCCTCGATGCCGTCGACGCCAACCTGCAGAAGGCTATGGCGGCCTGATCGCTCCAGCCGATCCTCCTCGAGGGGCCGCGCCAGTCGCGGCCCTTTTCATTTGCCCTCCGCCGAGACCGGGCGGGCGGCGCGCGCTGCGCCATCCGACCCAAGGAGCCTTGCCCGGCGATCGTCAAACCCCGTAGAACTTCGGATGAATTCAGGGGGACTGCCGCATGCGCCTGTTGACGAGCGCGATCGCCATACTGTCGATCGCCATGGTTCCTGCCCTTCCGGCGGTCGCCGCCGAAATATCCATCGTTTCGATGCACTATTCGGCCACGCATCCGGTGCCTCATCTGCACTATGAGGGCGAGACGGTGGCCGGCGACGCCGCGGCGCTCGAGGGCCTCTACAACAGCTTCGTCAACTGCCGCGAAAGCTGCAGTGGGCCCGACGGCATGCCCACCGCCGTGCTGACCATGAACGGCCCCGGCGGCAGCTATGTCGAAGGGCTCGCGCTCGCCGACTTCCTGCGCGAGCACCACATCGCCACGGTCGTCGAACGCGGCGCATACTGTTACTCCGCCTGCGCCTTCGCCTTCCTCGGCGGCTCCGCCTGGTCGAGCCAGGAGGGCATGGGCACCTATATCGACCGCATGGTGGAGCCGGGTTCCACCGTCGGCTTCCACGCCCCCTATGCGGACGAGGACTCCTTCCGCGCCGCCGTGGAGGAAAGGGGCGGCATGGCCGCCCAGGGCCAGACCCGTGACGCGCTCTCGCTCATGGTCAAGGAACTGGTGAAGTGGAACGTCGACCCCGAGGTCATCTTCAGGATGGTCGGCATGGGTCCCGACGAGACCTATGACCTCAGGACCGCCGAGGACCTCTACCTCGCCCGCGTCGCCCTGCCGCCCACGCCCACCTCCGGCTGGGTCAACGACATTCCGGCCGCCGTGCGCAATGCCTGCATGCGCCTGCTCGCCATCGACGAGCGTGGCGATCCGGCCGACATGAACTGGCGCTTCCTCTCCGAATTCACCCCGAACATCGGCAAGGCCGAATACGCCGGTGCCCTATCCGGCTACCTGCTGGGCGAGCGCCTGCTCGATATCGGCAACTGCTCGGTTACCGAAGAATCCCTTGCCACCAATGGCGACTACGAGATCGCGCTGTATTTCACCCCCGGCATCGACGGCCTGAACGGCGCCGCCACGTCGATGTTCAACCGGCAGGCGGGCTGGTCCACCGCCGGCCAGGGCCGCAATCCGACCAAGCGTATCCTCGTCAAGGGCCCGCTCAACAGCTACTTCCTGCCGCTCGACCAGGACATCGACAGCCTCGACCTGCCCGGCGAGGCCGATATCGACGCCAACCGCTTCAACCGCGCGGCGCCACCGCCTCTGCCGGTCATGCCCGGCGACTTCGCGCTCGACGCGACCACCTCGACCTCGCGCGTCTCGCACAAGGACAATGTCTTCGTGTTCGAGCGCGTCGGCCCCCGCAGCCTGTTCGAGAGCGCCCGCGACAAGCCCCTGCTCGGCCGGACCATAGGCAGCGAGGCCAGCAACGACATCAGCTTCGTCCGCTCCGGCACCTATGACGATACCGGCATCAGCTTCAGCTGGTACGGCATCCTCGACGGCGACAATGCCCTCGTCGTCGAAGCTCTCGCCCTGCCCTCGGACGGCGCCGCGGCATCCGACGATGACCTCGCGACGCTGCGCCGTGTCGGCTGCGAGTTCGATTTCAACGGCCTGAAGCTCGGCTGCGACTGAGCCCGGGGAAAAGTACTTTGCGCGGGCCGCCGACAACTTGCCGGCGGCGGCAGCCCCCCAGACTCACTGCGCTCAGCCTGCCGGCGCGCCAAAAGATCGAAATAGAGACGAAATAACTACGGGGTGTGGCCGGCGCGCCCATCGACGCGGCGCAACGCCAAGCGTATACGATTCAACTAACATACCAGTTTGCCCCCTTCCTTCGGATTTCCATTCAGATGCCCGTTGGCGTCGCGTTTTCGCTTATAGCCTACCTGCTCTACTCGTGTTGTGACGCCATCATCAAAGGCCTCGGCAGCGGCCTCAGCGTCTTCGAGATCGCGTTCTGGACGGCGCTCTTCTCCTTCATCCCGGCGATCTTCACCAAGCCCCGGGGCGAGCATTGGCGCCAGCTGCACCACATGCGCCACCCCTGGCTGGTGAACCTGCGCAGTCTCACCGGCGTCGTCGGCAATCTCTGCATTATCTACGCATTCACCCACATTCCGATGGCCGAGGCCTATTCGATCGCCTTCCTCGCGCCGATCTTCGTCGTCGCTCTGTCGCGCTTCATCCTGCATGAGGACGTCACCTGGCAGCGCTGGTTCTTCCTCGCCGCCAGCTTCTGCGGCGTGCTGCTCGTCGTGCGCCCCGGCTTCCGCGAATTGCAGCTTGGGCATCTCTTCGCGCTCGGCGCCGCGCTCATGGGCGGCATCACCACCACCACGCTGCGCAAGGTCGCCCCGGTCGAGAAGCGCGTCAGCCTGCTCGGGCTGCCGCTCGGCTACATCGTCATCGTCAACGGCATCCTGATGCTGCCGACGTTCCACTGGCCGTCGCTGCAGCAATTCGCGCTGCTGCTGGCCATCGGCGGCCTTGGCGGCACCGGCAACATCATCTTCATCGCCGCCACCCGCCGCGCCCCGATCAGCCGGATCGCGCCGGCGCAGTACAGCCAGATCCTGTGGGCCATCGTGTTCGGCGCGCTGTTCTTCCACGAGTACCCCGACGCCGTGGCCTATTGCGGCCTCGTCGTCGTGGCCTTCGGCGGCATCCTCAACGTCGTGTCGGACGAGACGCGCATCCGCATCTTCTCGCGCCTGTCGGTGTTCGGCCCGGCCAGCGCGGCCGCCGAGGTCAGCGCGCCATTGGGCAAGGACGTGCGCACCGCCAAGCCGCCTCAGCACCAGGTGGCGGCCGGCAAGTAGATGTTCCGCTCCCTCTCACCCACCTCGCTCGGCGTACTCTGTGCGCTGGGCGCCATGGCCGCCTTCTCCACCGGCGACGCGCTGGTGAAAGCGCTGGGCGGCTCGCTCAGCATCTTCGAGATCGGCTTTTTCACCACCGTCTTCTCGTTCCTGCCGGCCCTGTTCTCCAAGCCGCGGGAGGAACGCTGGCGCGATACGTTCAAGCTGAACCGCCCGGCGCTGATGCTCCTCGTCGCCGTCTGCCGGACGCTGAGCGCGATGCTGATCACCTATTCCTTCGTCACCATCCCGCTCGCCGAGGCCTATTGCCTCGTCTTCCTGATCCCGGTGCTGGCGACCATCCTGTCGGTGGTCGTGCTCAAGGAGCAGGTCTCGCTCGATCGCTGGGTTCTGGTTGTGGTGAGCTTCCTCGGCGTGCTGCTCGTCGTCCGACCGGGCTTCCGCGAGATCGAGCTCGGCCACGTCACGGCGTTCATCTGCGCCCTTGCCGCCGCCGTATCGCTGACCACCATCCGGCTGATCTCCGGCGCCGAGCGCCGCGTCACCCTGTTCGCTCTGCCCGGCCTGCTGACCCTTGCCGCCAACCTCGTCGGACTGCTGATCATCGGCGCCAGCCTGCCGAGCCTGCCAATGGTCGGGGGCCTGATCGCCTGCGGCGTGCTGGGCGGCATCGGCTACCTGCTGCAGCTCAAGGGCGTGGCCCTGGCGCCGGCCAGCCGCGTGGCGCCGATGCAGTACAGCCAGATCATCTGGGCGCTGCTGTTCGGGGCGCTGTTCTTTGCCGAACTGCCCGACGCCGTCAGCCTTGCCGGACTTGGCGTCATCGTGGCTGCCGGGCTTGCCAACATCTTCGCCGACGGCGCCCGCGCCCGCATCGCCGGGCGCTGGGCCGAGTATCGCGCCCGGCATGACAATCCATCGCCGGACGACTTCAAGGGCCCCGGCCCCGATCCGGTCTAGGGGCGGCGCCTAGAGGGCGCCGCGCACCGCCGCGATCGCCTCGGCGCCCCTGGCGCCATCCGGACCGCCGCCCTGCGCCATGTCGGGACGGCCGCCGCCGCCCTGCCCGCCCAATGCCGCGGTCGCGAGCTTGATCAGGTCGCCGGCCGAGTACTTGCCGGTCAGGTCGTCGGTGACGCCCACGGCCACCGTGCCGCGCCCGTCCTCGCCCTTCAGCACGACGGTGACCACGCCCGAGCCGATGCGCTTCTTTTCCGCATCGACGAGGCCCTTCACGTCCTTGGCCGAAATGCCCTCGACGGCGCGCCCGACATAGGTGACGCCGTTGACGGTCTCGTCGGCCGCCGCCGGGGCCGAACCACCGCCGCCCAGCGCCAGCTTCTTGTTGGCATCGCTGAGCGAACGCTCGGCCTTCTTGAGGTTTTCCTGCAGCGCCTCGATGCGGGAGACCACCTCATGCGCGCCGACATGCAGCACGTCCGCCGCGCTGGCGACGATATTGGTGTTGGCGCGGGCATGGTGGCGCGCGCCCTTGGCGGTCAACGCCTCGATGCGGCGCACGCCGGCCGCAACGCCGGAATCGCCGAGCACCGTGATCAGCCCGATATCGCCGGTGCGGCGCACATGCGTGCCGCCGCAGAGCTCGACCGACCAGCCGACCGCATTGCCGGTCGGATCGCCCATCGAGACGACGCGCACTTCGTCGCCATATTTCTCGCCGAACAGCGCCCGCGCACCGGACTCCTTGGCCTCCTCGACGCCCATCAGGCGCGTCTCGACCGGGGAGTTCTGCAGCACGATGTCGTTGGCGATCTCCTCAACCTGCGCCAGCTCCTGCGGGGTGATCGGCTTGGTGTGCACGAAGTCGAAGCGCAGCCGATCGGCCGAGACGAGCGAGCCCTTCTGCGCCACGTGATCGCCCAGCACCAGCCGCAGCGCCTCGTGCAGCAGGTGCGTCGCCGAGTGGTTGGCGCGGATGGCCGAGCGGCGCTCGTGGTCGACGATCAGCGCCAGCGGGGTGCCGACCTTGATGGTGCCCTCGGTGACCTTCACCTTGTGGCCGAACACGCCACTGTTCTTCACCGTGTCGAGCACCGTCGCCGCGATGCCTTCGCCGGTCAGCGTGCCAGTGTCTCCCACCTGGCCGCCGCTCTCGCCGTAGAACGGCGTCTGGTTGAGGACGACATAGCCCTCGTCTCCGGCCTTCAGTTCTTCGACGACCGCGCCGCCCTTGACGAGTGCGGTCACCGCGCCTTCGGCGGTCTCGGTCTCGTAGCCGAGGAACTCGGTCGGGCCGACCTGGTCGGCCACGGCGAACCACACCTTGTCCTCGCTCGCCTCGCCCGAACCGGCCCAGTTCTTGCGCGCCTCGGCGCGCTGCCGCGCCATGGCGTCCTCGAAGCCGGAGAGGTCGACATTGATGCCGCGCGTGCGCAGCGCGTCCTGCGTCAGGTCGAGCGGAAAGCCGTAGGTGTCGTAGAGCTTGAAGGCCGTGACGCCCTCGAGCATGTCGCCCTCCTTGAGCGAAGCGGTCGCCTCGTCGAGGATCACGAGGCCGCGGCTCAGCGTCTTGAGGAACCGCTGTTCCTCGAGCCGCACCGTCTCCTCGATCATCTGCTCGCCGCGCACCAGTTCGGGATAGGCCTGGCCCATCTCCTTGACCAGCGTCGGCACGATCTTGTGGATCACCGGATCGGTGGCGCCGAGCAGCGTCGCATGGCGCATGGCGCGGCGCATGATGCGGCGCAGCACGTAGCCGCGGCCCTCGTTCGACGGCAGCACGCCCTCGGCGATGAGGAAGCTCATGGCGCGCACATGGTCAGAGATGACGCGCAGGCTCGGCGTCGTCGGGTCGCCGTTGAAGCCGGTCGCTTGCATGGTCGAGCCGACCAGCGAGCGGAACAGGTCGATCTCGTAGTTGTTGTTCGTGCCCTGCATCACGGCCGCGACGCGCTCGAGCCCCGAGCCGGTGTCGACCGAGGGCTTGGGCAGCTTGGTGCGCGAGCCGTCCGCGAACTGCTCGTACTGCATGAACACGAGGTTCCAGATCTCGACGAAGCGGTCGCCGTCTTCCTCGGGCGAGCCCGGCGGGCCGCCCCAGTACTTCTCGCCGTGGTCGTAGAAGATTTCCGAGCACGGGCCGCACGGGCCGGTATCGCCCATCTGCCAGAAGTTCGACTTGGCGCCGAGCCGCACGATGCGATCCTCGGGCAGGCCGGCGATCTTCTTCCACAACTCGAACGCTTCGTCGTCGTCCTGGTAGATCGTCGCGGTCAGCTTGGCCTTGGGCAGGCCCCACTCCTTGGTGAGCAGGTTCCAGGCCAGCTCGATCGCGTGCTCCTTGAAGTAGTCGCCGAACGAGAAATTGCCCAGCATCTCGAAGAAGGTGTGGTGCCGGGCCGTGAAGCCGACATTGTCGAGGTCGTTGTGCTTGCCGCCGGCGCGCACGCATTTCTGCGAGGTCGTCGCCCGCACGTAATCGCGCTTCTCGACACCGGTGAAGACGTTCTTGAACTGCACCATGCCGGCATTGGTGAACATCAGCGTCGGATCGTTCCGCGGCACCAGCGGACTGGAGGCGACCTGCTCGTGGCCGTTCTTCTCGAAGTAACCGAGGAAGCTCGACCGGATATCGTTCACGCTCGTCATGACGGGTCTCTTAACAGGCAAAAGGCGAGGCCTCGGCCCCGCCAGCAACAACAGGAAACGCCTTCTATCGCGGGGCTTGCATTCGTGTCCAGCACAGCAGCCACGCGAGCGTCACATTTGCCGCGCAGTGCGCGTCGCACCCACGCGAGGACTGGCGGATGGGCGTGGCGACGCCCCCCCCCCCCCGCAGCGCTCGCCACCCGACGCCGCTGCGCGTGCCCGCCCCACCCAGCTTTGCTGGTGCCGCTCTCAGAAGCGCCGCGGCCCTCCCCACAAGGCGGAGGGGGAGACCCCTGATTGACCACCCGATCCACCGGTCTCCCTCCCCCTCGTGGGGAGGGTAGCGCAGCTAGGGCCGGAGGCCCGTAGCGAAGCTAGGGTGGGGGCGGCAACGCGCGCCGATACGTGCGGCAGGTGGGGCAACCCGCAGCCGGCCCTGCCAAACGATAAAGGGCGCCCTCGCGGACGCCCTTCAAGCTCGCAACCGTCGCCGAACCGATCACGGTTCGCCTTCGTCGCCCTCGTCGCCTTCCGGACCGGTGAGCAGCGCCTCGGCGAGCACGCCGGAGCTTTCGCGGACGCTCTTCTCGATCTGGTCGGCGATCTGCGGATTGTCCTTGAGGAACTGGCGGGAATTCTCGCGGCCCTGCCCCAGGCGCTGGCTGTCGTAGGAGAACCAGGCGCCGGATTTCTCGACGATGCCGGACTTGACGCCCAGGTCGAGCAGTTCGCCGGTCTTGGAGATGCCCTCGCCATACATTATGTCGAACTCGACTTGCCGGAACGGCGGGGCCAGCTTGTTCTTGACCACCTTGACGCGCGTCTGGTTGCCGATGACTTCCTCGCGCTCCTTGATCGCGCCGATGCGGCGGATGTCGAGGCGGACCGAGGAGTAGAACTTCAGCGCATTGCCGCCCGTCGTCGTCTCGGGCGAGCCGTACATCACGCCGATCTTCATGCGGATCTGGTTGATGAAGATCACCATCGCCTTCGACTTGGAAATCGAACCGGTCAGCTTGCGCATCGCCTGGCTCATCAGGCGGGCCTGCAGACCGGGCATGGAATCGCCCATCTCGCCCTCGAGTTCGGCCTTGGGCGTCAGCGCTGCCACCGAATCGACCACCAGCACGTCGATGGCGCCCGAGCGCACCAGCGTGTCGGCGATCTCGAGCGCCTGCTCGCCGGTATCGGGCTGCGAGATCAGCAACTCGTCGACCTTCACGCCGAGCTTGCGGGCATAGACCGGGTCGAGCGCGTGCTCGGCGTCGATGAAGGCGGCGATGCCGCCGTTCTTCTGCGCCTCGGCCACCACGTGCAGCGCCAGCGTCGTCTTGCCCGAGCTTTCCGGCCCGAACACTTCGATGATGCGGCCGCGCGGCAAGCCGCCGATGCCCAGCGCGATATCAAGGCCGAGCGAGCCGGTGGAGATCGCCTCGACCTGCTGGATCGCATTGTCGGCGAACCGCATCACGGAACCCTTGCCGAAGTTCCGCTCGATCTGGCTCAGCGCTGCCGCCAGCGCCTTGTCCTTGTCCATCGATCCCTCAATCACGCGAAGTGGTGCCGCAGCAGCCATGACGATGTCCCCTTATTCCACTTCGGTCGGCGCAGCGCAAACCGATTGATGTCCATCTAATGTGCTTACTTTGTTCTCATTTCGTTTCCAAAACGTCAAGGGGGTAAATTCGCTGTGCCTTGCTCTCTGGCAGTGCCCTGATTCGTCCGCGGGCGGCGTGCTGCCGGCCATAAGTCGTACTAATGAAGACTTGCCTTTTGCCTGCCCTTCAGTTCAATGCGCGCGCCACGGCCGAGGCCGGCGTTTCGCATTCGAGGGGGACATCGCTCATGCATCTCATCCAGTTCACCGATGACCGGGGCACGAAGGCCGTTGGCGTGACCGAGGGCGGCATCACCAGCGTCGTCACCGGGGCCGGGAGCGTCTATGCGCTGGCCGCCGAGGCGGCCGAGCGCGGCCTCGGCCTGCGCGAGGTGGTGATCGAGAAGGGGCTCGGCGGCAAGATCGACAAGGCGGCGCTCGCCGCCGAAGGCCGCCTGCTGTCGCCGGTCGACCATCCCGACGCCGCCCACCTCTACGTCACCGGCACCGGCCTCACACACCTCGGCTCCGCCTCCACCCGCGACGCCATGCACAAGTCGAACCAGCAGGCCGCCGAGGCGCCGCTGACCGACAGCATGAAGATGTTCCGCATGGGCCTCGAGGGCGGCAAGCCCGCGCCCGGCCAGGTCGGCGTGCAGCCAGAATGGTTCTACAAGGGCAACGGCAACATCGTCGCTGCCCCCGGCAAGCCGATCCCATCGCCGGCCTTCGCCAGGGACGCGGGCGAGGAGCCCGAGATCGCCGGCATCTACTATATCGGCAAGGACGGCACGCCGTTCCGCCTCGGCTTTGCGCTCGGCAACGAGTTCTCCGACCATGTGACCGAGCGGGTGAACTACCTGTTCCTCGCCCATTCGAAACTCCGCTTCTGCTCGTTCGGGCCGGAACTGCGGGTCGGCGAGCTGCCGCGCAATGTCTCGGGCATGTCGCGCATCCTGCGCGCCGGCAAGGTGCTGTGGGAAAAGCCGTTCCTCTCCGGCGAGGACAACATGAGCCACACCATTGCCAACCTCGAGCACCACCACTTCAAGTACGATCTGTTCCGCCAGCCCGGCGACATCCACGTGCACATGTTCGGCACCGCGACGCTGAGCTTTGCCGATGGCATCAAGACCGAACCGGGCGACGTCTTCGAGATCGAGGAAAGCCAGTTCGGCCTGCCGCTGCGCAACGCCGTGGCGTGGGATGCCGAACGCCCGGTGGTGATCCGGCAGCTCTGAGACGAACATGTGAGCCGGGCCCCTGCCCGGCTCATGTGCACTTGCCCTGGGACCCTCGGCTGGTTTACCCCGTGGCACTGACATGTCAGTGTCCGCCGCCATCGCGGACCAAGGTCCACAGGGAGAGTTCCAGCAATGAGCGCCACAGCCTTCAACACCCGCCGCGTGGGCCGCACCGACCTCGAACTGACCGAGCTCGGCCTCGGCGGCGCGACCCTCGCCGGCATCTTCCAGGACGTGCCCGACCAGCAGGCGCGCGACACCGTCACCGCCGCGCTCAATGCCGGCATCCGCTACTTCGACACGGCGCCGCAATATGGCTACGGCCGCTCCGAGCACCTGATGGGCGACGGCCTGCGCTACCACACCCATGGCGTCGCGCTCTCCACCAAGGTCGGCCGCCTGCTCCGCCCGATCCAGTCCGAGGCCGAGCGCGACTATCCGCACGCCTGGGCCCGGCCGTTCCCGTTCGAGCAGGTCTACGACTACACCTATGCCGGCGTCATGCGCTCCTACGAGGCGAGCCTGCAGCGCCTCGGCCTCAGCAAGGTCGACATCCTGTTCGTGCACGATATCGGCGTCGTCACCCATGGCGCCGAGCAGAACGCCATCTACTGGAAGCAGCTGGCGGAGGAAGGCGGCTACAAGGCGCTGACCGAGCTCAAGGCCTCCGGCAAGGTCAAGGCCATCGGGCTCGGCGTCAACGAGTGGGAAGTGCTGATGGACGCCTTCAAGCTCGGCGAGTGGGACGTGTTCCTGCTCGCCGGCCGCTACACCCTGCTCGAGCAGACCTCGCTTGCGCCGTTCCTCACCACCTGCCTCGAGCGCGGCGCCTCGGTGGTCTGCGGCGGCCCGTTCAACGGCGGCGCGCTGATGGGCACCGGCAAGTGGAACTACGCCGCCGCGCCCGCGCACATCATCCAGCGGGTCGCCGAACTCGAGGCGCTGTGCAAGGAGTTCGGCACCCCGATCGGCGCCGCCGCCCTGCAGTTTCCGCTGGCCCACAAGGCCATCTGCAACATCCTGCCCGGCCCCAAGTCGCCCGCCGAACTCGCCGGCATCATCGACTGGTGGAACACCAAGGTGCCGGACGCCCTCTGGGATGCCCTCGCCGACCGCAAGCTCGCCGCCCCGGGCACCCCGCTGCCGAACGGGCGGGTGGCTTAAGCACTGGCCTCACCGCCTTCCTTCTCCCCTTGAGGGGAGAAGGTGGCGCGAAGCGCCGGATGAGGGGTGGCGCAGCGTAGCGTAGCCCGTTTCGAGCGGCAGCGAGGAGCGACCTTCCCCTCACCCGTCTCGGCTTCACCGAGCCACCCTCTCCCTCAAGGGGAGAGGGAAGAAAGCCCCACCGCGCCCTCGAGATAGTGCCGGCGGATGCCGAAAAACTCCTTCGCTTCCGCGAGCTTCTTCAGCGCCCCCGCGTCCTTGCCGCGCTTCGTCTTCGTCGCGACGATCAGCACGTTCTTGGGCGTATGAACGTCCGAGACGAACTCGAACACCTTGGTCGAATAGCCGAAATGCTCGAGGATCATGGCCCGCATCGCGTCGGTGACCATCTCGGCCTGCCGCTCGAGGAAGATGCCGTGCCGGGTGACGAAATCGAGCGCGTTGGGGTGGTTCGAGGTCTCCATCTCGCGCCGGATCTGCTTGTGGCAGCACGGTGCGACGACGATCAGCTCGGAACCGGCGGCGATCCCTTTGGCGATCGCGTCGTCGGTCGCCGTGTCGCAGGCATGCAGCGCGATCAGCGCGTCGGCCCCGGTTGAGTCGAAACTCTCGATCGTCCCCTGGGCAAAGCTCAGGTTGTCCGTGCCGGTCTCGTCCGCCGTCTCGTTGCAGAACGCGACGAGGTCAGGCCGGAACTCGACACCCACCACCTCGGTCGGCCGGTGCAGCACCTGCTTGAGATAGTCGGCCACCGCGAAGGTCAGGTAGCCCTTGCCGGCGCCCATGTCGACGACCTTGTGCAGCCGCTCCGCCGGGATGGCCTTGAGCAGCGGCCCCAGGATTTCGACATAGCGGTTGATCTGACGGAACTTGTCGCCGGACGCCTTCAGCACCTGCCCGTCGGCGCCGGTCACGCCGAGGGCCGTCAGCCACGGCGTTCCCTCGGCCTTGATCGAGCGGGTCTTCTCCCGGTCGTGGGCCAGCGTCGCCGGGGCCTTGCTGGTCGCCACCGACTGCTTCAGCCGCGGCGACTTGCCCTGCGCGTCATAGCTGAGGTCGAAAGCGGTGGTGTAGAGGAAGGCCTGCCGGAAATCCTTCTCCACCAGCTTCCTGAGCTGCCCGATCGCCCCGGCCGGCGGATGGTTCTGCGTCAGGTCGCGGGTCTGGTGGTGGAAGGTGAAACTCAGCTTGAGCTGGTCGCGGATCGTCGCCGGCTTGACGTCGATGCTCTTCAGCGTCTCGTCCGCGCCGCACGGCATCCGCAAGGCCAGCCGCACGAAACTGCCGTCGGCGACCGAGGCGTCGAGTGCGGCGAGGAACTGGTCGATCTTGGCAAGGGTGCTGTCCATGCCAGCGATATAGGCTCCCGCCGCCGCTTTTGCCACGCCGTTCGCAAGTTCCTCCCGACGGAACGGCAGCGCATCGCCGCACCGCCCGCCCGACGCTAACGGTAGGTCCTCGTACCTGTGAGGCCCCCATGCGCTACCTGCTCGAAGTCTGCTGCGGTTCGGTCGACGACGCCATCGAAGCCGAGGCGGGTGGCGCCGACCGGGTAGAGCTGAACTCGGCGATCTTCCTCGGCGGCCTGACGCCGACGCTCGGCAGCCTCATCGAAGCTAGGAAACGGCTGTCGATCCCGGTGATCACCATGATCCGCCCGCGCGGCGCCGGCTTCTGCTACAGCGAAGTCGAAATCGAGGCCATGCTGCACGACGCCCGCCTCGCGGTCGAGCACGGCACCGACGGCATCGTCTTCGGCATCCTCAAGCCCGACGGCACCGTCGACGAGAAGGCCTGCGAGCGGGTGATCCGCGCTGCCGGCGACACCGAGATCGTCTTCCACCGCGCCCTCGACGTGACGCCCGATCCGTTCAAGGCCCTCGACAGCCTCATCGAGCTCGGCTTCAAGCGCGTCCTCACCGCCGGCCAGGAGAACTCGGCCGCCGAGGGCATCGAGGTCATCCGCGAGCTGGTCGCCCATGCCAGGGGCCGCATCGAGATCCTGCCGGGCGGCGTCACCCCGCAGACCGCCGCCAACGTCGTCAGCTATACCGGCGCCGACCAGGTGCACATGGCGAGCTTCAAGCCGCAGCCGGACACCTCGACCGCCCACCGCCCGCATGTCTATTTCGGCTTCGCGCTCTATCCGCCCGAGGACCGCTACGACCTGACCAACCGCGACGTCGTACGCAAGGTCAGGGACCGGCTCCCGCGCTGACTATTCCTTGTCGACCTTGCCCAGCACGTCCTTGACCTTGGAATTGATCTGGTCGAGCGAATAGGGCTTGGGCAGGAACTCGACGCTCTGGTTGTCGGCGATGTCCTGGCGCACGCTTTCCTCGGCATAGCCGGAAACGAAGATGACCTTGAGCGTGGGCATGCGCTCGCGCACGTGGTTGAGCAGCGTCGGCCCGTCCATTTCGGGCATCACCACGTCCGAGATCATCAGGTCGATCTGGTAGTCGAGCTCCTCGAGCACATCGAGCGCTTCGTCGCCGCTGTCGGCCTCGAATACCTCGTAGCCGGTCGTCCTCAGCGCCCGCGCCGAGAAGGCCCGCACCGAGTCCTCGTCCTCGACGAGCAGGATGCGCTCGTGCCCGGTCAGGTCCTTGACCTGCGCCACCGCCTGCTTGACCGGTGCTTCGCCCTCGGTCGGCACGTGGCGCGGCAGGAAGATGCGGAAGGTCGTGCCCTTGCCGACCACGGAGTCGACATAGATGAAGCCCGAGCTCTGCTTGACGATGCCATAGACCGTCGAGAGCCCAAGCCCCGTCCCCTTGCCCAGTTCCTTGGTCGAGAAGAACGGCTCGAAGATCTTCTCCATGATCTCCGCCGGCATGCCGGTGCCGGCATCCTCGACCTCGATCAGCACGTAGTCGGCCGGCGGCATGCCCCGATAGGTGAACCCCGCCGCCTCCTGCTCGGTGACATTGCGGGTCCGGATGGAGATGCTGCCGCCGTTCGGCATGGCGTCGCGCGCGTTGACCACGAGGTTGACCACCACCTGCTCGAGCTGCACCAGGTCCGCCTTGACCGGCCAGACATTGGCCGCGTGCTCGACCCCGAGCGTGATCTGCTCGCCGATCAGGCGCTTGAGCAGCACCGTCAGGTCGTCGAGATGCCCCGGCACCTCCAGCACCTGCGGCCGCAGCGTCTGCCGGCGCGAGAACGCCAGCAACTGGCGCGTCAGGCCGGCCGCGCGATTGGCGCTGTTCTTGATCGACATCAGGTCGGCGAAGGACGGATCGCCCGGCTTGTGCTTCAGGAGCAGCAGGTCGGTGAAGCCGATGATGGCGGTCAGCACGTTGTTGAAGTCGTGCGCCACGCCGCCGGCGAGCTGGCCCACCGCCTGCATCTTCTGGCCCTGCGCGAACTGCGCCTCGAGCTTGCGCTGCTCGGTCATGTCGAGCGCATAGACGTTGATCCGCTCGTCGGCCCCCTCGCCGCCCTCCGAGCCGGAAATGTAGAGCCGCACCGCATGGTCGCTCGCCCCGGCGAGGGTCGCGTCCACCGGGTCGATCTCCGAGCGGCTGGCGAGCGCTGCCGACAGTCCCTTCTCGAACGCTTCCCGGTTGGTCTCGGCAAGCAGCTGCACCATCGGCTGCATGTCGATCGACTTGTCGTTGCCGTGCCAGTCGAAGATCCGGCTGAACGGCGCGTTGGTCCTGACGATCCGCCCGGCCTGGTCGAGCGTCGCGATGGCGAACGGGGTGTCGTTGAAGAAGCGCGAGAACCGCACTTCCGAGGCCCTGAGCGCCTCTTCCTTGTCGGCCCCCTGGCGCCGGTCGAGCACCAGCGTGCGCGTCTCGCCCAGTTCGCCGTCGGCCAACCGCGCCGCCCGGTGCATCAGCCGTACCGGAAAGCTCGTGCCGTTGCGCCGCACCAGGTCGATGTCGATGATTTCCGTGCGAATCTCGCCGT
The DNA here is from genome assembly GCF_017307495.1 of Devosia sp. Taxonomy (GTDB): domain Bacteria; phylum Pseudomonadota; class Alphaproteobacteria; order Rhizobiales; family Devosiaceae; genus Devosia_A. The sequence continues at coordinate 95,278 of NZ_JAFKHE010000017.1, read as the reverse complement.
CGGCCCGGCCGCGCATCAACAGGCTGGCGCCGTCGCCGCGCACGATGTCCTCGAGCCGGATCGCCGACGATTCGAACTCGGCCAGGTCGTAGCCCAGCCAGTCGGCCAGCGTCGAGTTGAGGTACTGCACCCTGCCCTGCGCATCGGCCGAGAAGAAGCCGGCCGGCGCATGGTCGAGATAATCGATGGCCCGCTGCAGCTCGACGAAGGCATGGTCCTGCCGCTCGCGGTCGCGCGTGATGTCCTCGACCGTCCACAGCACCAGCGGCTTGCCGCCCTCGCCGATCGAGGGCAGCGCCCGCACCGCGACGCGATACCAGAACGGCTTGCTCGAGCCGCCGGCCGAGCCGCCCACGCCACCGATGATGCGGAGGTCCTCCATGGCGGGACGCCCGTCGCGGGCCGCCCGCGCCAGCCGGTAGATCGCCTCGGCCGCCTCCGGCTCGCCGGCGAACAGCCGCGGCACCGACACCGGGACGCCGTCGGTCACCCCGCCGGGAAACTCGCCGTAATGCGCGTTGACGTAGCTGATCTTGCCGAACCGGTCGGTCACCAGCGCCCCGAACGGCAGGCTGTCGACCACCGCCCGGCTCAGCGTCCGGGTATCGTCGCTGGCCGAGAATCGGAACAGGCCCGCCGCGATGGCGAACAGGCAGAACACGCCCACCACGGCCAGCAGGCCCAGGAACACCAGGATCAGGTCGGCGGGGATCTCGTCGCCCAGCGTCGCGATCAGCACCGCGACGGCGATGAAGAACGCCGCCAGCGCCACCACCCGCCACAATCCCGACACCGGCCGGCCCCGGCTCACCAGCGGAGTGGGATAGTTGTCCTCGTCGAGCGGCAGAGGTGCCATGCGCTGGTGGTGCCCCAGGGGAAATCGCGCCGAATCGGCCTTCCTAGAGGTCTAGCAAATGGGTTTGACGCTTGGGTAGCGGCAATGGCGTTATCCCCGGCAGCCGCGGCCCTTTTGGGGCGGCATTGTGCTAGCCGGAGGCTTTCCAGCCCCCGGATCGCTTGAGCCGCATCACGAACCCGATCACTTCGGCCACCGCCTTGAAGTGCTCCCCGGGGATCGTCTGGTCGATGTCGACCGCAGCATAGAGCGCGCGCGCCAGCGGCGGGTTCTCGACGATCGGCACGTCGTTCGCCTTGGCCAGTTCGCGGATGCGGAACGCGATGGCGTCGGCGCCCTTGGCCACGCATTGCGGCGCCGCCATGTCGCGGTCGTACTTGAGCGCCACCGCGAAGTGGGTCGGGTTGGTGATCACCACCGTGGCCTTGGGCACCGCCGCCATCATGCGCTTGCGGCTGCGCTCCATGCGCACCTGCCGGATGCGGCCCTTGACCTTGGGGTCGCCCTCCTGCTGTTTGTACTCGTCGCGCGTCTCCTGCACCGTCATCTTCAGCCGGTTCCACCAGCGGTTGCGCTGGTACAGGTAGTCGGCGATGGCGATGATCGTCACCACCGACAGCACCGCCCCGAAGATCTTCAGGCTCAGGTCCATGAAGTCGCGGACGATCATCCCCGGCTCGAGCCTGATCAGGTTCTCGAGGCTGTCGACCTGCGGCGCCAGCACGAACCACAGCACGGCCGAGACCACGGCCAGCTTGACCAGCCCCTTGGCGAAATTGACCAGCGCCTCGACCCCGAACAGGCGCTTGGCGCCTTCGAGCGGGTTGATCTTGCTGAACTTGGGCTTCAGCGGCTCCAGCGACAGCAGCGGCCGATGCTGGACGAGGTTGGCGGCGACGCCGAACACCGCCAGCACGATCGAGGGCAGCAGCGCGACGAGCAGGATCGAGCCCGCGAGACTGCCCCAGAACGCCTGCAGCGCCTGGCTTCCGACCTCGAACTTCTCGGCATTCTCGAGCAGGACCCTGAGGCTGGAGACCAAACTCTGGCTGGTCGGGCCGGCCATCATGGCGAACACCAGCGCCGAGCCGGACAGGATGAACCAGGTATTGACCTCCTGGCTCTTGACCACATTGCCCTTCTCCTGGGCCTCGCGGAGCTTTCGTTCCGAAGGGTCTTCGGTTTTCTGTTCCTGTTCCGGGGCCTCGTCGCTCACCTAGGCGCCCCGCAGCGTGGCAAGCACGCCTTCGAAATGCGTCAGGTAGAGACCCATCATCATCGTGATGAGCAGCGCCATGAGGATCAGCCCGATGCCGACCGTCGCCGGCATGGCAAGGAAATAGACCTGCAGTTGCGGCATCAGCCGGCTGAGGATGCCCATGCCCAGGTTGAACACCAGCCCGAACACGATGAACGGCGCCGACATCTGCACGCCGACGACGAAAGCCCCGGCGACGGTGTCGATCACCATCTGCGCCGTGTCGCCGAACATCAGCGGCTCGCGCGGCGTGAAGATCATGTAGCTGTCGTGCACCGCCGAGAGCGCCACGTGATGCAGGTCCGTGGCAAAGATCAGCGCGATCCCCAGCATGGACAGGAAGGCGCCGATCAGCACGCCCTGCGTCCCGCCGTTGGTCGGGTCCGCCGCCTGCGCCAGCGCCAGGCCGGAGGCCTGTGCGATCACCGCGCCGGCCGTCTGCGTGCCGGACACGGCGAGCCGCGCAATGCTGCCCAGGATCAGCCCGATGACGATCTCGTGCACGACGATCGCCACCACGCCGAGCAGTTCGCCCGGCAGGGCCGGGATCTGGTCCGAGACCAGCGGATAGAGCACCGCGGCCATGGCCAGCGCGAACCCCAGCCGCATCCGCGCCGGGATGGTCGCCTCGCCCAGCGCCGGGATCAGCATCAGCATCGAGCCGATGCGCGCGAAGATCACCAGGTACACATAGGCCGTGCCGGGCAGCCAGTTGAGCGAGATCATGGTCAGCCGCCGATCATGATCATGTCGACGATCCGGTTCATGTAGCCGCCCAGCACCGCGCCCATGAACGGCAGGGTCAGCAGCATGGTGATGAAGATCGCGAGGATCTTGGGCACGAAGACCAGCGTCTGCTCCTGGATCTGGGTCAGCGCCTGGAACAGCGCGATCACCACGCCCACGACCAGCCCCACGCCCATGACCGGCCCGCCGATCAGGATCATCGCCCAGATGCCCTCGCGGGCGATATCGAGCACTGCCGGCCCGGTCATGCGCCGGCTCTCCGCGCTTCCCCGACCCACCGGGTCATTCCCGCGAAGGCGGGAACCTCGACGCCCTTCATCCCACCCCCGGTGTCATTCCGGCGAAAGCCGGAATCCGTCTCTCCCCACGCGCCTGCGGAAGCCTGGATCCCCGCTTTCGCGGGGATGACAACTGCGGTGAGGAGAGTCTGATGCATTTCAACGGCCCATGCGTGCCGACAGGCTTACCGCGAGTCGCTGCCCGCTCAGATCGGCATCCGCATGATTTCCTCGTATGCCGAGATCACCCGGTCGCGCACCGCGACCATGGTGTCCATGGCCAGCTCGGTCTGGCTGATCGCCGTCACCACGTCGACCATGTCGGCGCGGCCGTTGACCATGTCCATCGCCTTGGCGTCGGCGGCCTTGCCGTTGTCGACCACGCCCTGCACGGCCTGGCCGAGGAGCTTGGCGAAGTCGTTGCCCTGCCCGGCTTCGGCGACCTGGTTCAGGGCCTGCGGCTTAGCCGCCTGGTTGAGCAGCTTGGCCGCGTTGGCATAGGCCGAGGTCGCGGCAGTGAGTGGAATGGCCATCTAGGATTCTCCGGACTCAGCCGCGCAGGATGTCGAGAGTCGATCCCAGCATCTGCCGGGTGACGGTGACGACGTTGAGGTTGGCCTCGTAGCTGCGCTGCGCCTCGCGCATGTCCATCGTCTCGATCAGCGCGTTGACATTGGGGTACTTCACGTAGCCGCTGGCATCCGCCGCCGGGTGCCCCGGCTCGTAGCGCTCGCTGAAATCCGACTGGTCGTAGGCGATGCGGCCGATTTCGACCTTGGTGCCACCCAGTTCATTGTCCATCACCGCTTTGAACGTCGGGATCCTGCGCCGGTACGGGTCGTCGTCCGGCGTCTTGCCGGCGGAATCGACGTTGGCGAGGTTTTCCGCGATCACCCGCATGCGCGCCGACTGCGCATGGAGCCCGGTGGCGGCGATCTTGAGGGAGGAGAGGAAGTCGTTCATCGCATCACGCCTGCTTGCCCAGTGCCGTCTTCAGCAGCTTGATCGAGCGCGTGTAGAGCGCCGTGATCGCCTGGTAGTCCATCTGGTTGCCCGCCACCTTCATCATCTCGTCCTCGAGCGTGACGCCATTGCCCTCCGGCGTGATCTCGAAGCTGTTCATCTGGCGCGCGCCGAACCCGTCGGCACCGACGCCCTGCACCGAGATATGCCCCGGCTGGGTCGCGACGGTCGCGATCCTGACGCCCGAAAGCTGCTGCATGTGCTCCTCGAAACCGAAAGCCTTGAGGTCGCGGCCGCGATAATTGGGCGTGTCGGCATTGGCGACGTTCTCGGCGAGCAGCGTCTGCCGCGCCTGGTGCCAGCGCATCTTTTCGCTCAGCGCATCGAGCAGTCCGATCTTCATGGCGGCAGGAATCCCCCGGCAACTGGGCAAATCCTGCCGGGCAGGTATTAACGAGGCGTTAACCACGACGGTCTGGCTGCTGCAATGTCTCGCATTTTGCACAATCCCGGCGCATTGATAGGCAATAAGTTCCACTGATCTGCGTTCGGATGGCCACCCGGACCGGTTTTTGGGGAGAGGCGGCGATGCAGTTCATGACCAGCTTGCTAGGCGAATCGGCCGGGGCCGTCGTCACATCCGTGCTCGCACTGGGCATCGTGCTCGTGCTGGTCGTGCTCGGCCTGTGGCTCGTCAAGCTGCTGTCCCGCTCGACCAACGCGGTCGGACGCGGCCGCAACCGGCGTCTCAGCGTCATCGATCACATGCAGGTCGACGCCAGGCGCCAGCTGCTGATCGTCCGCCGCGACAATGTCGAGCACCTCATCCTCACCGGCGGCCCGGCCGACCTCGTCATCGAGTCCGGCATCCCGGTCGAACGGCCGCCCGCCGCCGCCCATCGTCCGCCCCAGCACGAAGTCCCGCCCCCGCAGAACCCCTCGCTCACCCGCAACGAGATCGACCGCCTGCGCCAGTTCGTCCGCGGCGGGGCTCCGCGCCAGGGCCCCTCGCTGCGCCATACCGGCCTGCTCCGCCCGGTGAGCACCATGGAGCCCGCCATCATCCCGATGCCGCCGATGGCTGGGGATAACTCCGGCCGGCCCGGAACCGACTCAGCTACAACCCCCCAAGGCGCGGAAAACGGGCGGACGGCGTTTGGGGCTCAACGCAATCTCGGAGACACAGGCACGGCGGACACGCGTTGACCGTCCGGCGCTCCGGCGCCTGCTGACCCTCGCCGGCCTCGTCGCGGCCATCCTCGTGCCGACCCTGGCCTGGGGCCAGGACATCTCCATCGACTTCGGCAGCGATACCACCATCACCGAGCGGGCCGTCCAGCTCATCGGCCTGATCACGCTGCTTTCGCTCGCCCCCTCGATCCTGGTGATGGTGACGAGCTTCACCCGCATCGTCGTGGTGCTGTCGCTGCTGCGCACCGCAATCGGGCTGCAGACCGCGCCGCCCAACTCGGTGATGGTCAGCCTGGCGCTTTTCCTGACGCTGTTCGTCATGGGCCCGACGCTGCAGCAGAGCTACGACAACGGCATTGCCCCGTTGATCGCCGGCACCATCCCGATCGAAGAGGCCTTCACCCGCTCGGCGGCGCCCGTGCACGCCTTCATGGTCGCCAACGTCCGCGAGCAGGACCTGCAGCTGTTCTTCGACATGTCGCGCACCGAGCCGCCCGCCGAACCGACCGCCATCCCGCTGCAGACGCTGATCCCGGCCTTCATGATCTCGGAATTGCGCCGCGCCTTCGAGATCGGCTTCCTGCTCTTCCTGCCATTCGTCATCATCGACATGGTCGTGGCCTCCGTGCTCATGTCGATGGGCATGATGATGCTGCCGCCGGTGGTGATCTCGTTGCCGTTCAAGCTGATCTTCTTCGTGCTGGTCGACGGCTGGCACCTGGTCGCCGGCTCCCTGGTGCGCAGTTTTACGAGCGGGTAGGCAAGCAACGAGTACGTCCGTGGTCCTTGGAGGGAGGACCTTCGTCCCAGGACCAGTCCAGGTCTCTGCAGCAAATCACGGGGTCATTCCCGCGAAAGCGGGAACCTCCGTTTTCGGTGCGTGCGGCAAAACGGAGATCCCCGCTTTCGCGGAGATGACCCGGTGTGTGGGCCCCATCCGCTAGCCTCTCTACACGCCCACACGCCCTACGCGCTCGGCGCGCCGCCCTTGGCCGCGGCCTTTGCCGGGGCCAGTTCCGCCGCCTTGCCATAGAGCTCGCGGTACGAGTTGATGAACGCGTCGAGCGAATCCGCGCTGGCGATGTCCTGCGCGAGCTTGCGGAACTCGTTGGACTGCGGGGCGATGTCGCGCGTCACGTATTCGAACAGCGGCCACTCGGCCGATTGCGCCATCTGCTCGGAGAACTTCGAGCGCAGGCGCGACAGCCCCAGCTTGTCGCCCGCCAGCACGAAGCCGACCGCCGCCTTCACCACGCTCATCCGCGCGTCCTGCCGCATCTGCGGCGCGCCGCTGGCCGGCGTGTTCAGCACCTCGAGCAGTTCCGAGGCCTGGGCGTAGTTCTTGGCCTTCCAGTAGCCGTCCACGCGCAGGTAGTCCGCGTCCTTGCCCTTCAGCTGGGAGATCAGGTCGAGCGCCAGTTCCTCGCGCCCCGCATCGATCAGCGAGCGCGCCTCGAGGATGCGTCGCTGCCGCTCGAGCTGCGGCGGCAGGTCGGCGAGCCGCGTGCGCGCCAGCACCTTGAGGGCCAGCTCGGGATGCCGGTCGGCAATGCGGATCAGCGCCAGGTCCACCGCCACCTGGGCCTGCGCCACCCCGGTCAGCCGGCTGTCGATCTGGTACTCGAGCAGGTCGCCCGCCTGTGCCAGCAGGTCGACCTTCACCAGTCGCCGGGCCAGGTTGCGGATCATCTCGTCGCCGCGCGTTCCCGGCGGGGTCAGCTGGCGGAAATCGTAGTACAGCGCCAGCGCGTCGAGGTCGCTCAGCTTGTCGGCGGCGCCGTTCAGGTACAGGTCCTCGAACGTCGCCTGTGCTTCGCTGAGCAACTCGTCGATCTTCACGTTGTCGGGGAAGCTGGCTGCCGCTTCACGCGTCGCGATGAAACCCTCGCGGTAGGCGTGCCTGGCGAAGTAGAGCTCGGCGAGGAGCTTCTGCATGTCCGCCTCCAGCGCCGTGCCGCGCCAGGTCAGCACCTCTGCCGCCAGCGTCTCGGTCGCCTTGTCGAGATCGACCTTGCCGCTCTTTTTCAGCAGCAGCAGCGTCCGGTACACCGCCTCGGCCCGCGTCGGGCGGAAGTCGGCGGCGATCACCGTGCCATAGCTCTCGAGCGCGTCGTTGTCGTTCCCCCCGAGTTCCGCCATGCGGCCCTGCATCAGCTGGAAGAGGCTGACCTCCTCGGGGTCGAGCTTGGGAAAGGCGACCCGGCCGGCGAGCCGCAGGGCCAGCTGTTGGTCACCCGTCTCCACCGCTGCCCGCATGCCGGCGAACAGGAACTTGGTCTGGATCCACACCGGGTAGGTCGGCACGATCCCCTCGGCCGCGACCGCGTCGCTGCGCGCCCCGCGGAAATCGCCGGCATCGGCCCGGGCGATGGTCCGCCACATCAGCGCATCGCTCTCGTCGGGGAACGTCCCGTTGCTGAGGATGCGCAGCGCCTCCTTCGGCCGCGCCGCCAGCGTGTCGGAAATGGCCCGCACCAGCTGGATCTTCTTGCGCAGGTCGTCGCTCTTGAGCTCGGACTCGAGCACGTCGAGCACCCCGATCGCCTCGTAGGACAGCTGGTTGCCGAGATAGAGCTGCGCCAGCTCGAGCCGCGCCACGTCCCGCAGCCGTCCCTCGGCCGAGGCGGCCTTGGCGATCGCCTCTTCCTTGCGCCGGTTGAACACACCGGGGTTGTCCTCGCGCCACATGCCGAGGTCGAGATAGCTCTCGCGGAAGGCCGGCGCGCTTCCCGCGTCGAGCTTGCGCGACGCGTCGGCCGTGGACAGGGTCAGCCCGGCCCGCGACGAGATCAGCGCCAGCTTGTCCTCGATCTCGACATCGAGCGCATCGGTGCGCGGCTTGATCACGAGGCCATGGGCCGAGCGCAGCGCCTCGAAATCGACGAACTGCAGCGAGCGCGTCAGCCCGCGCGCCGGCGGCATCATGGTGACGACGCGCAGCGTGTCCCCAACCACCGGGTCGCGCAGCACGTGCACCTGTCCCGGCCGTTCGAGGTTCGCCGCCATCTCGTAGCGGCCCTGCTCGTCGCGCCTGCGTTCGAGCGCCATCGGCTCCGTGGCGCCCAGCAGCGTGTCGCCCAGCGACAGCACCCAGGCCCGTCCCTCCGACCCCAGCGTAGCCAGCCGGTCGGCCGCGAGGTCCATGCGGATGACCTTGGTCTCGCCCGCCGCGACGACCTGGAAATTGCTGGCGACCCTGGCGAGCGTGTCCGATGGCGGCGGCGCGGCCACCGGCTGCGCGCTGTCGAACACCATCCACACCACGTCGCCGCGCCGGAACACGGCGGCCGGCGTGTCGGCTTCGAACGGGAAGGCGATGCGAACCGTGGTCCCGACCAGCGAAACCACGGGCGTCACCGGACCATGGCTGGCCGGATCGGCCGCACCATCGCCGCCCGGCTCGAGCCCGAGCTCCGCGGCACGGGCGATCTCCCCTGCCTTGGCCGCGCCTTCGGCTGCGGCACGGGCCTGCCTGAGCTTCTCCTCTTCGGCCAGCGCCGCCTTCAGTCCCTCGGCGGGGGCGATGTCGACGTCGAGGATGAACTGGGTGGGCGACAGCTGGTAGAAGCGCGGGATCACCCCGTCGGCCACCACCAGCTCGACCTTGGAGCCGGCCTTGCCGACGGCGTTCCTGGCGCTCTTTATCTCGGCCGGCAGCTGCGCGTTGAGAGCCGTCAGGTCGAGCGGCGCCGGCCAGTCGAAATCGACGGTCCCCTTGGTGCCCTTGAGCGCGAACGCCCCCTTGGTCTCGACGCTCCAGTCGAACTGCAGCCGCACGAAGGTGGGGTTGCGCCCTACCCGCACCGTGCCGACCGGGTTGATGCGCTTCGCCTCGTCGGCCTTGCGCGCCTCTTCGGCCTCCTGCGCCAGCTTCTTTGATCGCTCGGCCAGCGCCGCGATCACCTCCGGCGGCAGGGCCGGCGGCAGGCCGACCCAGGTCGGCGGCAGCAGGTCGATATAGAGGGCTTCGCCGGCATCCATGCGGTTGATGTTGAACGTCGACCTCAGCCCGATGCGGATGCCGCGGTTGTCGGGATCGACCCGCGCGATCGTCGCATACGCGGGCAGCGCCAGCGCGATGTCGGGCAACAGGATCGAGATCGGTTCGTCGAAACCGATCGCAAGCACGCCGTTCTCGTAGTTCACCCTGTATTTGGGCAGGTCCATCCGGCCCGGGAAGCTCAGCAGGATGCGCGCGAAGCCGTTCTCCTGCGTGGCGATGATCTGGGCCTTGTCCTCGCCCAGCGCCAGCCCGCCGAGCGTCGCCAGCACAAGCAGCGCCAGCGCAATCCTGCGCACCGCGGACACAATGGTCCCGCGCCAATCTGCGACCCGCGCTGACATGCCGGCTTCTGCCCGCCCTACACACTTCTGGTGCATCGAGCATAGGCACGCGGGCTTAACGGGGGCCTAACCCTGCCGGGCAAACCCCGGACAAGTCGAGCGATTTGGGCGCCCACGCCGCCATCGCTCCTGCTGCCGGAGCCCTACCACCGGGTCATCCACGCCAAAGCGGGAACCTCTGTCTTTGTGCCGACGCGGGCCGGCCTTCACCATGCCGTCCCGAACCCAACCCACCGCCTGTCATCCCGGCGAAAGCCGGGACCCATCTCGCAGCCCGCGCGGGGGGATGGCTGGGTCCCTGCTTCCGCAGGGATGACAGCCCGAAGGCGGGAGACAGAATGCGAGCCGAAGACCCTACTGCCCCACGATCTGCGGCAGGCTGGCGAGGTCCTCGATCGCACCCACGTTGGCCGTCGGCTCCGCTTCCTCGCGCGCCAGGCCGGCCGTCAGCGTCTTGGCCTTCGTCGGGTCCATCCGGGCGAGGATGGGCGCCATCTTGCGCGGGTTCATGGCGCGCGCCACGCGCAGCAGCACGTCGTTGTCGAGGGCATTGAACAGCGTCGCCGCCTCCTTGGGCTTCATCGTCTCGTACATCGCGACAATGCCGGCGAACTGCTCCTTGGCGTCGGATTTCTTCTGCTCGACCAGCGCATTGATCTGCGCCTCGAGCGCCTTCAGCGTGGCCGTGCGTTCCTCGAGCCGCTTCTCGGCCGCCTCGACCAGCGCCATGCGCATGTCGAGTTCCTTCTCGCGCGCGTCGAGCTCGCCGCGCCGGTCGCCCAGCCGCGTCAGCAGGTCGGCCTCGCTGCCCTCGTCGGCGGTGATCGGGCTCAGCTTGCCCTCGGCGTCGAGCCCCATGGCGATGGCATCGCCATGCGCGTTGACCGGGATCGGGATGCAGTTCGGCTTCGGCGCCATGGCCGCCGCATCGGCCGGAATCTCGGGGCCTTGCGGGGCCCCAGCTTCCGTCAGGGTCGGCCCCTCCGATGGGCACGCCGCCTGCAGTTGCCCGTCGTCGGCCGCAGCCGGAGCGGCGGGGGCCGGCGTCTCCGCCCCCTGCCCGGCCTCGGCCGGCGCCGCGCCGGCGGCCGCCTCGGCCTGCAGCGGCAGCACCGGCGCCTTGTCGTCGAGCGTCGGGCTCGTATCGGTCATGGTCGCTTCGGGCGGCGTCGTCATCGTCGGATCGACCGCCGCACCACCCTGTCCGGCGCCCCCCGCCGCGCTCGCCGCCGTCGTGCCGACCAGCACATAGCCGCCATTGGTCACCAGCCCGATGCCCTTGAACAGCAGCAGCGCGGTGGCGGCGGCGATGACGACCGGCAGGAGGCGCGGCGTTTTCATCAGGCGGCGTTGCCCCGGATGCGCGGCCGCATGCTGAGCTGCTGCAGCGCCGACTGCACCTTGTTGGGCTCGGGCTCGAGCCGGTCGTCGAGCGGCTGCGCCCGCGCCGCATTGGTGATGCGCGCCAGCCGCTCCATGATCTGCTGGCCGGCGCTGACATGGTTGGCCAGCTCGACGCCGAACTTCTCGGCCTCGCCCAGCCGCGCCTCGAGCACCGTCTCGGCCTCCTGCGCCGTGGCCTTCAGCTCCTGGATCGCCGCGTTGGCGAGGCCGGTGGCCTGCACGAGGTCGGCCACCATCTGCCTGAGCTCGCCGCGATCGGAATGCAGCCGCTTCAGGCGCTGGTTGAGCATCACGCAATAACCAATTGTCGTCGCAAGCAGGATCGCAACCAGCGTCTCCACCACGATCCCCAGCGGCAGCCCGAACATCAGCGTTGCTCCATCTTGTTCTCATCGATGGCTTCGAAGGTGGCCATCGTCACTTTGGGTGGGTTGAGCGGCCGCGCCACGCGCACCGACACGTTGTTGCCGATATGGCCCATCACCGCCTCGGTGAGCTCGACATCGCCGCAGCGCAGCAGCACCGGATCGGACGGCGTGCGGTCGAACATCACGGTCTCGCCGGGCTGCAGGTTCAGCACCCGGTTGAGCGGCAGGTCCATCTCGTGCAGCACCGCCGTGACCTCGACGTCGGCCGCATGGATTTCGGTGGCGAGGTGGCCTTCCCAGATCGGATCGCGGCCGAACTTCTCGCCCATGTACATCTGCAGCAGCTGCTCGCGGATGGGCTCGATCGTGGCATAGGGCAGCAGGATTTCGATCTTGCCGCCGCGATCGTCCATCTCGATCCGGAGTTCGATCAGGATCGCCGCGTTGGCCGGGCGCGAGATCGCGGCGAAGCGCGGATTGGTCTCCAGCCGCTCGATGCGGAAGTTGACGTCGGTCACCGGCTCGAAGGCGCGGTGCGTGTCGTCGAGGATGATCTCGATCATCCGCCGCGCCAGCGCCATCTCGATGGTGGTGTAGGGCCGTCCCTCGACCCGGATCTGCCCGGCCATGCGGCGGCCGCCGAGCAGCACGTCGATCATCGAGTAGATCAGCGAGCTGTCGACGGTCAGCAGCCCGTAATTGTCCCACTCCTCCGCCTTGATCACCGACAGGATGGCCGGCAGCGGAATGGAGTTGAGATAGTCGCCGAAGCGCACCGAGGAGATCGAGTCCATCGCCACCTCGACATTGTCCGAGGTGAAGTTCCTGAGGCTCGTGGTCGCCAGCCGCACCAGCCGGTCGAACACGATCTCGAGCATCGGCAGGCGCTCGTACGAGACCAGCGCCGAGTTGATCAGCGCCTGCACGCCCGACAGCTCGGCGCTGGCCCCGGCATTGGGGTCGAAGCCCAGCAGGCTGTCGATCTCGTCCTGGTTCAGCACCCGGTCGGCGGCCGCGTCGGCGCCGTCCTGCTGCAGCATGGCGGCCCACTCGGCCCCGATGCCGTCGTCGGCGCCGGCCGCCGGCGTGGCGGCCCCGGCCTGGCGGAGGCCCCAGTCGTCGCTGAGCTTGTCCTGTTCGCCGGGCATTATTGCACCAGGATTTCCTTGAACAGGATCGACTCCACCTGGGCGGGGAAGATCGCGATGTTGACGCGCCGGCGCAGCTCTTCCTTCAGCCGGTAGATGCCCGCCGACCCCTCGAGGTCGGATTTCCGCAGTTCGCGCAGGTACACCTGGAAGGCATCGACCACCTTGGCCATGCGCGGCTGGATTTCCGTCATCACCTCTTCATTGGCGACTTCGAGCGCGACGGTCAGCTTCATGAACTGCTCCTTGCCGCCGTCGCCGCGCAGGTTCACCGTCATGGTCGGCAGGTTGAAGATGAAGGTCTGCGGCATCGCGGCAAGGTGGGTGTCCTCCGCCTTCGGCCCCGAGAACAGCAGCAGGTAGGCCGCCGCCCCGCCGCCCAGCAGCACCACCGCCGCGACGACCATGGCGATCAGCATGATGGGCAGCTTCTTCTTTGCGGGCGCGGCGACTTCGCCACCCTCGACCTCGGCCTCGACAGCCATGCCCCAAACCCCTGCCCCGCCGGACGATTCCGGTCACCATCGAGCTAATCGGGCCAGGGTTAACGATTGGTTACCATCTGTGCCAAAGCGGGCAGTTTTTGCCGGGCAGTATTTGCCTTCGTACCGCACCCGGCACATTCACCCCACCCCGCGATGCGCCATAAGTCATTGAAATCTATGCAGTTACGCACCTGGCATGGTTGCTGCAGTGTTAACGACGAGCCCGACGGCCTGGGGAGGTCGGACGGCTCGGGGACTAACGGGGACCGTGCGCCATGGAAAATGCGCAGCTCATTGGCCTGTCGCGGCAGATTGCGCTTCAGCGACAGATGGACGTGGTGGCCAACAACATGGCCAACCTGAACACGACCGGCTTCAAGGCCGAGCGCCTGCTGTTCGAGGAATACCAGATGCCGGTCGCCCGCGACCGCGACTTCTCGTTCGCCGACCAGCCGCTGAGCTACACCAACGACTGGACCACGGTTCACGACCTGTCGAGCGGCCCGCTGCTCGACACCGGCAACCCGCTCGATGTCGCGCTGCAGGGCGAGGGCTTCCTCGTCGTCCAGACGCCGCAGGGCGAGCGCTACACCAAGGCCGGCAGCCTCGGCATCAGCCCGGACGGGGTCCTGGTGGATCCCAGCGGCTACCCGATCCTGGGCAACGCCGGCCCCATCGACTTCGACGCCACCGAGACCGACATCTCGGTCAGCTCCGACGGCACGATCTCGTCGTCCGCCGGCGTCAAGGGCACCCTGCGCCTCGTCGAGTTCGCCGATCCGCAGACGGTGGAGCGCTTCGGCAACAACCTGTGGACCGGCGGCACCCCCGTCCCCGCCACCGCGACCACCGTCGTCCAGGGCTCGATCGAGAAGTCCAACGTCTCGGGCATCCTCGAGATGAGCGACATGATCCGCGTGCAGCGCGCCTACGAGAGCGTCGCCTCGCTGATGCAGAAGCAGGACGACCAGCGCCGCACCGCCATCCAGAAACTCGGCAGCCTCAACGCCTGATCGGAGACACCATGAAAGCCCTCTACATCGCTTCATCGGGAATGGCCGCGCAGGAGCGCAACGTCGAAGTCATTTCCAACAACATCGCCAACATGCGCACCACCGGCTACAAGAAGGCGCGCGCCGAGTTCCAGGACCTGCTCTACCAGGCCTATCGGCAGGCCGGCTCCACCACCTCCGAGAGCGGCACCATGGCGCCGGTCGCCATCGAGATCGGCTCGGGTGTCCGCACCGCCGCGACCCCGCGCATCATGAGCCAGGGCACGCCCGAACTCACCGAGAAGGAACTCGACCTCGCGGTGCGCGGCGAAGGCTTCTTCGTCGTCCAGATGCCCGACGGTCGCACCGGCTACACCCGCGACGGCTCGTTCGAGCGCGGCCCGGATGGCCAGCTGGTGACGGTCGACGGCTATGCCGTGCAACCCGGCATCACCATCCCCGGCAACGCCAACCAGGTCCAGGTCAGCGCCGATGGCGTGGTCGAGGTCTATCTCGACAACGCCACCACGCCGACCCAGGTCGGCCAGCTCCAGCTCGCCCGCTTCGTCAACAAGGCCGGCCTCGCCTCGGCCGGCAACAACCTGTTCGTCGAGACCGCCTCGAGCGGCCCCGCCCAGGTCGGCGCGCCGACCACTGACGGCATCGGCGACCTGCTGCAGGGCTACCTCGAAGCCTCCAACGTCAACTCGGTCACCGAGATTGCCGACCTCATCGCCGCCCAGCGCGCCTACGAGATGAACGCCCGCGTCATCTCCGGCGCCGACGAGATGATGCAGTCGACGACGCAGCTGCGCTGACCGGGAGACCATAGATGCACAAGATCCTGCTCCCCGCCCTGCTCTCGCTCCTCGCTTCGACCGCGCTCGCCGCGCCGGCGCTCAAGCCCGAGGTCTCGGTCAACCATCCGGTCGTCACCGTAGGCGACATGTTCGACGACGCCGGCCTGCTGGCCGAGCGCGCCCTGTTCCGCGCCCCGGCGCCCGGCACCACCGGCATCGTCAGCCTCGAGGCGATCCGCGCCGCCGCGGCCCGCGCCGGCCTCGTCGACTACGCGCAGGACGGCGTGCTCAGCGTACGCGTCGAACGCCAGGCGACGATCGTCGACGCGGCCCTGCTCGGCGACCTCATCCGCGCCGACCTGGAGGCCCGCGGCCTCGTCGCCCCCGGCGTCGAGGTGAGTGCCCGCTTCGCCACCGGCGACCTCGCCTTCAAGGCCGAGAACGTGCCGGTCCCGGCCACCCTCGCCAGCCTGCAGTACCAGCCCGGCGCCAGTGCCTTCTCGGCCCGCTTCCAGATCGCCGGCATCGAGTTGCCCGTCGATGTGAGCGGCCGCATCGACTTGATGGTCGAGGTTCCGCACCTCGCCGCCTCGCTCAAGGCCGGCGACATCATCAGCGCCACCGACCTCGAGATGAAGCGCGTGCCCCTCGATTATGCCGACACCACGGGGATCGAGAACTTCGATCAGCTCGTCGGCAAGCAGCTCCGCCGTGCCGCGCGCGCCGGCGTCATGCTCAAGGCCGCCGACGTCACCGAACCGCTCGCCGTGCGCCGCAACACCCAGGTCACCGTTCTGCTCCGCAACGGTCCGCTGACCCTCACCGTGCTCGGCCAGTCGCTCGGCGATGCCGTCCCCGGCCAGGCGGTCCAGGTGATGAACACCGTCTCGCGCAAGATCCTCAACGGCGTCGCCAGCGCCAACGGCTCGGTGGAGATCACCACCGCCGCCGCCCAGCTCAAGGTCGCCGGCCTGTAAGGGCGAAAAGGACAACTCCCATGAACATGCTCAAGCTCGCCGCCGCCCTCGCCCTGACCGCCCTGCTCGCCGGTTGCGCCACCATGGACAACCTCGCCTCGGTCGGCGAGGCGCCCAGGCTCACCGCCATCGCCGATCCCACCGCCCAGGCCGGCTATCGCCCTGTGCAGATGCCGATGCCCGAGCCGGTCGTCGCCTCCTACCAGCCCAACTCGCTGTTCTCGACCCAGGCCAAGGGCTTCTTCAAGGACCAGCGCGCCCACAAGGTCGGCGACATCCTCACCGTCCTGGTGACCATCGACGACAGCGCCAAGATGAGCAATTCCACCGACCGCTCGCGCACCTCGGAATCCGAGGGCAGCATCGGCGGCGTGCTCGGCTCGATCTTCGGCGGCAAGGTCCCGCTCGCCGATGTCGAGGCCAGCGGCAAGCTGTCGACCAGCGGCAGCCTCGCCGACGGCGGCTCGGGCTCGGTGAACCGCAAGGAAAGCCTCGAGACCCAGGTCGCGGCGGTGGTCGTGCAGGTCCTGCCCAACGGCAACCTCGTCATCGAGGGCCGTTCGGAAGTGCGCGTCAACTTCGAGGTCCGCGAGCTGATCGTCGCCGGCATCGTCCGCCCCGAGGACATCGGCGCCGAGAACACCATCGCCTCCACCAAGATCGCCGAAGCCCGCATCTCCTACGGCGGCCGCGGCCAGATCACCCAGATGCAGCAGCCGCGCTACGGCCAGCAGATCGCCGACGCCATCCTGCCCTTCTGATCCGGACCAACGAAACAACAGGAGCGGCTCCCCGCCGCTCCGACCTTCCCCAGCCGCCGGCACATTCCCCCAATCGGTGCCGTCGGCTCCCCGGCCGGTTCCAGAACAGAACCCGCCCAAGGGCGCAGTCTCCCCGGCTGCGCCCTTTCCCCTTTTGGGGCCTATCATTCGGCAGGAGGACGAGACCACCCGCACGACCGCTTCTGGCACGAAGCGGCCGCCAGTCTTGCGGGTTACTCGGTGAACTTCTCGGGGAAGGCGGCGATCAGGCCATTGGTCAGCGCATCGGCCAGCATCATCATATGTGCTTCAGCCTTGCCGTATTCGGCGATGCCGTCGGCATACTGGCCCTGCAGCAGCGCGGTCGCATAGACCAGCGTCGTATCGATGTGCCCCTTGAGCATGTCGCGGACGGTCGCCTGCGGCCAGTTGTCGTTTGCCTTGGCGAGGAAATCGGCGATCTCCTGGGCGTTGGCGTAGGCCGCGCTGACCGCCTTGTCGGTGGCAGGTTTGTCGCCCGCCTTGGCGGCCTTCACCACCTCGACGGCGTCGGTGATATGCTGCTCGAGCAGCTTGGTCAGTGCATCGCCGGCAGCATCACCATAGAAAGGCTTGATGGCGTTGCCGATATCAGCCTGGTTCTGCATCAGGCGGGCGGCGGTGGCCTCGAAGGCGGGGGAATTGGTCGCGTAGGCCGTTACCGCTGCATAGGTCCATTCCATATGCTGGGCCCAGAGTTCGCGCATCGCGTTGTTGAGTGCGAGTCCCTGCGGGCCGCAGACGGTCTGGGCAACGTCGTGCGAGCCGGAATGGGCAAAGGTCGCCGTCGCGGTGAGCATGGGGGTAGCCACCAGGGCGGCAGCGACACCCGCAAGGGCGAGACGGCGGGTCAGGGCCAGACGGAATATCTGCGAGTGCGACATGATATTCTCCGTGGTCGGATCGGGTTGAGGAACCGGATGCTGCGGCCGCTGGATCGGCCTCATCATTTCCGTCCTGGCTATTGGATGCGACTGCGGCTCGCCGCGTTCCCGCGAGAGGGACAAAATCGGCGGGGTGCGGACCTTGGTCTGTGACCCCGTGGCCTCTCAGTCGTAAAGCAGAAGACTCCGTCAGCCGAAGGTTGGTGTCCACTTCTGGCCCGAAGCGGCCGGAACGCTGAGCTTTCCGCTGGACAATTGAGCATGTCGTCGAGGGGATGCTGCCTACGGGCATGATGCCCGTGCCGTGATCGCTCCAAGGCTTCATGAGACGCCCCCGCGCGCAGCCAGATCAACTGGTTACAATCGCCTTTGTGTTCAAGCACATGACCAGAATCCGTGAATGCAGCAGCCGTCCGGAATGGGTAGGCTGACGCCCAACGAATGGATTCGCCAGTTTCGCGAGGGGGGTTCTGCGGGTGGGCATCTACGAAGACCTCGGCATCAAGCCGATCATCAACGCGTCAGCAACACTCACCAAACTTGGTGGGTCGCGCATGCCCGGGGAAGTCCTCGAGGCGATGAATGCGGCGGCTGGCTCGTTTATCGATCTGCCACTCTTTCAAACGCGGGTCGGCGACCGAATTGCCGAACTCACCCGGAATGAGGCGGCATTCGTTTCCTCGGGTGCAGCAGGTGGGATCGTGCTCGCGGTCGCAACTCTCATGGCAGCGCCGAACGAACCTGATCCGATGGCGTATCCAATGCTCAAGGGCATCACCAGGAACGAAGCCATCGTCTTCGCTTCGCAGCGTAACGGCTACGACTTCGCGATTCTCCAGACCGGCGCCTCAATCGTCGAGTGCGACGACACCCTCAAATCGTTCGAGGCGGCCATAACCGGGCATACCGCATGCCTGGTCTGGTTTGCTGGTGCGCTGGCAGTGAAATCTCCGCCGATCGAGGATGTCATCGCGATCGCCAAGAGGCACAACGTCCCGGTTCTGGTTGATGCCGCTGCCCAGATTCCGCCGGTTTCGAACCTGTGGCACTACACAAAGGTCCTCGGTTGCGAGGGTGTCCTCTTCAGCGGCGGCAAAGGTATCCGCGGGCCGCAATCTGCCGGTCTGGTCCTTGGGGCCAGGGAACTGATCGCAGGTTGCCGCCGACTTTCACCGCCAACGCAGGGCATCGGTCGACCGTTGAAAGTCGGAAAGGAAGAACTCGCCGGGATGCTCGCCGCCGTGCAGTACACACTGGATCAGGACGAAGCCGCGATCCTCGAAGGTTACGAAACGATCGTCCAGAGCTGGATCGAAGGCCTCGGCAACATAGCTGGAGTGACACCGGAACGCGGCTTCCCAAGTGAAGCTGGCCAACCGCACGCCCGCGCAATCGTCCGTCTCAATGCCGGATTCAGGAAGACGCGCGACCAGGTCGTTGACGCGCTCAAGAACGGCGATGTGTGGATTGAGGTTGGTGCAATGGCCGATGACCCCAACGCCATCGCATTGAATCCGCAGACGCTGACGCGCGACGAGGCCGATGTCGTTGCCGCCCGGCTGCGACAGGTTCTGACAAGCTAATCCAGGAAATTATCGATGGCATTCAATGTCAGGAAGCGCGGCAAACTCACCTATTACTACGAAGGCGATCGACCTGTTCTCTCGGCGCTGGTCACCGAGGAACAGGCGGATGGCGACCTCAAGATTCATTTCGCTGGCCTGACGGGTGGCTACTCGGCAAAGGGCGTCCTGGGACTCGACAAACTCGTGTCGATGGATCCGCATCAGGAAGTCGCTCTGGTCTTCAGGTGCTGGGAGAAGTGGCTGGTCGAGGCGGGAATCTGCTCGTCCTTGCGGGAAATCGACTTCATCGAGATGCACGCGTTCGGTGCCCAACCGAAGACCCCGAACATCCTCGCCGACCCCGCCGGATATGCCGCTGAGCAGGATCGCCTTCGGCAAGCCTATGCCGAGGCATACTCATCCTTCTTTGCCGATAACCTTCCCGAAAATGGAGTTCCCTGCCGCTTCACAGTCCATCTGATCGATTTCCCGGATAAGGCGGCCTCGTACGAGTTCTATTCAACCGCGCTCCTCCAACGCGCATTGCAGAAAGGTTAGTCATGCTCGCGCAGCAGTCCGTGCCACGGGCAACCAGCCCAAGTAGGTCCCCCGCCAGCCCGCCCCCTCGCCTAGCGCCTTCGCACGAACTCGGTGCGCAGGACGAGGCCCTTGATCGCGTCGTGCCGGCAATCGATCTCGTCGGGGTTGTCTGTCAGCCGGATCGACTTGATGACCGTGCCCTGCTTCAGGGTCTGGCCGGCCCCCTTGACCTTCAGGTCCTTGATAAGCACCACGGAGTCGCCATCGGCCAGGAGGGTCCCGGAGGCGTCGCGCACCTCGATCGCCTGGGTCGGCGCGCCTGCAACCTCTGAAGCCGGGCGCCATTCGCCGGTCGCTTCGTCGTACACGTAGTCGTCATCGGAGTTCGTCATGGCGTCCCTATTGCAGGGAACGGGCGGCTTGCCAATCCCGTGAGCGGGGCTGGATTGCATCGATCGCGATGGCTTCCGCTGCGCGCCGATCTTCTGTAGGTGTCCCGCTCCACTGTCTCCGGGACCCCGACCGCCCATGATCCGCCTCGAAAATATCTCCAAGCAGAACGGCAGGCAGATCGTCTTCATCGAGGCGTCCGCTTCGCTGCTCCGCGGCGAGAAGGCCGGGCTGGTCGGGCCCAACGGCGCCGGCAAGACCACGCTGTTCCGCATGATCATCGGCGACGAGCAGCCCGACGAGGGCCAGGTCTCCGTCGATCGCGGCGTGTCCATCGGCTATTTCAGCCAGGATGTCGGCGAGATGAGCGGTCGCTCGGTGGTTGCCGAGGTGATGGACGGCGCCGGCCCGGTCAGCGAGCTGATGGCCGAGATGGCCGGGCTCGAGGCGGCTATGGCCGACCCCGGCGAGGCCGACCGCATGGACGAGATCATCGCCCGCTACGGCGAGGTGCAGGGGCGCTTCCAGGAGCTCGACGGCTATTCCCTCGATGGCCGCGCCCGCGAGGTGCTCGACGGCCTCGGCTTTTCCCAGGAGATGATGGACGGCGACGTCGGCGCCCTCTCGGGTGGCTGGAAGATGCGCGTCGCCCTCGCCCGCATCCTGCTGATGGCGCCCGACGTGCTGCTGCTCGACGAGCCCTCCAACCATCTCGACCTCGAAAGCCTGATCTGGCTCGAGAGCTTCCTCAAGGGCTACCAGGGCGCCATCCTGATGACCTCGCACGACCGCGAGTTCATGAACCGCATCGTCAACAAGATCGTCGAGATCGACGGCGGCTCCCTGACCACCTACACCGGCGACTACGATTTCTACACCCAGCAGCGCGCCCTGTCGGACAAGCAGCAGCAGGCCCAGTTCGAGCGCCAGCAGGCCATGCTGGCCAAGGAAATCGCCTTCATCGAGCGTTTCAAGGCGCGCGCCAGCCATGCCGCCCAGGTGCAGAGCAGGGTCAAGAAGCTCGACAAGATCGACCGCGTCGAGCCGCCCCGGCGCCAGCAGACCATCGCCTTCGAATTCCGCCCGGCGCCACGCTCGGGCGAGGACGTGGTGATGCTCAAGAGCGTCGCCAAGCGCTATGGCAGCCGGACCATCTACGACGGCTTCGACTTCCACATCCGCCGCCAGGAGCGCTGGTGCATCATGGGCATCAACGGCGCCGGCAAGTCGACGCTGCTGAAGCTCGTCGCCGGCGCCGCCGAGCCCGACGCCGGCACCGTCGCGCGCGGCCCGAGCGTCAAGCTGGGCTATTTCGCCCAGCACGCCATGGACGTGCTCGATGGCGACCGCACCGTGTTCGAAACCCTGCAGGACGCCTTCCCCCAGGCCGGCCAGGCCCCGCTCCGCGCCCTCGCCGGCTGCTTCGGCTTCCCCGGCGACGACATCGACAAGAAGTGCCGCGTCCTCTCCGGCGGCGAGAAGGCGCGCCTCGTCATGGCCCTGCTGCTGTTCGATCCGCCGAACCTGCTGGTCCTCGACGAGCCGACCAACCACCTCGACATCGCCACCAAGCAGATGCTCATCGCGGCGCTGGCCGCCTACGAAGGCACCATGCTGTTCGTCTCGCACGACCGCCACTTCCTCGCCGCGCTGAGCAACCGCGTGCTGGAACTGACGCCCGAGGGCATCCACAAGTATGGCGGCGGCTACACCGAATACGTGCAGAGCACCGGCCAGGAAGCACCCGGGCTCAGGAGCTAGGGCAGCCCTATTCCGGCCGGATCGCGATGATCTGGAACGTATGCAGCCTGCCGTCGTCCTCGCGGATCGACAGGTACTCGCCGGGCAGGAACGTCTCCTCGCGCAGCCGGAAGCCGTGCTCGTCATCGGCATCGGTCCGCTCGTCGTAGTCGAAGCGCCACTGCCCGCCCGGCCCGCGCAGGATGCGGCCATGCTTCTCCTCTTCGCCGGGCCGGAAGCGGCGCACGCGGCAGGCATGCTGGAAGCGATGCCAGGCGTCGCCATCGACGCGGCCGTCGGCGGTCAGCGGCAGGTACAGGTGATAGCCATGGCCGCGGTCGCCATGCGGATGCCCCGGCTCACGCGCCAGTTCCAGGGTGATGTGTGACATGGCGGCCATCGCCTCGACTCCTTCGGTGGTTCGAGGCGGAACGAACCGCATCCGCGCCGGCACGTCCTTGACCCAGATCAAGCCCCTGGCGGCGCCCCGCAATGCCGGCCATGGGCGCAGCCGATCACCCGCTCCCGTTACGCCGGCACAAAGCAAAACGAGGCACCGTGGAGGTCACGGCGCCTCGTCGAAATCGGCCACAAACGACGACGATCACGCCTCCGGCGTCACCTCGGGCTCGTCCGCGCCGTCTTCGTCCTCGCCTTCCGGCTCGGAGATCCGTTCCACCGACACCACCTTCTCGTCCTCGGCGGTGTTGAACACCGTGACGCCCTGCGACGAGCGGCCGACGATGCGGATGCGGTTGTCGGAGCCGGCATCGACCGGCACGCGGATCACCTGGCCGCCATTGGTCACCAGCATGATCTGGTCGCCGTCCTCCACCGGGAAGGAGCCGACCAGCGGGCCGTTGCGCTTGTTCACCGCCATGGCGACGATGCCTTTGCCGCCGCGCCCGGTAATCCGGTACTCGTGGCTGGACGTGCGCTTGCCGTAGCCGTTTTCCGAGATCGTCAGGATGAACTGCTCGGCCGCCGACATCGCGGCATAGCGCTCCTGGCTGAGCTCGCCGGCCGGCACCGCATCCTCGGCGTCCTCGGACACGTCCTCGGCTTCACCTTCGCCGCGCACCGCCCGGCTCATCTTGAGGTAGGCCGCACGTTCCGCCGAGTCCGCGTCGAAGTGGTGGATGATCGCCATCGAGATGACGCGGTCGCCCTCGGCGAGGCTGATGCCGCGCACGCCGGTCGAGTCGCGGCCCTTGAACACGCGCACCTCGTCGACCTGGAAGCGGATCGCCTGCCCCAGCGCCGTGGTCAGCAGCACGTCGTCATTGGCCGTGCAGGTGGCGACATCGACGATGCCGTCCCCCTCGTCCAGCTTCATGGCGATCTTGCCGTTCTTGTTGATCTCGACGAAATCGGCCAGCGAGTTGCGCCGCACCGTGCCGCGGATGGTCGAGAACATCACGTCGAGCTGCTGCCAGCTGCCCTCGTCCTCGGGCAGCGGCATGATCGAGGTGATGCGCTCGTCGGCCTCGAGCGGCAGCATGTTGATCAACGCCCGGCCGCGCGCCTGCGGCTCGCCGATCGGCAGGCGCCAGACCTTCATCTTGTAGACCTGCCCGGCCGACGAGAAGAACAGCACCGGCGTGTGCGTATTGGCCACGAACAGCCGCGAGACGAAATCCTCGTCGCGCGTCGCCATGCCCGAGCGGCCCTTGCCGCCGCGCCGCTGCGCCCGGTAGGCCGAGAGCGGCACGCGCTTGATGTAGCCGCCATGCGTGACGGTCACCACCATGTCTTCGCGCGCGATCAGGTCCTCGTCCTCGAAGTCGCCCGCCGCCTCGTCGATGGTGGTCAGGCGCGGCGTGTTGAACTGGTCCTTGATCGCAGTCAGTTCGTCGCGGACGATCTGCATCACCCGCTCCCGCGAGCGCAGGATGTCGAGATATTCGGAGATGTCGGCGCCCAGCCCGTTGAGCTCCTCGCCGATCTCGGTGACGCCCAGTGCGGTGAGCCGGCTCAACGTCAGCGCCAGGATGGCGCGCGCCTGCTCGTCGCTCAGCTTGAACGTGCCGTCCTCGTTCATCCGGTGGCGCGGGTCGTCGATCAGCGCGATCAGCGGCGCCACGTCGCGCGCCGGCCAGTCCCGTTCCATCAGCCGTTCGCGCGCCGTGGTCGGATCGGGCGAGGTGCGGATCAGGCGGATCACTTCGTCGACGTTGGCCACCGCCACCGCGAGGCCGACGAGGATATGGGCGCGGTCGCGCGCCTTGTTGAGCAGGAAGCGGGTCCGGCGCGTCACCACGACTTCGCGGAAGTCGATGAACGCGGTGAGCATCGTCTTGAGGCTCATCAGCTCCGGCTTGCCGCCGTTGAGCGCCACGAAGTTGCAGCCGAACGAGCTCTGCAGCGGCGTGAAGCGGTAGAGCTGGTTCAGCACCACCTCCGGCACGGCGTCGCGCCTGAGTTCGATCACCACGCGCATGCCATGGCGGTCGGATTCGTCGCGAACGTCGGAAATGCCCTCGATCCGCTTGTCGCGCACCAGCTCGGCGATCTTCTCGATCATCACCGCCTTGTTCACCTGGTACGGGATCTCGGTGATGATGATGGCCTCGCGGCTGCCGCGCATCTCCTCGGTGTGCGAGCGCCCGCGGATCAGGATGCTGCCGCGACCGGTCTCGTAGGCCTGGCGGATGCCCGAGCGGCCGAGAATGATGGCGGCGGTCGGGAAATCCGGCCCGGGCAGCACGGTCATCAGGTCTTCGGTAATCGCGCCGGGGTTGTCCATCAGCATCAGCAGCGCGTCGATCACCTCGCCCAGGTTGTGGGTCGGGATATTGGTCGCCATGCCCACGGCGATGCCCTGCCCGCCGTTGACCAGCAGGTTCGGGAAGCGAGCCGGCAACACTGTCGGCTCCCTCTCGGAAGCGTCGTAGTTGTCCTTGAAGTCGACCGTGTCCTTGTCGATGTCCTCGAGCAGGCTCTCGGTCACCTTCTCCATGCGCACTTCGGTGTAGCGCATGGCCGCCGGCATATCGCCATCGACCGAGCCGAAATTGCCCTGGCCGTCGATCAGCGTGACGCGCAGCGAGAATTCCTGCGCCATGCGGACCAGCGAGAAGTACACCGCGTCGTTGGAGTGCGGGTGGTATTTACCGATCACGTCGCCGACCACGCGGGCCGACTTGCGATACGGGCGGTTCCACGAATAACCCTGCTCGTTCATCGAATGCAGGATGCGCCGGTGCACCGGTTTCAGCCCGTCGCGCACGTCCGGCAGGGCCCGGCTCACGATCACGCTCATAGCGTAATCGAGATAGGACTTGCGCATCTCGTCGGTCAGCGAAATCGGGGCGATGTCGGACGGCGCGGGAGCGCCGGTCTCGTCTTGGTTATTGTCTGCCACGGAGCCGTTTTCGAACTAGGGAAACCAAAGCGAAGCTTTAGGCGATTCCCGCGGCGGAAACCAACGGACACTGGCGTATCCGGGCCGGATGTCCACCGCCATCGGGGCGCTGCACGTCGCCTCATGCCACCCTGCCGTGGGTTTGCGGCAACTTTGCGCCAGAATCCGGCAGGATGGGCGAGATTCAGGCCGAATCCCGAAGATCAAACGGCTGGACGCGTGCACCGGCAGACCGTAGTAATCCGCGCCTGACGCGGGGGTCGCCGTCTAGGGGAAGATTCTTTTGAATAAGGATTCACTGCCGGGCCGCATCTGGAACTGGCTCTTCGGGCATGACCGGTCGATCGGTTTCGGCCTCGAATATCTCGGGCACCTGACGCTGCGCTGGCCGCTCGTGGTCGGCATTTTCGTCATGGTCATGTCGGTCTTCTGCGCGGTGCAGATTCCGCGCGCCAGCGTCGACGGCGACCTGCTGCGCGTGTTTGCCCACTCGGGCGAGGAATACGACGCCTACGACCGCCTCGCCGACACCTTCGGGACCTTCGAGAACGACATCTACCTGCTGGTCCGTTCTCCCGACCTGGCCAACCCCCAGACCATCGAGACCATCCGCGAGATGGCGCTCGATCTGTCCAACAGCGAATATATCAGCGGCACCATGTCGGCCTTCACGCTGCGCGTGCCGACCGCCGATGGCACCACCCTGCCCGCCGTGCCCGAAGGCATGCAGACGCCCGAGGAAGTCCGCGCTGCGCTGACCAACCTGCAGCAGACCGACCCGATGATGCGCAACCTGATCAACCCGGACCTCTCCGGGGTGGTCATCATCGTCTTCCCCAACCCCGAGATGACCAGGGGCAAGGGCACCAAGGCGATGATCGCCGACCTGCGCGCCCTGGTCGCCGACTACCAGTCCGACCAGGTGCAGG
This sequence comes from Devosia sp., assembly GCF_017307495.1. Lineage (GTDB taxonomy): Bacteria > Pseudomonadota > Alphaproteobacteria > Rhizobiales > Devosiaceae > Devosia_A. Next base: position 69,255 of record NZ_JAFKHE010000017.1, on the reverse strand, counting down.
TCGAACTCACCGGCCCGCCGATCTGGACCGGCGAAATGCTCAGCGCCGCGGTCGACGACCAGATCAAGTTCACCATCTACGGCTTCACCCTCGGCGCGCTCATCGCGCTGTTCTCGCTGCGCTCGTTCTGGGGCGCCATCCTCGTCGCCGCCACGCCCTTCGTCGCCGTGATGTGGGTGATGGGCACGATCATCGCGCTGTTCGGCTCGTTCTCGTTCCTCACCATCATCGTCACCACGATCATCCTGGTGATCGCCTTCGCCGAGAGCCTGTTCTTCATCTTCAACTGGCTCGCCTACTGGCGCGAGGGCATGGATCCGTACAAGGCCGTGGACGAGACGGTGCGCGTCGTCGGTCCGGCCAGCGCGCTGACCATGCTGACCACGCTCATCTCCTTCGCCTCGCTGTCGCTGACCGCCGGCCAGGGCATCCAGGAATTCTCCTACGCCGGCACCATCGCCTCGCTGACGAATTTCATCTGCCTGATGACGTTCCTGCCGCTGCTGCTCAAGCTCGCCGTGCGCCTGGGCTTCAAGGCGCCCAAGCCGAGCTTCGCCATCACCGCGCCGATCCCGGTCGCCTGGTGGGTGGCCAAGCGCTTCGGCCGCCCTCTGGCCGTCCTTGCCATTGTCACCACCGGCCTGCTGCTCATCCCCTACGGCCTGATCCAGCCGCACTTCTCGTTCGAGGACTTCATGGCCAAGGGCTCGACCGCCCTGACGGCCGCCGAGCAGATCGACCAGGGCGTCGGCGGCGTCGCCCCGCTCTATGTCAACGTGCCGCTCGACGAGGGCATCGCCGACGTGGGCGACAAGGACTTCGAGAAGGTCAAAAAGGTCCACGAGATCGTCGAGAAGTACCTGGGCAAGAACAAGGTCATCTCGGCTGCCGCCTTCACCCACTACGCCGACAGCGGCTTCACCCGCGAGCAGATCTTCAACGCCGTGGGCGACCTGAAGCGCCGCTTCGTCACCGACGACGGCAGCCGCGCGCTGGTCACCGGCTTCATGCCGACCATCATCGATTCCGAGGAGCTGGTCCGGCTCAAGGAGGGCATCGAGGCCGACGTCAAGGCGGCCGGCATCGACGGCATCGAGGTCGGCGGCTTCCGCGTCATGACCACCTATGCCACCGACAACATCGTGCGCGGCCTGCAGCTCGACCTCACCATCTCGGTGATCGTCAACCTGTTCCTGATCGGCTGGGCCTTCCGCTCCCTGCGCGTCGCCGTGGCGACGGCCATCCCGAACCTGTTCCCGATCCTGGGCACCGAGGCCTGGCTGTGGTGGTCCGGTGCCGGCCTGCAGCTCACCACCGTGCTGTCGCTCACCATCGCCTTCGGTATCGCCGTCGACGACACCACGCACTTCCTCTCGCACTACCTGCACGCCCGCCGCGAAGAAGGGCGCAACCACCTCGACGCCATCCACCACACGATGGAGCGGATCGGTGGCGCCATCATCGCGGCGACGCTGATCCTCTGCTCGGGAACGGCGATCGTCATGTTCTCCGAACTGCCGCAAGTCGCCTTGTTTGGCACCCTGTTTGTGATAACTCTCGGCTTTGCACTGATCGGCGATGTGTTCATCCTGCCGGCTCTGCTGGTCGCCGGGGGGCGATTCTTTCATCCGCTTGGAGGCGTTAAGAAATGAAGCTGTTGGGACCCCTGACGCGCATTGCCGCGCTCGCTGGTCTGCTTGCCGTTACCCCCCTGGCCGCCATGCCGGCGCTGGCCGCCCCCGCCGACGTCGCGCTGATCAAGTCCTACATCGGAGCGTGGAAGGGCCGCGGCCAGCTGATCGGCGCCGAGAGCGAGTCCGTTGTCTGCCGCCTGACGCTCAGCGAAGGGAACGCCGACAAGGTCAACTATTCCGGCCGCTGCTCGCTCGCCGGCACCAGCCTCGCCGTCAACGGCACGCTCGCCTACAGCGACCAGAACAGCCGCTACGAGGCCGCGATGACCTCCAACGTCACCTTCTCCGGCCTCGCCGTCGGCAAGAAGTCCGGTGACGGCATCATCTTCAACCTCAAGGAGCGGAACAAGGACGAGGAAGGCAACGACCTCACCGTGACCGCCGCCATCGCGCTCAAGGGCAAGGGCGCGGCCATCCAGGTCGATTTCAACGTCGTGTTCAACGCGACCGGCGATACGCTCAAGGCCTCGGTGCCGTTCACGAAGTAAGCGCCGCGCACGGCGATCCAGGTGTTCCCGACGGGCGGCCAGCGAGCCGCCCGTTCGATTCTTGGTAAACGCATCCGGGACGATGCGAGGGTGTCGCTTGGCCCGATGTTAACGGAACCATGCGACACAGCCCGATGAATTCCGAACCGGAAGTTACCGGATCATGGCCAGCCCGGCGCCGAAATCGCTGAGCCTGAAGGCCCTTGCCTATGTGCTGGCCATCTGCGCTGCCATCCTGGCCTTCGAAGGCTGGCGCGAATGGTCCGCCCACGATGCCGCGCTCGCCAAGGCCCGGCACGAGGCGCGGAACCTCGCCCGCTCCATGCGCCAGCACGCCGAGGACACCTACGAGATCGCCGAGCAGGCCGTCGGCATGGTGGCCTACGAACTCGGCACCACCGGCACCGATGCTGCCGGACTGGGCCGGGCGGAAGCGTTCATGCTCCATCTGCTGGAAGGCTCCCCCCGCCTCGCCGAGCTGACCGTCTACGACGCCACCGGCCGCTGGCTGGTCAGCACCGCCGCCTCGGGCCCCGAGGTCGAGGATCGTTCCGCCGACGACGTCTTTGCCCGGCATCGCGACAGCGACACACTCGCCGCCGCCTTCGCGGAGCCCGTCCCCAACGCCGCCGGCGACGCGCTGCTGACCACGGTCAGCCGGCGGCTCGAAGGGCCGTCGCGGCGCTTCGCCGGCATCGTCGTCGCCACCATCGACTCGCGCTACTTCAATGCCGTGCACGGCAAGGTCGATGTCGGGCCCCGGGGCGCCATCACGCTTTACGATCACGCCGGGCACACCCTGACCGGCGAGCCCTTCACCTCGCCGATCGCCAGTTCGAGCGTCGCCCTGTTCGGCCCCCGCCCCGGCTCCGGCAGCAGCGGCGACTACGAGTTCATCCCCGCCGCGGACGGCGTTGCCCGCATCGCCGGCTTCGACCGCGGCGCGCGCTATCCGGTCACCGCCGTCGTCGCCGTCTCGCGCGACGAGGCCCTGGCCGACTGGCGGCACGGCGCCCTGCTGCGCGGCATCGCCACGCTCGTGTTCACGCTCGCCATCGCCGGGCTCGGCCTGCGCGCCACCGACCAGTTCCGCCGCCGCCTGCACAGCGACGCCGTGCTGAAGCAGAAGGAGGGCGAGTTCCGCCTGCTCGCCGAAAGCGCCAGCGACCTCGTCGAGCGCTTCGCCGCCGACGGGACGCGCACCTACATCTCCCCGGCCGTGGAGCGACTGACCGGCGAAACCCCGGGCGAGCTGCTCGGCAGGAATGCCTTCGACGTCATCAATGACGAGGATCGTCCCGCGGTCGAGGCCGCCGCCGAACGACTCCGCCAGGGGGAAAGCGAGCAGGAGACCGTGGCTTTCCGCCGGCTGCGCCGCGATGGTCGCGAGATCTGGCTCGAGACCTCCCTGCGCGTCGCCGCCGAGCCGTCCGGCCAGTTCTCGGTCGTCGGCGTCACCCGCGACATCACCGACCGCAAGGAGCTGGAGCTGCGGCTCGAGGGCATGGCGCTGCGCGACGGCCTGACCGAGCTGGCCAACCGCCGCGCCTTCGACACGGCCCTGGCGCGCGAGGTCGCCCTGGCGCGCCGCACCGGCACACCGCTGTCGCTGCTGATGATCGATGCCGACCGCTTCAAGCGTTTCAACGACGACCACGGCCATCTGGCCGGCGATGCATGCCTCAAGTCCATTGCGGTGCTGATGGCGCGCGCCGCCCGCCGCCCGGCCGATGTCGCGGCCCGCTTCGGCGGCGAGGAACTGGCGCTGCTGCTGCCCGCCACCGACCTTGCGGCGGCCCGCGCCATCGGCGTCGATCTCTGCCGCCAGGTCGAGGCGCTCGCCATTCCGCATCCGCGCAACCTGCCGTGGGCCGTCGCCACCGTCAGCATCGGCGTCGCCACCCTCGATCCGCGCCGGGAGGACGCCGTGCCCGAGGCCACCTGGCTGCTCGGCACCGCCGACCTCGCCCTCTACGACGCCAAGGCGCAGGGCCGCAACCAGTGCATCGCGGGCCCCCGCCGCTTCAGGTCGAGGCTGGTTGGCTGATCGAGCCCGCAGGGTTCACTTTCAGCGCCGCCGGCGCGATGCCATGGGGCATCGGCTCGCCAGCGCTCCCCCGCTCAGAACGGGATGTCGTCGTCCATCGCGCCGCCCTCGAAGGCCGGGGCCGAGCTCGGCCGCCGCGCTTCCTGGCGGCCGCCGCCGAAGGACGAGCTTTCGCGCGGGCCCGAGAACCCGCCCGGGGCGCCCTCGCCCTCGCCGCGCCCGTCGAGCATGGTCAGCGTCGAGTTGAAGCCCTGCAGCACGACCTCGGTGGAGTACTTGTCCTGGCCGCTCTGGTCCTGCCACTTGCGGGTCTGCAGCGCGCCCTCGATGTACACCTTGGAGCCCTTGTGCAGATACTGCTCGGCGACGCGCACGAGGCCTTCCGAGAAGATCACGACGCGGTGCCACTCGGTGCGCTCCTTGCGCTCGCCGGTGTTCTTGTCGCGCCACTGGTCCGACGTCGCCACGCTCAGGTTCACCACCTTGCCACCTGACGGCAGGTTGCGCACCTCGGGCTCGGCGCCCAGATTGCCCACGAGGATCACCTTGTTCACGCTGCCTGCCATGGCACATTCCTTTCAACTTTCCCGGACACGCACCGGGCTGAAAACTCAAGCGCGTATCCTACCGCTATCGTTCCGGCAGCGCGCGCCCAATGCGCGCCCACCCACAGCTTTGCGGCTGCGTTCTCTATATGTTCTATTTCGCACGCGGCTTGTCAAGCACATGCCCGGCCTGCCCCCTAGAACGTGAGGTCGTGCGTATCGGTCCGCTCGGGATAGATATGGTGGAAGCGCCCGCCGATCCCCATCAGCGCAATGTCCGCCAGCAGCGCGTCGTGTTCCGGTGTCGCGAGGTGCCGCTGGTGCACAGCCTCGCTCTCATAGCACTCGACGAACGTCACCACGTCGGCTTCGGCATCGCTCGGGTTGACCTCGAAGAAGATCACGCCCTCCTCCTCGCGCGACGCCGCCGCGAACGGCCTTATGCGGGCCAGCAGGTCGTCCCGCCGACCCGGCTTCATGCGCAACCACCCGATCACGTATTTCATGCCCATGTCCTCCGCCAACGAGCCTAGCACGCGCCTTCGGATCGTGCCGCTTGACTCGAATCCACAATGTTCCGCTTATGTTCTCGATCAGTTGATCGCGCCGCGGCGCCGCCGGTGATGACAGGGACCGGCTGCGCGTGGTTAGGTTGCAAGTCCGGCGCCCTATCCCCAAATGAGCAGCCGACCCCTCATTTTTGAAACCCTGACACGATTTGGCACACAGTGGCTCCATGGTCGCGTGCCTCGTGAGGTGAAGAGTCCAGATGGCCGACAAGCGCAACCCGAACCGTGATCTCGTCATCCGTGGCGCCAGGGAGCACAACCTCAAGAACGTCGACCTGCGACTGCCCCGCGACAGCCTGGTGGTGATGACAGGGCTGAGCGGCTCCGGAAAATCCTCGCTCGCTTTCGACACCATCTATGCCGAGGGCCAGCGCCGCTACGTCGAGTCGCTCTCGGCCTATGCCCGCCAGTTCCTCGAGATGATGCAGAAGCCCGATGTCGACAGCATCGAGGGCCTGTCGCCGGCCATCTCGATCGAGCAGAAGACGACGAGCCGCAACCCGCGCTCCACCGTCGGCACCGTCACCGAGATCTACGACTACCTGCGCCTGCTGTTCGCGCGCGTCGGCATCCCCTATTCGCCTGTCACCGGCCTGCCGATCGAGAGCCAGACCGTCAGCCAGATGGTCGACAAGGTCATGGCCCTGCCCGAGGAAACCCGGCTCTACCTGCTCGCGCCCATCGCCCGCGGCCGCAAGGGCGAGTACAAGCGCGAGCTCAACGAGCTGATGCGCAAGGGCTTCCAGCGCGTCAAGATCGACGGCGAGTTCCACGACATCGAGGACGCGCCCAGCCTCGACAAGAAGCTCAAGCACGACATCGAGGTGGTGGTCGATCGCGTCGTCACCGGCCCCGATATCGCCGGCCGCCTCGCCGAAAGCTTCGAGACTGCGCTCAAGCTCGCCGACGGCATCGCCTTCGCCGAGTTCGCCGACGAGGTCGACGACAAGGGCGCGCCCCGGCGCCTGATCTTTTCCGAGAAGTTCGCCGATCCCATCTCCGGCTTCACCATCCCCGAGATCGAGCCGCGCCTGTTCTCGTTCAACAATCCGTTCGGCGCCTGCCCGGTCTGCGATGGCCTGGGCACCGAGCAGAAGATCGATCCCAACCTGATCGTCCCCGATGTCACCCTTTCGCTGAAGGACGGCGCTATCCTGCCATGGTCCAAGACCAGCGCGCCCTACTATCTGCAGACCCTGCAGGCCGTGGTGAAGCATTTCGGAGCCTCGACCGGTACCGCCTGGGAGGACCTGCCCTTCGAAGTCCAGCACGCCGTGCTGTTCGGCACCGGCTCGACCCCGATCAACTTCGTCTATGACGATGGCTTGCGCACCTACAAGTCGACCAAGCCGTTCGAGGGCGTCATCGGCAATCTCGAACGCCGCTACAAGGAGACCGAGAGCGCCGGCATGCGCGAGGAGATCGAGCGCTACATGTCGCAGGCGCCCTGTCTCGCCTGCAACGGTTATCGCCTGAAGCCGGAAGCCCTCGCCGTCAAGGTCGATGGCCTGCACATCGGCCAGGTCTCGGAGAAGTCGATCCGAGCCGCCAAGGCCTGGTTCGACGCGCTGCCCGGCAAGCTCAGCGCGCAGCAGAACCAGATCGGCGAGCGCATCTTCAAGGAGATCAAGGAGCGGCTCGGCTTCCTCAACGATGTCGGCCTCGACTACCTGACCCTCGCCCGCAATTCCGGCACCCTGTCGGGCGGCGAGAGCCAGCGCATCCGCTTGGCATCGCAGATCGGCTCCGGCCTCACCGGCGTGCTCTACGTGCTAGACGAGCCCTCCATCGGCCTCCACCAGCGCGACAACGAGCGCCTGCTCGAAACCCTGCAGCGCCTGCGCGACATCGGCAACACCGTGATCGTCGTCGAGCACGACGAGGACGCCATCCTCACCGCCGACTATGTCGTCGACATCGGCCCCGGCGCCGGCGTCCATGGCGGCCACATCGTCGCCGAGGGCACGCCGCGCGACATCATGGCCAATCCCAACTCGATCACCGGCAAGTACCTGACCGGCGAGCTGGCCATCCCGCTCCCCGTCGAGCGCCGCAAGCAGAGCAAGACCAGGAAGCTCCACATCGACGGCGCCACCGGCAACAATCTGAAGAACGTCTCGGTCGACGTGCCGCTCGGCAACTTCGTCGCCATCACCGGCGTCTCCGGCGGCGGCAAGTCGACGCTGATGATCGACACCATGTACCAGGCCATCGCCCGCCGGCTGAACGGGGCGCGCGTCAACCCGGCGCCGCACAACCACCTGACCGGTCTCGAGCACCTCGACAAGGTCATCGACATCGACCAGTCGCCGATCGGCCGCACGCCGCGCTCGAACCCTGCCACCTACACCGGCGCCTTCGGCCCGATGCGCGAGTGGTTCGCCGGCCTGCCGGAAGCAAAGGCGCGCGGCTACGGCCCGGGCCGCTTCTCGTTCAACGTCAAGGGCGGCCGCTGCGAGAAGTGCGAGGGCGACGGCGTCATCAAGATCGAGATGCACTTCCTGCCCGACGTCTACGTCACCTGCGAGGTGTGCAAGGGCCATCGCTACAACCGCGAGACGCTCGAGGTGCAGTTCAAGGGCAAGTCGATCGCCGACGTGCTCGACATGACCATCGACGAGGCGGTCGAGTTCTTCGCCGCCGTGCCCTCGATCCGCGAGAAGTTCGTGACGCTGCAGCGCGTCGGCCTCGGCTATGTCAAGGTCGGCCAGCCCGCCACCACCCTGTCGGGCGGCGAAGCCCAGCGCGTGAAACTGTCGAAGGAACTGAGCCGCCGCGCCACCGGCCGCACGCTCTACATGCTGGACGAGCCGACAACCGGCCTGCATTTCCACGATATAGCCAAGCTTCTTGAAGTGCTGCACGAGTTGGTCGACAGCGGCAATACGGTGGTGGTGATCGAGCACAACCTCGAGGTCATCAAGACCGCCGACTGGGTCATCGACATGGGCCCGGAGGGCGGCGACGGCGGCGGCGAGGTCGTCGGCATCGGCACCCCCGAGGACATCGCCGCGAACCCCCGCTCCTACACCGGCCGCTTCCTCAAGGAAGTCATGCAGCGCCGGCCGCAGCGGACGGCGGCGGAATAAGGCCGGCACGCGGGCAGGCCACCCTGCCCGTCCGGCTCGCCGGTTCAACCCACCCCCGTCGTCGTGCAGCCGCGGCGCCGCCCCTGCCGCTTCAACCCTTTAACCGATAGCCTGAGACAGCCCTTGCCCACGCCCCCCATCTTCGACGGCCACAACGACGTCCTCCTCCGCCTGATGAAGGACACCTCGCCCGATCCGGTGGCGCGCTTCCTCGAGGGCGGCGGGCCCGGCCATATCGACCTGCCCAAGGCGCGGGCCGGCAATCTCGCTGGCGGCATGTTCGCCGTGTTCTGCCCCTCGCCCGACGAGCGGGCCGATTTCACCACCGCCCGTGACATGTCCAACACGCCGCTCCCGCCCGAGCTGCCGATGGACCTCGCGCGCCGCATGACCACGCACCAGGTTGCCCTGCTGCTCCGCCTCGAGGCGGCCTCGAACGGCGCCGTCACCGTCTGCCGCAGCGCCGCCGACATCCGCGCCGCCATGGCGCGCGGCTCGCTTGCCGCCGTCCTCCACATCGAGGGCGCCGAAGCCATCGACGCAGACCTGCACTTCCTCGACGTGCTCTACGCCGCCGGGCTCCGCTCCATTGGGCCGGTCTGGAGCCGCACCAACGTCTTCGGCTACGGCGTGCCCTTCCGCTTCCCGCACTCGCCCGACCTCGGCCCGGGCCTCACCGATGCCGGCAAGCGATTGGTGCGCGCCTGCAACGAAAAGCGCATTCTCGTCGACCTCTCGCACATCACCGAAAAGGGCTTCTGGGACGTGGCGGCGCTCTCGACCGCGCCGCTCGTCGCTACCCACTCCAACGTCCACGCGCTCACCCAGGCGCCGCGCAACCTCACCGCCGACCAGCTGCGCGCCATCCGCGACAGCGACGGCATGGTCGGCCTCAACTTCGCCACCGGCTTCCTGCGCGCCGACGGCCAGATGCGCGCCGATACCCCCATCGACGACATGGTCCGCCATCTCGACGGGCTGATCGAAGCGCTGGGCGAGACCCGGGTCGGCATGGGCTCCGACTTCGATGGCGCCCTGGTCCCGGCCGACATCGGCGACGCCTCCGGCCTGCCCCGCCTGTTCGAAGCCCTGGAGCGCCATGGCTACGACGCCCCGCTGCTCGAAAAGCTGGCCCACGGCAACTGGCTCAGCCTGCTCGAGCGCACCATCGGCTGAAGTCTGGCGGACTTTCATCGGCGACCGTTGGATCATCGCTGCAACTTCGCCGGTGCGAGCAGCGGAGTTCCAGGCCCGTCCAAGATGACAGTAGAATGAATTTGCCATGCGTTCGGCGCATGCCGGCAGTGACATATCACTGCGTGCACCCCAGGTGAAATGGGCGCATCCTGCTGTCGTCGTGATCCGAACGAGGAGTGCACGATGTTCGTACGTGCGGTCTGGCGCCAACGGCGCCTGGTCGACCTCAGGCAGACGCTGCGGGAGACCGATGTCCCGACAAGCCGCGACGCTCTGGGGGTTTCAGGCCCGGACTTCCGGAGAATGACCTGCGGCCTGTTCGATCGCTGAGCCTCCGCGATCGCCGGTCCTGCCGGTTTTGCCCCCAGCTTGCCGGCCTTTTGCCACCAGTCTGAATCAAACGTGAACAACTCCGCCGGAAGCCATGCGTAAATCGCATAACGGCACTGAGACATCCCCCACTGCTCATCCCGCGCCAACCATCCTATCTCTCACCCTGTAGACGAAAGGAGACTTCCAATGGGCATCCGCACTACGCTGAAGAAGTGGGCCGCTTACCAGCAGACCGTCCGTGAGCTGACCGCTCTCGACAACCGCCAGCTGAGCGACCTGGGTATCACCCGCACCGACATCCAGCGCATCGCTCGCGACCATGCGCGCACCATCTAACGGTACGCCGACTGGTCCCTGCGCTTCGCCGGCATCCTAGAACGCCCGCTTCCTGATCGAAGCGGGCGTTCTGCCTTTCCTGGGGCCGGGCGCCGCTCCACTGCGGCGAAAGTCCACGAACATTGCGTCGCCTGCCCCTGCTTGCTATCTGGCGCGCATGTCCACTCAACCCATCCACGTCATCGGCGGCGGGCTCGCCGGATCCGAAGCTGCCTGGCAGGCTGCCGAGGCCGGCGCCAAGGTCGTCCTCCACGAAATGCGTCCGGTGCAGCAGACCGACGCGCACCAGACCGAGAGCTTCGCCGAGCTGGTCTGCTCCAACAGCTTCCGCTCCGACGATCACCGGCACAACGCCGTCGGGCTCCTGCACGAGGAAATGCGGCGCTGCGGCTCGCTGATCATGCGCGCGGCCGATGCCTACAAGCTGCCGGCTGGCGGCGCGTTGGCCGTCGACCGCGACGCCTTCGCCGAGGCAGTGACCGCGGCCATCCAGAACCACCCCAACATCTCCATCGAGCGCGGCGAGGTTGCCGGCTTGCCGCCCGACGACTGGCAGAACGTCATCGTCGCCACCGGCCCGCTGACCTCCCCGGCCCTCGCCGAAGCGATCCAGGGACTGACCGGCGAGGACTCGCTCGCCTTCTTCGATGCCATCGCGCCGATCGTCCACAAGGACTCGATCGACATGGACATCGTCTGGGCCCAGTCGCGCTACGACAAGGTCGGGCCGATGGGCGACGGGCGCGACTACCTCAACTGCCCGATGGACGAGGCGCAGTACAACCGCTTCGTCGATGCCCTGCTCTCGGCCCCGCTGCACCAGTTCAAGGACTGGGAAAAGGTCCCCTACTTCGACGGCTGCCTGCCCATCGAGGTGATGGCCGAGCGCGGCCGCGACACCCTGCGCTGGGGCCCGATGAAGCCGGTCGGCCTCACCAACCCGCGCAACCCCACGGTGAAGCCCCATGCCATCGTCCAGCTGCGCCAGGACAATGCGCTGGGCACGCTGTGGAACATGGTCGGTTTCCAGACCAAGATGCGCTACGGCGTTCAGACCGAGATCTTCCGCTTGATCCCCGGCCTTGAGAACGCCCAGTTCGCCCGCCTCGGCGGCCTGCACCGCAATACCTTCCTCAACTCGCCCAAGGTGCTCGGCCCCGATCTGAAGCTCAAGGCCATGCCGCGCCTGCGCTTTGCCGGCCAGGTCACCGGCGTCGAGGGCTATGTTGAGAGCGCCGCCGTCGGCCTGATGGCCGGCCGCCTTGCCGCCGCCGACGCGCGTGGCGAAACCCTCGCCATCCCGCCCGCCACCACGGCCATGGGCGCGCTGATCAACCACATCACCGGCGGTCATCTCGAGGCCGAAGCCTATTCCGGCGCCCGCAGCTTCCAGCCCATGAATGTCAACTTCGGCCTCTTCCCGCCCGTCTCGATCACCAGGCCCGAAGGCCACGTCGGCCGCTGGAAGTCGACCGAGAAGAGCATCGCCAAGAAGGAAGCGATCACCTCCCGGGCGCTCGAAGACATCATGGCCTGGGCGTAGGGCACCCTCTTCCTTCTCCCCTTGAGGGAGAAGGTGGCGCGTAGCGCCGGATGAGGGGTTCCGCAGACGAAGTCTGCGCGGTCGGAGCAAAGCGACGAGCGACCAGGAGGGCTGGCGCCCCCCCTCATCCGCGCTTCGGGTGCCTCACACATGGGCGACGGCCACCAGCTGGCGCTCAGGCCCTCGCCGCCCACCACCCCATCAGCGCGATCTTCCGCCAGTCGCTGAGGTCCGCCCCCGCCGCATACGGCGCCTGCGCCTGCACGGCCAATGTCGCCTGCCGCCCGACGATCGCCACCGGCGCGAACGCCGGCCTTAGCTGCCTTGGCAGCGCCTTGATCGCCGCCCGCGCCTTGCCCACGTGTTCCTGCGCCAGCTCGCCGATCTGCGCCAGCGCCGCGAACAGCCCCTCGCTCTCCTGCCCCGCAAGAATCTCGCCGTCCGTCACGCCGTTGGCAGCGAAGATGTTCATGGGCAGGAAGATTCGCCCGGTCGAGGCGTTGTAGCCGAACGCGCGCAGATGCCCGGCCAGCGCCTGCGCCACGCCCAGATGCCCCGCCGCATCCCCCGTCTCCACCTCGGCGCCGCCGTTGAGCACCATCGCCGCCAGCTGGTAGAGCACCGACACGGTCTCGCCCGCATAGCCCTCGAAGCTTGCAACGTCCGGCATCGGGTCGTGATAGAGGTCGAACCGCCGCGCCGCGATCAGCCGCAGCAACGGCCCCGCCGGCAGGCCGTACCGCTCCATCGCATCGAGCACCGCCGCCGCCAGCGGGTTCTGGCGCACATCGCCGTGCCCCGCGCCATTCAAGGCATCGGCCCACCACTGCAGCCTGATCTCGCCGGCCGCCGGCTCGCGAGCCCGATCGCGGATGGAAGCGACATCGGCGGCAAAGGCATACAGCGCCTGCACCGCCTTCTGCTCGGGCTGGCGCAGCATCAGCGCGGCGAAAAAGCGGTCTCGATCCGCCTCCCGAAGGAAGCTCGCCACATAGTCGCCCTGCCCGCCGGCAGCGCCGCTCATCTGGCGTTCTCGACCGCGATCAGCGCCGCACCCACGGCGCGATCCTCGGCCAGCAGCACGTTGTAGGTGCGCACGGCTCCACCCGTGGCGATCGCCTCGACGATCACGCCCCGGGCCTTCAGCGCGGCCCGGATCGCGGGATCGAGCCCGACGATGTCCGCCCCCAGCCCGATCAGCAGCACGTCGAGCTGCTCGGCCACGTCGAGCACCGGTTGCAGGCTGTCGAGCGTCAGTTGCCCCACCGCGTCGACCGGCCAGGCCTGCATACCCGTCGGCAGGCACAGCAGCGAGCCGCGGTGGCTCATGCCGGCGAAGCGGAAGCCGCCGTTGCCATAGGCGTCGATCTGCACCTGCTGGGGGTAGAACCCCGCCCCCGGCTCCGCCATGTCAGACCGCGGCGCCGTCGGCGCGCTTGGCTGCCTTGGCCTTCTGCTCCTTGGCCTCCTCGGCTTCGCTGCGCGGCTTGAGCCCGAAATAGATCAGGATCGGGCCGCCGATGAACACCGACGAGTACATGCCGAAGATCGAGCCGAAGGTCATCGCGATGGTGAAGCCACGGATCGACTCGCCGCCGAAGAACACCAGCGGGAACAGCGCCAGCAGCACCGTGAACTGCGTCAGCGACGTCCGCACGATGGTCTGGTTGATCGACAGGTTGATAATCTCGGGGATCGTCATCTTCTTGTATTTGCGCAGGTTTTCGCGCACGCGGTCCGAGATGACGACGGTTTCGTTGAGCGACAGGCCAACGAGGGTCAGCACCGCCGCGATCGAGCTCAGGTTGAACTCCAGCCCGGTCAGCGAGAACAGGCCCACCGTCATGATCACGTCGTGCGCCGTCGTCGTCACCGCCGCCAGGCCGAACTGCCACTCGAAGCGGAACCACACGTACATCAGGATGGCGACCAGCGACACCAGCACGGCGATGGTGCCGTGCAGGCCCAGTTCTCCCGACACCGTGCCGCTCACGGCCTCGGTGCGCCGCACTTCGTAGTTGTCGGTCGCCAGTACCTGCGTGACCTTCTGCACCGCGACCTGCTGCTCGGCATCGCCGCCGGGCTGCAGCTGGATGCGGACCAGCAGGTCCTGCGGCGTGCCGAAGCTCTGCACCTGGACTTCGCCGAGGCCCAGCGGATCGAGCAGTTCGCGCACCTTCGCCGGGTCCGCATCCCCCGCCGCCGTATGCTGCACCTCGATGGCCGACCCGCCGATGAAGTCGATGCCGAGGTTGAAGCCCTTGGTGAAGGCAAGCCCGATCGCCCCGATGGTCAGCACCACCGAGAGCACGATCGCGTAGCGCGACATCTTCATGAAGTCGATCTTGGTGCCGTCCGGGATGAACCGGAAATGCTGGATGCGCAGCGTCTTCGGGCGGCGCCAGCGGTACCAGAGCGAGATGAACAGGCGCGTCACCGTGTAGGCGGTGAACAGCGACGTCAGGATGCCGAGCGCCAGCGTCACGGCAAAGCCCTGGATCGGACCGGAGCCGAGGAAATAGAGCACGATGGCCGCGATCAGCTGCGTCAGGTGCGAGTCGATGATGGTGCCCCAGGCGCGGTGGAAGCCCGCATCCAGCGAGGCGATGATCGACTTGCCCGCCCGTTGCTCCTCGCGCATGCGCTCGTAGATCAGCACGTTGGCGTCCACCGCCACGCCGATCGTCAGCACGATGCCAGCGATGCCCGGCAGGGTCAGCGTCGCCCCCAGCGCAGACAGCGAGCCCAGGATGAGGATGACGTTGAGCCCTAGCGCCACGTTGGCGAACACGCCGAACATGCCGTAGGCGATCACCATGAACGCCACCACCAGAACCGAGGCCACGAGGCCCGCGGTGATGCCGGCATGGATCGAGTCGGCGCCCAGGCTCGGACCCACCGAGCGCTCTTCCACCACATCGAGCGTCGCCGGCAAGGCGCCGGCGCGCAGCAGCACCGCGAGGTCGTTGGCCGATTGCGGCGTGAAGTTGCCGCTGATCTGGCCCGAGCCGCCGGTGATCGCCTGCTGGATGACCGGCGCCGTGATCACCTGGTTGTCGAGCACGATCGCGAAGCGCTTGCCGACATTCTTGGAGGTGATCTCGCCGAACGTGATCGCCCCGCGCGTGTCGAACTGGAAGCTCACCACCGACCGGCCGGTCTGCTGGTCGAAGCCCGGCTGCGCATTGGTCAGCGACTCGCCGCCCAGCTCGATGTTCTCGTTGAGCAGTTCGCTGCCGCCGTCGGCGCTCGGCACGACCACGTAGCCGGCCGGCACGCCCTGCGCTTCGGCCTGCGCCGCCGTCATCGACGGATGCACCAGATGGAACGTCAGCCGTGCCGTCTTGGCGATCAGCTCCTTGAGCCGGGTCGAGTCCTCGAAGCCCGGCACCTGCACGAGCACGCGATTGTCACCCTGGCGCTGGATCGTCGGCTCGGTCGTGCCGACCGCGTCGACGCGGTTGCGGATGACCTCCATCGACTGCGCCACGAGCTGCGACATGCGCGCCGTCACGCCATCGGGGGTCAGCGCCACCACGATCTTGCCGTCCGGCGTCTCCGAGAAGGCCAGCTCGTTCACGCCGCCCACGCCGAACGAGCCCGAAACGCTGGATTGCAGCTTCTGGATCGCCGCCATCGCGGCATCCTTCTGCGTCGGATCCGTCAGCTCGACGGTGACCGAATCCGTACCGGTCGTAATCAGGTTGCCGATGCCGTTCTGGTTGGCCAGCGTCGTGCGCACGTCTCGCCGGAGCGTCTTGATACGCTCGGTGATGATCGAGTCCTTGTTCACCTGCAGCAGCAGGTGCGAGCCGCCCTGCAGGTCGAGGCCGAGCACCACCGTGTTCTTTGGCAGGAAGCCCGGCCACCCCGACAGCACATCCTTGGGCAGGAAGCTCGGAATCGTGAACAAGATGCCAAGCACCGCGACGATGACGATGATGGCTGTGCGCAGGGGCGAGAACTGCATGTCGAGCGTCGGTCCTTGAAGGGCCCAATGGGCTAGCGGAGCCCCGTAAGGGCTCCGCATCTATGTCACAAATGCGTCGGCCGGCCCACGAAGGTGGACCGGCTGCAAGAAGGATCAGGCCTTGTTGTCGTTGACCGGAGCGGACTTCGACCGCACGTCGGTGATGCCGCCACGGGTGATCTTGACGCGCGTGCCCTGGGCGATCTCAACTTCGAGGTCTTCGCCGTCCACCGCCTTGGTCACCTTGCCGACGAGACCGCCGGACGTAACCACGGTGTCGCCGCGGGTGATCGCCGAGAGCATCGCCTGGTGCGCCTTCATGCGCTTCTGCTGGGGGCGGAAGATCAGCAGCCAGAAGATCACGACCAGCAGCAGGATCGGCGCAAACTGGATCAGCAGATCGGCTCCGCCGACGCCGGCGGGGGCGGCACCGGTTGCGGCTTGCGCGAAAGCGGGGGTCACGAACATCAAGAGGCTCCTTGCTCAGTTGGTCTTCGGCCCGTCGGATCGGCCGTGTTGGCCCATATAGGGCAGGTTTCCGGCGATGGGCAGTCCAACCCGGCAAAAATCGCGCGGAATATAGTGGTGGGCGTCAAGGATTGCAAAGCCAATCGGGGTGGTTCAAAAGAGAGGCGTACCCGGGAGTACTGCCTTATGACTGAAGACAATTCCGCCGCCATCGCAGCGGCTCTCGCTCGCATAGCGGATTCGCTCGACGCGCTGCGGCCCGGCGCGAACGCTGCGGCGCCGGCGCTGACCGATGCCGATGCCTATCACTGGGACGCCGCCGCCGGCCTGCTCGTCCCCGTCGCAAGGGTCTCCCGCGTGCCGCTCGCCATGCTCCAGGGCATCGATGATGTCCGCGAGATCCTGTTGCAGAATACCCTGCAGTTCGCGCGCGGCTTTGCCGCCAACAACGCGCTGCTCTGGGGCGCGCGCGGCATGGGCAAGAGCTCGCTGGTCAAGGCCATCCACGCCCATATCAACGCCCTCGGCGAACCCGGCCTCAAGCGCCTCATCCTCATCGAGATCGCCCGCGAGGACATTGAGGCCCTGCCCCGGCTGATGCGCGTCATCTCCCGCGAGGACGCCCGCTTCATCGTCTTCTGCGACGACCTGAGCTTCGACAAGGACGAAACCAGCTACAAGTCGCTGAAGACCATCCTCGATGGCGGCCTCGAGGGCCGGCCCGAGAATGTGCTGTTCTACGCCACCTCCAACCGCCGCCACCTCATGCCACGCGACATGGTCGAGAACGAGCGCTCCACCGCCATCTCCCCCGGCGAGGCCGTGGACGAGAAGGTGTCGCTCTCCGACCGCTTCGGACTTTGGTTGGGCTTCCACAACTGCGACCAGCCGACCTACCTTGCCATGATCCGCGGCTACTGCGACGAGTACGGCATCGTGATCGACGACGAGACCCTGCGTGCCCGCGCCGTAGAATGGTCAATGACCCGCGGCGCCCGCTCCGGTCGCGTCGCCATCCAGTTCGTGAGGGCCCTGGCAGGAGAGCAGGGCAAGGCGATCTAGTTTGTCTGGTGCCAAACCCACCGGCTGTCATCCCTGCGAAAGCAGGGACCCATCCCGCAGCCGGCGCGGACTTCAAGTTGGGCCCCTGCTTTCGCAGGGGTGATACCGAGGCAGGGGCCAGGAAAGCGGAACAAACCGCACCTGCCCTTCCATCCACCGTCATCCCCGGGCGAAGACCCGGGGACCCAGCGATGGTGCGACATCCAATGGGTCCGCGGGTCAAGCCCGCGGATGACGACTGAGAGACTGAGCAAGAGCGAATAATTCCCGAGGGGGGAGCATTGAGTTCGACGCATAGACTGAGGTGGTCGCACGGCGACGCGACCATCGTCACCACCGCCGCCATGCTGACCGACGCCACGTTCAGCCTGCCCAACGGCCCGTTCAAGCCCTTCGCCCGCGCCCCCTGGGTCGGCACCGTCAGCGATCCCGCGATCGTCGGGCACCTGCGCGTCCTCGCCGGCGATTTCGTCGGCCTCCCGTTCGGCACCGGCGGGCGAGAGGCCCCCACCCTGCCCGAATGGTCCGAACTGATGACCCAGCCGGCCAACGGCACCATCCACGGCCCGGCCGCGCACGAGGAATGGACCATCGTCTCCGCCGACGAGCGCTCCGTCACCCTGAGCCTTGACTACGAGCCGCATTCGGTTGTCCGGCGCCTCGAGCGCACCATCTCGGCCCGCGACGGCAGCCCGGCCCTCGATTTCAGCCTGCGCATCTTCGCCCGCCACCAGGCCTCGATCTCGGCCGGCCTCCACCCCAACTTCCGCCTGCCCGAAAAACCCGGTCGGCTCGAATTGAAGGTCGATTTCCAGTTCGGCCTCACCCACCCCGGCCAGACCGCCGTCGGCGACCCGCAGGAGTTCACCAGCCTCGCCTCCGTGCCCATGAATGGCGGCCGCGTCGACATGGGCCATATCCCGCTCACGCCGCGCACCGACAGGAACATCCAGCTCTGCGGGGTCACCAGCCCGCTCACCGGCACCTATCTCGACGAAGGCGCCGGCTTCGAGCTCGATTGGGACCGCAACCTGCTCCCCACGCTGATGTTCTGGCACACCGACGGCGGCATCGGCGGCGAACCCTGGCGCAACCAGTTCCGCGCCATCGGCCTTGAGCCTCTCGCCTCCGCCTTCGACCTGCACACCGACGTCTCGACCGGCCCCAACCCGATCAACAAGCGCGGCATCCGCACCTCGATCGACATCGACCCGCAGAAGCCGCTCGAGATCAAGCACTCGGTCCGGGCGTTCGTCACCTGATCCAGGCGCGAAGCGGCGTACACCCACCGGCTGTCATCCCTGCGAAAGCAGGGATCCATGCATCAGCGAGCGCGGGCTGCGAAATGGATCCCTGCCTTCGCAGGGATGACACCTGTTGATGTGGGCCCCACGATGCCCCCAAAGCAAAAGGCCCCGGTTCTCCGGGGCCCTTCAAATTTCTACCTTCTAATTCCTGCTTCCTACGACGCCAGCAGCGGCACCGGGTCCACCGGGGTTGCGCCCTTGCGCAGTTCGAAGTGGAGCTGCGACTTGGCCACGCCGCCGGTCTTGCCGGCCGTGCCGATATTGTCGCCGCGGTTGACCACCGTGCCCTTGGCCACGTTCATGTCCTTGAGGTGGGCGTAGGCCGACACGTAGCCGTTCGGATGGCGGATGAGGATCAGGTTGCCGTAGCCCTCGACGCCCGAGCCGGCATAGATCACCTGCCCGTTCTCGGCGGCCCGCACCGCGGTGCCTTCCGGCGCCTCGATATTGATGCCGGTGCCCTTGGAATTGGCGAAGTCAGTGATCACGCGGCCCGAGACCGGCCAGCGGAACTTGTCGGCGCCGGACAGCACCGGCTCGGACTTGGGCTGCTCGAGCGGCTTGGCCTCGGCGACCGGGGCGGCCGGAGCGGCATCCGACACCGGGGCGAGCGGCTTCACCGTCGCGGCCGGGGTCTTGGCCTGGGTGTCGAGCGAAGCCACGGCCGTTGGCTTGGCCAGAGGCTGGGCGGCCGGAGCGAGGGTATCGACCGCCTGCGAGGCGCTCGGCTTCGGCCCGAGGGCGGCGAGCGTGGAAGCCTTGCCCGGAATGACGATCTTCTGGCCGACAAAGATCTTGTCCGGCGAGGAGAAGCCGTTCGCCTGGATGATCGCCTGCGCCGTCACGTTGTAGCGGCGTGCCACGGTATAGAGGCTCTCGCCGCTTTCGATCACGTGCACATAGGCGTCCGACGGGACGGAGACGAGCGTATTCGACTGTGGAGCGGGAGCCGACGCCAACTGGGTGGTCGCCGGAACCGGGCTCAGGGGCTGGGCAGCAGGCATCATCGGTTTGCTTCCGTTGGCTGACGAGGTGAGCACAGGCAAGTCTTCGGTCGATACTGAGCCCAGCGGCTGGCTGGAGGCGGATGGCATGGCACTGGACCCGACCATCATCGCGCCGGGGCTGCCATTGCCGCCAATATCTGCGGGGGGGACGAAACGACTCTCGGCCAGCTTGCTGGGCATGGGCTGGGACGCGGGCATCGATGCGGCAGAGTTGACCGAACCGGTCACTGTTCTGTCGAAGCCGAGCCCACCCAGCGAACTGCACCCAGAAAGCGCCGTGGCGCCCACGAGGAGGCCCACAATCGCGGCGGTTTTGAACGCCCTTCCGGTCACGCGGTTACTCATCAGTCCACTCTACGCAGGTACTCAATGGACTGGAGGTTAGGCCGTTAAGGTAAAGAGTGATTTAAATGCGAGGCAATTTGCATGATGCCCCGAACACGGATTCAGGAACCGGTAGGGATACGGCGTCGCCATCCCGGCTGAGCCGTCACAGGTGCGGCCCCATTCCTTGTCGGAGCGGGGCGCCCGAAGGGCAGATGAGGGGGCGTGGAGTACTGCGTTGCCCATCAGGCAGCCCAGGATGAACAACGGTTCAGAGCCCGTTCATCAACATGGTGGGCAGGCGGCCCGAGCAGGGCAGCACCCTCCCCACCTTCGACTGAATGTCCGGGAACCGCCGAGCCGTGACCCGTGGCGAGCCCGCATTCACGACCACCGCCCATGCCGGCAATCCCTGGGATTCCCGGCATCTTCTTCCCTGGGCCGCCAACTTGTCCCCGTCCGCTCCAGCCATGCGACAATCCCCTTCGAACTGAAGCGAGGGGGCAAGGCAATTGTGGCAATCAAGCACGAAGCAGGCGTCAGCAGCGAGCCGCACGAACCGGCTCGCTCGCTCAGAGCCCCACGGCTCCGTCCAGCCGCGCCACCAGGTCGTGATGCGTATGCTGCAACATCAGTGGGGTCACCGTGATGGCATTGCCGTGCATCATCAGCCCGAAGTCGTTCTCCGGATCGATCGGCATGGGCGTCTCGGGAATGGCGATGAAGAACTTCCCGGCGTTGTCGCTCGGGTAGTAGGCCATGGGCGAACGCGAGAAGCGCTGGAACGGCACCACCCGCACGCCGCTCACGTCCTCGGGCGCGCAATAAGGCAGGTTCACGTTGAAATAGGCGTCGCCCCGCGTCTTCACCTCGGCCAGCAGCTGCCGGATCACGCGCACCGAGTAGGTCCGCGCGTTGGTCCAGTTCACCTCGTGCCCGAGCTCGTAGTTGACGCCCTGGCTGATGCCGATGCCCAGCGCGCCGTGCAACGCCCCCTCGCGTGCCCCGGCCACCGTGCCCGAGCAGTTGATGATGTCGCCCATATTCTGCCCGTTATTGACCCCGGACAGCACTAGATCAGGCCGTAAGTCCTTGCAAATATGAGTCATTCCGGCGACGACGCAGTCCGCCGGCGACCCGCCGACCACTGCGTAGACCTGATGCTCCCGCTCCTCGAGCCCGAGTTCGCGCCCGAAGGTAAAGCGGTGCGCCGCACCCGACTGGTTGCCGTCCGGCGCCACCACCCAGATGTCGTCGCTCAGCTCCGCCGCGATCTCGCGCATCACCGCGATGCCGGGCGCGTCGACCCCGTCATCATTGGTGATCAGGATTCTCACGAGCGCGCGCCGATCGTCTTCAGCCCCTTCATGTAGGGCTGCAGCACCTCGGGGATCAGCACCGAGCCATCTTCCTGCTGGTAGTTCTCCATCACCGCGATCAGCGCACGCCCCACCGCGACGCCCGAGCCATTGAGCGTATGCACATGCCGCACCTTGCCGTCCTTGTCGCGGTAGCGTGCATCCATGCGCCGCGCCTGGAAGTCGCCGCACACCGACACCGAGCTGATCTCGCGATAGGTATCCTGCCCCGGCAGCCACGCCTCGAGGTCGTAGGTCTTCTGCGCCCCGAAGCCCATGTCGCCGGTCGACAGCATCATCACCCGGTAGTGGATGCCCAGCTGCCTCAGCACGTCCTCGGCATCACTCAGCATCTTCTCATGCTCGTCGCCCGACGCCTCTGGCGTGGTGATCGCCACCATCTCGACCTTGTTGAACTGGTGCTGCCGCAGCATCCCGCGCGTGTCACGGCCAGCCGACCCGGCCTCCGACCGGAAGCACGGCGTCAGCGCCGTCAGCCGCATCGGCAACTGCTCTTCACTGAGAATGCTCTCGCGCACCATGTTCGTGAGGGGGACTTCGGCAGTTGGAATAAGGTACAGCGCGTTGGCCTTCTCGGCCTGCTGCAACCACTCTTCGCTGCGTGCGCGGTCAAATGTCGCGTTTTCGTCTGCGACTAGAGTGCCATCGACCTCCTTCAGCGCGGCAACTTCCTTGAATTGTGACGCCAGCTTCGGGTCTAGGTCAGCGAGGGCTCTGGATTTGTGTGTCTTGAAGAGGTCCTGCTCGAACTTCGGCAACTGGTTAGTGCCGTAAAGCGCATCGTCCTTCACCAGCAGCGGAGGCTGAACCTCCGTGTACCCATGCTCGTCCACATGCAGGTCAAGCATGAACTGCCCGATCGCCCGCTCGAGCCGCGCCAGATGGCTCTTCAGCACCACGAAGCGCGCGCCCGACAGCTTGGCCGCGACCTCGAAATCCATTTGCCCCAGCGCCTCGCCGGTCTCGAAGTGCTCCCTGGGCCTGTAGCCGAAGCTGGGCTTGGCCGGCCGGTTCTTCGCGGCCGTCTCGGGCGACCCATTCCGCCCGAAATACTCGACATTGTCGCTCTCGTCGTTGCCGCGCGGCACTTCGGCGAGCGGCAGGTTCGGGATCACCGACAGCGCCTGCCGGAGCTTGTCCTCGGCTTCCTTGCGCGCCGCCTCGCCCGACTGCACGACGTCCTTGAGGTGGGCCACCTCGTCCATCAGCGCCTGCGCCTTGGCGTCGTCCTTCTGCGCCTTGGCCTGGCCGATCTGCTTTGAAAGCGCGTTGCGCTTCGCCTGCGCCTCCTCGACCGCCGCGATCGCCGTGCGCCGGGACTCGTCCATCTCCAGCAACTGCGCGGCCGTGAACGGCACATTCTTGCGCCCCGCGAGGGCAGCATCGAATGCGGCGGGATTGGCTTTGATCCAGTTGATGTCGAACATTTCGGGCCTGAAAACGGGGAAGGCGTCCTGCATAGCGGATTGGGGTGTGGGATCAAGGGGGCACAACCCCCGAACCATTCACCTCAGCGCGGGAAGAACACTCTCCCCGCCAGGGAGCAACGTGTACTCTGGCTCGCACCACCCACCGGGTCATCCCCGCGAAAGCGGGGATCTCAGTTCTTGCCGCGGGCGCTGCAAACGGAGGTTTCCGCTTTCGCGGGGATGACACCGTGAGTTATGGCAGGCACCGGATGAGACCGTCCGCTTCAGCGACGCACCGTCAGGAGCACGCCAGCTTGTAGTGCCGCACCGTCTCCGCCATCCCATAGATCAGCGCATCCGCCGTGATCGCATGCCCGATCGAGACTTCGGCGAGGTCCGGGATCGCGTGCTTGAGCGGCGGCAGGTTGACGAGGTTGAGGTCGTGTCCGGCGTTGACCAGCAGGCCGCCCTGCCCCGGCCGCGCATTGTGCCCGACCGCTCGCGCCGCGTCCGCGGTCTCCTTCAGCGCCGCGAGGTGCACCGCCTGCACCTCGGGCTTCAGCGCCCCGCCATAGGGTCCGGTGTAGAGCTCCACCCGGTCGGCCCCCACGCTCGCCGCTGCCGCCGGTGCCGAAGCCTCGGCATTGATGAACAGCGACACGCGGATACCTGCCGCTTTCATCCGCTCGATCGCCGGCACCAGCACGGCGCGATTGGCCTCGATGTTCCAGCCGTGGTCCGATGTCGCCTGCATCGGATCGTCGGGCACGAACGTCACCTGGTCGGGCTTTGCCCGCTCGACCAGCGTCAGGAAATCCTCGGTCGGATAGCCCTCGATGTTGAACTCGCGCCCCGGATAGTCCTGCCGCAGCAGCGTCACCAGCTCGAACACGTCGGTCCGCCGGATATGCCGCTCGTCGGGCCGCGGATGCACCGTGATCCCGTCCGCCCCGGCATCGAGGGCAATCCGGGCAATGTCGGTCACGCTCGGCCACGGCACGCTGCGCCGGTTGCGGAGCATGGCGACGGCGTTGAGGTTCACGGAAAGATGCGTCATGGCGGCCCCACCGGAGCGTTGTCAGGAAAGGGTTGAGACTTTTCCGGTTCGACAGCGCGACAATAATAATGACTAGGTTCAGCTGCTTACCGCATCGCGACCCCGCCAGCCAATCGAACGTTGTGATGGCGACCATCGCCTGGCGCGATACCCGCCGTCCGATCATGCGACCGGAGCAAGCCGGCGCCGCCGCTCGTCGAGCAGCACGATGGCGAGCCCGCTTGCCACCACCAGCGCGATCCCGGCCAGAGCCAGCGCGTTCGGCAATTGCCCGAACACCGCCAGCCCCGAGACCACCGCCCAGAAGGTGAAGAAGTAGTAGAACGGCACCACGGCGCTGGTCGGCCCCACCCGGTACGCCATGAAGATGAAGAAGTGCCCGAAGATCAGGAACAGGCCCGATCCTGCCAGCAGCAGCAGGTGGTGCGCCTGCGGCATCACCCAGCTCTCGGTCGCCACATGCATCGCCGCGGCCCCGACCAGCACCACGATCACCGCTGACATGGCGACGATCATGCCCGGCACCTCGTGCCCGATGCGCCGCCCGGCGATGTCGCGCACCGCGCACAGCACCGCGTTGGCGAGGGCCAGCAAGGCGTACACCGAAATGCCCTGCATGGTCGGTTGCGCCACCATCAGCGCGCCGACGAAGCCCAGCCCGATCAGCCCCATCCGGACCGCCCCGATCCTCTCGCCGAACAGGATCGACGCGCCCAGCAGCACGAGCAGCGGCGTGATCTGCCCGAGCGCCGAGGCGTCGGCGATCGGCATGTTGGCGAGCGCCACGATGTAGCACAGGATGGCGCCTGTCTCGGCGAGGTTGCGCGCCAGGACGCGCCGCTCGAACAGTTGCGGCAGGTTCCGCCCATAGCCGAGCGCGAACAGCAGCGGCATGCCCCACAGCGCCGCCGCGATGCCGCGCATCGTCAGCACCTGGTATGGCGGCAGCCCCTCCGTCGCGAGCTTCATCAGCGTGTCGTTGATGACATACGACCCGGTCGCGATGACCATGAACAACGGCCCGCGGAACGGGTGGCTGGCAAACGACACGACTATCCCCTCATGACAGGGCCGGGATCGCTCCCGGCCGCAACGTCTTACATGCGCTCGGCGCCGCGCGATATCGCGGCCAGCCCGGTCCGCACAACTTCCACCAGCCCGAGCGGCACCATGAGCGAGATGAAGCTATCGATCTTGGAAGGCTTGCCGGTCACCTCGAACACGAAGCTCTCCGTCGTCGCATCGACGATCTGCGCCCGGAACGCATCGGCGAGCCGCAGCGCTTCGGCGCGCAACTCGCCGGTGCCGCCCACCTTGATCAGCGCCAGTTCGCGCTCCAGCGCCTTGCCCTCGGCCGTCAGGTCGTGAACCCGGTGCACCGGCACCAGCCGCTCGAGCTGCAGCTTGATCTGCGCCAGCACCTTGGGCGTCGCAACCGTAACCACGGTGATACGGCTCAACCCCTTCTCGTGCTCGGTCTCTGAGACCGTGAGGCTGTCGATATTGTAGCCCCGCGCCGAGAACAGCCCGACCACGCGGGCGAGGATGCCCGGCTCGTTGTCGACCAGCACCGAGAGCGTATGCCGCTCGGCGGTCTGCGTTTCCGCGGCGAGGAAATAGGCCGAACCGCTCGGCTGAAGATGTGCGTTCATGTGTTCTCTCCTCAAACCAGCTGGCGACCCTTGGCGTCTATGACGGCACCAATGTCTTCGGCAAAGTCGGGCAGGATCATTTCGTTGTGCGGCTTGCCCGACGGAATCATCGGCAGGCAGTTCTCGTGCTTTTCGACCAGGCAGTCGAAGATCACCGGGCCGTCGTAGTCGAGCATCTCGGCGATTGCCGCATCCAGCTTCTTCGGATCGTCGCACTTGATGCCCTTGGCGCCATAGGCTTCCGCGAGCTTCACGAAGTCCGGCAGGCTCTCCGAATAGCTGTGGGCGTAGCGGCCGCCATGCAGCAGGTCCTGCCACTGCCGGACCATGCCCATGCGCTCGTTGTTGAGAATGAAGATCTTGATCGGCAGGCGGTACTGCACCGCCGTCGAGATCTCCTGCATGGTCATCTGCACCGACGCCTCGCCGGCGATGTCGACCACCAGCGCGTCCGGATGCGCCACCTGCACGCCGACCGCGGCCGGCAGGCCGTAGCCCATCGTCCCAAGGCCACCGGAGGTCATCCAGTGGTTCGGCTTGTCGAAGTGGAAGTGCTGCGCCGCCCACATCTGGTGCTGCCCCACCTCGGTGGTGATGAAGACCTCGCGCTCCCTGGTCGCCTCGTAGAGGCGCTGGATCGCGTATTGCGGCTTGATCGTCGTACTGGAGTTCTTGAACCCCAGCGAGTTGACGGCCCGCCACTGCTCGATCTGTTTCCACCACGGCGCGATCGCCTCGGTGCGCGGCTGGTTGGTCTTGCTCCGCCAGATCCGCACCATCTCCTCGAGCACCAGCCCGCAGTCCCCCACGATCGGCAGGTCGATGCGGACGTTCTTGTTGATCGAAGACGGGTCGATATCGACGTGGATCTTGGTCGAGCCCGGCGAGAAAGCGTCGATGCGGCCGGTGATGCGGTCGTCGAAGCGCGCGCCGATGTTGATCATCAGGTCGCAGTCATGCATCGCCATGTTGGCTTCGTAGGTACCGTGCATGCCCAGCATGCCCATCCACTGCGGATTGGAGCCGGGGAAGGAACCCAGCCCCATCAGCGTCGAGGTCACCGGGAAGCCGGTGAGTTCGGCCAGTTCGCGCAGCTTCTCGCTCGCTTCCGGGCCGGAATTCACGACGCCGCCGCCGGTATAGAAGATCGGCCGCTCGGCGCGCAGCATCAGGTCCACCGCCTGCTCGATGGCGGCGAGGTCGCCGCCGGTCGCCGGGTGGTAGCTCTTGTGGCGCGTCGCAGAGATCTCGTCGGCGCTGTAATAGGTGCCGAGGGCGAACTGCACGTCCTTCGGAATGTCGATCAGCACCGGACCGGGCCGGCCGGTGCGGGCGATATGGAACGCCTCATGCAGCACGCGCGGCAGGTCGGCGACCGACTTCACCAGGTAGTTGTGCTTCGTGCACGAGCGGGTGATGCCGACCGTGTCGCACTCCTGGAAGGCATCCGAGCCGATCAGCGCCGTCGGCACCTGCGCGGTGAGCACGACGATCGGGATCGAATCCATCAGCGCGTCGGTGAGCGGGGTGACGACATTGGTCGCGCCCGGCCCGGACGTCACCAGCACGACGCCGACCTTGCCGGTCGAACGGGCATAGCCCTCGGCCATGTGACCGGCGCCCTGCTCGTGCCGCACCAGGATGTGCTGCACCTTGTCCTGCTGGAACAGCGCATCATAGATCGGCAACGCCGCGCCGCCCGGGTAGCCGAAGATGTGCTCGACCCCCTGATCCGTGAGCGCCTGGATCACCATCTCCGCGCCCGTCATTTGCTCGGCCATTTGTAACTCCCACTCCGGCTTCGCCGGCCTCTATTCGCTTCACTGCGCCGCCAGCGGCGGAAAATCGGCAACAAAAAAGGCCCCGCTAGGGACCTTCGATCGAGCGCACCGAACCCTCGCGGGTACTCTGTGTCACCCCGCGCGCCCGATGCGCCCCACTACTACGATAAGCTTCTGCACGGATGTGCTCCAAATTCAGGTTCGGCTTTATGGGCGCGGCGGCGGTGGGGTGTCAAGGGGCTGCGGCATGCGTCCCGCCCGGCGCGCGCAATATCTTCTCCATCGCCTTCCCCTTCGCCAGTTCGTCGATCAGCTTGTCGAGATAGCGGATCTCCCGCATCGTCGACTCCTCGATCTGCTCGACCCGCACCCCGCAGACCACGCCCGTGATCAGCGTGCGCGACGGATTCATCCGCGGCGCTCCAGCGAAGAAGTCCTCGAAGCTGGTCCCCTTCGCCAGCTCGTCCTCCAGCGTCGCCTGGCTGTGCCCTGTCAGCCAGCGGATGATCTCGTCGACCTCAGCCTTCGTGCGCCCCTTCCGCTCGGCCTTGGCCACATAGTGCGGGTACACGCTCGCGACGCTCATAGAATAGATGCGGTGCCTGTCCATGGGGCCTCCTTGGGTCCGCGAGCGATCCTCCGACCCGGGCTGGCCAAGATCAACCCCTCAGTTGAACCCCCGCACCTCGACCGATGCCCGGCATGCCACCGCGGCCTTGCGCCCCCACTCCAGCGCCTCGTCCAGGCTGACCGCCTCGAGCACCCAGAACCCGCCGATATGCTCCTTGGTCTCGATGTAGGGTCCGTCGGTAACGCTCAGCCCCCCGTCCGGCTGCCGCCGCACCGCCTTGGCCGCGCGCACCGGCTGCAGCCCGCCGACGAAGACCCGTACGCCGGCGGCCACCATTTCTTCGTTGAGCGCGTCAATGTCGCGGCCCATTGCTTCGTCCTCGAGGGCGGCGTCGTAGTCCTCCGGATGGTGGATGGCGATCAGGTACCGGCTCATGGCTATCTCCTCGAATGCTCCTCAGGCGGAATTTCTCGTCCAGCCTGCAAGCCTAGTCGAACGACCAGCGTGACGTTCGACAAACGTGGTTGGAGTGCACCACTACGACATCGCGCGCTATCCCCACCTGTGCATTCGACCAATGGCAGGCTCCACCGGCCCCCGCTTCCGTGCTTGTCTGACATTTCACAGCACGAGGAGGGTGTTACGTGACGAGGCAGTTCCAGGTGCTTACGCCTGAGCAGGCGCAGCATTTCATCGAGAGGGGCTATGTCCGTATCAAGGGCTGCCTCGACCCGGCCCTGGCCAGGAAGTGGACCGACCAGGCCTACGGCCGCCTCGGCTACGACCCCGTGGACCGCTCCACCTGGACCAAGGACATCGTCTGGATGGATCGCCACAACATCGCGTCGATCAAGGATATCTCGCCCAAGGGCTGGGCCGCGCTGTGCGACGTCACCGGCGGCGCGGACCGCATCGATCACCGCGTCATGGAGATCGAGTCCCAGCACTTCACCACCATCGATTCAACCGAGTGGTCCGACGCCTTTGTGGTCAACTTCCGCCGCGGCGCCGACAAGCCGTGGGTCAAGCCCTCGGTCGAGGCCGGCGGCTGGCATAAGGACGGCAGCTTCTTCCGCCACTTCCTCGACAGCCGCGAACAGGGCCTTCTGACCATCGTCTACTGGTCCGACGTGGTCCACAAGGGCGGTGGCACCTTCGTTGCGCCCGACTCGATCAAGGTGGTGGCGCAGTACCTCGCCGAGCACCCCGAGGGGGTCGATGATGGCGATGCCTTCGGCAAGCTGATCGAGCAGTGCCACGAATTCGAGGAGATCACCGGCGAGACCGGCGACTTCATCATCCTCCACCCTTTCATGCTGCACGCCTCGTCCAACAACCACTCGGGCAATGTGCGTTTCATGACCAACCCTCCGGTGGTGCTGAAGGAACCGATGAACCTCAACCGGGACGACCCCGCGGACTTCTCGCTGATCGAGCTGGCTACGCTCCATGCCCTGGGCAAGGAGCGCTACGATTTCCGACCCACCATGCCGCGCGAGGAGCGCTGGAAGGTCATCGGCTGACGACCGCCACAGAGCGGTCACCGGAAGGACAGGACATCAAATGCGACTAGGAATGAGCGGGTGTTTTCTGCCCGCCAATATGAACGACATCGATTCCGCCATGTGCCAGCGGGTCCGTGCCCTTGGCTTCAGTGGCATCTTCACCCGCTTCCGCGACAACGACCCGTTGACCACCCCGCGCGCCGACGCGGAACGTCTGAAGTCGCTGCTGTCCGGAGAAGGCGTGCAGCTGTTCCAGACCACCGGCTACTGGCAGAACCTCGTCACCTCCGACGAAGCCGCCCGCGCGCAATCGGTGCGCGTCCTCCAGGCCGCGCTGAAGCTGGCGGGCTGGATGGGCGCCCGCGGCATCGACACCGGCCCCGGCTCGATGAACCCCGCCGGCCCCTGGTTCCCGCACCCGGACAACTGGACGGCCAGGGCCGAGGCGCAGCTCATCCGGTCGCTCAAGGAATGTGCGAAGGCCGCTGAAGATGCCGGCGTGTTCCTCAGCCTCGAGTCGCATTCGCTGGTGACACCCCGCACACCCGAGATCGCCGCCCGCATCCTCGATGCTGTCGATAGTCCCTGGGTCCGCTGCGACTACGATTCCGCCAACTGGATCACGCTCGAGACGATCTACGACACCACCGGAGCCCTGAACGCCCATTTCGACCTCCTCGGCAGGCATATCTGCAGTGCCCACGCCAAGGACATCTGGGTCGAGAACCGCCTCGCCATCCACCTGCAGGACGGCTGCCCGGGCAAGGGCCTGATGGATTTCGAAACCTTGTTTACCCGGTTGGAGGGGCTCGATCCGGATTACCCCATGATCGCCGAAGGCAACTCGACCGAGGAACTGCCCGAAGTCAGCGCGCTCTTCCATGCGACGGCCAGCAAGCTCGGCATCCGTGTCCTCGATACCGACGAGCGCCCGGAGATCGCCAAGTGAAGCTCCTTCTTATCGGCGGCGCCGGCCACGTCGGCAAGCTCATCACGCCCTACCTCAAGCGCCACCACACCCTGCGCGTCCTCGATCTCGCCGACCCCGCCGACCCGGATGTAGAGCACATCTACGGCTCGGTCCTCGATCCCGACATCATCCGTCACGCCCTCGATGGCGTCGATGCCTTCATCTGGCTCGCCATGCGCAGTGCCCAAGGCGGCATGGTCACCGACCAGGACGTCGAGACCATCGTCAACAACTACGACCTCAACACCAAGGCGCTGCACCTGTTCCTGTTCCTCGCGCAGGAAGCGGGGGTGAAACGCGGCGTCTATACGAGTTCGATGAGCGTCCACTATCGCGCCCGCGAGTTTTACCCCACCGAGGACACCGTTCCACTCGACTCCCCCTCCGTCTACGGGCTGTCGAAAGGTTTCGGCGAGCAGATCTGCGCCTACTTCGCCCGCTGGTTCGGCATGGACATCCTCGGGCTCCGCATCAGCGGCCCGCGCACCCGCGCCGACTTCCTCGCCCAGCGCCGAAACCCGCAGCGCGCCGGCGACGGCAGCTTTGTCTACCCGCTCGACGAGGAAGACATGGCCAACGCCTATCTCGGCGCCCTCGCCGCGCTCGGCGACGAGCCGCGCTACGAGTCCATCTTCATCGTTGGCGACGAGGCGGGCGAGGAACACAATCTGTCAAAGGCGGAGCGCCTGATCGGCTGGCGCCCGCAGTCGCAGCATTTGCTCGAGGGCTAGGACCACGCGGCGCCCGGCGGGCCCCTGATTTGGAGCCTTGCCACCGGCGTCCCGCGAAAGCGGGAATCTCTGTTCGACACGACATCATTGCTGAGGGGAATTTGATGACCAGGATCACCGGGATCGAGACGATCCGCACGCGCGCCGACGGCACCTGGCTGTTCGTCAAGGTGCTCACCGACCAGCCCGGCCTTTACGGCATCGGCTCGGCCTCGGATCACTATCGCGCCAGGGTCGTCCAGACCGCCGTGGAAACCGTGGCGCCGCTGATCATCGGCCGCGATGCCAGCCGCATCGAGGACATCTGGCAGTCGATCTACACCTGCGGCTACTGGCGTAACGACGCGATCATGAACACCGTGCAGGCCGGCATCGACATGGCCCTGTGGGACATCAAGGGCAAGGAAGCCGGCATGCCGGTCTACCAGCTGCTCGGTGGCAAGACGCGCAGCGCCGTCGCCGCCTACGCCCACGCGCAGGGCGATACCCTCACCGAGCTCGAGGACGACGTCCGCCGCTACTGGGAGGAAGGCTACACCGTCATCCGCTGCCAGCTCGGCAACTACGGCGGCGGCGGCTTCCTCGATCGCGCCGATGCCCGCGGTCCGAAGAACCACTGGCCGCAGGACAAGGCCTTCGACGACGACGCCTACCTAAAGGCCATCCCCGAGATGTTCGCCCACCTGCGCGACAAGCTCGGCTGGGGCCCGAAATTCACCCACGACGTGCACGAGCACCTCGCCCCGCACAATGCCGTCCAGCTCGCCAAGCTGCTCGAGCCCTACCGCCTCTTCTTCCTCGAGGATCTGCTCTCGCCCGAGCAGGTGCAATGGTATCGCCTCGTCCGCCAGCAATGCGCCACGCCGCAGGCCATGGGCGAACTGTTCATCAACCCGCACGAATACCTGCCGCTGATCACCGAGCGGCTGATCGATTTCGTCCGCATCCGCGTCAGCAAGGGCGGCGGCATCACCCCGGCCCGCAAGGTCGCGACCCTGTGCGAGTGGTTCGGCGTCCAGACCGCCTGGCAGGAGGGCGGCGACAACGACCCGGTCAACCAGATGGCCGCC
The DNA here is from genome assembly GCF_017307495.1 of Devosia sp. Taxonomy (GTDB): domain Bacteria; phylum Pseudomonadota; class Alphaproteobacteria; order Rhizobiales; family Devosiaceae; genus Devosia_A. The sequence continues at coordinate 37,151 of NZ_JAFKHE010000017.1, read as the reverse complement.
ATGCATGTCGACCTCGCCTCGACCGCCTTCGGCATCCAGGAGGAGAACCACTTCAAGCCCGAGGAATACGACCTGTTCCCCGGCCACGCCCTGCTCGAGGGCGGCTACCTTTACGGCAATGACCAGCCCGGACTCGGCATCGACATCGATGTGAAGAAGGCCGAGGCCCTGCTCGACCCCGACAAGGCCGCGAAGTCCTACTACATGGCCGAAGACCGCCGCCGCGACGGCTCGATCGTCCGGCCGTAGGGAAACCGGCCGCGCCACATCGCCCCCTCTCCCTTGGGGGGTTGGGGTGAGGGGGCCTTGCCGCCTGCACCGAGGGGCGAGGAAGGCCCCTTACCCGGCCCTGCGCCGACCTCTCCCAAGGGAGAGGTGAGGCCAGGGCTATCCCGCCGCCGACACCTTCGCGATGAACGTCCGCACCAACTCGGTGATCTCGGCCGGAGGCAGTCCGTAGCGCGACCCCGAATCCGCCACGCCCATGTTGCCACTGATCACGAATGCCCGCAGCCCCGCCTTCGCCAGTCCCTCCGCCTGCTCGATGCTCAGCCCGCCAACCACCTGCACCGACGCCACCTTGCCGACCCGCTCGAATACCGCCTGCGCCGTGTCGGCCAGGTAGCTTGACGCCCACAGCTCCGGATCTGCCCGCCGTGCGTCGAGTTGCAGGTGCAGCCCCACGCCGTCGATCCCGGCTTCCACCATCCGCTCCGCCACATCCACAGCGACCGACGCTGGGCCCTGCAGCGGCAGCAGGATGTCCGCGAAGGCCAGCCGCGGCAGTTCCGGGTCGCGCTCGCGAAACTCGTCGCGCACCGCGCAGACCGCCTTGGCGCTGGGCACCCCGGCCGCCGCGAGGAAGTCGATGATGTTCCCGCCGCCCTCGTAGACGGTGCGCGCCTCGAACCCGCCGCCGTCCATCGTCTTCATGTCGGCCAGCAGCAGCGCCTCCGGAAAGCGCTGCCGGAACACCGGCACCACGTTCCGCACGCCCTCGTACTTGCACAGCGGCGTGCCGATCTCGACCAGCGTGATCCCCGCATTGAGCGCCGCCCGCGCCACCATCAGTCCCTGCGGGATATTGTCGACATCCACCGAGATCTGGAACGTGAACTGGGTGCGCAACAGCTCCAGCACGCGCGCAGACGCGGGATGGGAGACAGTCATGGCGGTGAATCCTCCGGCGCGGCAGGCGTCATTGTTATGGCCGCGCGCGGACGGTGCCTTCCCTGTCCGGGACCGTCAAGGAGACGAAGGGCGAATCCGCCCTCCGTCCGATCGATCGCCAAGAGCTCAGCTGACCTTGGCCAGCGCCTGCTCCACGTCGGCGATGATGTCGTCGATATGCTCGATACCCACCGAGATGCGCACCAGGTCCTCGGACACGCCGGCCTTCGCCAGTTCCTCCGGCGACAACTGCCGATGCGTGGTCGAAGCGGGATGGCAGGCGAGCGACTTGGCGTCGCCGATATTCACCAGCCGGTAGATCATCTGCAGCGCGTCGATGAACTGCCCGCCGGCGACCGCCCCGCCCTTGATGCCGAAGCTGATGATGCCCGAGGCCTTGCCCTTGCTGATCTTCTTGGCCGTGGCGTTGTACTTGCTGTCGGGCAGCGCGGCGTAGTTCACCCACGCGACCTTGGGGTGCTTCTTCAGCCAGGCGGCCAGCGCCTCGGCATTCTCGCAGTGCCGCTCCATGCGCAGGCCCAGCGTCTCGAGGCCCATCAGGAACAGGAAGGCACTATGCGGCGAGAGCGCGGCGCCGGTATTGCGCAGCGGCACAACGCGGGCGCGGCCGATGAACGCTGCCGGCCCGAGCGCCTCGGTATAGACGACGCCGTGATAGGACGGATCCGGCTCGTTGAGCAGCGGGAAGCGATCCTTGTTTGCCTTCCAGTCGAACTTGCCCGAGTCGACGATGAGGCCGCCGATCGAGTTGCCGTGCCCGCCGATATACTTGGTCAGCGCGTGCACCACGATGTCGGCGCCGAAATCGATCGGCCGGCACAGGTAGGGAGTCGCCACCGTGTTGTCGACGATCAGCGGCACGCCGTGCCTGTGCGCAATCTCGGCGAGGCGCTGGATGTCGACGACGTTGCCCGCCGGGTTGCCGATCGACTCGCAGAACACCGCCTTGGTGTTCTTGTCGATCAGCTTCTCGAGCCCGTCGAAATCGCCCTGGTCGGCTAGCCGGACCTCGATGCCCTGGCGCGGGAAGGTATGGACGAACAGGTTGTAGGTGCCGCCATAGAGCTGGCTGACCGACACGATGTTGTCGCCGGCCTGCGCAATGGTCTGGATCGCGTAGGTGATCGCCGCCATGCCCGACGCAAGCGCGAGACCGGCAATGCCGCCCTCCATCTCGGCCACCCGCGCCTCGAGCACGGCGGTCGTCGGGTTCATGATGCGCGTGTAGATGTTACCCGGCACGGCCAGGTTGAACAGGTCTGCGCCGTGCTGCGTGTCGTCGAATGTGTACGACGTCGTCTGGTAGATCGGCACCGCGGCGGCCTTGGTCGTCGCCTCCGGCGTATAGCCGTGGTGCAGTGCGATGGATTCGAGCTTCATTGTTCTTCCTTCCCTTCTTGGTCCCGCGCCAGTCTGCTAGCACCCAAAGGAAGAAATGGCACGCCTTGTCCGTGGGCCGGCATTCTCCGATACGCGCCCGAACTGAAACATCGTTTCAGCCGTAAGTGGCACCGGGAGATGCCGCTGCCTCACTGCAGCATGGGCTTCTTCAGATAGGCGTTGCGGTCTGCCGACTTCACCCGCACCCAGTTCTCGCGGCCATCGCGCACGATGCGCATCGGCACCTCCGCACCGGCCGGACCGACTTCCCATAGCTTGCGGTAGAAGTCCGCCAGCCCCTCGACCGCGCCGTCCCGCACGTCGGAGATGACGTCGCCGCGCCTGAGCCCGGCCCGGTCGGCCGGCCCGTTGTCGGCTACGCTCATCACCACCACCTCGCCGTCGCTTTCGGCGGAAAAGACACCGAGCCACGGACGCGGCGGCTTGTCGACGCTGCCCCGAGCCAGCAGCTCATCGAGGATCGGCGGCAGCAGGTCGATCGGCACCGCCATGTTGATATCGGCAACCTCGCCGTTACGCGACATCTGCAGCCTGAGCGAACCGATGCCGAGGAGCTTGCCGTCGGCGCCCATCAGGCCGGCCCCACCCCATGAGGGATGGGCCGGGGCGATGAAGATCGCCTCGTCGAGCAGGTACTCCCAGTAGCCGGCGAACTCCTGCTTGGCGACGATGGTCGCCCGTACGGAACGCCCCTGCCCGTCGGCAAAGATCACGGCGTCGCCCAGCTGCGACTTCGAGGAATTGCCCAGTTCCAGCGCCGGCAGCTCGAGCGGCATCAGCGCCTGCACCAGCCCGAAGCCCGTCGTCTGGTCGTAGGCGACCGGGTGCGCCGGGATCTGCCGCCCGTCATGCGTCCCCAGCCAGACCTCCTCCGCCTCGGTGATGAGATAGCCGATGGTCAGCACCAGCCCGCTTTCGCGGATGACTACGCCGCTCCCTTCGCGAATCGTGCCCAGTGTCGGGGCCGTGAAGGCGTCGTCGGGAATGGTCGCGCGCAACGTGACGATGGAGGGCAGGATGGGATCGAAGGTCATGGGGTCCTCCTGTGCCTGAGAGTTATGGCCCCCAGCAGGGGCAGGTCCAGCGGCGGGTTTGATCTCCCATCAGGTAGGACGCCGCCGGGCTCCACACAAGGCGACCTTCGCGGCTCCAGCGCATGCATGGGATCGTTCCGCCCCGGTCTGCTTGCAGCATGTTGCAGGCCGCCGATTAGCCGAACCTTAACCGGGGCATAGGACAGTGCTCCGGCGCGTATCTCACCCGACACCTGCCACGTGGCAGCAGCGTCCGGAGCGATGTTGAAGGTGCCTCGCAGAAGCGAGTTTTGAGTTGCGGGCTCCCTGCCCCTGGCCGCGTCGCGAACGGCCAGTCTGTCGGGAACCCGCCTTTGGTTCGGGGCTTGGCGCCGCATGCGTGTCGTAATCGGTATTGTTGTCATCTTCGCCAGCGTATTGGGCGGCTACGTGGCCATGGGCGGCCACATCGAAGTGCTGATCCAGCCGTTCGAGGCGCTCATCATCCTCGGAGCGGCCTTCGGCGCCTACATCATCGGTAACACCGGGCCGGTCCTGAAGCAGACCGGCTCCATCTTCGGCATCCTGTTCCGCGGTCCCCGCTACAACAAGGAAGCCTACGTCGAACTGCTCGGTCTGCAGTACACCCTATTCAAGCTGGTGCAGGCCAAGGGCGTGCTCGCCCTCGAGCAGCACATCGAGAATCCCGAGCAGTCCTCGATCTTCGAGCGCTTCCCCACCTTCATGAAGAACCATCACGCCGTCGTCTTCATGTGCGACTACCTGCGCATGGTGACGCTGGGCACCAACGTCGTGCACGAGATGGAGTCCCTCATGGACGAGGAACTCGAGACCCACCACCAGGAGAACGAGCGCCTCGTAAACGCCGTCCAGGCGCTCGCCGACGGCACGCCCGCCCTGGGCATCGTGGCTGCCGTGCTCGGCGTGATCAAGACCATGGGCGCCATCAGCGAGCCCCCCGAAGTGCTCGGCCACATGATCGGCGGCGCTCTCGTCGGCACCTTTCTCGGCGTGTTCGTCGCCTATGGCTTCTTCGGCCCCATGGCGCAGTCGCTGAGAAACATCTTCGAGGCCGAGTCCAAATACTTCCTGTCGATGAAGGTCGGCCTGCTCGCCCACATGTCGGGCTACGCCCCGTCCATCGCCATCGAGTTCGCCAGGAAGGCGCTGATGAGCGAAGTGCGTCCGAGCTTCGCCGAGATCGATGAAGCCACCGCCAACCTGCCCGCACTGACCTAGGTCCGTCGCCATGGCCAACGGAAACCTTCAGCCCATCATCATCAAGAAGGTCGTCAAGGCGGGCCACGGCCACCACGGCGGAGCCTGGAAGATCGCCTACGCCGACTTCGTGACGGCCATGATGGCCTTCTTCCTGCTGCTGTGGCTCATCAGCATGACCACGCCCGAGCAGAAGAAGGGCCTCGCGGACTACTTCGCCCCGCCCAACGTCAGCGAGAATTCGAGCGGCGCCGGCGGCGTTATGGGCGGTCAGGCGATGTCCGAGGACGGTGCGAAGATCCGCCTGGAGGCCACCAAGGATGCCCTGACGGCTCCGGAAAGCAGCGAGGCCGGTCCGCAGGCCGAGGCGCGCGGGGGAACCGACGAGAACGGTGGCAATGACAAGGCGGCCCTCCTCGCTTCCACCGTCGCGATGAACTCAGCGCAGAACAAGGACTTCCATGCCGCAGCCGCGAGCATTCGGCAGGCCTGGCAGGCCAATCCCGACCTGACGACGGTCGCCGACAACCTGCTCGTCGAGGAGACTCAGGAAGGGCTGAACATCGAGATCATCGACCAGGAGGGCAGGCCGATGTTCCCGGAGGGGTCGAAGTACCCCTACGAAACGACCCGCAAGGCCATCGCCACGCTCGCACCGATCCTGCAGAAGCTGTCGAGCCAGATCACCATCGCCGGCCACACCGCGGCCGGGGCTGCCTATCCCAACCCGCGCTATGGCGCCTGGGAACTGTCCTCCGACCGCGCCAACGCCGTGCGCTCGATCCTGGGGGAATTCGGCCTGTCGGACGATCGGGTCCGCTCCGTGGTCGGCCGGGCTGCTGCCGATCCCCTCTTCCCCAACGACCCCTATCTGGCGGGCAACGGTCGCGTCGAGATCGTGGTCAACTACGAAGCGCCGCCGGTTCCCGCCGGACTGAAGCCCTGATCTGCAAAAGAAGATGGCCCGGTTATGTACCGGGCCACCTGTCTTCTCTTTCTCGTGGCCGCGTTCAGCCGCGCGGCGCGCACGCCGCCACATACCGGCGGCCATAACGGTCTTCCCACACGCACTTGGTGGGATCGCGGTCATAGCGGCCGATCAGTTCGCCGGCCACGGCACCGGTGATACCGCCCGCGGCGGCGCCGACGAGTGCTCCGCCCACAGTGCCGGTGGTGACACCGCCGATGACGGCGCCGGTGACGGCACCAACGCTCGCCCCCTTTTCGGTGGTCGAGCACGCCGCCAGCGACAGCGAAGCAGTGAGCACGACGGCAATGGACAGGATCTTGCGCATGAATAACCCTCCGGGTGGTTCTTGTTTGGACGAGCCCGGAGCGGGAATGCCCGGCACGCCCATTGGTTCCCCGGCTTGAGACATTTCCGCGATTGGGTTAAGGCTCGCCCGCGATTGGAACTACCGAACATGGCTACGACTGGAACGGTGCCGGCTTCCGGCATCGATAGCGCTGATTCCTCTTCGAGCTGGGGGCACGAACTCCGGGCCAGCTTCGCGCTGGCCTGGCCACTGATCGTCGCGCAGCTGGCGCAGAACCTGCTTTTCACTACCGATGTCGTGCTGATGGGCTGGTTGGGCCCCAAGTATCTTGCTGCCGGCACGCTCGCGGGCGCCTTCCTCATCCCGTTCCAGTTGACCGGTATCGGCATCGTCGGCGCGGTGGCGCCGCTGGTCGCCCAGGCCAGGGGGCGCGGCGACACCAAGGCCGTTCGGCGCATCGTGCGCCAGGGCTTCTGGGTCGCATTGGTTATTGCCACCCTCCTTATCCCCATCGTCCTGAGCATCCGGCCGATCTATCTGGCCCTCGGTCAGGATCCCGAAGTCACGGCCCTGGCCGAGTCCTACATGTTCGCCGGCTTCTGGATGCTCTACCCCACGCTGGGCATCATGGTGGTGCGCTCGTTCCTGTCGGCCTTCTCGGCAACTCGTGTCATTCTCGTCGTCACGGTCATCGGCGTGCTGGTCAATGGCCTCGTCGCCTACACCCTGATCTTCGGTCACTTCGGCTTTCCGCGCCTTGAACTGCGCGGCGCGGCCATCGCGACGGGCCTCGTGAACGTGGTGATGTTCCTGGCGCTGCTCGGCTACATACTGACGCATCGAAGGCTCAAGCGCTTCCACGTCCTTGCCCGCTTCTTCAAGCCGGACTGGCCGCGCTTCTTCGAGATCCTGCGCATCGGCCTGCCGATCGGCCTGACCGTCGCCGCGGAAGTCGGCCTGTTCTCGGTCGCCGCCATGCTGATGGGCCGGCTCGGCACCGACGAGACGGCGGCACACGCGGTGGCGCTGCAACTGGCTTCGATGGCCTTCATGGTCCCGCTCGGGCTCGGCATGGCCGCGACCGTCCGGGTCGGGCTCGCCTACGGCCGTCGCGACCAGGAAGCGGTGCGCAAGGCAGCCTGGACCGCGATCGTCCTGGGCGTTGGCTTCATGACGCTTACGGCATCGCTGTTCCTCGCGCTGCCCCACGCCCTGGTCGCCATCTTCCTCGACAGCAACGATCCGGCGAACGCCACGGCGCTGGCCCTGGCTGCCGGATACCTCGCCATCGCGGGCCTGTTCCAGATCGCCGACGGCGCGCAGGTCGTCGCGGCACATTCGCTGCGCGGCCTCAGCGACACGCGCGTGCCGAGCCTGTTGGCCATCTTCGGTTACTGGTTCGTCGGCCTGCCGACCGCCTATGTGCTCGGCTTCGTGGTGGGCTGGCGCGGCACCGGGGTGTGGCTCGGTCTCGCCGCCGGCCTCGCCTTCGTCGCCGTCCTGCTGCTCGTCCGTTTCGCCATGCGCCGGCGGCTCGGACTGCTGAAGGCCATTGCCGCATAGCCGGTCAGGGCACGATCCAGTTCCAGTCGGCCATGCGGTTGCGGAACCAGGTCCGTTGCCGCTTGGCATATTGGCGGGTTGCGATAACCGCCCGTTCGATCGCTTCGTCCTGTTCGATCTCGCCCCGCAGCATCGCCGCGATCTCCGGTACGCCGATCGCCTTCATGGCGGGCAGGCTCGGATCGAGATCGAGGGAGAGCAGCGCCTCGACCTCCTCCACGGCGCCGTGCGCAAACATCGCCTCGAACCGCTGCGCGATCCGACGCCGCAAGACCTCGCGGTCCGGGTTGAGCACGATGCGCTCGATCTCGAAGCCGTCGAGCAGCCCCCGCTGTGCATCATCCTGGAAGCTGGCCAGCGATCGCCCCGTGGCGTTGAGTACCGCCAAGGCGCGGATCACGCGCTGCGGGTCCGGCGCCTTGAGCCTTGCTGCCACCAGCGGATCGCGCGACGCGATCAATCGCGCGCGCCCGTCCCGGTCCAGACCCGCGACCTCCGCCTCCGCCGCCGCCAGCGCCTCCGGAGAGACTTCGGGCACATCGGCGAACCCCACCGTCAACGCCTCGAAATAGAGTCCCGTGCCGCCCACGAAGACCAGCGGCCGCCCCGCCGCCTCGCCGATGATCCGCTCCGCCGCCCGCGCCCATTCACCCGTCGAGAACCGCACCGCCGGCGACACCACGCCGTAGAGCCGGTGCGGCACATCGCCCATCTCGATGTCGGATGGCCGCGCGGTGAGCAGGCGCAGGACCCTGTAGACCTGCAGCGCGTCGGTGTTGACGATCACCCCGCCCTGTTCGCGCGCCACCTCGAGCGCCAGCGCCGACTTGCCGCTGGCAGTCGGACCCGCTATCAACACCGCTCGTTTTTCAGGGCTTTGGCCCATCCCTCAGGCTTCTCCGACGCTTCCGATGACCATTCTCTGCCTCATCGCCAACCCGGCCGACCCTGCGCTTGACTCGACCCTGGTGGCGGCGATCCAGCACGAGACGGGCGGCGAGATCAACTGGCTGCACCAGCGCATCGCCTGCGAGATTCACGCCCCAAGGGGCGCCGATCCCGAGGCGGCGGCCCGTGCCGTCATCGGCCCACGGCCTGTGGATGTCGCGGTCGTTGCCGCGACGGGCCGTCGCAAGAGCATCCTCGTCGCCGACATGGACTCGACCATGATCGAGCAGGAGTGCATCGACGAGTTGGCCGACGCCGTCGGAATCAAGGGCGAGGTCGCGCGCATAACCGAGCTCGCCATGAACGGCGAACTCGATTTCGAGCAGGCCCTGCGCACCCGCGTCAGCCTGATCGAGGGTCTGGAGCGCAGCGTGATCGAGGAAATCCGCCGCGAGCGCATCACCTTGGCGCCGGGCGGCCGCGCCCTCGTCCACACCATGAAGGCCTACGGGGCCTACACCTCTCTCGTTTCGGGCGGCTTCACGCTGTTTGCCGAGTATTTTGCCAGGCGCATCGGTTTCGACGAGGCCATCGCCAACGTGCTCGAGTTCAACGGCGACCGCCTGACCGGCACCGTCACCAGCCCCATCGTCGACAAGTCGACCAAGCTCGAGCGCCTCCTCGCACTTGCCAGGGAACGCGGCCTGCCGACGTCGGCCGCCATGGCGGTCGGCGACGGCGCCAACGATCTCGACATGATCAAGGCTGCCGGCATGGGCGTGGCCCTCCACGCCAAGCCTCACGTCGCCGCCGAGGCCAGCATTCGCATCGATCACGGCGACCTGACCGCCCTGCTCTACCTGCAGGGCTACGAGGAAGAGGACATCGTCCGGTGAGGCTCGAGACGGAGCGGCTGACGCTTCGTTCGTGGGAAGAGCGCGACCGTGCCCCGCTCGCCTCGATCCTCGGCGATCCCGAGGTGCGCCGCTTCTACCCCTCGGCGCTGACTCCCGAGCAGGCTGGCGCCCAGCTCGATTTCGCCATGGAACGCCAGGCCGCGGTGGGCGTGCATTTCGGCGCCGCCGAGCTCCGGTCCACCGGCAGGCTCGTCGGCCTGATCGGCCTCGCTTGGATCCCCGACGAAACCCGCGACGCCATCCCTGGCCGTCCGGCGGTGGAGATCGGCTGGCAGTTCGACAAGTCCCTGTGGGGCCAGGGCCTCGCCCCCGAAGGCGCACGGGCCTGGCTGGAGCATGGCTTTGACGCCCTCGGCCTCTCCGAAATCGTTGCCTTCACCTTTCGCGGCAATCTCCCCAGCCAGCGGGTCATGACCAAGATCGGCATGACGCGCGATCCGGCCAGCGACTTCGAGCATCCCCGGCTCCCGCCGGGCCATCCCTTGCGCCCGCACGTGCTCTACAGGATCAGCCGAGCCTGACGGCGATGAACCGGGCCGCGCCGGACGGATCCACGACCTTGAACAGGACCGCCGGACGTCCCGCTTCGCTCGACGCCCCCACGAGTTCGTTCAGCTGATCCACCGTGGCGATCTCCTGCTGGTTCACCTCCGTCACGATGAGCCCGGCCGTGACCCCCTTGCGATCGGCGTCGCTGCCGGCCCTCACTTCGGTGACGACAATGCCCGTCTGCTCCGGCGCAATGCCATACTGCGAGCGCTTGGCGTCATCGAGGGGCGCCACGTCGAAGCCCACGATGTCGGACAGCGTGCGCGCCGCCGCCTCATCGGCAGTCTCGTCCACTGCTGGGTCGTTCGGAGGCGGGGCGGCCTGGGGGGCCGGCGTCGTCCCCTGGTTCGCGATCATTTGCTCACCGACCTCGAGCCGGCCCAACGTGATGTCCAGCGTCTGCTCCTTGCCGTCGCGCAGGATCTTCACCGGCACGGCCTTGCCGACGGCGGTTTCCGCCACCACGCGCGGCAGGTCGCGCATGCGCGCGATCGGCTTGCCGTCGAACTCAAGGATGATGTCGCCTTCGAGCACCTTGCCCTCAGATGGGCCGCCCTTGGTCACGTCGATCACCAGCGCCCCGGCCGTGCTGGCGAGGCCGAGGCTCGATGCGATGTCCTCGCTGACTTCCTGGATGCCTACGCCCAACCAGCCTCGCCGCGTCTCGCCGAACTGGGCCAGTTGGTCGATCACCGGCTTGGCGAGGTTCCCCGGCACGGCGAAACCGATACCGAGCGATGAACCACCGCGCGCGATGATCGCCGTGTTGATCCCGATCACCTTGCCGTTCATGTCGAACAGCGGCCCGCCGGAATTGCCCTGGTTGATCGCGGCATCAGTCTGGATGAACTGGTCGTAGGGTCCCGACTGGATGTCGCGATTGCGCGCCGAGACGATCCCCAACGTCACCGAGCCTCCCAGCCCGAACGGATTGCCGATCGCCATCACCCAGTCGCCCACCACCGCCGTGTCGCTGTCGCCGAACTGGACGAAGGGCAGGTCACGCCCCGCCTCGACCTTAAGCACCGCAAGGTCCGTCTTGCTGTCCGCGCCGACGATCTTGGCCGGCAGCCGCGTACCGTCGGTCAGGTAGACCTCGATCTCCTCGGCGCCTTCGATCACGTGGTTGTTGGTGACGATCGTTCCGTCGGCGCCGATGATGAAACCGGAGCCGAGGCTGCGCGCCTCCTGCATCTGCTGCTCGCCCAGCCCGTCGTTGGGGTTGTGCTCGTTGAAGAACTCCTCGAGCGGCGAGCCGTCGGGAAGGTCGGGGAACGGGACCCCGCCGCCACCCGGCACGCGCCGGGAGGTGCCGATGTTCACCACCGCGGGAGAGAGTTGCTCGGCCAGCGCAGCCACCGACTCGGGTCCTGCCGCATTTGCCGGGGCCGCCATCACCGGCAAAGCCAGCAGTCCAGCAACCACCAGGACCTGCCCCAACCGTCTGGCAACACGCCGCATCGACTTCTCCGCACCGACTCAACCGCAGCGCTCCGACCTCCGGCCAGCCACGGAGCCACCACAAGAGAACAAGTCCGACCGGCGCGCAAGCAGCGCGGCCGCACGAATGGTTGATGCCGGCGTCGCGGGACGCCGGCATCGGGATTTCAGGTGATTAACCAGGCGGCGTGAGCCGATCCTGGAGCCCGCCTACTGCCCGGCGGGGGCAGCCGGGGCCGGCTCCGGCGCCGGTGTCGCAGGCGCCGTGGCCGCAGGCACATCGGTCGGAGGCGCCTCGATCAGGGCCGGCGGAGGCGTTGTCTGGGTCGCGGCTCCCGGCGGCGGCGTGGCGTTGTCCGGGTTTTCCTTGCTGAAGTAGCGGAAGAACTCGGAATTCGGCGACAGCACCATCGTCGTCCCCTGTGCGGCCAGGGCCGCGCGGTAGGACTGCAGCGAGCGGTAGAACTCGAAGAACTCCGGATCGCGATTGTACGCATCGGCAAAGATCTGGCTGCGCTGCGCCTCGCCCTCACCACGGAGGATTTCGCTGTCGCGCTGGGCGGACGCCACGATCTCCACGGCCTGGCGATCGGCGATGGCACGCAGCGACTGCGCCGCCTGCTGGCCGCCGGCGCGGATGCGAGCCGCTTCCGCGTTACGCTCGGCCGACATGCGTTCGAACGTCTGCTTGGAGACGTCCTCCATCAGGTCGGTCCGCTGGATGCGCACGTCGGTCACGTCGATGCCAAGCTCGGCCATGCCCGGCCGGATCAGGTCGCGGGCCTCGCGCATCATCGCCGGACGCTCGGTGGAGAGTGCCGCGTCGAAACGACGGAGACCATAGACCTGGCGCAACGCCGCATCGAAACGAGTGGCGATCCGCTGCTCGGCAAGGCCGATTTCACCCTGCGCACGCTCGCGGAACTTGACCGGATCGGTGATGCGGTAGGTCAGGAACGCATCCACCACGTAGGTCGCGCCATCGCTGACCTGCAGTTGCATGTTGGCGATATCGTAGCGCAGCAGGCGGTCGTCGATGACCTGCACGGTGTCGACGAAGTTGGTCGGCAGCTTGAAGTAGAGACCCGGGTCCTTGCGCACCTCGGTGATCTGGCCGAAGCGCAGGACGATGGCCTGCTCGCGCACGTTGACCACGTAGATCGACGAGACGAGCAGGTAGATGGCGATGACGGCAACGATGCCAAGCGCAATAAGGCGGTTCATGTTTTAGTTGCCCCCGGCCGGAGTTGCAGTCGACGTAGCGGCTGGCGCCGCGCTCTGCAGTGCAGGCAGCGGCAGGTACGGCAGCACTCCAGAAGTGCCGCTCGCGCTGGGATCGATGATCACCTTGCTCGAGTTGCCGATCACGGTCTCCATGGTTTCGAGGTACAGACGCTTGCGCGTCACCTCCGGCGCCTTGGCGTATTGCTCGTAGACGGAGATGAAGCGTGCCGCCTCGCCTTCGGCCTCCTGCACCACGCGGTTCTTGTACGCGGCCGCGTCTTCCCGGATCGCCGCGGCCTCGCCGTTGGCGCTGCCGAGCTTGGTGTTGGCGTAGTTGCGCGCGTCCTCCTGGTACTTCTGCTGGTCCTGCTGGGCACGCTGTACCTCGGCGAACGCGTCTGCGACTTCAGCCGGCGGCGCCACGTTCTCGATCGTCACCTGGTCGACGTTGACCCCGACCTGGTAGGTGTCGAGGATCGTCTGGATAATCTGCCGCACTTCGGTCTGGATGCCGGCACGATCGGAACGGAAGATTTCCTGGGCCGGGCTGCGACCCACGACCTCGCGCATCGCACTCTCGCCGACGGCGCGCACCATGTCGTCCGGGTTCTTGACGGTGAACAGGTATGCCTTGGGATCGCGGACCGTCCACAGCACCGCAAACTTGACGCTCACGATGTTCTGGTCGGCGGTCAGCATGACGCCGTCGTCGGCGCGGCCGGTCCGGCCGGTCGATGTGCCGATCTCGGTCTTGTTCTCGGTGACGGTCACGCGCTCGACCGACTGGATCGGCCACAGCAGGAAGTGCAGGCCCGGCGTGCTGAGCTGGTCGCTCGGCTTGCCGAACGTCGTCTCGACGCCGACTTCCTGCGGGTCGATCGTGTAGACCGAGTTGGTGCCCCAGAAGACCAGCAGGGCAAGCGCCACGCCGATCAGCGTCCAGCGCCCGCCGGGGATGCCGCCCTGGAAACGATCGCGCCCACGAGACAACAGGTCTTCAAGATTGGGCGTGCCGCCACCGCGGCGATTGCCTCCACTCCCCCCGCCGCCTTGCGGTGCCTGCCCCCATGGACCGCCACTGTTCGAGTTGCGGCCTCCCCCGCCCGTATTGTTGTCCCAGGGCATAAGCCACCTTTCCTGCCGGGTTATCGATTGCCGACCTATATAGGGAACGGCTCCGCAGCGATCAACGTACCCGCCCTTGGCGGCGGCGATAGACTTTGACGCTGAATTCGGCGCTGTCCCGTTCGCTCCGTTGCAGCTCCAGCACGGATTCTACTTCCCAGATACTCGGATCGATGGCGGGAAAGTAAGCATCGCCGTCCGGCGCCGCGTGTACGTGTGTGACGTAAAGCCGCTGCGCCAGCGGCATCGCCTCCCGGTAGATTTCCCCGCCGCCGCCGATCATTACTTCTTCGGCGTGTTCGGCGGCAGCTACCTGCTGTGCCGTCTCGAGGGCCCCGGCGAGGCTCGGCGCAACCACTACGCCCTCCGGCCGATAGTCCGGCCGTCGCGTCACCACGATATTGGCGCGCCCCGGCAACGGCCTGCCGATGCTCTCGAAGGTCTTGCGTCCCATGATCAACGGCTTGCCCAGGGTCGTGCGCTTGAAATGCGCGAAGTCGGTCGGCAGTCTCCACGGGATCTCGCTACCCGACCCGATCACGCCGTTCGCGCCCACCGCGGCGATCATCGCTACCGGCACCGTCATGGCATACCCAGCTCGAGCAGCGCATGGCCGTCGACGCGCACCTTCGTCCATTCGTCCTGCATGACCCCGCCCTGCGCCTTGTAGAACCGGATCGAGGGTTCGTTCCAGTCTAGCACCCACCACTCGAGCCGGCCCAGTCCCTCCCGCACGCACCGCTGCGCAAGGTTGACCAGCAGCGCCTTGCCGGCCCCCAGCCCCCGCGCCTCCGGATCGACGAACAGGTCCTCCAGCCAGATGCCATGCCGGCCCTGGAAGGTCGAATAGGTGTAGAACCAGAGCGCGAAGCCGACCGGCCGGCCGTCGACCTCCGCGATCTCGCAGAACACCTTCGGATCCGCCCCGAACAGATCACGCAGGATATCGGCCTCGCTCGCCTTGGCTTCGTGCGACAGCTTCTCGTACGCCGCCAGCGCCTCGATGAAGCGGATGATCAGCGCGGCGTCTGCCGGCACCGCGCTGCGGATTGAAAGGGTCACGCCGTCAGCCCGCCGCCGGTTCCTGATCCTGCTTGTTCAGGATCAGCACTTCGAGCTCGCGGCCGTAGGGCGGATACCAGTCCTTGGCCTCCATCTCGAACGTCGTCGGGCCCGTCTTCTTCACCTCGCCATCCCAGCAGAACGAAACGAGGTTCTCCGGCCGCCCCTTGTCGATCGTGAGGTGGAACGTGCCGATCGGTCCGCCCCAGTTCGCGCCGGTCGACCAGATGTAGCTGAGCCAGCTCTCGGTGAACGGCGCACCATAGGGCTCGTCCGGGTTCGGCAAGGTCTTCTTCACCGCGTTGATGAAGCTGTCGTCCGTGCAGTACTTCTTCTTGTACTCGGTGGCCGGGTCATAGTCCTCGTAGGGCGGCGCAAGGAAGGTCACGCCCACGGTCCCACCCACGCTGGGCCTGTAGCTGTGCTCGACGCTCACCGTCTTCCCGGCCGGGAAATGCGCCTGCCAGCTGTACGTCGAGCGCAGCGTCCACACCGGCACGTAGTCGGTCTGCATCCCCTGGCCGGCGTCGTATTCCATCGGAATGACCAGCCCCCGGTGCAGCAGCTCCTTCTTGGTCGCGTCATCGAGCGCGTTGATCGCCGTCTGCGTCGCCTCGCCGTATGGCGTCAGCGGGACCCCCAGGTCGGTTAGATACTGCGTGTAGTCGATATTGGTCGCGAACGCGTACTGATGCAGCGTCGCCCCCACCGGCTCGCCGTTCACCAGCGTTTCAAACCCGAAGATGTTGTCCGGATCCTCCGTCGGAATGGCGACCATGAAGTCGCCGTCGCCGGTGATGTCCGGCATCGGAAACGCCACCAGCGCGTCGGAGTCGTGGTTGGTATCGTTGCGGAACTCGTACTTCACCCGCACCAGGTCGGGCGAGACATAGAGATCCTCGCCGACCATGCGCACGTCGTCGGTCTCGACGAAGATCAGCCCCCCGGCGCCCAGCGTCGACATGGTGTCGTTGGCCGATGCCTGGGAAGCCAGCAGGAGGGCGCCGGCGAGCGCAAGGGCGGTTCGTCTCATACGGCTACCTCGGCCTTGATGTGGGCGTGCGGATCATACCCCGTGATCATGAAGTCTTCGAAGACGAAGTCGAAGATGTCGGACTTGTCCGGATTGATGGTCAGGTGCGGCAGCGGCCGTGGTTCACGCGTCATCTGCAGCCGGGCCTGCTCGAAGTGGTTGTGGTAGAGATGCAGGTCGCCGAACGAGTGGACGAACTCGCCCGCCTGCAGCCCTGTCACCTGCGCCATCATCTGCAGCAGCAGTGCATAGGAGCCGATGTTGAACGGCACGCCGAGGAAGATGTCGGCCGATCGCTGGTAGAGCTGGCAGCTGAGCTTGCCCTCCGCGACATAGAACTGGAACAGGCAATGGCATGGCGGCAGGGCCATGTCGTCCACTTCCGCCGGATTCCAGGCCGTGACGATATGCCGGCGCGAGTCGGGTTTCATCCGGATCGACTTCACCACGTTGGCGATCTGGTCGATCGTCCCGCCGTGCCCGTCGGGCCAGCTGCGCCACTGCGAACCATAGACCGGCCCGAGATCGCCGTTCTCATCGGCCCACTCGTCCCAGATCTTGACGCCGTGCTCCTGCAGCCAGCGTACGTTCGTATCCCCGCGCAGGAACCACAGCAACTCGTAGACGATCGACTTGATGTGCAGCTTCTTGGTCGTCAGCAGCGGAAAGCCCTGCGCCAGATCGAACCGGATCTGCCGGCCGAACACGGACCGCGTGCCCGTGCCGGTCCGGTCAGGCCGGTCGGTGCCGTTGTCGAGGACATCGCGAAGAAGGGTGAGATACTGCTGCATGCGCCGGTCGAATCTGCGGGGTGAGGACCCCGCAGTCTAGTGCCACGCGCGACGGCGATACAGCCTCGTCACGCCTCGTTTGTGGAAACCGGCTTGCCGTCGGCTGCGACGACGAGCGCCTTCCCGTTGGCCGCGGGCACGGTCGAGGGCCACCGGGCGTGCAGGAACCGGTCGCGCGCGACCTTGGTGACGCAGACCTTGTCCATCTGGTTGCCGCCAAGGATGTGGTACGGCCCGCCCTTCTCCTCGCCGGCATAGAAGCCGACATGGCCCTTGAATCCATCCTTGCTGCCGCGCCAGAACACCATCACGGCGCCGGGCTGCGGCTTGACTTCGTTGCCGAAGCGGCCCCAGCTGCGGGCGCCCAGCGGCCCTGTTGGCAGTGGCTCGTTCGTGAGTTGCGAGCCGATGCAATGCGCGACGAACAGCCCGCACCAGGGGATCTCGTCGTCCCCATATGGGATGCCCAGGTCCCTGGCCCAGGCGAGAATCTGCTGGTTGCTCCCCGCGCTGCCATCCTCGGTCACGCCCACAAGCCGCCAGGCTTCGGCATACCAGGGCAGTTCGACGCCGACCACGGGCTTTGCCGACGGCTTGAACGTGGTGAACAGCACTTTCGCGGTGACCGGTCCGACGATCCCGTCGACCACCAGCCCGTTGGCCGCCTGGAACCGCATGATGGCGTCGATCGTCCGCCGCCCCCGGATGCCGTCATGCGGCCCGGGGTCGAACCCCTTGGCATGCAGTGCCTGTTGAATCTCCAGAACGTTCATCCTCGTCTCCCCTTGAACGCCGCCCGCGGCCGCCAATTCTAGCGGCAGCGCCGGCGATGGGGATTGGGACGAAAGCGGTTGGGAGAACACCGGTTGGGAACGCTGCGGCCGGGTTTGCATCCGGCCGCCGCCACCCCTATATAGGTCTTGCCGGCAACGGCTATGGCGATAAACGGCTATCGTAATAAACCCATTGGACCCGGGGGCAGTGCCCGGCGCCTCCACCAGAACTCCCCGTCGTGGCGGGCTCATGGGGGCGAAACAGGATCGACAAGGGCGTAAAGGGTAGACTTTTGCTCGGCATGGTACCACCGATATCGGGCCATCCTAATAGTTGCCAACGACAACTATGCTCCGGTCGCTCTCGCTGCGTAATGCGGCGCTAGCACTGGGAATCAAAGTCCTCCGCTCCTAGCAGGGCGTCAGGCGGGGTCCGCAGGCACCTGGCAACAGAAGCCTGCACCTTCGCTTCGGATCGTGCCCTTTGTCCTTGAATTGTCGCCCTCTGCGCGGTGATACTGGACCCGTGGGGATTCCCCTGATTTCTGGAACGCATATGGCCGAAGACCTCATCCGCTACGACATCCTGGCCCAGGAGGCCCTGCGCGGCGTCGTCCGCAAGGTGCTGTCCGAAGTGGCGCGAACGGGTCTGCCCGGCGACCACCACTTCTTCATCTCCTTCGTCACCAGGGCGCCCGGCGTGCGCATGAGCCAGCGTCTGCTGGAGCAGTACGACAAGGAAATGACCATCGTGCTGCAGAACCAGTTCGGCGGGCTGAAGGTCACCGAAACCGGCTTCGAGGTCGAGCTTTCATTCGACGGGCGGCCCGAACTGCTCGGTATCCCCTTCTCGGCCATCAAGGGCTTCTTCGATCCTTCGGTGCAGTTCGGCCTGCAGTTCGACGTCGAGCGGGCCGAGCCGGCCGAAGCCGGGCCCGAGGTCGAAGCCGCCGCCGAGGACGTGCCGGCCTCCCCCAAGCCCACCCCCACAGCGGAGCCGCAGGGCGAGAAAGTCGTGAGCCTCGACAGTTTCCGCAAGAAGTGACGTCCCGGTGGAGAAGCGCTCGCTGACCATCGCGGGGCACCGCACCAGCATCGCCATCGAGCGTGAGTTCTGGGACGGGCTCGAAGCCATGGCCGCCGCGCACGGCAAGTCCATCGCCGCCATCATCGGCGAGATCGACCAGGCCCGCGATGCCCCCAACCTCAGTTCGGCCGTCCGCCTCGCGGTCCTCGCCTGGTACAGGGATCGCGCGGGCTGATCCGGACTGTCCGATAGAACACTAGAGCTGCTTCCCCTCCCGTCCGTGTCTACTTTGCCCGCCCCCAACCACCGGGGTCATCCCCGCGAAAGCGGGGATCTCCGTTTGGCCACGGGCGCTGAAACAGAGGTTCCCGCTTTCGCGGGAATAATACCGTGAGCTACCGCAGGCGCCGGAAACCGGCCGGGCGCGCCCGCCTCAGTTCCCGAACCCGATATCCATCGGCTTGTTCAGTTCCTCGAGCGCCTTCTTGATCGCCAGTTGCTGGGCTGCGGCGTCGTCGGCTGCCTTCTTTGCCGCGGCCTCGTCGGCGGCCTTCTTCGCCGCCTCGGCTTCGGCAGCCTTCTTCGCAGCTTCTTCTGCAGCAAGCTTCTCGGCCGCCGCTTCATCCGCCGCACGTATGGCCGCGGCGTCGTCCGCCGCCTTCACTGCCGCCGCTTCGGCCGCGAGCCTGGCCTTTTCGGCCTCCTCCGCCTGCTTGCGCGCCTCGTCCTCGGCCCTGAGCTTTTCGAGTCGCGCCACCTCCGCCTCGTAGGCCTTGACCATGATCGCGTCGACCAGCCCACTGACGTCGAAGGTCCGCTCCGGCGCCACGAGCGTGCCGCCCAGCCGCGCCACCACGCGCGCCGAACCGGCGTCGACCAGCGCTGCCGGCGTGATCGAGGTCGGCGTCAGGGTGTAGTCGCCACCGATGCCCAGGTCGACGAGCCGGATCGACCCGCTGCCGAACAGTTGCCCGCCGTCCCCCTCCATCGGTACATTCGGGCTCCGCAGCACGCCGCCTGCGATGGTGAAACTGCCGGCCACCTTGGGGCTGGCGAACGGCCCATCCTCGAGGCGCTCCTCGATCAGGGCGGTCAATTGCTCGGGCTGCATCGCGAGCAGGTCTTCGACCGCCGCAATGGTGCTCGGTGCCTGCGGATCGAACCGCTCGATTCTGAGCCCCGACACGCTGTAGGTCCCCTCGCCCGTCATCGCCCCCAGCACGCCGGCAATGCTGTCGCCGGTGCCGTCGAAGCGCCCCGATGCATCAATGGTCCCCTCCAGCGCAGCCGCCACGGCTGTCGGCACGATGCGATCGAGCGGGACGCCGGCGAGCGCAATCCGCCCGCTCACCTGCTTGTCGGACAGGGGCCCCGCGCAACAGACGCTGAGTTCCAGCGAAGCGCTGCCCTGCCCGATGCTGGCGCCGGCGTTGCGCAGCCGCGTGTTGGTTGCATCCCAGTCGAGATCGAAGTGCAGGTCGGTCGCCACCTCGGCCCCCGCCACCTCCAGGCCCGAGGCCGTCACTCCGATCCGCCCGACGGTCGACCGCGCGACGTCGCCGGTCGCCAAGGGGCCATCCGGCCAGGCACCCGGGCCCGGTAGTTGTGATGCCGGGCCGAGCAAGGTGCGCATCAGCGCCCCCACCTCCACCTTCCCCAGGTCCAGGGTGCCGGTGATCGATCGGTTCGTGCCCCGCTGGGAAAGGTTGAGCTTGCCCTTGAAGGACTGTTCGCCGGAGGTGCCGGTGATGTCGCTCACCGCGACCGCCTGCGTCCCATCGAAGGTCAGCGTCCCCGATGCCGAGAGTGCCGGCAACGAGATGCCCCCCGCCCCCAGCCACGCGACCAGCCCCGAGGCGTCAGCGAACTTGGCCTTCACTGTCCCTTTGCCGCTGAACGCATCCGGGTTGGTAACCACCATGTTGCCGGAAAAACCCAGCGCATCGCCGCCACCTTCGAGCAGCATTGTCGCCTCGAGGCTGTTGGCGACGTTGCCGTCGACCACCCCGACCAGGTGCAGCGGCACGCCGTCGATGAACACCGCAGCAGTGCCGAAGCCCAACTGCGCCGTCATGGCTGCAGTATCGTTCGACTTGAGGTCGAGCCGGACCTTCACCGGGCCCGACAGCGCCCTGAGAAAGCCGGCTCCGACCTGCGCCTCGGCCGATATGGCCGACGACGCCAGCCTGCCGCTCAGCGTCAGGCTCTGTGCCCCGTCCCCCGTCGGCGCATCCAGCTGCAGCCTCAGCTCCGCCGGCAGCGACCGGCTCAGGAACGCGACCATCGCAGGCGATGTCCGCAAGGCTCCGTACAGCGCCTTGAGCGCTGGCGCGTCGGCCGACGCGACCGATATTGTCGCGCCCCCGGATACTTCCGGCCTGGCCAACGAGCCAAACGCCGTGAGCTTGGCGTCGAAGGCAGCGCCGCCCAGGTCGGCCGCCGCGAGTCTGTCCAGCGCCAGCACCCCGCCGTCCCATGAGCCCGCAGCCTCGAGCGACCGCCCCTCAAGCCCGCCGATCGTCATCGCCTCCGCCGCGAGCTTGAACTCGCCCTTCGTGAAGCTGGCGGCGAACGATGCGTCACTGCCGAGGTCGGGCAGCAGGGCCAGCAGCGCCGCGCTGCGCGCCGCATCGAGTGTGCCCAGGTTCGCGGTCAGGTGCAGGTCGCGCGCTCCCAGCCCGATCTGCGCCGAGAAACTGCGCCTCTCGCTGTCGAGATCCAGCGTTGCATCGCTGATCGAGAGCGTGTCGCCCACCAGGTCGATCCGCGCATCGATTCCGCCCGGCATGCCGAACAGCGGGTTGCCCGCCGCCGGCTTGCGCCACAACGTGCTCAATGCGTCGAGCCGCTGCGAGACCACCGACAGCCGGCCTGCGAATTCAGGGCGGCCGGTCGTTGTGCTGACCTCGCCGGACAGCATGACCGACGTGTCACCCGGTAGCGCACCGGCGAAGCGGGTCACCGTCCAGTTGCCGTCATGCGCCCGCGCATCGAGGCGCACGTTCCGCAGCGAGAATGCCCGCAGGTTGAGCTCGGCAATATCCACGCCGATCGTTCCGGGGATGCCGGGAACGGTCGGCAAGGGCAACTCCCTGAGCAGTCGCAGCAGTTCGTACGGCTCGACCGCCGCCTCTGCCGTTGCGTCGCGCGGGGGCAGCGCCAGCACCCCGCCGGAGATCACGGCGTTGAAGGACATGTCCGGCCCAAGCGTCACCTCCGCAGCCCCAAGCAGCCGGGTTGCCGCCCGGTTCTCGTCGGGCACGACGACATAGTCCGACAAAAGCAGGCGGGAGGGCGTCGCCACGACCTTGCTGGTCATCACCAGGTCGCCCTGCCCGGCATCCGCCTCCGTCGCGCTTTCCGTCTTGCGGGGCGGCTGCCGCCACGTGGCGGTGCCGGCAAAATCAGGCTTGAGACCCGGAGTGATGGTGCCCTCGGCCGACAAGGTGAATGAGCCGTCCGCCGGACGCAGGTTGAGGGTCAGCGCGCCTCCTCCGGCCGCATCGAGCGGGCCGGTGGCGACCCGGAGCGCATATCCCGCGCCGTCCACGGTCCCCGAACCCTGGAACGAGAACGGCCCATGCAACGCCTCGAGCTTCACGTCGCCCGTCACGTCCGTGGCCTGGTAGGTCTGCCCGGTGCGATGGTCGTTGAGCTCGACCCGACCACCGCTGATCGCCGCATTGGCGATCGCGATGTTGCTCTCGACCGCTTTGGCCAGCGCCAGCCCCGTGTCGATCGAACCGTCCTCGCCGACATTGATCGTGACTGTCGGATGACCCAGCACCAGCCGCGTGACGTTGTAGCGATCGCGCAGGAAGTCGATCAGCGAGAAATCCGCTTCGACGCTCTCCACCTTCAGGTTCGGGGCCTGTTCGGGTCCGGCGCTGACATCGGCGAGCTTCAGCCGGGGCTGCGGCAGCAGCGAGAACGACACCTCGCCCTTGATCCGCACCGGCGTCCCGAGCGCTTCCGCCGCGATGGTCGCCAGTCGGTCCCGATACGCCCCCCAGGGGATGAAGCTGGGCACGACAAAGGCCGCGACGATGGCAAGGATCGCGACGACTCCGACGATGATGAAGAGCCGGTTGAGCACGAGCCCGATGAATCTCCGCAGAACGCACGCGAGTGTAGGCAAACACTCCTGTCGCGTCACGGGTAGATCAGCCGCTACCTTCGCATTTCGTGTTGTTCGCGCAACAGGACACGACGACGTTCGGCGAGCAGGGAGCGCCGGTTCATCGCCGGTTCATTCCACTCTGGCAATAAGCCGCCCCCTGCCAGCCGAGGCAATCCAGGAGCAACGACATGTTCGATCTGACGTCCTTCTTCCGGCGCGCCGAACGCAAGCGCGTCATCACCGACCTGATGAAGTTCGATGACCACCTGTTGCGCGATATCGGGCTCACCCGGGGCGACCTTGCCCTGATGCGCGCCAACCGTCGCGGCTCGCCTTCTCGCGGCCATGAATGATCTCGTGGCCTGTGACAGGCGAGACTGAGGGCCCCGAGCGACCAGCGCCGGGGCCCTCTGCATTTCGGGCGCTTCATCTCGCCCGCAGGCCGCACTCCCAGTGTGCGTCGCGCCCCCGGGCAGCCACTAAGAAAGGCCCACGCAGGGGGCCCTCTCCGGTACGGCTCAGGCAGAGGCCGCAAGCCCGCCGGGGTATCCCCCGACCACCTGCTCGTCCTGGCTGCGACGTGTCTCGCACCGCCCCTGGCAGACCGCGAAGGCCGGGCAGGTCACTCCCCTGCAGCCCTGCCTCGTGGTGATGGGCATGCTGATCAACCCGGCATTGTCCCTGCTCATGCGCGGCCGTTCGATCATGGTGGCCATCAGAACACCCCCTGCGGAGAGGCAAACAGGCCCTCGATGGTCTCGCGGTCCGGTCCGGCGATCCGCGTCGCTACCCCGCCCAGCATGTTGCGGAACAACCGCTGCGTGACGGCGCGATCGGCGACGGGCAGGTGCCCGGAGATGATCGCCGCCGGGTCGAGCCGCTCGATGTCGGCGAGCAGATGCCCGAACTTGGCCTTGTCGACCATGCCCAGCCATGGCGCGTCGATGCCGGACCACGTGGCCATGCCGTCGCGCAGCGTCGCCTCGGGCACCGCCGCAAGTTCCTCGTATGGCGCATCCATCAGAGCACCGAACGAGTCGACGCTGAACAGCACGCGCGTCCGGGTATCGAAGAAGCCGGTCGTCTCCGGCGCGTCATAGGTCGGTGGCTTGAGCAGCACCAGTTCGCGGTCGCCGAGGTCGAGCCGCTGGCCGTGATCCATCGGCTGCACCCGGCTCATGTCGAAACCCTCGCGCAGGCCGAGCTTGGCCGCGCCCAGGCCCGGAACGACGATCTTGGCGTTCGGCGCCAGCCGCATCACCGCCTCGAGGTTGCCGATATGATCGAGGTCGGTGTGGCTGACATAGATCCACTTGAGGTCCTCGGGGTCGATGACCTTGGTCAGCTCATCGATGAACTGTTCGCGGAACGCCACGCCGCTCGTATCCACCAGGATCGGCTCCCTGGCGTGGATGAAGTGGGCGTTTGCCGGCAGGATGCCGAGCGGCCCGATGGGGAAGAAGCCCGCGAAGGTCGTCACGTCGGGCGCCACTTTCCTTGCGCCCACGAAGGTCGGAAAGTCCATTTTCAGCTCCTCTGGAACTCCGTTGCATTTCGGAGTACATGTATGTGCAACAGAATATGAACCGCAGCTGAATGGCTGCACACGTGTGTGCATTGGAATGTCAAGAAGCTACACCAAGGGCAAGCGGGCTGTGCAGGAGGCCGAGACGCGGCAGCGGATCGTCGAGGCCGCCCTGGCCCTGCATGGTGAGATCGGCCCGTCGGCCACCACCATCAGCATGATCGCCGAACGCGCCGGCGTGCAGCGTCATACCGTCTACGCCCACCTCCCCGACGACCGCGCGATCTTCCTGGCCTGCTCGAGTCTGCATGCCGAGCGGGACGCGCTGCCTTCGCCCGACCAGTGGGCAGCGACGAACGACCCCGAAACGCGGCTGCGACAGGCGCTCGACGCCCTCTACGGCTGGTTCGCCCGCAACGAGCAACTGGTGGCGGCGGTCCTGCGCGATGCCGAAGACAACGCGACCTTGCGGGAGATTTCGGACCTGCGTTTCGGCCAGCCGCTCGGAGCAATCTTCGCGTCTCTGTCGGACGGGCTGTCGCACACGCAGCAGGCGGCCTTGGGGCTGGCACTGAGCTTTCACACCTGGCGTACGCTGGTCCGGAGCGCGGGACTGGCGACCGCGGCGGCCGTGGACCTCATGGTGCGGACAGTGGATGCCGGCGACCGCTCCGTCGTGCCGGAGCCCGAAGACTTGGCAAGGAGCATGCGCTAGGGTCGGGCGTCGTCGTCATGAGGCTGCCAGATGCCAACGTTTGACCCCGCCGACATCGAAACCCATCCCGCGAGGCAGTTCACCCTCCGCAACGTTGAGCCACCCCGGCTCACCGTGGGCGACCGCCTCTCGGATCGCATCGCGGCCACGGTCGGCTCGTGGCGCTTCATCATCATCCAGTCGACGATCCTGGTCCTGTGGATCGCCCTGAACGTGGTGGGCTGGGTCCAGCACTGGGACCCCTACCCCTTCATCCTGCTGAACCTCGCGCTCTCCTTCCAGGCCGCGTTCACCGCGCCCATCCTGATGATGGCGCAGAACCGGCAGGCAGTGATCGACCGGCAGAAGGCCCAGCTCGACTACGACGTCAACCTGCGTGCCGAGCTCGATATCGAGGCCTTGCACCAGAAGCTCGATCTCTTGCGCGAAGAAGACATCGGCCGGCTGATCCGGCTGATCGAGTTGCTCACCCGGGAGCGCCTCGGGGAGGAAACTGTCGCCGCAACGACGAAGGGGCCCTAAAGCCCCTTCGCACAACTCGACGGACCCTGCGGACGGTTTAGTTCTTCGCCTTGTCGACCAGCGCGCCGGCCTTGATCCACGGCATCATGCCGCGCAGCTTCTCGCCCACTTCCTCGATCTGGTGCTCGTCGGCGAGGCGACGGGTCGCCTTGAAGCGCGAAGCGCCGCCCTTGTATTCCTGCATCCACTCGGAGGTGAACTTGCCGGTCTGGATGTCGTGCAGCACACGCTTCATCTCGGCCTTCGTCTCCGAGGTGATGATGCGCGGGCCCGAGACGTACTCGCCCCACTCGGCGGTGTTCGAGATCGAGTAGTTCATGTTGGCGATGCCGCCCTGGTAGATCAGGTCGACGATCAGCTTCACTTCGTGCAGGCACTCGAAATAGGCCATTTCCGGCGCGTAGCCGGCTTCCACCAGCGTCTCGAAGCCAGCGCGGATGAGCTCGACCAGGCCGCCGCACAGCACGACCTGCTCACCGAACAGATCGGTCTCGCATTCCTCGCGGAAGTTGGTCTCGATGATGCCCGACCGGCCGCCGCCAACGCCCGAAGCGTAGGCAAGAGCGATGTCCTGGGCGTTGCCCGAGGCGTCCTGGTGGACGGCGATCAGGCACGGCACGCCGCCACCCTTCTGGTATTCGCCACGCACGGTGTGGCCCGGGCCCTTCGGCGCGATCATGATCACGTCGACGGTCTTCTTGGGTTCGATCAGGTTGAAGTGAACGTTGAGCCCATGCGCGAAAGCGATTGCAGCGCCGTCACGAATGTTCGGCTCGATGTCCTTCTTGTAGATGTCGGCCTGCAGCTCGTCCGGCGTCAGCATCATGATGACGTCGGCCCACTTGGCGGCATCGGCCACCGACATGACCTTCAGGCCCTCGCCTTCGGCCTTCTTGGCCGACGGCGAACCCGGACGGAGGGCAACCACGATGTCCTTCACGCCCGAGTCGCGCAGGTTCAGCGTGTGCGCATGGCCCTGCGAGCCGTAGCCGACGATCGCGACCTTCTTGGATTTGATGATGTTGAGATCGGCATCCCGATCGTAATAGACGCGCATGGTGGTCTCCCTTTTGTGCGTTTGGCCGTAGGGCCGATTTCAAACTCTCGGACGGCCCCTGGCCATCCAGCTAATTCCGGTGTCATCCCTGCGAAAGCAGGGATCCCACTCACGGCCCGCGCCAGCGGATAGATGGATCCCTGCTTTCGCAGGGACGACACCTTGGTGGCTGCAACTAGGCCGTGCCCACCCCGTAGATCTTCAAAAACTGCTCCGTTGCCCGCGCTGCGTCGCGCGAAATCTCAACGTCGCTCGGGCTGTAGGACTCGCCGAGCAGCAGCCGGATCTGTGCGTCGCGCACCACCAGCCCGAAGAAGCTCCGATAGGCCTCCTCCGAACTTTCGAAGCGCAGCAGCCGCGCCTCCCGTCCCGCCTCCAGCACCGGCTTCAGGCGCTTGCGGATGGCGAGCGGGCCGTTCTCGAGCACGATCTGCCCGAGCCCGTGCTTCTCGGCTCCGGCATGCCCGATAGCGAGCCGGTTGAGCGTCACGGAGACCTGCCCGACGATCGTGCCCAACAGGTCATGCGCGAACTGCTCGATGCTCTGGCGCAGCGACCCGGCGTCGAGCCGCCAGCGGTCGACATGGGGCGCCTTCACCTTGGCCGCCTGCCACTGCACGGTGGCGGTCAGCAACCCATCGCGGTCGCCAAACCACTTGTAGAGCGTCTCTTTTGAGCACGAGGCGCGCCGGGCCACGGAGGTCATGGTCAGCCGGTCGCCCTGTTCGACGAGCAGGTCCAGCGCGGCCGTCAGCACTTGCTGCTGGCGCGGCGTGAACGTCTCTTCGCTGTTGGCAACGGCAACTGCCACCGGTCTCTCCATCGAGTAGCGAATGCCGTACCGTAACGTACGGTTCGGATCAAGTACAATGTGCGACAGCATCACTGGCCTTATTCCATCATCAGTCTGTCACCGGTCTGCCTTGCCGATGAACGGATCCTGAACGGGTTTCTGCTGCCCGGATGCGGCATCTCTTCGAAACTTATTCCCCCTCGCTCTACCCGTATTATTCTGCCCCGACCTCACCGATGCGAGGCGCCGACGGGGCGTCGCGGTGGGGGTTGGGTCCAGGGGCGAGCCGTCGCGCCTGGGGTGGGCCGTTCCTGCATCGCTTCGTGGTGCGGATCACCAAAAATCCCTTCGCGATGGGCGGGGCGAGAGTCCCAACCTTTGTACAGTTTGGCGGACGACCGCCACAGGGACGAAGTCCCGCCCATGCCGCACCTTCGGGAGCGGCAGAACTGCAGCGAAACCCGAAGCCGCGCGGCTGTCGGGCCTTCGGCGCATCCTCAGTCGGTGAAGCGCACCGCCCCGATATGACCGAGGTTGCGGTTGCGCTGCGCATAATCGATCCCGTAGCCGACCACGAACTTGTCCGGGATCTCGAAGCCGATCCAGCGCGCCTTCACGTCCACCTCGCGCCGCGATGGCTTGTCGAGCAGTGCGCACACCTCGATCCGCTTGGGATGGCGCGTATTGAGGATCTCGAGCACGTGCTTCAGCGTGTAGCCGGTATCGACGATGTCCTCGACCAGCAGCACGTCCCTGCCCTCGATCTCGCCGCGCAGATCCTTGAGGATGCGCACCTCCCGGCTCGACTCCGTCGCGTTGCCGTAGCTCGACACCTCGAGGAAATCGACCTCCACCGGCAGGTCGAGCTCGCGCACGAGGTCGGCGATGAACACGAACGAGCCGCGCAGCAGGCCAACAACCACCAGCTTGTCCGTACCGGCGTAGTAGGTCGAGATCTCCTTGGCCAGCGCCTCGACCCTGGCCGCGATGGCCTTGGCCGAGATCATCTCGTCGATCACGTAGTTCCTGGTCGTCATGCCTACTTCAGCGCCCCTTGGGTGAGTCCGCGCACAAAATACTTGCCGCCGATCAGATACACCAGCAGCGGCGGCACCGCCGCCATCATCACCGTGGCCGCCGATCCGCCGGCCCGCACCCCCATGATCGCAGCCGTGATCGGCTGCTGCGCCCCGGAGGTGAACACCACGCCGTAGAGGTACTCGTTCCAGATCGAGGTGAACTGCCAGATCACCGTGACGGCGAGGATCGGCCCGGACAGCGGCAGCACGACGCGGGTGAAGATGCGCCAGAACCCGGCCCCGTCGATCTGCGCCGCTTTCACGATCTCGTCCGGCAGGCCGGCGTAGAAGTTGCGACAGAACAGCGTCGCGAACGAAATGCCCTGCACGGTGTGGATCAGCAACAGGCCCATCACATTGTTGGACAGGCCGAGCTTGCCGATGATCCAGGCCCAGGGGAGCAGCGACACCTGGCTGGGCAGGAAGATGCCGAGAAAGATCATCACGAAGACGAACTCGGAACCCGGAAACTTCCACTTGCTCAGCACGTAGCCGTTCATTGCCCCGATGATCGTCGTCGCGATCGTCGCTGGAATGGTAATGATCAGCGAGTTGATGAAGTTGGGTGCCAGCCCTCGGCACATGCCGCTGACGCAGGCCTGCGTCCAGGCCCGGACATAATTGTCGAACGAGAAGCTCATCGGGATGGCGATGAGGCCGTTGCGGCTGACTTCGGCGCCATCGCGGAAGGAGTTGAGAAACACCAGCAGCGCCGGCGCGAGATAGACCAGCGCGAACAGCGACAGTACCGCGTAGATGGCGACGCGCGACATCACCCACCGACGACGGGCGATCGCCCCGTCGCGGTCGGCGTAGTCGAGGGCGAGCGTGGTCAAGCCAGCGTTCCGTCTAGCCAGGCGACCTGCCGGCGCTCCTGCCAGGTGCCGCCACCCTCGTGATTGTTGAACGTGTAGGTTTCGATCGTCTTCGGTCCCGCCCAGGCATTGTAGGCGCCGTAGACCGTTGAAGGCGGGCACACGTCATCCATCAGCGCCACCGAGAACAATGCCGCGGCCTTGCTGCGGGCCGCAAAGTGGACGCCGTCGAAGTAGTTGATCGTGTTGTAGGCCGTCGCCGCCTTCTCCCGATGTACCGCGAGGTAGCGCACGATCTCGCCATAGGGATCGCGGGTCGTCAGCCCCACCGCCCGCGGGAAGTCGCACAGGAACGGCACGTCGGGCATCGCTGCCTTCACGCCCGGGTGGAGGCCCGCCACGGCGATCGAGATGCCGCCCCCCTGGCTACCGCCCACCACCGCCAGCTTGTTGGGATCGGTCTCGGAACGGCCGAGGGCCACGTCCACCGCCCGTACGCCGTCGGTGTAGACGCGACGGTAATAGTAGTCGTGCGGATCGTTGATGCCGCGCGTCATGAAGCCGGGATGGGCGGGATGGGCGCCGGACGGATCGGGCGTGTCGCCGCGTGACCAGCTGCTGCCCTGCCCTCGCGTGTCCATCACCAGCACGGCGCGCCCGGTGGCAGGCCAGAGCAGGTGTTCCTGCGGCAGCGCGCGGCCGCCGCCGTAGCCGATGAACTTCACCACCGTGCCGCGTGGCGCCTGGCCGGCCGGCTTGATGTACCAGCCCTTGATCTTGTCCCCACCGAACCCGGCGAAGGTAACATCGAAAACGTCGAACAGCCTGAGGCCCGTGTCGACCGGCTCGAACACCGCGTCCAGCGGTTTCGCGCGCGAAGCGCTGAGGGTTTCGGCCCAGAAGGCATCGAAGTCGGCAGGGGCGACGGCGCTCGAGCGGTAGGCTTCGAGCTGGGACTGCGGCAGGTCGAAAAAGGGCATGGCTAGGGGTCTTTGTCCTTGGGGAGGCAATCAATGACTGGAATGGTAGCCCGAGGAAAGTCCTACGAAGGGCGAGACATTGCAAGGTCGCCGCAGCTGCGAGGAGTTGAAGCCACACCCCGGCCGCATCTGTCGGCATCAGCCAAACCGGTGATGGTGGTATGGTAGCATGTTGCGCTATATCGCTACCGTCCCGGTCACCCACTCCCACTCGTCGATGCCCACGCCCCTCAGCCCGCACGCCCGCAATGTCGCCCTCGTCGTCGCGGCAGCCCTGTTCATGCAGTTCCTCGATGGGGTGATCATCGTCACCGCCCTCCCTCGCATGGCGCGCGACTTCGGTGTCGAGACGCTCGAGATGAGCCTTGGCGTCACCATCTACATGCTGGCGGTCGCCATCTGCATTCCGGCGGCGGCGTGGCTCTCAGATCGCTTCGGCGCGCGCCGCGTGTTCCTCGCAGCGCTCGCGGTGTTCACCCTTACCTCCGTCGCCTGCGGCATGGCACAGGATCTCGGGCAGTTCGCCATTGCCCGCGCGCTGCAGGGCGCCGGCAGTTCCGTGTTGTTCCCGGTCGGCCGCATCATCGTGTTGCGGACCGCCGCGAAGTCCGAGATCGTTCCGGCCATCGGCCTGACCATCTGGCCGGCGCTCTTTGCCCCTGTCATCGGCCCCGCCCTCGGCGGCTTCATCACCGAATACATCTCCTGGCACTGGAACTTCTGGATCAACATCCCGCTCGGCATCATCGGGCTTGTGCTGGTCGCCATGATCGTTCCCCGGGATGTCGAGCTGAAGCATCGCCCGTTCGATGCGCCTGGTTTCGCGCTGACCGGCGTGACGCTGGGCTGCCTGCTCTACGGCTTCGACGCCCTGGTGCAGGGTACGCTGCCGACATGGGTGGCGGCTGTGCTGATCGTTGTAGGCTTCGTCGTTGGCGCAGCGGCCGTGACCTGGCTCCTGCGCATCGAACATCCGCTGATCGACCTCAGGACACTGCGGATCGCAACCTTCGCCGCGACCGACGCAAGGGCCGGCGCGATCCTCAGGACCGCCATCAACGCAACGCCGTTCCTGCTGCCGCTGATGTTCCAGGTCGCCTACGGGATGGATGCGCTCAGCTCCGGGGCCCTCGTCGTCATCTACTTCCTGGGCAACCTCGTCATCAAAGCCATCACCACGCCCGCCCTGCGCCGGTTCGGCTTCCGCAGCGTGCTGACGATCAATGGCGTCCTCGCCGGCGTGTCGGTGGCCGCGTGCGGCCTGCTCGGTCCGCAGACTCCGTACCTGCTGACGGTGGTGGTGCTGTTCATCGCCGGTGCGACCCGCTCGATGCAGTTCACGGCGCTGGCCACCCTCGCCTTCGCTGACGTCGACGCCGACCGACGCAGTTCCGCCACCACGATCTCGAGCATGTCGCAGCAGCTCTCCATGGTGTTCGGGGTCGCCGTTGCCGCCGGCACGCTCAACCTCAGCCAGATGTGGCGGGGCGCGCCGGTCCTCGGTGTCATCGATTTCCAGATCACCTATATCGTCATGGGCGCCATCATCATCGCCTGCGCCCTCCAGCTCCTGACACTCGAGCGCAACGCTGGCGCGGAAGTCTCCGGCCACCGCCGCCCGCAAGCCGCCTGAGCCGTCGGCGCACGCCGCTTCATCGGCACTTGCCGATGAAGCATATTCGGGGCAGGATTGCTGCCGTTTCCAACTGCAGCAGAAGCCCAATGTCCCAGCTCTTTTCGCCGTACACACTGCGCGGCCTGACTTTCCGCAATCGCACGGTCGTGGCCCCGATGTGCCAGTACTCGTCGCAGCACGGTCTCGCCAACGACTGGCACTTTGTCCATCTTGGCCGCTTTGCGCTGGGCGGCTTCGGCCTCGTGATCGTCGAAGCCACCGGCGTCACGCCGGACGGACGCATCTCCTACGGCGATCTGGGGCTGTGGAACGACGACCAGATCGCCCCGCTCGCTCACATTGCCCGCTTTCTGAAGTCAGAAGGCGCCGCCACCGGCATCCAGCTCGCCCATGCGGGACGCAAGGCAGCCACCCCGATCTGGTGGCGCGGCAGCTTCAACGAGACGGAGGCGGAGAAGGTCGAGTACGCCTATGAAACCTGGGTGCCCGTCGCTCCCAGTGCCGAACGGCACTCCGACAATCCCGGCTATCAGACCCCTACTGCCCTCGACAAGGCAGGCATTGCGCGCATCGTCCAGGCCTTTGCCGATGCGGCCCGCCGCGCCGATGCGGCGGGGTTCGACACCATCGAGATCCACGGCGCGCACGGCTACCTGATCAACCAGTTCCTCTCGCCCATCTCGAACCATCGCACCGATGAGTACGGCGGCAGCCGCGAAAACCGCATGCGCTTCGCCCTCGAGGTAACGGAGGCGACGCGCGCCGTCTGGCCGGAGCACAAGCCGCTGCTGGTGCGCATCTCGGTCACCGACGGCAGCCCGGGGGGCTGGGGCGTCGAGGACTCGGTGGTGCTGGCCCGCGAGCTCAAGTCACGCGGCGTCGACATGATCCATTGCTCCTCGGGCGGCTTCGATGGCTATGCCCTCAAGGCCGCCCCCCTGTACCAGGTCGAGCTGTCGCGCGCCGTGCGCGGGTCCGGCCTCCCCACCATGGCCGTGGGCCTGATCGACGATCCGGCCGATGCGGAGCGCATCCTCGCCGAGGGCGACGCGGACATGGTCGCCTTTGCCCGCACGGCATTGGAAGACCCCAACTGGCCGGTCCATGCCCGACACATTCTCGAAGGCGGCGGGGACGCATACCAGCTCTGGCCTAAGCAGGCCCGCAACCGCATCCGTGATCGCGACCGCGTGTTGGGTGTGCGCCAGTAGCCGTTCATCCCTCGCTCATCGACGGTTCATGTTGCCTGGCTGTTGATCCGGGTTCCGGCGCAATCACGATGCCTGCTTGCATCGCGGCTGCGCCGTAACCAGCTACAGTCAGCCTCAAACCGGAGATGATGCCGAATGACCAGCAAAGCCGCCCTCTTCGCCTTGCTCGCCATGTGGGGCGTCAGTTCCACGGCCTGCCTCCCCGCCTTCGCCGGGGAATCGGCCCTCGAGACCGCCTCTGGGACGTCCAGGCCCGGCCTTGTCGACAGGGTCTGGACGAAAGCCGATGGCGACTTGCCGGGCGCAATGAAGATCTTCCTCTCGGACGGCACCCTGGTTCAGGATTCGTGCTGGGAGACGCACCGTCTCAGCCCGTGGGAACTGACCTCCGACACCGCCCTCAAGTGGAACGAGGACGGCATGGACATCGCCGCCAACATCGTTTCGCTCTCCGACGCCGAGCTGGTGCTCAGCGTGAAGGTCGGGGGCGGCGCTGTCGAAGAGAGGTACGTAGCCGCCACCGTGCCCTATGTCTGCCCGGACATGCCCAAGGGCTGATCCAGAGCGGAGTGCGGCGAACTAGATCATCACCTGCGTACCGATTTCGACCACGCGCCCGGTGGGGATGTGGAAATACTCGGTCGCATCGGTGGCGTTTCGCGCCAGTGCGATGAACACCCGATCGAGCCATAGCGGCATCCCCCCCTTGGGCGACGGCTTCAGCGACCGCCGCGACAGGAAGAACGACGTGCTCATGATGTCGAACTTCCAGCCGAGCTTGCGTGCCAGCGCCAGCGCCTTGGGAATGTTCGGCGTCTCGATGTAGCCGAAGGTCACGACCACCCGGTAGAACAGGTCGTTATAGGCGTCGATGCGAATCTTGTCCTCGTCGGCCACGCGCGGTCGATCCGAGGTCATGATCGTCAGGATGACGTTGTGCTCGTGCAGAACCTTGTAGTGCTTGAGGCTGTGCAGCAGCGCCGTTGGAGCGCCTTCGATGTCGGAGGTGAGGAACACCGCAGTGCCGGGCACCGTGGTCGGCCGCTTCTTGGACAGGTTCTCCACGAGGAACTCGAGGGGCACCTCGTCGCGTCGGGTCTTCTCGGCGAGGCGACGGCGGCCGACGATCCAGATCACCATCAGGGAGGCAATCGTCGCGGCCACCACCGCCGGCACCCAGCCGCCTTGCGGGAACTTCGCCAGGTTGGCGGCGAAGAAGCCGATGTCGATGACCAGCAGCGGCACGATCACCGCCATGGCGACCACAAGGTTCCATTTCCACAGCCGCCACATCACGATGAACAGCAGCACGGCCGTCACCAGCATCTCGCCGGTCACCGCGATGCCATAGGCAGCGGACAGGGCGCTCGACGAGCGGAAGCCGACCACGAGCAGCAGCACGCAGATCAGCAGCAGGAAATTGACCTGCGGCATGAAGATCTGCCCGGCCACTTCTTCCGAGGTATGCCTGACCTCGAGGCGTGGCAGCAGGTTGAGGTGCATGGCCTGGCGGACCAGCGAATAGGCGCCGGAGATCACGGCCTGGCTCGCAATCACGGTGGCCAGCGTGGCGATCCCGACCATGGGCAGCAGGGCCCATTCGGGCTGCATCTGGAAGAAGGGATTGCTGACCTCGGCCGGGTGGCTGAGGACGAAGGCGCCCTGACCGAAGTAGTTGAGCAGCAGGGCCGGAAACACCAGCGCCAGCCAGGCCAGGATGATCGGGCGCCGGCCGAAATGTCCGAGATCGACGTACAGCGCTTCCGCTCCGGTCACCGCCAGGAACACTGCCCCGAGCACGACGATGGCCAGATGTGCGTGACCATAGAGGAACTCGATGCCGTAACCGGGATTGAGCGCGAGGAGCACCTGCGGTGCGTCAACGATATGGAAGAGGCCGATAACCCCCAGGATGACGAACCATGCCGCCATGACCGGGCCGAACACGGTGGAGACGCGCTGCGTGCCGAAGCGCTGGACCATGAACAGTCCGAACAGGATCACCACGGTCATCGGCACGACCCATGGCGTGAGCCGCGGCTCCACCACTTCGAGACCCTCGACCGCCGACAGCACCGAAATGGCCGGGGTGATGATCGCATCGCCCAGGAACAGCGAACCGCCGACGATGCCCAGCCCGATGACCCAGGCCGGGCGCTTGGTGAACGCATTGGTGGCCAGTGTCATCAGCGAGAGCGTGCCGCCCTCGCCCTTGTTGTCGGCGCGCAGCACGAAGATCACGTACTTGACGGTGACGACGATGGTAAGCGCCCACACGATCAGCGAGAGCAGCCCCAGTACCTCGCGCTCCGATGGCGCGCCGCCGGCGGCATGCAATGCCTCGCGGAAGGCATAGAGCGGGCTGGTCCCGATATCGCCGAACACAACGCCCAGGGCGCCAAGGATGAGGATAGGGAGGTTGCTCGGAACGGCGTGGCCGGCCTGATCGGTCGCCCCAGCGCCGGGCGTCACGCCGGACGAAGTGGTCTGAGTCATATGCCCTTCGCTCACCCTGTTTCGGGTGGGCGGGTGTCTACACCCGCCCGGCGGCGCACTCAACGGCCAAGATTCCGTCAAGCTTAGCATTTGACGCGAGACAGTCATGCGGATTTGTGGCTGCCGCATGAACAAAAAGAAGGCGGCGCGATTGATGCGCCGCCTCCCACCGGGGTGCGAAAGGAGGAGAACCCCGGCGAAACGTCGTCGGAGCCTCAGGCCGCCTTGGTCGCGTCCTTGCTGGCGTCGGCCTCGCGCGCCGCCTTGGTCGCGTTGGTCCACCAGACGAGGTTGTCGAGCAGCTCGGGCACGAACATGTCGAACTTGCCCTTGGCGTCGTCCCAGCTCTGCTGGCCCATCATGATCGGCATGAAGTCCGAGCCACCGATGTGGATGGCATGGCGCACCGGAACCGACTGCAGCTCGACCATGATGTTGCGCAGGTGCTCGACGGCACGCGCGCCGCCGACCGAACCGTAGGCGACGAAGGCAGAGGCCTTCTTGATGAAGGGCTTGTAGGCCCAGTCGATCGCGTTCTTCAGCGCGCCCGGCACCGAGCGATTGTATTCGGCGGTGACGAAGATGTAGCCGTCGAACTCGCTGAGCTTGGCCTGCCACTTGGCAGCCATTTCGTTTGGCGTCGGCATCCAGAAGTCGGACGCGGCCGCGTCGAACAGCGGAAGCGGATAGTCCTTCAGGTCGACGATCTCGACGTCAATGTCGCCGCGGGCGGCGGCGTGATCGGCAATCCACTTGGCCGGCTTGTCGCCGAAACGGGTCGGACGGATGGAACCGACAATCACGGCAATCTTGGGTTTGGTCATCTGCTGCACTCCAGTATCAAAATGTTACTAGAGGCAAATAAGTGCCTGTGGTGCCGCATCGCAAGCAGGCACCATTTTGGCGCAGGGTCACAGCGACAGCACCCGGTCACAACTGTGTTCCTCGAGTATCAGATCTGTAAGCCTAGAGATTCCGGCCATCTGGGCGGCCTTGGGGCGTCGCCCGTCGCTGTCGGATTGATTGGCTTGTGCAAGGGAATGCACTGTTCACCCGGCGTGAACAATCCGCTACGCCTCAGCGCAAGCCGAAAGAATAGGTCCAGGCCAGGGCCTTGAGGCCCGAATCGTCGAGTTCTGGATGCCTCGGCTGGAGTTGCTCGATCGCCCGTTCTGTCAGGCTCTTCCTCGAGCGTACCTCGAGCGCCTCCACGGGTTGCTGCAACTCCTCGAGCAGGTCAAGGATGCGCTGCTTGAGCTCGGCTCCCTTGGCGGAACCGAACCGCTGTACCAGGTGCGGCGTCTTGGCACGCGGGAACGGGGACGTGCCGAAGCCCGTGTACAGTACCAGTGCCTCGTTGATCGGATCGCTCATCGCCTGCTCGTAGGCCAACGCTCTCAAACCCATATGGAACCCTTCCCTGTTCTGGAAGGCCAGAACTTGGGCCATCCACCGTTGCGGCGGGCTAAGCGCCATCGGCGGCAGTTGAACGGCTTTTGCGCGCTCACCGCGCGTTGACCGTTAACCGGTGGTACGAGGACGCCGGACATGCTGATTTGTCCGACAGCCCTGCGGCTTCGGAGTTTGTCAAAGAGCCATCCCCTTTGCGGGGGATGAAGCGAACGGGCCGGCGGGGCCTTTGCCCCTCGCGGTAGTCCGCAGAATGAATGAGGCTCACGCCTCGCCGGC
>NZ_JAFKHE010000016.1 GCF_017307495.1 Devosia sp. | reverse complement strand
TCCGTGCGAGCGGCTAAGTCACTGATGCTCCGTCCACTCTCGGTGTCATCCCTGCGAAAGCAGGGACCCAACGCGCAGCCCGCGCCGGTGGAGAGATGGATCCCAGCTTGCGCTGGGATGACAGCAGTGGGTGGGGCGGGATCGTGCACTACATACGATGCCCCCCGGATACGGTGCCTGCTGGCGGAATGACCTTTTGAGCGTGCATCCCTGGGGGGCATGGCCCGGGGTGGCCGATGGCAGTGCCGTGGCCCCCATCCGATTAGCTCGGGATTAACCCTAACCAGCTAGCATCTGGCTCGATCGGCGTGCCGTCTGTGCGCCGGATCAGCGTTACATTTGTAGAGTGTACCCAGACGATGCCGGCACAGCACCTCCTTGAAGACGCCCGTCGTGGTCCCGCCCCTGTCATCGCGATTCGCATCCCGTATCGCCTGCTCGGCGCGATCGTCCTGGGGCTCGTCGGCCTCGTCCTGATCGCCCTGGCCACCTGGTCCGTCGACGACCCGAGCTTCTCCTACGCATCGGGGCAGCCGGCGCGGAACTGGCTGGGCTTTCCCGGCGCCGTCATTGCCGACATCGCCTTCCAGGTCTTCGGCCTCGGCGTCATCCCGCTTGTCGTGCCGCCCGCGCTGTGGGGCTGGGCCCTGCTGCGCCAGCGCGTACCCTCGCGCATGCCGCTGCGCCTGCCCGCCTGGATCGCCGCCGGCGTGCTGAGCTGCGGCCTCTTCTCGTTCATCGCCGCCCCCGAGAGCTGGCCGCTGCCCACCGGGCTTGGCGGGCTCGTCGGCCAGAGCTTCACCAACCTCGCCGTGCTGGCCACGGGCGAGACGCCGCAGCCGGTAACGGCGGTGCTGTTCGCGATCATCATCGCCGCGCCCACTCTGGCGCTGTTCTGGATCGCCATGGGCCTGGGCAAGGTGGCCCTGCCTGAACTGCCCAAGGGCAAGGCCAAAGCCGCGAAAACGAACGGTGCAAGGTCGACGGCCGCCGACGACGCGGACGAAACGGACCGCGATTCGATCTTCGACGTTGTCCTCGGCTACGCCGTGCACCTCGGCTTTGCCACGCGCGCCGCGCTGAAGCGGGCCGGCGTGAAGATCGCCGAACGGCGCGCCGCCGAGAAGCAGGGCGAGGACTGGCGCGGCGAGGCGGTCGAGCCGAGCATCCACGGTCGTACCCCGTCCATCCCTCCGGTCCAGGTCGAGCCATCGCTGGCCGGCGAGCGCCGCTCCATCGTCGGCGCCCATGAGGAGCCGCCCTTCGACGACTACCCGGACGAGCCCGACGACGAGGCCGAGCCGGCCCGCTGGGAGATGCAGACGCCGCTGCGCGGCCCGATGGCCCAGCGCAATCCGGGTCCGCTGCCGCACGCACCCGCCGCCCACCAGCCCATCGCGACGGCCTCGCCCCGGGTGGCGGCGCCGGCCCCACGTGTCCAGCAGGGCATGCGCGCCGCGCGCGAAGCCCAGGGCTCGCTGCTCGCCGAGCCGGCCGGCTTCGAACTGCCGGCGCTGAGCCTGCTGGCCCAGCCCAAGCACAAGGGCCCGAGCCCCGAGCATGCGCCCGAGCGCCTCGAGGCCATGGCGCGCAAGCTCGAGTCGGTGCTGGCCGACTTCGGCGTCAAGGGCGACATCATCAACGTGCGCCCGGGCCCGGTGGTCACGCTCTACGAACTGGAGCCCGCGCCCGGCATCAAGTCGTCCCGGGTCATCTCGCTCGCCGACGACATCGCCCGCTCGATGAGCGCCATTTCGGCCCGCGTCGCCGTGGTTCCCGGGCGCAACGCCATCGGCATCGAGCTGCCCAACGAGCAGCGCGAGACCGTTTACCTGCGCGAAATGCTGGCCTCGTCCGACTTCGAGAAGATGAAGGGCAAGCTGCCGATCTGCCTGGGCAAGACCATCGGCGGCGAGCCGATCATCGCCGACCTCGCGCGCATGCCGCACCTGCTGATCGCCGGCACCACCGGCTCGGGCAAGTCGGTGGGCATCAACACCTTCATCCTGAGCCTGCTCTACCAGATGACGCCGGAGCAGTGCCGGCTCATCATGATCGACCCCAAGATGCTGGAACTGTCGATCTACGACGGCATCCCGCACCTGCTGACCCCGGTCGTCACCGACCCCTCCAAGGCCGTGGTCGCCCTCAAGTGGGCCGTCCGCGAGATGGAGGACCGCTATCGCAAGATGAGCAAGATCGGCGTGCGCAACATCGACGGCTTCAACAGCCGGGTTTCCGAGGCCCAGGCCCGGGGCGAGGTCATCACCCGCACCGTGCAGACCGGCTTCGACAAGGAGACCGGCGAGGCGATCTTCGAGAGCGAGGAATTCAACCTCGAGCCGCTGCCCTTCATCGTCATCATCATCGACGAGATGGCCGACCTGATGATGGTCGCCGGCAAGGAGATCGAAGGCTCGGTGCAGCGTCTCGCGCAGATGGCGCGCGCCGCCGGCATCCACGTCATCACCGCCACGCAGCGCCCCTCGGTGGACGTCATCACCGGCACCATCAAGGCCAACTTCCCCACCCGCATCTCGTTCATGGTGACATCCAAGATCGACAGCCGCACCATCCTCGGCGAGCAGGGCGCCGAGCAGCTGCTCGGCAACGGCGACATGCTGTACATGGCCGGCGGCGGCCGCATCCGGCGCCTGCATGGCCCGTTCGTCGCCGACGGCGAAGTCGAGGCCATCGTCAACCACCTGAAGTCGCAGGGCGCGCCCGACTACCTCGAATCCATCATCGCCGACGAGGACGAGATGGACGAGGACGGCATGGCCGGTGGCGGCGACGATTTCGGCGGCTCGGGCGACGAGCTCTACGACAAGGCCGTCAACGTCGTCCTGACCGACAAGAAGGTCTCGACCTCGTACATCCAGCGCCGCCTCGCCGTCGGCTACAACAAGGCCGCGACACTGATCGAGCGGATGGAACGTGAAGGCGTCATCTCGGCCGCCAACCATGCCGGCAAGCGCGAAATCCTCGTCGGGAATAACGCCGACGGGTATTGAGCGGCGCCCGGTGCCGGCCACGCAGCCGCCTCGCACACGATGTCATCCTGTGTGGGGGGATGGTACCGCCACCAATGGGTCCAACGGAACCTTCCCGCTGTTGCCGCAATTGATGTCTACGTGCATGTTCCGTTTTCCGGAGCACCAAGGACAGACGCCAACGATGATCCGCCGCAGCTTTCTCGCCTTCGCCGCCCTGCTCGCCGCCTTCCCGGCCCTGGCCCAGCAGCAGGGTCCGGCCGAGCCCCGGCCGTTGACCGAGGCCGAGCGCCAGCTGATCACCGAGATCAACGAGCACAACTCCGCGATCAAGACCATGGTGGGCCGCTTCCTGCAGATCGACACGCAGGGCAGCCGCATCGAGGGCACGTTCTTCCTCGAGCGCCCGGGCAAGATCCTGTTCCGCTACAACCCGCCCTCGTCCGAGCAGATCGTCTCGGTGGGCCGCGGCTTCTACGTCGTCGACCGCAAGGAGCAGACCCAGTACGCCTACCCCCAGGACAAGGTGCCGCTGCGCCAGTTCCTTGATAGCAAGATCGACCTGTTCAAGGCCAACATCGTCGCCGTCGCGCAGTCCGCCGACTATTTCTCGGTGACGCTGCAGGATGACACGCCGGCCGGCATCGTCCGCGTGGCGCTGGTTTTCGACACCGAGAGCAAGGACTTGAAGCAGTGGACGCTGACCCAGCCGTCCGGCGCCGAGCTGACCTTTTCGCTCTACGACGTCGACAAAGACGTCGAGATCCCGAAATCCTATTTCTACATCGACCCCAACTTCCGCGCCGTCTCGGCACCGAAGGAGGAGTGAGGCGCCGGTGCCCCGGTTTCCGGCTTTACGCCCCACCTGCCGCTCTGCATAAGAAGCGCCACCCCTGCGGGAGCGCTTCTCTTCATGCCGACCACCCTTGCTACCTGGAACATCAACTCGGTCCGCCTCAGGCTGCCGCTGGTGCTGGACTTCCTGCGCCAATACCAGCCCGACATCCTGTGCCTGCAGGAGATCAAGTGCCTCAACGACCAGTTCCCGAAAAAGGAACTGACCGCTGCCGGCTACCCCTACCAGGCCGTGCACGGGCAGAAGGGCTACCACGGCGTCGCCATCGTCTCGAGATTTCCGCTGACCGACATCTCGAGCCGGGTCTTCTGCGAGATCGAGGAGAGCCGCCACGTCTCGGCACTGGTCGATTTCGGCAAGGGCCCGTTGACCGTGCACAATTTCTACATCCCGGCCGGCGGCGACGAAGCCGACCCCGAGATCAATCCCAAGTTCAGGCACAAGCTGGGCTTTCTTGCCGAGCTGAAGGCCTGGTTCGGCGAGGATCACTTCAAGGAGCGCCAGCTGATCTGCGGCGACTTCAACATCGCCCCGCTGGAGCATGATGTGTGGAGCCACAAGCAGCTGCTGAAGGTGGTGAGCCACACCCCGGTGGAGACCGAGGCGCTCAACGCCCTGCTGACCGGGGGCCACGGCTGGGTCGACCTGGTGCGCAAGCATTTCCCCACCGACCAGAAGCTCTATTCGTGGTGGAGCTATCGCGCCAAGGACTGGGACGCCGCCGACAAGGGTCGCCGCCTCGA
Organism: Devosia sp.; assembly: GCF_017307495.1. Lineage (GTDB taxonomy): Bacteria > Pseudomonadota > Alphaproteobacteria > Rhizobiales > Devosiaceae > Devosia_A. The sequence goes on along the minus strand of NZ_JAFKHE010000016.1, from coordinate 322,293 downwards.
CCACATCTGGGCCACCGCCGATATCGCCGCCCACGCGTCGGGAGCCGAAATCATCCGCGCCGCGCGCGGCTGGTCGGCGCAGCCATCCGACCACGTGCCCGTCATCGCCCGCTTTGGCTGAGGATCGCGCCATGTCCCGGCATCTCGTCAGCTCCGGCTCCTACCTCGAGCCGGTGATCGGCTTCTCCCGCGCCGTCCGCGTCGGCAATATCGTCGTGGTCGGCGGCACCGCCCCGATCAGGGCCGAGGGGGGCACGGCGGCGATCGGAGATGTCTACCGCCAGACGAAGCGGTGCCTAGAGATCATCGAGACAGCCCTGAAGGACGCCGGCGCCCGGCTCGAGGACGTGACCCGCACCCGGATCATCCTGACTGACATTTCGCTATGGCAGGACGCCGCGCGCGCCCATGCCGAGGCCTTCGGCACCATCCGCCCGGTGACCACGCTCATGCAGGTCAGCGCCTTCCTCGACCCCGACTGGCTGGTGGAGATCGAGGCCGAAGCGGTGATCGCCTGAGTGATTCACGTGGAACCGGGGTTCGGGATCAGCCCTTCCCGAACCGGCCGCGGGCCGCTTCGATGGCGCCGAGATAGCCGGTGAGTTCGCGCCGGATGCGGTCGGCGGCGCGCGCTGCAAGGTCGGGATACTGCGTCGCCAGTTTCATGAAGGCGGTGCGGGGCACGAACTGCGTTTCGACCGCGTCGACCGCCTTGATCGTCACGGGCCGGGGCTTGGCGACGACCAGCGCCATGGCGCCGAGCACGGCACCCGGTTCGTGGATGAGGAAGGGGTTGTTCTCGGCGCCGTCCTGCGTGCTCGACACGGTGCCCGAGACGAGCACATGCGCGCCCTCCGGCATATCGCCGGCAGCGTAGATCACCGAACCCGGCCGGAACTTCTTGCGCTCGGAGGCAAACGCAAGCAGCCGCCGCTGTTCGGCGTCGCAGATCTCGAAGAAATCCGCACGTCCCAGGATCGTCGCCGCGTCGTCGAGTTGCATCCCGCCCTTGTTCCTGCACCGTGTTCCCGACGGGCGGCCATGCAGGCGCCCGTCGACCAACGGTCCTCGATATAGAGCATTTCTGCCCGCTGTCAGGAACCGAATTCACCGTCGTGGTGGAAAGCCCGGGGGATTGTCACCGCCCGCCGGGTCAACCGGCGGGGACGCGGGGAGGGAGGGGGCCCGCGTCCCCGGCCAGACGGCCGGACCTTACGGCACCAGCCTGTAGCCGCCCTCTTCCGTCACCAGAAGCCGGGCGTTGGAGGGGTCGCGCTCGATCTTCTGGCGCAACCGGTAGATATGGGTCTCGAGGGTGTGGGTGGTGACGCGATTGTTGTAGCCCCACACCTCCTTGAGCAGGATTTCGCGGGTGATGGTCTTGGGCCCCTGGCGGTACAGGTACTTGAGGATCGAGGTTTCCTTGTCGGTCAGCCGGACCTTCTGGCCATCGGGCGCTTCCAGCAACTTGGCCGCCGGCTGAAAGCTGTAGGGCCCGATGGTGAACACCACGTCCTCGCTCTGGTCGTGCTGGCGCAGCGAGGCACGGATGCGCGCCAGCAGGACGGAGAAGCGGAACGGCTTGGTGACGTAGTCGTTGGCGCCCGACTCGAGGCCGAGGATCTCGTCGGAATCGCTGTCCTGGGCGGTGAGCATGATGATCGGGCTCTTGAAGCCCTCGCGGCGCAGGATCTTGACCGCCTCGCGCCCGTCCATATCCGGCAGGCCGACGTCGAGCAGCATCAGATCGACATGCGTGCCGCGCACCTTGCCCAGCGCCTCGGCGGCGCCACCGGCCTCGACCAGCTCGAATTCGCGATACGGGCTCAACTGATCGACGAGCGTCGCGCGCAGGTCGACATCGTCGTCAACGATCAGGATGCGCCGTCTATTCATCGTGTTACCCCAAGCCATTGGCCACGTGTCCCCAGTTAGGCCGGGCCCCGGGGGCCCGCCAATCAAAACGGCGTTACACCACCGCTCAATGAGAAACGTGATTTGACACGGGGAAGTTGCATGGCAGCGCGGGTCTTTTCGATAGATCCGCCCGCTGACGCGGACCTGACGACCAGGTCGGGCCGCGAGACGTCGTTCGACGCCCCGGGAGCGCCCTGACAACAGGGGGATGCCGGCTCCGCCCGCGTGACCCCGGCCCCGCCCGCGTGACCCCGGCCTGGCGGCGCGGGGTCGCCTCGGGCCTAGCCGCGGGTCCCGAACAGGGCGCTGCCGACGCGGACATGTGTCGCGCCCATGGCGATGGCGGTCTCGAAGTCGCCGCTCATGCCCATCGACAGTTGCTCGACCCCGGCGTCGCGGGCGAGCGAGGCCAGGTGGGCGAAGTACGGGCCGGCCGGATCGCCCTCGGGCGGGATGCACATGAGCCCGACCACGTCGAGGCCGTGCTCGTTACGGCAGCGCGCGACGAAGGCGGCGGTTTCGGCCGGGGCGATCCCGGCCTTCTGCGCCTCGAGCCCGATATTGACCTGCACGAACACCGGCAGCCGGCGCCCGGCCCGCTCCATCTCGGTCTTCAGCACGCCGGCGAGCTTGTCGCGATCGACCGTCTGGATCACGTCGAACAGGGCCACCGCATCGCGCGCCTTGTTGGTCTGCAGTGGGCCGATCAGGTGCAGTTCTATGCCGTCATAGGAGGCCTTGAGCTCCGGCCACTTGCCCTGCGCCTCCTGCACCCGGTTCTCGCCGAACCGGCGCTGGCCGGCGTCAAGAAACGGCCGGATTGCTGCGGCATCGAAGGTCTTGGACACGGCGATCAGCTCGACATGGTCCGGCGGCGGACCGAACCGGCGGCGGGCCCGCTCGATCCGGCTGGTGATGATCTCCAGGCGCTCTTGGGCGTTCATGGCGCTCTCTGTTGACCGGTTAACGGAATTCTGATGAAGGTCCGGTAGCCAAAAACCCCCGTGAACGCAACGCAAACCGCGGCTTTGAGGACTTTCGTCAAGTGACTGGTAGAACGAGCGAGCGCTACAACCCGCGTGTCGAGGAACCGCGGTGGCAGAAGGCCTGGGACGAGGCACGCTCCTTCGTGCTCGAGCCCGGCGACACGCGCGAGCCTTACTACGTGCTCGAGATGTTCCCCTACCCGTCTGGCCGCATCCACATGGGCCACGTGCGCAACTATACCATGGGCGACGTGCTGGCGCGCTACAAGCGCGCCCGGGGCTTTGCCGTGCTGCACCCCATGGGCTGGGACGCCTTCGGCCTGCCGGCCGAGAACGCCGCCATGCAGAACAAGGTCCACCCCAAGAGCTGGACCTACGCCAACATCGCCACCATGCGGAACCAGCTCAAGTCGATCGGGCTCGGCATCGACTGGACGCGCGAGTTCGCCACCTGCGACGTCGAATACTATTCCAAGCAGCAGAAGCTGTTCCTCGACATGCTGCGCGAGGGGCTGGTGACGCGGCGCCAGTCCAAGGTGAACTGGGACCCCGTCGACATGACCGTGCTCGCCAACGAGCAGGTGGTCGATGGCCGCGGCTGGCGCTCCGGCGCCGTCGTCGAACAGCGCGAGCTGAACCAGTGGGCCTTCAAGGTCTCCGATTTCGCCGAGGACCTGCTCGACGCGCTGGATGGGCTCGAGCAGTGGCCGGAGAAGGTGCGCACCATGCAGCGCAACTGGATCGGCAAGTCCGAGGGCTTGCGCCTGCTGTTCGAGCTGGACGCGCCGCACGGCGACTTCAGCTCGATCGAGGTGTTCACCACGCGCCCCGATACCATCTTCGGGGCGAGCTTCGTCGCCATCTCGGCCGACCATCCGCTGGCCAAGGCGCTGTCGGAGCAGCCGGCGGTTGCCGCTTTCATCGCCGAGGCGCATCGCCAGGGCACGGCCACCGAGACCATCGACAAGGCCGAAAAGCTCGGCGTCTTCACCGGGCTGCACGTGAAGCATCCGGTCAAGCCCGGCGCCACGCTGCCGGTCTATGTCGCCAATTTCGTGCTGATGGACTACGGCACCGGCGCCATCTTCGGCTGCCCGGCGCATGACCAGCGCGACCTCGACTTCGCCCGCCGCTACGGCCTGCCGGTGGTGCCGGTGGTGCTGCCCGAGGGCGCCGACCCGGCCGAGTTCGAGGTCGATGCCGAGGCCTATACCGGCCCCGGCCGCATCTACCACTCCGAGTTCCTCGACGGGCTCGAGGTCGAGACGGCCAAGAAGAAGATCGCCGGCTATTTCGCTGCCCGCACCGTCGACAATCGGCCCCAGGGCAAGGTCGAGGTCAATTACCGCCTGCGCGACTGGGGCGTCTCCCGGCAGCGCTACTGGGGCTGCCCGATTCCGGTGATCCACTGCGAGTCCTGCGGCATCGTGCCGGTGCCGGACAAGGACCTGCCGGTGGTGCTGCCGGAGGACGTCACCTTCGACCGGCCGGGCAATCCGCTCGACCACCATCCGACCTGGAAGCACGTCGTGTGCCCGAGTTGCGGCGGCGCGGCGACGCGCGAGACCGACACCATGGACACCTTCGTCGACAGCTCGTGGTACTACGCGCGCTTCACCGCCCCGCACGCCGACACCCCGACCATCCCGGACGTCGCCAACTCCTGGCTGCCGGTCGACCAGTATATCGGCGGCATCGAGCACGCCATCCTGCACCTGCTCTATTCGCGCTTCTTCACCCGGGCGATGAAGAAGACCGGGCACCTCAGCCTCGACGAGCCGTTCAAGGGCCTGTTCACCCAGGGCATGGTGGTGCACGAGACCTACAAGGACGCAAGCGGCGAATGGCTGTCGCCCGCCGACGTCACCATCTCGGGCGGCGACGTGCGCACCGCGACGCATGCCGCGACCGGCGCGCCGGTCGAGATCGGCTCCATCGAAAAGATGAGCAAATCCAAGAAGAACGTGGTCGATCCCGACGAGATCGTGCGCACCTACGGCGCCGACACGGCCCGCTGGTTCATGCTCTCGGATTCCCCGCCGGAGCGCGACGTGCAGTGGACCGAGGCCGGCATCGAAGGCTCGTCGCGCTTCCTGCAGCGCATCTGGAAGCTGGTCGGCGACGCACTCGAACTGTTCGACGTGCCCGCCGGCGCGCCCGACATGGCCGATGCGGAGACGGCCGCTATCCGCCGCCTCGTGCACCGCACCGTGGCCAATGTCGGCGCCGAGATCGAAGGCCTGCGCTTCAACCGCGCCGTGGCCCAGATCTACGAGCTGAGCAACGGGCTGGCGAAATTCATCGCCGCCACCGCCGCTGCGCCGACCGCCGGGCGCATCGGCGCCCTGCACGAGGGCATCGAGCGCCTGGTGCAGCTGGTCGCGCCGATGATGCCGCACCTGGCCGAGAGCTGCTGGGCCGCGCTGGGCAAGACCGGCATGGTCTGTGACGCCGGCTGGCCGGAGGCTGATCCGGCCCTGCTGGTCGATGCGAGCGTGGTGCTGCCGGTGCAGGTCAACGGCAAGCGCCGCGGCGAGGTGACCGTGCCCAAGGGCTCGCCGAACGAGCTGGTCGAGCGCGAGGCCTTGTCTCTCGAGGCCGTTGCCCGCATGCTGGAGGGCAAATCACCCAGGAAGGTGGTCATCGTTCCGGACAGGATCGTCAATGTCGTGGTCTAGCGCTGATTTGCCGGTCGGACGCACTGCCCCCCTCCCCCCTGAAGGGAGGGAGGACGTCAGCCGCCTGATCCGGAGTGGCCTGATCGCTCTGGGAGTTGTCGGCGCACTCAGCCTGTCCGCCTGCTCCGGCTTCACGCCGGTCTACGGCGAGCGCGGCATCGCCATCGAGCGCCAGGCCTTCCAGTATGCCGAGCCGCAGACCCGGCTCGACCAGGTGATCTACCAGGAACTGGTGCTGCGCCTCGGCCGCTCGACCGACCCCGGCCGCCCGACGGTGAAGATCACCACCAGCACCAGGCATCGCGAGCTCACCCGCTCCGACGTGGCGCGGCCGTCCGAGGCACGCGAGGCCGTGGTGACCGCGCAGATCGAAGTCACCCGCGCCGATGGCACGGTCCTGCTCAAGACCACCCGTTCGGCGGCCGCCTCCTACATGACCGACAGCCAGGCGCTGGCCGCCTCGGAAGCCGAGAAAGCCGCCTACGAGCAGGCGGCGAAGTCGCTGGCCGACACCATCCGCCTCACCCTGCTCGGCACGCTCGGTCAGTCGGGCGCCTGATGGTTGCGCTCAAGGCGCACGAGGTTCAGCGCTTCGTCGACCGCCCCGACCTCGACGCCGGCATCATCCTCGCCTACGGTCCCGATGCCGGCCTCGTGCGCGAGACCGGGCAGCGCCTGGCGCGGCGCTTCGCCGGAAACGACGCCGACAGCATGAACCTGGTGGTGCTCGACGGCACCGAGCTCGACGCCGATCCGTCGCGGCTTGCCGTCGAGGCGCGAACCACCTCGCTGTTCGGCGATCGGCGCGTGATCCGCGTGCGCGGCGCCGGCAAGTCGCTGGTGATGGCGCTGACCGAGCTGCGCGACGATCCCGGCTCGGTAATCATCCTCGAGGCCAGCAACCTAACGCCCAAGGACCCGCTGCGCGCCCTGATCGAGGCGGCGAAACTGGGCCGCGCCCTGCCCTGCTACCCCGACAGCGACGAATCGCTCGGCCGGCTGGTCGCGGAGACCTTTGCCAAGGCCGGCATCCGCGCCGACCAGGACACGGTGGCGGCGCTGCGCGACACGCTTGGCAATGACCGCGAGATCACCCGGCGCGAGCTGGAAAAGCTCGTGCTCTACGCCGCCGACAGCAAGGTGCTGACGCGCGACGACGTGGTGCTGCTGTGCGCCGACAACGCCGCCCTGGTGCTCGACGAAGTCATCGACGCCACCGCCAGCGGCCACGCTGCCCAACTCGATACGGCGCTCGAACGCGCCATCGCGCAGAACGTCAACGCCCAGCAGATCCTCGCCAGCGCGCTCAACCACTTCGCCACGTTGCGGCGCTGGCGCAGCGAAGCCGATGCCGGCAAGCCGGCGGGCTCCGTGCTCGACGGCGCCCGGCCCAAGCCGCACTTTTCGCGCCGCGCCTCGCTGGAGCGGCAGTTGCGGCTGTGGAGCGACGATGCCCTCGCCGCGGCACTGGAACGGTTGCAGCTGGCGGTTGCCGACAGTCGCAAGCGCTACGGCTTGCAGGAAGTCGTCGGTCGGCGCGCACTCCTCGCAATTTGTGCAATGGCTGCAGAGCGTTAGCCGATTGTTTCACGTGGAGCACCGGGCCGATGGGACAGCCGGGCTGACGTGATGAACGGCCCTTTCTGAACGCTCATGAACGATTTCAGACCCCGGACTGCGCTGGAAGTCCGGGGATTCGACGACGCAAGATGCGGCCAAGGTGCAGCATCCGATCATGAACTTCTGCGCACCTTCGGCATCAGGCTCAATCAATGGCGGGCCGCACGCGGTCGCGAGCCGGCTGCGCTGGGACCGGTACAGCTTCGTGCCCCTCACCCGCCCGCTCGTCGAGGCGACGGTGATCGCATGTGCACACAGGGGTGGCGGGGTCGCCTTCTCCCCTTGCGGGAGAAGGAGGGCCGCAACTCGCCTGGGCCGCTGGGGCTACACCCCGTAGCCCGCGAGCTTCATGCAGATGCCGTCGAGCTGCTCCAAGGTGCGGTAGCGGATCTCGAGCCGGCCACCCTGGTCCTTGTGGTCGATGGCGACATGCAGGCCGAGCGCGTCGGACAGGCGCTTTTCAAGCGCCGCCGTATCGGCATCCTTCTGCGCCGGCGCCGCCTTCTTCTTAGGGGCGCTGAGCTCGCGCTGCGTCATTTCCTCGGCTTCGCGCACCGACAGCCCGCCGCCGACGATGCGGCGCGCCAGCCCGGCCGGATCCTCGGCGGTGATCAGCGTACGGGCATGGCCGGCGGTGAGCTCGCCGCGCGCCAGCATGCCGCGCACGTCCTCGGGCAGCTTCAGCAGCCGCAGCGTGTTGGCGACATGCGAGCGCGACTTGCCGATCACCTGCGCCAGGTCGTTCTGGGTATAGCCGAACTGCTCGATCAGCTGCCCGTAGCCCATCGCTTCTTCGAGCGCGTTGAGGTCGACGCGCTGCACGTTCTCGATGATGGCGAGCTCGAGCGCTTCCTTGTCGTCGACCTCGCGGATGACCACCGGCACGTCGTTGAGTCCGGCGCGCTGCGCCGCGCGCCAGCGCCGCTCGCCGGCGATGATCTCGAACTGGTTCGGATCGCTGGTCGGGCGGACCAGCAGCGGCTGCATGACGCCCTTCTCGCGCACCGAGTTGGTCAGCTCCTCGAGCTGCTCGGCATCGAACTCGCGCCGCGGGTTGGCGCGGTTGGCGATGAGGAAATCGACCGGCAGGCGGCGGCCGGCGCCGCTGTCGGCCAGCCGCGCGCCCTCCATGGTGGCCATGTCGCCGATCAGAGCGGCGAGGCCGCGGCCGAGACGGGAGGGTTTCTCGTTCATCAAAGCTTCCTTCATGCCGCCAGCTTGTTCACGCGGCGACCAGCTGCCGCTCGCGGCGGATCACCTCGGTGGCGAGGCGCAGATACGCCTGGCTGCCGGCACATTTGAGATCATAGAGCAGGGCCGGCTTGCCGTAGGACGGCGCCTCCGACAACCTGACATTGCGGGGTATGACAGTATCGTAGACCAGCGACCCCATTTCCGACCGGACGTCGGCCAGCACCTGCTCGCTGAGGTTGTTGCGCCGGTCGAACATGGTCATCACCACGCCCTGGATGCTGAGCCGCGGGTTCAGCGTCGAGCGGATCTGCTCGATCGTCTGCAGCAGCTGGCTCATGCCCTCGAGGGCGAAGAATTCGCACTGCAGCGGCACCAGCACCGCATCGGCAGCGACGAGCGCGTTGATGGTCAGCAGGTTGAGCGACGGCGGGCAGTCGATCAGCACGTAGCTGACCGGCTTGCCGTTGATGGTCAGCTCGTGCATCGCCCTGAACGCGTCGCGCAGCCGGAAGGCGCGGTCGGCCTGCTGCGCGATGGTCAGCTCGACGCCGAGCAGGTCGAGCGTCGACGGCACGATGGCGACGTTGGGGACACTGGTCATCACCGCCGCTTCGGCGACGCGCGCGTCGCCCATCAGCAGGTCATAGCTCGACACATCGCGGCCCTGGCGGTTGATGCCGAGCCCGGTCGAGGCATTGCCCTGCGGATCGAGGTCGACGATCAGCACACGTTCGCCGATGGCGGCGAGCGCGGTCGCGAGGTTGATGGCGGTAGTGGTCTTGCCGACCCCACCCTTCTGATTGGCGAGGGTCAGGATTCGAGGAGCCAAGGGACGGCCTCCGCAGCGTTGCCGCTAACTAACTGGTTTTCCGACGCAACTTGCTGACCTGCAGCAAGACGGCGCCCGTTTCCGTGGCGCTGTTCGTTAATATCACGTCAAAATCCCACGCCAAACGGCTTTCTTCGAGCTCCCGCGCGTAGTCGCGCCCCTTGTGCAGGATTGCCCGGGTTTCCGGGCCAAAGAAGGGGTGGATAAGTCCCAACAGCTCCGGCAGCGCCGCGAGGGCGCGCGAGGTGATCACGTCGAAGCGTGTTTCACGTGAATCAAGCGTGTCGCTGCGCCCGGCATGCACCGCAGCGGCGAGGCCCAGATCGCGGATGGCCTGGCGCAGGAAGGCGACCTTCTTGCCGATCGGCTCGACCAGCTGGAAGCGCGCCGGCCCGCCCTTCAGTGCGATGGCGAGCGGAATTGCCGGCAGGCCGCCGCCTGAACCGATGTCCAGGATCCGTTCATCCGTGGGGCGAAGCAGCGGCAGAATCTGGATGGAGTCGACGATGTGCCGCTCCCACAGGGCCGTCTCTGTTTCACGTGAAACAAGATTCTGCACCGCGTTCCATTTACGCAGCAGGGCAGAAAACGATTCCAGGTCGCGGCGGACCTCTGGCTCGGGCCGGGCGAAGTACGGCGCATAGAGGGTGATTTCGGCCATTCAGCCAGCCTGGCGCAGGCTGCCGCGCCGGATCACCGACAGGATCAGGGTGATGGCAGCCGGCGTAACCCCATCGATGGCCTGGGCCTGGGCGATGGTGGCCGGGCGGCGATCAGACAGCTTCTGCCGGATCTCCATCGACAGCCCGGGCAGCGCGGCATAGTCGAACCAGTCTGGGATCTCACGGCTTTCGTCGCGCTTCATCGCCGCGATGTCCGCCCTCTGGCGATCGAGATAGACGGCATACTGCGCGTCGATGCTCAGCTGTTCCATCACCGCCGGGGCGACGTTGGCCAACTCCGGCCACAGCGGCAGCAGGCGATCGGCCGTCATCTCGGGGTAGGACAGCAGCTCGAAGGCGCTGCGCTGCTGGCCGTCGGCATTGACGGCGAGGCCGGCCTTGCGCGCCGTGGTGGGTGAGACCGTCAGCGAATCGAGCAGTTGCCGCCCGGAGCGCAACGCCGCCTGCTTTGACCCGAAGCGCTCCCGCCGCTCCGCGCCGACCAGCCCGACCGCAATGGCCGCCGGGGAGAGGCGCTGGTCGGCATTGTCGCTGCGAAGGTGCAGCCGGAACTCGGCGCGCGAGGTGAACATGCGATACGGCTCGGACACACCGCGCGTCACCAGGTCGTCGACCATCACGCCGAGGTAGCTTTCGGTGCGTGACAGACGCAGCGGCGCATCGCCGCGCACTGCGAGCCCGGCATTGGCGCCGGCGTAGAGACCCTGTGCCGCCGCCTCCTCATAGCCGGTTGTGCCATTGATCTGGCCGGCCAGGTACAGGCCCGGCAGCCGCTTCAGCTCGAGCGTCGGGCGCAGTTCGCGCGGATCGACATAGTCGTATTCGATGGCGTAGCCGGGCCGGATGATCCGGACATTCTCGAGGCCCGGCATGGACTTGAGGAAGGTCTCCTGCACCTCGGCGGGCAGCGACGTCGACAAGCCGTTGGGATAGATCGTTGGGTCGTCGAGGCCCTCGGGCTCGAGGAAGATCTGGTGGCTGTCGCGATCGGCGAAGCGGACCACCTTGTCCTCGATCGACGGGCAGTAGCGCGGCCCGCGGCTCTTGATGCGGCCCGAGTACATGGCCGAGCGATGGATATTGTCCGCGATGATGCGATGCGTTTCGGCCGTGGTGCGGGTGATGAAGCAGCTGACCTGGGGCGTGGTGATGGCATCGGTCAGAGCCGAGAACGGCTCCGGCGGATCATCGCCGAGCTGCTCCTCGAGCCCGGAGAAATCGATCGAGGTCGCATCGAGCCGGGCCGGGGTGCCGGTCTTGAGACGGCCCAGCGTGAGGCCGAGCGCTTCCAGGCGGGTCGAGAGGCCGAGCACCGGTTTTTCGCCGACGCGGCCCGCCGGCACCGTCTCTTCGCCGCGATGGATAAGGCCGCGCAGGAACGTGCCGGTGGTGAGCACGACCGCCCCGGCGCCGAAGCGCCGGCCGTCGAGCAGCACGGCGCCAGTGATGCGGCCGCCCTCGACGACCAGATCGTCGACTTCGCCTTCGATAACGGTGAGGTTGGACTGGCTGGTGATCGCCGCCTGCATGGCCTGGCGATAGAGCTTCCGATCGGCCTGGGCGCGCGGACCCCGCACGGCCGGGCCCTTGCGCCGGTTGAGGACGCGGAACTGGATGCCGGCGGCATCGGCGACGCGACCCATCAGCCCGTCCATGGCGTCGATCTCGCGCACCAGGTGGCCCTTTCCGAGCCCGCCGATGGCCGGATTGCAGCTCATTTCGCCAATGGTGGCGAACCTGTGGGTGATCAGCGCCGTGGGCACGCCGAGGCGCGCCGACGCCGCCGCGGCTTCACAGCCCGCATGCCCGCCACCCACGACAATGACGCCGAAATCGCTCATCGCACCAACTCTCTGAGGGAAGGGGGTCTACGCCACTGTTTCACGTGAATCAACCGGGGCCGGACGGGCGGTGGTGCTGGGGTTTGACGCGGAAGCCTCACTCCAGTGCATTCGGCGCTGGTTCAAACGGAGATCCCCGCTTCGCGGGGATGACGCGGGGTGGGTGTCAGGCAGGTGCGCGAGCAGGGGCTCAGGTCACCGCCTGCGCTAGTCGAGAGTTGGATTCCTGCTTGCGCAGGGATGACAGCCGGTGGGAAGGCGGCTCCCGCCGATGATGGTGCCCGTATCCCCCGGTGCGAGAAGCTTCAGGTCCGTCGGCTGCTTCACGTGAATCACTTGCCGATGCAGAAGGCGCTGAACAGGTGGTCGAGCACCGCTTCGGCGTCCATACGGCCGAGAAGGCGTTCGAGCGCGTGGGAGGCGCGGCGGAGGTCCTCGGCCGCGAACTCCAGCTCATCGACGTGGGAGGTGGCATCGGCGAGGGCGGCACTGGCGGCGTGCAGCGCCTCGCGGTCGCGCTCATGGCTCACCAGGATGTCCGCGGTGTGGGCGGCGGGTGCGCCCGACACGCGGTGCAGGAAGGCGAGCAACTCGCTGACGCCGGCCCCCGTCGTCGCCGACACGGAGTGCCGGGCGCCCTCGACGGTACCGAGGTCCTTCTTGGTCGCGATCGTCACCACGTCCGGGGGATTCCAGGCCGGCTGGTCCGGTTCACGGAGGTCGGGAGGTGCCACGCTGACCTGGTCGGGAGCCTGGAGCCATAGGACGAGATCGGCGGCGCGCATGGCGGCGCGGGCCCGATCCACACCGATGGCCTCGGCCCTGGAGGTGGTCTCCCGCAGCCCGGCGCTGTCGATGAGGATGATCAGCTGTCCATCGATGTCGAGCGGAATCTCCTTGAGATCGCGGGTCGTGCCCGGTTCATCCGAGACGATCGCAGCATCCGATCGCGACAGCGCGTTGAGCAGGCTGGACTTGCCAGCATTGGGCGGCCCCGCCAGCACCACGCGATAACCATCGCGCAGGATGCGGCCCTGGCGATAGACCGACAGCGCCCCATCGATGGCCGTGTGGAGGGCCTGGGCATCGTCGGCCCAGCTTGCCGGACTGGCATCGACGTCGCCCTCGTCGGAGAAATCGAGCCGCGCCTCGATATCGGCCCGCATGTCGAGCAGTTGCTCGCGCCAACGCTCGACTTGCCGGGTCAGCCCGCCCTCGAGCCGGGCATGCGCCAGTCTTCGCTGGTTCTCGGTCTCGGCAAGGATCAGGTCGCCAAGCCCCTCCACCTCGGTCAGGTCCAGCTTGCCATTCTCGAAGGCGCGGCGGGTGAATTCGCCGGCCTCGGCGAGCCTCATGCCGGGCTGTGAAGCGAGACCGCGGAGGATGGCACGCACTACCGCCGGGGAGCCGTGCACCTGGAGTTCGGCGCAGTCCTCGCCGGTGAAGCTGTGTGGGCCGGGCATCCAGGCGACGAGGCCACGGTCGAGGGTTTCGCCGCCGATCGAGATGTCGGTGAGCTTCAGCCGGCGCGGCTCGGGCAGGGCGCCGAGCATGTCGGTGAGCACGCGGGCCGCGGCGGGACCGGAGAGGCGGATGATGGCGACGCCTGACGGCACAGAGCCCGAGGAGAGGGCGATGATGGTGTCATTGCTCATTGGGGTGTCTCCCCGCACTCCGGGTCGTGCCCGTGAATGCGGAACCTCCGATTGAGGTCAACACCGTGCCCACCAAAACAGAGATCCCCGCTTTCGCGGGGATGACGTCGCGTTTGTCAATGAGACCGGCGGACACCCGAAGATGCCTAAGTGTTCATCGAGTCAAAGAAGTCGGAGTTGGTCTTGGTCTGGCGGATCTTGTCCATGAGGAACTCCATCGCGTCGACCGTGCCCATCGGGTTGAGGATGCGGCGCAGGACATACATCTTGCGCAGGATATCGGGCTCGACCAGCAGTTCTTCCTTGCGCGTGCCCGACTTGGTGACGTCGAGCGCCGGGAAGATGCGCTTGTCCGAGACCTTGCGGTCGAGGATGATTTCGGAGTTGCCGGTACCCTTGAACTCTTCGAAGATCACTTCATCCATGCGGCTGCCGGTATCGATCAGCGCCGTGGCGATGATGGTCAGCGAGCCGCCATCCTCGATGTTGCGCGCGGCGCCGAAGAAGCGCTTGGGCCGCTGCAGCGCGTTGGCGTCGACACCACCGGTCAGCACCTTGCCCGACGACGGCACAACGGTGTTGTAGGCACGGCCGAGGCGGGTGATCGAATCGAGCAGGATGACGACGTCGCGCTTGTGCTCGACGAGGCGCTTGGCCTTCTCGATCACCATTTCGGCGACCTGTACGTGGCGCGACGCCGGCTCGTCGAAGGTCGAGGAGATGACCTCGCCCTTCACCGAGCGCTGCATGTCGGTGACTTCCTCGGGGCGCTCGTCGATGAGCAGCACGATGAGGTAGCACTCGGGATGGTTGACGGCGATTGATTGTGCAATGTTCTGCAACAGTACCGTCTTACCGGTACGCGGCGGAGCAACGATCAGAGCACGCTGGCCCTTGCCGAGCGGCGCGACCAGGTCCATGACCCGCGCGCTCTTGTCCTTGATCGTCGGATCCGGCAGCTCGAGACGCAGGCGCTCGTCGGGATAGAGCGGCGTCAGGTTGTCGAAGTTGATCTTGTGGCGGACCTTCTCGGGGTCCTCGAAATTGATCGTGTTGACCTTGAGCAGCGCGAAGTAGCGCTCGCCTTCCTTGGGGGAGCGGATCTGCCCCTCGACCGTGTCGCCGGTCCTGAGCGAGAAGCGCCGGATCTGGCTGGGCGAGACGTAGATGTCGTCCGGGCCCGGCAGGTAGTTGGCATCGGGGGACCGCAGGAAGCCGAAGCCGTCAGGAAGGACCTCCACCACGCCTTCGCCGGTGATATCCACTTCGCGCGCCGCCAGCTCCTTGAGGATGGCGAACATCAGTTCCTGCTTGCGCATGGTCGAGGCGTTCTCGACGTCGTTGCTCTCGGCGAACTGCAGCAGTTCGGCAGGCGTCTTGGCCTTCAGCTCGCTGAGCTTGATACTTTCCATTGCGCGTTTGGACCCTTGGGTAAACGAAGTGGCGGGGATGTCGATAGAAGGGGGGTGTGGTGCCCGGAAAGCGCCGGGGAGGCGCCCAGTGGTCAGGCAATGCGCCTCAGATAGCCAAAAGCGCGGCTACATTCAAGTCCGGAACGGCGGGGCGGATTCACGTGAAGCGGTCGGCTTCGGCCTGACCGCGTGGTTTGCGGGCCGTTCCAGGTCGTTCGCGCGGCTGGGTCGCCGCCGCTCAGAACGGCTTCACCACCACTGCGATGACGATGACGATGGCGATGACGAACGGGATCTCGTTGATGGCGCGGAAGAACTTGCCCGACCGGGTGCTCCGGTCATTGGCGAAATCGCGCAGCAGCCTGCCGTAGAAACCGTGCACGCCGCTGAGCGCGATCACCATCACGGCCTTCAGCCACATCCAGCCTTGGCTGAAATCGACGATGCCGAAGCCGAAGGCGAGCCATAGCCCGAATACCCAGGTGGCGATCATCGCCGGCGTGGTGATGCCGCGGTAGAGCCGGCGCTCCATGACCTTGAAGGTCTCGGACTGCACCGAACCCTTCTCGGCCGCGGCGTGATAAACGAACAGGCGCGGCAGGTAGAGCAGTCCCGCCATCCAGGCGATGACGCTCAGGATGTGCAGCGCCTTGACCCATTCCATCTCAGAGTGCTCCCCGCGCCACTTCGATCAGACGCTCGACATGTGCGATCGGCGTCTCCGGCAAGATGCCGTGGCCGAGATTGAAGATATGCGGCCGGTCACGGAACGCCGCCACGATGGCGCGCGTCCGGACCTCCATCTGTTCCCCGCCCGCCAGCAGCCGAAGCGGATCGAGATTGCCTTGTACGCCGATTCCCGGCGGCAGGTTACCGGCGAATGCCAGCGGCGTGGCGAAATCGAGCCCGAGCAGGTTGACCCCGGTGCGCGCGGCATAGGCCGGCAGGTTGCCCGCTGCGCCGCGCGGAAAGCCGATCACCGGTGCATCCGGGATGGCCTGGCGCAGGCCTTCGACGATGCGGCGGTTGGGCTCGATCACCCAGTCGCGGAACGCCACTTCGTCGAGATTGAGGGCCCAGCTCTCGAACAGCTGCACGACATCGGCACCGGCGCGGAACTGCGCCCCGAGATAGGCGATGCTCGCTTCGACGAGGATGTCGATCAGCCGCGCGAACGCCGCCGGCTGGCGCAGCGCGAACAACCGCGCCGCCGCCTGGTCGGGCGAGCCGCGCCCGCCGATCATGTAGGTGGCAACCGTCCAGGGCGAACCGCAGAAGCCGATCAGCGTCTTGTCCGGAGCGAGGCTGGTCCGAACCCGGCGCACGGTCTCGATGACCGGGCTCAGCTTCTCCAAAGCCCGGCTCGGATCGAGCCCAGGGATCGTCTCGACCGTCACAGGCTCGAGGATCGGGCCCTCGCCCGCCTCGAAGCGGACCGACTGGCCGAGGGCGTCGGGAATGACGAGGATGTCGGAGAACAGGATCGCGGCGTCGAGATCGAAGCGACGCAAGGGCTGCAGTGTCACTTCGGCAGCGAGCTCTGGCGTGTAGCACAGATCGAGGAAGGTCCCGGCCCTGGCGCGGACCTCGCGATACTCCGGCAGGTAACGCCCGGCCTGCCGCATGATCCAGATCGGAAGCCGCTCCTGTCGGCGTCCAAGGACAGTCTCGAGCAGGGGTTTGTTCACGGCGTCGGCCGTCATGCCCTCTTCCAATCAAAAAGAGATTCTAGATTCTTCATCTTCATTATCATGGCGGTGTTTTGCAGGAATTCGCGTTTGCCCACAACGGCGGTGCGTGGCGACACAAGCGCGCGGACGGAGCGCCGTCGGGGCTGTTGAAAGGGCGGCGGTGGAGCCGGGGGGCGGCGGCCGGAGTCGGCCGTGTTAACTGGGCATTAACCATGCCACAATCGTTAGCAATCCGTTAACGGGACTGTTGATGACCATCGGGTATCCGCAACCGGTTATCCCCACAACTCACCTTAACCCTTTGTTAACTCTCCCGCGTCGCCGGGCTGTTGATGGATCGGCATGGAGCGGGGAGAAGCCGGTCTTGCTCGCCGACGGCCGGATTTTCCACCGGGCCGGAACTTGAGCATTGGAGGACAGTGTGGAAAACCGCTGCCATGCTGATCCTTGCTTCGAAAAGCGTCGCGCGAAACGCCCTGCTGGCCGGCACCGGGCTGCGATTCGTGGCGAGTCCAGCGCAAATCGACGAGCGGGCCGTGGAAGCCGCCGTGCTGGGGAAAGGCGGCGGTGCCGTCGAGGTGGCCCGGAGGCTGGCCGAGGCCAAGGCATTGACGGTGGCCGCGACTCACCCCGGGGCGCTGGTGATCGGGGCGGACCAGGTGCTGGCGGTATCGGACAATGCTGCAAGCGCCGCGGCGTCTGTTGGGTCGCCTTCTCCCCTTGAGGGAGAAGGTGCCCGAAGGGCGGATGAGGGGTTTGCTTCCGAGTCCGTTGTCGCTCGTCGCTACGCTCCGAACGCGCAGACTCCGTCTGCGCACCCCTCATCCGGCGCTTCGCGCCACCTTCTCCCTCAAGGGGAGAAGGAAGGGCAGCGTGGCGCGGCGAGCATCCTCCACAAGCCCATCGATATGGCCCAGGCGGCGCGGCAGCTCGATCGGCTGCGGGACCGGACACACCATCTCCACTCCGGCATTGCCCTCGCCCGTGATGGCGTCGTGCTGTGGTCGGAGGTCGAGACGGCATCGCTGACCATGCGCGCCTTCTCCGCGGACGAGCGGGACGCCGTGCTGGCGCTTGAGGGCGAGGCGGTGCTGGCTTCGGTCGGCGCCTACCGCCTCGAGGGGCCGTCGATCCGGCTGTTCGAGCGCATCGAGGGTGACTATTTCACTATCCTTGGCCTGCCGCTGCTGCCATTGCTGGCGGCGCTCAGGCGCCACGCCCCCGAATTGCTGCCGGAATGATTCACGTGAAAAAAGCCTTCGTCATCGGCCATCCGATCAAGCATTCGCGCTCGCCGCTGATCCACGGCACGTGGATCGCCGAGCACCGCATCGACGGCAGCTACGAGGCGATCGACGTGGCGCCCGAAGCGTTGCCGGCCTTCGTCGACAGCATCCGGGCCGGCGCCTTCGTCGGCGGCAACGTCACCATCCCGCACAAGGAAGCGGTGTTCGCGCTCTGCGACAGCGTCGATCCGCTGGCGCGGACCATCGGGGCGGTGAACACGCTGGTGGCCCAGCCGGAGGGCCGCATACACGGCTTCAATACCGACTACATGGGCTTTCTCGGCAATCTCGACCAGAACGCCCCGGGCTGGAGCGACCGGCGCGTTCGCGCCATCGTGCTCGGTGCCGGCGGCGCGGCGCGCGCCGTCCTCGTGGCGCTGCGCGAGCGCGGCTTCAGCGAGATCGTGCTGCTCAACCGCACGGTGGACAAGGCAGTGGCGCTGGCCGCCGAGATCGGCGGGCCGGTCGTTGCCGGGGCGCTGGGCGAATTTGCCAGTTATGCGGCGGGCGCCGGCCTCGTCGTCAACACCACCTCGATCGGCATGCACGACACCCGCTTCGAGGATCTCGAGCTGGGGCTGCTGTCCAGGACGGCGCTGGTCACCGACATCGTCTATGTGCCGCTGGTGACCCCGCTGCTGGCCGATGCGCGGGCCCTCGGCCTGCGCACGGTGGACGGGCTGGGCATGCTCCTGCACCAGGCCATCCCTGGGTTCGAGGCCTGGTTCGGCGTGCGGCCCGCGGTGACGCGGGAGCTGCGCGCCCGGGTGGAGGCGACGCTGTGACCTTGAAGCTCGGCCTCACCGGATCGATCGCCACCGGCAAGTCGACGGTGCTGGCGGCATTCGCCGAACTGGGCGTGCCGGTGTTCTCCTCGGACGAGTACGTGCACGAACTCTATCGCGGCGCCGCGGTGGCGCCGGTGGAGGCGGCGTTTCCCGGCGTCACGGCCAATGGCGTTATCGACCGGGAAAGGCTCGGCCGCGTGGTGCTTGGCCAGCCCGAGCGCATCCGGCAGCTCGAGGCCATCGTGCACCCGCTGGTGCGCGACGGAATCCGGACCTTCCTCGCCGAGGCCGAGGCGCGCGGCGAGCCCATCGCCGTGGTCGACATCCCGCTGCTGTTCGAGAACGGCGTCGACTGGGGCCTCGACGGGGTGATCGTCACCACCGTCGACGAGGCCGAGCTGCGTCGGCGCGCCCTGGCCCGGCCGGGGATGACGGTGGAAAAGCTGGATGCCATCCTTGCCCGGCAGCTGCCCCAGGCTGAAAAGATCAGGCGCGCCACCCATGTATTCGACACCTCGGGCACCATCGCAGCGACACGCAGCGCCGTGCGCGCGCTGGTGACGAGGCTCAGGGCCAGAGACCAGCGATGACCCGTGAAATCGTCCTCGATACCGAAACCACCGGCCTCTCGCCGACGAGCGGCGACCGGGTGGTGGAGATCGGCTGCGTCGAGCTGCTGAACCACATTCCAACCGGCCGGCACTTCCACGTCTATCTCAACCCCGAGCGCGACGTGCCTGACGAGGCGTTTCGCGTGCACGGGCTGTCGACCGAGTTCCTGCGCGACAAGCCCCTGTTCGCTGCCGAAGCCGACAATTTCCTCGAGTTCATCGCCGATGCGACGCTGGTCATCCACAACGCCGACTTCGACATGGGTTTTCTCAATTTCGAACTCGAGCGCCTGGGCCGGTCGCGGCTTTCCAACCCGGTGATCGATACCGTGATGGTGGCGCGCGAGCGCCATCCCGGCGCCCGTGTCAGCCTCGACGCGCTGTGCAAGCACTACGGCATCGACAATTCGAGGCGCGTGCTGCACGGGGCGCTGCTCGACAGCGAGATCCTCGCCGATGTCTATCTCGAGTTGATCGGCGGCCGGCAGGTGGCGCTGTCTCTGAGCAGCGACCAGCGCATCGAGATGGGCCGGTCGGCGGTGTTCGCGCCGGCCCGGCAGCGGCCGGTGCCGCTCGCGCCGCGCCTGAGCGATGCCGAGCTCAAGGCGCATGCGGTGCTGGTCGGCACGCTGGGCGCCGACGCGCTGTGGGTGACCTACTCGGAAGTGTCGGTGGCGGCGGAGTAGGGGCTGCATGGCTGCCCCAGCTACTCATTGCCGCGAAAGCGGGAATCTCGGCTTGCGCTGGCGCCAGAAACGGAGATCCCCGCTTTTGCGGGGATGACATCGTGGATGGAGGCAAATGGGTGCCGCCTGGCGGCGATCAGTTCGCCGCGCCCTGGGCCTGCTGTGCCTGCATCGCCTTGAGGTTCTGCACGTAGAGCGCCATGAAGTCGACCGGCTCCATCATCAGCGGCGGGAAGCCGCCGAGCTGGACGACGGTCGCCAGCACGTGGCGGGCGAACGGGAAGATCATGCGCGGGCACTCGACCATCAGCAGCGGCGCCAGCTGGTTCTCGGGCACGTTCTTGACGCGGAACACGCCGCCATAGACCAGTTCGACATTGAACAGCACATTGCTGTCGCGCTCAGCCTTGGCGTTGAGGCTGATCTCGACGGCATAGAGGTCGTCGGCCTGCTTCTTGACCCCGACATTGATGCCGACGTTGAAGTTCGGATTGGCGCCGCCGAGCAGCACCGAGCCGGGCGCGCCCGGATTCTCGAAGCTCAGGTCGCGGGTATACTGGCCCACGAGGCTGTAGCTGGGCGCGGGAGTGGTGGTCGCGTTGGCCGCGCCGGCCGGGGTCTGGTCAGCCATTTCGGAGGGTTCCTCGAACTCTATTTCGGCGCGCTGGCTAGCATTTTTGGGAGGGCCTCACAAGCGCTCGAGCGCCTCAGGTCCGAGAGTCCGGCACTTTGCGCTCCCCTCGCTGTCGAGGGGAGAGGCCGGGGGTGGGGGTCGCAGGGCGGGGCACGGGGCCCTCAGCGCGGCCGCCACTCGTCCGAATCGAGCTCGATCGTTTCGTCCTCGACGCGCGGCGGGGCATAGCCGTAGCTGGCGCTGGTCGTGGTCGCGACGACCTGGACGCGCGAACGGAGCCAGGCGTAGAGCGCGCCGCGCAGCGGCGGGATCAGCAGCAACAGGCCGAGAAGGCCGGTGAAGTAGCCGGGCACGATGAGCAGGATGGCGGCGAGGCCGACCATCATGGTGTCGGCGAGCGAGCGCGCCGGCAGCTGGCCCCGACCCAGCGTGTCGCGCATCTGGTTGACGACGGAAATGCCCTGGTGGCGCAGCAGCAGCACGCCGGCCGCCGCCATCACCAGCACGCCCAGCAGGGTCGGCCACAGCCCGATGGCGTTGCCGATCACGATGAAGCAGGCGATCTCGATCAGCGGCATGGCGAGGAACAGCAGAAACAGCAGGCGGCCCACGGCGTTACCCTTTCGAAAGCACTGCGTCATATCGGCCGTGACGGCCGCTTCAGCCAAACGTGAACTGGTTTCCGGCTGAACGTTTTCCTATATATAGGTCAGCAAGTCCGGCCGCCCATGGCCGGCCGTCCCTTTTCTCGCGAGACCCGTGCCCGATGGATCAGTTTTTCGATATCCCCACGCTGATCGTGATCGGTCTGGCGATCGTGGTGCTCTATCGGCTGCGCCAGGTCTTGGGGACACGCACCGGCAACGAGCGCACGCCGGCCCAGCGCCAGCGCGAAGTGGCGGCGGCCAAGCCCGGCGAGGAGAACGTCGTGCAGATGCGCCCGCGCCCGGTGCCGCAGAGCAACGAGGACCAGGAGCGCTACCAGCGCAAGCTCGAGGCCGAGATCACCCAGTTCGCCCATGGCGACGAGGCGGTGGCGGCGGGGCTGAAGGCAATTGCCGAGGCCGACCCGGCCTTCTCGCCCAAGAGCTTCATGGAAGGCGCCAAGGCGGCCTACGAGATGATCGTCACCGCCTTTGCCTCGGGTGACCGGCAGACGCTCAGGAACCTGCTCGAAAAGGACGTGTTCGACGGCTTCGAGAAGGTGATCAAGGATCGCGAGGCGGCCGGCCGCAAGGTCGAGGTCACCTTCGTCGGCCTGCCCAAGGTCGAGATCTCGGAGGCCGAGCTCGACAAGCGAAACGCCAACGTCACCATCCGCTTCCATGCCGAGGTGGTCTCGGCCACCCGCGACAAGGACGGCGCCCTGATCGAGGGCAATGCCGACCAGGTCACCAATATCGCCGACGAATGGACCTTCGCGCGCAACCCCAAGTCGCGCGACCCCAACTGGAAGCTTGTCGCCACCAGCCAGCTCGAATAGGCCGGCAGCGGGGGCTTTGCCATGGCCAAGCGCCGGTCGGACGGGAAGGGACAGCTCCCGGACTGGCACCTTTGGCATGAGGTCCGGCAGACCGTCGCACCATTGCGGCCGCCGCGCCGCCCGTTCGTCGACCTGGAGGCCGAACCGCTGCCGTTGCCGGCGGCGCCGCTGCCCAAGCCGCACCGGCTGATGCCCGTCATGCCGCCATACCAATCCGACGGGCGGCCGGCGAGGAAGCCGCGGGCCGGCATCGAGCCCAACCTCAAGCAGCGCCTGCAGCGCGGCCGCGTCGAGATCGACGGCACCATCGACCTGCACGGCATGCGCCAGGTCGAGGCCCATGCCGCGCTCACCCGCTTCATCCATGCGCGCGCCGCCCGCGGCGACCGCACGCTGCTCGTGATCACCGGCAAGGGCCTGAAGAAACTCGGCGACGATGCCGCGGTGATCATCGAGCGCGGCGTGCTGCGCGCCATGCTGCCGATCTGGCTCAGCGAGCCGAACCTTGCCCCGCTTGTCGCCGGCTGGGACGTCGCCGCCCAGGGCCATGGCGGCGACGGGGCCTTCTATGTCCGTCTGCGGCGGGAGCGCGACTATCGATGACGCCACTGGGAGAGCGGCTGCGGGCCATGCGCGACGAGCGCGGCGTGACGCTGAAGGAGATGGCGGCGGCGCTGCAGGTGTCGAGCGCCTATCTCAGCGCCCTCGAGCACGGCCGGCGCGGCAAGCCGACCTTCACTTTGCTGCAGAAGATCATCGCCTATTTCAACGTGATCTGGGACGACGCCGAGGACCTGCAGCGCCTCGCCGAGATGAGCGATCCCAAGGTCGCGATCGACACCGCCGGCATGCCGCCCGCGGCGACCGAACTGGCCAACCGCCTCGCCCGCGACATCGGCAAGCTGAGCCCCGAGGACCTGGCGTTCCTCAGCACCGAAGTGATCCGGCGGACGAAGTAGAGCCGGCCGCCGCAACGGAGATCCCCGCTTTCGCGGGGATGACCTGATGGGTGGGGACGCGTGGAGCCGGACCGAGGCGACGCGCTACAGCACGAAGCGGCTGAGGTCGGTGTCCGCCGCCATCTTGCCGATGCGCTCGGCCACGTAGGCCTTGTCGATGGTGATGGTCTGGCCTGCCTTGTCCGGCGCGTCGAACGAGATGTCCTCGACCAGCCGCTCGAGGATGGTGGCGAGCCGGCGCGCGCCGATGTTCTCGACCGTGGCGTTGACATGCACGGCCGCGTCCGCGATCGCCTCGATCGAGTCGGGGGTGAAAGCGAGCGTCAGCCCCTCGGTCTTCATCAGCGCCACGTACTGCTTGATCAGGCTGGCGTCGGTGTCGTTGAGGATGCCGATCAGGTCATCGCGGCTCAGCGCGCTGAGCTCGACCCGGATGGGCAGGCGCCCCTGCAGCTCGGGCAAGAGGTCCGAGGGCTTGCTCACGTGGAAGGCGCCGGAGGCGATGAACAGGATGTGGTCGGTCCGCACCGGTCCGTACTTGGTCGAGACGGTCGTGCCTTCGATCAGCGGCAGCAGGTCGCGCTGCACGCCTTCGCGGCTCGGGCCCTGGCCGACGCCTTCGCGGTTGGCCACCTTGTCGATCTCGTCGATGAAGGCGATGCCGTGGTTCTCGACCAGCTCGATGGCTTCCTTGGTCAGCGCATCCTGGTCGAGCAGCTTGTCGGCCTCCTCGGCCATCAGCGGGGCGTGCGCGTCCTTGACCTTGACCTTGCGCTTGACGCCGCGGCCGCCGAAGGCCTTGCCGAGCATGTCCTGGATGTTGATGACGCTGGCGCCCGGCATGCCGGGAATCTCGAAGCCGCCGGCCGGGGCCTGGGACGTCATCTCGACCTCGATCTCGCGGTCGTCGAGCTCGTTGTTGCGCAGCTTCAAACGGAAGCTGTCACGGGTCGAGGGCGTCGCCGACGAGCCGACCAGCGCATCGAGCACGCGTTCCTCGGCATTGTGGTGCGCCTGCGCCTGCACCTCGTTGCGCTTCTTGTCGCGCAACAGCGAAATGCCGGCCTCGACCAGGTCGCGCACGATCTGCTCGACGTCGCGGCCGACATAGCCGACCTCGGTGAACTTGGTCGCCTCGACCTTGATGAACGGGGCCTGCGCCAGCCTGGCAAGGCGCCGGCTGATCTCGGTCTTGCCCACGCCCGTGGGCCCGATCATCAGGATGTTCTTGGGAGTGACCTCGGCGCGCAGCTCCTCGGGAAGCTGCTGGCGGCGCCAGCGGTTGCGCAGCGCCACGGCGACGGCGCGCTTGGCGTCATGCTGGCCCACGATGTAGCGATCGAGTTCGGAAACGATCTCGCGCGGGGAGAAATTGGTGTCGGTCATCAAACTTCCTTCCGGACGCCCGTTGCAGCGCGTCCTCGTGAGCGTCCCCGGCAAGAGTGCCCTTGCGGGTTTCCGGTTCGGGAACGCAACCACTGATATGGCGCCATACGGCCGCCGGACTCTCTAGGTCTCGATGGTCTCGAGCGTGACGTTCTCGTTGGTGTAGATGCACACCTCGGCGGCGATCTTCATCGCCTTGCGGGCAATCTGCTCGGCATCGAGGTCGGTATTCTCGCTGAGCGCCAGGGCGGCGGAATAGGCGTAGTTGCCGCCCGAGCCGATGGCGATGGTGTCGTGGTCGGGGGTCAGCACGTCGCCCGTGCCGGTGAGCACCAGCGTCACGTCCTTGTCGGCGACGATCATCATGGCCTCGAGCCGGCGCAGGTAGCGGTCGGTGCGCCAGTCCTTCGCCAGCTCGACCGCGGCGCGCATCAGCTGGTCCGGATACTGGATCAGCTTGGCTTCCAACCTTTCAAACAGCGTGAAGGCGTCGGCCGTGGCGCCGGCGAAGCCGCCGATCACCTTGCCGTCGGCGAGGCGCCGGACCTTCCTGGCGCTGTGCTTCATCACCGTGTTGCCGACCGAGACCTGTCCGTCCCCGGCCACCACCACCTTGTTGCCCTTGCGCACGGCGACGATGGTCGTGCCGTGCCAGCCGGGGAAGTCGTTGTCTTGCGACATGGGGGAGGTACTCCAGAACTGTTCCGCCTTATTTAGGGGTGGCGCGGGCGAATGCAAACCGCACTGGACGGTTGGGTAGGTTCGCGGGGGTGACTGGGTGCTTGCGGGCACGGCGTTGCACCAATCACAGGTCGTCATCCCGGCGAACGCCCGGGACCCATCGCTCGGACGGTCGGGTCGGCTGGTGAACGCGGCGGTCCTTCGGTGACGGGCCGGAGGGGGCCCGGTTGTGGTAGAGCTGGTGCACTGGGTCCCGGCGTTCGCCGGGATGACGGCCGGGACGTGTGGTGGTCATGCAACGGCGTCCCCTTCACCGCATCTTCACCCGTCCGGCGCTATCTGCTAGAGCCGCCGCGCCGAGAGGATTGAGCCATGCGAACTGCTGAAATCGCCCGCAAGACCAACGAGACCGACATCACCGTGTCGGTGAACCTCGACGGGTCGGGCAAGCACGACATGCGGACCGGCATCGGCTTTCTCGACCACATGCTCGACCAGCTGGCCAAGCACTCGCTGATCGACATGACGGTGCGCGCCAAGGGCGACCTGCATATCGACTTCCACCACACGGCCGAGGATGTCGGCATCGCGCTGGGCGAAGCGGTGAAGCAGGCGCTGGGCAACAAGAAGGGTATCCGGCGCTATGCGTCGTCGGACCTGCCGATGGACGGGACGCTCACCCGCGTCGCGCTCGACGTCTCGGGCCGGCCGTTCCTCGTCTGGAAGGTCGAGTTCACCCGCGACAAGGTCGGCGAGATGGACACCGAACTGTTCCGCGAGTGGTTCCAGGCCTTTGCCATGAATGCCGGCATCACGCTGCACGTCGAGACCTTCTACGGCGACAACAACCACCATATCGCCGAGAGCGCCTTCAAGGCGCTGGCCCGGGCGCTGCGCAGTGCCGTCGAGATCGATCCGCGCGCGGCTGACGCGATCCCGTCGACCAAGGGTACGCTCTGACCCGGCAGCGCGGGTATCAGCTGAAGCCGTGCAGGGCGGCCGAGCCGAGGACGAACAGGGTGAACAGGGCCATCAGCCCGATCAGCCCGATGGCGAGCCAGCGGAGAAAATTGGCCTGTCCCAGCGGTTCGGCGTGGGTGTCCTGGTCGTGCGACATTGAGCTCTCCTCGTTGCCCATGGCATGGCGGGCCTGGTGGCCGATCCCCTCGATCTTCCAACCGCCGCGGTTTTGCTCTAAGGCGAACCGCATAGCCCGATCCCTTGAGGTTATCCCGTGACCCTGTATTCCGTCTATGCACGTCCGAGCGACGGCCCGATTGCGGTGGCCGATCGCTTCTCGTGGTCCGCTGCCCTCGTGCCGCCGGTTCACGCGCTCGTGCATGGACTGTGGCTGCTGCTCACCGGCTGGGCCTTCGGCACGGCGCTGATCGTGGCGCTGTCGCCCTGGATCGGCGGCGCGGCCAGCTTCTGGCTCTACGTGCTGATGGCCGTGCTGATCGGCTTCGAGGCGCCGGCCTTCCGCCGCGTCAAGGCGGCGCGCAGCGGCGGCGCCTATCAGGGCGACTATGTCGCCCAGGCCGAGGACCTCGCACTTGTCGAATACATGAAGCGGCAGTCCGCATGAGCACGGTCACCATCATCGACTACGGCTCGGGCAACCTGCGCTCGGCCCACAAGGCCTTCGAGCGCGCCGCGCGCGAGACCGGCACCGGCGACACCATCCTCGTCACCGACGATGTCGAGGCGGTGCGCCGCGCCGACCGCATCGTCTTGCCGGGTGTCGGCGCCTTTGCCGATTGCCGCGCCGGGCTCGATGCCGTCACCGGCATGGTCGAGGTACTCGAGGAGCGCGTCATCCGGGGCGGGGTGCCGTTCCTCGGCATCTGCGTCGGCATGCAGCTGATGGCGACCGAAGGGCGCGAAAAGGCGGTCACCAAAGGGCTCGGCTGGATCCCCGGCTCCGTGGTGCGGCTCGAGCCGAAGGGCGGGCTCAAGGTCCCGCACATGGGCTGGAATACGCTCACCTTCCGCCAGTCGCATCCGCTGCTGCAGGGCATTCCCGACGGCGAGACCGGGCTGCACGCCTATTTCGTCCACTCCTACCACCTTGAGACCGAGCGCCCGGAGACGCTGATCGCCACGGCCGACTATGGCCAGCAGGTCACCGCCATCGTCGGCCGCGACAACATGCTGGGCACGCAGTTCCACCCGGAGAAGAGCCAGACCCTCGGGCTGCGGCTGATCGGGAATTTCCTGCGGTGGAAGCCTTGAGACTGTTCGCTTGGTTGCCCCTCACCCTGGCCCTCTCCCCAGAGGGGAGAGGGAACGCTTGTTTCGCTGACCGTGCAGCTACCGCCCCCTCGCCCCTTTGGGGCGAGGGAAGGGGTGAGGGGCTGGCCAAGCCCACGGAGCCTTCTGCATGATCCTGTTTCCCGCTATCGACCTGAAGGATGGGCAGTGCGTCCGGCTGAAGCTGGGCGACATGGCGCAGGCCACCGTGTTCAACGACGATCCGGCCGCGCAGGCCCGGGCGTTCGAGAGCCAGGGTTTTGAATACCTGCATGTCGTCGACCTGAACGGCGCCTTTGCCGGCGAGAGCGTCAATGGCGCCGCCGTCGAGGCCATCCTCAAGGCCGTGACGTTCCCGGTGCAGCTGGGCGGCGGCATCCGCACCATCGCCCATATCGAGAGCTGGCTGGCGAAGGGCCTGGCCCGCGTCATTCTCGGCACGGTCGCCGTGCGGGATCCCGAGCTGGTGCGTGAAGCGGCGCGGCTGTTCCCCGGCAAGGTGGCGGTCGGCATCGATGCGCGCGGCGGCAGGGTGGCGGTCGAGGGCTGGGCGGAAACCTCCGAGCTGACGGCGATCGAGCTGGGGCAGCGCTTCGAGGGCGCCGGTGTCGCCGCCATCATCTACACCGACATCGACCGCGACGGCGTGCTCAAGGGGATAAACTGGCCCTCGACGCTGGAGCTGGCGCGGGCCGTGTCGATCCCGGTGATCGCCTCGGGCGGACTCGCCTCGATGGACGACATCCGGACGATGACGTTGCCGGAGTACCAGGTGCTCGAGGGTGCCATCTCCGGCCGCGCCCTCTACGACGGGCGCATTGATTCACGTGAAGCACTGGCGCTGCTCAAGCAGGTGAGGGCGGCGTGACCGCACCGCGCTTTCCGTGGTGGCCCTACCTGATCGCGCTGGCGCTGATCTTTGTGGGCGCCATGGCGCCGATCGCGCTCACCGTCTATGCGGCGAACGTGGCGCAGGGCCACGGCTGCACGGTGACGGACGGCGTGCTCGACCCGTGCATCGTCGATGGCGTCGACAAGGCGGGCCAACTGCAGGCCATGGCCAATACCTTCTGGTACGCGCTGGTGACCTGGCCGGCCGGGATCGTGCTCGCCTTCGCCTGGCTCGGCATCCTGTTCTGGCATCGCGGGCGCTGGAAGCGGCGGGCCGGCTTCGATGCCTGAGCGGCGCAACAGGCCGATCCTGATCCGGCGGGTGAACCTGTTGTGGTATCCGCTGGCGCTGGTGCCCATCCTGGCCCTCGGCTACCTGAGCCTCGGCGGATTCCTGCCGGCGCTGGTCGCACCGCTCGTCCTCTTCGCGCTGTTTTTCTGGATTTTCAGCTTCGTCTTCGCCATAGCGGGCAAGCTGACCAAGCCCCGGGAGCCCCGGCAATGACTTTGAAGACCCGCATCATCCCCTGCCTCGACGTCAAGGACGGTCGCGTCGTGAAGGGCGTGCAGTTCGTCGACCTGATCGATGCCGGCGACCCGGTCGAGGCGGCGATCGCCTACAACGCCGCCGGCGCCGATGAACTCACCTTCCTCGACATCACCGCGAGCTCCGACAACCGCGACACCATTTTCGACGTGGTGGCGCGGACGGCCGAGCATTGCTTCATGCCGGTCACGGTGGGGGGTGGCGTGCGGAAGGTCGAGGATATCCGCAAGCTTCTCCTCGCCGGAGCCGACAAGGTGGCGATCAACACCGCGGCGGTGAACGATCCCGACTTCGTCGCCCGCGCCGCCGACAAGTTCGGCGACCAGTGCATCGTCGTCTCGATCGACGCGCGCCGCCGCCAGACCCGCGCGCCCGGCCAGCACAACATGGACGAGTGGGAGATCTACACCCATGGCGGCCGCAACCCGACCGGGATCGACGCGGTGGAGTTCGCCGCGCGGATGGTCGAGCGCGGCGCCGGCGAGCTGCTGGTCACCTCGATGGATCGCGACGGCACCAAGTCCGGCTTCGACCTCGAGCTCACCCGCGCCATCGCCGACAGCGTGCATGTGCCGGTGATCGCCTCGGGCGGCGTCGGCTCGCTCGACGACCTCGTCGACGGGGTCAAGAAGGGGCACGCCTCGGCGGTGCTGGCGGCGTCGATCTTCCACTTCGGCACCTTCACGGTCGGCGAGGCCAAGGACTACATGGAGCGCCACGGCATCCCGATGCGGCGCGACAGCAACGCGGGAGAGATCTGATGGGCTTCACCCTCGAAGCGCTCGACCAGCGGGTGGCGGCACGCGCCACCGCTTCGCCGGAGGAGAGCTGGACGGCAAAGCTGCTCGCCGCCGGCATCGAGCGGGCCGCCAAGAAGTTCGGCGAGGAATCGGCCGAGCTGATCATCGCGGCGGTGACCCGCGACCCGGCCGGCACCACCGCCGAGGCCGCCGACGTGCTCTATCACCTGCTGGTGCTGCTGCGCGGCGCCGGCGTGCCGCTTGCCGACGTGATGGCCGAGCTCGAAAAGCGCACCGCGCAATCGGGCATTGCCGAGAAGGCGGGGCGGAGAAAGTCGTGATGGCCGAGCAGCTCGAGCCCTACCACTATTTCACCAAGGCGGAGTGGAGCCGTTTTCGCGCCGACGAGCCGATGACGCTCGAGCCGGCCGACATCGAGCGGCTGCGCGCCCTGACCGACCCGATCTCCTTCGCCGAGGCGGAGCAGATCTACCTGCCGCTGAGCCGCCTGATCTCGCTCTATGTCGAGGCGACGCAGGAGCTGCACCGCGCCTCGACCCGCTTTCTCGGCGCCGACGACCGCAAGGTGCCCTACATCATCGGGGTCGCCGGTTCCGTGGCGGTGGGCAAGTCGACCACCTCGCGCATCCTGCGCGCGTTGCTCAGTCGCTGGCCGAACTCGCCCAAGGTCGACCTCGTCACCACCGACGGCTTCCTGTTCTCGAACGCGAGACTCGAGGAGCTCAAGCTCGCCGAGCGCAAGGGCTTTCCCGAGAGCTACGACCGGGCGGGGCTGATCCGCTTCCTCTCCGACATCAAGTCGGGCAAGCGCGACGTGAAGGTGCCGGTCTACTCGCACCTCGTCTACGACATCGTGCCGGGCCAGTACGTGACCATCGACCGGCCGGACATCCTGATCGTCGAGGGGCTTAACATCCTGCAGCCGGGCGAACTGCCCAGATCCGGCCGGCCGATCCTGTTCGCCTCGGACTTCCTCGATTTCTCGATCTTCATCGATGCCGACGAGAAGGACCTGACCGACTGGTTCATGGAGCGCTTCCGGCGCCTGCGCCAGACCGCCTTCGCCGATCCCAAGAGCTTCTTCCACCGCTTCACCCAGATGAGCAGCGAGGAAGCCGAGAAGTTCGGCAGGTGGGCCTGGACCGAGATCAACCTGCCCAACCTGCGCGACAACATCCAGCCGACCCGAAGCCGCGCCGACCTGGTGCTGACCAAGGGGCCGAGCCACACCATCGAGCGGGTGGCGCTCAGGAAGGTGTAGCGCGCTTGGCCACCCCTCACCCTAACCCTCTCCCCGGAGGGGAGAGGGGACGTTGTGGCGCCGCCGGCGCAGCCGAGCCCTCAGACCCCGATCCCATGCCCCGCTGCCATGGCCTGCAGGTCCGCCACCGGGCGGGCGCCGATATGCGAGATCACTTCGCTGGCGGCAAGGCACCCGGCCTGCAGCGCGGTGCGGAGGTCGCGTTCGCGGGCGAGGGCGAGCAGGAAGCCCGACGCGAACAGGTCGCCGGCGCCGGTGACGTCGACCACCTCGGGCACGGCATAGGCCGGCACCGTGATGATCTCCCCATTGGCGATGGCCATCGCGCCCTGCGCGCCCATGGTGATGGCGGCGAGTTCGGCATCCTGGGCAATCGCCTGCACCGCCCCGTGGAAGTCGGTCTGGTAGAGCGCCTTCAGCTCCTCGATATTGCCGAACACGATGTCCATGGTCTTCGAGCGGATGAGGTCGAGGAACTCGTCGCGGTAGCGGTGCACGCAGAACGGGTCCGAGAGCGTGAACGATGCCGCCTTCTCATGCTTGTGGGCATAGTGGGCCGCGGTGACGAAGGCCTTCTTGGCCTCGGTCGGGTCCCACAGGAAGCCTTCCATGTAGGTGACCGTGGCGGCGCCGATCTCGTCTTCCCGGATGTCGGCGGGGGTCAGTTGGTGGCAGGCGCCGAGGTAGGTGTTCATGGTGCGCTCGCCGTCGGGCGAGAGCAGGATCATCGAGCGCGCCGTCGCCGGCCCGTCGACGAGGCGGGACACCCCGTAGTGGACGCCGATGCGCTTGAGGTCGTCCGCGAACACATCGCCCAGCGGGTCCGCCGCGACCTTGCCGACGAAGGCGGCGCGCCCGCCCAGCGAAGCGACGCCGGCCGCCGTATTGGCCGAGCTGCCGCCCGAGATCTGGCGCTTGTCGGCCGGCATGCGCTGGTAGAGGTATTCGCTGCGCTCGGCATCGACGAGGTGCATGATGCCCTCGGACAGCCCCTCGCACTCGAGAAAGCCCGGCTCGATGGGGGCGATGACGTCGACGATGGCATTGCCGATGGTCAACACGTCGAACCTGGCCTCGGCCATCGGCAATCCTTGTCTGCTGGGGAGAAACGAGCCGGCGCCGGACTTAGAGGAGAATTGCGCCGCGCGCAACGGATTGAGGCGTCGCGCCGCCGCTCACGCCCCCTTCGGCGGCGGGGTCTTCGGCTCGAACCGGCACCATGGCGCGATGATGCAGCGCCAGCACTCCGGCTTGCGCGCCTTGCAGATGTAGCGACCGTGCAGGATCAGCCAGTGGTGGGCGTGCAGCAGGTATTGGTCTGGCACGACCTTCAAGAGCCCGGTTTCGACTTCGAGCGGGGTCTTGCCCGGTGCGAGGCCGGTGCGGTTGGCGACACGGAACAGGTGCGTATCGACCGCGATGGTCGGCTGGCGGAAGGCGATGTTGAGAACGACGTTGGCGGTCTTCCGCCCGACGCCCGGCAGGCTCTCGAGCGCCTCGCGGTCTGCCGGCACCTCGGAGCCGAACCGCTCGACCAGCTGCTGGCTGAGGGCGAAGACATTCCTGGCCTTGGTGCGGAACAGGCCGATCGTCTTGATTCGCTCCTCGATCCCGGCGGCCCCCAGCGCCACCATCTTTTCGGGCGTATCGGCGAGCTGGAACAGCGTCTTCGTCGCCTTGTTGACGCCGGCGTCGGTGGCCTGGGCCGAGAGCACCACCGCCACCAGCAGGGTGAACGGGTTGACATAGTCGAGTTCGCCCCGGGGCTCGGGGTTGCTTGCCGCAAAAGCGCCGAAAATGGCCTCGACATCTGCCTTCGGCAGTGACTTCACTTTTTTCTGTGCCATTCCGTCGTCCTGATTCCAGGCTTATAGTGATGCCCAAGATGACGACCCAAACGCAAGCGAGGCCGCTCTTTGCGGCAAAGCTCACGCCCCATCGCTCGATGGGACGGAGGGGCCTTCATGCCGTTGTCGTTGTCGCGATGCTGCTCACCATCATTCCCGGCATCGCCTTCGTTTCCATGGGGGCCTGGCCGATCGTCGGCTTCATGGGCCTGGGCGTGGGGCTGATCTGGTGGGCGTTGAGCGCGCACCAGCGCGACGGCAGGCGCTACGAGCAGGTGACGCTGTGGCCCGACCAGCTCGAGCTGAAGCAGGTCGATGGGACCGGCAAGGAAACGCTGACGCGGTTCAACCCGTTCTTCGTCAAGCTGGTGATCGACCGCGACTACAACGAGCGCACCACGGCGCTGCATCTGAGGACCCGCGACCGCGACGTGGAGCTGGGCGCCTTCCTCAACCCGGACGAGAAATCGAGCTTCGCCAAGGCCTTCGGCACGGCGCTGAAGCGCTCGCGGGGCTGAGCCGCTGGCCCTGTCCACGGTGTCATCCCCGCGAAAGCGGGGATCCCTGTCTTTGGCAGGCACCGCAAACAGAGGTTCCCGCTTTCGCGGGAATGACCCGGTGGCAGGATCGAGCGCCGTCGCGTCCCTCCCCCTTGAGGGGAGGGATCGAGGGAGGGGGTGGTCGGGTGATCATCGATGGACCCCCACCCCCAGCCCCTCCCCTCAAGGGGGAGGGGGGGATCCCGTCAAATCCGGGTCGCATCCGCTTCCCCGCGCGCCTATTCTGCCCCCATGAGCAAGCACGAAACCATCATCGCCAATTCGGACTATGAGACGGTGCAGGCGGCCATCGCCTATCTCAGCGAGACCCTGCCCGACGAGATCGACCTGCCGCGCTTTGCCCGCGCCCTCGGGCTGACCGAGCGTCAGCTCACCGACCTGTTCCGCCGCTGGTGCGGGCTCTCGCCCAAGAGCTTTGCGCAATGCGTCGCGCTGAACCACGCCAAGCAGCTGCTGGCCGACAACCAGAGCGTGCTCGATACGACCTACGCGGTCGGCTTGTCCTCCACCTCGCGCCTGCATGACCTGTTCGTGACGCACGAGGCCATGCCGCCCGGCGCCTATCGCAATCGCGGCGAGGGGCTGGAGATGACCTGGGGCGTCGCGCCTTCGCCGTTCGGCACGGCGGTGCTGACGATGACCGAGTACGGCCTGTCCGGCATCGGCTTTGCCGACGAGGGGATGAGCGTTGAGGCGGCCTTCGACGACCTCGCCAGGCGCTGGCCCAATGCCAGCTATCGCCGCGACGACCGCGCCGTGGCGCCGGTGGCGGCGCGCGTCTTCGACCCCTCGCGGTGGAAGGCGGACGAGCCGGTGCGCGTCGTGCTGATCGGCACCGATTTCGAGATCAAGGTCTGGCAGACGCTGCTGCGGATCCCGGTGGGCACGGCCACCACCTACCAGAAGGTCGCCGACCATATCGGCAGGCCGACCGCCGCACGGGCGGTGGGCGCGGCGGTGGGCAAGAACCCGATCAGCTTCGTCGTGCCGTGCCACCGCGTCGTCGGCTCGAGCGGGGCGCTGACCGGCTATCATTGGGGCGTGCCGCGCAAGCGCGCCATCCTGGGCTGGGAGAGCGGGGTGGTGGGGGGCTGACCGTCCCCTCACCCGCCTCGCTGCGCGAGGCACCCTCTCCCTCAAGGGGAGAGGGAAGGCTGTGCCCTGTTTCTTCCCCTCTCCCCTTGAGGGAGAGGGGTGGCGCGAAGCGCCGGGGTGAGGGGCACTGTCAGACCGCCACCGTCCCCGCCAGTTTCCCGTCCGCGTCGATCTTGTAGACCACCGGCTCACCGGTCGCGAGTTCGCGCTTCAGGATCTGCTCGGGGGTCAGGTTTTCGATGGCCATGACGATCGAGCGCAGCGAGTTGCCGTGGGCGGCGATCAGCACCGTCTTGCCGGCTTTGAGTAGCGGCAGGATTTCCCTGTCGAAATAGGGCAGCGTGCGCGCCGCCGTGTCCTTGAGGCTTTCGCCGCCCGGCGGGGGGACGTCGAAGGAACGGCGCCAGATCAGCACCTGCTCCTCGCCCCACTTCTGGCGCGCGTCGTCCTTGTTGAGCCCGGCGAGGTCGCCGTAGTCGCGCTCGTTGAGCTGTTTGGAGCGGGTGATCGTCACCTCGGTGATGCCGAGCACCTCGAGGATCAGGTCAAGCGTGTGCTGGGCCCGGCGCAATGCCGAGGTGAAGTAGACGTCCGGCACCAGCCCGGCCTGCTTCAGCCGCTCGCCAGTCGCCTTGGCCTCCCCGATCCCCTTCTCGGTGAGGTCCGGGTTGCGCCAGCCGGTGAACAGGTTCTTCAGGTTCCACTCGCTCTCGCCATGGCGCACGAGGATCAGCGTACCGGTCATCCAAATGTCCTTCAGTTGAAGCCGAGCACGTCGGCCATGGAATAGAGGCCGGGCCGCTGGTCGCGGGCCCAGAGCGCGGCCCGCACGGCGCCTTCGGCGAACAGCGCGCGGTTGTCGGCGATGTGGTTGAGCTCGATCCGCTCGGACGGGCCGGCGAGGATCACCTTGTGCTCGCCGATGACATTGCCGCCGCGCAGCGTGGCAAAGCCGATCGTGCCGGCCTGGCGCGGGCCGGTATGGCCGTCGCGGACGCGCACCGAGTGGGTCCCGAGGTCGACGTTGCGACCGCGCGCGGCTGCTTCGCCCAGCATCAGCGCGGTACCCGAGGGGGCGTCGACCTTCTTGTTGTGGTGCATCTCGAGGATTTCGATGTCGAAGCCGGGCAGCGCCGCCGCCGCCTGCCTGACGAGCCCCAGCAGCAGGTTGACGCCGAGCGAGAAATTGCCGGCCTTGACGATGCGCGCGCCGTCCGCCGCGGCCTGCGCGATGGCGGCCTCGTCGGCCTCGCTGCAGCCGGTGGTGCCGACGATGTGGACGAGTCCGCGCCGCGCCGCTTCCCGCGCCAGGAGGACGGAATTGGCCGGGGCGGTGAAATCGATGATGGCCTCGGCGCCGGCGAGGGCGGTGTCGAGATTGTCGGTGATCGTGACACCCAGTGCGTCGAGGCCGGCCAGTTCGCCCGCATCCCTGCCGATGACCGGCGCGCCCGAGCGGTCGAAGGCAGACTGGAGCACGAGGCCCGGCGTCGCGGCGATGGCCCGGATATTGGCGCCGCCCATGCGTCCGCCCGCTCCGGCGACTGCTACCTTCAGGTCTGACATGCCCGGCTCCCGACGACTACTATGTGGCCTATACCCCACCGGGTTATTGCCGCGAAAGCGGGAATCTCTGCCGCCCTCCCCCTTGAGGGGAGGGATCGCGGGAGGGGTGGTGCCGCGATTGCCGATGGATTCCCACCCCCAGCCCCTCAAGGGGGAGGGGAGCTAAGCTACCCGCTTCGCCCCGCCCATTTCGGCGAGGATGTCGAGTGCCGCTGCCCGCGGGCTGGCCGCGGCGGTGATCGGACGGCCAACGACGAGGTGGCTGGCGCCGGCGCGCAGCGCCTCGGCCGGTCCGGTGACGCGCTTCTGGTCGCCATGGGCCGCGCCGGCGGGACGGATGCCGGGGGTGACCACAGCCATCGATGACCCGATGATGCCGCGCACCATTTCCGCCTCGTTGGGCGAGCAGACGATGCCGCCGATGCCGGCGGCCCTGGCCTGTTCGGCGCGCAGGGCCACGAGCCCCGCCGCATCCCGCGCGTAGCCGGCCTCGGCGAGGTCGGCATCGTCCATCGAGGTCAGGACGGTGACGCCGAGCACGGTGAGATTGGAGCCCTGTGCCGCCTTGGCGGCCGCGCGCATCGTCCTGGGATAGGCGTGCACGGTGACCATCGTCGCGCCGGTCCTGGCGATGGCGGCGACGCCCTTTTCGACCGTGTTGTCGATATCGAGCATCTTCAGGTCGAAGAACACGCGCTTGCCGGATGCGAGCAGGGCCTTGCCGAGGTTGAGCCCGTCGCCGCCATAGAACAGCTGGTAGCCGATCTTGTAGAAATCGACCGTGTCGCCGAGCTCCGCGACCAGGCGTTCGGCCTCGTCTCTTGTGTCGAGATCGAGCGCCACGATGAGCGTTCCTGCCATCAGATGTCTCCGGATTTGCCGGCTAGTGCCATGCGTCGCGGGCCATGGTCAAGTCTTGTACTGGTCCATCGCAGCACTCACTATGCTGCCATAGGAAATCGGATTCGGTTGGGTTTGATGCAGCAGCAGGCGCTTTCCGCCACCGTCGCCTGGGTGCGGCTCGAACGCGCCATGGCGGCCTTCGAGGCGGACCTGAAGAAGCGCTTCGGCCTCACCGGCCTGCAGCTGCAGGTACTGCGCATCTGTGCCGAACGCCCGCAACTGCCGCTCGCAGCGTTGCGCAAGGCGCTGGTGATGCATCCCGCGACGCTCGGCCAGTCAATCGACGAGTTGCGCCGGATGGAACTCGTTACGGTGCGGACGGACCCGAACGATCGCCGCGCCCGCCTGGTCGGGCTGACCGACAAGGGCAGTGCGCTGGTGCGCGAGGTGCCGTCGGCCGGCCCTGTCCGGCTGCGCGAGGTCGACCATGACGTGGCGCGCCTGGACCGGCTGAAGCTGGCGCTCGAGGACGCCATCGACCTGTTCGGCCTCGGCGACTGGGCCCCGGGGCGCTGACCCCCCTCCTGGCCCCGGGAACGACAAAGGCCCGGGATCGCTCCCGGGCCTTGCTGTTCCTGATCGGCGGATCGCTTACTCGGAAACGTCTTCCCTGGCGCGTTCCTTGCCGGTCTCCTGGTCGACGATCTTCATCGACAGCTTGACCTTGCCGCGATCGTCGAAGCCGAGCAGCTTGACCCACACCTTGTCGCCTTCCTTGACCACGTCGGTGGTCTTGGCCACGCGCTGGTCGGCGAGCTGGCTGATGTGGACGAGGCCGTCCTTGGCGCCGAAGAAGTTCACGAACGCGCCGAAATCAGCGGTCTTGACCACGGTGCCCTGGTAGATGGCGCCGACTTCCGGCTCATCGGTGATGCCCTTGATCCACTTGATGGCGGCGTCGATCGCCTTGCCATCCGAGGACGACACCTTCACCGTACCGTCGTCGTTGATGTCGATCTTGGCGCCGGTCTTCTCGACGATCTCGCGGATCACCTTGCCGCCGGTGCCGATCACTTCGCGGATCTTGTCGGTCGGGATGGTGATGGTCTCGATGCGCGGAGCGAACTCGCCCACGCTGGCGCGCGAGGTGTCGAGCGCCTTGGCCATCTCGCCCAGGATGTGCTCGCGACCGCCCTTGGCCTGGCCGAGCGCGACCTTCATGATCTCCTCGGTGATGCCGGCGATCTTGATGTCCATCTGCAGCGAGGTGACGCCGTCGGCGGTGCCCGCAACCTTGAAGTCCATGTCGCCGAGGTGATCTTCGTCACCCAGGATGTCCGACAGGACGGCGTAGCGGTCGCCTTCGAGGATGAGGCCCATGGCGATACCGGCCACCGGCTTCTTCATCGGCACGCCCGCATCCATCAGCGCCAGCGAGGTGCCGCACACGGTCGCCATCGAGGACGAGCCGTTCGATTCGGTGATCTCGGAGACGACGCGGATGGTGTAGGGGAACTCTTCCGCCTTGGGGCGGATCGGATTGATGGCGCGCCAGGCGAGCTTGCCGTGGCCGATCTCGCGACGACCGGGCGAGCCCATGCGGCCAGCTTCACCGACCGAGTAGGGCGGGAAGTTGTAGTGCAGCATGAAGTTCACCTTCTGGGTGCCTTCGAGGCTGTCGACGAACTGCTCGTCGTCGCCGGTGCCGAGCGTCGCGACCACGAGGGCCTGCGTCTCGCCACGGGTGAACAGGGCCGAGCCGTGCGTGCGCGGCAGCACGCCGACTTCCGCCACGATCGGACGGACCGTGGTGAGGTCGCGGCCGTCGATGCGGGTCTTGGTGTCGAGGATGTTCCAGCGGACGATCTTGGCCTGCAGGTTGTGCACGACCTCGCCCAGGTCCTCGGCCGACACGGTGCCGGCTTCGATCTGGGCAGCAAAGTGCTCCTTGACCTTGGCATTGGCGGCATCGACGGCGGCGTAGCGCTGGGCCTTGTCGGTGATCTTGTAGGCTGCGCGCAGGTCGGCCTCGGCGATCGCCAGCACGTCCTTTTCAAGCGCCGAGTAGTCCGGCGGGGTGAAGTCGCGCGGTTCCTTGGCGGCCAGCTCGGCGAGCTTGATGATCGCGTCGATGACCTTCTGCGAAGCGGCGTGGCCGAACATCACGGCGCCGAGCATGATTTCCTCGGACAGCTCCTGGGCTTCCGATTCCACCATCAGCACCGCATCGTGCGTGCCGGCCATGACGAGGTCGAGCTTGCTGTCGGCGCGCTTGTCGACGGCGAGGTTGAGGACGTATTCGCCGTCAACGTAACCGACGCGGGCCGCGCCGATCGGGCCCATGAACGGCACGCCCGAGATGGTCAGCGCGGCAGAGGCGGCGACCATCGACAGCACGTCGGGATTGTTCTCCATGTCGTGCTGGAGGACGGTGACGATGACCTGCGTCTCGTTCTTGTAGCCCTCGGGGAAGAGCGGACGGATCGGGCGGTCGATCAGGCGCGAGGTCAGCGTCTCGGCTTCGGTCGGGCGGCCTTCGCGCTTGAAGTAGCCGCCCGGGATCTTGCCGGCGGCGAAGTACTTTTCCTGGTAGTTCACGGTCAGCGGGAAGAAGTCCTGGCCCGGCTTCGGCTTCTTGGCCGAAACGACGGTGGCGAGGACGACGGTCTCACCGAGGGTGGCGAGCACGGCGCCGTCGGCCTGGCGGGCGATCTTGCCGGTCTCGAGGGTGAGCGGCTGGCCGCCCCAGTTGAGCTCGACTTTGTGGTGATCGAACTTGATGGGCATGTTCTGTCTTTCCATTCTGTTCGAATGAGCGGGAACGCGGGGGCGTAGTGGCCCCGCGAACTCATCCGGTGTGCCAGCGAGCGGAGCACCCCATGTGCTGCGCCAGCCCAAAATCGGCACGGTTTCCGCGCTGACTCCCACCTGTCCGGTGGGGCGGAACATGGACAAGACGATGAGCCGCTCAATTCTCTTTGGGGGAGAGCGCCCTCTGGCGCCATGAGCGGCCGATGATCTCGCCATGCTCCGCGTAGTTCGTCAGCCTACGCATACGTGGACGGCGGTTCCGCCATCCAGAGGATCGCGGGGCGTACCCCGCGACCAAGTTATCGACCTTGCCTCAGCGGCGCAGGCCCAGGCGCTCGATCAGCGCCTTGTAGCGCGCTTCGTCGGTCTTCTTGACGTAGTCGAGGAGACGACGGCGCGTCGAAACCATCTTCAACAGGCCACGACGGGAATGGTTATCCTTGTTGTGGCTCTTGAAGTGTTCGGTGAGATTGGCGATGCGCTCGGAGAGGATCGCGACCTGGACTTCCGGCGAGCCGGTGTCGTCCTTCTTGGTGGCGAAGTCCTTGATAAGCGCAGTCTTCCGCTCAGCGGTAATCGACATCGGAATGGTCCTTTCAATTGAGGATCAACGGGACGCTGCCGCCCGGGATGTCGTCCAGGCGGAGCCATGAGCAGTGCCGGCGAGCCGGAACTTGGCGCGCTCTATAGGGGAAAGCCCCGCCAAATGCCAGTTATTTGTCGCCCGGGTTGCGGTCCGCTCCGTCCTCGCGGCTGTTCAGCGTTTCGTTCGGGTCGAGCGAGGCCATCGGGATCGAGAACCGCCAGGTGATGCCCCGCGCATGGGCCGCGCGGCTGACTTCGCCATTGAGCGAGCGTCCGACCATGTTCTCGAGCACGGTCGTGCCGAAGCCGCGGCGGGGCGGCGCATCGACCGGCTTCCCGCCGGTCTCGTGCCAGACGAAGGCGACCCGGTCGCCGGACCGCATCCAGCTTACCTCGAGGTGACCGCCCTCCTTGCTGAAGGCGCCGTACTTGACCGCGTTGGTGGCAAGCTCATGCGCCGCCATGCCCAGGATCTGGGCGGCCTGCGCATTGAGCCGCAGCGCCGGGCCTTCGACCACCACCTGCTGCCCGTCGACCGGGCAGAACGGGTCGATCTGGCCGACCAGCAGTTCCTTGAGGTCGACGCCGGCCACGCCATGCGCCAGCAGCAGGTCGGTCGAGCGGGCCAGCCCGAAGATGCGTTTCTCGAAGCTCGACACGAATTCGGGCACGCTGTCGGCGCCGCGTGCCGTCTGCTTGGCCATGGCCGCGATGATGGTCATCTGGTTCTTGCTGCGATGCGCCAGCTCGCGCATCAGGAAGCGCACCTCGGTTTCGGCCGCCTGCCGGCGCCGGGACGCATCGCCCAGGGCGGCCGAGACTGTTTCGATCTCGGCGATGGGGAAGCTGCGCGCCTCGACCGGCTGGCCGGCGCCCAGCCGCTTGGCGTCGGCCTCGAGCCCGTGCACGGAGCGCCCGATCTGCAGGCTCACCGCGTAGATGACCAGCACCACCAGCGCCGCGAGCAGCACGCCGCCGGCAAGCAGCGACCAGAACGCGTCGGCCAGCGGCTTGGCGACGACCCCGCGCTCGGCCCAGGCCACGACGCTCCAGCCGGTCAGCAGCGATTGCTGGGTAACGGCGAGATAGTCGATCCCGCCCGAGCGGATGTCGCGCCAGCCGGGGGTGGAGCCAAGCTGGTCGTGGGCAATCAAGGTGAAGGCTTCCCCGGTGCTGCCGCCGGCTCCGGAGGTCGCGATGATGATGCCGCTGCGGTCGAGCAGGGCCACGCGCCAGCCGTCCGGCATGCGGCTCGCCAGCAGCGCCATCGACAGCTGGCCGGCGGTGCGGCTGAGGCCGAGGAGGAACGGATCGCGCCCGCCCGGGAACACCGGCATCAGGATATTGACCACCCATTGCTGCGAGACGGTGCCGAACACGGCATCGGAGATCGCCACCTCGCGCGTATCGAACGCCCGTTGCGCCGTCTGCACGTCCCCGACCCGGGTGACCCGCTGCTCTGCCAGGCTGACTCGTGTCGACAGGTCGGAGGTCATGTCGGGATGGACGAGGTAGACGTAGGAGCCGGTGCCGGCGAGGGCCTGGGTCACGCGCGAATGGAAGGCCGGGTAGTCGGCCGGCGTGACCGGCGGCATGGTCGCGAGCACGCGCAGCGTCGTCACATTGGCATTGATCTCGCGGTCGACCGCCTGGACGATGGCCCGGGCATTGCCGGTGATCAGCGTCTCGACCACGCGCTCCTGCGCCTCGTTGTTGCGTTGCAGCAGTACCGCCGAGAAGATGAAGGCAGGCACCAGCGCGACCAGCGCGAGGACGAACAGGTACACCGCAATCGGCCGCGCGATGAGCCGGAGCCGACGACCGCCTGTCTCAGCCGGGACAGACCCGTCAGCCATCTCTCGCCCCGGCAGACATCGTCCGGCCCCTAACTGTCACCAAGTGCTGCACAATGCATCTGGCCGCGACTTGGTTCCAGCCTTCAGCCGGCAATGACGCGATGCGGCTTGAACCGCCCCATTTCGACGCACCCGAGCGCCACGGCCGCCCCCGCGCAGCTGGCCCAGGCGGCCTCGAGCGCGACCGGCCCGCGCGGGCCGGTCAACAGCACCGGGTTGCCGTTCCGCACCGCCGATGCCTGGTCGGGCGTGAGCCGGACCTCGGGCAGCAGCAGCAGGCCGGCGGTGACGGGTTGCAGCAGGCTGTCGCGATCGGCGGCGGCCTCGAGTTCCGCCAGCGTCACCGCCTGCGCCTCGCCGAACGGCCCGACCATGGCGCGGTGCAGCTTGACCACGTGCGCGCACGAGCCGAGGTGGTGCGCCAGGTCCCGCGCCAGCGCCCGCACATAGGTGCCCTTCTCGCAGGTCATTTCCAGCGCGCTGGTCGCCCCGTCATGCGCGACGAGGCGCAGCGCCTC
This sequence comes from Devosia sp., assembly GCF_017307495.1. Lineage (GTDB taxonomy): Bacteria > Pseudomonadota > Alphaproteobacteria > Rhizobiales > Devosiaceae > Devosia_A. The sequence continues at coordinate 279,882 of NZ_JAFKHE010000016.1, read as the reverse complement.
GATGAATACCGGCCGGGGCTCGAGCACCACCGTCTCGCCGGCGCGGGCAAGGTCGTAGGCCCGCTCGCCGTCGATCTTGATCGCCGAGAAGGCCGGCGGGGTCTGGAGGATCTCCCCGGTAAAGGCCGGCAGCGCTGCCGTGATCGCCGCCGCGTCCGGCCGGACTTCGGAGCGGGCGCAGATCTCGCCCTCGGCATCGTCGGTGGTGGTCTGCTCGCCCCACTTGATGGTGAAGCGGTAGACCTTCTGTCCGTCCTGCACCGCGGGCACGGTCTTGGTCGCTTCGCCCAGCGCGATCGGCAGGATGCCGGTGGCCAGCGGGTCGAGCGTCCCGGCATGGCCGGCCTTCTTGGCCCCGAACAGCCAGCGGACCTTGCCCACCGCCTGGGTCGAGGTCATGTCGTAGGGCTTGTCGAGGACGAGCCAGCCGGAAACGTCGCGCTTGTTCGATTGGGGTTTGGACATTGCTGGCACCTTCGAGCCAAATACGCCGGGTGTCATTCCTGCGCAGGCAGGGATCAATCTCGCAGCCCGCGCTGGTGGAGGGTTGGGTCCCTGCTGGCAGGGATAGGGATGACTGCCGGGGAGTGCGGATTGAACGAGATCAAGCCGCACCACGGCTGCCTATTCGTCGTCTTCGTCGTCGCGCAGGTCGCGCTGCACCCGTTCGGAGCGCAGCAGGGCATCGATCTTGCCGAATTCCTCGAACGTGTTGTCGACGAAGAACTTGAGGTCCGGCGCGAATTTCAGGTCGAGCTCCGGCGCGATGCGGCCGCGGATGAACTTGTGGTGCCGGTTGAGCGCGGCGACGACTTCGTCGGCGCCTTCGCCGCCGAGCGGCATGACGTAGGCATTGGCGAGCTTCAGGTCCGGTGTCATCCGCACTTCCGGTACAGTGATCACCTTGCCCTCGAGCAGCGGATCTTCGATCTCGCCGCGCGAGAACAGCTGCGCCAGCGCATGGCGCACCAGTTCGCCCACGCGCAGCATGCGCTGGGTCGGGCCGGTGGGCTTGTGGGTATCGCGTTTCATCAGCCCGAGTTAGGCGCTTCAAACGCGCGCGTCAACGGCGGCGGGCGGGGCCGCTTCAGTCGGTATGAAACACCTCGTCCACCGCAGCCCACCACTCGCCGTCCTTCCGCGTCTCGAGCGGCGACTGCATCGGCATGCACAGCGCCCACCAGTCCTGCGTCACCGGGTCGGCCGCCATCGCCGCCATGTCGGCCTCGTAGTCGGTGCCGACATATTCGAAGTAGGAGAACAGCAGGTTCTCCGGCTGCTTGAGGAAGATCGAGTAGTTGCGGATGTTGCTCCGCCTGATCTGGGCCAGCACGTCCGGCCACACCGCCGCATGCACCCGCACATATTCCGCCACCGCCTCGGGCTTGAGGCCAAGCACTGCGCCGTATCGCTTCATCCTATTCCTCCTCGCGCACCCATTTGTCGTCATTCACCGGGTCATCCCTGCGCAAGCAGGGATCTCTGTTTGCCGCACTCTCCGCAAACAGAGGTTCCGGCCTTCGCCGGAATGACTCCGTTGGTGGGGTAGGCTCAGAACAGCAGACGCAGATGACTTGGGCCAACCCCTCCGTCCGGCCTAGCCGCGCACCTGCGAAATCTCCTCGCCGCAGCCGATCAGCATCTCCATCACCCGGTCCCGGCCCGGCGCTGTCCGGACGTCCAGCCGCTCGGAATAGGGGCAGGTGAGCACCGCCAGCACCCGACCCATCGGCCCCAGGATGGGCACCGACAGGTTGCTGACCGCCGCGATCTGCCGGCTCGGCATGTTCTCGTAGCCCTGCCGCCGCACCTGCTTCAGCCGCTCCTCGAGCGCAGCCGTGAGGCCTTCGGGCGGGTCCTGCTCGTCGAGCATCAGCCGGCGCTCGTCGGGCCCGGCGAAGGCGAGCAGGATATGGCCCGAGCCGGTGTTGACGAGGCTGATGCGCGAGCCGACCCGGATCGAGACGTTCCAGTAGCCCGGCCCGTCGACCTGGGCCGCCACCACCAGCGCGCCGCGGTCGTAGGTGGCGAGGTGGCAGGCCTGCTCGGCGTCGCGGGCAAAGCGCCGCATCACCGGCAGGGCCTGGCTGAGCAGCCGCTGCAACGGCGGGCGGGCATAGGCGAGCTCGAACAGCTTGAGCGTCACTTCGTAGCGGTCGGCCGAGGTGCGCCGCACGTAGCCGCGCCGCACCAGCCGGTCGAGCATGCGGTAGATCTCGTTGGGCGAGCGGTCGAGCGCCTTGGCGATCTCGGCCTGGCTCAGCCCCTCCTCGGTGCCGGCCAGAAGCTCGAGGATGTCGAGGCCCTTGTCGAGCGCCGGGGCACGGTATTTGTCCGGATCCTCGAGCTGGCTCACGCTCCCCCCATAGGCATGATTGACGCCCCGCACCCCTCGTGCTTACTCACGAATAGTCTTTTCACATATGCACAACAAGCCGGATCAGAAGCCGGCTGCGGGAGAGAGCCATGGCGCGCATCGCGCGGGTCGAAGTGCTGATGGTCGACCTCCAGCCGAAAGTGAAGCGGGTCGACGCTATCCAGTCCTTCGTCTCGCAGGAAACCCCGATCGTGCGCATCACCGATGCCGACGGGGCCGTGGGGACCGGCTACAGCTATACCATCGGCACCGGCGGTCACTCGGTGATCGAGCTGCTGAAGCGCACGCTGGTGCCGGCGATCATCGGCCGCGAAGCGCACGAGATCGAAAAGCTCTGGCGCGACCTGCTGTTCCTCACCCACGCCACCACTACCGGCGCCATCACCTCGATCGCGCTCGCCGCGATCGACACGGCGCTGTGGGATCTGAAGGCGCGGAAACTGGGGCTGCCGCTGCACCTGCTCGCCGGCGGGGCGCAGGACGCGATCCCGCTCTACACCACCGAGGGTGGCTGGCTGCACCTCGAGGAGTCCGCGCTGATCGAGGACGCCCTGCGCGCCAGGTCCGACGGCTTCGGCGGCTGCAAGCTCAAGGTCGGGCGCCCCATCCACGAGGACGTGCGCCGCATCGCGGCGGTGCGCGAGGCGGTGGGCCCCGGCTTCGAGATCTTCACCGATGCCAACCAGCGCTTCAACGTCGACGAAGCCATCCGGCGCGCCCGCGCCTACGAACCGCTCGACATCGGCTGGTTCGAGGAGCCGCTGACGGCGGAGGATATTTCCGGGCACACCCGCCTCGTCGCGCACACCTCGATCCCGATCGCGGTGGGCGAGAGCCTCTACTCGCCCATCCACTTCCGCGAGTATCTCGAGCGCCATGCCTGCTCGGTCATCCAGGTCGATGTCGGCCGGATCGGCGGCATCACGCCCTGGCTCAAGGTCGCGCACATGGCGGAGGCCTTCAACATCGCGATCTGCCCGCATTTCCTCATGGAACTGCACGTCTCGCTGTGCGCCGCCATCCCGAACGGGCGCTGGGTCGAGTACATCCCGCAGCTAGACGAATTGACGACTGAGGCAATGACCATCCGCGATGGTAAAGCCATCCCCTCGAACAAGCCGGGCCTCGGCATCGCCTGGGACTTCGACGCTATCGAACGGATGACGGTCGAAGGCTCGCACTCGATACACCTCTAGGTCGACCCCATGCACTGCATGTCCCAAATCCTCGACATCGGGCTTGAGGCGGCCGCCTCAGCCAACACGTAACGACAGGAGACTCCAATGGCCGACCTGAGCGGCAAGATCGTCCTCATCACCGCCGCGGCGCAGGGCATCGGCCTTGCCTCGGTCCGTGCTTTCGTCAAGGCCGGCGCCAAGGTGATCGCGACCGACATCAACGCCGAAAAGCTCAAGGAGCTCGACGGCACGCCCAACGTGACGACGCGCGTCCTCAACGTGCTCAGCACCGAGGAGGTGAACAAGGCGGTCGCCGAGATCGGCCGCATCGACGTGCTGTTCAACTGTGCCGGGGTCGTCCACAACGGCACGATCATGGAAATGCCCGACAAGGATCTCGAGTTCGCCTTCGACCTGAACGTCTGGGCCCAGGTCCGCGCCATCAAGGCCGTGCTGCCGCAGATGCTCGAGCGCGGCGAAGGCACGATCATCAACATGGCGACCGTCGCCTCCTCGGTGAAGGGCGTGCCGAACCGCGCCGCCTACACCATTTCCAAGGCGGCCGTGATCGGCCTCACCAAGTCGCTGGCCGCGGACTATACGTCCAAGGGCATCCGGGTGAACGCCATCGCCCCGGGCACGGTCGACTCACCGTCGCTGCACGAGCGCTGGAAGGCCACCGGCGACTTCGAGGCGGCCAAGAAGGCGTTCATCGCCCGCCAGCCGATCGGTCGCATCGCGCAGCCCGAGGAAGTCGCCGACCTCGCCGTCTACCTCGCCGGCGCCACCTACACCACCGGCCAGGTGCACATCATCGACGGCGGCTGGACGGCCTAGGCGCGCCACGTCTGCCGGGGTCTGGGGCTGGTCGATCGGTATCGACCGGCACCTTCAGTCGTCGGCAAACCCCCGGGCCACCGGCGCGCGGCAGGTGCCCTGCGTCTCGAGCTGGTGCGCGAGCCTGAGGCAGATGTCCTCGCGCCAGGGGGCCGCGATCACCTGCACGCCGAGCGGCAGGGCTTCGCCGTCGAGCCATACCGGCACGGCGGCGACCGGCAGGCCGATGAACGAGATCGGCTGGGTGAAGATGCCCATGTTCTGCCGCACCGGCAGCTCGATGCCGCCGAACGGCGCGGTCTTCTGGCCGATCAGCGGCGCCTTCATCGGGGTCGCCGGCGCCAGGATGGCGTCGACCTCGTCGAACAACCTCAGCACCTTCTCGCGGAAGGCGCGGCGCACCTTCTGCGCCCGCTCCACCCATACCGCCGGCAGCATGGCGCCGGCGAGCAGCCGGTCGCGTACCTCGGGGTCGAAATCGTCGGGACGCTGGCGCAGCCGATCGAGATGCAGCGCCGCCCCTTCGGCCATGGTGATGAGGAAGGCGGCGGCGCGGGCCGCCTGCGCATCGGGCAGGGTCACCACCTTGGTGGCATCGAGCGCCCCGGCCACCTTCTGCACATGCGCCTGCGCTTCCGCCGGGCCGGCGAAATAGTCGCCGGCAACGGCGATTCTCAGGCCCGGCACCGGATGCCTGAGACGGGCCGCGGTGGGTTCGTTCACCCGCTTGGTCTGGGCTGGGTCAGCCTCGTCGAAGCCCTGCAGCGCGTCATAGGCCAGCGCCAGGTCCTTCACCGAGCGAGCGAAGGGGCCGAGATGGTCGAGGCTCGAAACGAACGGAAACGTATGCGCCCGGCTGAGCCGGCCATAGGTGGGCTTCAGCCCGAACAGGCCGCACAACGAGGCCGGCACGCGGATCGAGCCATTGGTGTCGGAGCCAAGGCTCAGCGGCACCAGACCGGCCGCCACCGCGGCGGCCGCCCCGCCCGACGAGCCGCCCGTCATGCGATCGAGCGCATGCGGGTTGCGCGACGGTCCGTCGTGGACGTTCTCGCCGGTGAAGTCGTAGGCGTATTCGCCCATGTTGAGGGCGCCGACCAGCATCGCCCCGGCCGCTTCGAGCCGGGTGACCAGCGTTGCATCCTGTCGTGCCGGCGGATTGTCGCGATTGATCAGCGATCCGGCGCGGGTCACCACACCCTTGATGTCGTACAGGTTCTTGGCGGCGAACGGCACGCCGGCCAGGGGTCCCGGATCCTGGCCCTCGGCCACCTTGGCGTCGACGGCGTCGGCGGCGGCCAGGGCCCGCTCGGCGGTGACCTCGGTAAAGGCTCCGAGCATTGCATTGTGCCGGTCGATGCGGGACAGCGCGGCTTCCACCACGGCCCGGGCCTTCAGCGCGCCCGACCTCACGCTCGCGGCGATCTCGGCTGCGCCCGACGTCGCCTTCATGGGCGATAGACCGGGGCAGGTTCGGCGTCGTCCGCGAGTTTGACCTGTTCGACCAGCGCCGCCATCTTGCTGGCGGTCTTCAGGTTCAGCTTGATCCCGGCACGATGCTCCGGTGCGACATGCAACTGCAACAACGGGGCCGTGGCGTCGATCAGCGCATCGGCATCGAAGGGTTTGTAGGCCATGGCGGGTGACGCTCCCGTGGACTGGAGGCTAACCCATCCCACGATACCGGCACGCCCGGCAATATCCCGATCCACGACATCTCGCCGGGCTTTGCGCCGCGTCCGGGCCGGGCGGTGGGGAAATCGAGATTCCGGCTTCCGCGTCGTCGTCGTCGTGGCATAACCGGCGCGCGGGTGTCGGCAGCAAAGTTCCTGTTTTGTACTTGACGAGACTTCGCGTAAGGTTCGTCGCGTTCAAGCTTGGAATCCAACATGGCCGACTACGTCATTGCCCCGCCGCCGCAGGCTGCCATCCCGGTCGCGGGCGGCGGATTGTTTCCGGTGCGCCGCGTCTATTGCGTCGGCCGCAACTATGCCGAACATGCGCGCGAGATGGGACACGACCCCAATGCCGAGCCGCCCTTCTTCTTTTCGAAGCCGGCCGATGCGGTGGTGACCGGTGGTGCCGACGTGCCGTATCCGACGCGGACCGAGAACCTCCATCACGAGATCGAGCTGGTCGCGGCCATCGGCACCGGCGGCAGCGATATCGCCGTCGCCGACGCCATGGCGCATGTCTGGGGCTACGCCGTCGGCATCGACCTGACCCGGCGCGACCTGCAGGCCTGGGCCAAGAAGGCGGCAAAGCCCTGGGAAGTCGCCAAGGGCTTCGATCACTCCGCCCCGATCGGGGCGCTGGTGAGGGCCGAGAGCGTCGCGACCCCGCTCAAGGGCGCGATCGAGCTGCGGGTCAACGGCGACATCCGCCAGTCCGGGGACATCTCCGACATGATCTGGGACCTGGCGCATGTGATCGCGGAACTTTCGCAGTACTTCGAGCTCTTCCCCGGCGACCTGGTCATGACCGGCACGCCTGCGGGCGTGGGCGCCGTGGTCGCGGGCGACCGGCTCGCGGGCGCCATCGCCGGCATCGGCACGGTGGAGTGCCGCATCGTCTGATGGAGTGGTCGCCGCAACAAGACGAGGCGCTGCAGGCGGTCTCCAGCTGGCTCAAGGACAAGTCGGGCAAGCAGGTGTTCCGCCTGTTCGGCTGGGCCGGGACCGGCAAGTCGACGCTCGCCCGGCACCTGGCGCAGGGGGTGAAGTCGGTGAAATACGCCGCCTTCACCGGCAAGGCGGCGATGGTGATGCGCAAGTACGGCGCGCGCGGCGCCTCGACCATCCACAGCCTCATCTACACGCTCGTGTCGGACAAGGAGGGCGAGCCGCGCTTCGCCCTCGATCCCGAGAGCGAGGCGATCACCGCCGACCTCATCGTCATCGACGAAGTGTCGATGGTCGACGAGGCCCTCGGCCGCGACCTGCTGAGCTTCGGCACCAAGGTGCTGGTGCTGGGCGACCCGTTCCAGCTGCCGCCGGTACAGGGCACCGGCTTCTTCACCGCCGACGAGCCCGACTACATGCTGACCGAGATCCACCGGCAGGCGGCTGACAACCCGATCATCCGCATGTCGATGGATATCCGCGAGGGCGGCTATCTCGAACATGGCCGTTATGGCGAAAGCCTCGTCATCCCCCGAGCGGACGTGGACCGCGACGCGGTGATGGAGGCCGACCAGGTGCTGGCCGGCCGCAACAAGACGCGCGTCGCCTACAACGACCGCATCCGCGAACTGAAGAACCTGCCCAGCCACGAGCCGGTCGCCGGCGACCGCCTCGTCTGCCTGAGGAACAACCCGATCAAGAAGCTGCTCAACGGGCAGATCTGGACCGCCGCCGAGGTCAAGAAGCGCTCCAACGCGCGCTATTCGATGACCCTCGATCCGGACGAGCCCACCACCGGCAAGGCGACGCAGGCCAAGGTGGTGACGCACGCGGCGTTCTTTTCGGGCGAGGAGGATGCGTTGAGCTGGCCCGAGCGCCGGCAGTACGACGAGTTCACCTTCGGCTACTGCCTGACCGTGCACAAGGCGCAGGGTAGCCAGTGGGACAATGTCTACCTGTTCGACGAGAGCTTCGTCTTCCGCGAGGACCGTGCCCGCTGGCTCTACACCGGCGTCACTCGCGCATCGGAGCGGATCACGGTCGTGAGCTGAGGCGCTGACCAGGCCGTCAGTCGAATTCCTCGCCCTTGTAGACGCCCCACAGTTCGTCCTGGTGCAGCCAGCCGTCGAAGCTCTGCGGGCCGCCATTGACCGGATGGGTGGTGGCGACGACTTCGCACCACGTGCCGGTGCATTCCTTGATGTCGACGCGGAAGTTCGGCGTCAGCCAGGCACGCACGCCGGCATTTTCGTCAGCCGAGCGCAGCAGCGCGATCTGCTCGCCGGCCGGCTTCCATGGCGCCACCAGCCCGGCGCGCTTGCCGACCAGCAGGTTCTGATGCAGCCAGCCCTCCGAGCCGTCGGCATCGCGAATCTTCCGCCAGGTGTCGAATTCCTGGATGATCTCGACCGGCGTGCCGGCCTTCACGTAGACCCAGGCCACGCCATACTTGGTGCCGGGGCCGACGCGCACGTTGATCGGCGTCGACCGCGTGGTGACGAAGCGCGGCAGGGGCAGGCCGCTGGGACCTTCGGCCGCGCTGATCGCGGCGGTGGGGAGCAGGGGCAGGCCGAGGAGCAGGACGCTGAGGGCAGCGCCGATTCGCCGCCCGATGGCGCGCCTCGAAAGGAGCAGGGAGCTGCCGATCATGACTTTGCAGGGGTGTGCTTTTTTTCTATCACTAGGCAAAAGACCTTAATGGTCGCTGAAAGGCACCTCACTTGACGCTCAGCCGACCCAGCATCTTCGTCACCCGGCGCCTGCCCGAGCAGATCGAGGCGCGGATGGCGACGCTGTTCGACATGAGCTGCAAGCCGGTCGACGGCGTGCTCAGCGCCGATGCGATCGTGGCCGGGGCCGAAGGCCGCGACGTGCTCGTCACCTCGATCAATGATACGATCGACGCCGCACTGATCGCGCGGTTGCCGCCGACCGTCAAGCTCATCGCCCAGTTCGGCAATGGCTACGACAACATCGACATCGAGGCCGCCTATGCCGCCGGCCTCACCGTCACCAACACGCCCTCTGTCCTGACGGAAGACACCGCCGACATGGCGGTGATGCTGATGCTGGCACTGCCGCGCCGCCTGGTCGAGGGCGCCGGGGTGCTGCCGAAGACCGGCGAGTGGCCCGGCTGGTCGCCGACCTGGATGCTCGGCCGGCGGCTGCGCGGCAAGGCGCTGGGCATCGTCGGCATGGGCCGGATCGGCACTGCGGTGGCGACGCGGGCCAAGAGCTTCGGCCTCGCCATCCACTACTTCTCGCGTCACCGCCGGCCGCCGCAGGTCGAGGAGGCGCTCGGCGCCACCTACTGGGACACGCTCGACGAAATGGTGGGCGAGGTCGACATCGTCTCGCTGCACACCCCGCTGACCCGCGCCACCCAGCACATCCTGAATGCCGCGCGGCTAAGCCGGATGCGGCAGGACGCCTGGGTCGTGAACGTGTCGCGTTCCGAGCTTGTCGACGAGGCGGCGCTGATCGCCGGGATCGAGTCGGGGCATCTGTCCGGCGCGGCTCTCGATGTGTTCGAGAACCGCAACGGCATCGATCCACGCCTGCTGCAGCTGGCGCGCGACAATCGCGTGGTGCTCACCGCGCACATGGCTTCGGCGACGCTCGAGGCGCGACTGGAGATGGGCGAGACGGTGATCGTCAACATCCGCGCCTTCATCGACGGCGCCCAGCCCCCGCACCGCGTGCTGCCCGAAGGCCGGGGGAAGCTCGCGCGCGGGTAGGGGGTACTGGGGCAGGCGGCCCGTCGCCTACCTCCCCTCAAGGGGGAGGTGAGCCAAGCGCCCGCAAGCGCCGCTCGAGGAAGCGGCGCTCCGGTCCCTGCTGGGTCAGCTCGAGCGCGGCGACATAGGCCTCGCGGGCCGCGTCCCTGCGGCCAAGCCGGCGCAAGAGGTCGGCGCGGGCGGCGTGGGCGTAGCGGAAGCCGGTGAGCGGGCCGGCCGCCAGCAAGGCGTCGATTTCGCCGAGCCCAGCCTCCGGCCCATCGCGCATGGCCAAAGCGACGGCGCGGTTGAGGGCGATCACCGGCGAGGTGTCGGCCTGCGCCAGCAGGTCGTAGAGCCCGACGATCCTGGCCCAGTCGGTGGCCTCAGCAGTCGGCGCCGTGGCATGCGCGGCCGCGATCGCCGCTTCGATGGCATAGCCGGCAAGCGGCCGCATGCGCAGCGCGGCCTCGGCGAGGTGCGCCCCCTCGGCGATCGCGGCCCTGTCCCAAAGGCTCCGGTCCTGGTCGGCGATCAGCACGATATCGCCCGCCGGATCGGTGCGGGCGTTCCGGCGAGCATGGTTGAGCAGCATGAGGGCGAGCAGGCCCTCGAGCTCGGACTGCGGCTCACGCAGCAGCCCGCGCAGCAGACGGGCGAGGCGGATCGCCTCGGCGCACAGGTCGACGCGCACCGCCGTCTCGCCGTGGCTTGCCGCATAGCCCTCGTTGAAGATCAGATAGATGGTGCGAAGGACCGCATCGAGCCGCTGGAGCATCTGTTTCGGCTCTGGCACCTCATAGGGCAGCGCGAGATCGCGGATACGTGCCTTGGCCCGGACGATGCGCTGCGCGATCGTTGCCGGCCTGGCGAGATAGGCCGCCGCGATCTCCTCGGTCAGCAATCCGCACGTCTCGCGCAAGGTGAGCGCCACCTGTGCATCCGGTGGCAGCTCGGGGTGGCAGCACACGAAGATCAGCCGCAACTGGTCGTCGGCGATGGGCTCGGCAGTGGTGGCCATCTCACCCTCCTCGATCACGGCGAGCGTCCCGGCGATACGGGCAAAGCGGCTCCGCCGGCGCATCCGGTCGATGGCCCGGAAGCGGCCAGCCGAGACCAGCCAGGCGCGCGGATTGGCCGGCACCCCATCCTGCGGCCAGCGTTCGGTGGCGGCGAGGAAGGCGTCGTTGAGCGCCTCCTCGGCGCGGTCGAAATCGCCAAGCAGCCGGATCAGCGTCGCCAGCACGCGCCGCGACTCCTGCCGCCAGACGGTTTCGATGCACCCTTGATCCATCAGCCCGCCGGCTGCTCGTGTTGCGGAATCTCGTACATGGCCCGCACTTCTATGGTGCCATACTTTGCCAGCGGAATGCCGGCGGCGATGCGGACGGCATCGTTGAGGTCGCGTGCCTCGATCAGGACGAAGCCGGCGAGCTGCTCCTTGGTCTCGATGAACGGGCCGTCGGTCGCCGACATGGCGCCGTTCCGGACGCGCACCAGCACGACGTTCTCGGGAGGCTGAAGCGCCTCGGCCACGACCAGGTTGCCGTTGGCCTTGAGTTCTTCGTCATAGGCGAGCGAGTCGATGTCCAGTTGCCGCTGCTCGGCCGGGCTCATCGCGGCGATGGTCGCCTGGACGTCGAAATGGACAAGGCAGATATATCTCATGGCAGGTGCTCCGGGTGTTTCCATGAGCTGGTCGAATGGGCCGGCACCGGTTCGACAGCCCGGGCGGCAACTGAGCCAGATTTTTGTATCCCTGTCGAACGGCAGGCATTTTAGCGATTTCGTAACCGCTGCCTTCACCAGCCTGGTTCACTCCGCGCTAAGCGCTTTTCCCGATGCCGCGACGCGCCCCTGCAGATATCGGGCATCATGCCATGGATTGCGGGTAGCCGTGGGGGCTCCGAGCCGTGTTTGCCAATTTCGACAGGATGAAGGAACGGACGCTGCCGCTGCCGGCACCGCACCGGCTGTCGCGCGCCCTGTCGGCCGCGACGGTGATCCTGGTGGTGGCACTGGTCGCAACCGCCATAGCCGGCTTCATGCATGTGAGCACGCAACAGCGTGCCTCGGCCGACCTGCGCGCCCAGGACCAGATGCTGCGCGGCATCTACCAGGCGCTGACCGAAGCGGACGCCGATGCCCTGCACTACCTGAGCGGCGAGGCCGATGCGCTGCGCGCCCATCTCGCCCAGGTGGCGCTGCTGACCGGCAGCGAGGCCGCCGTCCTGAGCGTCCTCGGGACCATCGACACGCCGACCGCGGCGGCACAGCCGGCCGCCGGTGTCGTCGCCGACCTCATCGAATCATGGAGCAGCGCCGTTCGCCTCGCGACGGCCGGCAATCCCGAGGCCGGGCGCCTGCTGCTCACCGAGCGGCGGTCGGGCGCGATCGTGACGGCCGTCGGTGCCGCGGTGGAGCGCGTGTTGCTCGACACCGAAGCGCGCGTCGCCATGCACGAGGACCGCATCCAGTTCGGCATCGTCATGATCCTGCTGCTGCAGCTCGGCGCCGGCCTGCTCGCCATCCTCGGGCTCATCTACGCCTTCAGCTCGAGCCGCGGCGAGGCCGACAAGCGTGCCGCCGCCGTCGCCGCCGCCGATCGCTCGCGCGAGCAGGTGGCGCGCCTGTTCGAAATGGCCGACGTGCTGCAGTCCGCCTCGGACCACACCGACGCCAACGCCGTGCTCAAGGCCACGGCAGCCGACCTCGTCCCCGGCTTTTCCGGGGCGCTGTACGTGTTCAACAACTCGCGCGACCGGCTGGTGCTCTCGACCACCTGGGGCCGGGCCGAGAACGATGCCCTGCCCGAAACCATCAACCCCAGTACGTGCTGGGGCCTGAAGCGCGGCAAGCCGCACATGAACCGGGGCGACGGTTCCAAGCTGTGCTGCGGGCACCATGTCGGCACCGAAACGACGCTCGAGATCCCGATGATCGCGCGCGGCGAGATCGTCGGCCTGCTGCAGCTGTTCGCCGGCGGCGTTGCCGCCGAGGAGCGTCTAGGCACCGTGACCGAACTCGGCTCGGCTCTCGCCGACGGCATGAGCCTGGCGCTTGCCAACATGGCGCTGCGCGAAAAGCTGAGGAACCAGGCGCTGCGCGACCCGCTGACCGGCCTCTACAACCGGCGCTACATGGAGGACTGCCTGCAGCGCTTCGTGCGGCTCGCTGAGCGCGAGAACCGCGAGGTGTCGCTCGTCATGGTCGACCTCGACCACTTCAAGCGGCTCAACGACGAGCATGGCCATGCCTTCGGCGACCAGGTGCTGCGCGATGCCGCCCTGGCGCTCACCAGCTCGCTGCGCGAGACCGACATCGTATGCCGCTTCGGCGGCGAGGAACTGGTGATCATCCTGCCCGATTGCCCGCTCGATCGCGCCGCCGACAAGGCCGAGGTGCTGCGCGTGCGGATCGAGGAGCTGACCAATACGCACGGGGCCGAGATCACCGCCTCGTTCGGCGTGGCGTCGCTCCCCAACACCTCGCAGAATGTGGGCGACCTGCTCTCGGCTGCCGACCAGGCCCTGTACAAGGCCAAGCAGAGTGGCCGCAACCAGGTGGCCAAGGCGCCGTTGCGGCCGTTCCGGATCGATCGCCTGGTCGAGGACGGGGTCGAGGACTTCCCGCGCGCCGCCGCCGAATAGGCCCGGCCGCCCCGCAACATCCCGACGGCCGGAGAGTTCTAGAACTGGTCCAGCGCCATCTGGCTCTGCACCTGCTGCATCAGGAGGTTTTGCTGCTGCAGGTCGCGCTGCAACTGGCTCAGCGTCTGGTCGAGCAGCTGTCGCTGGGCCCGCTGGTTGGTCGACTGCACCAGTTCGTCCTGCAGGCACAGGGTGTGACCGAGGTTGTTGTCGCCGTAGTGCGTCGCGGCCGTGTCAGGGACCGGGAAGCAATAGGCCTCTGCGCTGGTGGCGAGCGCGAGGAAGGTGGCAACTGCGACAAGCATGCGCATGGCGTGAATCTGGGGCGGCGGAACCCGTTCCGCAAGTCAAGACTGCGTGGGCGCGGCACTGCTCTGCCGGACGATCAGCTCGAGCGGCAGCACCTCGCGGTGGATCTTTCCGTCCCCGTCGAGAATCGCCCGCACCGCGCGCCGGCCGATTTCGGCGATGGGCTGGGCCACGGTGGTGAGCGGCGGAGTGAAGCGGGCCGCTTCCGGCACGCCGTCGAACCCGACGATCGAGATATCGGCAGGAACACGCAGGCCCCGCCGAGCGAGTTCCTCGATGGCAAGCATCGCGACCCTGTCGGACATGCACAGGATTGCCGTCGGGCGCTCCCCGGCGAGAAGATGATCGAGGCCGCGGGCCACGCTTTCGGCGGTGCCGCGCGTCTCGTAGATGGGGACCGATTCACGTGAAACGCCGTGCAGCGCCAGTTCCTCGAGATAACCGCGGGCCCGGTCGCGCGAGGTGGAATAGGTGGCCTCGGCAATGCGGGCAGCGTCGACCGGCCCCTCGCTGAAATCGTCGAACTCGAGCGCCAGGATGCCGTAGCGACGGTGTCCGAGCCGGGCGAGGTGCCGTGCCGCCATCTGCGCGCCGGCGTAATCGTCGACCCCGATGGCCGAGATGGAATCGTCGGGCTTGCCCAGCGCCAGGGCGACGAAGGGCAACTGCCGCTCGCGCGTCAGCTCGATCATCTTCTCGCCGTTCTCGATGCAGAGCAGCACGAAGCCGTCGACCAGGGCGCTCTGGATGTTCCAGCTGAGCCGCTCCTCGTTGCGCGCCGAGACCAGCGCGAGACCTGCGCCACGCGCGTCGCACAACTCCGAAATGCCGCGCATCAGTTCGCGCGCGAAGGGATCGTCGAAAAAATACGAAAGCGGCTCGGCCGTGGCGACGCCGATGGCGTTCGACTTGCCGGCCCTGAGCAGGCGACCGCGCGGGTCGGGACCGGCATAGCCGAGCTGGCGCGCGGTCTCGCGCACGCGCTCCCGCACTTCGGCGCGCACCAGGCCCGGCCGGCTGAACACGTTCGACGCCGTGCCCTGCGATACTCCCGCGGCCTTCGCCACGTCGCTCAGACGCACCAGATCGCGTGCCATTTCCTGCCTTTCCGCCAGATCCGTTCCCGCTCCTGTATCAGCTCCCTTGTATCGGTTCAAATTCCGCTTGACTCGGCGGCGCGGAGGGTGTGAATTGAACCGATTCAAGCAATCGTGTGCGTCGCGCGATTGAATCGGTTCAAGTCAAAGGGAGACTTGTGATGATACCTGCCAGCTATCTGTTCAGGGACGTATTCGACCGGCGTTGGGGCCGGTTTCCAGACCATGCCGATCGCGTCGCTGCCACGCGTCCCATCGGCCCCGACCGACCGGCGCTCGTGCAGTTGCGGGCCGACCGCGGACTGCTCGATCCTGCTTCCGGGCCGCGCCGCGGGCTCTGAAGGGCAGGGCTGACGTCGACCCCCTCGTTTCCTGGCCGGCGTGACAGCGATTGCTCTTCGGCTGCGGACCACGCCCGCAATGGGGTCGGCCCGCGGCTGAATCGGTCCGTGGATGGGCGTCGCCGGCAGAAAGGCGGGTTCAGGCGGCGAGGTCCGCCACGACTGCGTCCAGCACCGGCCAGCCCTTGTCGGTGACCCGAAGGAAACCGTTGGGCAGGGTCTCGACGAAGCCGATCGCCTTGAGCTCGTTGATCTGGCGCTCGGAAATGGCCCGGCCGGCGATGCGGTGGAAGCGGCGCGGATCGATGCCTTCGCGCAGGCGCAGGCCCATCACCAGCATTTCGTCGCCCTCTTCCTCCCAGGTGAGGATGTCGTCGGTCACGAGCCCATGACCGCGCGCCAGTACCTTCTTGTGCCAGTCGAACGGCATCTTCTCGGTGGCGGTGGCGTGGCGCTGGTTGTTGATCAGCAGCCGCCCATGCGCGCCCGGGCCGACGCCGACATACTCGCCGTAACGCCAGTAGATCAGGTTGTGCCGGCTCTCCTGCCCGGGGCGGGCATGGTTGGAGATCTCGTAGGCCGGCAAGCCGGCCTTGTGGGTCAGTTCCTGCGTCAGTTCGTAGAAATCGGCGCTCAACTCCTCGTCGGGCATCTTCAGCTTGCCGGCGCGGAACAGGTCGTAGTAGCGCGTGCCCATCTCGATGGTGAGCTGGTAGAGCGAGACGTGGCCGGCCTCGGCCAGCCACAGCGCTTCGGTCAGCTCGTCTTCCCAGTCGGCGAGCGTCTGCCGGGGGCGCGCGTAGATGAGATCGAAGCTCGAGCGCGGGAAGATCGACTGCGCCAGCCGCACGGCGGCGATCGCCTCGTCCACCGTGTGGCGTCGGCCGAGCTCGGCCAGCGGGCCTTCGCGCAGCGACTGCACGCCGAGCGATACGCGGTTGACCCCGGCATCGCGATAGCCGCGGAAGCGGTCCGCCTCGACCGAGGTCGGGTTGGCCTCGAGCGTGATCTCGACGCGCCTGTCGATGCTCCAGTGCTGGCCGATGGCGTCGAGGATGGCCCCGACCGAGCGCGGATCCATCAGCGACGGCGTGCCGCCGCCGAAGAAGATCGACTGCACCGTGCGCCCCGGCGTCTGGCGGGCGAAATAGGCCAGCTCCCTGGCATAGGCCTCGACATAGGCGGTCTCGTCGAATTGCCCACGATGGACGTGCGAGTTGAAATCGCAATAGGGGCACTTGGCGGCACAGAACGGCCAGTGGACATAGACCCCGAACAGCCCGTTCGAGCGCGGGTCGACGGAGTTGTGGCCCAGCGTTTCAGTGCTCAATGCCGCCTCCCAGGACGTCGTCGACGAACAGCGCGAAGGCCTTGGCGCGGTGCGACAGGCCGACCTTGCCGGGGGACCACGAATGCTTCATCTCGGGTGCCATCTCGCCGAAGGTGATGTCGTAGCCCTGCGGCATGAACACCGGATCGAAGCCGTGCCCGCGCTCGCCGCGCGGTGGCCAGACGATGGTGCCGTCGACGCGGCCGACATAGAGCTGGTCGCGTCCATCCGGATGCGCAAGGCACAGCGTGGCGTTGAACGAGCCGCGTCGCTCCGACGGCCCCTGCGCCCCGGCAGCCTGCAGCGCGTCCTCGACGCGGCGCATGCCCACCGAGAAGTCGCGGCCGTTGGCGGTCTCCGCCCAGTTGGCGGTGTAGACACCGGGCTGGCCACCCAGTGCATCGACGGCGAGGCCGGAATCGTCCGCCAGCGCGATGCAGTTGCTGGCCCTGGCCGCGGCGTGGGCCTTGATCCGGGCGTTGTCGATGAAGGTCGTCCCGGTCTCGTCCGGTTCGGGCAGGCCGAGCTCGCCGGCTGACACGATCTCGAGCCCGAAGCCGTCAAGCAGCTCCTTGAACTCCCTGAGCTTGCCCGCATTGTGAGTCGCCAGCACCAGTCGGTCGCCACGCCGCAATGTGAGCTTGCCGGCCATCAGGCGAGGGCCGCCTTCTGCAGGATCGTCAGGTCCGCAATGCCCTTCTCGGCGAGCGACATCAGCTGCTCGAGTTCCTCGCGGCTGAACGGCTCCTGCTCGGCCGTGCCCTGGATCTCGACGAACTTTCCACTGCCGGTGAGCACGAAATTGGCGTCGGTGTGGGCCTCGACGTCTTCCACGTAGTCGAGATCGAGCACCGGCGTGCCGCGATAGATGCCGCAGCTGATCGCCGCCACCGAATCACGCAACGGCTCGCCGCGGGTGAGGCTGCGGGCCTTGAGCCAGCCGATGGCGTCGGCCATGGCGACATAGGCGCCGGTGATCGCGGCGGTACGGGTGCCGCCATCGGCTTCGAGCACGTCGCAGTCGAGCGTGATCTGGTTCTCGCCCAGGGCTTCCATGTCGACCACCGCACGCAGCGAGCGGCCGATCAGGCGCTGGATTTCCTGGGTCCGGCCCGATTGCTTGCCGGCGGCGGCCTCGCGGCGGGTGCGCGTGTCGGTGGAGCGCGGCAGCATGCCGTATTCGGCGGTCACCCAGCCGAGGCCCGAGCCGCGGCGCCATGAGGGCAGGGTCGTCTCGACGGTGGCCGTGACATAGACGCGGGTGCCGCCGAAGCTGACGAGGCAGCTCCCTTCGGCCTTGGGGGAGACGTTGCGTTCGAGCGTCACGGCCCGCATCTGGTCTGGCTGGCGTCCGGAAGGGCGCATGTGGTCAAATCACCTGAAAAGTCATGTTAACCGCCTCTTAACCCTCGTACGGGCCGGGAACAAGGCGAGCCGGCTTGGCGTCGCACCGCTTTCGCCCTAAATGGTGAACATGCCCGATCGCAGCAAAGCCCCCGAAGACGTGCTCGCGGCGCTGAACGTCCGCAGCCAGGACATCTTCCGCAAGCTCGTCGAGCGCTATCTCGAGACCGGCAGTCCGGTGGCGTCGCGCGATCTCGCCCGCATGCTGAGCGTGGGCCTCAGTCCCGCCTCGGTGCGAAACGTCATGGCCGATCTCGAGGACCTCGGACTGATCGCCGCCCCGCACACCTCGGCCGGACGCCTGCCGACGCAGCAGGGCCTGCGCTTCTTCGTCGATGCCATGCTGGAAGTGGGCGCCGTCAACGAGGACGAGAAGGCCCAGATCGCCAAGCAGATGCACGGCCCGGCCCAGCACGGCCAGGTCGAGGACCTGCTCACCGAAGCGAGCCAGCTGCTCAGCGGACTGAGCCATGGCGCCGGCGTCGTGATCGCCACCAAGGCCGACCTGGTGCTCAAGCATATCGAGTTCATCCGGCTCGACGCCGAGCGGGCCATGGTGGTGCTGGTGGGCGAGGACGGTTCGGTCGAGAACCGCATCCTGCCGCTGCCGCCGGGACTTGCCGCCAGCGCGCTGACGCAGGCTTCGAACTACCTGGCGCATTTTGCCGTCGGCAAGACCATCGGCGAGACGATCAAGACCCTCAGGGCCCAGCGCAGCCAGACCCTCAGCGAACTCGACGAGTTGACCCACAGGCTGGTCGAGGCCGGGCTCGCGACCCTCACCGACAACGGCGCCGCCGCGCCGCCAACGGTGATCGTGCGCGGCCGTGCCAATCTTATCAACGACACCATGGCCTCCGAAGAGCTGATGCGCGTGCGCCAGCTGTTCGAGGAACTCGAGAGCCGCGACGGGTTGATCGAGCTGCTGGGCGATACCGAGCAGGCACAGGGGGTGAAGATCTTCATCGGCTCGGAGAACAAGCTGTTCTCGCTGTCGGGCAGCTCGGTGATCCTCTCCCCCTACAAGGACGCCAACCAGAAGGTCGTCGGCGTGCTCGGCGTCATCGGTCCGACGCGGCTCAACTATGCCCGCATCGTGCCGGTGGTCGACTATACCGCCAACGTCGTCTCGGCCATGATGGCGCGAAAGAGCTGAGGCCGGGGAACCTTTCCAAGGCTTGAATCTTCTCTCCTGTTGGCCGATATGCGGGGCAACGCGTGTAGCGACAAGCATTCAAGGTCAGGCATGAACGACGATACGACCAAGCCCGAGGACGACAAGGTTGCGCCGGCCGCCGAGGCCCAGACCAACGATTCCAATACGGTCGAGGGTACGGCAGCGGCCGATGTGGTGGAGACACTGAAGGCGGAGAATGCCGAACTTCGCGACAAGCTGCTCCGCACCGTGGCCGAGATGGAGAACCTGCGCAAGCGCACCGAGCGCGAGATCGCCGACACCCGCGCCTATGCCATCACCGGGTTCGCCCGCGACATGCTGACCGCGACTGATTCGCTCAGCCGCGCCCTGATGGTGTTGCCGGCCGAGGCCCGCGACACTGCCGACGGCGCGATGAAGTCGCTGATCGAGGGCATCGAGATGACCGAGCGCGAGATGCAGCGGCTGCTCGCCAAGCACGGCGTCAGGCCTATCGAGGCGGAAGGCCAGAAGTTCGACCCGCACAAGCACGAGGCGATGTTCGAGGTCCCCGATCCGACCCGTCCGGAAGGCACGGTGGTGCAGGTGGTGCAGGCCGGCTTCGCCATCGGCGACCGCGTGCTGCGTCCCGCCATGGTCGGCGTCGCCAAGGGTGGCGGTGCCAAAGGCCAGCCGGCAGAGGGCGGCGTCGACAAGAGCGCATAAGCGCAGCCCGTAACGACACGAAAGGCGCCCTGCTCCAGCGGCGCCTTTTTGTTGACCGCGGGTTCTGGAGACGGTCTCCAAACCCGCTGTCATCCCCGCGCAAGCGGGCAGCCCGCTTTCGCGGCAATGACCCGGTGGCTGGGAGACCGGATGCGCTCTACTGCGCCAAATCGGGGCAGGCGGTCACGTCGTATTTGGCGCCGGGCTGGCCCATTTCGGCCACCACGCGGTTGTCGTAGTCGTCGCGGATGGCGCTGATCGCGGCTTCGTCCCTGCCTTCCGACTGCAGCATCAGCTCGGCGCGGCTGCCCAGATTCTCGGACCAGGCCTCGTACTGGTCGCCTTCGGCGTCGTTGCCGGCATCGTAGGCGTCGGCGCTCAGCCAGTAGAGGGCGCTGCCGCACCAGAGCAGGCGGTCGACGGCCGGGGACAGCTCCTCGGCTTGGGCGGTCCGGCCCAGCGCGGCGAACAGCAGCAGCCCCAGTGTGATGCTCCGCATCTTTCCCTCAGGCGATGTCGCCGGCGACGATCCGCTCGACCCCGGCCGCCGCCATGTCGGCCCAGGCCCGGGCCAGCGAGCCGCCGGTATCGATGGCGCGACAGGCATCCTCGATGACATAGGTCTCGAAGCCGGCGTTGGCGGCATCCACCGCTGTCCAGTTGACGCAGAAGTCGGTGGCGAGCCCGGCGACGAACAGGCGCCTGAAGCCGCGCTCTCTGAGGTACCCCTCGAGTCCGGTGCGGGTCTTGCGGTCGGCCTCGCGGAAGCCCGAATAGGAATCGACGACGTCGTGATAGCCCTTGCGGATGATCATTTCGGCATGCGGCAGCTCGATCTCGGCCGAGAACTCGGCGCCATGCGTGCCCTGAACGCAGTGGTCCGGCCAGAGCACCTGCGGTCCGTAGGGCAGTTCGATGACGTCGTAGGGCTTGGTGCCGGGATGGCTCGAGGCGAACGAGATATGCCCGTCCGGATGCCAGTCCTGGGTCATGGCCACGTGCTTGAACTGGCGCCCGAGGCGGTTGACGAGGAGGATGATCTCGTCGCCGCCGGCCACGGCGAGCGCACCGCCGGGCAGGAAATCGTACTGCAGGTCGACCACGAGCAGCAGGTCGTCGGAGCGGGGAGTGAAAGCCATGCGGGTCTTGTCTTCTTACTGGCCGATCAGGGCCGAACAATCCTGGAATGAATATGGTGGGTCCTCGCCTGTGCGGGCGGAACCGTTGACGATGCGGCTGACGGACTCTTCGAGCCGGCTGCGGTATTCGGCCAGCGCCTGGTCGGAATAGCCTGCCTCGAGATAGATCGGGATGGCGCGGTCGATCAGAGCCTCCCCGCCGCGCTGGAACACGGCGGCAGCCGCGAGCTTTTCCGGCGTGGCGTCGGCGGGGGCGTCGTGCGTCATCACCTCGAATGCGGTGCCGCACCACATGTCCATCTGCGCCTCGGCCGGAACCTGCTGCGCCACGGCGGCGACCGGCAGGAGGACCATTGCGTAGGCGAGGAACCTCTTCATGTATCGTTCCCTGGGCGGCAAACACGTTCCTTAGACCACGAGGCGGGACCCGGCGACAAGCCGCGCGGGCGCCGCAGGCGTGCGGGAAGGTTTGACTAACTACGCCCTCAGGCGGCCTTTGAGCCTTATGCGCGTAAAATGGTAGGGAAAGCCCGGCAATCGCAGAAGCGGTTGCGATCACTGGGGGCTACCATGAAACATGTGATGCTGGGCGGCGCCGCCGCCTTGATGCTGGCCGCACTGCCCGGCGCAGCGCTGGCCGAGGACCTGAAATTCGTCCTCACCAACTCCTCCTCCTACGCGGTCAAGAGCTTCTACACCTCGCCCGCCGACATCGACAATTGGGAAGAGGACGTGTTCGGCGAGAACTACCTGCCGGCCGGCAACTACGTGACGGTGACCATCGGCGATGGTCGCGAACAGTGCGTCTACGACATGAAGTTCGTGCTCGAGGACGATTCGGAATTCGTCGAGAAGGGCATCGATCTGTGTGCGCTCGGCGAATACACGCTGTCGGACTCGCAGTAAGCGGCTGACGACACCAGGGTGCGGCCCCGCTGCACCCTGCGGACACGCCGCCTCAGGCTGGTGCCCAGCGCTCGCGCTTTCGTGACAATATGTCCGAACGGCGCTTGCAGCGCCAAAACCCCCCTCCTATATAGCCCTCAAGGCCCGGTGACGGGTCAATTTCAGCAAGGGAATCCGAACCCCGTGAGGGACAAGAGAGACTGCCGCGAGGGGTTTCAAACGGGTTCGCCAGGAAAGAGGCAGTAGGTATGGGTAAAGTCATCGGTATCGACCTCGGTACGACCAATAGCTGCGTCGCGGTCATGGACGGCAGCGCCCCTAAGGTTATCGAGAACGCGGAAGGCGCGCGCACGACGCCGTCGATGGTGGCCTTCAGCAAGGACGGCGAACGTCTCGTCGGCCAGCCGGCCAAGCGTCAGGCCGTCACCAATCCGGAAGGCACGCTGTTTGCGGTCAAGCGTCTCATTGGCCGCCGCTACAACGACCCCATGGTCGAAAAGGACAAGGGCCTCGTCCCCTTCAAGATCGTCAACGCCGACAACGGCGACGCCTGGGTGCAGGTGGACGGCAAGAAGTACTCGCCGTCCGAAGTGTCGGCGATGATCCTGACCAAGATGAAGGAAACCGCCGAGTCCTATCTCGGTGAGTCGGTCACCCAGGCGGTGATCACGGTTCCGGCGTACTTCAACGATTCGCAGCGTCAGGCCACCAAGGATGCCGGCAGGATCGCCGGCCTCGAGGTCCTGCGCATCATCAACGAGCCGACGGCCGCGGCGCTCGCCTACGGCCTCGACAAGAAGAACACCGGCACGATCGCGGTCTATGACCTCGGCGGCGGTACGTTCGACATCTCGGTGCTCGAGATCGGCGACGGCGTGTTCGAGGTGAAATCCACCAACGGCGATACGTTCCTGGGCGGCGAAGACTTCGACATGCGCCTCGTCGACTACCTTGCCGACGAGTTCAAGAAGGACCAGGGCATCGACCTGCGCAGCGACAAGCTCGCGCTGCAGCGCCTGAAGGAAGCGGCGGAAAAGGCCAAGATCGAGCTCTCGAGCTCGACCCAGACCGAAATCAACCTGCCCTTCATCACCGCGGACGCCTCGGGCCCCAAGCACCTGACGCTCAAGCTCACCCGGGCCAAGCTCGAGGCGCTGGTCGACGACCTGATCCAGAAGACGGTCGAGCCGTGCAAGCAGGCCCTCAAGGATGCCGGCGTCACGGCAGCGCAGATCGACGAAGTCGTTCTCGTGGGCGGCATGACCCGCATGCCCAAGGTCGTCGAGACGGTGAAGGCCTTCTTCGGCAAGGAACCGCACAAGGGCGTGAACCCTGACGAAGTCGTGGCCATGGGCGCCGCCATCCAGGCCGGCGTGCTGCAGGGCGACGTCAAGGACGTGCTGCTGCTCGACGTGACCCCGCTGTCGCTCGGCATCGAGACGCTGGGTGGCGTGTTCACCCGCCTGATCGACCGCAACACCACGATCCCGACCAAGAAGAGTCAGACCTTCTCGACCGCCGAGGACAACCAGAGCGCGGTGACCATCCGCGTGTTCCAGGGCGAGCGCGAAATGGCAGCCAACAACAAGCTGCTCGGCAACTTCGACCTCGCCGGCATTCCGCCGGCCCCGCGCGGCGTGCCGCAGATCGAGGTGACCTTCGACATCGATGCCAACGGCATCGTGCAGGTCTCGGCCAAGGACAAGGGCACCGGCAAGGAGCAGCAGATCCGCATCCAGGCCTCGGGTGGCCTAAGCGACGCCGACATCGAGCGCATGGTCAAGGAAGCCGAGGCGAATGCCGAAGCCGACAAGAAGAAGCGCGACGCTGTCGAAGCCAAGAACCAGGCCGAATCGCTGATCCACTCGACCGAGAAGTCGCTGAAGGACTATGGCGACAAGGTCTCGGCCGAGGAGAAGGGCGCCATCGAGACGGCGATTGCCGACCTCAAGGGCGTGATCGAAGGCGACGATGCCGAGGTGATCAAGGAAAAGACCGCGACGCTGGCGGAGGCTTCGATGAAGCTGGGCGAGGCCATGTACAAGGCGTCGCAGGCCGAGGCCGAGGCCAAGGCGGCCGGTTCGGACCAGGGCAAGGACGACGACGTCGTCGACGCCGAGTTCGAGGAAGTCCCGGACGACAAGAAGTCGGCCTAAGCTCTTCGAGGTGAAATGCGAGGCCCGGCAGCCGTGCCGGGCCTTTTCGTTTTCCGCGGCTCGGCTCAAGTCGGGCAGTCGTCACTATCTGACATGCGTCATGCTCTTCCAAATCCCGCCGCAAGGCGGCCCCAATGTCTTCACATCGCGCGCTAGAGTGGGGAGCGTTGAGACGTGGATGCGGCAACTGCCGGCAGCAGTGCATCCGTTGAGGTCGAGGGTCCAGGCCACGGACCCGAGGCCGGGGTGGCGACGAAAGGGTTCTGGATGTCATCGGTAGAGGTGCGGCGGCTCGCGCAGAACAGCGAGTCCGATGCGTCGACGTCACTGGAGCGTCCGGCGGACCGGCTCGATGCCGACATGCGGCATGTGCTGGGCGTGCTTGAAGCGATGGGCGGCAAGCGCATCGAAGCGTGCACTTCGCCCGAGGCCCGGGCCCTGCCGACGCTCGACATGGCGTTGCGGCGGATCCTGCGCGACCACGTCGACGACATGGGCGTGAGCATGGAGATGCGGCTCGTTTCCGGCCATGGCGGCGACGTCCGGGCTCGCATCTACGTGCCGCAGAACGACCTCGCCACCGCCGCGCGGCCGATGATCCTGTTCCTGCACGGCGGCTTCTTCGTCCTCGGCGACGTCGACAATTTCGATGCGAGTCCGCGAGCGCTCGCGGCGCGGACCGGCGCCGTGGTCGTCTCGGCGCACTACCGGCAGGCGCCCGAGCACCGCTTCCCTGCCGCACACGAGGACGCCTGGGCCGCCTGGCAATGGTTGCTCGAACATGCGGAATCGCTCGGCGGCGATCCCAAGCGAGCCGCTGTCGTCGGTGAAGGCTCGGGCGCCAACCTCGCGGTCAATGTCGCGCTGCGGGCCAAGGCCGAGGGCAAGCCGATGCCGCTGCACCTGGGGCTCGTGACCCCGATGGCGGCGATGCTGTTCGACCTGCCCTCGCACAAGCACAACGCCGCCACCTTCCCCTACAGCACCGCGACGCTCGAATGGGCGGCGCGGAAACTGTTCCGCAGCAAGGATGACGCGCACGATCCGCGCATGAACATCGCCGGCCGGCTCGACCTCGACGGCTTGCCGCCGGCGACCGTGATCCTTGCCGATGCCGATCCGCTGCGGTCCGAGGGCGAAGCATTGGCCGACGCCATGCGACGTTCCGGCGTGTGGGTCGACGAGACCCTCTACGAGGGCGTCACGCACGGCTTCTTCGGGCTCTACCGCGTGGTCAACAAGGCGATGTTCGCTCATGGCCAGCTCAGCCGGAACCTGGTCGCCGCATTCGGGGGCTGAGCCTCGTCAGCCACCGCGGTGGATAAGCCACACCCGGGCGCTTCGTCGAACGTCATACGTCCGATAGCATTGAAGCAGTCCGCACCTATGGTAAGAGCGCAACGCAGTACTTATCTAGCCGGAATGCCTGGGACGGGGCACTGGGCAGCTGGGATCGAGACGGATTGGCCAAACGCGACTTTTATGAAGTGCTCGGTGTACCCAAGGGCGCCGACGAAGCGGTGCTGAAAGGCGCCTACCGCAAGCTTGCGATGCAGTTCCACCCGGACCGCAATCCGGGCAATGCCGAAGCCGAGCACAAGTTCAAGGAAATCTCCGAAGCCTACGACACGCTGAAGGATCCCCAGAAGCGGGCGGCCTACGACCGCTTCGGGCACGCTGCGTTCGAGAATGGCGGCGGGCGCGGCCCGGCCGGTTTCGGGCCGGAATTCACCTCCTCGATGTCCGACATCTTCGAGGACATTTTCGGCGACTTCATGGGTGGGCGGGGCGGCCGCGGCGGGCAGTCGCGCCTGCGCGGCTCGGACCTGCGCTACAATCTCGAGATTTCGCTGGAAGAGGCCTTCACCGGCCGCACCGTCGATATCGACGTGCCGACACTCGCCAGCTGCACCACCTGCGACGGCTCGGGCGCCAAGCCCGGCACCGGCATGTCGACCTGCCGGCACTGCAACGGCCAGGGCAAGGTGCGCGCGGCGCAAGGCTTTTTCACCATCGAGCGGACCTGTCCGATCTGCAACGGGCGCGGCCAGATCCTCGAGCAGGCCTGCACCGATTGTGGTGGCCAGGGCCGGCGCCAGCAGAACCGCACGCTCAGCGTCGACATCCCCAAGGGCATCGAGGACGGCACCCGCATCCGGCTCGCCAACGAGGGCGAGGCCGGTCTGCGCGGCGGGCCGCCGGGCGACCTCTACATCTTCATCTCGATCAAGCCGCACGACCTGTTCCAGCGCGACGGCGCCGATCTCTATGCCCGCGTCCCCATCGCCATGACCACGGCGGCGCTGGGCGGCGAGTTCGAGGTGCCGACGCTCGATGCGGCCCGCGCCCGGGTCAAGGTCTCGAACGGTACCCAGCCCGGCCAGCGCGTCCGCTTGAAGGGCAAGGGCATGCCGATCCTTCGTTCCAAGGATTTCGGCGACCTCTACGTCCAGCTCGACGTCGAGACGCCGCAGAACCTTTCGAAGCGCCAGCGCGAGCTGCTCGAGGAGTTCGAAAAGGAATCGACCCGCGAGAACTCCCCGACCAGCGAGGGGTTCTTCGCCAAGCTCAAGAGCATCTTCGAGGGCTGAGCCCTCACCCGTCTCGGCCTTCGGCCGATCCACCCTCTCCCCGACGGGGAGAGGAACAGGGATGATCACCGACGGAGCAGGAGTCTACTTCCGTCGGAGGGTGGCGCGTAGCGCTGGATGCGGGTCCTTCCACCAGCCCCCGCAAATCGGCTAGCGTCCGCGCCATGACCGACACCACCTCCCCCAAGAAGACCGCCATCACCATTTGCGGCTCGCTCCGCAAGGACTCGATCAACGCGAAGCTGCGCCGGCACATGTCGCAGAAGCTGCGCGAAGCCGGTGTCGAGGTCACCGACCTCGACCTCGCCGATTTCGAGATGCCGATGTTCAACCAGGACATCGAGGACGCCGGCGAGACGCCGGAGGCGGCGAAGCGGCTGGCGGACATGTTCCGTACCTACGACATCGTCCTCATCATTTCGCCCGAGTACAATGGCGGGGTCACGCCCCTGATTGCCAACGTGATCTCGTGGGTCAGTCGCGAGAAGCCGAACCCGTTCAAGCATGCGATCTTCGGCATCGGTGGGCTGAGCGACGGCAAGTACGCCACCATTTTCGCGCTGTCGCACCTGCGCGACACGCTGAGCAAGATTGGCGCGCTGGTCGTTCCGACCCTGCTCGGCCTCGGCCCCTATCCCGACGTGCTCGACGAGAACGACGAGCCGATCGAAGGCAACATCAAGTGGAAGGTCGGCCAGATGGTGCGCGAGCTGACCCATTTCTCGCGCGGCGGCATCTGAGTGAGTTACGCACTCTACGTCACCCACCCGCAGGTCGTGCAGAACCCCAGCGTCCCGGTGCCGCGCTGGGGCCTTTCCGAACTCGGGCGTGCGCGAGCGGAACGATTCGCGAACCACGGGCTCGTCCGGCGCTCGAGCCGCATCGTCTCAAGCCCGGAAACCAAGGCTCTCGAGCTCGCCGCGATTCTTGCGGCACCGTCTCGGCTGCCTGTGGAGAGCGGGGATAACTTCGCCGAAAACGATCGCGCCAGTACCGGCTATGTCGGCTCCGAAAGGTTCGAGCAGCTGGCCGATGCCTTCTTTGCCGCGCCCGACCGGTCCGCCGAGGGTTGGGAAACGGCGCTCGACGCGCAGAAGCGGATCGTCGCCGCTTTCGCGACCACCCTCGCAGCTCATGATCTGGCGCAGCCCATCGTCTTTGCTGGTCACGGCGCCGTGGGCACGCTGCTCAAGTGCCATCTCGGCAGGCGCGCCATCGCCCGCTCGGAGGACCAGCGCCGCATCGGCAACCCGGGCGGCGGCAATGTCTACGTGATCCGCCTCGCCGACCGCGCGCTGCTCACCGACTGGATCGCAATGGAAGAGGTGCCCGAAACGGTGGCGGGCCTGTAGCCCCGTCCCTCAGGCGGCCCGTTGCTCCGCCGCATCCGGGGGAAGCGGCGGAAGTTCTGCGCCCGCACGAGCCGCAGCGGTTCTGAGGGGGCCGGAATCGCCCCCCTCAACCGTACGTCCATGAACGCCCCCCGCCACAGGCGAGGGGTCGGGTGGGGCAATGCCGCCTTACTGCAACGCCACCGGGTAGGCGTAGAACGTGCCCGGATCCTCGTTGCCGCCCATCTTGGAGAATTTGGACTCGAGCACCCACAGGGTGGAGCCGTTCTTGGTCACGGCGACCGGCATGTCCCAGCCGCCCTCCTCGACCACCTTTATATTGGCGGTATCACCGTCGAAGGTCACGGCGCTGACGCGGCCGGCGGCGTTCTCGGCCAGATACAGCACGCCGTCGTCGCCGAAGCGCATGCCGTCGGGGCCCTTGATCTCCTGGCTGAGGGTGAGTTCGGTGAGCGCCCCGGCGCTGCCGTCGGCATTCATCGCCAGCCGGAACAGCTTGTTGGTCGACACGCCGTTGAGATAGAGCGCGCCATCGGGGGCGAAGCTCAGGCCGTCGACGCTGGCGAGCGCCTCATCCTTGACCAGTACCTCGGCACTGGAGGCGCCCGGCGCCACCTTAAACACCTGGCTGCCGGCCGTATCGGCAATAAAGGCGGTGCCATCGGCGGCGGTGGCGATGTCGTTACAGAACGTGCCGTCGCCGAGCGGGACGGTGGTCTTGAGCGCGCCCGAACTCAGCTCGTAGCTGCGCAGGATCGAGCCCTTGCCGGCGCCGCTGAACAGCGCCAGGTCGGAATAGCAGGCCCACAGGTTGCCGTTCTTCTCGTCCGCATAGACCCCGAGCACGGCGGCCGGTCCGTCGGTCGCCGGCGCGATCCAGCTTTCGGCGGTGGTGGCGCCCGGGGCCGCCTTGTAGATCTGCCCGGTGCCGACACTGCCGACAATCAGGGTGCCGTCGGCGGTGGAGGTCAGGCTTTCGGGGAAGATTCCCTTGTCACCGATCTGCACCTTGTCGGCGGCGACCGCCGCTCCGCCGAACGTGGCCAGCAAGAGGCCCGAGGCGAGAATCATCCGCATTCTACTCTCCCATTTCCGATTAGGGCGACAGACTGCCACCAACCGGCAATGGAGCCGGCAATGCTCGGTATTGGTCGCGCCTCTGGCGAGGGCGACGCCGCTTCCCGGTTCCGCCAATGCCGGCCATTGCGGCCGGGGGCTTTGCTTCGCCCCACCCCCCGAATAGACATGCTCGCATGGACGGGGAACTCAGATCGTGACGGTGCGGGGGCGGATTGTCGGGCTTGGGCTGGCCAGCCTTGCCGCGCTGGTCGCGATGATTGCCGTCATGGCCTACGGGCTGTCCCTCGCCGATCACTACGTCAAGCGCGTCGACGCGGTGCACCGGCGCTTCGAGGCGATTGCCGAGCTCGACGGGCGCATCAACGCCTATGGCAAGGAAGTCGCCTCGGTGCTGCTGCTGGGGCGTACCAGCATGCCGAACGTGCAGAATGCGCGCATCGGCATGGAGCGTACCTTCGCGCGCCTGACCCGCGCCACCCGCGACGAACTCGCGGCCCTCGACAGCCGGACTATGGAATCGGAGATGATCGAGCTCGAGGACGTGCGCCGCATGATCGAGCTCTATCATGCCATCGACATGTCGGCCGCCCGTGCGCTGGCCGCGTCGCGCGATGGCGATGCTGCGCAGGCCACCGAACTCTATGGTCGCGAGGTCGCTTTCCGTCTCGCCAACGAGCTGCAGCCACTGGTCGACAGCGCGCTGACCGACGAGCGCAACGAGGTGGCGACGGAACTGGCCGCCGTGCAGCGCGACCAATCCACCGTCGTCATGCTGGCGGGCGCGCTCGCGCTGGTGTCCGCGGCGGTGCTCGGCGGCCTCGGGCTGCTGCTCCACCGCTCCATCCGTCGCTCGGATGCACGGCTCGAAGCCGAGATCGCCGACCGCACCAGCGAATTGACCGCCGCCAATGCGCGACTGAGGGCCGTCGACGTCAAGCGCACCCAGTTCCTTGCCGACGTCAGCCACGAGCTGCGCACGCCACTCACCGTGCTGCGCGGCGAGGCCGACGTGGCGCTGCGCGGCAAGGCGTCCGGACCGGAGCTGATGTCGGCGCTCGAGCGTATCCGCGGCCAGTCGGTCGAGCTCTCCAGCCTGCTCGACGACCTCATCGCCTACGCCCGCAGCGACGCCGAAAGCCAGCAGCACCACCCGGCTGTGCTCAAGCTCGAGGACATCGTCGCCGCTGCCGTGGCCGAAGGCCAGGTCCTCGCCGAACCGCGCGAAGTGGCCGTGGTTACCGCGCTTGGCGATGGCGGGGCCCGGGTCGATGCCGATTTCCGTCGCCTCAGGCAGGCGCTGATGATCGGCCTCGACAACGCGGTCAAGCACTCACCGCCCGGCAGCCGCATCACCGTTACGACCAGCCGTGCGGGCGACAGGGTCGGCATCGCCATCGCCGACCAGGGCTCGGGCATCAGCGAGGAGGATCGGCTGCACGTGTTCGAGAGGTTCTATCGCGGCAGCAAGGAAGGCGAGCTGATGAACCAGGGTCTCGGCATCGGCCTGGCCATCGCACGCGACATCATCGAGCGGCATCATGGCACGATCGGGCTCGAGAACGGCCCCGAGGGCGGAGCGGTGCTGGCGATTACCCTCCCGGTGGCGGCGGAGCAGCGGCCATGAAGATCCTTGTCGTCGAGGACGACCGCCGCATCGCTTCGTTCCTCGAGCGCGGGCTGACGGCCGAAGGCTACCAGGTCAGCGTCGAGCACGACGGGCGGGATGGGCTCGAGCGGGCGCGGCAGGGCGATTTCGACATCGTCATCCTCGATCGCATGCTGCCCTATGTCGACGGACTGGAGATCGCCCGGCTGCTGCGCGAGGAACGGGCCAGCGCGATGATCCTGATGCTGACCGCCAAGGACAGCCTGAGCGACAAGATCGAGGGGCTGAAGGGCGGCGCCGACGACTACCTGACCAAGCCCTTTGCCTTCGACGAACTGCTCGCCCGGCTGCTGGCGCTCGGCCGCCGCCGCGGCGAGGCGGGCCAGGAAACCACCCTGCGCAGCGGCCCGCTGCTGCTCGACCCGCTCTCGCGGCGCGTGACGCGCGACGGGGCACCGATCACCCTCACGGTGCGCGAGTTCGACCTGTTGCGCTACCTCATGGCCAATGCCGGCAAGGTGGTGAGCCGCGAGCGGCTGCTCAACAGCGTCTGGGAATACGGCTACGACCCCGGCACCAAGATCGTCGACGTCTACGTGCGCTACCTGCGCGCCAAGATCGATGCCGAGGGCCAGCCCTCGCTGATCGAGACGGTGCGCGGCGTCGGCTACATGATGGCGCCCTGATCCTCGCCGCGATGATCGGCGGGGGGAGGAAGGGGGACGATCGCTTCTCTCCATATTCTAACCGAATGCTCAATCGCATCTAACGTCTGAGACTTAGCCTGAGCGGGCTGACAGACGACGAGATTGGTGCGATGTCCGACGAACTATGGCCGGCAATCAAGGTGGAGCGGTTCCTTGACGAGTCGCCGAGGCAGTACGAGGCCCGCCGCGCCGAGATCGTCTCCATCATCACCGGCTTTCGCAATGGCCGCTACGAAGGCGCGCTCGCGGAGCGGATGGAAGAGCGGCTGATCGCGCTGCAGGACGGGTTGCTGCTGCCGGTCGCGGCCTAGCACCGCTGACTGGCGGGAACGGAGCGGTGGGAGGCGCCCTATCCAAGATCCGCGACCATTGCGCCGACTGTCGTAAACCGCTTTACTAAAGCCGTTGCGTCAGCCGGAAACCGATCGATGAAGCTCCCCGACGACCTGATCCTCAACCCTGAGGATGAAGTTGCCCTGCGCCAACACCTGACGCTGGTAGCGCTGGCCAGGCGCCCGGCTGACCTGCTGATCGAGGTGGGGCGGATGCTGGCCGTGCACTCGCGGCATTGGCTCGAGGACTACGAGATCGTCATCTCCGGCCGGCGCATCGCCTATGTCGGACCGCGCGGCAGTTATCGCGGCGACGTGAAGGCGCGGGTGAGCTATCCGAACCTCAGCGCCGTGCCCGGCTTCGGCGAAGTGCACAAGCATATCGAATCGACCCACATCACGCCGGAGTA
Source organism: Devosia sp. (assembly GCF_017307495.1). GTDB lineage: Bacteria > Pseudomonadota > Alphaproteobacteria > Rhizobiales > Devosiaceae > Devosia_A. The sequence continues at coordinate 247,881 of NZ_JAFKHE010000016.1, read as the reverse complement.
CGAAGCGGCGCTCGTCGTGCCGCGCGGAAACACCTGGACCTGCGAGGCGAGCCATGAGTTCGCCAACGTCAATGGGCCCAAGAACCAGGAGTTCTGGCAGAAGTCGCGCCTTGCCGGCTCGCCGCTGAAGATCTTCATCCAGCCGGGCTCGGCCGTGCCGCCGAGCGCCTGGGAAGAGTCCGGCGGCTACTATGGCTACGAGGAGCAGGCCGGGTTCCTCGACAACGACATGGGCACGGTCAGCCTCGACGAGGTGATGGACTGGCCCTCGGTGTGGAACCCCGAAAATCCGGGCTATATCCGCATGTGGGGCATGATCGGTGCAACGATGGAAAAGCGCGGCGTCGTCGAGGGGCACGGCTCCGGCCTGATCGACCCGCACGATCTCTCGGCTTTCGCGGCGGCCGGCATCTCGTCGGACCACGAGGTCTGGGCCTTCGAGGAGGCCTGGCAGCGCCTGAGCCACGGCATCTTCACCGAGCTCCGCCCGTTCTCCTATGACGTCATAATGCCCCAGCTGATCGAGCGGCTTGAGGACTGGCAGAACGTTGCCTTCACCACCGACGACCGCTCGGCCACCGAGACGCTGGAGAAGGGCGCCTCGGACTACAATGTCCGGCTTGCCATCGAATACGGGCTGGCGCCCGAGATCGCCATCCAGTGCGCCACCATCAACCCGGCCCGGCACATGCGGATCGACCAGTGGGTCGGCTCGATCGCGCCGGGGCGCTATGCCGACATAGTATTGCTCGACGACGTGAAGACGCTGTCGATCCGGCACGTCTATGCCGACGGCCAGCTGATGTCGGATGGCACGCGCTTCATCGGCCCGCTGCCCAAGATCGATTGGCCGGACTGGGCGCGAAGGACCATGAATGTGGGGCGGACGCTCAGGGCATCCGACTTCGCCATCAAGGCGGCGCCGGGACGTGAGACCATGCAGGCGGCGGTGCTCAGGCCCTTCCACTGGAACGAGGATTTCTGGGTGCGCACCCTGCCCGTCGCCGATGGCGAGGTGCAGCGCGACACCGATGCCTTGATCACCAAATGGGCGCTGATCGATCGCTATCGCGGCGATGGCGCGGTGGCGAAGATGTTCTGGGCCGGCTGCGGGCCGGTGGACGAGGACACGGCGCTGTGCTCCTCGGTGGCGCATGACAGCCACAATGTCTGGTGCGTCGGCTCGTCCGACGCGGCCATGGCCATGGCGGTCAACCGGCTGCAGGAGATCGATGGCGGCTGGGTGCTGGTGCACCGGGGCGAGATCCTCGCCGAGATGCGCTTCGAGATCGGCGGGCTGATGACGGCCCGCCCGGCCGAGGCCTATGACGCCGACATGCAGGCGTTCTACGCCGCGGCGGCCAAGGTGGAGTGGATGTATCTGAGCGGCGGCGACAACCTGTGGAAGCCCGGCTTCCCCGAGCACTTGAAGTTCGCGACGCTCACCTGCTCGCCCTGGCGCTGGGTGCTGGTCGCGCCGTCCGAGGCCTGCCCCGAGGGTTTTGTGAACGTGCAGACCGGCGAGCAGCACGCGGTGGTCTGGTGACGGGCCTGCGTGGACGCGCTATCCGGGGCCATTTCGTGCACGCGCCCGACCGGGGCGCGGTGGAAGTGCTTGAGGATGCGGTTGTTTTCGTCGGCGAAGACGGGCGCATCGAGCGCATCGCGCCGGCGCGCGATGGAGTGCCGGAGGGCACGCTGGACCTGCCGCCCGACCGGCTGGTGATCCCCGGCTTCGTCGACCTGCATGTGCATGCCCCGCAATATCCGCAGCTGGGCCTCGCGCTCGACGAGCCGCTCGAGGTCTGGCTGGGCAAGTACACCTTCCCGCTCGAGGCCAGGTACGCCGATCTCGACTTCGCCCGCGAGGCCTATGGCAGGCTGGTGAAGGACCTGCTGGCCGGCGGCACGACCACGGCGCTCTACTTCGCTACCGTGCATAGGCAAGCCACTGAACTGCTTGCAGGAATTTGTCTGAACCTGGGCCAGCGGGCGCTGGTCGGCAAGGTGGTGATGGACCTTGCCGAGAGCTGCCCGGACGACTATCGCGATGCCTCGCCCGCGGCGGCGATCGCCGACAGCCGTGCCGTGATCGAGGCGATCCGGGCGCTGCCCGACAATGATCGCGTGCTGCCGGTGATCACCCCGCGCTTCATCCCGTCCTGCAGCGACGAGGCGCTGGCCGGGCTCGGCGCGTTGGTCGCCGAATGCGCCTGCCACGTGCAGACCCATTGCTCGGAGAGCAACTGGGCGCATGGCTATGCCATTGACAGATATGGAAAAACGGATACCGAGGCACTGGACGGCTTCGGGCTGCTGACGCGCAACACCGTGCTGGCGCATTCGGTGTTCCTGACCGACAGCGACATGGACAGGGTCCGGTCGCGCGGCGCCGGCGTGGCGCATTGCGCGCTCTCCAATGCCTATTTCGGCAATGCGGTGTTTCCGCTGCGCAAGGCGCTGGAGAGGGGCCTCAATGTCGGGCTCGGTACCGATATTTCCGGCGGCCCGTCGGCCTCGATGCTGGAGGCGGCGCGGATGACGGTGGCGGTGTCCCGCATGCTGCAGGATGGCGTCGATCCCGACGATTCACGTGAAACGCGGGGCCGGCCAGAGTCGCGGATCGACCTGTTGACGGCCTTCCACCTCGCCACGGCCGGTGGCGGCATTGCGCTCGATCTCGACATCGGACTTTTCCGCCCCGGCTACTATTTCGACGCGCTGATTATAGACGCTGCGGCGGAGGCGGGGACAATCCGCCTGTTCGGCGCACAACCGGCTGATCGGATTGAGCAAATCCTCTATACGGCGATCCGTCCCAATATCGCGGCGACCTATGTCGGCGGGGACCTTGTGGCCCACAACCACGAAAGCGCCGCCGCTCTGCCACGGACCTGAACGGGTCCTGTCAGTCTGTTCAGGAGTGTGAACGTGCCCAAATCCGTCTATCTCGCCGGCCCCGAGGTCTTCCTGCCCAACGCGCGCGAAATCCTCGACCTGAAGATCGCGCTGACGCGCGAGGCCGGGCTGGTGCCGGTGTCGCCGGGCGATCTCGAGTTCCCCAGGACCAACTCCAGATGGGAGCTGGGCCTCGCCATCAGCGCCATCGACGAGCAGTTGATGCACTCGGCCGACGCGATCATCGCCAACCTGACCCCGTTCCGCGGCATCGCGGCCGACACCGGCACGTGCTTCGAGCTCGGCTTCATGTGCGCGCAGAACAAGCCGGCCTTTGCCTACACCAATGTGCGGGCGGATCATGGCGAGCGCACGCGGGCACATTTCGGCGGCGAGTGGTACGCCGATGCCGAGGGCAAGCCGCGCGGGCCGGATCACATCCTGATCGAGGACCTGGGTTTCGTCGACAACCTGATGATGCACGGTGGGGTGGTGAACCGGGGCGGCGAAGTGGTGGTGGGCGATGCGCCGGCGGGTCAGGAGTTGACGGACATGACGGCGTTCAAGCGCGTGCTGGCGGTAGCCGCGAAGGCGCTTGGGTAGTTGGGCCCCTCCCCGGAGGGGAGCGGGTCGGGGCGGGGGCCATCGGCGATCGCCAAACCACCCCCTCCCTCGATCCCTCCCCTCAAGGGGGAGGGAGGTCGCCGCTCACGCGTCGGGGTGCTGGAACACGAGCGTGGCGTTGGTGCCGCCGAAGCCGAAGCTGTTGGAGAGCGCGATGCCGATATCGACGTTGTCGCGGCGCTGCCGGAGGATCGGCATGTCGGCGAAGGCCGGGTCCAGTTCCTCGATATTGGCGCTTTCGCACAGGAACCGGTTGCGCATCATCAGGATGCAGTAGATCGATTCCTGGACGCCGGTGGCGCCGAGCGAATGGCCGGTCAGCGACTTGGTGGCCGAGATCGGCGGGCACGCTTCGCCGGAGCCGAACACGGTGCGGATCGCTTCCATTTCCCTGAGGTCGCCGACCGGGGTCGAGGTGGCGTGCGGGTTGATGTAGTCGACCTTGCCCTTCACGGTCTCGAGCGCCTGCTGCATGCAGCGGATGGCGCCTTCGCCCGAGGGCGCGACCATGTCGTAGCCGTCCGAGGTTGCGCCGTAGCCGACGAGTTCGGCATAGATGGTCGCGCCGCGCGCCTTGGCATGCTCGAGCTCCTCGAGCACCAGCACGCCGGCGCCGCCGGCGATGACGAAGCCGTCGCGCTTGCTGTCATAGGCGCGCGAAGCCTTCTCGGGCGTCGCGTTGAAGTCGGTGGACATCGCGCCCATGGCGTCGAACAGGTTGCTGAGCGACCAGTCGAGATCCTCGTGGCCGCCGGCGAAGACGATGTCCTGCTTGCCCCACTGGATCTGCTCGTAGCCGGCGCCGATGCAATGCTTGGACGTCGCGCAGGCCGAGCTGATCGTATAGTTCACGCCCTTGATGCCGAACGGCGTGGCCAGCGTCGCCGAGGCGGTCGAGCTCATCGCCTTGGGCACGGCGAGCGGTCCGATGCGCTTGGGGCCCTTCTCGCGGGTGATGTCGGCGGCCTCGACCACGGTACGGGTCGACGGGCCGCCCGAGCCCATGATGATGCCGGTGCGCGGGTTCTGGATGTCTTTCTCTTCGAGCCCGGAATTGGCGATCGCCTCCTGCATGGCGATGTAGTTCCAGGCCGCGCCCTTGCCCATGAAGCGGGTGGTGCGGCGGTCGAGCACCTCGAACGGATCGAGCTTGGGCGCGCCATGCACCTGGCAGCGGAAGTTGAGGTCCGCATAGTCCTGGGCGAACACGATGCCGGGCTTGGCCTCCCTGAGGCTGACCAGCACCTCATCGAGATTGTTGCCGATCGAGGAAACGATCCCCATCCCGGTTACGACGACACGTCTCATGCTGGAATCCCCCGGCGCGCTGGTCAGGTGAAGAGGCCGACCCGAAGGCCGGACATCTCATATATGATCTGGCCGTCGGCTTTCACCCAGCCATCGGCGATGCCAAGCACCAGCTTGGACTTCATCACCCGTTTCAGGTCGATGCCATACTCGACGAGTTTGACATCATTGGTGATCTGGCCGGAAAATTTCACCTCGCCGCAGCCGAGCGCACGCCCCTTGCCGGGCGAACCGTCCCAGCACAGGTAGAAGCCGAGCATCTGCCACACCGCGTCGACGCCGAGGCACCCCGGCATCACCGGGTCGCCGATGAAGTGGCACTGGAAGAACCACAGGTCCGGATTGACGTCGAGTTCGGCGCGCACCAGGCCCTTGCCATGGGCGCCGCCTTCGCGGCTGATCTGGGTGATGCGATTGAACATCAGCATTGGCGGGGCCGGGAGCTGGGCGTAGCCGGGGCCGAAAAGCTCGCCTTTGCCGCTCTGAATCAGCTCGTCGTAACCGTACGCGTTCTTCCGATCCGTCATGGGCCGCGGCTTTCTCCATCGGTCAGCTGGGGTTCGTTACTAGAGAGCGTGCGACAGGGGGTCAAGCGGCGCGCTCCCGCGACCGAGCGCCGCTTGTGCCCGATCCTGCCAAAAGTTATAAGCTCTGAACTTGATAGGGCCTGTCACCAAAGGACCAGATGACCGACCGCAGCCTGATTAGCCGTCCCGTTCCGTCTCGACGCCCGTGCCTGACGGCGGTGCTGCGCATGGCCGGCCTTCGCCCGACGCGGCAGCGCGTTGCCCTGGCCGAGCTGCTGTTCAGCGGCACGCACCGGCATGTCAGCGCCGAGCAGCTGCACGCCGAGGCGCACAGCTCCAACGTCAACGTGTCGCTGGCGACGATCTACAACAGCCTGCACCAGTTCCGCGAGGCGGGCCTGTTGCGCGAAGTCGCGATCGACGCCTCGCGCTCCTATTTCGACACCGACACCTCGGACCACCATCACTTCTACCTCGAGGACGAGCAGCGGGTGATCGACATCCCCTCCTCGGCGATCGTGATCCAGAACCTGCCGCAGCCGCCCAAGGGCATGAACATCACGCATGTCGACGTGGTGGTGCGGGTCAGGAAGAGCCGCGGATAGGCCACCCCGCCGGGCCTGCCAGTGCGGCGCGGCCCGCGCCGGCGCCGACCGAACGCGATATCCAGGCAGCGATCAGCCCCCCGGCAGACGCCGGCTGATCCGGGCTGGCCCTGCCATTCGGGGTGGGGTCGTCCGGCGCGCGATCATGTCGCCGCATCGGCCAATGGACCCACTCCCCTTATGCGTCGTCCCGGTCTAGGGTCCGCCCGAAGAAGAGCCATGCGGAGGGAATCATGGATTATCGCCTGCTGGGCCGCTCCGGCCTCAAGGTCTCGGCGCTTTCGATCGGCACCGTCACGTTCGGCAATGACGGGCTGTGGGGGGCGACCGAACTCAAGGACGCGCAGCGCCAGATCGACCTCTGCCTCGACCACGGCGTCAACCTGATCGACACGGCCAACGTCTACAACGCCGGCAAGTCGGAGGAAATCCTCGGCGCCGCGCTGGTCGATGGCCGCCGCGACCGCCTGCTCATCTCGTCCAAGGTGCGCTTTTCGACCGGCCCGGGCCCGAACGATCGCGGCCTCAGCCGCTGGCACATCATCCGCCAGGCCGAGGCCTCGCTGAAGCGCATGAAGACCGATGTCATCGACATCTACCACGTGCACGAGTGGGACGGGCAGACGCCGCTCGAAGAGACCATGGAGGCGCTCGACACCCTGATCAAGCAGGGCAAGGTGCGCTATGCGGCCTGCTCCAACTATTCCGCCTGGCACCTGATGAAGGCGCTCGCCATCGCCGACGCCGCGCACCAGCAGCGCTTCGTCGCCCAGCAGATCCACTACACCCTCCAGGCCCGCGAGGCCGAGTACGAGCTGATCCCGCTCGCCCTCGACCAGGGCGTGTCGCTGCTCATCTGGTCGCCGCTCGGCGGCGGCTGGCTGTCGGGCAAGTATACCCGCAACTCGAAGCCCGACAGCGGCCGGCAGGTCACCGGCTTCCGCGAGCCGCCCATCTACGACTGGGACAAGCTGTGGGACATCGTCGATGTGATCAACGAGGTCGCCGCCGCGCATGGCGTGTCCGGGGCCCAAGTGTCGCTGGCCTGGCTGCTGCAGCGGCCTGCGGTCGCCTCGGTCATCATCGGCGGGCGCACCACGGCGCAGTTCGAGGACAACCTCAAGGCGGCCGAGCTGAAGCTGACGGCCGACGAGGTCAAGCGGCTCGACAAGGTCAGCCAGCCCAACCTGCTGTATCCGTACTGGCACCAGAGTTTTACCGCGCGCGATCGCCTCGGCGAAGCCGACCTGGCGCTGCACCGGCCCTATCTGGCCGACTGAGCGGGCCGACGCTCTCGGCCTTTCGCATGGACTTGCCCCGTGCGTCCGGACCGCGCGGGGCAAACGGCATGCAAATGCGCTGCGTTATCCTGAACGGGTCGCTCAACTTTGCTTGACGTAGTTTGGAACTGTTATAGGTTGGGCCCGCCGCCATGGCGCGGCCGGGCTTGTTCCCGGCCTTGGCCCGCGCCCGGCGCCGCAGGGTGGAGCCGCATTCCGCCCGCACCGGAGCCCCTGATGCGACTGACCCGCCAATCCAACTACGCCATCCGCACCCTCATCTATTGCGCGGTGAACGATCCCGGTCTGAGCCGCGTGGCCGACATTGCCCGGGCGCACGGCATTTCCGAGCTGTTCCTGTTCAAGCTGATCAAGCCCTTGGTCGAGAACGGCCTGCTCGAGACCGTGCGCGGGCGCCGCGGCGGCATCAGGCTCGGCCGCCCGGCCGAGGAGATCACCCTGCTCGACACCGTCCGCCTCACCGAGGAGAGCTTCTCGATGGCCGAGTGCTTCGAGGACGCCGACGTGACCTGCCCGCTGGTCGACAGCTGCGATGTCAATGCCGCACTGCGCGAAGCGCTGGGCGCCTTCTTCAACGTGCTCGACAGCCACACCATCGCCGACCTTGCCAGTAAGCGCCGCTCGCTGCGCCAGCGCCTCGGCCTGAGCTTCGACGAGATGGAGCCGGTGCTGGCGGCCCAGGCCGCCCACTGAGCCAGCTCGCCAGGGCCGCCGCTCGCATCCCGAGTGGGTGGCGAAAGTCGGGACATGGCAATGGGCAAGACGGATGCCGGACCGACTCCAGAAGTCCGGCACCCGCCCTCTTCACCGCACACATCCCGACCCGGAGGGACGCTTTCAACCGGTGCGGCGGAACCTGCAATTCGGTAGCGCCGCACGGGGCCAGGAACCTGCGGGGGGCGGGTGAGGCCCCTGGCCACGTATCGACGTCGTGAACCCGCTTGGGTTCACCAGACCCATGCCTGCGCAAGCTTGAACGCCGACTGACGCGCCCTTTCAGCCACGGTTCAGCGATCCTGTGCCGCCGGCGCGAGTCGGTCGCGTTGATCTGGGGGCGGCGACATGCTCTATGCCCCCGACCCCGTACCCGGACCGATTGCCCATGGTCGCAGCGCCCATTCTCTTCCTGCAGGATATCCGCCTTCGCCTCGGCTCGACCGAGCTGCTGGAGGGGGCAGAACTGTCGCTGCTGCCGGGCGAGAAGGTGGCCCTGGTCGGGCGTAACGGCTCGGGCAAGTCGACGCTATTGAAGATCGCCGCCGGCGAGATCGAGCCCGATTCCGGCCGTCGCTTCCTGCAGCCCGGCGCCACCATCCGCTACCTGCCGCAGGAGCCCGACCTCAGCGGCTTCCCCAATGTGCTGAGCTATGTCGAGGCGGGGCTCGAGGCCGGCGACGACCATTATCGCGCCACCTACCTGCTCAACCATCTCGGCCTCAGCGGTGCCGAGGAGCCGTCGCGCCTGTCCGGCGGCGAGGCGCGCCGCGCCGCGCTGGCCCGCGTGCTGGCGCCGGAGCCCGATATCATCCTGCTCGACGAGCCGACCAACCATCTCGACCTGCCGGCCATCGAGTGGCTCGAAAGCGAGCTGGCCTCGATCCGCTCGGCCCTCGTCATCATCAGCCACGACCGGCGCTTCCTTGCCGATCTGACCCGCGCGACCGTCTGGCTCGACCGCGGCACCGCGCGCCGCCTCGATCGCGGCTTCGGCAGCTTCGAGGAATGGCGCGACCAGGTGCTGGAGGAGGAAGAGACTGCCCGCCACAAGCTCGATCGCCAGATCGTGCGCGAGGAGCACTGGCTGACTTATGGCGTCACCGCCCGGCGCAAGCGCAACGTCCGCCGCCTCGAAGGCCTGTTCAACCTGCGCCAGGAGCGGCGCGACCTGAAGCGCTCGGTCGGCGAGGTGAAGATCTCGGTGGCCGAGGGCGAGACCTCGGGCAAGCTGGTGATGGAAGCCAAGGGCATCTCCAAGGCCTTCGGCGACAAGCTCATCGTCGACGACTTCACCACTCGCATCATCCGCGGCGACCGCGTCGGCATCATCGGGCCGAACGGCGCCGGCAAGACGACGCTGATCAAGCTGTTGACCGGCGAGCTCGCCCCCGACAGCGGCACGGTGCGGCTGGGCGCCAACCTCGAGCTCGCCAGCCTCGACCAGCGCCGCGCTTCGCTCTCCAGCGACATGACGCTCAAGGAAGCCGTGACCGGCGGCGGCTCGGACACGCTGGTGATCAACGGGCAGCCGAAGCACTTCATGGGCTATCTCAAGGACTTCCTGTTCACCCCGGAACAGGCCGGCACCGTCGTCTCCAAGCTCTCGGGCGGCGAGCGCGGCCGGCTGGTGCTGGCGCGCGTCCTGGCGCTGCCCTCCAACGTCCTGGTGCTCGACGAGCCAACCAACGATCTCGACCTCGAGACCCTCGACCTGCTGCAGGAGATGCTCGGCGACTACCCGGGCACGGTGATCGTCGTCAGCCACGACCGCGACTTCCTCGACCGCGTCGCCACCTCGGTGATCGTCGCCGACGGCGGCGGGCGCTGGACCGAGTATCCGGGCGGCTATTCCGACATGGTCACCCAGCGCGGCTACGGCGTCACCAGGCCCGATGCGGCACAGAAGCCGAAGGCCAGCAAGGCGGTCGTTGCGCCCCCGCCCCCGGCGCCGAAGCAGAAGCTCAGCTTCAAGCAGAAGCACGCGCTCGAAACCCTGCCCAAGGAAATGGCGCGGCTCGAGGCCGAGATTGCAAAGCTGAACGCCGCCCTTGCCGACGGCAGCCTCTATGTCCGCGATCCCAAGGCGTTCGGCGACAAGTCGAAGGCGCTCGCCGACGCCCAGGCGGCGCTCGGCAGGGCCGAGGACCAGTGGCTCGAGCTCGAGGCTTTGCGCGAAGAGATCGAGGGGTAGGGACCGCGCGAAGCGTCGCCCTTCTTTCACTCGTCTCTCCAGCACCACCGGGGCATCCGCGCGAAAGCGGGGATCTCCGTTTGGCCGCACACTCCGCAAACAGAGGTTCCCGCTTTCGCGGGAACGACACCGTGAGGCACGGCGGGCATGGATGTGGCGGAGACGCCGCTCGACTTCGCCCTCATCTCATCATCGCCATCCACCGATGTTCGACTCGACGTCTCTCGGCCGGCGCGGTACACCGGGTTGAAGCGATTCAAGCGGAGGACCCATCATGCAGTATCGCAAGCTCGGCAACAGCGGTGCCGTCGTTTCGAGCCAGACGCTGGGCACCATGACCTTCGGCGCCGAGGCGGACGAGGCGACCTCCTTCGCGCTCATGGACGACTATGTCGCCGCCGGCGGCAATCTGCTCGACACTGCCGATGTCTACTCGGCCGGCACGTCGGAGGAGATCGTCGGGCGCTGGCTCAAGGCCCGGCCCGAGGCGGCAAGGCAGGTGATGATCACCACCAAGGGCCGCTTCCCGATGGGCACCGGCCCGAACGAGGCTGGTCTTTCGCGACGGCATCTCGGCCAGGCGCTCGACGCCTCGCTGCGCCGGCTCGGCGTCGACCATATCGACCTCTACCAGATGCATGCCTTCGACGCGCTGACCCCGCTCGAGGAGACGCTGCGCTTCCTCGACGACGCGATCCGCAACGGCAAGATCGCCTATTACGGCTTTTCCAACTTCATCGGCTGGCAGCTGACCAAGGCGGTGTTCCTGGCCAGGATCGGCAACCTCGCCCCGCCGATCACGCTGCAGCCGCACTACAACCTCTTGGTGCGCGACATCGAGCACGAGATCGTCCCGGCGGCGCTCGACGCCAGTATCGGGCTGCTGCCCTGGTCGCCGCTCGGCGGTGGCTGGCTCACCGGCAAGTACAAGCGCGACGAACTGCCGACGGGCGCCACCCGGCTCGGCGAGAATCCCAATCGCGGCCAGGAATCCTATGGCCCGCGCAATTCCGACGAGCGCACCTGGCGCATCATCGGCGCGCTCGAGGAGGCGTCGATCGCGCTCGGCAAGTCGATGGCGCAGGTCGCGCTCGCCTGGGTCGCCGACCGGCCGGCGGTGAGCTCGGTGATCCTGGGCGCCCGCAGCCGCGTACAGCTCGCCGACAACCTCGCCGCCGCCGACCTGAGGCTGCCGGCCGAGATCGCCGAGCGCCTCACCGAGGCCAGCGCGCCGGTGCAGGCCGACTACCCCTATGGCAAGGGCGGCGTCAACCAGCGGCACCGCAAGATCGAGGGCGGACGGTAGGCGGACCTCCCTCCCCCTTGCGGGGAGGGATCGCAGGAGGGGGTAGTTCGGGGATCGCCGACGCACCCCCGCCCCCAACCCCTCCCCTCAAGGAGGAGGGGAGTCGCCCCTCAGAACCACAGTTCCGGCTGGTGCAGGATCTGCAGGGTCTCCGGCGCTTCGCCCTGGATGCGGCGGAGCAGCAGCTCGCCCGCCTGCTGGCCGGCGAGCGCGGTGTCCTCGAAGATGGTGTCGACCTGTGGTCGCACCAGGCTGAAGATGCCCGAGGTCTGCTTGGCCACCACCTGGACGTCCGTGCCGATCCGGCGGCCGGCATCGGTGAGCCCGGCCATCACCGCCAGCGCCGCGGCGTCGCCGGTGCACACGAAGCCGTCGGGGGGAGCCGGCTCGCCGACGCGCCGCATCACCGCCAGCCGGATTTCCTCGGCGGTGTTGTCGAGCGTCGCTCCGGCCATGATCTCCCAGTCGAGCCCGGCCGCGCCGACGGCCTGCATGAACCCGTCCCTGAGGTGATGGCCGAAGCTGAACCGCATCGGCGGCAGGATGATCGTCACCTTGCGGCAGCCCTTGGCCTTCAGGCGCATCACTGCGTGATGGGCGAAGGCATGGTTGTCGTAGTCGACATAGGGGTGCGGCGCGGGGAAGGCCGTGCGGCCATGCGAGACGAAGGGGAAGCCTTCCTCGATCAGCAGCTTCACCCGGTCGTCATGGGGCTCGATGCGCGAGAAGATCACCCCGTCCGCCGCCTTGTTGCGCAGCACGTAGAGGATGGGATCGATCGGGCGGGCGCTGCGGGCGCTCGGGGTGATCACCAGGTGATAGCTCGTGCCAGCGAGCGCCGCGGTCAGCCCCGACACCATGGATTGGCCGAAGCCGAGGATCTCGTCGTGCGGATCGAGCATCAGCGCGATGACATTGGTACGCCCGGTCTTGAGCCTGAGCGCCGTGCGGTCCGGCACATAGCCGATCTCGGCGGCGATCTTCTGCACCCGGATGCGGGTCTCGTCGCTGAGCTCGGGCGCATTGTTGAGGGCGCGCGAAATCGTGGTGATGGCGAGCCCGGTCATTTCCGCGATGGTGCGCAGCGTCGGCTTGCCGCTCGGCCTGCGGCCGGGGCGGGGCTGCGGGACAGGAATCCTGCCGCGCTTCGTGTCGCGCGTTTCGCTCTCGGCCAAGTGGTGGTCCTCCCGTCGGGATAGGGGCCTGCTCCCGAGGTCCGCCAACACCTGAGGTGTAGCCCATGGTCCGCCCGAGTTCAGCGCAACAGCTTATGCAATCGATTGCAGGGCGGGAAGTCCGGGCGTTCACGCCATCGCTAGACTTTCGTCGGAAGCGGCGCCACCTGGCGCAACGCGTTCGCTTCGCGGGGCCAGGACCGGCCCTGGCAGCCCCTGCCATTGCGCGCCGCCGATCCCGGCGGGCACGAAATTCCGCTTCCATCCAAACATTTTGGAACGCCGCGGTCTGGCGCGAGGCCGCTGCGCTCCCTATCTTGCTCGACATCTGCGGGGGCGACGAAAGCGGGATGGACCGGCGGGCGTCGCTGCCCTAGAAGAGTCGAGTGGCCGACACGACTTGGCCATGAAAAAGCTGCGGGGGCGGAGGCATGCTCCCCGCATTGGAATCACCCAGGCCACTGGCCGCCGGAAGGAGACGAAAATGCACATCGCTATTCGCACCACTCTCCAAACCGGAACCATCGGTAAATGGGTACGCCGCTCCGTAGGGTGTCGCCGAACCAAACGAATGTGACCTGCCGTCACCTGTTCGTCTCAGAGTTCCGCTAACACCCCGGCCGTCCACCCAGACGTGCCGAATGGAGGTATTCCATGCAGCATGCCCGTTTCGAGAAGCCACATGGCGCAAAGCCCATAGCCGTCGATATCGACGGCGAGCCCAAGGGCGTCCTGGTCGCGCACGCCGACGGTTATCGCTTCCTCGCCGTCAAGCTCGACGCCTTCGCCGCGGACGGCAAGGTGTTCGATACCGTCGAGGCCGCCGAAGCCGCAATCCGCGACGTGCTTCGCCCCCACGCCTGATCGAGGTGCGGGCCACGCCCGCGCCGCCCCTCCGGCTGGTGAGGGCAGACACAAGGCTCCCGGAAATCAGGGGCTTTGGCGGCGATGCACTGGGAGACTGGCTGGGGCGCTAGGATTCGAACCTAGGAATGGCGGTACCAAAAACCGCTGCCTTACCACTTGGCGACGCCCCAACGGGCGCGTACCTACACGCTTCACAATGCTGACGCAACCGATCGAAAAAGGGCGCAGTTAGGCGCTTGAGTTGGTTGGGGAGCGAGTCTATAACGCGCTCGCAGCCGCTGGCCGCCTGCCGGGAAAGTCTTGCTTTCCCCAGCGTGGCGGGACGCCAGCCGGCAACCTGACGGAGTATAGCGCAGCCTGGTAGCGCACCTGCTTCGGGAGCAGGGGGTCGCGTGTTCGAATCACGCTACTCCGACCATTGAGCCCCGGCCTCTCGCGAGGTCGGGGTTTTTCATTGTGCGCGTCCTTGCCGTTCGACCGGGAACCGAAGAGGGCGGCGAGGGCGATGCGGGACCTACACCACAGCCCCGTTGTCCAGGCGCACTTGCCGGCGGCACCTTGCGGCGACCGTGTCGTCATGGGTGGAGATCAGGTAGCTGGTGCGCTCCGCCTGGCTGATTTCGGCGATGAGGTCGAGCACCTGCCGCGCCGAGTCCTTGTCGAGGCTGCCGGTCGGCTCGTCGGCCAGCACCAGTTCGGGGCGGTTCATCAGGGCGCGCGCGATGGCGACCCGCTGCTTCTGGCCGCCGGACAGCTGCGTCGCCCGGTAGTCGACCCGGGATTCGAGCCCGACGCGCGCCAGCAGTTCCCGGGCCCGGTCCCGCGCCCGTGCCGTCTCGCGTCCATCGCGCAGCGCCGCCGGAAAGACGACGTTCTCGAGCGCGGTGAAATCGGGCAGGAGATGGTGGAACTGGAACACGAAGCCGATATGGGCGTTGCGAAATTCCGTCAGTTCGGCGTCGCTGGCCGACGTCAGGTCGCGGCCGAGCATGACGTGCGAGCCGGACGTGGGGCGCGCCAGCGTGCCCAGAATGGTCAGCAGCGTCGATTTGCCGGAACCGGACGGCCCGAGCAGCGCGCACAGCTCGCCCTCGGCCAGGGTCATGTTCACGCCCTTCAGCACCGGCGTTTCCACGGCGCCCTCGCGGAAGGTCTTGACCAGGTCGCTGACCACAAGCACGGGCGCGGCACTCATTGCGATATCACCGTGACGGGCTCGACGCGCGCCGCCGAGCGCGAGGGCAGGATCGAGGCCAGCGTCGCCGCCACGACCGTCAGCAGCAGGGCCAGCCCGTAGGCCCCCTGGCGAACGTCGATGGGCAACCCGGCCGATCCGGTCAGCTCGGGAGGCGGGAAGGGAGCAAGGGCGGCATACCCCAGCCCGGTGCCGAGCAGGCCCCCGATGAGGCCGATGAGGGCGCCTTGCACGATGAACACCAGCGTGACGAAGCCGCGGCTGGCGCCCATCGCCCGCATGATGCCGATCTCGGGGCGGCGCCGGTAGGTCGACAGCGACAGCGCGCTGGCGACGCCGATGACGATGGTGATGAGGGCGAAGGCCTTGATCAGGTTGCCCGAGCTGGCCTGGGCCCGGAGCCCGTCGAGAAGCTGGGCGTTGTTCGCCGTCCAGGGCGTGGCGTCGAGGCCGGTATCGGCCGCAATGCGCCGGGCTATCGCGTCGGCTTGGTAGACGTCGTTGAGCTTGACCTCGATCCGCGACAGGCCTTGCGGGATCTCGAACAGGGTGCGGGCAGCAGACAGGCTGACGAAGGCGGCCCGTCCGTCGAGCGCCTCGACGCCAACCGCAAACAGGCCGCCGACGAGAAACGACCGCTCTATGCCGCGGTCAGAGCGCAGCCGCACCACTTGCCCCACTCGCACGCCGAGGTCATCGGCGAGCTTCTGGCCGAGGACGATGTTGCTGCTGGTCAGTTCGGTGCTGCCGGCAGTCAGGCGGCTGCCGAGATCGGCGATGGCCGTGACCTTGTCGGGCTCGACCCCGGTCACTGACACGGCGGCGCGACGCTCGCCGCGGAGCATGAAGCCGTTGCCCACGACCTGGGGCGATATCGCCTTCACCTCCGACATGGCTTCGATCAGCGGAACAAAGGCATCCGCCGAGCGCAGCAGGGTCCGCTGCGCGCTGGAGCGCTGCCGGACCAGCAACTGCCGGATGTGGCTGTCGACGGCGATGGCATCGGCATCGGCATCGGGCGCCTCGATCGTGATGTGCGAGATGTTGCCCACGGTGCGCTGCACCAGCAGGACCGCGAGGCCGCCGATCAGGGCACTCATGAACACGAAGACGAACACGCCGACGGCCACGCCCGAGATCAGGAGCGCCGTCTGGCTCTTGTTTGCCGTGAGATAGCGGAATGCGACCTTGAGGACGAAAGGCATGTCAGTTGCCTGCCACCGCCTGGCCCGGCTTGACCTTGTCGGGTTCCAGGATGACCCGGTCGCCAGCCTCGAGGCCGGTGGTGATCTCGAGCCGCTCCGCCGGCCAATCGATCAGCGTCACGTCGCGCTGGCGCGCGACGCCGGCGTCGTCGACGAACACGAAGGACCGCGTCGCCTCCGTCCGGACGGCACCGCGCGGAACCGAGATCGCGCTCGGGTTCTCGGCCACCACGATGTTGACGTTGATCGTCAGCCCGATCGGAAGCGAGACCGGTGCATCGAAGCTGATCTTGATGGCGCGGCCGCCGGTCTGCGGATCCACCGTGGGCGCCGCGAAGGTCACCGTGCCCCATTGCGGCAGGGTCACTCCCGCCGGCTTGAGCAACGCCTTGAGCCCGGTACGGATCTGCGACGAATAAAGCTCGTCGACATCGGTCTCGACCAGCAACTCGCTGGTGTCGGCCAGGGTGAACAGCTCCGACTGGGCATCGACGATCTGGCCCTCCTCGGCGGCGCGCGACAGGATGACCCCGTCGAACGGCGCGCGGAAGGCGTATTGGTCGCGCTGCGTCCGGGCCTGGTCCAGCGACGCCTGCAGCCTCGACACCTCCTGGTCGGCAGCATCGAACTCGGCCTGCGCGTCGTTGAGGGTGGCGCGCGTGACATTGTCCGCGAGGGCCTGCGTGCGCTCGAGAACAGCGCGCGCCTGGTCGCGGCGCACCTTGCCGGCCTCGAGCGCAGCGGTGGCCTGTTCGACCTGCGCCCTCGGTTCGCTGTCGTCGAGCTGCGCGATGAGCTGGCCGGCAACGACGGCATCGCCGATATCCGCGCTCACCGACACGAGACGGGCCTGTACGGTGGAGCGCAGCACCACGCTGCGCCTGGCCGCCACGCGTCCGTTGACGGCGAGGACCTGCGAGACCGGCCCCTTGGCCACGGTCTCGACCTGAACGACGAGCGGCTTGGGCTCCCAGGGCCGCATGACCGAGGCATAGGCCACGAGAGCGACGCCTATGGCAAGGCCGGCGACCATCCACCTGGCGCGGCGCTTGCGGGGCTGTGCCGCTGACGCTTTCGGCATTCTATATTTCCTATCACGAGTGATATATGGAACGTACAGCACCTTGCGGTGGTTGGGAAGCAGGGTCCGACAAGGAGGCGACCGATGGCCCGCCCGGCAGGCAGCCGCGACAAGCAGTTCGAATCGCGCCGCCTGGCGCTGATCGCGCTCGCCCGCGCGCACCTCTCTCGACCCTCGGGCCGGCATGCCAGCTGGCGCGAACTCGCCGTAGCCTGCGGGGTCTCGACGTCGACCCTGGCGCACTATTTCGGCGGGCGCGAAGCGCTGGTCGAGGCCATCCTGCACGACGCCCGCAAGCAGGGCGACGCCTATCTTGCCATGGCTGCGCGACCCTCAGGTCCGTTTGCCGACTCGATCCGCGAGCTGGTCGGGATGGTCGCGCAGGGGCTCGATCGGGGCGTCATGTCGCTTCAGGTGATCGGCCTGACCGAGGGGCTGGGCAGTTCGAGGTCCGCTCACGCGTTCCTCGGCCACCACCTCGAGCCCATGCTTTCCGCCATCGGCCAGCGCCTCGATGCCCATGTCGCCCGTGGGGAGATGCGGCCAGGCACGGCCCGTTTCGCCGCCATCGGCCTGCTTGCTCCCTTGGTCATCGCGCGCCTGCACCAGTCCGAACTGGGCGGGGCGGCCGACTATCCGCTGTCGCTCGCGCAGTTCGACGTCGAGCACGCCGAGGCCTTTATCCGCGCCTACCAGGCCCTTCCGTCATAGGAGAGGGGCCATCGCCGGACCGGTTGCCTGCCGAGGGCACTCACGCCCTCGGCAGCGCCACGGGTGGTCAGGGCAGCAGTACCGTGTCGATCACGTGGATGACGCCGTTGTCGGCCTTGACGTCGGCCTGCACGACCTTGGCCGTGTTCGAGCCGGACACGGTGACGCCGCTCGACTTGGCGGAGATCGTCAGCCGTTCGCCCGGGTTCAGGGTCTTCACGTGGAAGGGCTTGCTCAGCAGCTGGTTCGACATCAGCACGCGAGGCAGCACGTGCATGGTGAGGATCGCCACCAGCTTGTCCTTGTTCTCGGGCTTCAGCAGGTCCTCGACAGTCCCGGCCGGCAGGGCGGCAAAAGCCGCATCGGTCGGAGCGAAGACCGTGATGTTATCGGTCGTGGACAGCGCTTCGGCGAGACCCGCGGCCTTGGCGGCGGCGAGCAGCGTCTTGAACGTGCCCACGGAGGCGGCCGTCTCGACGATGTTCGCGGCCTGCGCGACGGTGGCGCCGAGCGAGCCAAGCGAAATTGCCGCGGCGAGGGCCGCAGCCTTCAGGATGTTCATGCATTCCTCCATCTGTTCGATCCACTCATCTGAGTGACCGCGCCAGCTACGGAGAGCTTGAGTCGAAAGTTTCACCCATCCGACCGGGCGCGCGACTATTGCTGGGCGCGCGGAGTTGTCGGTCGCCGATCGTGTCCCCAGAGCAGCGAATAGCCGGCCCAGGAAATCAGGGCCCATGCCGTGCCCAGTGACCAGCCGGCGAGAACGTCGGTGGGGTAGTGCACGCCCAGGTAGACCCGCGACACCCCGACGATCACCGTCAGAAACACCCCGAGGCCGATGAAGTACACCTTCAACCGGCGCTGGGAGATCGCCTCGGCGAGCAGCAGGCCGAGGGTCAGATAGACGACGGCCGAGACCGTCGCGTGCCCGCTTGGAAAGCTCGCGGTGAACACCCGCGCCGCGGCCGCAACGTCAGGACGCGGCCGGTCGAACACCATCTTCAGCCCGGTCGACAGGATGGTGCCGCCAATCACCGCGAACCCGACGAACAGCGCTGTCCGGCCCTTGCCGGAAAGGGCGAGGTGGAGGACGACGGCCACCAGCACGAGGCCGAGTACCGTGAAGCTGCCCAGCCCGGTGATGTCGCGCATCGCTTCCTCGAGCCAGGGCGGCCCCCACGGGTCGTTGGGATTGCCGGCTTCGCGGAAGAACGCCATGACGGCATTGTCGAAGGCGAGACTGTCGCCCTCAATGACCTCGTCTGCGACGGCTCCGAAAGCCCAGAGCAACAGGGCGGCCAGCCCGGCCAGGACATAGGGGATGCGACGGGATGGCGCAGGCGCAAGGTTGGTCATCGGGATCTCCGGGTGGCAGCTAACGCAGACGGGCTGCAAAGGTTCGCGCGGACGCCGGTCCCGAGGAGCACGGGTGCGTGACCCGGAACGCGTCGGCATGCCCAACATGTCCCGCGCTCTCGCCCGCAACCCCGGCACGGCGAAGGACACGCAGCCAGCCTCGTCCCCTAGCCGGCAAGCAGCGCCTCGATCTCGGCCCGCGTCGGCATCGATGGAGCCGTACCCGGGCGCTGCACCGAGATGCCGGCGGTGGCGCAGCCGAAGCGGATGGCCTCGACCGGCGACTGGCCCTCGGCCAGTGCCACGGCAAAACCGCCGTTGAAGGCGTCGCCGGCGCCGGTCGTCTCGACCACCCTGGCGACCTTGAATGCCGGCACCATGTGCGTCCCCGCTTCGCCGTGCAGCAGCGCGCCCTTGTCGCCCAGGGTGATCAGCGCGTTCTTCGCACCGCGCCGAACGAATTCCTTGGCCGCCACCAGCGCCTCCGCCTCGGTCTCGACCTTGAGCCCGGTCAGCGTCGCCGCCTCGGTCTCGTTGGGCGTAACGTAGTCGCAGAGCGCATAGATCGCATCGTCGACCTGCACCGCCGGGGCAGGGTTGAGGATGGTAGTGACGCCGTGTCGGCGGGCCAGGGCGAGCCCGGCCATCGCCGTTTCCACCGGCTGCTCGAACTGGGTGATCAGCACTTTGGAGGATGCGATGACGCGCTCGGCAGCCAGCACGTCGGCGGGCGACAGGTTGGCGGCGGCGCCGCTCTCGACGATGATGGCGTTGTTGCCGGTTTCGGTCGAAACGAAGATGAACGCGGCGCCGGTCGGGGCGGTGTCGTCGATGATGACCGCGGAGGTGTCGACGCCATCGGCGGCCCAAGCCTTCCGTGCCATGTCGCCAAAGGTGTCGCGGCCGATGCGGGTAATCATGCGCGCATCGCCGCCGGCGCGGGCCGCCGCGATCACCTGGTTCGAGCCCTTGCCGCCCGGCCCGTCCTTGAAGCCTTGGCCGAGAATGGTCTCGCCCATCAGCGGCAGGCGTGGGGCGCGGAACGCCAGGTCCGCGACGAAAATGCCGAGTACGGCGACCGGTGCGCGCGCCATTGATCTTCCTCCCTATGGTGGCCGGATGCTGTCCCGCGTCTCGGCCGGGGGCACCGCCAGTGCCCAAAACTCGGTGTCATCCCAGCGCAGGCTGGGAACCAACTCTTAGCCGGCGCAAGCGGCGAATGGGTCCCTGCTTGCGCAGGGATGACAGCCGGAGTGCACTAAGTGCTCCGGCGTTCCCAAATCAGCTCAGCTTGCCCGCCTTCAAGGCCTGAAGGATCCAGTCGCGATAAGTCTGGTCCTTGTTCTCGATCTCGGGCGATACCTTGCTGGCTTCGGTCATGAAGTAAAGATAGTCCCGCCCCATGGCCTCGCCGCGGCCGGTGTGCATGTCGACGGCGAAATCCGGAATCTCCGGCATGCGCTCGCCGAACGCCACGTTGTGCTTGGCCCAGTTGACCATGTCGTCGGTGGTGCGGTCCTTGCTGCCCGAAGCCATCACGCGGATGGCGTGGGCGGCGAACAGGAACCGGTCGTGCTCGGGCCGGGCGAAGCGCTCATGCATGCGATAGAGCGTATCGACCAGCACCGGCGCGTCCAGGTTGCCGTAGCCGACATCCTCGACCGAGATCACCTGCAGCCGGGCCCACATCTTTTCCTCGAGCTCGGGCGAAGTGATGAACATCTCCCAGCCGAGCAGCACGGCGTTGTCGACGAGGCCGCGGCGGATGGACTTCTGCAACGCCGAGATCACCTCGTCGGCCGGAAAGCCGTTCTCGGTGGTGGTGCGCTGCCAGGGATCGGGCGCCTGCTTGACTTTGGTCATTTGCGCGCCACCCAGTTGGCGATGTTGTTCCACAGCGGGGCGTAGCCGGCCCAGTCGACGAAGGGGGGCGGGGCCCAGTGCGGCCCGCAGTCGGAGGTGAAGACCGCCGAGCGGCCCTTGCCGTATTCGCCGACGGCGATCAGCGGATCGCCGCCGACCCGCACCAGCACCTCGGCATCGGGCTTCGCCGCCACCTCGTTGTAGCCCAGCAGGGCCGGCCACTCGGGGGGGATGCCCCTGGTGATCGGGTGGCCGGGATCGCCGACATGGGCCACCACGCCCTGGGGATTTTCCTTGCGGTCGTCATGGCGGTGGAGCGTCACCGGCAGCACGTCCTCGACCGGCGAGCCGGCATACTGGCCCTTGGCATCGATGCCCTGGAAGGTGAGGTAGCCGCCGATCATGACGAGGCCGCCGCCGTAGAGGACGTAGTCCCTGATCGAGACGAGGCGATTGGGCAGCGGCACCGAACGCACGAAGGTATCGGGATGGAGCAGCAGCGTGTTGGCGCCGATGTCGGAGAGCATCACCACGTCAAAGGCGGTGAGTGCTTCGGCGGTCTGAGGAAAATCGCGCGAGGCCAGGTGGTTGGGCAGGAAGGTCACGTCCCAGCCACCCGATTCGAGCGCCGCCTTCAGCCAGCGCACGCCTTCGTTGTATTCGGTGGTGGTGAAGCTGTCGAAGCCCTTGGTATGGATCGAGTGGGTGACCCAGGACTCGCCTGCGATCAGTACGCGTTTGCTCAAGCTCTGAAATCCTTGGAAGTGGGGGCCGCTACGGACTGGCGGCGGATGAGTTCGACGGGAAGGCGGGTGAGGAGCGGCGGCGTTTCCCCGTTCAGCAGGGCGAGCAGGGTGAGGAAACCCTGTCGCCCCAGTTGCTCGACCGGCTGGCGGACGGCGCTCAGCGGCGGCGTCAGCAGGGTCGAGAAGGCAATGTCGTCGAAGCCGATCAGCGACACCTCGTCGGGCACGCTGACATTGGCATCGCGCAGGCCCATCACCGCACCGATGGCGAGATAGTCCGAGGACGCAAAGATCGCGGTCGGCGGCAGGGGCAGCTCGAGGAACCTGACCGTCGCGGCACGCGCCAGCTCGGGCGCAAAGCTCCCCATCGCCACATATTCGGAGCGCACGGCGATGCCGGCCTCGTTCATGGCCATCAGGAAGCCCTCGCGCCGCTCGGTCACGGTCAGCAGGCCCTGCGGGCCGCCGAGATAGGCGATGCGCCGGTGTCCCGCCTCGATCAGGTGCCTGGTCGCCTGGTAGGCCCCCTCGCTGTTCTCGACGAACAGGCGCGGCACGCTGACGCCGGGGATGTCCTCGTCGACGATCACCACGTTGCGCCGCTCGCCGATCAGGCCCGCGAGCGTGCCATCGTCGGGCGTGTTGGTCATCATCAGCAGGCCATCGACGTGGCCGTCCTGCAGGCGCTCGAGCGAGGCGATCTCGCGCTTTCGGTCGGAGCGGGTCGAGCTCATGAAGACGGTGTAGCCGTGGTGGTCGGCCTCGTCCTCGAAGGCCGAGGCGAGCTCGGCGAAGAAGGGTTCGCGGATTTCCGGAGTGACGAGCCCGACGGCCTCGGTCTTGCCGGTGGACAGGCGCTTGGCGAGGAGATTGGGGCGGTAGTCGAGCTTCTTGATCGCCGCGTCGATACGGGCCGCGGTGGCCGGCGGCAGCTCGATCCGGTTGTTCAGATACCGCGAGACCGTGGTCGGAGAGACCCCGGCATCCTGCGCCACATCATGGATAGTCGCCATCTCACCCCCACTCGCAGGCCTCAGGCTAAGGTAGGGGAAGCGCTTTAGTAAAGCGGTTTCGTAGATCGAATTCCACAGCAACGACCATGAACTTCTACCAGACGATCGGATGCGTCCGGCCGGTCGCGACGTTGACGAACCCCTCGGGCGCGAGCGGCGAGGGGGCGACCAGCACCCATTGCCAGGGCGCGCAAGTCAGCGTCGCGAACATCAGCCGCTCCGGGAAGCCGGGATGCCAGCGCGGATGCCAGGTCGGTTCGTACATCCAGTCGATCGTGGCGGCAGCGGCGCGCAGGGCCCGCATGTCGGCATCGAGGGCTTCGGCGGAGCGCTGCGACATCAGCCCGCCGACCTCGAAGCGGACCGTGGCGGTGACTTCGCCGCGATGCACCAGCACCCAGCCGCCCCGCTGCTCGCGCAACCGGTTTACCGCCAGCGCCATGGCGGCATCGGACGAGCCGCAGGTCCAGATGTTGTGCTTGTCGTGCGCCACCGAGCAGGCGAGCGCCGTGTCGGGATCGCGCGGACCGGTGCCGCGCCAGAACATCTTCGACACCTTGCCCTCGCCCGAGAAGCGATCGACGATGGCGAACTTGGTGATGGTCTCGGCGGGCAGCCGCTGCACCTCGCCGTCCGCGACGGGCATCTCGACGGTGTAGAACTCCGGATGCCAGTGGAAAGGGCGGATCACGGCCGCGTTCATCGTGGCGCGGCCCGGCGCCGCCTTGATGGCGAAGTCGGCGGCGGTAATCTCGCGCCGGATGTTGACGGTGCGGGTCGCCCAGTCGGGCCAGGCGATCTGCGGAACCGTGCCGGTAAACCGGTTGCCCTCCGAGACCGGCTCGCCATCGGCCCAGACCTTCGCGATCTTCAGGCTCGGCACGTCTTGCAGCAATACTATGTCGGCATAGCGCCCCGGGGCGATCGAGCCGACATGCGGTGTCAGCCGCATGTGCCGGGCCGGGTTGATGGTGACGCACTGGATGGCGATCTCGGGTGCGAGGCCCGCCGCGATGGCGGTGCGGACGTTATGATCGGTGGCGCCGATCTCGAGCGTCTGCGGCGCGCTGCGGTCGTCGGTGGCGAACGCCACCTGGCTCCAGTCGGCGAGCCCCTTTTCCAGGAGACCCCTGATGATCTCCGGCATGGTGTGGACGCGGATCTCGATGAAGAGCCCGTGCCGGAGCTTGTCCCAGGCCTCGTCGGCGGTCGCCATCTCGTGGTCCGAGGCGAGCCCGGCCGCGGCGAAGGCATTGATCTCGGGCAGGGTGCGCAGGCCGGCGGCATGGCCCTCGACGACGCCGCGCGCCGCGAAGGTCGCCTCGATCATGCCCCAGAGGCGGGCGTGTGACGGGTTGTCGGGGTTCCATACGGCGGGCCAGTCCATCACCTCGTCGAGCCCGGTGACCATCGGGCTGCGCATGAAGCCCTGCTGCTCGTCGTGGCCGAAATGGCCGCCGCCCCATTCGTAGGCGGTGGGCGGCACGGCCGAGCCCGGCTGCGGGAAGATCTTCAGGCGGGAGCCGGCCTTGCGGGCGGCCAGCCAGAACTCGAGGTTGTGCGGACCGTCGACATTGGAGAATTCGTGGCTCGCCTCGCAGGTCCAGGTATTGCCGCGCGGCAGCACGAGGGCTGCCTCGTATTCCGGCGTCAGGTGCGAGCTCTCGATGTGCTTGTGCACCTCGCCGAAACCGGGAACGGCGCTGAGGTCCGGCTCGTGCACCCGCTCGGCGGCCTCGCCCGGGTAGGCACCGGCGGGACCGACCCAGGCGATGCGGCGGCCCTTGATGACGATTTCCTGGTCCTCGAGCCAGGTGCGCGAATGCACGTCGAGCAGCCGCCCGACGCGCAGGATGCGATCCGCCGGGCGCTTGCCGAGCGCGACCAGCAGCAGGTCCTGCCGGATCTTCACTTCATCGGCGGCGTTGAGGATCAGGTCGTCGGGGAGGTCAGTCATGCAGGAAGGTCCGACAGCCGGTGGGTGGTTCATATGCCGTGCTTTCCGCGCCATAGCGAAATCAGCCTGAGGCTCTCCGCCGCGATGCCGGCGATCATCGCCTCGCCCTTTTCGGCGCTGGCCGGCCGCGGGTCGCCGAACACGCCGGAGGTGTTGAAGGCGCTGAGCTTCATCGGCTCGGAGCCGAACAGCTCCGGGAACTCCGGATACTCGGGACGGGCCCGGTCCATGCGCACCGTCTCGGGCGCCAGCGCCAGCATCATCGAGGTCTCGACCTCGTCGGCGTGATAGAAGCCCGGGCCGGCGGGCTTGCTGTCCATCAGCTCGGCGGCAAGCGCCTCGAGCCGCGGATAGTCGAGATGCAGCACGGGAAAACCGGCCTCGCTCAGCGCCCGTGCCGCGAGGCTGATCGGCTCGCGATTGCCGAAATGGCCGTTGACGGTGACGAGGCCCCTTACCCCCATCCGCATCAGGCCGCGACCGATATCCTCGACCGATCGGCGCAGCGTCTCGGGCGACAGCGAGAGCGTGCCGGCCCAGCCCTCGGTGGTCCAGGCGTCGCCATAGGCGAGGGCGGGCAGCAGCAGGCCGTCGCAGCCTTCGGCGATGCGCCGCGCCACGCCGGTCGCCATCACCGTGTCGGTGAGCAGCGGCAGGTGCGCGCCGTGCTGCTCCACGGCGCCGACGGGCAGAACGGCGACGAGGCCGCGCGCGATGGCGGCGGATACGTCTTCCCAGCTGGCGCCGGCGGCATCGAGCATCAGGCCCATCCGGCGATCGCCAGCGTGGCGGCGGGGGCGAGGCTGCCGAGCAGCTCGGTCACGCTGCGTGAATAGTCGACGTCGCCGGCGAGCCGCGTGGCCAGCGCCGCCGCGGCAATGTCGGCGGCCTCGTAGCCGTGCGCGATGAGGTCGATCATCGCCGCCTGCATCGGGCCCATGGTCGGGTTGTAGGCGACGCTCTCGATCGAGAACCCGGCGACCATCTGCCCGTCGCCCAGCGCCAGCACCACGGCGCCGGGACAGCCGCTATAGGGCGCATGGGCGCGGCGCCCGGCTGCGGCCAGCCGGTCGGCGATGGCGGTCGGCAGCGCGTGCGGGCCGAGCGCGAGCGGCGAGACGCTGCCCGGCACATAGCCCGTTTCGCCGAGATAGCCGGGATCGAAGGGCCAGGGATAGAGCTCGGCCATCGTCAGCCGGTGTCCCAGCGGGTCGATCAGCACCATGTCGCGGCTGGCGGCGAATTCGCTGAGATACTGCCGGCAGTGGGCGCAGGGATGCGCCTCGCCGATGGCGAGGGCCTGGATCGTCGTGCCGCGCGAGGCGGCGCGGGTGAGCACGAACCCTTCGCCATGGATGGTGAAGCCCAGGTGCGTGCCGGAAAACTCGACATTGCCGCCCAGGATGAGGTTGCCGGTCTCGCGCTCGAGGCCGACCGCGCCGACGAAGAATTCCGAGATCGGCGGCCGGGCGATCTGCCGCGCTGCCGGCACCGCCAGCAGCATCAGTTCCTCGATGCCGGCAAGCCCGTAGCTGTCGACAAGGGCCGCCGCCTCGTCGCGGAGGATGACGCCGCCCAGGTTCTCGTCCGGACGGCGCGCCCGGCGGGCGGCCAGCTGCATGATCTCGGTGGCAATGTCGCCGCCCACGAGAGCGCCGAGTTCGCCAAGGCGCGCGGCGATCTCGGGGTCGGCGCGGAACGGATTGTGGCTCATGTGATCCTGCCGCGATTGCATTTGACAAGCGGCTTTGCTGTGTCGTTAGATTGTCATGTAAACCGGTTTACCGGACGGGGGTCAAATGGGTTCGACGCTTATCCACGGAGCGACTGTGCTTTCCGTGGACGCTGAAAATCGTGTGTTCGACGGCGGCTATGTCGCCATTCGAAACGGACGGATCAGCGCAATTGGACCCCGTGACGGCACTCCCGACCCGTCCGGCTTCGACGAGGTGTTCGAGCTGACCGGACACCTCGTCATGCCGGGCCTCGTCAACGCCCATACCCACTCGGTGATGGTGCTGTTCCGCGGTCGCTCCGAGGGGCAGAGCCTGCTCACCATGGAGGGCTGGTACAACTCGATCCGCGAGCCGGAACTGTCGCTGGTCTCGACCGACATCGGTCCGGCCGTTGCGCTGAGCTGCGCCGAGATGGCGCTGTCGGGTACCACGACGTTCTGCGACCAGTATTTCTTTGCCGACGAGATCGCCGACGCGGTCAAGGCCGCGGGCCTTCGATCCGTGATCGCCTACGGCATCGTGCAGCTGGGTGACAGGGAACGCGGCGAGCAGGAGCTCGCCAGGGCGACCGCCTTCCTCGAGCGGCAGCGTTCGGCCGATGGCCGGGTGATCCCCTGGTTCGGCCCGCATGCGCCCTATGTCGACAATACCGAGGACCTGCTGGTGGCCGAGGTCGAGGTGGCCAACAGGTACGGGGTCGGCCTCCACCTGCACATGGCCTGCGGGCCGGAGGACAACGAGGAAACGATACGCCGCTACGGCACCACGGCGGCCGTGGCGCTCGAAAAGCTCGGCTTCTTCAAGGGCCGCATCCATGCCGCGCACTGCCTCGACCTCAGCCCGGAGGACATTGCCGTCTTCGCGCGGGCCCCGAACGCCTCGGTGTCCTACAACGCCACGGCCGGGCTGCGCTCGGGTCGCGAGGGCATCTGCCCGGTCGTCGACCTGCGCGCGGCGGGCGTCACCGTGGCGCTCGGCACCGACAACGTCGCCGCCAACAATTCCTACGACATGGTCGCCGAGATGCGGGTCGCCGGCCTCGTCGCCAGCCATCGCGAGGGCGTGGCGCAGCCGCTGTCGAGCCGCGACCTGATCCGCATGGCCACCATCGAGGGCGCGAAGGCGCTTGGGCTCGCGCACGAGATCGGCAGCCTCGAGGTCGGCAAGGCAGCCGACATCGTCGCCTTCGACCTGCGCGGCGCCGGCTATTCCGAGACGCCGGATCCCGAGACGCTGCTGATCTACTCGGGCTCGGGCCGTGATGTCCGTCACGTTTGGGTGGATGGCGAGCAATTGGTCAACGATCGCAGCTTGACGCGGCGGCCCTATCGCGACATCCGACAGGCCTATTCGGCGACCTATGCCGGGTTCTGGAGCCGCGTCGACGACGCCAAGAAGAAAGAAGTTGCCTAGCTTGACCAAGCGTAAGTTCATTTTCGACAGCGACGGCGGCGTCGACGACGCCCAGGCGCTGATCCTGCTCGTCGCCAACGGCAGGACGCCGGACCTCATCACCACCGTGTTCGGCAATGTCGGCCTCGACCAGGCAACGACCAACCTGCTCGCCGTGCTGGCGATGCTGAAAGTCGACGTGCCCGTGCACAAGGGCGCCGATCGCCCGCTGACCCAGCCGATCATCGATGCCAAGTATGTGCATGGCGACGATGGCCTCGGCGGCGCGCGCCGGCCCGACAAGCAGGCCCTGCCGGCCTCCGAGGATGGCGTCGGCGTGCTGCGCCGCGCCTTCGGCGACGCCGCGGCCAAGGGCGAGAAGGTCGACATCCTGATGATCGGCCCGCTCACCAACCTGGCGCTGGCGCTCCGGCTCGAGCCCTCGATCGTCGACGGCATCGGCACGCTCACCATCATGGGCGGCAACGTCTATGGCCGCGGCAACACCACGCCGGCCGCCGAGTTCAACATCTATGCCGACCCCGAGGCGGCGCAGGTCGTGCTGACCGCCGGCGTCGAGACCGTGGTCGTGCCGTGGGAGCCCTGCACCACGCACTTCATGGAAGGGCCGCGCGTCGACGCCATGTTCGACGCCATCCCCGAAACGCCGCTGCGCGACTTCTCCAAGGCGCTGGCCCGCCATGCGCGCGAGAACGGCATCAAGCGCGGCCTCGCCGATCGCTTCCTCTATGTCGATCCGCTCGCCGCCGCCGTGGTGCTCGACCCTTCGATGATCACCAAGTCGATCGAGGCCTCGTCGTCGGTCGCGCTCGCCCCCGGGATCACCCGCGGCATGACGCTGGTCGATCCCTCGGGACGCCTCGGCACGCCCAAGATTACGTTCGTCGAGGAGGTCGACATCAAGAAGGTCGATGCCCTCTACGCCGTATCCGCCGCCTATTCCCCCTGAACCAGAACAAACGCAAACAGGAGTGCGCATGTCTCTGATCTCGAATTTCGCCAAGGCCGCGGCAGGTCTGCTGCTCGCCGGCTCGATGATGGCGTCGACGGCGATCCCCGCCGCCGCCGCGGAATACACCAAGGACCACCCGCTCAAGGTCGCGCTCGTGCTGCACGGCACGCTGGGCGACAAGAGCTTCTTCGACAGCGCCAAGGCCGGCATGGACAAGGCCGCGGCCGAACTGCCGGTCGAGGTGAAGGTCATCGAACTGGGCTATGACCGTTCGAAGTGGCAGGCCGGCCTCGCCGACGCCACCGACAGCGGCTACGACGTGGTCATCGCCGGCACGTTCGACATGACTGCCTACATCGCCGAGCTCGCCCCGCAGTACCCGGACGTCAAGTTCATCGATTTCGACGACGCGCCCGACTACACCAAGTGCGACTGCAAGAACGTGCTGGCCGTCCAGTACGGCACGTCGACTGCCGGCTATCTCGCCGGCTACGCCGCCGCCAAGATCTCGAAGTCGGGCATCCTCGGCACCATCCTCGGCATGGAATTCCCCACCGTCACCGACTTCAAGGTCGGCTTCGACCAGGGCGCCAAGGATGCCAACCCGAACATCCAGATCCTCAACGCCACGGCCGGCACCTTCTCCGACCCGGCCAAGGGCAAGGAAATCGGTCTCGCCCAGCTCAACCAGGGCGCCGACATCATCTTCCCGATCGCCGGTGGCACGGGCCTGGGCGCCCTGCAGGCGGTCAAGGAAGCCGGTGGCGGCAAGCTCGCGGTCGGCGTCGACAGCGACCAGGCGGCCATCTTCGCGGTCACCGATCCGGCCCAGGCCGACGTGATCTTCACCTCGGTCGAAAAGAAGGTCGGCGAGTCGCTCTACCTGGCGCTCAAGGGCACCATCGACGGCACCCAGGAATACGGCAAGCGCATCGTGCTCGGCCTCAAGGACGGTGCCGTCGGCATTTCCAAGAACGCCCAGTACGAAAAGCTGGTGCCGGCCGATGTGCGCGCCGAAGTCGACGCCAAGGAAGCGGCCATCATCGCCGGCGAGATCGTCGTCGCCGCCGACGTGAAGTAAGGTCGATCGCCTCCCTCCCCTTGCGGGGAGGGACCGAGGGAGGGGGTGGTGGGGTTCGTCTCTGATGGACCCCCTCCCCCAGCCCCTCCCCGCAAGGGGGAGGGGTGTACTCGCCCGGACCGCAGTGGCCCGGGCCAGACTGTCAAAACCAGGCGCGGGGCAGCATGGCGCTTCTTGAAGCAAGCGGGATCGGCAAGGTCTATCCCGGCGGAGTGGTGGCGAACGACGGGGTCAACCTCGTCATCGAGCCGGGCGAGGTTCATGCCGTGGTCGGCGAGAACGGCGCGGGCAAGTCCACCCTCATGAAGATCCTGTTCGGCATCGAGCAGCCCAATGCCGGCACGCTCACGCTCGACGGCAGGCCGGTCAGCTTCGCCAATCCGCGCGAGGCGATCGATGCCGGCATCGGCATGGTGTTCCAGCACTTCTCGCTGGTGCCGAGCTTTTCCGTCTACGAGAACGTCGTGCTCGGCTCCGAGCCGCGCGCCGGCATCCGGCTCGATCGCGACAAGGCGATCGCCGAGGTGCGGGCGCTGAGCGACAAGTTCCGCCTCAAGGTCGATCCGCTGCCGCCCGTCCGGACGCTGCCGGTCGGCCAGCAGCAGCGCGTCGAAATATTGAAGGCGCTCTATCGCAACGCCCGCATCCTGATCCTCGACGAGCCGACCGCGGTGCTGGCGCCGCAGGAAGTGCAGGAGCTGTTCGTCGCCATCCGCTCGCTGGTGGCGCAGGGCAAGACCGTGATCTTCATCGCCCACAAGCTGCCCGAGGTGCTCGAGATCTCGAACACCATCACGGTGATGCGACAGGGCAAGACCGTGGGCCAGGTCAAGACCAGGGAAGTGACCGAGAAGAGCCTTGCCGCCATGATGGTGGGGCGCGAGGTGGCGCTGCGCGTCGAGCGCAAGCCGACCGACCAGACGCAGCGCGTCGCCGCGGTGAGCGGCCTGCGCGTGGTCAATGCGCTGGGCACGGAAGTGGTCGCCGGCCTTGATCTCAACGTGCACTCGGGCGAGGTCGTCGGCCTTGTCGGCGTCGAGGGCAACGGGCAGGCGGAAACGCTCGAGGCGATCGCCGGCCTTCGTTCGATCGTGGCCGGCACGATCACGATCGCCAACGAGAACGCAACGCCGATGTCGGTGCTCGAGCGGCGCGGGCTCGGCCTCGCCTCGATTCCCGAGGATCGGATCGCCCAGGGCCTGTCGACCGGCTCCACCGTGGCGGAGAACCTCGTCGCCACCCGCCTCAACGACAAGCGCTATGTCCGCAACGGCCTGCTCGACCTCAAGGCGATCAGGGCCAATGCGGTCAGGCTGATCGAGCAGTTCTCGATCCGCGTCGGCGGGCCGAACTACACCGTGGGGACGCTCTCGGGCGGCAACATGCAGAAGGTGGTGGTGGCGCGCGAGCTCAGCGAGCAGCCCAAGCTCCTGCTGGTCAACCAGCCGACGCGCGGCGTCGACCTCGGCGCCACCCAGTTCATCTGGCGCACCATCACCGACGCCCGCGATGCCGGCGCCGCGGTACTGCTGAGTTCGGCCGACCTCGGCGAATTGCTGGCGCTGAGCGACCGGCTGCTGGTGCTCTATCGCGGCAAGATCGTCGCGGCCTTCATCAATACCCCCGACCTCACGCCGGAAACGCTCGGTACCTACATGCTCGGCCTTTCGACCCAGACCGCAGACGAAATGAAGGCGGCCCTCAAATGAGCAACATCCCCGCCATCGACCGCTCGTCGCGCTGGAAGACGGTGCGCCGGGAAGTCGGCCGCGCCGTCGGCGCGCTGGTCATTGCGCTGGTCGTCACCTTCGTCATCGTGCTGTTCACCTCCAAGGCGCCGTTCGACGCCTTCGGCCAGCTGCTGACGGCCCCGGCATCCAAGCCGCGCACCATCGGCCTCTGGCTCGACGACGTGGCGAAGCTGACCGTCACCGGCCTCGCCTTCAGCCTGGTGTTCCAGGCCCGGCAGTTCGCCATGGGCGTGCAGGGCCAGGTCTATATCGGCGCGCTGGCAGCGACCTATGTGGTGCTGACGCCGCTCGGCGCCACCTGGGCCGGCATCCCGCTCGGCATCGCCGCAGCGATGCTGGCCGGCGCGATCTACGGGTTCCTGCCCGGCATCGCCAAGGCCAAGCTGGGGGCCAACGAGATCGTCTCGTCGCTGATGCTGAACTACATCGCCATCGAGGCGTGCAACTTCCTCGTCCGCGTCAGCCTGCCCAAGCCGCAGGCGGGCGTGCTGACCACCAACGAGTTCCCCGACACCGCGGTCTATCCGCAGCTGATCAAGTTCGACTTCCTCAACATCACCCGGCTCGACCTCGGGCTCGTCTTCGCGCTCGTCGCGGTGCTGGTGGTGTGGTTCGCGCTCTATCGCACCAGCTGGGGCCTGAAGCTCCGGCTCGTCGGCCACAACGCCCGCTTCGCCGAATATGCCGGCATCAAGTCGACCTTCATCATGGTCTCGGCGATGACCGCGTCGGGCGCGTTGGGCGGCCTGCTCGGCTCGATGTTCGTGCAGGGCCAAGGCTACGGCAAGCTCACCGTGCTGTTCGAGGGCGGCCTCGCCTTCGAGGGCATCCTCGTCGCCATCGTTGCCCGCAGCCGGCCGCTGGCGGTGCCGATCGTGGCGCTGTTCTACGGCTACCTGCGGCAGGGCGCGCAGCTGATGAACATCCGCACCGACGTGCCGGCCGAAGTGATCGGCGTCGTCACGGCGATCATCATCCTGCTCGTCTCCTCGAGCTTCTCGCTCAACTTCGTCACGCGCCTGTTCAGGCGCAACCCGGCTGCCGTCGCGGCGCCGGCCACCGCCGGGGGCGCCACCAAATGATGGAGCTGTTCGTCACCGTCTTCTCGGCGGCCTTCTTCGTCACCATCATCCGAACCACGACGCCGCTGCTGCTGGCAACGCTCGGCGGTCTCATCGCCGACCTCTCCGGCGCGCTCAACGTGGCGCTCGAGGGCATGATGCTGATCGGATGCCTCACCGCCGTGATCGTCTCGGTCTATGCCCCGTGGTATGTCGCGGTGGCCGCGGGCCTCGGGGCCGGCGCCCTGCTCGGCCTGATCATGGCGTTCTTCGCCTACCGGATGAAGGCCGACATCATCCTGGTCGGTTTCGCCATCAACATTCTCGCGACGGGTGGCACCGTGTTCGCGCTGGCGCTCGCCACCGGCGGCGACAAGGGCACCTCGATCAACCTGCAGTCCAAGGCCATCCCCGCCGTCGATCTGGGCTTCCTCTCCGGCATCCCGGTCGTCGGCCCGACCCTGACGGCGCTGCTCTCGGGCCATTCGGTGCTGAGCTGGCTCGCGGCCTTCCTCGTCTTTGCCGTCTGGTATTTCCTCTATCGCACGCCGTGGGGCCTGTGGCTGCGCGGCGTCGGCGAGTACCCGGCAGCGCCTGAGGCAGCGGGCATCCCGGTGAACCGGATCCGCACCCTGAGCCTTGTCGTCTCCGGCGCGCTGGCGGGGCTGGGCGGGGCGCAGCTCGCCATGTTCAACTATGTCGGTTTCACCCGCGACATGACGGCGGGCCGCGGCTTCATCGCGCTGGGGGCGGTGCTGCTCGGCGCCCGCCATCCGGTCGGGGCGCTGCTGGCGGCCTTGCTGTTCGGTGCGTTCGAGGCCCTGGCGGTGGTGATGCCCGGCCTGTTCAACGATATCCCGGCCGAGCTGATCCGCATGATCCCGTTCGTCGTGACCATCGCCGCGCTGGTGCTGTTCTCGATCCGGGCGCAGCGGGCGCTGGCGCTGCGCGGGGTGAAGTAGCTCCCCCCTTGCAGGGATGGTGAGGTGGTTCGCCGGTGGACCCCCACCCCCGGCCCCTCCCCTCAAGGGGGAGGGGAGTCAGTAGCCCAGTTCGGTAAACCGGGCAGCGCGTCCGTCGTAGAGCAGCAGCCGCCCGACCAGCGGCTCCCCGATCCCGGTGATCAGCTTGATGGCCTCCATGGCCATCAGCGTGCCGATGACGCCGGTGACGGCGCCGAGCACGCCCACCACTTCGCAGGCCGGCAGGTCGGCCTCGTCCGGCGTGTCCGGGTAAAGGTCGCGGAAGGTCCTGCCCCCGGGCATGAACACCGTCACCTGGCCGTCGAACATCGACACCGCGCCCGACACCAGCGGCACGCCCGCCGCCTGGGCCGCCGCGGCGACGATGGCGCGGGTGCCGAAATTGTCGGTGCCGTCGAGCACGTAGTCGTATCCGGCGACCAGCCCGGCCGCGTTGTCGGTACCCACCCGCTCGACATGCGAGACGAAAGCGACCGTATCGTTCAGCCCGGCCACGAAGCCGGCGGCGCTTTCCGCCTTCGACGTGCCGATTGCGTCGCTGCGATGGATGATCTGGCGCTGCAGGTTCGACAGCGACACCGTGTCGTGGTCGACCACGCCCAGCGTCCCGACCCCGGCCGCCGCCAGATAGGCGATGGCCGGGCTGCCCAGCCCGCCGGCGCCGACCACCAGCACGCGGGCCGACTTAAGCTTCTGCTGGCCATCGCCGCCCACGCCGCGCAGCACGATGTGGCGGGAATAGCGCTTGATCTCTTCGGGGCTCAACATGCTCATGGCGCGATCGGTACGGTGACAAAGCGGCGGTTAGGGCCTTCGAAGCCGAGGCTGTAGGCGGCAATGACGGCAACCAGCGGCGAGGCGCTGACGGCGAACGGGAACGGGCTGAAGATGGCGTGGATGCGGTAGTCGGAAACGCAGCCGCGCGAGGCCGGGACGGCGGCGTCGCGATGGACTTCGGCGGTGTTCCCGGCGCTGTCGGTCAGAGTCAGCGCAAAGCCCTGCACCGGACCCTCCATGCCGTAGCTGGCGCAGGGTTCTGTCGTTGTCGATGCGAAGGTCTCGAGCCTGAGCGTGAACGGATCGCGCGGCGCGTCGAGCCCATTGCCGAACATGCCGAAACCGACCTCCATGCCGCTGGCGCCGACCTCGCCGTCGGCGTTCATCAGCAGCGGCTGCGCCGGCATCACCATCCCGGCCTTGTCGAGCATGGCTTTCGCCTCTGACAGGGCCTGCTTGCGCGCCGCATCGAGGGTGGCGGTCTCGTCGTCGAGGCGGACGCGGACGGGCGTGCCGACCCATTTGTCCGCGATCAGGTCGACGAGAAAGATCGAGTCGTAGGGAAAGCCGGAGCCGTCCTGCACACCATATTCCTCGTAGGCGAAATAGCGCCCGTCGGCGGAAAAGCCGATCGGGTCGATCGCCGCCGCATCGCCCGCGAGGGCCGGCGACGCGAGCAACGCCAGCCCGAGACTAGCGGCCAGTCGAGCCGAAGCCGCCTGCACCACGTGCCGTGTCATCGAGGGTCTCCCTGAGCGCGAACGCGACCTGCGTCACCGGCGCCACCACCATCTGCGCGATGCGCTCGCCGCGCCGGATCTCGAACGGGGCGTCGCCGTGGTTGACGAGGATCACCTTGATCTCGCCGCGATAGTCCGCGTCGATCGTGCCCGGCGCGTTCAGCACGGTCACGCCGTACCTGGCGGCAAGCCCGGAGCGCGGGCGCACCTGTGCCTCGTATCCGGCCGGCAGGGCGATGGCCATGCCGGTCGGCACCAGGGCGCGCTGGCCCGGGGCGAGGGTCACGACCTCCGAAGCGTCGAGCGCGGCAAGGAGGTCCACTCCCGCCGCGCCCGCCGTCTCGTGGCGCGGGACCTCAAGGCCCCGGCCGTGTTCAAGCCAGATGAAGCCGATCTGGACGCGTGCCGTCATCAGCGGGTGTCGACCACGGCGTAGAGCTCGGCCGGCAGATCGACATTGCCATCGAGCAGGTCGGTGAACGGGATCACGGTCTCGGCGGCGTTGTCGCCGACCTTGGTCATGTTGGTTTCGACGATCTTCTTGCCCTTGATGCGGATGGTGGCGCTGTGGCCCTCGAAATAGGCCTTCATCATCTGCGCCGTCTGCTCGTCCTGCTCTTCGCCCTGCGTCACCTGGCTCTTCATCTCGTCGGTCTTGAAGGCGACGCGAACGACGCCCGGGCTCACCACGGTGAAGATGGTATCCTGGTTCGGGCCTTCGCCATCGGCGGTGATCTCGGTCAGGTTGCCTTCCTTGACCGACGTGCAGGTGGCGCTGCCGTCGCCGTTCTCGGTGAGCACGTCGCCTTCGTCCTGGCAGAAACTGCTGTCGGAGCTCTCGGCTTCCTCGCCGCCGGCCTTGGCCGCCTCCTGCATCTGCTTGATCATCGGATAGAATTCGGCGCCGACCGTCATCGTCGTCGTCGCCTTGCCGGCGGTCTCCGACAGCACGTCGATCTCGGCGGTCACATCCATGCAGCCGGCAAGGCTGGCGCCGAGCACAAGGACGCCGGCCAGCCGGGCAATGGTCTTCAGGGTCATGGAATTCTCCTCAACAGTCCGCCCGCCGCTTCCCCGCACGGTATGGCCGGGACCCAAGAGCTGCAAGCGTGCGCCGCCTCGTTATCGCCCGGTTGATGAACGGGTCATGAACCCGCATTCAGAATCCGAGGAGACGCCAGAGCGCGGTCAATAGAACAACCAGTCCGAGCCAGAAGCCGGTGAGGATCATGAAGCGGTTGAAGCGGCGGCCCGGCGCGTGCTTGTCGTGCTCGTAGTCGTCGAGCGCCGCCTCGGCCTTGCTGACCACCGCCGGGAGCCGGCCGAGCGTCGCCACGGCGGTGTCGAAGTGATCCCTGAGGTCTTCGAGCCGGCCGAGCGGGCCTGCCGAACGCCGGACCCAGTCGCCGACGATCGGCTCGGAAATGGTCCAGATGTCGAGTTCGGGGTCGAGCGCGCG
Source organism: Devosia sp. (assembly GCF_017307495.1). Lineage (GTDB taxonomy): Bacteria > Pseudomonadota > Alphaproteobacteria > Rhizobiales > Devosiaceae > Devosia_A. Next base: position 211,279 of record NZ_JAFKHE010000016.1, on the reverse strand, counting down.
CGCCACGCCCTCGACCAGCACCATCGATTTCTGCAGCAGGATCAGCTCGGGGCGCGTCTGCATCTCGAACAGCTCGGTGGTGGCGAAGAGCTGGCCCAGCACCTTGGACATCGAAATCTCGGAGACGCGACGGCCATGCTGCGGCTCGCCGATGGCGCGCAGCGCGAGGGCGAACTCGTCGATCGACTGGCTGCGCGGCACGTAGCCGATCTCGAAGTGCCGCTCGGCGATCAGGCGGTAATTGCGTGTTATGAAGCCATAGAGGATCTCGGCGAGGAAGCGCCGCTCGCGCCGCGTGATGCGGCCCATGATGCCGAAATCGACGGCGATGACATCGCCAGTCCGCGGGTCGGCGAAGAGGTTGCCCGGGTGCAGGTCGGCATGGAAGAAGCCGTCACGCACGGTGTGGCGCAGGAAGGCCTGCAGCAGGTTCTTCGCCAGCGCCTTGCGATCGACGCCGGCCGCATCGAGCGCCGCGTTGTCGCGGATCGGGATGCCCTCGACCCAGGTGGTGGTCAGCACCGTGTCCGACGTGTAGTCCCACAGCACGCGCGGGATGACGAAGCCGGTGTCGTCCTTGATGTTGTCGGTGAACTCCGAGATCGAGGCGGCCTCGAGGCGCAGGTCGAGCTCGATGCGGGCCGAGCGGTCGAGCGTTGCCACCACGTCGACGGGGCGCAACCGCCGCAGCTTGGGGACGAACGTCTCGGCCAGGCGGGCGCCGGCATACTGGCTCTCGATATCGGCGGCGAAGCGCTGGCGGATGCCGGGTCGCAGGATCTTCACCGCCACCTTGGTGCCGTCGGCCAGCCTGGCGTGATGGACCTGGGCGATCGAGGCCGCGGCGATGGGCGGCGAGAACTCGGTCAGCTCGGCGGCCCGGGCTCCCAGCGCCTCGTGCAGCAGGCCCGGCACCAGCGCCGGATCGAACGGCTCCATCGAGTCCTGCAGCACCGCGAGGTCGGCGGCCGCCGCCGGGCCGACGATATCTGGGCGGGTGGCGAGGGTCTGTCCGAGCTTCACATAGGTGGGACCGAGCCGGTGCAGGGCGCGCGTCAGCCGCTCGACATTGCCGCTGCGCCGGACCTCGCCGCGCTCGAACAGGCGGCCGAAGCGCACCCCGGCCTTCATCACCGGCGGCAGCGCGTCGTTATCGGCGATCGACAGCGCGCCCTCGCGGGCAAGGACGAAGCCGGCCCGAGCCAGGCGGAAATAGGCCCCCAATCCCATGGCGTCAGAGCTTCCAGGCCGCGTGCAGGGCCGCGATGTTGCCGGAGAGCGCGGTGTGGGTGACGCGCTTGAAGCCGGCAGCGCCGATCATCTGGGCAAAGTGCTCGGCGGTCGGAAACTTGCGGATCGACTCGACGAGGTACTGGTAGGGCTGCGCGTCGCCGGTGACGGCGCGGCCGATCGGCGGGATGACGCGGTCGGAAAAGGCCTTGTAGACCTCGGCCAGCACGGGCGTGTCGACCTGGCTGAACTCGAGGACGAGGAAGCGCCCGCCGCGCTTCAGCACGCGAAAAGCCTCGCGCAGCGCCAGCTCGATGCGCGGCACGTTGCGGATGCCGAAGGCGATGGTGTAGGCGTCGAAGCTCTCGTCGGCGAACGGCAGGGCTTCGGCGTTGGCCTCGACGAATTTGGCCTGCGCCGGGAAGCGCCACGCCTTGGCCCGCTCCTCGCCGACGCGCAGCATGTCGGTATTGATGTCGCCGACGGTGACCTCGGCATAGCCGACCGAGGCATTGACGATGCGTTCGGCGATGTCACCGGTGCCGCCGGCCATGTCGAGCACGCGGTAGGGCACCGAACCCTGCCTGGGCGGGGCCAGGCGGGCCACCATGGCGTCCTTCCACAGACGGTGCACGCCGCCGCTCATCAGGTCGTTCATCAGGTCGTAGCGGTCGGCGACGCGGTGGAAGACGTCGTTGACCAGCCCCTGCTTGTCCTCGAGGGCGACCGTGCGTTCGCCGAAATGCGTGGTCCCAGCCATGCCTGTCGTCTCCGAAATCTGCCGGCGTTATAGCGGAGCGGGGTCGCGCTTGCCATGCTTCTCGCGGGCGCATGGTTGAGGCGATGGCGACCCCGCTCTCCTCCCACTCGATGCCATCCCTGCGCCAGCCGGGACCCTACTCGCTGAGGCCGTGACAAACCCTGACAGCGCGCGGCGCTTGCGTGACTTAGGTTCGCCCGCCACATATCGCGTGCTGAACAAGGAGTCCCCGATGCCCGAGCTGCCAGAGGTCGAAACGGTCCGCCGCGGGCTCGAGCCCTATGTCACCGGCGCGCGCATCGACAGGGTGACGCTGAAGCGCAAGGACCTGCGCTTTCCGTTTCCCGAGGGGTTCAAGCAGGCGCTGGAAGGCGCGACCATCGACAGCACCGGGCGCCGCGCCAAGTACCTGCTGTTCCGCCTTTCGACCGGCAAGACCTGGCTCAGCCACCTGGGCATGACCGGCACCTATCGCTTCGAGGCGTTCAGGTTCAAGGAGCCGAGCCGCTATTACGAGCCGACCGAGGACCGCAAGCACGACCACCTCGTCCTCGAACTCACCCATCCCGGGCACGGGCCGCTGCAGCTCATCTACAACGATGCGCGCCGCTTCGGCTTCATGGACCTGTTCGGCAACGACGAGGACAGCCCGTGGCTGGCCGGACTCGGACCGGAGCCGCTGTCCAACGCCTTCAATGCCGCCGAGATGGCCGAGCGCTTCCGCGGCAAGAAGGCGCCGATGAAGGCGGCCCTGCTCGACCAGCGCGTGGTGGCCGGGCTGGGCAATATCTATGTCAGCGAGGCGCTGCACCGCGCCCACATCCGCCCCGACGTCGCCGCAGGCACGCTGGTGCTGAAGTCGGGCAAGCCCTCGAAACGCCTCGAGGACCTTGCCGACGGCGTGCGCACCGTGCTGATCGAGGCCGTCGACGCCGGCGGCTCGACGCTGCGCGACTTCCGGGCCGCCGACGGTAATTCGGGCTATTTCCAGCACCGCTTCGCCGTCTATGATCGCGAGGGCGAACCGTGCCCCACGCCGGGCTGCCGCGGCACCGTCAGGCGCATCGTGCAATCGGGTCGCTCGAGCTTCTTCTGCCCGGTGTGCCAGCACTAGCGGCGACTCGGCCACGGGCCTGAATCCAGTTGACGCCACCGGTGGCCGCGACTATACACCCCCCAACTTGGCGGCTTGGTGCCGCCGATTTCATTTCATCGCCCGTGGGTGAGCGGCTCGCAAGGCTGCGCCACTGGGTTGAAGCGCCAAGAGGATTTCATGGCCAATACCGCCTCCGCCAAGAAGGCCACCCGCAAGATCGAAGCCCGTACCGCGGTGAACAAGTCGCGCCGCTCGCGCATGCGCACCTTCGTCCGCAAGGTCGAGGAAGCGATCACCGCCGGGGACCACAAGATCGCCGTCGAGGCCCTCAAGGCAGCCGAGCCGGAGATCGTGCGCGCGGCTCAGAAGGGCATCGTCCACGCCAATGTGGCGGCCCGCAAGGTGAGCCGTCTCAACTCCCGCGTGAAGGCGCTGCAGGCTTAACAGCCGGCCGCAATCTGCACCAATCTGGCACAGGGCTCCCGCTCGGGGGCCCTTCGCTTTTTGTGCGCTCCCGATGCCGGTGGCGGCCGGGAGGCCACCCTGGGGTGTGGCCGGATTGCGACAGTTTTGCTACAGAGTTTTCCCCTTGCCAAACCCCAGTGTTTCCGGGCCTTTGCGGGCGCCCGTCATGAGAATTTCACCTTCGGATGTGAAATGCGGGCTGCCCTTCGAGTAGAGGGCAAGATTGTCGCAGCCAGGCCAGTCGGGGTCCCCAAATGGCGATTCCGCCTTGAGTCACAGCGCCTTAAAAACGGGGGCCGGGCGAGGGCGCCGGAAAGGTTCTCGCAAGAGTCGCGAGTCAACCCCCCGGAGGTAAAAAACCCCCGTTGATTGGAAAATTCCCCCCCTCTAATATGGCCTCGCTGGCTCAGGACAAACGGCGTAAGAACCGGGCGGAGAGCCAGTGTTGCGTGCAAGAATGCTGACTTGAGATCATGGCTGATAGGCGGTTTGGACGCGGCCGGCAGTCTTGGGGAACTACATTCGTGGGCTGGATTGTCTAGTAATTAGTGTGGTCTTGCACGTGCGCAGGACGTTGCAGTAGCCGGGCGCGGTCAGCGGCCCGGTTCAAGTTAAATATTTGCGTAGACGCAACCGCGGCGAAGTCCGCGGACGGAAGAGGTTTGCCTGAAAAACGGCAAGCAGGTTGGCGGCGCCGTGCCCGGTCGGGGCGGCGGCAGGATAACAGGATTGGGGCTGAAACACGATGGCGACACAAGCGGCGGCAAGTCGTGCTGACTGGGGTTTGGGTGCGAACAAGGGAAAGGGACAGGCTGGCAGCGAAGGGGGACTGATGATGACGACGGGCAAGGATGGCCAGCCGATCGCATCCAATGAACTGTTCCAGCGCGTCCGCGCCCGTCTCAAGGCCGCCGTTGGCGAAGACGTGTTCAACTCCTGGTTCGCCCGGCTCGAGCTCGAGGAGATCGTCGACGATCTGGCGCACCTGAGCGTGCCCACCCGATTCCTGTGCTCCTGGGTGCAGTCCAACTACGCCGAAAAGATCCTCGACGCCTTCCGCGCCGAGTCCGCCGGCCTCGCGCGCCTGCACTTCACCGTGCGCGTCAACGGCCAGGCCCGGCCACGGCTGCAGCACAACGAACCGGCGATCGAGCCGGTCGACCTGCCGGTCGTGTCCTCTGCGCCTGCCGCGGCGCGCCCGGCCCGCGAGCCGCAGGTGGTGGCGCCCACGCCGCGCGGCGATGCGCTGTCGGGCTCGGCGATCGATCCGAAGATGACGTTCGACAATTTCGTCGTCGGCTCGGCCAACGAAATGGCGCTGCAGGTGGCCAAGCAGGTCGCGCATGCCGTCCAGAACAACACCGTCAGCTTCAACCCGATCTATATCCACTCGAGCGTCGGGCTGGGGAAGTCGCACCTGCTCAACGCCATCGCCTGGGCCGCCGGTGCGTCGGACCCTGGCAAGAACATCGTCTACCTGACCGCCGACCACTTCATGTACCACTTCATCACCGCCGTGCAGCGCCAGTCGGCGCTCGGCTTCAAGGAGTGGCTGCGCCGGGTCGACCTGCTGCTGATCGACGACATGCAGTTCCTGCAGGGCAAGTCGGCCACCGAGTTCGGCCACACGCTGGGCACGCTCCTGACCGGCGCCAAGCAGGTGGTGGTGGCCGGCGATGCGCCGCCGCGCGACCTCGAGATGCTCGACGAGCGCGTGCGCTCGCGCCTGTCCGGCGGGCTGGTCGTGCCGATTAACGCGTTCGACCTCGACCTGCGCCGTGCCATCGTGACGCGCCGGGCCGAGCAGGCGGTGGCCCGCTTCTCGGATGCGCATTTCGCTCCCGCCGTGCTCGACTACGTGGCGCGCGTCGTGGTGAGCCATGGCCGCGACCTCGACGGCGCGGTGAACCGCCTGCTGGCGGCCAACCAGCTGACTAAGGAACCGATCACGGTCGCACTGGCCGAGCGCACGCTCGCCGACCTGGTGCGCCAGCGCGACGCGCGCCGGGTGCGCATCGAGGACATCCTCAGGATCGTGTCGCGCCACTACAAGGTGCCGCGCAACGACCTGCTGAGCTCGCGCCGGTCGCGCGACGTGGTGCGACCGCGCCAGATTGCCATGTACCTGGCCAAGGCGCTGACCTCGCGCTCGCTGCCCGAGATCGGCCGGCGCTTCGGCGGTCGCGACCACACCACCGTCCTCCACTCGGTCCGCAAGGTCGAGCAGATGATCAAGGACGACGGCGAGCTGGCCCAGGAGATCGAACTGCTCAAGCGCATGCTTGAAGAATAAGCAATTCCGGCCCTCTCCGACGGAGTGGGCCGTCTGCCCGCCGAGTATTGAGTGCTGCCCAGTAGGGCGCTTTGTGAGTAGTAGCGTTGCCGTCATCGCGTTCTCGTACCCCGCGGTTGTTGCTGCGGATTCGCAAGGGCCTGCGTCGCCTCGACATCGGGGCCAGGGCCGAAAACCAGCCGCTGCCGCCGGACCGGGCCTGGCACGAAATGCTGGCCCGCCTCGAGGCGGACGAGGCCGAGCGGCGGCTCGAGGCGATGGAGCAGGCCCTGAACCGCGGCGCCCGTCACTGAGCCGAGCGCGTTTTTCCAAGGGATTGCGGGGCGTTCGGGGCTGTCGCCCTTGCCTTTTTCGCCCTCGCTTGCAAATGTCGCAGCCCGGCTTTGCCGGGCGTTTCATGCCGCATGCCGCAGGGGTTCTGAGTTTATGAAGGTCACTCTCGAGCGCAATCATCTGCTCAAGTCGCTGGGGCACGTCCACCGCGTGGTAGAGCGCCGCAACACCTATCCGATCCTCGCCAACGTGCTGCTCAAGGCCGCCGACGGCAAGCTCGACCTGCGCGCCACCGACCTCGACATCGAGGTGACCGAAAGCGTGCCGGCCATGGTCGGACAGGCCGGGACCACGACGGTGCCCGCCCACACGCTCTACGAGATCGTGCGCAAGCTCGCCGACGGGGCCGAGGTGCGGCTCGAGAACACCGGCGGCGAACAGCTGACGGTCAGTTCCGGGCGGTCGCGGTTCAACCTCTCCTGCCTGTCGCCCGACAGTTTCCCCGACCTCAAGTCCGGCACCTTCACGCACAGCTTCTCGATGCCCGCCGCAACGCTGCGCGAGCTGATCGAGCGGACCCAGTTCGCCATCTCCAACGAGGAGACGCGCTACTACCTCAACGGCATCTACATGCACGTGCTCGAGGTCAATGGCGAGCCGACCCTGCGGGCCGTGGCCACCGACGGCCACCGCATGGCGCGGGCCGAAACGGCGGCGCCTGCCGGCGCGAAGGGCATGCCGGGCATCATCGTGCCCAAAAAGACCGTCTCGGAGGTCCAGAAGCTGCTCGAAGGCGCCGAAGGCGACGTCGCCGTCGAGCTCTCCGACACCAAGATCCGCTTCACCCTGGGCAGCGTGGTGCTGCTGAGCAAGCTGATCGAGGGCACCTTCCCCGACTATGACCGGGTGACGCCCAAGAACAACGACAAGCAGATGAACGTCGACAAGGCGAGTTTCGCCACCGCTGTCGATCGGGTGTCGACCATCGCGTCGGACCGGGGCGGCAAGGCGGTGAAGCTCTCGCTGCGCGAAGGCCAGCTGGAGCTCTCGGTCACCAACCCGGACCATGGCACGGCGAGCGAGGAGCTGGCGGTCGAGTTCGAGCCCGAGAGTTTCGAGATCGGCTTCAATGCGCGCTACCTGCTCGACATCATCGGCCAGATCCGCTCCGAAAATGCCGTCTTCCTGTTCAACGACGCCGGCTCGCCGACGCTGGTGCGCGAGGATGGCGACGCCAAGGCGCTCTACGTGCTGATGCCGATGCGGGTGTAGTTCGCCCGCAAATCCAGGTCCCCTCACCCGGTCCTGCGGACTGACCTCTCCCCCAAGGGAGAGGTGGCGATGGGGCAAGATCGTGCCACGGATCACCTCTCCCTTGGGGGAGAGGTCGCGCCGCGTCAGCGGCGGGTGAGGGGGCCTTCCTCAACCGCAATGCATCCCTCCCGCTACATTTCCCGGCTTCGCCTCAGCCACTTCCGCAACTATGCCTCCGCCGCCCTCGATCTCGACGGGCGGCACCTGGTGCTGGTCGGGCCGAACGGGGCGGGCAAGACCAACCTGCTCGAGGCCGTCTCGCTGCTCTCGCCGGGACGCGGCCTGCGCGGGGCCGCCTTCGAGGACGTCGCCGCGCAGGGCTCGGACGGGCTCTGGGCCGTGGCCTCGACCATCGAGACGCCCGAGGGGCCGGTGGATATCGGCACCGGCGCGGGCGGCGCGGACGGCGGGCGGCGGGTGCGGATCAACGGCGCCAATGCCAGGACCGTCGAGGAGATGAGCGCCTATCTGCGCGTCCTCTGGCTGACGCCATCGATGGACGGGCTGTTCACCGGACCGGCCAGCGACCGCCGCCGCTTTCTCGACCGCCTCGTCACCACCCTGATCCCCGGCCATTCGGCGGCGGTGTCTGACTACGAAAAGGCCATGCGGCAGCGCAACCGGCTGGTGGACGAGGACGCCGATCCGCTCTGGATCGACGCGATCGAGGCGCAGATGGCGGTGTCGGCGGCGGCAGTGCACTTTGCCCGCGCCGACAGCCTCGATGACCTGCAGGCGGTGATCCTGTCTGGCGTCGACGAGGCCAGCTTCCCGGCTGCCCGGCTGGCGCTGACCGCGCTGTTCGAGGATCGGCACGTGCCGCAGTCCTCGGCCGCGCTGGAGGCCGAACTGCGCGCGTTCTGGCGGCGCGAGCGCCAGCGCGACCGCGCCGCCGGCCGCACCCTCACCGGGCCGCACCGCATCGATCTCGAGGTCCGCCATGCCCAGAAGGACATGCCGGCCGCCCTCGGCTCAACCGGCGAGCAGAAGGCGCTGCTGATCGGACTGATCCTGGCGCAGGCGCGGCTGGTGAAGCGCTCGACCGGGATCGCCCCCTTCCTGCTGCTGGACGAGGTGGCCGCCCACCTCGATCCCGGCCGCCGTTCGGCGCTTTTCGCGGCGCTCGAGGCGCTCGGCACCCAGTGCTTCATGACCGGCACCGACCCGATGCTGTTCGACGCGCTTGGCGGGGCCGCGCAGCAGGTCTTCGTGCGGGATGGCCGGCTCGGCCCGAAATAGGCGCAAAGCCTTGCAAAACGGGCTCAAAATAGCCATTTGTCTTGGGTATCCGACACGCTTCCGCTAGACCCGGTCCAGCGGACCTGCAGGCTTTGATTCGGGATTCCCTTGAGCACCGATACTCCATCCGAACCCAATGAATATGGCGCCGATTCCATCAAGGTCCTGAAGGGCCTCGATGCGGTGCGCAAACGCCCCGGCATGTATATCGGCGATACCGATGACGGCTCGGGCCTGCACCACATGGTCTACGAGGTCGTCGACAACGCCATCGACGAGGCGCTGGCGGGGCATGCCGACCTGGTGACGGTGCAGCTCAACGCCGACGGCTCGTGCACGGTCATCGACAATGGTCGCGGCATTCCCACCGGCATCCACGCCGAAGAGGGCGTCTCGGCGGCCGAAGTCATCATGACCCAGCTGCATGCCGGCGGTAAGTTCGACCAGAACTCCTACAAGGTGTCGGGTGGCCTGCACGGCGTGGGCGTCTCGGTGGTGAACGCACTGTCGGTCTGGCTCAGGCTGCGGATCAATCGTGACGGCGAGATCCACGAGATGGAGTTTGCGCACGGCGATGCCGTCGCCCCGCTGAAGCAGGTCGGCACCTACGTCCAGGACAAGCAACCGGGCACCTATGAGGGCCGCTCGGGGACCTCGGTCTCGTTCATGCCGTCGCCCGAGACCTTCACCATGGTGGAGTTCGACTTCAAGACCCTGGAGCATCGCCTGCGCGAGCTGGCGTTCCTCAATTCCGGCGTCCGCATCGTCCTGCGCGACCTGCGTCATCCCGAGCCGATCGAGACGGAGCTGCACTACGAGGGCGGGCTCGAGGCCTTCGTGCGCTATCTCGACCAGGCCAAGACGCCGCTGATTTCGGCGCCCATCCTGCTGCAGTCGGAGCGCGATGGCATCACCGTCGAAGTCGCGATGTGGTGGAACGACAGCTACCACGAGAACGTCCTGTGCTTCACCAACAACATCCCGCAGCGCGACGGCGGCACGCACCTTGCGGGCCTGCGCGCGGCGCTCACCCGGCAGGTGATCAAGTACGCCGAGGAAAGCGGCATCCTCAAGCGCGAGAAGGTCGAGCTGGCGGGTGACGACATCCGCGAGGGGCTGACCTGCATCCTCTCGGTCAAGGTGCCGGACCCCAAGTTCAGCTCGCAGACCAAGGACAAGCTGGTCTCCTCCGAAGTGCGCCCGGTGGTCGAGAACGGGGTCAACGACAAGCTGCAGCAGTGGCTCGAGGAGCATCCCGCCGAGGCCAAGACCGTCGTCGGCAAGGTGGCGGAAGCCGCCGCCGCGCGCGAAGCGGCCCGCAAGGCGCGCGAGCTCACCCGGCGCAAGTCGGCGCTCGACATCAACTTCCTGGCCGGCAAGCTGAAGGACTGCTCGGAGAAGGATCCGGCCCTGTCCGAGATCTTCATCGTCGAGGGCGACTCGGCCGGTGGCTCGGCCACGCAGGGGCGCGATCGCCGCAATCAGGCCGTCCTGCCGCTGCGCGGCAAGATCCTCAACGTCGAGCGCGCGCGCTTCGACCGCATGCTGAGCTCGGAGACCATCGGCAACCTGGTGATGGCGCTGGGTACCTCGATCGGGCGCGAAGACTTCAACATCGACAAGCTGCGCTACCACAAGATCATCATCATGACGGACGCCGATGTCGACGGCGCCCACATCCGGACGCTGCTGCTGACCTTCTTCTACCGGCAGATGCGCGAGCTGATCGATCGCGGCCACATCTATATTGCCCAGCCGCCGCTCTACAAGATCAAGCGCGGCTCGTCCGAGCAGTACCTGAAGGACGAGCGCAGCCTCGAGGACTACCTCATCAATACCGGCACCGAGGATGCGGTGCTGACCAGCCGTGACGGCGTGGCCCATTCGGGCGCGGACCTGCTCGCCATCGTGCGGCAGGCCCGCGATATCGTGCACGCCATCGAGGGGCTGAACACCAAGTACAACCGTTCGATCATCGAGCAGGCGGCCATCGTCGGTGGCCTCGCCGACGCCGCCGGCGACGAGGAGCGCTCGCGCATCGTGATCGAGCGGGTGGTCCGCCGGCTCGACCGCCTGGCCGACGAGTTCGAACGCGGCTGGAGCGGCGAAAGCGACGGCCAGGGTGGCTATGTCTTCCGGCGCACCATTCGCGGCGTGACCGAGACGCATGCCGTCGACGCGCAGCTGCTCGCCTCGGCCGACGCGCGCCGCATCCGGTCGACCGTCGACAAGCTGGGCGATCTCTATGGCGGCGTGGCCAGGCTGGTCCGCAAGGACCAGGCGTTCGACATCTTCGGACCGTTCTCGCTGTTCGACACCATCGCCACGATCGGGCGCAAGGGCATCTCGCTGCAGCGCTACAAGGGCCTGGGCGAGATGAATCCCGAACAGCTGTGGGAGACCACGCTCGACCCCAACGCCCGCACCCTGCTCAAGGTGGAGCAGCGCGAAGACGACAGCGAGGTCGGCATGCTGTTCTCCGAACTGATGGGCGACGTGGTCGAGCCCCGCCGGGTGTTCATCCAGGACAATGCGCTGAGCGTCGCCAACCTCGACGTGTAGCGACTTCGCGGGGCGGCCTCCGGCCGCCCTGTCGCCCCCTCGCAACACCCTCGGCTATGGGGGTTAAGGCCACATAAACCGGCCACAATTACCCTCGATAGCCGAGGGGACCGCGCTGGTCGGAGGCTCGGGAGTCCCGAGTTGGCTTGGGCCTGGCGAGACGGTCGGAACGCCCCATGGTGTCCGCGCGCCCCCAAGGAACTGCCGCCGGATCGAACGCCATGCGCAAGAAGAATGCCGGGGCCCTGTTTATGGACTTTCAGATTTCGCCGGACGACCGTGTCGGAGCGACGCCGAAGAAGGGCTCGCGCTCGTCGCGCAATGCGCCCCAGAAGGCAGCCCGCGGCGCCCGGGTGGAACCCGGCTTCGACGACAGCGCCGTCCATGTCGAGGACGAGCGCAGCGAGCGTGCCCCGCGTGGCAAGCAGAGCCGCGGCAAAGCCAGGGCGCCGAGGGGCAAGAAGACCCGCGGCCGGCGCGAGAAGAAGCCGCTGACGCTGTTCGGCGTCATCGGCAAGCTGATCGGCTGGCTGTTCATTCTCGGCATCTGGGCCGGCGTCGCCGCCGCGGGCGTCATCATCTACTACGCCGTGCAGCTTCCCTCCTCGGACACCTGGAAGGTGCCGGACCGGGCCGCCAATATCCGGATCGTCGCAGCCAATGGCCAGCTGATCTCCAACCGCGGCAAGACCGGCGGCGAAGCCGTGTCGCTGCGCGAGCTGCCCTATTACGTGCCCGCCGCGTTCGTTGCGATCGAGGACCGGCGCTTCTACGAGCATTTCGGCGTCGACGTGGTCGGCCTCGCCTCGGTGGCGCTCGAGTCGATCCAGGCGGGTGAAGTGACCCGCGGCGCCTCGACCATCACCCAGCAGGTGGCCAAGAACCTGTTCCTGACCCCGGACCAGACCCTGGGCCGCAAGGTGCAGGAAGCGCTGCTCGCCATCTGGCTCGAGCAGAACTATTCCAAGGACGACATCCTCGAACTCTACCTCAACCGCATGTATTTCGGTTACGAGAAGTACGGCATCGAGGCAGCGGCGCAGTACTATTTTGGCAAGTCGGCGCGCAACCTGTCGCTGAGCGAGGCAGCCATGCTGGCGGGCTCGCTGCAGGCACCGTCGCGGCTCAATCCCAAGGGCAAGCCGGAACTGGTCAAGGCGCGCCAGCAGCTTGTGCTGAACGCCATGGCCAAGGAAGGCTATATCAACACCAACGAGGCCAAGGCGGCGGCGATCGACCCCAGCCAGACCATCCGCACCAAGGTGGTGGGCGGCGAATCCTACGTCGCCGACTGGGTCGAAAGCCTGATGACCGCCTATCTCGGCGACGTGAAGCAGGACGTGATCGTCCACACCACGATCAACTGGGACCTGCAGAAGGAAGCCGAGTTCGCGGTCAAGGAAGCGGTCTCCAAGTACGGCAAGGACAAGGGCTTCAGCCAGGGCGCCATGGTCGCGATGGATGTCGACGGCTCGGTGCGCGCCCTCGTCGGCGGCGTCGACTACCAGCAGAGCCAGTACAACCGCGCCGTGACGGCGCGCCGGCAGCCCGGCTCGGCGTTCAAGCCGTTCGTCTACCTGGCAGGCATGGAGAAGGGCTATACGCCCGATACCGTCGCCACTGACGGTCCGATCGACATCAACGGCTGGCAGCCGCAGAACGCCGACGGCAAGTATGGCGGCGAAATGACCCTGCGCACCGCGCTGGCGCTGTCGCGCAACACGGTCGCGGCGCTGCTCGCCAACGATGTCGGGCCGGACAAGGTGGTCGAGGCGGCGATGCGCATGGGCATCTCGTCGCCGCTGCAGGCCGTGCCCTCGATTGCGCTGGGCACGCAGGAAGTCTCGCTGCTCGAACTCACGGCCGCCTACGCGCCCTTCGCCAATGGCGGCATCGGCGTCATCGCCAACGTCATCACCCGCATCGAGACGGCCGACGGCAAGGTGCTCTATGACGCCGTGGCGGCCGGCCCGGGCCGGGTGATCGAGCCCAACATCGTGGCCGAGATGAACGACATGCTGCACGCGGCGGTCGAGATCGGCACCGGCAAGCGCGCCCAGCTGAACGGCTGGCCCATGGCCGGCAAGACCGGCACGTCGCAGAAGGCCCGCGACGCCCTGTTCGTCGGCTATACCTCGCGCATGGTCGCCGGTGTCTGGCTCGGCAACGACAACGACGTCGGCACCCGGCTCTCGGGCGGCAACGTGCCGGTGGAGATCTGGAGCCAGTTCATGACCAAGGCGCACGACGGCATCCCGGTCGCCGACCTGCCCGGCGCGGCATCGCAGCCCGGCCTCGACCAGCAGCAGTTGCAGCCGATGGAGCAGCCGCCGGTGGAGCGGCCCAAGCGGACGCTGGTCGACCTCCTGGGCGACATTTTCGGCGGCAACTAGGCTCCGGAAGCTCGTGGCGCCGCGACGAACCCAGGACAGTCGGAGGAAGGGTGCATGCGCCAGACCGTTCTCGCCGCTCTTCTCATGCTGGCGGGCCTGCTCGGAACCATGCGGGAGGCCGTCGCCTACACGGCCGTCGCCGTGTCGGGCTCGCTCGCCTATGGCTTCTGCAACAACATGCAGTCGCAGGGCGAGGCAGACAGTTGCGCCCTGAGCTACTGCCAGCAGGGCGCCGCCGACCCGGAAACCTGCGCCATCGGGTTGAGGAGCGAGCCGACGGGCAACTACGCGCTGGCGATCGGCGGCGGCAGCTGGGGCGCTGCCATGGGCCAGAGCCAGGCAGACGCCGATCGCGATGCGCTCGGCTATTGCGCCAACTCCGCCTGCGCCGTTGTGGCGCGCTGGACCGAGGGGATTGTCCGCGGGAACTAGCTAGCTGGCTCCCGCCAGCGGCAGTCTCAACTCGATGTCATCCCCGCGAAAGCGGAGATCTCTGTTTCTGGCAGGCACCGCAAACCGAGGTTCCCGCTTTCGCGGGAAGGACCCGGCGGGTGGGTGAGACGGGTGCCTAGCTGTCGAGCCCGTAGCCCATCAGCACCTTGCCGTGGGCCTTGAGCCAGGCCTTGCCTCTTTCCATGTCGGGCAGGGCGCGGGTCACCGCCTTCCAGAAGCTGGGCGAGTGGTTCATGTGGACGAGGTGGGCGACCTCGTGCGCGGCGACATAGTCGAGCACGAAGGGAGGGGCCAGCACGAGGCGCCAGTTGTAGTTGAGCCGCCCCGTCGATGAGCAGGAGCCCCAGCGCGTCGACTGGCTGCGCATGGCCACCGACTTCACCTCGACGCCCAGCGTCGCGGCATGGATGTTCGAGCGCTCGGCCAGGTCGCGCTGCGCCTCGGCCTTCAGCCACTCGGTCAGCCGGCGCGGAATGTGCACCGCCTCGCCCGGCACCAGCAGCGCCGGCTCGCCCTCGATCTCGGCGGCCTCGACGCGACCGCGCAGGCGCCCGGTGGCGTGGATGCGATGGGCAATGCCGCGCAGCGGCACCAGCTCGCCATGGCTGAACGCGGTGCGGGGGGCGCTGCGCCTGATCCGGGCCGCGAGCCAGCCGCGGTGGCGGTTGAGGAAGCCCTCGGCCTCGGGCCAGCGACCGGTGCTCGGCAGGGTCAGCACCGGGCTGCCGTGGTGCGGGACGGTCAGCCGATAGCTCCGGGCCCGCGCGCTGACCTTGACGGTAATCTCGACTGCACAGCCGTCGAGGATCAGCGTAGCGGTCGCCGGGATCTTGGCGGAGCGGTCCGGGAACAGGAAATTCATGACCTGATCATCGCCGATTCGAGGCCCGTTCCGACGACAAAAAAAGCGCCCCCGGAGGAGCGCTTAGTCGTCAGGAGGACATTGGGCCAGAACTCAGGCGTTCTGCCCATGGTCGGAGCCGCCGTAGTTCGGGCGGTTGCCGTTGCGGTCGCGCATGAAGCGGTCGAACTCCTCGCGGTCCTTGGCCATGCGCAGGTTGCGCATGTACTCGTGGAACGCGTTGACCTCCTCGTCGAGGCGCTTGCGCTCCTCTTCGAGCCGGCGCAGCTGCTCGGCGCGGTAGTCGTCGAAGGCGGCATTGCCGCTCGAGTGGTGGAACCCGTGGCGGAAGGCATGGCCACGCGGGCCGCAGCGTTCCGCCCAGGCGCGGGATCGGTTGACGAACCCTTCCGCCTTTTCCGCCGAGCCGCCGAACATTTCGCCCCACAGGATGTAGGCGAGCATGGCGAGGCCGAGCGGCCACCAGACGACGAAGCCCAGGACCATCAGGGCGATGGTCAGCGGGCCCCATTGCGGTTTGACAATTGCAGTATTCATCGGGCTTCTCCCAGAGGCGGGAACCGGGGGGAAGTCAGCGACTGCTCCGGTTCGGTTCCCGCGATATTCAACCAGTCACGAACCCCTGCGATGTGGGCCACCCCGGGGCAGGATCAAGCGATTCCGCACGGATTTTGGCCCTTGAAATGGCGTGCTAGACTTCCCATGCGGGCGCTGGGACGACCCGGAAAGGACGACTTCATGGCATTGGCACTGGGTTCGGAGGCCGTACTGCCCGGCACGTGGCGGCCGCTCCGGCTCGGCACGCTGGTCGGTCTGCGCTGGCTGGCGATCGTCGGGCAGGCGATCGGCGTGCTGTTTGTCGCCTTCGGTCTCGGCTTTCCGCTGCCGCTGGCGCAGTGCCTCGTGCTGATCGGGCTGTCCGTCCTGCTCAACCTGTGGCTGCTGTTGCGCCTCGGCGAAGGCTATCGACCCTCGGCGACGGTGGCGACGGTGCACCTGAGCTGGGACCTGTGCCAGCTCGCCGCCCTGCTGGCGATAACGGGCGGCTTGCAGAATCCGTTCTCGCTGTTGCTGCTGGCGCCGGTCTCGGTATCGGCGACGACCCTGCCGCAGCGCGCCACCACCATCATCGCCATGCTGGCCATCCTGCTCGCGTCGCTGCTGGCGGTCTTCCACCTCGACCTGCCCTGGGCGCCGGACGAGAAGCTCGTCTTCGACCGCGTCTATGTCATCGGCATCTGGGTCTCGATCGTCTGTGGCACCACCTTCATTGCCGCCTATACCAACCGCGTGGCGCACGAGGCGCGCCAGCTCGCCGATGCCCTTGCCGCCACGGAACTGGCGCTCTCGCGCCACGAGCAGCTGAACGCGCTCGACGGGCTTGCGGCGGCCGCGGCGCATGAACTGGGCACGCCGCTCTCGACCATCGCGCTCGTCGCCCGCGAGATGCGCGACGAGCTGCCCGACGGCGACGTGCGCGAGGATGCCGAGCTGATCATGTCGCAGGCGGCGCGCTGCCGCGAGATCCTCGGCAAGCTGCGCAGCCTGCGCGATACGCCGGGCGACCCGTTCGCCGCCGTGCCGCTGGGCGAGCTTCTGGCCGAAGTGGTGCAGCCGCTAGAGGGCACCGGCAAGGCCATCTCCATCCGCATCGACCGCTCGGGCGGGCCGGACCCGGTGATCAAGCGGGGCGCGAGCCTGCTCTACGGGCTCGGCAACCTGATCGAGAACGCCGCCCAGTTCGCCCGGCAGTCGGTGCTGATCGATGCCAGCTGGGACAAGTCGGCGCTGACGGTGACGATCACCGACGACGGGCCGGGCTTTCCATCCGAGCTCATCGCGCGGCTGGGCGAACCCTACCTCACCACCCGGGCGCGCGACCCCGACAGCCCCGAGCCCGGCGGGCTCGGGCTGGGCATCTTCATTTCCAAGACCCTGCTCGAGCGCACCGGGGCAAGAATCCGGTTCGAGAACGAGGCGGCCGACGGCCATGCCCGCGTCCGGCTGGTCTGGCCGCGGGCCGCACTCGAGACGGCGTGAGGTGAGCCGCCTTGAGATGGGTCCCCGGGTCAAGCCCGGGGACGACGGTGATAGAGGGCGCGGTCGGTGTTGGCTGAATGTGTGCCGCGCTCGGGGGGCCTGGCTTCTTTGACCTTTTGGCCGAAAGCCCTTACATCAGGCCCCGATGAGCACAGTCGATGAACTACTTGCGGCCGACCGTAGCCTCCTATTGGTCGATGACGACAAGACTTTCCTGACCCGCCTCGAGCGGGCGATGCAGAAGCGCGGCTTCGATGTCCGCATTGCCGACACCGTGGCGGGCGGCCTTGCGGCCGTTTCCGAGGCGCCGCCGGCCTATGCCGTGGTCGATCTCCGCCTCGAGGACGGCAACGGGCTCGACGTGGTCGCGGCCCTGCACCAGAAGCGCGGCGACGCCCGCGCCGTGGTGCTGACCGGCTATGGCAACATCGCCACCGCGGTGACCGCCGTGAAGCTGGGCGCCGTGGACTACCTGAGCAAGCCCGCCGATGCCGAGGATGTGATCAACGCGCTGCTGGCGAACGGCGACAAGCCGCCCGAGCCGCCGGAAAACCCGATGTCGGCCGACCGGGTACGCTGGGAGCACATCCAGCGCGTCTACGAGCTCTGCGACCGGAACGTCTCGGAGACGGCGCGCCGTCTCAACATGCACCGGCGCACGCTGCAGCGCATCCTCGCCAAGCGCGCGCCGAAGTAACCCCGACACAATCGACAGACAACGAACGCCCCGGAGGCCAGCATGACGGTCACGCTTTACTTCCACGGGGCGGCGGGGACCGTGACCGGGTCGTGCTACCGGATCGTCCATCCGCGCGGCCAGTTCCTCGTCGATTGCGGCATGTTCCAGGGCAACCGGACCGTCCGCGGGCTCAACTACAAGCCCTTCCCGTTCGACCCCCGGGCCATCGACTTCCTGCTGCTGACGCATGCCCATATCGACCATGCCGGGCTGCTGCCCAAGCTCTGCCGGCAGGGCTACCGCAAGCCGATCTGGGCGACCGGACCGACCGACAACCTGCTCGAGTACCTGCTGCCCGACGCGGCCGGCATCCAGGAAAGCGAGGCCGAGCGCGAAACGCGCAAGCGTACGAAGCGCGCCGAGGAGCCGTTCAAGCCGCTCTACACGATGGAAGACGCCGAAGAGGCGCTCAAGCTGCGCAAGTCCGTCACCTACCAGGAGTGGATCGAGCCCGGCCCGGGCGTGCGCGCCCGCTACTGGAACGCCGGCCACATCCTGGGCTCGGCCTCGATCGAGGTCGAGGTCGCCGATGTCGACGGCAAGATCATCCGGATCCTGTTCTCCGGCGACCTCGGCCCCGACGTCAAGGTGTTCTGGGACGCGCCCGACGCGCCCTCGGGCTACGACTACATCCTCAGCGAATCCACCTATGGCGGGCGCGAGCGCGAGGACTACACGCTCGAACAGCGGCGCGAGACGCTCAGGACCGAGATCAACACGGCACTCGGCCGCGGCGGCAACCTCGTCATTCCCACCTTCGCGGTCGAGCGCAGCCAGGAGCTGCTGCACGACATCGGTTACCTGATCAAGCGCGGCGAGATCAGCCCCAGCCTCGTCTTCCTCGACAGCCCGCTGGCCAGCAAGGTGACCGGCGTCTACCGCAAGTATGCGGCCATGTTCGACGATGTCGAACTCAACGCCGACGAACTGTTCAACGACCCGCGCTTCCGCATCGTCGAGGGCGTGGAGGAGAGCAAGGCGATCAACTCGATCCGTGGCGGCGCCATCATCATGTCGGCCTCCGGCATGTGCGACGCGGGGCGGATCAAGCACCACCTCAGGGTCAACCTGCCGCGCGCCAATGCCACGGTGCTGTTCGTCGGCTATCAGGCGCCGGGCACGCTGGGGCAGATCATCCAGTCGGGCGCCAGGGAAGTGCGCATCCATTCCGAGCTGGTGCCGGTGCGGGCCCAGGTGCGCAGCCTCGGCAACTACTCGGCCCATGCCGATCATTCCGAGCTCGTCGCCTGGGTAACGAAGCGCCTGCCGGCGCATGGCGCGATCTTTCTGACCCATGGCGAGGACGAGGAGCGCGCCGCGCTCAAGGCCGCCCTGATGCACGACGACGGCCTCGGCTCCGACCAGGTGATCACGCCGCTCCTGGACGATGCCTTCGAACTCCGGGCCGAGGGCATCGGTGGGGTCGAACACCCGTCGGAGCGGCGCGTCGACCTCAGCCAGGTTACCTCCGACTGGCACAATGCCTATGCCAGCTTCATCATCGATCTCAGTCACCAGCTGCAGTCGGCACCGACCGACGCGCAGCGGATCGCGGTGATGGAGGCGCTCAAGGCGACGCTCGCCAATAGCGGGCCGGTGAGCCCGCCACTGCCGATGAAGACGCAGCCCGGCCGGCCGCAGGTGCTGCACGGCGAGCCGAGCGGCGAATAGGGGACATCCCTGGTTCCTGCACAAGCACCCTCCCTCGCGGAAAGGGATGTGGGACGGTCAGCGCTTCGGTTCGAGGTAGCGCGCCAGGTAGATGGCCAGCAGCAGCGGCGGCAGCATCACCGCGAAGGTGACGCGGATCGAGGCGGCGGTCGCGATCCAGCCCAGCACCGCCGGGGTGCCGAGCAGCAGGATCTGCTGGCTCATGGTCAGCGCCGCGACATTCTGCGAGGCCGGGCGATCGCCGAGGCGCGCCGCCGCCGAGGTCGAGAGCGGGAACGACACGCACACGCCGGCCCCGATCAGGAAGAAGCCCAGCAGCGCGACGACCAGGTTGGGCGAGAAGATGACCAGCAGCAATCCGGCCAGCGCCGTCAGGCCGAGCCCGCGCGCCAGCCGGACCGGACCCCAGCGCGTGACGGCACGGTCGGCCAGCAGGCGGCCGGTCGATTGCGCCGCCATGAAGGCGGGCAGCGTCAGCGTATCGACCCATTCGGGGGCCACGAAGCTGTCGCGCATGAAGATCACCGACCAGTTCCGCAAGCCGCCTTCGAGCAGCGCCGAGCCGAAGGCGTAGCCGACCAGCAACAGGGTCATGCCGGTGGGCAGCGCGATGCGCGGAGCCTTGCCGGTCCCGGCATGCGGCCGCGGCGGGGCGCTGCGCATCGGCAGCGCCACGAGCACGATGCCAGCCAGCACGGGCACCAGGACGAGGGCGAAGTGCATGGCGGGCGCGATGCCGGCGCCGCGCATGGCGGTCGCCACCAGCGAGGAGGCCAGCAGCCCGACGCTCCACACCCCGTGGCAGGTGTTCATGATGCGCGTCCCAAGCGCCGCCTCGACCCGGTCGGCTTCGACATTGACGGCGATGTTGCTGATGGCGAAGACGCCGCCGAACACGGCGAAGCCCAGCCAGAGCAGCGGCAGGCTGGGCGCGAGCGCCATCAGCACGAGGGTCAGCGCCATGAGGGGAATGGTGGTGAGGATCACGAGGCGCGTGCCGATGCGCTCGACCACCTGGCTGGCGATCATGAAGCACAGGATGGCCCCGGCCGGCTGACCGAGGAGGGCGAGGCCCAGCTCGGCCTCGCTGAGCTGCAGCCCGCTCTGGAAATCGGGGATGCGGGCAAACATGCCGCCCTGCGCGATGGCGTGGATCAGGAACACCAGGATGATGCGGCGGGCCGAAACCGTGTTCATGCCGATCTCACAGGTCCTGGGGGTCCATCAGCACGTGGATGCGGTCGGCGCCGAGCCGGGCGAGCTTCAGCAGCATCGCCTTGCGGCGGGCCGGCGCCAGCGCACTCTCCCGTCCCATCCTGAGGATCGCCGCATCGTGGCCGTCGCCCACCATCAGCCCTTCGTCGTCGGGGAAGATGTCGGGGTCGAGCTCGGGAGGCTTGGCGAAGAAGAAGCGGTCGCAGAAGTCCTTGTAGTCGGGCCATTTGCGGTCGACCTGGAAATCGACCAGGGAGGACTTGATCTCGACGATCCAGATCTCGCCCCTCGGCCCGAGCGCCAGGACGTCGGCGCGGCGGCCATTGCTGAGCGGCACCTCGGCGTAGCAGCAGAAATCGTGTGCGTTGCGCAGGAAGCGCATGACGCCGCGCTGGACGCGCAGCGCCGTCGGCGATTGCCTCAGATCGACGATCTTCGGCAGCTCAGCCATGGGGCGTCGCCGGCTCCGGTTCCGACAGCACCGGCGTTGGCCGGGCGGCGAGGGCCCGGATCGCCAGCAGCGCCGCGATGACCAATGGCACCACCACGAAATACGAGGTGCGGATGCCGAAGGCCTCGGCGATGAAGCCCAGCAGCGGCGGCCCGAGGAAGAAGACGACGAAGGTCATCTGCCCCAGGGATGCGACGTTGACCGACGCCGGCCGATCCGTGCGCTGCGCCGCGGCCGAGACGGCCAGCGGATAGACCGACGAGCAGCCCAGCCCCATCAGCAGGAAGCCGAACAGCGCCACATAGGGGTGGGGCGCAAGGCCGACGATCACCAGCCCCACGGCGGCAATGCCGAGCAGCGTGCCTGCAACGACTCGCGGGCTGTAGCGCTCGACCACCGGATCCATGAACAGGCGGGCGAGCGCCATGAACAGCGAGAAGATGGTGATCGACAGCCCGCCCACGAACGGCTCCACGGCAAACACGTCGCGCATGTAGATCGCCGACCAGTCGATGCCCGCGCCCTCGACGAGCAGCGGCGCGGCGCCGATGAGGCAGAGCGGCAGCAGCCCGATGGTGGGGAACGCCACCAGCGGCATCTTGCCCGCGTGCGCCTCGATGCGGGGCGGAGCGTTCTCGATCCGCGCGAACACGATGCAGCCGAAGATCACCACGACCACCAGGGCAGCGAAGGTGTGCACGTGCACCGAGACCCCCAGCTGGCGCACGCCGGCCGAGATGAAGGCGGTGACGAAAAAGCCCAGGCTCCACATCCCGTGCGCGCGGCTCATGATGCGCGTGCCCAGTTGCGCCTCGTGCCGGTCGGTCTCGAGATTGACGTTGATCTCGAGGGCGCCAGCCAGCAGCCCGGCAACGAAGAACACCGGGATGAGCAGCAACGCCGAGGGCACCCACGGCACGATCGCGTACATGGCGGAGGCGCCGAACACCGTGACGAACGCCGTGGTGCGCGCGCCGAACCGCTCGATGAGCGGGCTCGAAAAGGTCAGGCCGCACAGGGCCCCGACCGACATGGCAATCAGGATGAGGCCGAGCTGCCCCTCGCTCAGGTGCAGTGACTTCTGCAGGTCGGGCAGGCGCGACAGGAGGGCGCCCATCGACAGCGAGAACACGAAGAAGATGCCGTACACCCGTTGGTGCGGTTTCAGGCTGAACATCAGTCGACCTCATGGCGGATCGGCTTCCGGCCCAGGGCATCGGCGAAGATGAGGCTCAGGATGACGAGTGGAATACCGATGCCGAACGACCAGCGGATGCCGAAGTGCTCGGCAACATAGCCCAGCAGCGGCGGTCCGAGGAGGAAGGCGACGAAGCTGGTCTGCGCCAGCGAGGCGACATTGGTCGCCGCCGGACGGTCGGTGCGCTGCGCCGCCGCCGACATGGCGAGCGGGAAGATCGCCGAAGTGCCGATGCCGGCAAGTCCGAAGCCGAGCAGCGCCATCCAGTCGGAGCCGGCAAAGAAGATCAGCAGGGCGCCGACGAAGAGGATCGAGAGCAGCACGCGCGACACCACGGTGGGGCTGTAGCGCTCGACGAAGGGATCGATGAAGAAACGCGTCATCGCCTGCGTAAAGGCGCCGAGCGCCACGGCAAAGCCGGCGAGGAACGGGGTCACGTGGAACTCGTCGCGCATGTAGATCGCCGACCAGTCGATGCCGGCGCCCTCCATGATCATGGCCGAGAGCGTCACGATGACGAGGATCATGATGGCGAGCGTGGGGGTGGCAAAGCCCCTGGTCTCGTCGGTCGAGCCGCCGCTGCGATGCGGCGCGGGATCGAAGCGGCCGAGCAGCAGCGCGACGCCGAGGATCACCACAGGCACCATGAGCAACAGATGGATGTGCACCTCGAGGCCGGTCTGCGCGACGGCGGCGGAGACGATGCCGGCGGAAAAGAAGCCGAAGCTCCAGAAGCCGTGCGCCCGGTTCATGATGCGGCGGCCGATCAGGTGCTCGGTGCGATCCGCCTCGAGGTTGAGGATGATCTCGATGCCGCCGATGACCAGCCCGACCGGGACCAGCAGCAGGAAGAAGGCCAGCGGACCGCCGGCGAAGCTGGCGATGGCGTAGAACAGCGACAGCAGCGGGATGAGGGTCAGGATCGAGCGGCGGTAGCCGAACCTTTCCAGCCACGGGCCGGCGACACTGAGCGAGATCAGCGTACCGACGGCGGCGCCGATCAGGCCGAAGCCGAGCGCGCCTTCCTGCACGCCCATGGCGTGCTGGATATCCGGCAGGCGCGGCGGCAGGCTGCCCATACAGAACGAATAGATGAAGAAGCCACCATAAACCCGCCGCTGCGGCGGCAGCTCGATACCGAATCTCATACCCAGGGGAACTCGCGAAGGAAGGCGCGGGACCCTATTAAAATCGGTTCAATCGGGCAAGCGCCGGCGCATGTTTCCGACCGGGACGATCGACGTCGTTTCGGGGAAGCATTCGGGCACGCGCCGCCGGCGCGGCCCTAAACGGCCACCTGCATCTCGTCGCGCATGACGCTGACGCCGCTCAAGACCGTGCGCATGATCTCCAGGCGGCGATACTGGCCGTTGCGCTGGCCGTGCGTCAGGCGCATCCCGCGGTCGGGGCCGAGGTAGTCCGCCGTCTCGAAATAGACCTGCGTGTGGTCGACCAGCCGGTCGAGGCGGCCGGAGACGCGATGTGACGTGAAGGGCAGCGTGATCACGTCGTCGAAGCCCATCTCGACGCAGGTGCGGATGGCATCGAGCGACGGGCTCTCGGAGAAATACACCATGGGCGAGAAGCGGATCCGCCGACTCGGCGAGAAGCGGACGGCGTCGGCCGTCGCCTTCAGTCCGAGCACGTCGTCGACCGCGGCGAACAGGAAGAACAGCAGCGGAGTCTGCTGCGCCTGCGCCTCGGCGGCGGCGAGGCTGGCGAAGGGGGACACGGCGGCAAAGCCGAGGCCTCGCGCCAGGTGGGCAAGTGCGGCCCCCGGACCATCATGCGGTCCCACGACGAAAGCACAGGCGCGCACGTTGCCTCCGTTCGATGACCTGCCCGACGCGGGAGTATGGCGCAGCCGGATTGCCGCGCGGTTAAGGCGCGCCCGATTCGTCGCGCTGACCAACCGGTGGCAGCCCCTCGCCAACGAAAAAGGGCCGGTCGTCGGACCGGCCCTTTGTTCAGGATTGCTGGCGACCGTCAGGCCTTCCTGGGCAGCAGCTTCCAGATGCCGACCAGGCTGAGCGCGGCAAAGGCCATCTTCAGCACGTCCCACAGGACGAACGGGGCGATGGCGCCGTTCCAGGCGGTGGTGACGAGGTTGCCTGCATCGAGCCAGCCCGGCAGCGCCGCACCCGACTGGATGATGATGTTGGCGACGATCAGCAGCCAGGTGAAGCCGAAGGCGAAGGCCACCGCATCGGCAGCCAGCATGGCGAGGAACAGCAGGGCCGGACGGCCCGAGGCGCCAAGGTCGGCGGCGCGCCCGATGATGTAGGCCATCGGCAGGTAGCCGACGAGGAAGCCGAACGAGGGGCGCAGGATATAGTCGAAGCCGCCGCCGGTGGCGAAGACCGGCAGGCCGGCGAGACCCTCGACGAGATAGAGGGCGACCGTGGCAACGGCGATCCGCCAGCCGAAACCGGCGGCGAGCGCCGCTACGGCGAGCGTCTGCAGCGTGACCGGCACCGGCATCACCGGCACGCTGATCTTGGCCGACAGCGCCAGAATGAACGAACCCACGACGACCGTGGCGATGTTGGCCACAAGGCGGGCCGACTGCGACTTGGGCGAAAGCACGCCGAGAACGGTATTCGGCGTGGTGAGCGTCAAGGCCATTGCCAATCCTTCAGCAAGAGGAGAAATTCCAGCGCCCTTTTACTAGTCGCTCCCCTGGGAGAGCGCAATGCCCGCCCGGACGCCCGAGCTTCGCTTCAACACCCAGTTCGATGCCAGAACCGGAGAGCCCACGGGGGTCGCTCCCGGCATCGTGCGGGTCACGGCGCCCAATGCCGGTCCCTACACCTTCAGGGGGACGAACAGCTTCCTCGTCGGCAGCGCCCCGGTAGTCGTCGTCGATCCCGGTCCCGACGACAGCGGGCACCTGAAGGCGCTGCTCGACGCGATCGGCGGCCGCAGGGTCGCGGCGATCCTGCTCACCCACACCCACCTCGATCACTCCGCGCTCGTGCCGAGGCTGAAGGCCGCGCTGGGCGCCCCGGTCTGGTCGGGCGGCCGGCACCGGCTCAGCCGGCCGCAGCGCCTGTTCGAGATCAATCCCGTGGGTCGGGAAAGCGACTGGCGCCATGTGCCCGACCGTGTGCTGAAGCACGGCGAGCGGGTCGTGGTCGGCGACACTGCGCTCGAGGTTGTTGCGACGCCGGGCCACTGTGCCAACCACATCGCCATCGGCCTCGCCGGTACGCCATGGCTGCTCACCGGCGACCACATCATGGGCTGGAATTCGACGCTGGTCGCCGTGCCGGACGGCTCGATGGCCGACTATCTCGGCGCGCTCGAGCGGGTCATCGGGCTCGACTACTTGCACTACCTGCCGGCCCACGGTGGCGAGATCGCCAACGGTCCGGACCAGGCCCGGGCCCTTCTCGCGCATCGGCAGGCGCGGAACCGCCAGGTCGTGGCTGCGGTCGGGCAGGGCGCGCGCAGCATCGGCGACCTGCTGGCGAGGATCTATCCCGATCTCGCCCCGCCGCTGCGGGGGGCGGCCCGGATGACCCTGCGCGCCCACGTGGAATATCTCGCCGATCGTGGCCTGATCGGCGCGACGCACGGCGTCGCCGGCATGGTCGTGTTCCCCGCCAGCAACTGACGACGGGCTATTGGCCGGCGTCGCCCTCGTCGGGCGGAGCCGGAGGCGGCTCGGTCTCGCCGGCAGCCGGCGCCTGCGGTGCGTCGCGCAATGTCAGGGTGATCTTCTGGTCGAGCGCGAGCAGGAATTCCTCGATCCGGCGGCCGTTCTCGCCGAAATCGTGGAACCCTCCCAACGGCACCGAGCGCATGTCGATGGTCGAGCCCTGCGCCGTGCCGGCAACACGGATGGCCACCTCGTCGCGCCAGCCGAACAGGGTCATCGCGATGGCATTGATCTGGCCGGTATCGAGCGCGGTCGGCGGGGCCCGCTGGATGCGCACGTCCCAGCCTCGTTCGGAGACGAGGTTGTCCACGATGGTGAACATGTCGGTGGCATCGACGGGATAGGAACGCGTCCGCGCATTCGGAAAGGCCTCGGCAATCCTGTCGCGCAGGGCGGCGCTGGTCGGCGCCACGCTCACCCCTGAGGTCAGCGCCAGCGGTTCGGCGATGTCGGTGGTCACCTCGTTGGCCATCGGGTAGCGGACGGCCTGATAGCCCAGCCAGGCGAACGGCAGCAGGCAGGCGATCCCGAACAGCAGTCCCGACGCGGCGCGGCCCCAGCCCCGGTCGCCGGTGACCCACAGCCGGGCGAAGGCGCCCAGCGCGAGGAACACCGCCAATGCCGCAAGCCCCGCGGCCACGGCTTCCGTGACGACGAAATCGCCCGACGCGATCATCTGTTCGCGATGCAGGAATACCGGGACGATCGTCACCGGCAGCGCGAGACTGCCCAGGCGCCGGGCCCAGATCGCCCATTTCGAGGTGCGGATGAGGATGCGCATCGCCGCCGCTGGGAATGACAACCCGCTAGCCATAACCATGCCGCGCGGCAGGATGCAAAGGCCGGGCGCAGAAAGCTGTTAGGAGCCGCTGGCGCCCTGGGCCGAGCCGGCTCGCAGCATTGTCTCGACGGCCGGTTCCTCGTTCGGGCGGGCGGGCTGACGAAGCAACGATTGGCGTCTGCTACGGATAAAGCCGTTGCCGGCTCCACGCGCCGTCCGGCAGGGTACGGGTGAAGCGGACCCGGTCATGCAGCCGGTTGGCCCCATCCTTCCAGAACTCCATTGCCTGCGGCACGACCCGGAACCCCGACCAGTTGGTCGGGCGGTTGACCGGCTCGTCCTCGCCGAAGCTCTTCTGCAGGGTCTCGACCCGCTCGAGCAGGGTGTAGCGGTTGGCGAGCGGTCGCGACTGCTTGCTGGCGTGCGCGCCGATCTGGCTGACGCGGGCCCGGGTGGCAAAATAGGCGTCGGCTTCCTTGTCGGCGACGACTTCGACCGGCCCGCGCACCCGGATCTGCCGGCGCAGTGACTTCCAGTGCAGGACGAACGCAGCCCTCGGGTTGGCCAGCAGCTGGCGTGCCTTGTCGCTCTCGAAATTGGTGAAGAAGCAATAGCCGCGGGCGTCGCGGGCATTGAGCAGCACCATGCGCACGTCCGGCAGCCCGTCCGCGTCGACTGTCGCGAGCGCCATGGCATGCGGATCATTCGGCTCGCTCTGCTGGGCCAGGGCGAACCACTCCTCGAACAGGGAACCCGGATCGATCGGCGCCATGTCGGCATCGTCGAACAGGCGTTCGGAAAGCGTTGTGGCCGGCATGTCTACCCCCGTCTCGCGCCGATCTGGACAAGCATCGGGCGCGTCGCCATATAGGATGCGGCAGGGGGCGAAAGCAAATCCCAACCCGCGCCACGAAAAGGAACCCATGCGCGATCCCTATACCGTGCTCGGGGTGCCCAAGTCCGTCTCGGAGAAGGACCTGAAGGCAGCCTACCGCAAGCTCGCCAAGGCGCACCACCCCGACCAGAACCAGGACGACCCGAAGGCTCACGCGAAGTTCGCGGAGATCTCGTCCGCCTATGATTTTCTCTCCGACAAGGAGAAACGCGCCAGCTACGACCGCGGCGAAATCGACGCCGACGGCAACCCGCGCTTTGCCGGCTTCGGCCGCGGCGGCGCCGGCGGCCGCGCCGGCGCTGGTGGCTACTCGGCGAACCAGGGCGGCTTTTCCGCCGAGGACATCCTCAAGGAATTCATGTCCGGCTTTGGCGGCCAGCCGCGCGGCGGCGGCGGCCGGACCGGCGCCGGCGCCGGGCAGGGCTGGGACCCGTTCTCGGGCTCATCGGCCGGCGGTTTCCAGGGCCGTGCCCAGAGCTTTGGCGGCGAGGACATCAACGCCACTGCCACGGTGACGCTCGAGCAGGCGCATCAGGGCGGCAGCGTGCCCCTGCGCATGCCTTCGGGCAAGGTGCTCAACGTCAAGCTCCCCGACAAGGTCGAGGACGGCCAGCAGATCCGGCTCAAGGGCCAGGGCAGCCCGTCGCCGATGGGCGGACCGCCGGGCGACGCCATCGTCACGGTGAAGTTCGAGCGCCACAAGCAGTTCCGCCGCGACGGCCCCGATCTGCGCGTCGACGTGCCGATCACCCTCTACGAGGCGGTGCTGGGCGGCAAGGTGCGGGTGCCCACCCTCGACGGCTCGGCCGAGCTGAACCTGCCCGCCTCGGTCAACACCACCAAGGCGTTGCGCCTGAAGGGCAAGGGTCTGCACGGCGCCGGCGATCTCTATGTGACGCTCAAGATCGTGCTTCCCGAGAGCAGCGATCCCGACCTCGAGAGCCTGATGCGCTTCTGGCGCGACCAGAAGCCGTATAAGGTGCGGGACAACTAGGCCGCGGCGGTTTCCGCCGCGGACATGGCACGCTTCAGGGCCAGGAGACAGTCGGGATCGATCGCGGTCCCGGCATCGCCGTCCATGACGGCAAAGGCCTTCGAGACCGGCATGGCGGCGCGGTACGGCCGCTCGGCGGTCAGGGCATCGAAGATGTCGGCCGTGGTGACGATGCGCGAATCCAGGCCGATCTGCTCGTCCCGCAGGCCATGGGGATAGCCTCGGCCATCGAGCCGTTCGTGATGCGATAGGGCGATCTGCGCCAACTCGGCGAAGGCCCCGATTCGCGACAGGATGCGCTCGCCGATCACCGGATGCCGCCGCATCTGTTTCCACTCCTCGTCGTCGAGCTTGCCCGGCTTGTCGAGCACCTGGTTCGATACGCCGAGCTTGCCGATATCGTGCAGCAGGGCGGCGCGCCTCAGGCGACGGCGGCGTTCCGGTGGCAAGCCCAGTTGCTCGGCAATCAGGTCGGCAAACAGCGCCACCCGGTTCGAATGGCCGCTCGTATAAGGGCTTTTGGCATCGATGACGCGGGCAAAGGCGGCGGCGATGTCGTCGAGATAGTCCTCTCCGACTGCAATGGCCCGCTTCCGCGGTTCCAGCGCCACGACATGCGCGTCGATGTCAGGGGCGGCGAGGCCGGCCCAAAACGAAGGATCCGCAGAGACGCGTGCGAAGCACGCCACATAGGCCGGATCGAACCAGACGCCCGATCGGGCCGAGACCTCCGCCAGTGCCGCCTCCCGGCCACCGGTCATGAAGAACACGTCGACCACCTGCGCGAGCAGCGCGATCCTCGCCAGCGGCGAGATCGCTTCGCCGACCTTGCCCAGGGGGTGGCCGCGGCCGTTCCAATGCTCGTCGAGGTCGAGGATGGCGCCTGCCACCGCCTCGGAGAAATGCATCTGGCGCACGATCTCGGCACCGCGGGTGCAGCGCGTCTCGATCAGTTCGCTGACCACCTCGCCGCCATGCATGGCGATGTGCAGGATCGTCCGGAAGCGCTCGGCGAGGCCGGCCTTCATGCCGGTATGCGACAGCACGAAGCGCAGGATCTGCGGCAGTGCGTCATCCAACCGCTTGTGGTCGCGTTTGAAGTTCAGGTCGTCGGCGAGGTAGAGCTGGCAGATGCGCGCGGCGTTGGAGCTGCACCCGACATCCTTGAGCAGCAGGGCGTAGTAGAGATCGCCGAGCGTTGCTTCATCGAAGCCGAGGGCTCGTCCCAGGTGCATGCCTATCCAGCAGCAGCGTACGCCGTGTCCCGCCGGCTGGCCCTCGGTGATGTCCAGGGCATGGCTGAGCGCGCCGACGAGTTCGGCGAGTTCGACCCTTTCGCTGCTGGTTCCTGCGGTCATGGGGCGATTGAACGGCCGACGGCATTAAGACTTAGTGGACGGCCGGAGTTCGCGGCGCGGCCGCTCGCCTCAGCCGGTCGTTGATCGCCTCGCCCAGGCCGGTGTGGGGGATCGGCGCGACGGCGATGCGCGTGGCGCTCTCGTCCAGTTCATGCAGCATCGAGAAGAGGTTGCGAGCGGCTTCGCGCAGGTCGCCCTTGGGCGAGAGGTTGGCGCCGGCGCGGCCGGGGCCGAAACCGAGCCAGGTCTCGCCCGGCTCGGGGTACTCCGCGTCGAGCCGGAGCGTGGCGCTCGGGGCGTAATGGCTGGCCAGCATGCCGGGGGCGGCAATCCTGGCGTCGTGCGCGGCCTGTGCGATCGGGCGGCCGATCGCGGCCGCGATCTCCGCGCGCGGCAGGGCGCCGGCGCGCAGCTGGGTCACCGTCTCGCCCTCGACGGCGAGGATGGTGGATTCGACGCCGGACTGCGACGCTCCCCCGTCCAGCACCGGCACAAGCCCCTGAAATCCCTTCACCACCTGATCGGCGGTGGTGGGCGAGAGCTTGCCCGATCTGTTGGCCGAGGGGGCCGCGAGCGGGCGGTCGGCGGCGCGGATGAGCTCCCGCGCCAGCGGGTGGTCGGGAATGCGGATGCCAACCGTGTCGAGGCCGGCGGTGACGATGTCGGAAATGCCGGCATCCGGGCGCCGGGGCAGCACCAGGGTCAGCGGGCCGGGCCAGAACTGGGCCAGCTTGCGCGCCATCGGCGAGAACTCGACCAGGCGTTCGGCCATCGCGAGGTCGGCGACGTGCACGATCAGCGGATTGAAGCGGGGGCGGCCCTTGGCCTCGTAGATCTTGAGCACGGCGTCGGAGTTGGTCGCGTCGGCACCCAGCCCGTAGACCGTCTCGGTGGGGAAGGCGACAAGCTCCCCGGCCCGCAGCAGGGCTGCGAGTTCGGCGATATCTGAACGGTCATGAACGGCGCCTGTCGGCATGCTGGACGATATGAAACGGACTCTGGTGCCCGCCGTTTGACAACCGCAAGCCTTGAACGTCAAGCTTCGCGGGCAATCCGGCGGCCCCCTCAATGACCACACTGCTCGTCTCGCAGCGCAATTTCGAAAGCCATGTCACCCCGACCGGCCATCCGGAGCGTCCCGATCGGATCAGGGCGGTGGAGGACGCACTGTCCGCCGCGACGTTTGCCGGGCTGAAGCGGCTCGACGCCCCCTCGGGCGATCTCAGCCTCGCACAACTCGTGCACTCCGGGGATTATCTGCAGAACCTTGCCCGCATCCGGCCGGCCGAGGGCATCTCCAGGATCGACGAGGACACCTTCATCTCGTCCGGCTCGCTCGGTGCAGCCGCGACCGCCCTGGGCGCCGGACTGCTGGCGCTGGAGGAAGTGGCGCTGGGCGGGGTCCGCAATGCCTTCTGCGCCGTGCGTCCGCCCGGCCACCACGCCGAGCGGCACCGGCCGATGGGGTTCTGCCTCATCAACACCATTGCCATCGTGGCGCGCGAGGCGCAGCGCAAGTTCGGGGCCGAGCGTGTCGCGATTGTCGATTTCGACGTGCATCACGGCAATGGCACCGAGGACATCTTCCAGGATGACGAGACGGTGTTCTACGGCTCGAGCCACCAGATGCCGCTCTATCCGGGCACCGGTGCGCCGAGCTTTGTCGGCGTCGGCAACATCTGCAATGCGGCGCTGCCCGCCGGGTCGGGCACCGAGGCGATGCGTGCGGCCTATGACGACCGCATCCTCCCGGCGCTCGAGGCCTTCCGACCGGATTTCCTTCTCGTCTCGGCCGGGTTCGATGCCGACTATCGCGATCCGCTCGCCGGCCTCAACTGGAAGCCCGAGGACTTTGGCTGGCTCACCGGCCGGCTGATGGATGTTGCCAGCCGCGTGTGCGACGGCCGCATCGTCTCCATGCTCGAAGGCGGCTACGACCGCCAGGGGCTCGCCACCGGCGTTGCCGCGCATGTTGAAATGTTGATGGGGGCGGGCTAGCAACGGATCCTGTTCCGAGGAGCCGCGACATGGCCGATTCCCCAGCCGACGATATCAAGCAGATGAGCTTCGAGGCCGCCCTGCGCGAGCTCGAGACCATCGTCGGCAAGCTCGAGAGCGGGCAGGCGCCGCTCGCCGAGTCGATCGCCATCTACGAGCGTGGCGAGGCCCTGAAGGCGCATTGCGAGGCGCTGCTCAAGGCGGCCGAGATGCGCATCGAGAAGATCACCCTGCGCAGCGGCCAGCCGACCGGGACCGAACCGCTCGACCCGCAATAGCGGGCTTCAACAGCGCGTGACTGCGACATCGCCGCTCGCCCCGCACCGCTGCGGAGCGCTATAAGGCGGCGGACTCTCCGGACACAGGGACCATGGCCGACACGACCTCGCCCGCGCTTGCGCGCTTCCGCATCATCCTCTGGACGCTTGTCGTCGTCGCCGCCGTTGCCGCCACAGTGGTGTTCTTCACCCGGCAGGGCCCCAACGCCCCGCTCGGTGTGACCGGCAAGCCCTTTGCCCTCGAGTCGACCCAGGGCGGCACCTTCACCGAGGCGAGCCTCAAGGGCACCCCGAGCCTCGTCTTCTTCGGCTACACGCACTGCCCCGACGTCTGCCCGACCACGCTCGCCGAGTCGGCCGCATGGAAGGAACAACTGGGCCTCTCGCCCGAGCAGTTGCGCATCATCTTCGTCACCGTCGATCCTGCCCGCGACACCAGGAACGTGCTGGCCGACTACCTCAGTTCCTTCCCGGGCACGATCGGCCTCGTCGGCACCGACCAGCAGACGGCGGATGCCAAGGCCTCGTTCGGCGTGATGTCGGAAGCGACCGCTCCGGATGCGGATGGCTACTACCTCGTCAACCACACGGCGAGCGTCTTCCTGATCAACAGGGACGGCCGGTTCGAAGGCACCATCGCCTATGGCGAGTCCAAGGACACCGCGGTCGCCAAGATCAGGAAGCTCATCGCGTCGTGAGCGGGCGCCGCCGGCTCGACCAGGAACTGGAAGCCCGCGGCCTGCTCCCCAGCCGCGCCCGGGCCCGCGACGCCATCCTGCGTGGCACGGTGACGGTCAACGGCAGCGTCGCGGCCAAGCCCAACCAGCAGGTGGATGAAAGCGACGCCATCGCGCTCGACGATCCCGCGGCGCGATATGTGTCCCGCGCCGCGCTGAAGCTCGTCGCCGGCCTCGACGCGGGAAATATCGACCCCCGCGGCAAGACCTGCCTCGACCTCGGCTCGTCCACGGGAGGGTTCACCCAGGTGTTGCTCGAGCGCGGCGCAGTCCGGGTCCATGCCGTCGATGTCGGGCACGCGCAGCTGCACGAGAGCCTCAGGTGCGACCCCCGCGTCGTCTCGCTCGAAGGCGTCAACGGCCGCGACCTCGACCGCAACCTCATCCCGGACCCGATCGAGCTCATCGTCTCCGACGTCAGCTTCGTTTCGATCCTAAAGGTCATTGACCCGGCGCTGGCGCTGGCCGCGCCCGGCGCCGAGGCGGTCATACTGATCAAGCCGCAGTTCGAGGTGGGGCGCGATCACATCGGCAAGGGCGGCATCGTCACCGACGACACGGCGATTGCCGATGCGGTTGAGCGCGTGGTTTCTCACATGGCCACAGCGGGCTGGGCGCACCGCTTCTCGATCGCCTCACCGATCACCGGGGGCGACGGCAATCGCGAGATTGTCGCGGGGTTCAGCCGCGTTCAGTAGCCGATGCCACCCTCGCGCCCGGTCTGGCCGCGATGGCGCAGGAAATGGTCGGCCAGCACCAGGGCCATCATCGCCTCGCCGATGGGTACGGCGCGGATGCCGACGCAGGGGTCGTGCCGCCCCTTGGTGATGACCTCGGTGTCCTCGTTGGCGGTCGTCACCGTCTCGCGCGGCGTGATGATCGAGGAGGTGGGCTTGACCGCAAACCGCACCACGATCGGGTCGCCATTCGAAATACCGCCGAGGATGCCGCCGGCGTGGTTCGACTTGAAATAGGGGCCGGCATTGCCCGCCCGCATCTCGTCGGCATTCTCGGTGCCGGTCAGCGCGGCCGAGTTCATGCCCTCGCCGATCTCGACGCCCTTGACCGCGTTGATCGACATCATCGCGGAGGCGAGATCGGCGCTGAGCTTGCCGTAGATCGGCGCCCCCCAGCCCGGCGGCACGCCCTCGGCGACGACCTCGATGACCGCGCCGACCGAGTTGCCGTCCTTGCGGATGCTGTCGAGATAGTGCTCCCAACCCTGTGCGGCGATCGGATCGGCACAGAAGAAGGGGTTCTGGTCGACCTGGGCCCAGTCGAAGTTGGCGTAGTTGATCTTGTGCGGCCCGACCTGCACCAGGCTGGCGCGGATCGTCACGTGCGGGATCACCAGCCGTGCCACGGCGCCGGCGGCGACGCGCGCCGCCGTCTCGCGCGCCGAGGCGCGGCCAGAGCCCTTGTAGTCACGGATGCCGTATTTCTGGTGGTAGGTGAAATCGGCGTGGCCCGGCCGGTACTTGTCCTTGATCTCGGAATAGTCCTTGGAGCGCTGGTCGGTGTTCTCGATCAAGAGCGAGATCGGCGTGCCGGTGGTCTTGAGCTGGCCGTCGCGCTCGTCCTCGAACGTGCCCGAAAGGATGCGGACCTGGTCGTCTTCGCGCCGCTGCGTGGTGAAGCGCGACTGGCCGGGCTTGCGCCGATCGAGATCGCGCTGGATCGCCTCGGCCGAGATCGGGATGCCGGGCGGGCAGCCATCGACCACCACGCCAAGCGCCGGCCCGTGGCTTTCGCCCCAGGTGGTGAAACGGAAGAGATGACCGAAGGTGTTGAACGACATGGAGTGCGCCCCGCAGGTTGTGGGCGTTCTAGGGGCTGGAGGGGGAAAAGGTCAATCGAGCCAGTTCTCGACACGCAGTCCGGGGACGCGCGAGAACTCGCCCACGTTTGCGGTGACCAAGGTGAGATCGAGCGAAAGGGCGTGGGCGGCGATGAGCAGGTCGACCGGCCCGATTGGCTTCCCGGCCGACACCAGCTCATGCCGAATGCGTGCGTACTCACGGTCCGCCGGCGGCTCCAGAGGCAGGACGGAAAGGCGCCTGAGAACGACGTCGACCATTTCGGGAAGCCGCGACGATAGGGATTTCGCGGCTCCATACCGCAGTTCAGCCGCCACCAACACGCTGGTACACACACGATCGACGCCGCGCGCGTCGATCGTGCGACTGGCCCTGCCATAGGGATCGCGGACAACGTTCGATACGATGTTGGTGTCCAGCATGAACCGGAACAGGCTCACAGCGACACGTCGCGTTGCAGAGGAAGTTCGTCGTCGGAAATGTCGGGGAACTGGTCTTCCGGACCGAGTGGCGGCTGCTTTCGAAGCCAATCGAGCCAGTTCTCCTTTGGATGGACGGGCGAGATGATCAGCTGTTCTCCCCGCCTCTCGACGATGACCTCATCACCCTCGGGCTCGAACTCGACTGGAATACGCAACGCCTTGTTGCGGCCATTGCGAAACAGACTGACTTTGCGTGCTTCAGACATCGCCGCCTCCATGGCATATGCCTATACATATGCCAATTGCGGCACGGCTTCAATCGTCCCAGCTGTGCCCGGCCGGGTAGACCACGCTCTTGCCGTCGATGAAGTGGACGACCGAGTCCTGCGGCGGAAACCAGTTCACCGCCCGCTCGGCCGGAAAATCCTCGATCAGGCGGCGCAGGATGCGCAGGATTCCGCCATGCGCGACGATGATCGCGGGGCCGTCGAGCTTGTCGGCGGCAAAGGCCTGCACGCGCTGCGCCACGTCCTGGTAGCTTTCGCCTGAGGGCGGGCGGAAGAACCAGAAGTCGGCGTCCCGCTCACCGGCGATGGCCATTTCGGACGAGCTGAGTTCGGTATGGAGCCGGCCTTCGTAGACGCCGAAGGACACCTCGACCAGACGCTGGTCGAACCCGACCTCGGGCAGCGGCACGTCGAAGCCGGCGCGCACCCGCTCCATGGTCTCGCGCGTACGGCCGAGGGGCGAGGCGTGCCAGGTGAAGTCGGATGGCTTGCGGCCGGCGCGCTTGAGGATCTGCACCAGCAGGCGACCATTGAGGTCGGCCTGGCCGCGGCCGATATCGTTGAGGGGAATGTCCTTGCTCCCCTGGTACCTGCCCTCGGCGTTCCAGTCGGTCTCGCCGTGGCGGATGAAATAGAGCTCAGGCCAGTTCAGGGACATGCTTGGTCTCGAAAAACGGAAAGGGCCGCCTCACGGCAGCCCCTTTGTGGATCAGACGGCTGCGTCGGCTTCGTCGTCGACATGCATGCCGATGATGTTGAAGCCGCAGTCCACGTACTGGATCTGGCCGGTGACGCCGGAGCTCAGGTCGCTGAGCAGGTAGAGCGCGGCCGAGCCGACTTCCTCCTGCGTGACGTTGCGCTTCAGCGGTGCGGCCTTCTCCTGGTAGTGCAGCATGGTCCGGAGGCCCGAAATGCCCGAGGCGGCGAGGGTCTTGATGGCGCCGGCCGAGATGGCGTTGACGCGGATGTTCTGCGGGCCGAGGTCGTGCGCAAGGTAGCGCACCGAGGCCTCGAGCGCGGCCTTGGCGACGCCCATGACGTTGTAGTTCGGCACGTACTTTTCGGCGCCGTAATAGGTCAGCGTGAGCAGCGAACCACCCGGGTTCAGCATCGCCTCGGCGCGCTTGGCGACGGCGGTGAAGGAGTAGACCGAGATGTTCATGGTCAGCGCGAAATTGTCGGCGCTGGTGTTGATGTAGCGGCCCTCGAGCTCGTCCTTGTTGGAAAAGCCGATGGCGTGGACGAGGAAGTCCATCGTCCCCCACTTGTCCTTGAGCACGCGGAAGGTCTCGTCCATCGCGGCGTCGCTCGACACGTCGCATTCGACCAGCGTGGTGACGCCGATCTCGGCGGCGAGCGGCTCGACGCGCTTCTTCAGCGCTTCGCCCTGGTAGGAGAAAGCGATCTCGGCGCCCTGGTCGGCGAGGGCCTTGGCAATGCCCCAGGCGATCGAGCGGTTGTTCGCCACGCCCATGATCAGGCCCTTCTTGCCGGCCATCAGCCCCTGCGCCATCGTCGTGCTCCGTATTGGATGTGTCGTTGGCGCCGCTTGTCGCATAGGGCAATGGACCGGGCAAGTTCAGCCTTGCGCCCGTGCCGCCTGCGGCTATTGTCCGGCCATGACGCTCGCCCCCCCCGCCATCATCTCCGGTCTCACGGCCCTGCTGGGGGAGGCCGGCGTGATCGCCGACGCCATGGCGATGACCAGCTACCTCACCGAGCCGCGCAAGCGCTTCAAGACTCCCGCAGTCGCGGTGGCGCTGCCGGCCGATGTCCCCGCGCTGCAGGCGCTTTGCCGCTGGGCCAATGACCATCGCGTGCCGCTGATCCCGCAGAGCGGCAATACCGGCCTCGTCGGCGGCCAGGTGCCGCTCGCCGGCAATGAGGTGATCGTCAACGTCTCCCGCCTCGACAGGGTGCGCGACGTCAACGCCGCGGCCGGGCACATGACGCTCGAGGCCGGCGTGATCCTCGAGGAGGCGCACAGGGCGGCGGAAGCGGCCGGCGCGCTGTTCCCGCTCTGGATCGCTTCGCAGGGCTCGGCGCGTATCGGCGGCGTGCTGAGCTCCAATGCCGGCGGCGTGCAGGTGCTGGCCTTCGGCAATGCGCGCGAGCTGACGCTGGGGGTCGAGGCCGTGCTGGCCGACGGCCGGCTCTACCGGGGGCTCAATGCGCTGAAGAAGGACAATACCGGCTACGATTTGAAGGACCTGCTGGTTGGAGCCGAGGGCACGTTGGGTTTCATCACCGCCGCGACGGTGAAGCTCTTCCCCATCCCCGAGGCCCAGGAGACGGCGCTGATCAACGTGCCGGATCCGGGCGTGGCGCTGCAGCTCTTCTACCTGCTGCGCGAGCGGACCGGATCGCGGCTGACGGCGTTCGAGCTGATGAACCGCTTCGGCGTCGACCTGCAGCTCAAATACGGCCTGCTGTCGCGCGATCCGACGGCGTCGCTGTCGCCCTGGTATGTGCTGGCCGAGGTCAACCGCATGAAGGGCAGCGCACCCGGCGCGCTGCAGGCGGCGCTCGAGGAGGCGCTCGGTTCGGGGCTCGTCACCGATGCCGTGGTCGCCGAATCCGAGGCCGATCGCACCCTGATGTGGGCGGCGCGCGAGCAGATGAGCGAGGTGCAATCGAGGGAAGGCGCCTCGATCAAGCACGATGTCTCGGTGCCGATCGGCGTCGTGCCGGCCTTGATCGCCGAGGGCACCGCGGCGGTCGAGAAGGTGATCCCCGGCGTGCGGCCCTGTCCGTTCGGGCACATGGGCGACGGCAATATCCACTTCAACCTGAGCCAGCCGGTGGGCGCCGATCCCAAGGCGTTCATGGCGCGGGAGAAGGACGCCAATGCGGCGATCTACGAGGTGGTGCTGCGGCTGGGCGGCTCGGTCTCGGCCGAGCATGGCATCGGGCAGCTGAAGCGCGAGCTGCTCAAACAGGTGAAGGATCCCGTCGCGCTCGAGATGATGCGCGCCATCAAGGCCGCGCTCGATCCCAACGGCATCCTCAACCCCGGCAAGGTACTCTAGGGAGCCTTGTTGACGCGGCGCGTCATCTGCCCCATCTGGGCGCCATGCTGCTCGATATCGGATTTCTCGACGACGCCACCCGGCCCAGGCCGATCAGGCTCGAAGGCCTGACCGAGGCGCAACGCGCCCCCGGACTGCACCTGAAGGAAGTGCACGACCACCTGCGCGGCAACATGCTGACGCTGGGCCGGTTGATCGAGCGCGCCGCAGCGGGCGGTCAGAATGCCGCGGCGCTGACCGCCGAAGCCGCCAACCTGGCGATGGTCGCGAACTACCGTCGCTTCGGCGTGCTGTGCGGCGAGCACTGCCAGATCGTCAACATGCATCACTCGATCGAGGACGCGGCGATCTTCCCGGCCATCGCGGCGCAGGGGCCGGGCTTCAAGGCCATCGCCGACCGGCTCAGGGCAGAGCATGTCGTCGTGCATCAGCTGCTTGAACGGCTGATCGACGCGCTTGGCGAACTGGCGGACGAGCCGGGCGCGCAGAAGTTCGCGGCGACGCTCGAAATCTACCGCGCGCTGGAGCGCGTGCTCCTCAGCCACCTCGGCTACGAGGAAGAGGCGATCGGCGACGCCTTGGGGGCCTTCGACATCTTCTAGAACAAGTCGAGCTGGCCGCCACCGCCGACCACCTTCCTGGGCTTCACCGGCTTGACCTCCTCGGCCGCCAGCTTCGCTTCGGTCAGCGGCCGGATCAGCTCCGGGCCGTCGGCATCGGTGCGGCCCACGGCCTTGCCGACGGGGTGATACTTCAGCGAGCCGGGCGGCAGCGGCAGGGCGAGCTGCGTCGCTGCCCTGGTGTCGATCTCGCGGGTGTTGAGCCACAGGTCGACGGCCTCGCCCTGCAGCATCGCGGGCATGCGATCGTAGATCGAGCTGATCTCGAGGTTCGGCTCGACCGTGACGATGCAGGCCGTGTCGACCTCCTCGCCGTCGGGGCCGGACCAGGTCGAGTAGAGGCCGGCGAACACCATCGGCGAGTCGTCGGCCATGGTGATGTAGTAGGGCTGGCGCACCCCGTCCTTGCCCTTCATCCACTCGTAGTAGCCCGAGGCCGGCACGATGCAGCGCGCGTTGCGCACGGCATCGCGGAACGACGGCTTCTCCGCCATCGTCTCGGCGCGGGCGTTGATCAGCAGCGAGAATGCGCGCGGATCCTTCACCCAGCCGGGCACGAATCCCCAGCGCACCAGCTGAATGGTGCGCCGGCCCGACTGCTCCCAGATCACCGCGATCGGCTGGGTCGGGGCGATGTTGTAGCGCGGCGGGAAATCGATCTGGTTGAGCAGGTTGAACAGCTCGACCATCATTTCCGGCGGCAGCGTTGCGGCGTAGCGTCCGCACATGGCGCGTTCTCCGTTTCGCCTCTAGTTAGGGCCTTGCCGCCGGATCGGCAAACCCCGAACATCGCGACATGCCCGACTCGCGCCGCCCGCCCAACGCCGCTTCCGTCGCCCTGATCGACCGCGACAGGGTTCTGCTCATCCAGCGGGCGCGGAAGCCGTATTTTGGCATGTGGAGCCTGCCCGGAGGGCGGCTGGAGCCGGGTGAGACCGCCGAGCAGGCGGCCGAACGGGAGATCCTGGAAGAGGTCGGCCTGCGTGTCTGGCGCCTGCATCCGATCCGGCGCATGCTGATGGGCGAGGGCAACTTCGTGCTGCAGGTCTTCGCGACCGAGGCCTTCGAGGGCGAGATCCTGGTCGCCGCCGACGAGATCACGGCCTATCGCTGGGTGCGGCTCGACGAGATCGGCCTGATGCCCACCACGCCCGACCTGGGGGAAGTGGTGGCCGGCGCCTTCCGCGTCTTCGATCGCAGTTGAGGGCGCCGGGCCTTTCCCATAAGGATGCCGCATGCGCCTGCGCCCGCTCGCCTTCGCCCTGCTGATCACCTGCCTCGCGGCGGGACCGGTGCGCGCCGTGGATCCGCCGTACCAGGCGGACATGGAGCGGCTGAGCGAGATTCTCGGTAGCCTCTATTTCCTCGGCCCGCTCTGCCGCCCCGAGCTCGGCACCGACTGGCGCGCGCAGATGGCCGACCTCATCAATCTCGATGAACCAGACGACGACCGTCGCCAGCGGCTGACCGGCGCGTTCAATGCGGGCTACGAAGCCTATGCCCGGCTCTACCGGGTCTGCACCACCTCCGCCGACGAGGCCATGACCCGGCTCCTCGTCGAGGCGGAAAAGACCGCGCGCGACATCCACGCCCGCTATGCCGAGTAGGCGGTCATGCGTCCGGCAAGGCGTTAAGAATAATTGAAGAGTGCAAATTAACCTTTTGGCGACGAGTGGGGCGCGCAACCGCCCCGGCGCGTGCTACCGCCTATGCTCATGAAACTCACCAAGACCCTCAGGGCCCGGGCCAGCCTCGAGCCGATGGCGGATGCCGACCGCGAAGAGCGGCAGGTGGCGCTCGAATATGTCGCCGGGGCCTGGAACGACGCCGAGGATGACGGCGTCGCCACGCTGGCGCTCGCCCATGCCTCGCTGTTCGCCGCCATCACCTCGCTGGTCGACCACCACGGCGAGACGGCGGTGGCCGAACTGATTGCGAGCCTGCCCGAACGCATCCAG
This sequence comes from Devosia sp., assembly GCF_017307495.1. Classification (GTDB taxonomy): domain Bacteria; phylum Pseudomonadota; class Alphaproteobacteria; order Rhizobiales; family Devosiaceae; genus Devosia_A. The sequence goes on along the minus strand of NZ_JAFKHE010000016.1, from coordinate 170,190 downwards.
TCGGGCGACTACACGCTGGGGCGGTCGCTGCAGTAATTGCCGGATGCCGGCGCCTCCCGCCCCCCTGAGGGGAGGGACCGAGGGAGGGGGTAGTCCGGCGATCGCCGATGGACCCCCACCCCTCCCCTCAAAGGGGGAGGGGAGTCGAGTCCCTACAGCGCCTCCAGGAACCGCATCGGTTGTCCCACGGCCGGCGTCACCAGTTCGCCCTGCCACATCACCGTGTTGCCGCGCACGATCGTGCCGACCGGCCAGCCGGTGACCGATACGCCGTGGTAGGGCGTCCAGCCGGCGCGGCTCTTCACCCATTCATCGGTAATGGTTTCGGTGCGCTTCAGGTCGACGATCGTCAGGTCGGCGTCGTAGCCCACCGCGATGCGCCCCTTCCCGGCAATGCCGAACAGCCGGTTCGGGCCGTGGCTGGTCATGTCGACGAAGCGCTCGAGGCTCATGCGGCCGGCATTCACGTGGTCGAGCATGATCGGCACCAGCGTCTGCACCCCGGTCATGCCCGAATGGCTGGCGGGGTAGGCGTGGTCCTTCTCCTCGCGCGTATGCGGCGCGTGGTCCGAGCCGAGGATGTCGGCGACGCCGTTGTGGACGCCGGCCCAGATGCCCTCGCGATGCGCCTTGTCGCGCACCGGCGGGTTCATCTGCGCGTAGGTGCCGAGGCGGGTGTAGGCCGTCTCGTCTAGCGTCAGGTGGTGCGGCGTGACCTCGACGCTGGCCACGTCCTTGTGCGCGGCGAGGAACACCATCTCGTCGGCGGTCGAGATGTGCAGCACGTGGATGCGCTTGCCGGTCTTTCGCGCCAGCGACACCAGCCGGCGGGTGGAGCGCAGCGCCGTCTCCGGATCGCGCCAGACCGGGTGCGAGCTCGGCTCGCCCGGCACGCGCAGGTGCTTGCGGTCCTCGAGCCGGTACTCGTCCTCCGAGTGAAAGGCGGCGCGGCGCGAGATGGCGGAAAGAATTGCCTCGACGCCGCTGTCGTCGGGCACGAGCAGCGAGCCGGTCGAGGAGCCCATGAACACCTTGACGCCGGCGCAGCCCGGCAGGCGCTCCAGATCGGGCAGGTCGGCGACATTGTCATGCGTGCCGCCGACATAGAAGGCGAAGTCGCAGTGCATGCGGCGCGTGCCGAGCCGGATCTTTTCTTCGAAGCGCTCGCGCGTCGTCGTCAGCGGATTGGTGTTGGGCATCTCGAACACGCCGGTGACGCCGCCCATCACCGCCGACAGCGACCCGGACTCGAGGTCTTCCTTGTGCGTCAGCCCGGGCTCGCGGAAATGCACCTGCGTGTCGATGACCCCGGGCAGGATGTGCAGCCCGGTGCAGTCGATCGTCTCGCCGGCGCTGCTCGCCGCGAGCGAGCCGAGCGCGACGACGCGGCCATCGTTCACCGCGATGTCGGCCTGGTGCACGCCGTCCTGGTTCACCACGGTGCCGTTCTTGAAGATCGTCTGATACTGCGCCATGTCTGGTGCTCCCGGTCCCGTGCGTTCGGCCGGGTGTAGCGGAAACCCACCCATGCCCACAATCCTCCGACCGTCCCGTGCCGCCTTCCGCTTTTCCGGCCCGGAGGCGCAGAAGCTGCTGTTCGACGTGGTTACGGGGCGCCTGCTGGCCGAACCGGGGCCGGCCGTATGGTGGGCGCTGCTGTCGCCCCAGGGCAAGGTGCAGGCCGAAGGGCTGAGCGGCTGGGCCGACGGAGCCTTCTGGCTCGATGTCGACCACTCGGTCGCCGAAGCCTTCCTCAGGAAGATGAAGCTCTACCGGTTGCGCGCCAAGGTCGAGATCGACGACCTCAGGCAGACGCACTCGGTGGGCTGGACCTTCGATGGCTGGACCGAAGGGGTCGGCCACGCCGATCCGCGCGGGCTCGGGGAGCGCGTCATCGCCGAGAACGCCGCAACCGCAGGCTGGCTGCCGCCCGACGATGCGTTTGCCCGCCACCGCATCGCGGCCGGCGTGCCGGAGCAGGGGGCCGACTTCGGCGTCGACGAGGTGTTCGCCCACGATATCGGCCTCGACCTTCTCGACGGCATCGACTTCGTCAAGGGCTGCTACATCGGCCAGGAAGTCGTCTCCCGCATGAAGCATCGCGGCACCGCCCGCCGCCGCCCGGTGATCGTCTCGGGCATCGATGCACCGGCGGGCACGCCGGTGGTTGCCGGGAGCCGGGAAGCCGGGACGATCGGCGAGGTGGTCGACGGCCGGGCCGTGGCGATCATCAGGCTCGACCGCATCACTGACCCATCTTCGGTCACCGTCGCCGGAAAGCCGGTGACGCTGGAACTGCCGCCCTACGCGACCTACCAGTTTGGGGAAGTGGGCGCGGAGGAGTAACCCCTCATCCGGCGCTGCGCGCCACCTTCTCCCCGACGGGGAGAAGAATGCCGAAGCATCGACGATCACCTCTGTCCCTCTCCCCGTCGGGGAGAGGGTAGACCGGCGGAGCCGGGACGGGTGAGGGGTCGGGGCACGATTTCGCCGATCCAAATTGGCGAATCACCCGCGTTCCCACTACGTTCCCTTCCTTCTCGATGACGGAGCGGACAATGGCGCGAGGCAAGGAGCGGGCGTGGCAGCGCATGCTGTCGGGCAGGCGGCTCGACATCCTCGATCCGTCGCCGCTCGACGTGGAACTGAGCGACATCGCCCACGGCCTCGCCCGGGTGGCGCGCTGGAACGGCCAGACCACGGGCGACTATCCGTTCACCGTCGCCCAGCACTCGATCCTCGTGCTCGAGCTGTTCCGGGCCGTCAATCGCGACGCCGACGTGCGGGCGCAGCTCTATGCCGTCCTGCACGATGCGCCCGAATACGTGATGGGCGACATCATCTCGCCCTTCAAGGCGGCCATGGGCGGCAACTACAAGGACGTCGAGAACCGGCTGCTCGGCGCGGTCTACCTCCGCTTCTCGCTGCCGGCCGTCCCGGCGGCGGCCGTGCAGAAGCAGATCAAGCGGGCCGACCGGGAAGCCGCCTATCTCGAGGCAACCCACCTCTCCGGCTTTGCCCCCGAGGAGGCGCGGAAGTTCTTTGGCGAACCCAGTTTCCCGGTGTTCGAGTTCGAGCCGTTCGAGAAGCTGATCCGGCCCTGGCCGACGCGCGAGGCCTATGACCGCTTCGTCGAGGCTGTCGAGCAGCTGAGCGCCGCCCTGTAGCGCTCCGGCATGGTTAAATTAACCCTAACGCGTGTTTCATTTTGACACGCTTTTTGCCCGCGTGGTTGATCTCTGGTTAACGAGAACGGTTAACCGGAGGTAAATCGTGGAGACGTCGCGCGCGCTCATGCTCGGAGGCCTGATCGGTCTCGGAGCCGTTTGCCTCACCGCCCTTCCTGAATTGCTGCCGGCAGCCGTCGCCGACGACCAGCCGATGCGCACGCTGCTGCATTCGGCCAGCCAGCTCGTCGCGACCCCGATCGACCCCGACAAGCTGCTCAAGTGGGACTTCAAGATGGAGCCAGGGGTGTCCATCAAGCCGATCAAGGAATCCTCAATCCGGAAGATCGGCTACGGCCATGTGACCGTCGTCGACGTGATGGAGACCGACAGCGGCGTCTATTCGACCGATGGCCTCGCCAGCGCCAACATCCAGTACCCCGGCATCATCAAGGAGCCCAAGGCCGATGCCGCGCCGGCCCCGATGTTGTGGCTGTGGTCGGACGGTCGCTGGGCCAGCGCCATTGCCTTCTCGGCCAGTTCCTTTGTCGCCGTCACCCCGTTCAAGGGCGGCAAGCTGGTCGTCACCGACGGCGGCTCGTGCGTCGTGCGCGAGAACGCGCTGTACTGCTAGGCGCGACCAGAGTCTTCTAGAGCTTCGCCGCCTCGGCGATGCTGGCGCTGCCGATCGCGACCTGCTTGATCACCAGCGCATATTCGCTCCGGCCGTCGGCGAGGAAGCGGAACACGCCGTCCCGGCCGTTGAACCCGGCCGGCAGCGTCAGCTGCGCCCGGTCGTATTTCGGCGTGCCGTTGGCGAGCGAGCCGGCATTGGCGAGGATCGTCGCCGTATAGGCGATGGTGGCGAGCTTGTGCGGCGCCGAGCCGAACTTTGCCTGGTACTCGGGCAGCAGCGCATTGTAGCCGGCATCGTCGACCGCCGGGAAGATCGCCCCCGCCAGCGCCGTGGTGTTGAGGATGGCCGGATCGCCATCCCAGTCGGCGGAGCCGATCAACTGTACCTTGCCGGGCGGGATGCCGGCCTCGTTGAGCAGGTTCGCAAGGCTCGGCGCGGTGGCACGATCCGGGATGAACAGCGCATCGAGCTGCCCGGCCTGCAGCATCGGCACCAACTGCGTGACGACATTGCGCGCCTCGGCCTCGGACGAGAAATTGTAGACCGCGCGGGCATTGAGCCCCAGATCAGCGGTCGCCTGCCGGAACGCACCCTCCTGGATGCGGCCGAAATCGGTCGTCGGGAAGACGCCGGCGAAGGCCTTCTTGCCCAGCTTGTTGGCATAGCCCATCGACCGCTTCACCTCGCTCTCGGGCAGGACGTTGAGCAGGTAGACGCCCGGGCTGGCGGCGCCCGAATTGTTGGAGAAGCCGATGACCGGCACTCCGGCGGCCTTGGCCACCTGGCCCACCGCCGTCACCTGGTCGGCGCGCAACGGGCCGAGGATCAGGCTTGCGCCTTCGCCGAGCGCCTGCTGCGCCGCCTGCGTGGCGCCGGGCACGGAAGTGCCGGTGTCCTTGAGCACGACGGTGATGTTTTCCCCGATATTGGGGTTGGTCTCGACGAACTGGATGGCGAGTTCGGAGGCATTGGCCAGCGATTGGCCGACCGAGGCGATATTGGCGTCGCCCGACAGCGGCAGCAGCAGCGCCACCCGCACCGGGCCCTTGCCGAAGCTCTTGCCGGCCGCCGTCGGCATGGTCGTCGGACCACCGCTGGTCGAGCCGGGACCGAAGTTGAAGTTGCCAGCCGAGCAGCCCGCAAGGATCGCTGCCGCAACGATGCCGAGTCCCAACAGCCTCAACCCGCCCGAAGTTCGCACTTGCCCTGTTGTCATGAAGTCCCGCACTCTGGCGCCACAGCGCCGTTCCCTGCGGCGTCTATACAGAATCGCGCCCGCTGCATAAAGCCCGGGCCTAACCTTGCATCTACGTGCCCGGGGGGTGGTTTGGACGAGCGGCCGCACAGCTACTTCATTGCCGGCACGGCGTTTGCCGCGCCCCCGCTGGCCGCGGGCCTGTACGTGGTCGCCACCCCGATCGGCAATCTCAAGGACATCACGCTGCGCGCCCTCGAGACCCTCGCCGCGGCCGATCTGGTCCTGTGCGAGGACACGCGCCATTCGGCGACGCTGCTCGATCACTACGGCATCCGTACGCCGCGAAAATCGCTGCACGAGCACAACGAGCGGGCCCGCGTCGGCGAGGTCATTGCCGCGATCGGCGCGGGCCGGGCGGTGGCGCAGATCTCCGATGCCGGCACGCCGCTCCTGTCCGACCCCGGCTTCCCGCTGGTCCGGGCCGTGCGCGAGGTGGGCCTGCCGGTCTTCGCGCTGCCGGGCCCTTCGGCCCTGCTGGCCGCGCTGGCGAGCGCCGGCCTGCCGACCGATACTTTCGGCTTCATCGGGTTCCTGCCGGCCAAGGCCGGAGCGCGCGCCAATGCGCTGGCCGCGCTCCGGGCCCGTGGCGACACGCTGGTGTTCTATGAATCCCCCCGTCGCCTCGGCGACACGCTGGCGGCCATGGCCGATGCCTTCGGCGATCGTCCGGCCGCGGTGGCGCTCGAGCTGACCAAGCGCTTCGAGCGCGTCGAGCGCGGTACGCTGGCGGACCTTGCACGGCAGTTCGGCGAACGCGAGACGAAGGGCGAGGCGGTCATCCTCGTCGGCGGCGCCGAAGGCGTGGTGGTTGAGCAAGCCGACTGGCAGGCCGCGCTCGCCGACGCACTGGTGGCCCAGCCGCTGCGGGCGGCTGTCGATGAAATCACCGCCCGCTACGGGCTCAAGCGCAAGGACGTCTACGATGCCGCCCTCGCCCTCAAGGCCCAGGAATAGGGGCAGCCAGCAGACCCGGTCGGCCCGGCTCGGCGCCGAGCTGTTCGGCCGTCGCGGCGAGGATCTCGCCGCCTTGTACCTGCGCCTCAAGGGCTATCGCATCCTCGCGCGGCGCGTGAAGACACCGGGCGGCGAGCTCGACCTCGTCGCCCGCCGGCTCGGGGTCACCGTCTTCGTCGAGGTGAAGGCGCGCATGTCGCGGGCTGAACTCGGCGTGGCGCTCGAGGCGGTGAACACGCGCCGCATTGCCCGCGCCGCCGAGCACTATGTCGCCCGCCACCCCGAACTCGCCTCCGCGCCGCTCCGCTTCGACGTGATTTTCCTTGCGCCGATGATGTGGCCGCGCCATTTGAGGAATGCTTTTCAGGCCGAATGAAGCACGGCGTCCACCCTCGCACCGGGTCATCCCAGCGCAGGCGGGAACTCCATTTGCGAGCGTGCCTGAAACAGGGATTCCCGCCTGCGCGGGAATGACACCGAGAGTGTTGCAGCATCGGAGCGGAACGTGACTTTGAAGATTGCCGTGCAGATGGATCCCATCGCGACCATCAATCCGTGGGGCGACTCGACCTTCGCGCTGATGCTCGAAGCCCAGGCGCGCGGGCACCGGGTCGATTATTACGTGCCGCAGTCGCTGGCCCTGCGCGACAACAAGGTCTCGGCCGAGCTGGCCCCGATCCAGGTGTTCGACAAGCCCCGGGGCGAGCATTTCGCGCTCGGTGAGTTTGCCCGCGCCGACCTCTCGACCTACGACGTGGTCCTGATGCGGCAGGACCCGCCGTTCGACATGAACTACACCACGCTCACGCACCTGCTCGAGCGCATCCACCCGCACACCTTCGTGGTCAATCCACCCGCCGCCGTGCGCAACGCCCCCGAGAAGATCCTCGTCACCGAGTTTCCCGAGCTGATGCCGCCGACGCTGGTGACGCGCGACCGGGCGCTGATTCACGAGTTCCGCCGTGAGCACGGCAACATCATTTTGAAGCCGCTCTACGGCAATGGCGGCGCCGGCGTGTTCCTGCTGCAGGCGGGCGACCAGAACCTCAATTCGCTGATCGAGCTGTTCGAGCAGAGCTTCCGCGAGCCCTTCATGGTGCAGCGCTACCTGCCGGACGTCAGGAAGGGCGACAAGCGCATCATCCTCGTCGACGGCGAGCCCGTCGCCGGCCTCAACCGCATTCCCGCCGAGGGCGAGGCGCGCTCCAACATGCATGTCGGCGGCCGCCCCGAACTCTCGGAACTCACGGCGCGCGAGCGCGAGATCTGCGCCGCCATCGCCCCGGCGCTGAAGGCGCGCGACATGATCTTCGTCGGCATCGACGTGATCGGCGACTACCTCACCGAGATCAACGTCACGAGCCCCACCGGCATCCGCGAGATCAAGCGCTTCGGCGGACCGGACATCGCGGTGCTGATCTGGGACGCGATCGAAAGGCGGCGGAGCTAGACCCTCGCCAAATCGCACCGCTTCCGGCATGTTCGCGCCATGCCCATCGACACCCTGCTGCTCGCGCTGACCACCTTCTTTGCCACCCTCGGGCCGGCGGACCTGCTGGTCGTCTATGCGGCGCTGACGCAGAAGAACACGCAGGCCGAGCGCCGCGCCATGGCGCTGCGCGGCACGGTGGTCGCGGCGGTGATCCTGCTGTTCTTCGCCGTGTTCGGCGAGGTGCTGTTGCGCCTGTTCGGCATCACGCTGCCCGCGCTCAGGATTGCCGGCGGCATCCTGCTGCTGCTGATCTCGATCGACATGGTGTTCGCCCGCCACTCGGGCGGCACGGGCACGACGCCCGAGGAAGAAAACGAGGCCCAGGGCCGCCAGGACATCTCGGTGTTTCCGCTGGCGACGCCGCTGCTGGCCGGGCCGGGCGCGATCAGTGCCGTGATCCTTCTCACGACCGCGAGCGGCAGCTTCACCTTCGGTTGGTTCGTCGTGGTCGCCGCGCTGCTGGCGATCCTGCTGCTCTGCTACGCCGTCATGCTGGTGGCGATCCCGATCCAGCGACTGCTGGGGCTGACCGGCCTGGCCGTCGTCACCCGTGTCGTCGGCGTGCTGCTCGCCGCGCTGGCCGTCCAGTTCCTGCTCGACGGGGTCAAGGCCAGCGGGCTCGTCGGCGCCGTGCTCCAGGCCGCAGGATAGGAAGGGGCCGCGGCGTCGGCCACGGCCCTCCCGGTCGCGCTACTACTTCTTCTTGCCCGGCGCGGCGGTCGTGACGGTGCTCAGCCCCGCCGTCGCCAGCACTTTCGGCTTTTCCTTCTTGGGCTTCTTGGCTTCCTTGTTCGAACGCAGTTGTCCCTTGGCCATGATCCTGCCTCCTCGCTGCTGCCGGCGCCTGCCGGCAAATTACACAGCGGAAGCTAGACCTTACCCCGAGTCATGACAAGTTGATGGCGAAGCCCTTGCCGCCGACCTACTTGAGCGAGCCGCAGCGGCCCTGTGGCCCGAGCCGGTCCAGCATGCGCGGGTCGCATCCGGTGAGCAGGAACTGCACCCATTCGGTCTCGCTGCCGTAGAAGGCGTTGCGGTCGACCTCGGTATTGATGCCCGACATCGTGCCGGTCTGCGTCCACTGCCAGATCAGCCACGGCCGGTCGCCATACTTCATGTGCGGCTCGGCCGCCGTCGAGCGCAGCCAGAACGAGCTGTCGAAATGCTCGCCGGCGAGGATGTCGCGGTAGAAGTTCATGTCGGTATAGATGATCGGCACCTTGCCGGTGTGGCGCTCCATGGCGTCCAGCATCACCCGCACCTTTTCGAGGATGTCGTCGCGGTTGTGCTTGTTCTTGCAGCTCGAATGGTTGTTCCACTCCAGGTCGAGCACCGGGGGCAGCGCGTCGGGATCGTTCGGCACCATCCGCACGAACCAGGCGGCCTGCTCGGAGGCGAGGCTGCACCAGGTCATGAAGTGGTAGGCGCCGCGCGCCATGCCCGAGGCCTGCGCCCCGCGCCAGTTGTCGTAGAAGTTGGGGTCGATGTAGTCCTTGCCTTCGGTGGACTTGATGTAGACGAAATGCACGCCACCGGAGCGCGCCGAGCCGAAATCGATCCGGCCCTGGTAGCGCGCCACGTCCAGCCCCTGGATGGGCAGGCCCCAGGCGCGGCGCACCCCGTCATGCGGATCGTTGTCGCCCGGGATGCCGACATAGTTGGTCGGCGAGCGGCCGCAGGCGGCCAGCAGCAGCATCAGCCCCACGACGAGTGCGGACCTCAAGGCGGGGAGCGCGGGACGGGAGGCGTTGGGCATGCGGAAACGAGGCCTTCAACAGGTCTGAAAGCCTTTGATTCAACATGCGGCGCTTAACGAAACCTTGCGCTAACCCTTTGGAATTCCAGCATGGTTAACGCGCGTTGGTCAGTCGAATGCGATCGTGGCGCCGTACCGCACGCCACGTCGTCGAAGTCTTTCCCGCTGGCGCTGCAGCGGACCTGGCAGCAACGGGCCGTCCCGATACTTCGTCCGTCGCCTGCGTTCACTTAATGTTCTTGCGTCATCCGCAAAACTCCTGATAGCGTCGGCCCGGGCACTGGGAGGCAAGCGGATGGTCACGCGGGTCGCGACCGTGGCGTTTCAGGGGATCGAGGCGGTGCCGGTCGATGTGCAGGTGCAGATCGCGCCGGGACTCCCGAAATTCCTGATGGTCGGGCCGCCCGGCGCCGGAAAGTCGATGCTGGCGGCGCGCCTGCCCTCCATCCTGCCGGCGCTCAACCCGCGCGAACTGCTCGATGTGTCGATGATCCAGTCGATCGCCGGTGAGCTCTCGGGCGGCGAGCTGTCGGACCGGCGCCCGTTCCGCGCACCGCATCATTCCGCCTCGATGGCGGCGCTGGTGGGTGGCGGGCTGCGGGTTCGGCCCGGCGAGGCCAGCCTGGCCCACAATGGCGTGCTCTTCCTCGACGAGCTGCCGGAATTCCAGCCCGCCGTGCTCGACAGCCTGCGCCAGCCGCTCGAAAGCGGCGAGGCGGTCATCGCCCGCGCCAATGCCCATGTCAGCTTTCCGGCGCGCTTCCAGCTCATTGCCGCAATGAACCCGTGCAAGTGCGGCCTGGCCGGTACGCCCGGCCATACCTGCAAGCGCGGCGACCGCTGCGCCAGCGACTACCAGGCGCGCATATCCGGCCCGTTCCTCGACCGCATCGACCTCAGGATCGACGTTCCCGCCGTCTCGGCCGCCGACATGATCGGGCCGGCGACGGCCGAGCCGTCGGCCAGGGTGGCGGAGCGGGTCGAAAGGGCGCGCGAGCGGCAGCGGCAGCGCTACGAAGCCGCCGGCCACCCGGGCACCTTCACCAACGCTGCCGCGAGCCCGACGCTGATCGAGAAGCTGGTCGATCCCGACCGGGAGAGCCAGGCGCTGCTGCTGCAGGCGGCGGAGCGCTTCAGCCTCTCGGCCCGCGCCTACCATCGCGTGCTGAAAGTGGCGCGCACGCTCGCCGACCTGGCTGGTGTCGACAAGGTCGCGCGGCCGCATATCGCCGAGGCATTGAGCTACCGTCTGAACTTTGCTCCAGGCTGAGCCCCCGAGTGCTTCCGAGGCTGCCCGATGACCGACCATGACCTTTCTGTCCGCCCTGCGACACCAGGCGATGCCGCTGCCATCCGCGATCTGGTGCTGGCCGCCTATGCCAAGTGGGTGCCGCTCATCGGGCGCGAACCCCGCCCGATGAGCGCCGACTACGACGCCTCCGTGCGCGAGCACGAGTTCGACCTCGTGCTTGAGGGCGAGAGGCTGGTCGGCCTCATCGAGATGGTCCTGCGCGACGATCACCTGTGGATCGAGAACGTGGCCGTCAGTCCGTCGGCTCAGGGACGCGGCATCGGACGGCAGCTCCTCGCCCGGGCGGAGGATCGGGCGCGACGGGCGGGTCGCACCGAGACGCGCCTCCTTACCAACGGCGCCTTCGCGGCCAACATCTCCCTCTACGAACGAGTCGGCTACGTCGTCACCCATACCGAGCCCTATCTCGGTGGGGTCACCGTCTACATGACCAAGCAGCTCGCCCCGCCGGTGACGGCGTAGTCAGCGGGCGAAGGCGTTGAACGGATTGTCGTGGGTGAGGCGCGTGATGGTGGCCTCGTCGAGGCCGCGGGCCCGCAGCATCGGCAACACCTCGCGCGACAGCACGTCATAGGGTTTCGGCACGCCGCCGCCCGGCTGCGCCGGATCGAACCAGCCGCGATCATGGCTGAGCAGCAGCTGGTGCGTGAGGCCATGCGCGATGGCGCGCTCGACCAGGTCCACCGAGTCCGCCACCGGCACCCAGCCGATATTGTCGTACTCGATGAAGGCGCCGCGCGCGGCGACGGCCCGGTGCAGGCCGAAATCCGGCTCCGCCTGGGTGTGGATCGAGATGAAGCGCGCCGGATCGCCGCCCTCGGCTGCGATGATGTCGAGCTGGTCGAGCACCACGCGGCCCCGGATCGTGTGGCTGCCGATGATCGCGCCCGTCGCCGCCGCGGCGCGGGCGGCAGCTCTCAGGATGCGGGCCTCGAGCGGCGTGATGCCGTCATCGCCGGCGCTGAGCTTGATCCAGGCGGCCCGGACCCCGGTGCCCTCGATGCCGTCGGTCAGCTCGTCGAGCATCCAGCGCTCCAGCTCGGCTTCGCTGGCCTCCCGGACCCAGTCCGGAATCCAGGGTTCGCGATAGTTGCCGGTCGGCACGACGATGGGGAAATCGGCAGCGCGGCTGACCACAAGGTCGAGGTCGGCGCGGCGTCCGACGCCGCCGGTCGAGCATTCGACCAGCGCGGTGACGCCCAGGGCCTTGATCGCCTCGAGCTGCGGCGCCATCAGCGCCACCACCGCTTCGGTATCCGCTTCGGCGTAACCAGGCTGGTCCGGCGTGCGCAGGTCGACGAAGACATGCTCATGCGGCAGGATCATCCCCAGCTGGTCGCGCCGCAGGGCTCCCAGCGTCGTGTGCAGCAGCGTCTCGCCCATCTCGCCCCCCGGTTCGCAAGGTCGGCGGACCGTGGCCGAAGCCACGCGGCTTGGCAAGCCGGCGACGGACGAGAGCCTCCGGCCACCTTGCGCCCCGCGCTGAGGGACGGGCGTCGCCCTGCCTGGGTCCAGCCCGTCAGGACACCCGTCGATAGCCGCCGCGGATACCGTCGGGGCTGAGCACCGCCTGCCACAGCTGGATGTTGCGGGCGCGGAACATGGCGGCGAAGACCATGAGGTAGAACCGCCACATGCGCCAGAACCGGTCGCCGTACTTGTCCCTGAGCTCCGGCCAGGCCGCGTCGAAATTGGCCCACCACGCCATCAGCGTCCTGTCGTAGTCGGCGCCGAAATTGTGCCAGTCCTCCATCACGAACCGGCCCTCGAGCGCGGCCGCGATCTGCTTGATCGAGGGCAGCATGCCATTGGGAAAGATGTACCTCTCGGTCCACGGGTCGCCATGCGTGGTCGAGAAGTTGTTGCCGATGGTGTGCAGCACGAACAGCCCGTCCGGCCGCAGCAGCGAGCGCACCTTGGCGAAATAGGCCTCGTAGTTCTTGTAGCCGACATGCTCGAACATGCCGATCGAGATCACCCGGTCGAACTGGCCCTCCAGCGCCAGGTAGTCCATCAGCCGCGTCTCGATCGGCAGGCCGGCCTTGTTCGCCTCGGCGAACGCCGCCTGCTCCTTCGAGATGGTGATGCCGACGCCCGTGATGCCGTAGCGCTCCGCAGCGAACTTCAGGAACCCGCCCCAGCCCGAGCCGATGTCGAGCACCTTCATGCCCGGCTCGAGCCCGGCCTTGCGGCAGATGAGGTCGAGCTTGGCCTCCTGCGCCTCGTCCAGCGTCGCCGCCTCGGCCCAGTAGCCGCACGAGTAGATCATGCGCCGGTCGAGCATGCGGGAGTAGAGGTCGTTGCCGATGTCGTAGTGCTTCTCGCCGACTTCCCGCACATGCGATCGCTGCCGGTTGAACAGGCGCCCGCGCAGGAAGCTGAGCGCCAGTCCGAGGTCGGGCTTCAAATGCGCATAGATGTCGTATTCGAGCAGCTTGTAGATGAACTGGTCGAGCGCCTCGCTGTCGAACCAGCCATCCATGTAGGCCTCGCCAAAGCCCAGCGTGCCGTGGCTGATCGCCCGCCCCCACAAGCGATCGTCATGCACCGTCACGTCGAACGGCCGGCTGCCGCCGAGCTCGATGCCCGCCTTGGCGAGAATGTCGCTGAAATACGCCTTCGGCCCCGCACTCATTGGAAGCTCCGGCAATATATGTATGATCCTGCCAAACGTTAGCGCCGCAGCCGCGGGCCGCGCAAGTGCATGATGCCGCTGCCCGATCTGCACCAGCGCCGGCTCGCGGGGGGCCGGAATCATGATGGGGCCGCCGCCGAGGAGCGATGATCGATGCGTCGAAGTGGCGAACTGGTCCAGTGGAACGACGGTCGCGGTTTCGGCTTCGTGCGCGACAACGACGGCAAGCGCTACTTCGTCCACATCTCGTCGATCCGACGTGCCAGGGCCCGACCCCAGCAGGGCGACCGGCTGACATTCGATCCTGCGAGCGACGAAGCTGGCCGCTCCGTTGCCCAGTCCGTGGTGCTGCTCGACGTCGCGCCGGCGGCGCGGACCGCTCCACCCAGGTCGGCGGATGCCGGCGGAATACCGGTCGGCTTGTTGCCGCGGCTGTTCGGGGCCGCCCTGATCATCCTCGCGGCGCTCGCCGCGACACAATTGCGCCTGGCCCCGACCTGGGTGCTGATCGCCTACCTCGTCCTGGGAATCGTGAGCATCGGCCTCTACTGGGCCGACAAGCGCGCCGCCGAGGGTGGACGCTGGCGCATCGCCGAGAACTCGCTGCACCTTGCCGACCTGATCGGCGGCATTGCCGGTGGTCTGGTGGCCCAGGCACTGCTGCGCCACAAGGTTCGGAAACCGGCGTTCTGGGTCTACTCCTGGCTCATTGCCACCATGCACTTCACCGGCCTGGTCCTCGTCTCTCTCGGCTTCTGGCGGTTGCCACCCGTGCTGTGGCCGAACTAGCCAGAGTGCGCGATCGGGTCAGCGCCGACGTCAGAAGTCCCAGGGCGCCGTGTCAGGAGGTGGTGCCGAAGCTGGCGGCTCTCTCGGCGAGGCCGGCAAAGACCCGCCAGTTCCGCTGCGTCATCGTTGCGCCGAGGCGTTTCTCGATCTGCAGCCGCGAGCCGGCGAGGCCGGGAGGATAGGCGACGACCAGGTGCGTGCCCACGATCGCCAGTTGCTCCGGCCCGTCATAGTCGCTCAGCACCGGCGCCCAGTCCGGCGCGACATGGAACGAGCAGACCCCGACTTCGTGGGGTCGGTCCGCCGCCGCCGCGGGAAACGGGTTGGCCTCGACCACGGCAAGCATGTCGACCGGACGGCGCAGGAAGACCTCGTTGTCGAGACCGAAGCTGCGCACCGCCGATTGCACCAGCTTCCGCACTTCGACCAGCGAGGCCTCGCTGCCGAAGATCAGGTTGCCCGTGTTGCCGACCGATGCAACGTCGGCAAGGCCGGCCCTGGCGCAGGCCTCGCGCAGCTGCAGCATGCCCATCCTGGCATGGGTCGCCGGGCCGATCGCGCGGATCAGGCCGACATAGACCGGCATCAGGCGATCTCGATGTCGACCCGGTGGCTGTACGGCCGGTCGGGACCGTAGATGATCGAGGGGAAGTGCGGATGGTTGACCGAGTCGGGCAAGCCCTGGTCCTCGAGACAGAAGCCGCAGTGGTGGCCGAAATGCTTGCCTTCCGCCGAGGCATCGGTGGTCACCGAGTTGTAGACCTGCAGGCCCGGCTGGTCGGTGTAGAGCTTCAGCGTCAACGCCTTGTCCGGCCCGGTGACGATCGCGACCGGGTCCTCGAACTTCCGGTCCGTCGGAAGCACCAGATTGCCGTCGTAGTCGATCGGTGTGCCGGTCGCGTCGCGCATGGTGCGGCCATCGCGGAAATCCCAGATGGTGCCGTCGACCGGCAGGATCGCCCCGGTCGGGATCAGCGGCCCGCCGAGTTCGGTATAGGCGCTGGCACTGATCCTGTAAGTGTGGTCGAGCACGTCGTTGCCCGTGCCGAGGTTGAAATACTGGTGCTGCACCACGTTGATCGGCGTGCGCCGATCGGCCCTCGCGGCGATGTCGAGGCGCAGCCTGTTGCCGGTGAGCGTATAGGTGGCGGTGAACGTCACATTGCCCGGAAAGCCCATGGCCCCGTCGGGCGATACGTGGGTGAAGCGTACGGCATTGTTGGTGCTATCCGCTTCGCCGTCCCACACCAGTCGGCCGATGCCGGCGGGGCCGCCGTGCAAGGCGTGCTCGCCAATGGTCTTTGCCACCGTGTAGGTCTTGCCGTCGAGCGTGAACGTGGCGTTCCTGATGCGGTTGGCAACGCGGCCGGCAAGGGAGCCGAAATACGGCGACGCCTTGGGGTAGGAATCGAACTGCTCGAAGCCGAGCACCACCGAGCGCAGGCCGCCGGCGACGGGCACCCGCCAATCGCGCACCAGCACGCCCCAGGAGATGATGTCGACTTCGACGCCGCTGTCGCTCCTGAGCTTGAACTGCTCGACCGTCTTGCCCTCGAACTCGCCGAACTTTTCAACCGCGACGCTCATTGCCGATCTCTCCTCTTCGTGCGACGGGTTGATAGCCGCATTCGGGGCCCGGCGAAAGCCGGGAGCATTAATGGACGAGATCAAGCGCCGCGCCACCGTGCACGACGTCGCCCGTGAGGCCGGCGTCTCGCTCGCCACTGTCGATCGGGTGCTGAACGGCCGCCCCGGGGTGCGCAGCGAGACGGCCGAGAAGGTGGCCGAGGCGATCAAGGCGCTCGATTTCCGTCGGGATCTGTCGGCCTCGCTGCTCGCCCGGGCGCGCGACCTGGGGGTCACCTTCCTCATCCCTGATGGCCGCAACGAGTTCATGTTCGCGCTCGGCACCGCGATCCAGCGCCGGGCCAGCGTCAGCAAGGGCGAGCGCGTCTCGATCACCACCCGGCTCGTGCATGCGTTCGACCCGGCGGCGCTCGCCGCCGCGCTGGGCGAGCTCGATCCCAAGGCCTGCGACTGCGCCGTGGTCGTCGCCACCGCTGACGACAAGGTTCGCCGCGCCATCGACAGCGCTGCCCGCCGCGGCATCGACGTCATCACCCTGGTGTCGGACCTGCCCGGCTCGGCACGGCGGCATTTCATCGGCATCGACAACGTGGCCGCCGGCCGTACCGCCGCGTCGCTGATGGGCCGTTTCGCCCGGCCCGGCCCGATCGGCCTCATTGCCGGTTCGCTGAGCCTTGCCGATCACCGCCAGCGTCGGGAAGGTTTCGAGGCGGTGCTCGGGTCCGAGTTTCCGCAGCACATGATCGTAGGTCCGCTGGAGGGCTTTGACGACGACGCCCGCACCGAAGCGGCGGCACTCGAACTGCTCGAGCGCTCCGTGAGCGGCATCTACAACCTCGGCGCCGGCAATGCCGGGTTGATCCGGGCGCTGCAGAAGACCGGCCATGCCGGCAGGGTCCGGATCGTGGCGCATGAGCTGACGCCCACGACCCGCGAAGGACTTGCCGGCGGTGCGATCGACGTCGTGATCGACCAGAACCCCGATGGCGAGATCGCCGCAGCCCTCAGCGCCGCGCAAAGCCTGGCGCTGGGCCAGGAATCCGACCGTCCGCCGGCCCCCATTGAAATCGGCCTGTATCTGCGCGACAATCTGCCCAGGGCCCAGACGACCACCTGATCCAGAACATCGCCGCCCCGGGAGGACCATCGGATGGCTTGTGCAACCGGCAATGAGGTACGTACATCATGACGTATCTCGGGATCGATATCGGGACTTCGGGCGTCAAGGCCCTGCTCATCGATCGAGCGGGTCAGCCCGTCGGAGAGGCGACCGCCAGGGCGGTCGAGCCGGTGCGGCCGCACCCCGGCTGGTCAGAGCAGAATCCGGCCGACTGGTGGACCGCGACGCTTGCGGCGGTCGACAAGCTGGCGGCGGCCCACCCCCGGGAGGTTGCGGCGGTGCGGGGCATCGGCCTCGCCGGACACATGCACGGCGCAACCCTGCTCGACCGCAACGACCGGGTGCTTCGCCCCTGCATCCTGTGGAACGACGGCCGCTCGGCCGCCGAGTGCGCGGAGATGGAGGCAGCGCTGCCCGCGCTGCGCGACATCGCCGGCAACATCGCCATGCCCGGCTTCACCGCACCCAAGATCGCCTGGGTCCGCAAGCACGAGCCCGAGATCTACGCGCGCATTGCCAAGGTGCTGCTGCCCAAGGCCTATATCCGGCTGCTGCTCACCGGCGAGCATGTCGAGGAAATGTCCGACGCTGCCGGAACGCTCTGGCTCGACGTCGCCAGGCGCGACTGGTCCGATGCGCTGCTGGCCGTTACCGGGCTCACCCGCTCGCACATGCCGCGCCTCGTCGAGGGCTCGGCGCCGTCAGGCGCGCTCAGGCGCGAGTTCGCCAACCGCTGGGGCATGACCGGCGAGGTGGTCGTCGCCGGCGGGGCAGGGGACAATGCCGCGGCCGCCTGCGGCATCGGCGCCATCCGGCCGGGGGAGGGCTTCGTCTCGCTCGGCACGTCAGGCGTGCTGTTCGTGTCCAACGACCGCTTCCGCCCCAATACCCAAGGCGCCGTGCACGCCTTCTGTCACGCCGTTCCCAACACCTGGCACCAGATGGGCGTGATCCTGTCGGCCACCGACAGCCTTAACTGGCTGGGCAGGATCACCGGCCAGGACCCCGCGAGGCTTGCGGGCGCCGCCGAAGCGCAATTCGCCGGCCCGGGCGAGGAAATCTTCCTGCCCTATCTCAGTGGCGAGCGCACGCCGCACAACAATGCCAATGCCCGCGGCAGCTTCGTGGGTCTCAGCCACTCCAGCGATACAGCCCGGCTCGCGCAGGCAGTGATGGAAGGCGTCGCTTTCGCCTTCCGCGACTGCAAGCGCGTGCTCAACGATGCCGGCACGACGCTGGGCCAGCTGATCGCGGTGGGCGGCGGATCGAAGTCCGAGCTCTGGCTCCGTCTCATCGCCGCGAACCTCGGCACCGACATCGCCATTCCCGACGACGGCGATTTCGGCGGTGCGCTCGGCGTCGCCCGCCTCGGCCTGTGCGCTGCCGAGAACGTCGACCCGGCCGAAGTGATGACCGCTCCCGCCATCAAGCGGGTGATCCACCCGGACGCGTCGCTCGCCGACGCCTATGCCCGCCAATATGAGCGCTATCGGGCGCTCTACCCAGCGATTGAAGACGCGCGTGAACGCGCTTTTGACCCAGCCATCGAGGAGGCTCGCAAGTGACCGATTTCTTCAAGGGGATCAGCCCCGTCAAGTTCGAGGGGCCGCAGAGCTCCAACCCGCTCGCCTACCGCCACTACAACAAGGACGAAATCGTCCTCGGCAAGCGGATGGAGGACCACATCCGCCCCGCCATCGCCTACTGGCACACCTTCGCCTGGGAGGGAGGCGACCCGTTCGGCGGCCGCACCTTCGACCGGCCCTGGTACGACAAGGACATGGAAGGCGCCAAGCTCAAGGCCGATGTCGCCTTCGAGCTGTTCGACCTGCTCGATGCGCCGTTCTTCTGCTTCCACGATGCCGACGTCGCGCCGGAGGGTGCGACGCTCAAGGAGAGCAACAAGAACCTCCGCACCATCACCGACATCTTCGCCAAGAAGATGCAGTCATCCCGCACGAAGCTGCTCTGGGGCACGGCGAACCTGTTTTCGAACCGCCGCTACATGGCCGGCGCCGCGACCAATCCCGATCCCGACGTCTTCGCCTACGCTGCCGGGCAGGTGAAGCAGATGCTGGAGATCACCCACGACCTCGGCGGCTCGAACTACGTGCTGTGGGGCGGCCGCGAGGGCTACGAGACCCTGCTCAACACCCGCATCAAGACCGAGCAGGACCACGCCGCGCGCTTCCTCGGCCTCGTCATCGAGCATGCGAAAAAGATCGGCTTCTCCGGCCAGATCCTGATCGAGCCCAAGCCGCAGGAGCCGACCAAGCACCAGTACGACTATGACGTCGCTACAGTGTACGGCTTCCTCAAGACCTATGGCTTCGAGAAGGAGGTGAAGGTCAATATCGAGGTCGGCCATGCCTTCCTCGCCGGCCACTCGTTCGAGCACGAACTGGCCGTCGCCGGCAGCCTCGGCATCCTCGGTTCGGTCGACGCCAACCGCAACGACCTGCAGTCGGGCTGGGACACCGACCAGTTCCCCAACAATCCGGGCGAGATGGCGCTGGCCTTCTACCAGATCCTCAAAGCCGGCGGGCTGGGCAAGGGCGGCTTCAACTTCGACGCCAAGGTGCGCCGCCAGTCGATCGACCCGGCCGACCTGCTGCACGGCCATGTCGGCGGCCTCGACATCCTCGCCCGCGGCCTCAAGGGCGCCGCAGCACTGATCGAGGACGGCACTTTCGACAAGGTGGTCGAGGCGCGCTACGCCGGGTGGAAGTCTCCCGCCGCGCAGAAGATGCTGCAGAGCGAGAGCCTTGCCGACATCGCTGCCCGAGTGGAAGCCGACAACATCAACCCGCAGCCCAAATCCGGCCAGCAGGAGTATCTGGAGAACCTGGTCAACCGGTTCGTCTAATTGGGTCTCTCAACCAGCACCGGCCTTCCTTCTCCCCTTGAGGGAGAAGGTGGCGCGTAGCGCCGGATGAGGGGTCGCATCGCGTTGGCGATGCCGTTCCGAGCGGAAGCGAGGAGCGACCTCCCTCGACCTTCCCCTCACCCGCCCGCTTTGCGGGCACCCTCTCCCTCAAGGGGAGAGGGAAGACACAGACACATCGAGCAACGTATGCCCACCATCCGCAATCCTATCCTTCCCGGCTTCAACCCCGATCCCTCGATCCTGCGCGTCGGCGACGACTACTACATCGCCACCTCCACCTTCGAGTGGTACCCGGGCGTGCAGATCCACCATTCGAAGAATCTCGCCAACTGGGAGCTGGTCACCCGCCCGCTGAGCCGCGCGTCGCAGCTCGACATGCGCGGCGACCCGGATTCGTGCGGCATCTGGGCTCCGTGCCTCAGCCACGATGGCGAGCAGTTCTTCCTCATCTACACCGACGTCAAGCGCAAGGACGGCTCGTTCAAGGACGCGCATAACTACCTCGTCACCGCGCCCTCGATCGAGGGGCCGTGGTCCGACCCGGTCTACATGAACTCCTCCGGCTTCGACCCCTCGCTGTTCCATGACGACGACGGCCGGAAGTGGTTCGTCAACATGCTATGGGACCATAGGACTCGCCCCCTGCTGTTCGCCGGCATCGCGCTGCAGGAATACGACCACGCGCAGCGAAAGCTCGTCGGCCCGGTCAGGAACATCTACCAGGGTACCGACCTGAAGCTGGTCGAGGGCCCGCATCTCTACAAGCGCAAGGGCAGGGACGGTCGCCCGTGGTACTACCTGCTCACCGCCGAGGGCGGCACCGGCTATGAGCACGCCGTCACCTTCGCCCGCTCGCGCAACATCGACGGGCCGTACGAGACCCACCCGCTCAAGCACATTCTCACGGCCAAGGATGCCCCACTCAACCCGGTGCAGCGTTCCGGCCACGGCGACATCGTCGAAACGCCCGACGGCAAGACCTACCTCGTCCACCTGATGGGCCGCCCCACCACCCAGAAGCGCCGCTGCGTGCTCGGCCGCGAGACCGGCATCCAGGAAGCGTACTGGGGCAACGACGACTGGCTGTGGGTCAAGAACGGCCCGGTCCCCTCGCTCGAGGTCGAGGTGCCCGGCACGCGTGACGACAGCAACTACTGGGCCGAGCAGCGCTATTCGTTCGACACGCTGCACAAGGATTTCCAGTGGCTCCGCACGCCGGAGACCGATCGTATCTTCCGGGTCGGCGACAACCAGCTGACGCTGATCGGCCGCGAGTCGATCGGTTCATGGTTCGAGCAGGCGCTGGTCGCCCGCCGGCAGACCCACTTCTCCTACGACGCGGAAGTTACGCTCGACTTCTCGCCGGTCGACGAGCGGCAATTCGCTGGCCTCACCGGCTATTACAGTCGCTACAACTTCCACTATCTCACCGTCACTGCGCATTCGGACGGCAAGCGCGAGCTGTTGATCATGAGCTCGATGGCGAGCCATCCCGACGGCAAGCTCACCTTCCCCGCCGATCCGGTCCCGCTGCCGCAGGAGGGGCCGGTCCGTCTGAAGCTCGAGATCCGGGGCCCCAGGCTGCAGTTCTTCTATGCCACCGGCACCGCCAGGGCCGGCGGCAACTGGCAACCGGTCGGGCCGGTGCTCGATGCCTCGCTGCTCTCGGACGAATGCGGCGGCCACGCCGAGCACGGCAGCTTCACCGGCGCTTTCGTCGGCATGGCGGCGAGCGACCTCAACGGCACGGCCAAGGAAGCGGTGTTTTCGGACTTCGTGTATCGGCCGGTGAAGGATGCGAGCGACCGGTACTAGCCGCCCCTCATCCGGCGCTACGCGCCACCTTCTCCCCGACGGGGAGAAGAACACCAAAGCATCGGCGATTATTCCTGTTCCTCTCCCCGTCGGGGAGAGGGTGGACCGGCGAAGCCGGGACGGGTGAGGGGTTGGTGGGCCTCAGCGCCGGGGAAAGCCTCCGTACACCTGTTGCCCCGCCCCCCCAAACCCCATAACCTCGCAGGCCTCCCTCCAGTCCCGCGAGCCCATGGACCAAGCGCCCTATAACGCCCCGAGCGCCGCCGATGCCTCGCCCATCACGCCGATGATGGGGCAGTATCTCGAGATCAAGGCGGTCAATCCGGGCTACATCCTGTTCTACCGGATGGGCGACTTCTACGAGATGTTCTTCGAGGACGCCGAGATCGCGTCGCAGGCGCTCGGCATCGTCCTCACCAAGCGCGGCAAGCACCAGGGCCAGGACATCCCGATGTGCGGCGTGCCGATCCATGCCGCCCAGGATTATCTGAAGAAGCTGATCGGCCTCGGCCACCGCGTCGCCATCTGCGAGCAGGTCGAGGACCCGGCCGAGGCGAAGAAGCGCGGCTCCAAGTCGCCGGTGAAGCGCGATGTCGTGCGCCTCGTCACCCGCGGCACGATCACCGAGGACGACCTGCTGCCGACGCGCGGCTCGGCCTATCTCGCCGCGCTCAGCATGGTGCGGCACGGCGAAACCGATTTCGCGCTGGCCTGGGCCGATGTCTCGACTGGCGAAACCGCTGTTCTCGACCTGTCGGCGGCGGCGCTCGGCGATGAACTCGCCCGCATCGGCCCGGCGGAACTGCTGCTTGCCGAAGCGGCCCGCGTGGCGCTCGCCGAGGCGCGCCTGGTGCTCCCCGACATGGCGCTCACTGTGCTCGACGGCGCCGCTTTCGACAGCGAACAGGCGGTGGCCCGCATCGCTGCCGCCTTCCCCTCGGGCGAGGTCGACCCCACCGCCTTTTCGCGCGCCGCACGGGCCGCGCTGGGTGCGCTGGTCGACTATGTGCGCGAAAGCCAGAAAGGCGTCCCCGTCGCGCTGCGTCCGCCGAGCGCCGAGCGGCTCACCTCGCACATGGCGATCGATGCTGCGACCCGAGTGTCACTCGAGCTGCTCGAGACCCAGCGCGGCGCCGAGAGGGGGTCGCTGCGCCATGAGATCGACCTCACCGTCACCCCGCCCGGCTCGCGCCTGCTTGCCCGGCGCCTGGCTGCGCCGCTCTGCGATGCCGGCCGCATCAACGCCCGGCTCGATGCCGTCAGCACCTTCGTTGCCGACGGGCTCGTCACGCAGCGCCTGCGCGCCGAACTCAAGGCAGTCCCGGATCTGACCCGCGCCCTGACCCGCCTGGCGCTCGGGCGCGGCGGTCCGCGCGACTTGAAGGCCGTCGGCACTGCCGTCTCCGGTGCCATTGCCCTCGCCGATCGCCTCGGCACCATCGCCGGTCCGCCGGCCGAGATCGCCGCCATCATCGCCTGTCTTGCCGATGCGCCGGCCGCGCTCGCCGCCGAGCTGGCCGACGCGGTCGATGACGAGCCGCCGCTCCTCGCCCGCGACGGCGGCTTCGTGCGCAAGGGCTATGACGCGACGCTCGACGGCGAACGGGCCCTCGCGTCGGAGACCCGGGCCGTGGTCGCGGCGCTACAGCAGCGGCTGATCGACGAAACCGACGTCAGGTCGCTGAAGATCCGCCACAACGGCGTGCTCGGCTATTTCGTCGAAGTCCCGGCCGGCCATGGCTCGAAGCTGCTCGAGGCGCCGCATCGCGCGACCTTCATCCACCGCCAGACGCTGGCCAACGCCATGCGCTTCACCACGGCGGAACTGGCCGAGCTCGAAGGCCGTATCGCCAAGGCGCACGACGCGGCGCTGGCCCTCGAGACTGCGATCTTCACGCGCCTCTCGGATGCGGTGACGGTCGAGCAGGAGCGCCTGCGCGCCATCGCCGATGCACTGGCCGAGCTCGATGTCGCCACGGCGCTGGCGCATCTGGCGATGACGCGGAACTTCTGCCGGCCGACCATCGACGACAGCCTCGCCTTCTACATCGAGGGCGGCCGGCACCCGGTGGTGGAGAGCAATGTAAGGGCCCAGCACCAGGTCTTCGTCGAGAACGGCTGCGACCTGACCGGCGGCGCGCTCTGGCTGGTCACCGGCCCAAACATGGGCGGTAAGTCGACCTTCCTGCGCCAGAACGCGCTGATCGCCATCCTCGCCCAGATGGGGAGCTACGTGCCGGCTTCCGTCGCCCATATCGGCGTCGTCGACCGCGTCTTCTCGCGCGTCGGTGCCTCCGACGACATCGGCGGCGGCCGCTCCACCTTCATGGTCGAAATGGTCGAGACCGCTGCCATTCTCAACCGCGCGACGCAGCGTTCGCTGGTCATCCTCGACGAGATCGGCCGCGGCACCGCCACCTTCGACGGCCTCAGTATCGCCTGGGCGGCGGTCGAGGCGCTGCACAACGACACCGGCTGCCGCGCCCTGTTCGCGACGCACTTCCATGAGATGACGGCGTTGCACAAGACGTTGCCGCGCGTTTCCAACCACACCATGAAGGTGCGCGAGTGGGAGGGCGAGGTGGTCTTCCTGCACGAGGTCGCCGAAGGGGCGGCCGACCGCAGCTACGGCATCCAGGTCGCCCGCCTCGCCGGGCTTCCCGAAAACGTGCTCGCCCGCGCCCGGCAGGTGCTCGGCGTGCTCGAACAGCGCTCTTCCGGCGGCAAGGGGGCCGTGCTAGACGATCTGCCGCTCTTTGCGCATCAACCGCCGCCGCCCAAGGCGGCTGTTAACCCGATACATGCCATGCTCGATCAGGTACGCCCCGACGACCTCACGCCGCGACAGGCCATCGACCTGATCTACGAGCTCAAGAAAATCCGTGATGCAGCTCGCCGAAATTGACGCCCGGCCACGAAAATCGGCCTTCCAGCTGATCAGCGCCGAGACCATTCTCGACGACCTGTACCGGCAGCTTGCCGGCCAGGACCCCAAGTCCGCCGCATCGCGCGCCCTCGTGCTCTCCCACCTTCGCAAAGTGCTGGCCGACGCCCGCACGGGCGCCGAGGCCGAGCTGATGGCCAATGGCCGGGGCACGCGCTGCGCCATGAACCTGAGCGCCGCCGAGGACGAGATCCTCCGCGCCATCCACCAGTTCGCCGTGCGCGACGTCTATCCGCTCGACAATCCGTCGGGCGCCGAGATGATCTCGATCGCCGCCGTCGGCGGTTACGGCCGCGGCACGCTGGCGCCGGGTTCCGACATCGACCTGCTGTTCATCCTGCCCTACAAGCAGACGCCCTGGGGCGAGCAGATCACCGAATACATCCTGTACATGCTGTGGGACCTCGGCCAGAAGGTCGGCCACGCCGTGCGGTCCGTCGACGAGTGCATCCGCATGGCGCGCTCCGACATGACAGTGCGCACCGCCACGCTCGAGGCGCGCTATCTGATCGGCGACCGGACGCTGTTCGAAGAGTTGATCCGGCGCTTCGAAACCGAGATCATGCCCAGGACCGGGCCCGAGTTCATCGCCGCCAAGATGGCCGAGCGCGACGAGCGGCACCGGCAGATGGGCAATACCCGCTACGTGGTCGAGCCCAACATCAAGGACGGCAAGGGCGGCCTGCGCGACCTTCATACCCTGTTCTGGATCGGCAAGTACTTCTACCGGGTGAAGTCGAGCGCCGAGCTCGTGGGCAAGGGCGTGCTCAGCGCCGAGGAGTATCGCCTGTTCCAGCGCGCCGAGGACTTCCTCTGGGCCATCCGCTGCCACCTGCACTTCCTCACCGGCCGGGCCGACGAGAAGCTGACCTTCGACCTCCAGCCCGAACTGGCCGAACGCCTCGGCTTTGCCAGGCGCGCCGGCATGCTGGGCGTGGAGCGCTTCATGAAGCGCTACTTCCTCGTCGCCAAGGACGTGGGCGACCTGACCCGCATCTTCTGCACCTCGCTGGAATTCGATCATGCCAAGCCGCTCGACATGATCGGGCGCGTCCTCGCCCCGTTCAAGCGCGGCCGGGTGGCGATCAAGGGCGAGACCGATTTCGTCATCGATTCCGGTCGCCTGAACGTCGCCGATCCCGACGTGTTCCACCGCGATCCCCGCAACCTGATCAAGGGCTTCATGCTGGCCGGCCGGCATGACCTGCACCTGCATCCCGACGCCATCAAGGCGATCCGCCGCGCCTTCAAGCTGATCGGCCACGAGCTGCGCAACGACAGGCAGGCCAATGCCTGGTTCCTCGAGATCCTGACCGCCCCGACCTATGTCGAGCGCATCCTGCGCCAGATGAACGAGGCCGGCGTGCTCGGCCGCTTCGTGCCCGACTTCGGCAAGATCGTCGCGCTGATGCAGTTCAACATGTACCACCACTACACGGTGGACGAGCACCTGATCCGCGCCGTCGGCGTCATGGCCGACGTGGCGAACGGCGGCCTGCGCGACCAGTTGCCACTGACCCACGAGCTGCTGCCGCATCTGAACGACACGCGCCTGCTCTATGTCGCGCTGTTCCTGCACGACATCGCCAAGGGCCGCCCCGAGGATCATTCGATCGCCGGCGCCCGCATCGCGAAGAAGTTCTGCCCGCGCCTCGGGCTCGATCCGGCCGAGACCGATACCGTCGCCTGGCTGGTCGAGCATCACCTGCTCATGAGCGAAGTCGCCCAGTCGCGCGACATCCAGGATCCCGAGACGGCCAAGAGCTTCGCCGACGTGGTGCAGTCGCCGCAACGGCTGGCGCTGCTGATGATCCTTACCGCCTGCGACATCCGTGCGGTGGGTCCGGGTGTGTGGACCGGCTGGAAAGGCTCGCTGCTGCGCGCCCTCTACTATGCCACCGAGCCGCTGCTTTCGGGCGGCCACAGCCAAGTCACGCAGCGCGACCGCATCGAGGCGGCGAAATCGGCTCTGCGCACCGCGCTCTCGTCCTGGCCGCAGCCCGAGGTCGATGCCTATCTCGGCCGCCACTACGACCACTACTGGCTGCGCGCCGAGCCCGAGTTGCAGTTCGAGCATGCCCGCATGATCCGCGCCGCCGACCAGGCGGGCCAGATGTTCTCCGGCTCGATCCGGGTGAAGGCCTTCGAGGGCATCACCGAGGTCAGCTTCTACACCCCCGACCATCCGCGGCTGCTGTCGCTGATCGCCGGGGCCTGCACCATGTGCGACGCCTCGATCATCGGCGCGCAGATCTTCGGGACGCGCGACGGACGGGCGGTCGACACCTTCCGGCTGCGCCGCTCCTTCACCTCGGACGAGGACGAGAAGGTCCGCGCCACGCGCATCATCGATACGGTCAAGCAGTTGCTGCAGGGCAAGCGCCACGTGCTGATCGACCTGGGCAAGCAGGACCGCCACAACAAGCGGCTGAAGCCCTTCTCGCTGCCGTCTCAGGTAGCGGTCAGCAACACCATCTCGGAGAAATTCACCGTCATCGAGGTCATGGGGCTCGACCGCATGGGCCTGCTCCACCAGCTCACCCGGCAGATCTCCGACCTCAACCTCACCATCGGCTCGGCCCATATCGGCACCTATGGCGAAAAGGCGGTCGACGTCTTCTATGTGACCGACCTCACCGGCCACAAGATCGAGTCGCGGCAGCGCCAGAAGAAGATCCACGACGAACTGCTGGCCGTATTCCAGCCGGTCGAGGAGAAGAAGGTGGTGAATGGGTAGGGGCAACTTGTGGGTCAACCACAAGCCCATCCCCACCCCCGGTGTCATCCCAGCGCAAGCTGGGATCCGTTTCACCACCAGCGCCAGCCGTGAGGTGGGTCCCTGCTTTCGCAGGGACGACATCGAGCCTGGGATGGGCGCCACAGGGTGTGCGTCGAGCATAGTTGTCGCATGAGCCTCTATCGCAACTTCCTGTCCGTCGGCGGCCTCACCCTCGTGTCGCGCGTCTTCGGCTTCGTGCGCGACGCGCTGATGGCGGCGGTACTGGGGATTTCGCCGGTTTCGGACGCCTTCAACGCTGCCTTCCGCTTCCCTAACCTGTTCCGGCGCCTGTTTGCCGAGGGGGCCTTCAACACAGCCTTCGTGCCGATGTTCTCGGGCGCACTCGAGACCGAGGGACCGGACGGCGCGAGGGAACTGGCGAGCCGGATCATGAGCTGGCTGGTGGCGGCCATCCTCGTCGTCACCATCGTCGTCGAGGTGTTCACGCCGCAGATCATGGTGGTGTTCGTCCCCGGCTTCGTCAGCGAGCCGGCCAAGTTCGACCTCACCGTGTTCCTCACCCGGATCATGTTCCCCTACCTGGCCTGCATGTCGCTGATGGCGGCCTATGCGGCGATCCTCAACAGCCTCGGACGGTTCTTTGCCGCCGCCTTCGCCCCGATCGTGCTCAACATCGTCAACATCTCGGCGCTGGTGCCGCTGGCGATCCTGACGCTGGAGGCGCCCGACACGGCGTTCTGGGTGGCGATTGCGACGATGCTCGGCGGCATCGCCCAGCTCATGCTGGTTTACTGGGCCATCCGGCGCGCCGGCTTCGTGCCGCGCATCCGGCTGCCGCACCTCGATCCCGAAGTGCGCCGCTTCTGGATCCTCGCCGTGCCGGCGATCATCGCGGGCGGTATCACCCAGATCAACATCTTCGTCGGCACCATCATCGCCTCGGGCGCCGACGAGGTGATGTCGATCATCTACAATGCCGACCGGCTCTACCAGCTGCCGCTCGGCATCATCGGCATTGCCATCGGCACGGTGCTCCTGCCCGAGTTGAGCCGCCACCTCAGCGCCGGCCGCGACGGGGAGGCGCGCCAGAGCCAGAGCCAGTCGCTGTTCCTCTCCATGTACCTGTCCATGCCCGCCGCCGGGGCGCTGATCGCCCTCGCCCTGCCGGTGGTCCGCGTGCTGTTCGAGCGCGGAGCGTTCCACGCCGCCGACAGCGCCAACGTGGCGCAGGCGCTCGTCGCCTTCGCCGTCGGCCTGCCGGCGTTCGTGCTCATCCGCGTGCTGCAGCCGGGATTCTTTTCGCGCAAGGACACCAGCACCCCGACCTGGTTCGCGGCCGTCTCGCTGGTCATCAACATCGCGCTGTCGCTGGCACTGTTCGGCAGCCTCAAGCATGTCGGCATCGCGCTCGCGACCTCGATCTCGGCCTGGGTCAACGTGCTGCTGCTGGCCGTCTTCCTCGCTCGGCGCGGCCATTTCGCCATGACCTCGACGGAGTGGCGGCAGCAGGGGCTGATCGCGCTGCTGACGCTGGTCATGGCCGCTGCCCTCTGGGGCGGCGTCGCCCTGCTCGGGCCGGTGTTCGACCCGGGCTATTTCTTCCCCGCCCAGGCACTTGCCCTGTTTGCGCTTTGCATCGTCGGGGCGGGGCTCTACTTCGCGCTCGCCCATTTCACCGGCGTCCAGCCACTCGGCGGGCTGCTCCGGCGGTTGCGCCGGAGTTAGCCTCCCTCCCCCCAAGGGGGAGGGGAGCTTCAGCCTGACGCTTGCCTAGCCGGCCGCTGATGGGCGATAAGCCCAACCTCTTCTAGGGAAACTCTCCATGCCGTTCACCCCGCGCGTCTTTTCCGGCATCCAGCCGTCCGGCGACCTGCACCTGGGCAACTACCTCGGCGCGATCAAGCGCTTCGTGCCCCTGCAGCAGACCCACCACTGCCTCTACTGCGTCGTCGACATGCATGCGATCACGGTCTGGCAGGACCCGGACAACCTCCGCCGCGCGACGCGCGAAGTGGCGGCGGCCTTCGTCGCGGCCGGCGTCGATCCGAAACAGCACATCGTCTACAACCAGTCGCGCGTGCACCAGCATGCCGAGCTCGCCTGGGTGTTCAACTGCGTGGCGCGGATGGGCTGGATGAGTCGCATGACGCAGTGGAAGGACAAGACCGCCGGCAAGAACGCCGAAGCGGAATCGCTCGGCCTGTTCGCCTATCCCTCGCTGATGGCCGCCGACATCCTGCTCTACAAGGCGACGCACGTGCCGGTGGGCGAGGACCAGAAGCAGCACCTCGAGCTGACCCGCGACATCGCGCAGAAGTTCAACAACGACTTCGCGCCCTCGATCAGAGAACAGGGGCTCGAAGCCGACTACTTCCCGAACACCGAGCCGGTGATCACCGGCCCGGCGACGCGCGTCATGTCGCTGCGCGACGGCAGCAAGAAG
Source organism: Devosia sp. (assembly GCF_017307495.1). Lineage (GTDB taxonomy): Bacteria > Pseudomonadota > Alphaproteobacteria > Rhizobiales > Devosiaceae > Devosia_A. The sequence goes on along the minus strand of NZ_JAFKHE010000016.1, from coordinate 140,654 downwards.
ATGTCGAAATCCGACCCTTCCGACCAGTCGCGCATCCTCATGCTCGACGATGCCGATGCCATCTCGAAAAAGATCAAGCGCGCCACCACCGACCCCGAGGCGCTCCCCTCCGAGGAGGCCGGCCTCAAGGGGCGTCCGGAAGCCGACAACCTCGTCGGCATCTATGCCGCCCTCGCCGATACCACCAAGGCCGAGGTGCTCGCGCAATATGGCGGGCAGGGCTGGGGTGCCTTCAAGCCGGCGCTCGCCGAGCTTGCCGTGGCCCGGCTGACGCCGGTCGCCGACGAGATGCGCCGCCTGATCGCTGATCCGGCCAGCATCGACGCGTTCATGGCCGACGGTGCGGCCCGCGCCGCCGAAATCGCCGAGGCGACCATGTCGGAAGTGCGCCGCGTCGTCGGGTTCATCCGCTGACTGGACGGCGCGCCGTCCATTTGGGACAATGAACTACCCCGGAGGGCGGCGCCTTGGTTGATGTGTTGAACGAATACAGGCGCAAGTTCCTCGTCGTCGTCGACGAGAGCAAGGAAGCCGACCGGGCGGTCACCTTTGCCGCGCACCGCGTCAAGCGCACCGGCGGCACGGTGGTGCTGCTGTCGGTGATCGACAGCCAGGATTTCACCCAGTTCCTCGGGGTCGAGGAGGTGATGCGGGCCGAGGCGCGCGAGGAGGCCGAGCGCCTGCTCGACGCCAAGCGCGCCCGGATTTCGCAGATAGGCCAGGGGATCAGGACCGAATCGGTGATCCGCGAAGGCGACCTCGTGGCCGAGATCGAGGGCTTGATCCGCAAGGATCCGGGCATCGCCATCCTGGTGCTGGCCGCCTCCGCCGGCAAGGACGGGCCGGGGGCGCTGGTCAGCGCCTTTGCCAGCCGGGCCGGGCAACTGGCCCTGCCTGTGATCGTCACCATCATCCCCGGCTCGATGACCGACGAGCAGATCGTGGCGGTAACCTGAGCTGGAACTCTTGCCTTTCGACCATTGGAAATCTATATTTAGAACAATTCTAATGCGAGATCTTCCGGCGGACATGTTCATTCAGACCGAAGCGACGCCGAACCCGGCGACCCTGAAGTTCCTTCCCGGCCGCGACGTGCTGGTGGGTGAGCCGCGCGATTTCCGCGGCCCCGAATCGGCTCACGTCTCCCCCCTCGCCTCGGCCCTGTTCGAGGTGCCCGGCGTCGACGGCGTGTTCCTCGGCTCCGACTTCATCTCGGTGACCAAGGACAGTGCCGAGTGGAGCCACATCAAGCCGGCCATCCTCGGCGTGATCATGGAGCATTTCCTGTCCGGCAAGCCGGTCCTCAACGACGGCACCAGCGAGGTCGAGACGGCCGGCGACGAGTTCTTCGATACCGCCGACACCGAGACCGTCGAGGTGATCAAGGAACTGCTGGCCACCCGCGTCCGTCCGGCCGTGGCGATGGACGGCGGCGACATCACCTTCAAGGGCTTCAAGGAAGGCACCGTGTACCTGCACATGCAGGGGGCCTGTTCCGGCTGCCCGTCCTCCACCGCGACGCTCAAGTCCGGCATCGAGAACCTGCTCCGCCATTTCGTCCCCGGCGTCGAGGCCGTGCAGCAGGTCTGAGGCCTGCGCTGACGTGAGTATGGACGCCCGGCCATTGGTCGGGCGTTTTGTTTTGCGTCGGCGCGTCGGGTCACCCCCACCCTAGCGCAACTGGGTGGGGTGACGCCCCGAGCGCCGAGCCCACGTGACAACCCGGCGCCGAACCCCTATCTCTCGCCCATGCCCACCGCGCTCCTCGCCATCGATACCGCCGCGCCGCGCCTGCAACTCGCATTGCTGCTGGGCGACACGGCCGACACGCTCGTCGAGGACATGGCGCAGGGCCAGGCCGAGCGCATCTTTCCGGCCATCGACGCACTGCTCGCGCGCACCCGGATCGCCTATGCCGACCTGACGCGCATCGCGGTCACCACCGGCCCCGGGTCCTTTACCGGCTTGCGCATCGGCCTGAGCGCTGCGCGTGGGCTGGGTCTCGCGCTGGACATTCCGGTGGTCGGCATCCCGACGCTGCTGGCGCTGTCGCTCGGCTGCGGTTGCGACGCGGCGGCGGTGCTGCTCGATGCGCGTCGCGACGAGGCCTATTTCCAGCTCTTTTCCGGCCCGGCGATCCCGGTGGGCGGCCCGGCGCTGCTGCCGATGGAAGAGGCGCGCCGCCGCATCCCGCCGGGGGTGGCAACGCTCACCAGCCCCTTCGTCGATATCGCGGCGCTGGCTCGCTTCGCCGCGACGGTCGATCCCTCGCACTACCCGCCCGAGGCGGCCTATATCCGCGACGCCGACGCCAAGCCGCAGGAGAAGTTCCGCGTCGCGAGGGTGTCGCCATGAATTTCTGGCTCTCCCCGGCAACCCTGCATGTCGAGCCGGCCCGCCCCGGCGATGCCGAGACGATCGCCCGCCTGCATGCCGAAGGGTTCTATCGCGGCTGGACGCGCGAGGAGTTCGCGGCCTACATCGCTGGCGACGGAACGCCGGTCTACGTGGCCTGCGATGCCAGGCGCCACATCGCCGGCTTCGCCATGCTGCGCCACCTCGGCGAGGAGGTCGAGCTCATCACCATCGCCGTCGACCGCAAGTGGCGCAAAAAGGGCGTCGGCCTGATGCTGATGCGCGCCCTGTTCGAGGCGCTGCTGATGAGCCCGGCGCGCCGCATGCTGCTGGAAGTCGCCGCCGACAACGCGGCCGCCCTGCGGCTCTACGGCAAGCTGGGGTTTCACAAGATCGGCGAACGCAAGGGCTACTACCCCCGCCCCGACGGGACGCCGGCCACCGCTATTGTCATGGCGCGCGATCTTGGCTAACCCCGCATGAGCGATACAGGAGACGGGGGACCACAGATGAGCAGGCCCCAGGTCCAGACCCTCGAAGAGCAGTGCGCCCTCAAGGGCATGCGCATGACCGACCAGCGCCGGGTGATCGCCCAGGTGATCGAGCAGGCGATCGACCACCCGGATGTCGAGGAGCTGTATCGGCGGGCCAGCGCCATCGACGCGCGCATCTCGCTGTCGACGGTCTACCGCACGCTCAACCTGTTCGAGGAAGCCGGCCTCGTCACCAAGCACGACTTCAAGGACGGCCGCGCCCGCTTCGAGCTGATCCCCGACGAGCACCACGACCACCTGATCGACATCCGCTCCGGCAAGGTCATCGAGTTCCGCAACGAGGAAATCGAGGCCATCCAGGAAGTGATCGCCAAGCGGCTCGGCTATCAGCTGGTCGACCACCGGCTGGAGCTCTATGCTGTGCCGCTGAAGCCGGACGATACGAAGAAGTGACCACGCCATGATCCTGCGCAGCCTGTTCTTCATCTTCCTCTACATCCCCTTCCTCATCGTTTTCATCCCGCTGCAGTTCATCGTGACGCGGCTGGGGCTGAGCTGGAATTTCATCCCCCGCTGGTTCCACACCATGGGCTGCATCTTCCTCGCCATGAAGGTGAACGTGGTCGGCGAGCCTTCGCATGATCGCCCGACGCTGATCGTCTCCAACCACATCTCCTGGACCGACATCATCGCCGTCGGCTCCAAGGCCGACGTGACCTTCGTCGCCAAGTCCGAGATCGCCAAATGGCCCTTCGTCGGCTTCATGGCCTCGCTGCAGCGCACGCTCTATGTCGATCGCAAGCGGCGCGGCGACGCCCACCGCGCCAGCCAGGAGATGGGCAAGCGCATCGCCGCCGGTGGCGCCGTGCTGCTGTTCGGCGAGGGCCAGTCCGACATCGGCACCCACGTGCTGCCCTTCCGCTCGGCCCTGATCGGCGCAGCGCAGCATGCGATGGAAGCGGCGGGTGCCGCCGAGGTACTGATCCAGCCGCTAACCATCGCCTACACCAAGCTGCAGGGCCTGCCGGTGGGCCGGACCGATCGCTCGCTGATCGCCTGGATCAAGTCCAAGTCGGTCAAGCAGAACATCAGGGAAATCCTGACCGGCGGCACCCGCGAGGTCACCCTCGCCTTCGGCACCCCCCGCCCACTCTCGGCCGGCGCCGACCGCAAGCTCCTCGCCAAGGAAACCGAGAACGAAGTCCGCAGGATGCTGGTCGCGTTGAACCGCGGCACGCCGCTGCCGATCGCGGCGGAATAGGGCCAGCGACCCCCAGCCACCCCTCACCCGTCCCGGCTTCGCCGGTCCACCCTCTCCCCGACGGGGAGAGGAACAGGGGTGGTCGCAGCCGTGGGGTCATTCCCGCGAAAGCGGGAACCTCTGTTTTGGTGCGTGCCGCCAAACGGAGATCCCCGCTTTCGCGGGGATGACCCAGTTCAGCGGGTGTGCCCACCCCTCCCACCGCGCTTGTTTTTGCACTCCGGCTCCATACGGTGTATTTCCCCCGCCATGAACGAGCACGCGCCGAAAAAACTGTTCATCAAGACCTATGGCTGCCAGATGAACGTCTACGATTCCGATCGTATGGCGGACGCGCTGGCGCCGCATGGCTATGAGCCGGTGCAGGCGGCCGAGGATGCCGATCTCGTCGTGCTCAACACCTGCCATATCCGCGAAAAGGCCTCCGAGAAGGTATTTTCCGAGATCGGGCGGCTGCGCGAGCTGCGCGACGAGCGCCGGCTGGCCGGTGGCGACCTGATGATCGGCGTCGCCGGCTGCGTGGCGCAGGCCGAGGGCGACGAGATCGTCCGCCGCGCGCCGGCCGTGAACCTCGTGTTCGGCCCGCAGAGCTATCACCGCCTGCCCGAACTGCTCGCCCGCGCCCACAACGGCGCCAGGGTCGTCGACACCGATTTCCCCGAGGAGGACAAGTTCGAGCACCTGCCGGCGGCGAAAAAGGAAGTCACCGCCAGGCGTGGCCTCACCGCCTTCCTCACCGTGCAGGAAGGCTGCGACAAGTTCTGCTCGTTCTGCGTCGTGCCCTACACCCGTGGTGCCGAGACCTCGCGCCCTCTCGAGCAGGTCTTGCGCGAAGCCGAGAACCTGGCCGAAGCCGGGGTGCGCGAGCTCACCCTCCTGGGCCAGAACGTCAACGCCTGGCACGGGCTCGATGCCCGTGGCCGCAGCGTCGGCCTGGGCGAGCTGTGCTACCGGCTGTCGCTGATACCGGGCATCGCCCGCATCCGCTACACCACCTCGCACCCGCTCGACATGACCGACGAGCTGATCGAGATGCATCGCGACCTCGACGCGCTGATGCCCTACCTGCACCTGCCGATCCAGTCGGGTTCGGACGCGATCCTCAAGTCCATGAACCGCCGCCACACCGTGGCCGAGTACATGGCCGTGATCGAGCGCATCAAGGCGGCCCGGCCCGACATGGCGATGTCCGGAGATTTCATCGTCGGCTTTCCCGGCGAGACCGACGCCGATTTCGACGCGACCATGCAGGTCGTGCGCGAGGTCGGCTATGCCTCGGCCTATACGTTCAAGTACTCCATCCGCCCCGGCACCCCGGGCGCCACCATGGACGGGCAGGTGCCCGAGGCGAAGAAGGCCGAGCGGCTTGCCCGCCTCAACGAGCAGATCAACACCCAGATGCACGCCTTCCATCGTTCGGTGGTGGGCCGCACCCTGCCGGTGCTGATCGAGAAGGCGGGCCGGCAGCCCGGCCAGGTCGGCGGCCGCTCGCCCTACCTGCAGGCCGTGCACATGCAAGGCCCGACCCGGCTGATCGGCCAGATCGTGCCGGTGGAAATCATCGAGGCCAGGAATAATTCGCTCACTGGCAAGATTGTCACAGACGCGGAACCGAATCCTGCTAGCGTTATTGAGTCTCGAGCCACCGCGGCCCATATCTGAGGCTGCACTTACAGGAGCCGACAGAGATTTGAGCAGGCATTTGCCCCCGTCTTTAGACCACGGCCCGTCCTCCCAGCTTGAACTCGCCTTCGAAGACAACAAGCTCGCCGCGCAGCTCTACGGCGATTTTGACCAGCACCTGGCCTTGATCGAGCAGCGCTTGAGCGTCCAGGCGACGCCGCGCGGCAATCACGTCATGTTGAAGGGCGGGGCGAGTGGCGTCGATCAGGCGCGGCGCGTGCTGGAATCGCTCTACGAGCAGCTCGAGGAAGGCCAGCAGATCGACGTTGCCACCGTCGACGGCGTCATCCGCATGATCGAGACCGAGGACAGCCAGCTGACGCTGCCTACGCTCGAGAAGAAGGGCAGGGTGCGCATGGCGCAGATCGCCACCCGCAAGGCCACCATCGTCGCCCGCACCCCGGCGCAGGACGCCTACATGCGCGCCATGGACCGGGCCGAACTGGTCTTCGGCGTCGGCCCGGCCGGCACCGGCAAGACCTACCTCGCCGTCGCCCACGCGGCGACGCTGCTCGAGCGCGGCGACATCAACCGCATCATCCTGTCCCGTCCGGCCGTCGAGGCGGGCGAGCGCCTCGGGTTCCTGCCCGGCGACATGAAGGAGAAGGTCGATCCGTACCTGCGGCCGCTCTATGACGCCCTCTACGACATGATGCGCCCGGAACATGTCGAGCGCTGCATCACCTCGGGCATCATCGAAGTGGCGCCGCTCGCCTTCATGCGCGGCCGCACCCTCGCCAACGCCGTGGTCATCCTCGACGAGGCGCAGAACACCACCTCGATGCAGATGAAGATGTTCCTGACCCGCCTGGGCGAGAACAGTAAGATGATCGTCACCGGCGACCCGACCCAGGTCGACCTGCCGCGCGGCGAGAAATCCGGTCTGATCGAAGCGGTGAACCTGCTCGACGGCGTCGAGGGCGTGCACATCTCGCGCTTTTCCGACAAGGACGTGGTACGCCACGCCCTGGTGGGCCGGATCGTCCGGGCCTACGAAGCCGACAGCGCGCGTCGGCTGGCCGAACAGAACAAGGCCTGAGCGGCAGCGGGGCTTGCCCGCATCGCGCCTCCCCACCGGCTGTCATCCCAGCGAGGGCCGGGAATCCATGGCGCAGCCGGCGCGAAGATAGAAGCAACTCACGGTGTCATTCCCGCGAAAGCGGGAATCTCAGTTTGCGGAGCGTGCAGCTAAACAGAGATCCCCGCTTTCGCGGGGATGACACCTCAGATGGTTCAGACAGAAACGTGAAAACGCCAAAATCCCCCTTGTCGATCGCCTTCGCGATCAATGCCGATGGCTGGCCGGAAGGGCTTGAGCCCATCGCCGAACGCGCCATCCGCGAGGCGCTGAAGCAGTCCGAAGCCGAAGTCGCCGGCGTCGCCGAGGTCTCGGTGGTGCTCACGGACGATGCCGAGCAGCGCGAGCTCAACCGGCAGTGGCGCGGCATCGACAAGTCCACCAACGTGCTGAGCTTCCCCCAGCTCGAGCCCTTCGCTCTGGTCGAGGGATTGGTCGGCGACATCATCCTGGCGCGCGAGACACTGGAGCGCGAGGCGGAGGAAATGGGCATCGGCTTCAACGACCATTTCACCCATCTGGTGGTGCATGGCTTCCTGCACCTGCTCGGCTACGACCACATCGAGGATGAGGACGCCGAGGAGATGGAAGGGCTGGAAACGAAAATCCTCGCGACCCTCGGCATTGCCGATCCCTACGCCGACGACTAGATTATGCCCTCCGATGAATTGAAGGCCGCCTTGCGGCCAACCCGATGAACGAGTCCGATACGCCCTCTGCCCCGGCCAGGAAACCGGCCGCCAAGTCCAACAGCGAGCCTCCTTCTAGTCCCGCCTCCACCGCCACGTGGGGGCAGCGGCTCTGGCACTGGCTGCGCTCCGTCATGGCGATGCGCACCGTGTCCCTGCGCGACGATCTCGAGGTCGCCCTGGAGAGCGAGGAGTCGGGCGGCACCGCCGACTTCACCCAGTCCGAACGCGCGATCCTGAAGAACGTGCTCGACCTCGCCGACAAGCGGGTCGAGGACGTGATGATCCCGCGCGCCGACATCGAGGCGATCGAAGCGAGCGAGACGCTGGGCACGCTGGTGGCGCGCTTCCGCCTGGTCGGCCATTCGCGCATGCCGGTCTATGCCGACAGCCTCGACAACATCACCGGCTTCATCCACGTCAAGGATGCGCTGCGCCGCATTACCGAGCCGGTGACCGATCCCGAGGCGACGCTGCCGGTTAAGCTGGTGTCGCCGCCGCTCCGGAGCCGGCTCGAAAAGCTCGACATCGTGCGCCAGGTGCTGTTCGTGCCGCCGCTGATGCCGGTCGGCGACCTGTTGCAGCAGATGCAGCTGAAGCGCGTGCACATGGCCGTGGTCATCGACGAGTACGGCGGCACCGACGGGCTCGTCACCATCGAGGACCTGCTCGAGGCCGTGGTCGGCGAGATCGAAGACGAGCACGACGACGACGTGGCGCTGGTGCGCAAGGTCAATTCCAATGTGTTCATCGCCTCGGCCCGCGCCGAACTCGAGGAGGTGCGCGAGGTGATCGGCCCCGACTTCGACCCCGGCCAGCATGCCGAGGAAGTGGATACGCTGGGCGGGCTGGTGTTCGAACTGGCCGGCCACGTGCCGCTCAAGGGCGAGCATGTCAACGGCATCAAGGGCTTCGAGTTCGAGGTGCTGCAGTCCGACAGTCGGCAGGTCAAGCGCGTCAAGATCAAGCGCGTCAAGCAGCGCGCCCCGCGTCCGCCCAAGCCGCCGGCCGCCAAGCAGCCCGACGACGCCCCGGCAGCCCCGGTGGCGGAGTAGCGGGCAGCCGCAGCCGCATTGTTTGCGCCAGTCTTGACCCCGCGCCTCCGCCTCGCGACCTTGCGTCATGCCTCCTGATTCGAGCGTCGCATGACCTGGCTTGCCGAGACCGTGATGCTGAGCCATGGCTGGCGGCGGTTCCTGATCCTGGTTGCGGCCGGGGCACTGGCTGCCGCTTCGGTGCCGCCGTTCTTCCTGCTCCCGGCCTTGTTCCTGGCGCTGCCGATCTGGGTCTGGGCCCTCGACGGGGCCGAGCACCGGCGCGGCTGGCGCGGACTTGTCGGGCCGGCGTTCCAGATCGGCTTTGCCTTCGGGCTCGGCTACTTCACCGTGGCGCTGCACTGGCTCGGCGCCGCCTTCCTGCAGGAGGGCGGTCTGTTCCTCGTGCTGATGCCGTTCGCCATCGTCGGGCTCGCCGCGATCCTCTCGATCTTCTGGGGCCTGGGCAGTGCGCTGGCGCACATGCTGTGGTCGGGCGGGGCCTTCCGCATCGTCACGCTGGCGAGCTTGCTCGCAATTGCCGAGTGGGGGCGAGGGCACCTGTTCTCGGGCTTTCCCTTCGACCTCATCGGCTATGCGCTGACCGCCAACGACGAGATGCTGCAGCTGGCCTCGGTCATCGGCACCTATGGCCTGACCTTTCTCGGCGCGCTGCTGGCGATGACTCCGGCGCTGGTCTGGCCGGCCGACCAGCGCAGCCTCGTGCGCCGGCTGGTGCCGATCTTTCTCGCCGTCGCCGCACTCGCGGCGCAGGTCGCCTACGGCAACTGGCGGCTGAACACCACGACGCTGAGCGCGCGCACCGACATGCAGGTGCGCATGGTGCAGCCGATGATCCTCGACCACGCCGACTGGACCACCGCCGATCCGGCCGACATCATCAACCGGCTGATCCAGTTGAGCGAGAGCAAGGTGTCGCCGGCCGATCCGGGCCTGCCGGGCATCACCCACCTGATCTGGCCGGAATCGGTGTTTCCGTTCTTTCTCACCAACTACCCAGACGGCATCGCCCTCATTGCCCGCATGCTGCCCGACACCACGCTGCTGCTGACCGGCGCGCCGCGCGAGCCGCTCGGCGATGATGGCCTGCCGATCCCCGACAACCCGGGCTACAACTCCATCCTCGCCCTCGATACCAATGGCGAGGTGGTCGCGAGCTACGACAAGTCGCATCTCGTGCCGTTCGGCGAATACCTGCCGTTCCAGGGCTTCTGGCGGCTGTTCGGCATCAACCAGTTCGTGCCCGGCACGAACGGCTGGGCCGCCGGCGACGGCCGACGCCTGATGAGCCCGCCCGGCTCGCCGGCCTTCCTCGCGCTCGTCTGCTACGAGGCGGTGTTCCCCGGCGATATCGGCGATCCGAAGGATGCGCAGTTCATCCTCAACGTCACCAACGATGCCTGGTTCATGGGCTCGATCGGTCCGGCCCAGCATGCCCATCATGCCCGCCTCAGGGCGGTCGAGACCGGCCTGCCGATGTTGCGGGCCGCCAATACCGGCGTCACGCTCAGCGTCGACCCGCTCGGCCGCATCGTCGCGCAGCTGGCCGAGGAGCAGGTCGGGGTGCTTGACGTGGTGCCGTCCGAACCACTGCCGGGCGGGACGATCTTCAACCGCGTCGGCGACCTGCCGTTCTGGTTCGCCGTCATCCTCGGCGTGCTCGGATCGCTGCTCGCCTCGCGCCGTCCGGCGCGCCTCGCATGATTTTTGCGTCGCCGCGCCCCATCAAGACATAAAGCTTCCTTTATATCCCTTGACCGCGCCTCGCCCGAGTGGCAAAAGTCCGCCCAAGGGTGCGATTTTCGCACTTTTGGAGCACTTTTCGGGGGGTTCGCCTTGGCTCGGTCTTCCTATCTCTTCACTTCGGAATCGGTTTCCGAGGGGCATCCGGACAAGGTCTGCGACCGGATCAGCGACGAGATCGTCGACCTGGTGTTCCGCGAAGCCAAGAAGGCTGGCATGGACCCGGCCCGGGTCCGCATTGCCTGCGAGACGCTGGCGACCACCAACCGCGTCGTCATCGCCGGCGAGGTGCGCGTGCCCGAGACGCTGCTCAAGAAGGGCAAGGACGGCAAGGTCCTGCTCGACAAGGCAGGTCACCCGGTGGTCAATCCCGCCAAGTTCAAGTCGACGGCCCGCAAGGCGATCAAGGCTATCGGCTACGAGCAGTCCGGCTTCCACTGGAAGACCTGCAAGATCGACGTGCTGCTGCACGGCCAGTCGGCCGATATCGCCCAGGGCGTCGATGAATCGGGCAACAAGGATGTCGGCGCCGGCGACCAGGGCATCATGTTCGGCTATGCCAGCCGCGAGACCCCGGAACTGCTGCCCGCCCCGATCTACTATGCGCACAAGATCCTCGAGGCGCTGACCGCGGCCCGCAAGGCTGGCGAAGGCGCCGCCGTCAAGCTCGGCCCCGACGCCAAGAGCCAGGTCACGGTGAAATACGAGAACGGCAAGCCGGTCGGGGTCACCCAGATCGTCGTCTCGACCCAGCACATCGACGAGTCGCTCACCTCCGAGGACGTGAAGAAGATCATCGAGCCCTACGTGCGCAAGGCACTGCCCGAGGGCTGGATCACGGCCGAGACCGTCTGGCACGTCAATCCGACCGGCAAGTTCGTCGTCGGCGGACCGGATGGCGACGCTGGCCTCACCGGCCGCAAGATCATCGTCGATACCTATGGTGGCGCGGCCCCGCATGGCGGCGGCGCCTTCTCGGGCAAGGACCCCACCAAGGTCGATCGCTCGGCCGCCTATGCGGCGCGCTATCTCGCCAAGAACGTTGTCGCCGCCGGCCTCGCCGACCGCGCCACGATCCAGCTGAGCTATGCCATCGGGGTGGCCAAGCCGCTGTCGATCTACGTCGACCTGCACGGTACCGGCAAGGTCGAGGAGAGCAAGCTCGAAGAGGTGCTCGGCCAGGTCTTCGACCTTTCGCCGCGCGGCATCCGCAACCAGCTCGACCTCAACAAGCCGATCTACGCAAAGACCTCGGCCTATGGCCATTTCGGCAGGAAGCCCGGCCGCGACGGCTCGTTCAGCTGGGAAAAGACCGACCTCGTCCCGGCGCTCAAGGCCGCGGTGAAGGCGGCCTGAGCTGCCCAAAATCCGGTGTCACCCCGGCGAAGGCCGGGGTCCATCTCCCGTTCTATCCACATCCGGCGAAGGCTGAGCCATCTCGAGATGGATTCCGGCCTTCGCCGGAATGACTTCGTGGTGTAGGTGAGCCCCATGACGGACAAACCCCATCATCCCCTGAACGTTTCCGGCGAGCCGCGCGCCTTTTTCGGCCGGCGCTCGGGCAAGCGCCTGCACAAGGGACAGGACCGGCTGTTCAGGGAACTGCTGCCGCAGCTGGCCATCGAGCTCGGCGACGGCATGCTCGACCCGGCGGCGCTGTTTCCACGCAGCAGCCGCCGCATCATCGAGATCGGCTATGGCGGCGGGGAGCACCTGGCCCGGCAGGCCCGGCAGCACCCGGAAACCGGCTTCATCGGTTGCGAGGTGTTTTCGGGCGGTATCGCCAAGCTGGTCGAAAAGATCGACGAGGAGGGGCTGGAGAACATCCGCCTGTTCACCGACGACGCGCTCAAGCTGCTGCAGAAGCTGCCCGATGCCGCGCTCGACGGCGCCTACCTGCTCTATCCCGATCCGTGGCCGAAGACGCGCCACCACAAGCGCCGCTTCATCTCGCCGCTGACCCTGGGCGAGTTGGCGCGCGTGCTGAAGCCGGGCGCCGTGTTCCGCTTCGCCACCGATATCGAGGACTACGCCAACTGGACGCTGGCGCACATCCTGCGCTCGCCCCACTTCCGCTTCGATCCGGAGCGGCCGCGCATCTGGCACGAGCCCTATCCGCACTGGGAGCCGACGCGCTACGAGGAAAAGGCCCGGCTCGAGGGGCGGCACGTCAGCTTCTACCTGAGCTTTACCCGGCTCTAGCGCGCCGAACGCGTTCCTTCGCCCAACAATTACCAGGAATTAATGGAACGTTTGGGCAACGCGCGGCCGAAATCCCGCCGAAGGCACTGGAAAATCGTGCAGCCGTAACGATATCGCCTCTTGGGTCACTCGTGCTGCCTGTCAGGGTGGTTATTGTTCCGAGGAGTTGGCGCCATGCGAGAGCAACGTCGCCTGCCCGTTAGCCATGACGCGATCGAGGGCATGCTGGCCAGCCGGCAGAGCAAGTGGACACTGGTCGTCGTGCTCCACCTCCGGCGTGATACGATGCGCTTTTCCCAACTCCAGCGCGACATCGGCGGCATTTCACAGAAGGCCCTGACGCAGACACTGCGCGCCCTCGAGCGGGACGGGTTCGTGTCGCGCACCAGCTATGCCACCATTCCGCCGCGCGTCGAATATGCGCTCACCGACCTCGGCCACGAGGCCCTGAAGGCATTCGAGGCGTTCGAGGCCTTCGCCGCGCGCCACTGGCAAAGCGTCCTGGAGGCACGGGCGGTATTCGACGCGCGTGACGCCGGACACGTGGACATCCTCAGCGTCAACATCGCGCGCTAGCGGATCGGCCGCAGCAAGCGGCCGATCCGGAGCGTACCCCGTCAGTGGCTGTGGTCGCCTTCATAGAGCAGCGAATCGGTGACCGTGGGGGCCTTGACGACGCCCGTGTCGAGCTTGGACAGCACACGCGTATTCGGCCCGGTGGAGGCCCTCACCGGGGCGAGGGTGTCATCGTAGAAGTACTGAAAGACGGTCGAGCCGTCGGCCAGCTTCACGTCGGCGCGGACGATGTTGTCGCCACTCTGGTACACATTGGTCGCGTTGATGCCGCGCTGCTGCAACTGCGTGACGAGATAGTCGCTGTCGAAGCTCGATTCGTCAGCCGCGAACGCCGGAACGGACAGGCCGCCGGCAATGAGGAGAGCCGCAAGGGCGAGAGCAGGAGTCTTCATTGTCATGTCCCTTTCGTTTTCTGGACAACCGGGAAATCGGACTCGTGGTCGCGATCCGCAAGGGAGACATTTCGCACTTGGGCCACTTGAAATTGACAAGTTGATGCAGAGGCTTACAGCCTGGATCGCCACTATCGCGGGAGAAACCCACAGGCCTTCAGGACGGTAGGTTGCCAAAAGGAAACCAAAGGCCGAAGCTGGCCTTCGAGGCGATTTTTGTCGGCCGACGGCTACCGTTTCGAGCCCGGCCAGGCGACCGACCTGTCGATCGACCGCGACGGCTACCGGACCAGGAAGAACCCGTTCACCTTCACCGGGCTGGCGGAGTGGGCCGAACTCGAGTTCACCATCAAGTCGTATTTCGACCATGACGGGGTGACCAGGGCGCTGTGGGAGCTCTCGCCCGGCGATCACCTGATCCTGCGTGATCCGTGGGGCACCATCACCTACAAGGGGTCGGGCACCTTCATCGCGGGTGGGGCGGGGGTCACGCCCTTCATCGCCATCCTGCGCCGGCTGCGGGCGGACGGCAGGCTCGCCGGCCACCGGCTGATCGTCTCGAACCGCACGGCCGGCGACATCATCCTGCGCGACGAGTTCGAGGCCATGGCCGGCGAGGGGCTCGAGGTGACCTGGACGCTGACCGACGATGCATCGGCCGCGGGCGTGTTGCACGAGCGCATCGATGCAGCCTTCCTCGGGCAGCACGTGCGCGACATGGCGCAGAATTTCTATCTGTGCGGCCCCGACCCCATGGTCAAGGACCTGCGCGCCGCGCTCGAGGGGCTTGGGGCCAGCGCCGATGCGGTGACCTGGGAGAAGTAACGGATCCTAGCCGACCGCCGGCGGGCGCATGGCGACGACGCCCTCGGTGCGGGCCCGCACCTGTGGCGCGGCGAGGCAGCTCGCCAGCGCCTCGCGGCCCGGTGCGCCGGGCCACGGTTTCACGATCATCGGCGGCGCGTGATTGGCCGGGCAGTACAGGATTGTCTCGGTGGCTCCGACCAGTTCCAGATCGAGAATGGCGGTCGACCGCGTCATCAGCACCAGCGGCGGCGCGTCGGGAGTACGCCGGCGGAGATAGGCAACCAGCGCCTCCTGGTCCGGCTGGTCCAGCCCCTGCTCGACCAGATCGACGACCATGACGGAAGGGCGCTCGTCCTCGAGGCAGGCGAGGAGAGCAAGGAGTGCGTCGCAGTGCGCGGCTCCTTCCCCCGTGAGCCAGTCGAGTGCGGCTTCGACGCGGGCGCTGAGCCCGGCATCGGCGTTTAGGCGTTGCCGGACGGCGCTCATGTCGGAGGCGCGGTCGAGCCCCACGAACAGTGCGCCGGGCACGGCCGCGGCGATGCGCTGCGCCAGCCGCGTCTTGCCGCTGCCCAGCGGTCCGCTGAGGAAGCTCAGGGGGCCGAGCGCCTCGAGGCTGAAGCGTTCGCCGCCCCAGGGCCATGGCAGGTCGAAGGCGATGGCGGGCATGCGCGGTGCCAGCAGGTCGGCGACGGGAGTGCTGCCCTGCTGCAGCTGCAGCCGCTTCGCCGCGACGCGCGCGAGCCGCTCGCCGACGAGCCGCAGCTCGCGCTCCAGCGTCTGCTGGTGACTGTCGAGCGCCGCGGCGAGGGCCGCCGGCCGGCCGTCCAGAACGTCGCCGACTTGCGCGAGGCTGAGGCCCAGGGCGCGCAGGGCGACGATCTCGCGGGCGCGGGCCATCTGTATGGCGCCATAGGTTCGCCAGCCGGCGACGGTGCGTACCGGCGCGATCAGGCCGCGCGCCTCGTAGAGGCGCAGGGCCTTGACGGAGATGCCGAGGCGGGCCGCGGCCTCGGAGGCGGTCAGGAACGGGTCGGAAGAGCGCACGAATCACCTCTGGAACAGGGACCGCCCCTCTATCGGGGCGGCCCCGGGGGCCAGGTCAATGGTGATCGTGGGCCGGCCGGCCTCAGTAGCGCTGCGGCGCGGCCGGCTTGTTGCCGACGATCTTCTCGATCTCGGCCAGCACTTCGGGCGTGAGCTTGTCCTTGTGCTTGAGCGCCTCGAGGTTGTCCTTGAGCTGGCTGAGCTTGCTGGCGCCCAGGATCACCGTCGAGACGTGCGGGTTGGCGTTGCACCACAGCAGCGCCAGGTGGTGGATCGGCAGCCCGACCTCGTCGGCGAGCTTGGCGAGCTTTTTCACCTTGGCGAGCTCGTCGCGGCCCTTGTCGCTGTCGAGCCGGGCCTTCAGCCACTCGTAGCCCGGCAGGTTCATGCGGCTGTCGGCCGGGATGCCGTCATTGTACTTGCCGGTGAGGATGCCCGAGGCGAGCGGCGACCAGATCGTCGTGCCGAGCCCGAACAGGCTGTAGAGCGGCAGGAACTCGGCTTCGACCTTCTCGCGCCGGAACAGGTTGTATTCCGGCTGCTCCATGGTCGGCGGCGTCAGGTGCTCCTGGCGGGCGATCGCATAGGCCTCGGTCAGCTGCTGCGCCGTCCATTCCGACGTGCCCCAGTACAGCACCTTGCCCTGCTGGATCAGGTTGTGCATCGCCCGCACCGTCTCCTCGATCGGGGTGTCGATGTCGGGGCGATGGCAGAAGTAGAGGTCGAGGTAGTCGACTTTCAGGCGTTTGAGCGCCGCGTGGGCGGCATCGGTCACGTGCTTGGCGGACAGGCCCTTCTGCGTCGGCTTCTCGCCGCCCCAGAAGACCTTGGAGGAGACCGCATAGCTGTCGCGGCTCCATTTCAGCGCCTTCAGCGCCTCGCCCATCACGACCTCGGCATTGCCGCGCTCGTAGCCCTCGGCATTGTCGAAGAAGTTGACGCCGTTGTCGTAGGCGTAGCCCATGAGCGAAGTGGCGGCGTCCTCGCCGACCTGCTTGCCGAAGGTCACCCAGGCGCCAAACGAGAACTCGCTGACCTTGAGGCCAGCCTTGCCGAGGCGGCGGTATTCCATGATGTCGATGTCCGTGATTTCGGGAGACGGGAAGGGAGGCGCCAGTCTATCGGCAGATGCCGATAGAGGCAACCGCGCCGCCCCGCACTTGCGCCCGGTTGCGTCTGCGCGCGCCAGCCGCCAGACTGCCGGCAAAGGGGAGCAGGACGATGCGGTTCATCATCTTCGGACTCGGCGCAGTCGGCGGCACCTTCGCGGCGGCCCTCGCGAGGTCCGGGCACGAGGTCGTGGGGATCGCCCGCGGCGCAATGCTCGAGGCAGTGAAGGCCAATGGCCTGCTGTTCCGCACACCTCAGGGTAGCGAGCGCATGCGCTTTGCCGTCGTCGCCACACCCGCCGAGATCGCCTTTGCGGATGGCGATATCGTCATGCTGACGATGAAGTCGCAGGATACCGCCGATGCGCTGGTCGCCCTGCGCGATGCCGGCTTCGGCGACCGCCCGGTTATCTGCGCCCAGAACGGGGTGAACAACGAGCGGCTGGCGCTGCGCTATTTCGCCAAGGTCTACGGCGCAACGGTAATGACCCCGGCCGACTACACCATCCCAGGCGAGGTGTCCTGCTTCGGCACGCCCCGGCACGGCATTCTCGATATCGGACGCTATCCGTCCGGCGCTGACGACATCACCACCGCTATCGCCGCGGCACTGACGAACGCCAACCTGGCGGTCACACCGGCGGAACACGTCATGCGGTCGAAATACGGAAAGCTGTTCGAGAATCTCGCCAACGTCGTCGAAGCGGCACTTGGGAACCGCAATGCCCGGCTGGAGTCCCTCGGCAAGGCGGCCGATGCCGCCGGCGAACGCAACCTCCTCGCCGAGATCATGGCCGCGGTCCGGTCCGAAGCCGACACAGTCTATCGCGCTGCCGGAATCGACCGGCTCGATATCGGTTGGGCCAGCGAACGCCGGAAAGGCGTGATGGAACTGGGTCAAGTCGATGGCTATGTGCGGGTCGGTGGCTCGTCGGCGCAAAGCCTCAAGCGCGGCACGGGCAGCATCGAGACCGACTATCTGAACGGCGAAATCGTCCTGCTCGGCCGGCTGCACGGGGTGCCGACGCCGGTGAACGCGGCACTGTGCACGGTCGGGCGCGAGCTCGCTGGCCAGGGCGCCGCCCCGGGCTCGATGAGCGTCGAAGAACTGGCCCGCCGGCTCGGCCTCTGAGAGCACCTTGCGCCAACCCCTCATCGGCGCTATATGAGCGCCAACAACATCTCTGGCTTTAAAGCGGGAGTGGGTGCCTGACCGGCCCCCGCTCTTTTTGTTTTCCAGGGCGACGTGCGCGCCGTTACGCGCGCAGCCGCCAGACAAGACGACCCAATGACCTTCGACCTCACTGAGAAACGCTACGTCAAGGAAACCGGACTCGAAGCGCGCATTGCCCGCATCATCGAGCCGGTGGCCAATGATCTCGGCTACAGCCTCGTGCGTGTGAAGATCACGCAGGAGAACGGGATGACCCTGCAGATCATGGCCGAGGACAAGGACGGGCGCTTCACCATCACCGACTGCGAGCGGCTGAGCAAGGACGTCTCGCCCGTGCTCGACGTCGAGGATCCGATCGATCGCGAGTACCACCTCGAGGTGTCGTCGCCCGGCATCGACCGTCCGCTGGTCCGCGCCCGCGACTTCGCGGCCTATATCGGCCACGAGGCCAAGATCGAGCTGTCCGACCTGCTCGACGGGAGGAAGCGCTTCCGTGGGCTGATCAAGGCCGTCGACGCCGACACCGTGACCATCACCCTGCCCGACGCCCCCCGCGACACCGACCCCGACCACAAGCTGCCGCTGGCGCTGCTCGCCGACGCCAAGCTGGTGATGACCGACGCGCTGATGAACATGGCGCAGGTCGACCAGGAAGAATTCCCCATCGACGACGATGAAGACATCGAGACCGTCGAACTCCCATCCGACGAAGAATCTGCCGACTCTGAACAGGAGACCAACTAAATGGCCGTTAGCGCGAACCGCCTGGAGCTGCTCCAGATCGCTGATGCCGTTGCCCGCGAGAAGTCGATCGATCGCATGATCGTCATCGAGTCGATGCAGGACGCCATCGAGAAGGCGGCCAAGACCCGCTACGGCGCCGAGACCAATGTCCGCGCCGAGATCAATCCCAAGACCGGCGAACTGCGCCTGTGGCGCCTGCTCGAGGTCGTCGACGCGGTCGAGGAGCCCTCGCGCCAGATCGAGCTCAAGTATGCCAAGGCCAAGGCCGCCGACGCCAAGCTCGGCGACTTCCTGACCGAGCCGCTGCCGCCGATCGAGTTCGGCCGCATCGCTGCCCAGTCGGCCAAGCAGGTGATCGTGCAGAAGGTGCGCGATGCCGAGCGCGACCGCATGTACGAGGAATACATCAACCGCGTCGGCGAGATCGTCAACGGCACCGTCAAGCGCGTCGAATACGGCAACGTCATCGTCGACCTGGGCCGCGGCGAAGCCATCATCCGCCGCGACGAGCTGATCCCGCGCGAGCTCTACCGCTACGGCGACCGCGTCCGCGCCTATATCTACGACGTGCGCCGCGAGCAGCGCGGGCCGCAGATCTTCCTGAGCCGTACCCACCCGCAGTTCATGGCCAAGCTCTTCCAGCAGGAAGTGCCGGAAATCTACGACGGCATCATCACCATCCGCTCCATTGCCCGTGACCCCGGCAGCCGCGCCAAGATCGCCGTCACCTCGTCGGATTCTTCGATCGACCCGGTCGGCGCCTGCGTCGGCATGCGCGGCAGCCGCGTGCAGGCTGTCGTCGCCGAGCTGCAGGGCGAAAAGATCGACATCATTCCCTGGACCGAGAGCATCGCCGATCTCGTCGTCTCGGCGCTGCAGCCGGCCGATGTCGCCAAGGTCGTGCTCGACGAGCAGGCCGAGCGCATCGAAGTGGTGGTGCCCGACGAGCAGCTCTCGCTCGCCATCGGCCGCCGCGGCCAGAACGTGCGCCTGGCTTCGCAGCTGATCGGATGGGACATCGACATCCTCACCGAGGCCGAAGAGTCCGAGCGCCGCCAGAAGGAATTCACCGAGCGCTCTGCTTTGTTCATGCAGGCCCTTGATGTTGACGAGATGGTTGCCCAACTATTGGCTTCCGAAGGCTTCTCGTCGGTCGAGGAACTCGCCTACATCGATGCGTCCGAAATCGCCTCGATCCAGGGCTTCGACGAAGAGACTGCCGGAGAAATCCAGCAGCGCGCCGCTGACTACCTGGCGGCGATCGAGAAGGCCAACGACGACGAGCGCATCAAGCTCGGCGTTTCGGACGACCTCTACGAGATCCCGGGTCTCAATGCGGCCATGCTGGTCGCGCTGGGCCATGACGGGGTCAAGAATGTCGAGGACTTTGCCGGCTGCGCCGCCGACGACCTGGTCGGCTGGACCGAACGCAAGGACGGCGAGACCAAGCGCTTCGACGGCACCTTCAAGGACTTCCCCGTTTCGCGCGAGGAAGCCGAGGAGATGATCCTGCAGGCCCGCCTGAAGGCCGGCTGGATCACCGAAGCCGATCTGGCGACCGCCGAAGAGGCGATCGAGGAAGGGGCGCCCGCGTAATCGGGCGTTTGGTGGCTTTGCCGCGTAGCGAGGAAACCGAGCGGATGTGCGCGCTCACCCGCGAGGTGAAGCCCGCCGCCGACCTGATCCGGTTCGTCGTCTCACCCGACGGCGAACTGGTGCCTGACACGGACGCCAGGGCCGAGGGCCGGGGTGTCTGGATCAGCCTCGGGGCGAAAGCCGTCGCCGAGGCGCAAAAGAAGAAGGCCTTCGCCAGAAGCCTCAAGGCCGAGGTGAAGGTGCCGGACGATCTGGCCGGGCTGACGCGCCGGCGGCTCGAGGAGCGCTATCTGAGCGCCCTCAGCCTCGCGCGGAAGGCCGGGCAGCTGGTCACCGGGGCCAGCAAGGTGAAGTCGGCGATCGAGACCGGCGAAGTCCTGGCGCTGCTGACCGCGACGGACGCGGCCGAGGACGGCAGGAACAAGCTCCTGGGTTCGCTCAAGGGCTATACCATGGCGGCGGCGGAAGCGGGGCTCAACCCCTCGGAAACCCCGCATTTCGAATTGCTCGATTCCGGCCAAATGGGTTTGGCACTCGGGATCGAAAATGTGATACATGCTGCGCTCACCAGAGGGGGTGCGGCCCAGGCGGCGGTGCAACGAGCTGAAAGACTGGCTCGTTACAACGCCAACTAGATGGGTTATTCGAGCGGCGCGGCAGCGCCCAGCCGCCCCCTGAGCCCGACCATCGGACGTGTTCGGAAAGCGCGGCGACGCACTGTCTTGGGGCACGTTTCGTGAAGGAAGACGCGAGATACATGGCTGATAACGACGACAAGCAAGATTCGGGTGCCGGCAAGAAGACGCTGTCCTTGAAGGGGGCTCCCAACCTGGGGAACCGCCCGAACATGACGCGCTCGTCGCGGACCGTGGTCGTCGAGAAGCGCACCCGCTTCGTTCCTCCGGGCACTCCCGGCGCGCCGCACGTGCCGCATGGCTCGACCGGCGCTCCGCAGCGCCAAGGCCAGACCGGCGCGGGAGCCCCGGCGGGCGCACGCCCCGCTTCGGGCGGCGCGGCCCAGGGTGGCCGTCCCTCCTATGACAACCGCCCCGGCCAGCGTCCGCCGCTGCGTTCGGGCGGCGCACCGCGTCCCGGCGGCGGCCTGAGCGCCACCGAGGCCGACGCCCGGGCCCGCGCCCTGCGCGAAGCCGCCGGTCGCCAGGCCGAGGACGATGCCCGCGCCCGCGCCGAGGAAGCCCGCCGCGCCGAGGAAGATGCCCGCCGTCGCGCCCTGCGCGAAGAGGCGCAGCGCGCCGAGGAAGCCAAGGCGCGCGCCGCCGAGGCCGAGAAGGCCCTCGAGGAAGTCGCCGAGGTGTCGACCGTCTCGCGCGAACCGCGCGTGTCGCCGGCTCGTCGCGCCGCCGAGACCGCGCCGCAGCGTCGGCCCGCTTCGACCCCGGGCGCCAATATCCCGCCGGCGCCGCCGTCCGAGGCCGATGGCCGCAAGACCCGCACCGCGCCGGCCGCGCGTCCGCTGGTCAGCGCCAATGAGCTGGAGAATGCCCGTCGTGGCGGCGCTGCCCGTGTTCCGGCGACGCCCGAGCGGCCGACCCGTCGCGCCGGCGAGGAAGCCTTTGCCCGCAGCCGCCTGACGGTGACCAATGCCGGTACCGAGTCCGATCGCGATCGCGGTCCGTCGCTCGCCGCCATGCGCCGTCGTCGCGACAAGAAGATGGGCCGCAACCAGCAGGCGGCGCCCAAGCTCAGCCGCGAGGTGACCATTCCCGAGGCGATCACCGTCCAGGAACTCGCCAACCGCATGGCCGAGCGCGCCGTCGACGTGATCAAGATCCTGATGGCCCAGGGCCAGATGGTGAAGATCACCGACATCCTCGACGCCGATACCGCCGAGCTGATCGCCACCGAGCTCGGCCACACGGTCAAGCGTGTGTCGGATGCCGACGTGGAAGAAGGCCTGTACGACATCCCGGCTGACGACAAGGCCGAGGACCTGACCAACCGCGCGCCGGTCGTGACCATCATGGGCCACGTCGACCACGGCAAGACCTCGCTGCTCGACGCCATCCGCCAGACCAATGTGGTCTCCGGCGAAGCCGGTGGCATCACCCAGCACATCGGCGCCTACCAGGTCGAAGTGAACGGCCAGAAGATCACCTTCCTCGATACCCCGGGCCACGAGGCGTTCACCGCCATGCGTGCCCGTGGCGCCCAGGCCACCGATATCGCGGTGCTGGTGGTGGCGGCCGATGACGGCGTGATGCCGCAGACGATCGAATCCATCAAGCACGCCAAGGCGGCCGGGGTTCCGATCATCGTGGCCATCAACAAGATGGACAAGCCGTCGGCCAATCCGCAGCGCGTCCGTACCGAGCTGCTGCAGCACGAAGTGTTCGTCGAATCGATGGGCGGCGACGTGCTCGACGTCGAAGTTTCGGCCGTCACCAAGGCCGGCCTCGACAAGCTGCTCGAAACCATCCTGCTGCAGGCCGAAGTGCTCGAGCTCAAGGTGGCCCGCGATGGGCGCGCCGAGGGCCTGGTCATCGAAGCCAAGCTCGATCGCGGCCGCGGTGCGGTGGCGACCGTGCTGGTGCAGCGCGGCACGCTCGCCATCGGCGACATCGTCGTTGCCGGTACCGAGTTCGCCCGCGTTCGCGCGCTGATTTCGGACAAGGGTGAGCAGGTCAAGGAAGCCGGACCGTCCGTGCCGGTCGAAGTTCTGGGCTTTACCGGCGTGCCGAGTGCGGGCGACCGCTTCTCGGTGGTCGAGACCGAAGCGCGTGCCCGCGAAGTCACCGAGTATCGCCAGCGCGCCATTCGCGAGAAGACGGCAGGCGGCGGCGCCACCAGCCTCGAGCAGATGATGAATCAGCTCAAGGCCTCGGGCATCGCCAAGTTCCCGCTGATCATCAAGGGCGACGTGCAGGGCTCGGTCGAGGCGATCAACGCCTCGCTCAACAAGCTCTCGACCGAGGAAGTGTCGGCCCAGATCCTGATGAGCGGCGTGGGCGGCATCACCGAATCCGACGTGACCCTGGCCACGGCCAGCAACGCCATCATCATCGGCTTCAACGTCCGCGCCAACAAGCAGGCCAACGACCTCGCGACCCGCGACGGCATCGAGATCCGCTACTACAACATCATCTACGACCTCGTGGATGACGTGAAGGCGGCGATGTCGGGCCTGCTGAAGCCGGAACGTCGCGAGACCTTCATCGGCTACGCCGAGATCCTCGAGGTGTTCAACATCACCAAGGTCGGCAAGGTCGCCGGCTGCCGTGTCACCGAAGGGATCGTCGAACGCGGCGCCGGCGTGCGCCTGCTGCGCGACAACGTCGTGGTCCACGAAGGCAAGCTCAAGACGCTCAAGCGCTTCAAGGATGAGGTCAAGGAAGTCCCGGTCGGCCAGGAATGTGGCATGGCCTTCGAGAACTACGAAGACATCCGCGCCGGCGACGTCATCGAATGCTTCCGCGTGGAGCAGGTGACGCGCACGCTGTAAGCGGTTCTCCATCGCAGGGTATCTCAGAGGGCGCGGATCAAACCGTGCCCTTTGCCTAGGTTGATGACCCAACCGCTCCTCACCCTCAGCTACGCCCTTACCCCCGCCGACGCGTTGGCCTACGAATCGTTGCCGCGCGAGATGATCGGCTGGCGCAAGTGGGCGCTGCTGATCTGGCTTGGCGCCTCGGGTGGATCGGTGGCCTTCCTGCCGCCCGACTGGGTCGGGCCGGAGTGGAGCTGGCGGTTCTGGCTGGCGGCGCTGGTCCTGATCGCGGTCGGCTACGGCCTCGCGACGGCGGCGATGACCCTTGCGGCGCGCTGGCGCGCCCGAAGGCGCGCTCCCGCACCAGCTTCGGTGAGGCTCGAACAGTGGGGCGATCACCTGGCCGTGGATCGGGACGGGCACAAGTCCTTTGCGGCCTACGAGACCATCGCCGCGGTCACCATCACAGACGCTTACGTCTTCATCGACGTGCCCCCCGAGGTGATCCTTGTGCCGATCCGGGCCTTCGCAGATCGTGCGGAGATGGTTGCATTCGGCGAGGATGTGGACCGTCGCTCCAGCGAATCGCAGCCCTGACGGCGGCTTGCGTCATGACAGGGCTTGCCGCCCCCGAGTTGGTGGCGAGCGAAGGCAAAATCGCTCCAGTGGAGCGATTTTAGGTGAGAAGGCAATGAGAGCTACGCTCGAATGGCCGGCAAGCGGAGGGGGGAGTTGGGCACCGTGCTGCCCCACCCACCAGCTGTCATCCCAGCGAAAGCTGGGACCCAAGCATCAGCCCGCGCCAGCCGAGAGCTGGATCCCAGCTTGCGCTGGGATGACACCGAGTTGGTGGCGGGATAGCTCCCCCACGAACCGGCCCACCCAACAAACTTATCCCCCCACCTCCGGATGTCGAGGGTCATGGGAGTCGTCCCATGGCGGGTCGGTGTCGTGGGCAACCGGCCGACTGGTCAGGTCCCGTCCTGGTAACAGGGGTGTGGAGAGAACCAGCCGCGCACGCTCCCTCACGGCAGCGGTCTCACTCAGACCTCGATCTGACCGGCGCGGCGACGGCCGTTTCATTTGCGGACTACCCGCGTGGCCAAAACCGCGCCGGTCACCCCGCCCAGTTTTTTGACATCCTCCGGGTCCGGATGGCCGCCGGATGAATTGGTGTGCGCAAGGCACTGTGCTTTCCGGAGGTTCCGCAGAGCCAGTCCAGCGCTCGCCATCCGTTCAGGTTGAGAACTGCCGCCGCCTCCCCTAACTATTCGGGATGCGTGGTGTCGGTGGCAGGATGGGTGGGGGACGGGGCGGGGTGAATGGCCCCGACATTCCCACTGCCTTGCCCTTCGACAAGGGTGAGCGCCTGAAGACCCTCCGCCACCTCGGGCGTCTCTTCGCGCAGATGTGGCGCACCAGTCCGTGGCTGATCTCGCTCTCCATCGCGCTTCGCCTCGTCGTCGCCGTCCAGCCGCCGCTGGTGCTGCTGTTCACCAAGCTGATCATCGACGAGGTCGTGCACCAGACGGGCCTCCCGAGCCCCGGGCCGGGCCTCTCCGACTGGCTCGACAGCGGTCGGCTCACCTACCTGATGCTGCTTCTGGGTGGCGAGTTCATCCTCGTCTTCGCCCGCGACGCGTTCAATCGCGCCATCAACGTGGTCGACAACATCCTCGGCGAAAGCCACTCCAATGCCGTCAGCCTCGAGCTGATGCAGCATGCCGCCAAGCTCGACCTCAAGCATTTCGAGCAGTCCGAGTATCAGGACAGCCTCGAGCGCGCCCGCCGCCAGGCCTCGTCGCGCTCCACCGTGATCTCGCAACTGTTCGGCCAGGCGCAGGCGATGATCACCGCCATCGCGCTCGCCGCCGGGCTCTTCATCCATGCGCCCCTGCTGATCGGGCTGCTCGCCATTGCGCTCATTCCCGCCGTCTGGGGCGAGTTCCGCTTCAATCGCCTCGCCTACTGGATCTCGCACCACCGCTCGCCCGAGCGACGGCAGCTCGAATACCTGCGCCAGATCGGGGCCAGCGCCGAAAGCGCCAAGGAGATCAAGCTGTTCGGGCTGGGCGGGTTCCTCTCCGGCCGGTTCAGGACGCTGAGCGACCAGATCCTGATCGAGAACCGCAATCTGTCGATCCGGCGCGCCCTGCAGACCGGCCTGCTCGCCTCGATCTCGACCCTGACCTACTATGCCGCCTACGCCTATATCGTCTGGCGCACGCTGCATGGCGAGTTCACCATCGGCACGCTGGTCTTCCTGTCGGGCAGCTTCAATCAGCTCAACGGCTACCTGCAGCAGATCCTCATCGGCTTCACCCAGATCGCCGGACAGTCGCTCTATCTCGACGACCTGTTCAGCTTTTTCGAGATCAAGCCGGCCATCGTCGATCCTGAGCGCCCAAGGCCCTTTCCGGTGCCGGTCCGGCAGGGGATCGTGTTCGACAATGTCGGCTTCCGCTATCCCGGCTCCGATGCCTGGGCCGTGCGCCACCTGAGCTTCACCGTGGCCGCCGGCGAGACGCTGGCCCTGGTGGGCGAGAACGGCGCGGGCAAGACCACCATCGTCAAGCTGATCACCCGGCTCTACGACCCCGACGAGGGCCGCATCACCATCGACGGCATCGATATCCGCGAGTTCGCCCTCGCCGACCTGCGCACCCATATCGGCGCCATCTTCCAGGACTTCCTGCGCTACAGCTTCTCGGCCTCCGACAATATCGGTGTCGGCCGCATCGATGCGGCGGCTGACCGCGAGCGGATCGTCTCCGCCGCCGAGCAGAGCCTCGCGGACGCGGTGATCCGCAAGCTCCCCGAGGGCTACGACCAGATGCTGGGCCGCACCTTCGCCAAGGGCCACGACCTCTCGGGCGGCGAGTGGCAGAAGCTCGCCATCGCCCGCGCCTACATGCGCGATGCCGAGATCATCATCCTCGACGAGCCGACCGCGGCGCTTGACGCCCGGGCCGAAGCCGAAGTGTTCCAGCGCTTCAAGAGCCTCGCCGAGGGAACCACGGCGGTGCTGATTTCACACCGCTTTTCGACCGTGCGCATGGCCGATCGCATCGTCGTGCTCGCCGACGGCAAGGTCGAGGAGCAGGGCACGCACGCCGAGCTGATGGCCAATGGCGGCCGATACGCCGAGCTGTTCGAACTCCAGGCCTCCGGCTACCGCTGAGCCCGGCGATATCTGCCGACTTTGACTGTACCGAAGACGCTGATACAAACCCCATATCCATTGGGGGCGCTGAAGAGTCGTGAGCCGCAACTTCCTGCTTGTCGATCCGGAGGAGAGGCCCGAGGTGCTGAAGGCGCTCGCGTCCGAGGTGCGGGTGGCGATCCTCAAGCTGCTGCACATCGAAGGGCCGATGAACGTCAACGACATCGCCGCCAAGCTCAGGCAGCCGCAGTCGACGGTTTCCTCCAACATGCAGACGCTGGTCGATGCGGGGCTCGTGCGCACCGAGACGCAGAAGGCGCGCAAGGGCAACCAGAAGATCTGCCACAGCCTCTTCGACGAGGTGCTGGTGATGTTCAAGGAGGATATCCGGCCGCTCAAGGCCAACGCCATCGAAGTGGCCATGCCGCTGGGGCTCTATACCAGCTGCGAGGTCTCGGCGCCGTGCGGGCTGTGCTCGACCGAAGGCATTATCGGCCTGCTCGACGTGCCCGACACCTTCCTCGATCCGGACCGCATGCGGGCCGGGCTGATCTGGTTCACCCGGGGCTATCTCGAGTACCAGTTCCCCAACAATGCGCGTCTCGCGCAACAGAAGATCACCTCGATGGAGTTCTCGCTCGAGCTGAGTTCGGAAGTGCCCGGGACCAGCGCGGACTGGCCCTCCGACATCACCGTCACGGTCAACGGCCACGACATCGCGACCTGGACCTCGCCGGGCGACTTCGGCGACAAGCGCGGCGTCTATACGCCCGACTGGTGGAAGCTCAAGGGCAGCCAGTACGGCAAGCTCAAGGGGTTCCGGGTCACCGCCACCGGCACCTTCGTCGACGGGGTCAAGATTTCGCCGGTGTCGCTCAAGGAGCTCGACCTCGAAACGCACCACTCGATCCGGCTCAGGATCGGGGTCAAGGAGGATGCCAAGCACCCCGGCGGCATCAACATCTTCGGTCGCGGCTTCGGCAACTACGACCAGGACATCGTGCTCCGGATCGAGACGGAATAGCGCCCCAACGACCACCTGAAGCCCACAGGAAACCCAGGCTTGGAGCATGAACTTCGGCCCATCCTTCCGACCCCCTTGACGGGCCTTGGGCTGTTCCATATCAAGCTCAGCGATATAAATCACCAAAACCGGTGTTTAGGAGGGGCCGATGCGGGCGACGGTTACGGCGCACAAGGACTATACCATCTCGAGGATCGACGACCGGGTCTACGGGGCCTTTCTCGAGCACCTCGGGCGCGCCATCTACACGGGCATCTACGAGCCCGGCCACCCGACCGCCGACAAGAACGGCATGCGCGGTGACGTGGCCCAACTGGTCAGGGACCTCAAGGTCCCGATGGTGCGCTACCCGGGCGGAAACTTCGTTTCGGCCTATAACTGGGAGGACGGCGTCGGCCCGCGCGAGCAGCGCCCGACCCGGCTCGACCTCGCCTGGCATACCTCCGACAGCAACGCGGTCGGCGTGCACGAGTTCGCCGACTGGTGTGCCGCCGTCGAGACCGAGATGATGCTCGCCATCAACCTCGGCTCGCGCGGCCTCGACGATGCGCGCAACTTCCTCGAATACGTCAACGGCCCGACCGGCTCGTACTGGGGCGACCTCAGGAAGAAGAACGGTCGCGCCGACCCGTTCAACGTCAAGCTGTGGTGCCTCGGCAACGAGATGGACGGCCCCTGGCAGGTCGGCCACAAGACCGCCCACGAGTATGGGCGCCTCGCCAACGAAGTCGCCAAGACCATGCGCGCCTTCGACAAGAACCTTGAGCTGATCGTGTGCGGCTCGTCGAACTCGGACATGCCGACCTATCCCGAGTGGGAACGCGAGGTGCTCGAGCACACCTACGACAATGTCGACCACATTTCCCTGCACATGTACTTCGCCAACCGCGAGAACGAGCGCGCGCTGGCGGAAGGCGCGGCGGCGGACGTGCTGGCCAAGAACTCGGCCAACTACCTGGCGCTGAACGAGAAGCTCGACCGCTACATCGGTACGATCGCCTCGACCATCAACTTCGTGAAGTCCAGGAAGCGCAGCAAGCACAACGTCTACATCAGCTTCGACGAGTGGAACGTGTGGTACCACTCCAACAAGCAGGACCGTAAGATCCTCGACGGCAATGATGGCTGGCCGCACGCGCCGCGCCTGCTCGAGGACATCTACAACTTCGAGGACGTGCTGCAGGTCGGCCTGATCCTCAACACCTTCATCCGCCGCTCCGACGTGGTGAAGCTCGCCTGCATCGCCCAGCTGGTCAACGTCATCGCCCCGATCATGACCGACCCGGCCGGCCAGGCCTGGCGCCAGACGATCTACTATCCGTACTACTTCGCCTCGATCTACGGCCGCGGCACGGCGCTGAACCTGTCGGTCAGCTCGCCCGGCTACGACGCCGTGCACGGCGACAACATCGGCTATGTCGACGTCTCGGGCGTGCACAACGAGGAAGACGGGACGATCTCGTTCTTCGCCGTCAACCGCCACGCCACGGAATCGATCGACGTCGACCTCAGCCTCGAGGGCTTCGGCGCGGCCTCGGTGATCGACCACCAGGTGATGACGCACAGGGACCTGAGGGCCGTGAACACCGCCGCCAACCAGAACAACGTCGTCCCGGTCAAGGGCAGCGGCGCCAAGGTCGACGGCAAGCTGCTGAGCGTGAAGCTGGCCCCGTATTCGTACCAGATGATCCGCGTGAAGGTCTGAGGCAATCTGACCATTGACTGGTGGCGGGGTCGCAGCGAAAAGCAGCGATCCCGCTTCTCGTTCCGGTCCTCCCGGAAAAGTCCTCCGGCGCGCCGCTCCCACGGGGCGCTGGAGGGCGCTCGGGCTTTCCACCCCTCCCCCTTGAGGGTGGGGGTTGGGGGTGCGGGTCCATCGGTGATCCACTGAACCACCCCCTCCCTCGATCCCTCCGCTCAAGGCGGAGGGAGGCGGACCCGGTAGCTATTCAGAGCACTTTACCCTCGTCGCTCTGCATGCTCTGGCTGGGCCATGCCGAAATTCTCCGCCAACCTCTCCTTCCTCTATCCCGACCTGCCGTTTGCCGAGCGCTTCGCTGCTGCCGCCGCCGATGGCTTTCGCGCCGTCGAGTATGTCTCGCCCTATGAACTGCCGCCCGAAACGGTGGCTGCACTGCTGCGCGACAACGGCCTCGAACAGGCGCTGTTCAACCTGCCGGCCGGCAACTGGGCGGCCGGCGAGCGTGGCATCGCCTGCCTGCCGGGGCGGGTGGAGGAGTTCCGGCAGGGGGTGGAGACGGCGATCCGCTATGCCACGGCGCTGGGCTGCACGCGGGTGAACTGCCTCGCCGGCATCAGGCCGCCGCACCTCAGTATTGAAGTGCTGGACGCCGTGCTGGTCGAGAACCTGAAATACGCCGCGCCGCGCTTCGCCGCTGCCGGGGTGAAGCTGCTGATCGAGCCGATCAACAGCGTCGTCGATATCCCGGGCTTCTTCGTCGACAACACCATCCACGCCGACGGCATTCTCGACGCGGTGGGCAGCGACAACCTCTTTATCCAGTTCGATTTCTACCATGTGCAGATCATGCAGGGCGACCTGATCCGTAACTTCGCCTCCTTGCAGGACCGGGTCGCCCACGTGCAGATCGCCGACCATCCCGGCCGGCATGCGCCGGGGACGGGCGAGATCAACTACGGCTTCGTGCTGGGTGAGCTCGACCGGCTCGGCTACGACGGCTGGGTCGGCTGCGAATACCGCCCGCGCGGCGGGACAGGCGCGGACCTTGGGTGGATGGGTTCCCCTCCCCCTTGAGGGGAGGGGCTGGGGGGTGGGGGTCCATCGGTGATCCACTGAACCACCCCCTCCCTCGATCCCTCCCCTCAAGGGGGAGGGAGGCGGCACACATGCATTTGTTTCCGTTTCGTTCCCATGCTATCCTCGCCCCGAACGAGGACTTCTCCCATGGCCAGTCGCGCCGGAAGTGCCGATCTGCCGCTGCACGGCGGCAGGGTGCCGAAATGGCTGAGCGAGCGCATGGCGCGGCTCGGCGCGGTGATCTGCCAGGCCATCGCCCATGAATATGGCCGCGACGAACTGCTGAGCCGGCTGGCCAATCCGTTCTGGTTCCAGTCGTTCGGCGCCGTCATGGGCATGGACTGGCACTCGAGCGGCATCACCACCAGCGTCATCGGCGCGCTGAAGGGCGGGCTCAGGCCGCTCGAGCGCGAACTGGGCCTCCATATCTGCGGCGGACGCGGCCGGCATTCGCGCAAGACCCCGGACGAGCTGGTCGCCATTGGCAACCGGGTCGGATTCGACGGGGCGGCGCTGGCGAGGGCCAGCCGGCTGGTCGCCAAGGTCGACAGCGCCGCCGTGCAGGACGGCTTCGAACTCTACCTGCACGGCTTCATCGTCGCCGACGACGGCAAATGGGTGGTGGTGCAGCAGGGCATGAAGGGCGATGCCAGGACCGCGCGCCGCTACCACTGGCAATCGGCCGGGCTGAGCAGTTTCGTCGAGGCGCCGCACGCGGCGATCGAAGGCGCGGGGCAGGGGGTGATCGTCAACCTGACCGATGTTCGCGCCGCCCGCTCCCGCAGCGCGCAGACCGAGCTGCTTGGCGGCATGGGAGTGGATGCCATCGTCAGGGAGGTCAGCCGCATCGAGGGCATCGCCGAGCCCGCGCCGGCACAGAGCGACGAGCCGCTGCTGCCGCATCTGATCATGCCCGAGCACCACGACATTCGCCCCAAGGACGTGATGCTGCGCCGCCTGCACGGCAGCCTCGCCGCCGCCGCCGACCGGGCGCCGGAAGATTTCGCCGAACTGCTGCTGGTGCCCGGCGTCGGGGCCCGCACCGTCCGCGCCCTGGCGCAGGTGGCCGAGGTGGTGCACGGCGCTCCGCACCGTTTCGCCGATCCCGGGCGCTTCGCCATGGCGCATGGCGGCAAGGACGGGCATCCTTTCCCGGTGCCGCTCAAGGTCTATGACGAGACCATTCGCGTGCTGAAATCGGCGGTCGGCAAGGCGCGTCTGGGCGCCGACGAGGAACTGGCGGCGATCCGGCGCCTCGACGTGCAGGCCCGCGCCATGGAGGAGGCCGGCGGGCCCGGCTTCCACGACTTCATCGCCGAGGAGCGCCGCCGCGCCCCGGAATATGGCGGGCGTACGGTGATGGACGACAGGCCCAATGCTTATGCGCGGGCGAAGATGCGGGTGTAGGACGTGATGAATCCACCGTCAGGCTGGGGGCTGAACAGCTTTACCGCCGCATTCGATGCCGCGAGAGAGAACCAGTACGCCACGTTTCATAACAAGGCGCCAGCCAAGGACGATCTCGTGCAGATTGACTGGTTACTTTGGCGCCTTCTCGAGGGAAAGATAGACCCCACTCCACTCCAGCCGATGAACTTCTTTTTAAGGTCGCACTCGTGCTTCAGAGCAGCATCGGCGTGCGCAATGGCGGGTCAAGTCTATGAGGCCGTCGTACTGCAGAGGGCAACCCTAGAGGCCGCAGCATACGGACTTCACATCGGTCCAAACGAACAAAGGACTCAGCTGTGGTTTTCGCGTGGCAACTCTGCCGCAGCGGCTGAGCGAGTCAGGAAGGAATTCAGTTTCGGAAGCCTTAAGCGCCACTTTCGCCAAGACTTCCCCGACATAGCATCGGCATTTGTGTCTCTGTACGAGACGTTGATTGACTTTGGTGCACACTCCAATGAACCAGGGCTCTCGATCAGCACGAACATTCGGCAAGAGGAAGGAAAGCGAATGTTTGACACTGTCTACTTGCATGGCGACGGCCTTCCACTGGACTTTGGGCTGAAGAACGCCGCTCGCGTTGGGCTTTGGACGATGCTTGCGTACCAGAAAGTGTATCCGGGTCAGTTCGATCTAGCACATGTTGCCGAGGCGGTTCAGGAGATGACGTCTCGCCACTAGACAAGATGCCGCAAGAAGGGCGCCACCTGGGCGCCCTTCTCGTATTCGCTTGCAGGGTTAGGCCAGTCTAGTGGCTCGGGCTGGGCGGCAGGCCCTTGGCCTTGCGCCAGGCCTGGTACTCTTCCTCGGCGTCGGGGTGCAGCGGGTAGTAGCGGCGGAGCGATTCACCGGCGGTGAGCTTTTCGCGGCTGAACACCTCCCACTCGGCGTGCTTCTTCGAATCCTCGATCACCTTTTCGGCCATCGACTGGGGCAGGACGATCACGCCGTCGTCGTCGGCCATGATGATGTCGCCCGGGATGACCATGACGCCGCCGCACGAGATCGGCACGTTCACCGCCGATGGCCAGATGGAGACCTGCACGTGATAGTTCGGGGTCCAGCCGCGCATCCAGATGGCGAGGTCGAGCTTGTCGACGTTCGGCTTGTCGCGCATGACGCCGTCGATGACGATGCCGGCGCCCTTGCGGCCCTTGAAGTAGGTCGACATCATGTCGCCGAACACGCCCGAGCTCATGTCGCCGCGGGCATCGACGACGACTACGTCGCCTTCCTCGACTTCATACAGCACGTGGCGGTGCAGCTGCGTCTCCGGATCGGCGTATTCGCCCTCGCTGAACAGGTCCGGGCGCTGCGGCATGAACTGCAGGGTGAGGGCCGTGCCGACGATCGACTTGCCCTTGTACTGGCTGACCGGGCCGACCATGTGCGGGTTGCGGAAGCCGGAATGGCCGAGCGAACCGGCGACGGTCGCGGTGCCGATGTCCTTGAGCGCGTTGATGATGTCCTTGCTCGGACGCTTGAAGGGCGGAATCTTCGCTTGAATGATGGCCATGTTGTCCTCCTGAAAAATTGGTCGGGCCTACCAGTTCGTAACCGAACCGTCGTGGCGCTTGAGATGGGGCGCTTCCCAGAACTTGAAGCTGTCCCGGTCGAGCAGCTTTTCGTTGATCTCGATGCCGAGGCCGGGGCCGTTCGGCACCCTGAACACGGCGCCATCGAGCATCGGCATCTGCGGGAACAGCTCCGCCGTCGGCGTGCCGGCATAAAGGTCGGTGGCGTTGGCGCGGACCTCGAGGGCGAAGAAGTTCGCCGTGGCGGCAGAGAAGTGGATGGTCGCCGCGGTGCAGATCGGGCCGAGCGGATTGTGCGGCATCAGGTCGACATAGTGCGCCTCGGACCAGCCGGCGACCTTCATCGCCTCGGTGAAGCCGCCGACATTGCACAGGTCGAGCCGGTTATACTGGTGGATGCCGCGCTCGATATAGGGCAGGAACTGCCACTTGGAGGCGAACTCCTCGCCGACGGCGAACGGCACGTCGGTCAGGGTGCGCAGCGACTCGTAGGCCTCCGGCGTCTCGTCGCGGATCGGCTCCTCGAGGAAGTCGAGCGTGCCCGACGGCATCTTCTGGCAGAAGCTGGCGGTTTCGGCGACCGACAGGCGGTGGTGGTAGTCGATGCCGAGCACCACGTCCTCGCCCAGTTCCTTGCGGGCCCGGATCAGGAACTTCGCGGTCTTGCCGATGCTCTCGCGCGGCTCGAAGATGCCCGATGCGTCGTTCCAGGCGGCGGGGAAGAAGCGGATGGTGTTCCAGCCGCGCGCCATCAGCGCCTTGGCCTGTGCGATGGTCTCGTCGCCATCGTCGGTGATCGATCCGGTGGAGGCGAAGGTCGGGATGACCTCGCGATGCTTGCCGCCCAGGAGCTCGTAGACGGGAACGCCCAGCGCCTTGCCCTTGATGTCGTGCAGCGCGATGTCGAGCGCCGACTGCGCCGCGGTGAGCACGCGCCCGCCCTCGAAATACTGGCTGCGATAGAGCTCCTGCCAGATGGCGCCGATGCGGAACGGGTCCTTGCCGATCAGGAACTCGCGGAAATGCTCGAGCGCCCCCACCACGGACTTCTCGCGGCCCGAAAGGCCGCTTTCGCCCCAGCCGAAGATGCCGGCGTCGGTCTCGACCTTGACGATCAGCTGGTTGCGATGGCCGACCCAGACGGGAAACGGCTTGATGTCGGTGATCTTCACGTGACGCGTCTTTCCGGAGTTACCAGCTGGTCATCGAGCCGTCCTCGAGCCGGGCGACCGGCAGGTAGGCGGCGGCGTAGGGATACTTGGCGGCCAGGTCTTCATCGATGTCGGTGCCGTGGCCGGGCGTCTCGTTGGGGTAGAGGTAGCCGCGGTCGTAGCGCCAGTCGCACTTGAAGACGTCGTAGGTCTCCTTGGTGTAGCCGGTGAATTCCTGGATGCCGAAGTTGTTGATCGCGGTGTCGACATGGATGTTGGCGCCCATGGTGGCGGGCGACATGTCCATGGGGCCGTGGCAGGCCGACTTCACGTGGTAGATCGAGGCGAAATCGAAGATCTTCTTGATGCCGGTGACGCCGCCCGCATGCACGGCGGTGACGCGGATGTAGTCGATCAGCTGTTCCTGGATCAGCGTCGTGGTGTCGTAGACCGAGTTGAAGATCTCGCCCACGGCCAGCGGCTGGGTGGTGTGCTGGCGGATGATGCGGAAGCCTTCCTGCAGCTCGGCGGGAACGGCGTCCTCGAGCCAGAACAGGCGGTAGGGCTCGAGGTCCTTGCCCAGCCGTGCGGCCTCGATGGGGGTCAAACGGTGGTGCACGTCGTGCAAGAGGTGCACGTCCCAGCCGACCGCATCGCGCAGCTTCTCGAACAGCTTGGGGACCAGCGGCATGTATTTGTGCGTGGCCCAGACCTCCTCGGTGACCATCGGCTTGATCATGCCGCCGGCAGCCTGGTCGGTGGACGGGCCGGTGCCGTAGATCGGCGGCAGGCCGGGGATCGAGACCTGGGCGCGGATGGCGTCGAGGCCCTGCTCGCGCATGGCGATGACGCCTTCGGTGACCTCGGAGATGTCGAGGCCGCCGACATGCTTATAGACCATCACCTTGTCGCGCGACCGGCCGCCAAGCAGCTGGTAGAGCGGCATGTTCGCGACCTTGGCCTTGATGTCCCACAGCGCCATGTCGATCGCGGCGATCGCCGCCATGGTGATCGGGCCGCGGCGCCAGTAGGCGCCCTTGTAGAGGTACTGCCAGATGTCCTCGGTGCGGAGGGGGTCCTTGCCGATGAGGGTGGGGGCAATGTGGTCCTTGAGGTAGGAGACGACCGCGAGTTCGCGGCCGTTCACCGTGCCGTCGCCGATGCCGTAGACGCCCTCGTCGGTGATCACCTTCACGGTGACGAAGTTGCGTCCGGGCGAGCAGACGATGACCTTGATCTCTTTGATCTTCATGGCGTGCCTCGGTTCCGGATGCTTACGACCAGGTGCGGTCCCAGGACGTGTCGTCGTTCCACTGGTCGGTCGGCTGCCAGATGTCGGTGACGCCCGGCTGCAGGTGCTGGCGGAGGACCTCGTCGTTGAGGTCGTCGATGCCGAGGCCAGGCTTGTCGCTCAGTTCGATGAAGCCGTTCCTGACGATCGGGCCGTCGAAGCCGGTGACGATGTCGTCCCACCACGGCACGTCGACGGAGTGATATTCAAGCGCGAGGAAGTTTTCGGTGGCGGTGGCGATGTGGGCCGCGGCGATGGCGGCGACCGGGGTCTCGGCCATGTGGATGGCCATGGCGATACCGTAGTCCTGCGCCGCGTCGCCGATCTTCTTGGTCTCGAGGATGCCGCCCGTGGTCAGGATATCGGGGTGGATCACTGAGATGCCGGCGTTGAAGAGCGGCTCGAAGCCTTCCTTGAGGTAGATGTCCTCGCCGGTGCAGATCGGCACCGAGGTCGCTTCCTGGAGGCGGCGGTAACCCTCGGCGTACTGCCACGGGATCACGTCCTCAAGCCATGCCGGGGTGTACTTCTCGATGCGCTGGGCCAGGCGGATGCCGTCCTGCAGCGAGATGTGGCCGAGATGGTCGATGGCGAGCGGGATTTCCGGCCCGATCTCGCCGCGCACTTCACCCATGTACTGGTCGAGCAGGTCGAGGCCCTTCTCGGAGAAGTGCAGGCCGGTGAAGGGGTGCATGACGTTCTGCGCGTCATAGGCGCGGTTGCGGGCGTAGCGCTGCTCCGCGGTCTGCGGGCCGACGCTGGCGGGATGCTGGCGGAACGCGTCAATGGCACCGGCGGGGCCGACGACGGCGCCGGGGATGTGGGCGATTTCCATCAGCCCCAGGTCCATCTTGAGGAAGGTGAACCCCTTGTCCATGCGCTCCTTGAGGCGCTTGCCCATCTCGGTGCCGCTGGGACGGTCGGCGTCGGTGTCGCAGTAGCAGCGGACCTTGTCGCGGAACTTGCCGCCGAGCATCTGGTAGATCGGCACGCCATAGGCCTTGCCGGCGAGATCCCACAGCGCGATCTCGACCGCGGACACGCCGCCCCCCTGGCGGCCGTGGCCGCCGAACTGCTTGATGCGGCGGAACAGGCGATCGACGTCGCACGGGTTCTCGCCGATGAGGCGGCTCTTCAGCATCAGGGCGTAGGTGGCGCTGGCGCCGTCCCGGACCTCGCCGAGCCCCACGATGCCCTGGTTGGTGTAGATCTTCAGCAGCGCCGAGCGGAACGGCGCGCCGGTGATCTCGGCCACCCGGATATCGGTGATGCGCAGGTCTGAGGGCTTGGAGCTGGTGTTGACGCGGTTGAGGGCGTCCTCGGCAGTGTTCGCAGTCATCATGGGCATGCCTCGCTTGGGGCGGCACGACCCTGCCGCCCGGGACAGAATGGGGTGGGGGGGCGGCCTAGAGCGTCAGCGCCATCTCCGTCTCGGCGTCGAACAGGTGCATCCGGTTCTGGTCGAACTCGAGGAATACCGGCTCGTCGGGGCGCAACTGGAAGCTCGGCGCGACGCTGACATTGACCACGGCGCCGGAGACGAACACCTGGGCGAAGGTGACGTCGCCGGTGGGCTCGACGGTGTAGACCTTGCCGGGCACCGAGCCCGGCACCTGCGCCTTGTGCACCTGGATGGTCGAGTGCCGGCCGCCGAGCACAACCTTGTTCGACTTGGCGGAGAGCGCCTTCCTGCCATTGGCGTCGGACAGCGGCATCTCCCAGCCCTCCGGGCTGGCGAGGACGACGTCCGTGCCCTTCGACACGGCCGTCAGCGGCACCAGGCTCATCGCCGGCGAGCCGACGAAGCTCGCGACGAACATGTTCACCGGATTGGCGAAGACGTTGGCCGGGCTGTCGTACTGCTGCAGGAAGCCGCCGTTCATCACCGCCATCTTGTCGGACATGGTGACGGCCTCGAGCTGGTCGTGCGTCACGTAGATGATCGTGGCGCCGAGGTCCTGGTGGAAGCGCTTGATCTCGCTTCGCATCTGCACGCGCAGCTTGGCATCGAGGTTGCTGAGCGGCTCATCCATCAGGAAGGCACGCGGCTCGCGCACCAGGGCGCGGCCGAGGGCGACGCGCTGCTGCTGGCCGCCCGAGAGTTCTCTCGGCTTGCGCTCCAGAAGGTGGGTGATGTCGAGCGTCTTGGCGGCGGCCTGCACCCGACGGTCGATCTCGGCCTTGTCCATCTTCCGCATCTGCAGCGGGAAGGCGAGGTTCCTGTAGACCGACTTCTGCGGATAGAGCGCGTAGTTCTGGAACACCATCGCGATGTCCCGGTCCTTCGGATCGAGATCGGTCACGTCGCGATCGCCGATGGTGATCGTGCCGCCCGACATCGGGATGAGCCCGGCGACGAGATTGAGCGTCGTGGTCTTGCCACAGCCCGAAGGTCCGACCAGGGCGACGAATTCGCCATCCTCGACGGTCAGCGATACGTGGTTCACGGCGTATACGCCGCCGTAGTTCTTGACCACGTCTTTGAGGACAACCTGAGCCATAAGGGTTCCCTGGCGGTTAGTGCTTCACGGCGCCTTCGGTGAGCGCGCGAACGAAGTAGCGTTGCAGGACGAGGAACAGCACCACGACGGGGATGCTCATCATGAAGGTCGCCGCCATCAGCCCCGGCCAATCCGTGGCGTTCTCAGAAAAGAAGCGCTGGATGCCGACCGGCAGGGTCATCTGGTCGTGCCGGGTGAGGAACGTGTAGGCGTAGATGTACTCGTTCCAGGCGCCGATGAAGCTGTAGATCGAGGTGGCGATGATGCCCGGCGTCGAGAGCGGCATGACGATCAGGAAGAACGCCTGGAAGCGCGTCGCACCGTCGATGCGGGCCGCCTGCTCGAGCTGGACCGGGATGTTGTCGTAGAAGCCCTTCAGCAGCCAGATGGCGAGCGGCAGGCCGAAGGTCAGGTACGTCAGGATCAGCGAGCCGTGCGTGTTCACGAGGCCGAGCACGCGCATCAGGATGAACAGCGGCACGAGGAACACCACGGCCGGGAACATGTTGCGCAGCAGCACGGCGAAGAACAGGAACGTCCGGCCGGGAAAGCGGAAGCGCGAGAAGGCATAGGCCGCCGGCACCGCGACGACCACCGCGAGGATGGTGGTGAGGGTCGAGACCCAGACGCTGTTCCAGAAGTACCGCAGGAAGTCCTGGCCGACGCTGCTGGTGGGATCGATGAGGCGCCAGTAGTTCTCCAGCGTAGGCTCGGTCGGCCACCACTGCGGCGGGTATTGCATCGCGGCAAAACCCGTCTTCAGCGAGGTGATGAACATCCACAGCATCGGCATCACCGTGAAGCCGAGCAGCAGGACGAGGAACAGACGACCGAACCAGCGCCAGCCGTCGATGCCCGTGCGATGGATCACCGCTGCTTCCGTGCTCGCACTCATGCGCCGGCCCTCGATTCGTCGCCCTTGGTCAGTGCCCGCACGTAGAAGTAGCCGAGCACCATCATCACGATGAACAGGATCACCGCGTAGGCCGCGCCCACGCCCCAGCGCTGCCGCCCGAAGGCGATCTGGTAGATATGGGTGATCCAGATGTCGGACGAGCCGGCGGGACCGCCGCTCGTCATCACCCACGGGATGATGAAGGAGTTGAAGTTCTGCACTGCAAGCAGCAGCACGGTTACGGTCGAGACGCCCGCCAGGTGCGGGAAGGTGACGTGCCAGAACCGCTGCCAGGCGCTTGCCCCATCCACCTGCGCGGCACGCAGCAGGCTGTCGGGAACGGTCTGCAGGCCCGCCATCAGCATGATCATGGCGAACGAGAATTCCTTCCACACGTTCACGACGATCAGCGCGTAGAGCGAGGTTGTGGTGTTGTCGATGAAGTTGATCGGGTGGTCGGTCAGCCCGAACTGCACCATCAGGGCGCCGATGACACCGAAATCGGAATGGTAGAGCCACTTCCACACATAGGAGGCGGCGACCGCGCTCACGACCCACGGGATCAGCAGCAGGCCGCGCAGGAAGCCGCGGCCGGCGAACTCGCGATTGAGCGCCAGCGCGGCGCCGAGGCCGAGCACGAAGGCAAAGAAGGTGGAAAGCGTCGTCCACACCACGGTCTG
Source organism: Devosia sp. (assembly GCF_017307495.1). GTDB lineage: Bacteria > Pseudomonadota > Alphaproteobacteria > Rhizobiales > Devosiaceae > Devosia_A. The sequence goes on along the minus strand of NZ_JAFKHE010000016.1, from coordinate 100,742 downwards.
CCACGTGACCTTCCAGAAGATCGGGCTGGTCAGGATGGTGACGTAGTTGTCGAGCCCGTTGAACGTCTTGTCGGCCAGCGACAGGCTCGCGGGGGTGTTAAAGAAGCTCAGTTCGATCGTGTAGTAGATCGGGTAGCCGATGACGATCAGCATCACGAAGATGGCGGGCGCAACGTACAGATAGTCGGTGCGGCTGTTCCACATCCGCTGCCCGATATTCGGACGCCTGGGCGCCTGTGGCGGGACATCACGGAAGATGGCTTGACCCGGAACGGTGCTCACTGTGGCTTGCCCTGGTGTTCTGCTTGGTCGCGCATCGGGGACGGAAAGGTCTGCAACCGTCCCTCGAATGCGCTCCAGCTTAGATAGAAGACCGGCGGCGCGGGCCGCCGGTCACGATACTTGTCGGTCAGCGATCAGATGCCGCCGCCGCCAGCGACGATGGCCTCGACCTTCTTGGCCGCGTCGTCGGCTGCCTGGTCGACGGTCATGGCGCCGGTGAGCGCGTTCTGCATCATGTCCGGCACGATGATGTTCATGATCTCGGGAGCCTCGGGGATCACCGGGAACGGGATGCCGTTGGGCAGCATGGAGGTCGTGACGTCGAGGAACTTGATGGTCTCGAGGCGCTGCTTCATGGCGTCGGTCATGAAGCCGTTGATGTTGCCGGGGTTGGAGCCGACCCAGGCGAGCTTGGTCGACCATTCCGGGCTGTCCCAGAAGCAGATCAGAGCCTTGACCGCCTGCTCGTCCGACTTGCCGCCCTCGACGAACTCGGGCTTGACCACGTGGATGTTGGAGCCGCCGAACACCACGGCGCGCTTGCCGTCCGGACCGGTCGGCAGCAGGCCATAGCGCATGTTGGCCACCACATCGTCAGCCACGGCCTTGTCGGCGCCGGTCGCCTTGGAGGCGAGGTCGGTCATCTTGGCGTACTCGGCCGGGTGGGCAATCATCATGCCGAGCTTGCCGGCGATGAACGGCGCCTGGTTCTCGCCCTGGGTATTGGTCAGGGCCGAGGTCGGGGCCGACTTGTCGACAGCGTACATCTGGTAGGCGGCTTGCAGCGCGGCCTTGGAGCCCGCGTTGTTGATCTCGACCGTCTTGTAGGACGGGTCCGCCGAGGCTTCGTCCAGCGCGCCGCCACCATAGGCCCACATCATCGGCATGAAGCGGAACGGCGTGTTGCCGGCGTTCTGCTTGGCCACGAGGCCATAGCCCGGGATGCCCAGCTTTTCGTGGATCTGCTTGGAATAGGCGACCACGTCGTCCCAGGTCTTGGGCGGGTTCTCGGGATCGAGGCCGGCGTCCTTGAACACCTTGGCGTTCCAGATCAGGGCCATCGTCTCGTTGTTGGTCGGCAGGCCGTACGAGGTGCCCTCGTAGGTCACCGACTTGAGCGCGCCGGGCCAGAAGTCAGCGGCAGTGTAGCCGACGTCCTCGGGCTTGAGCGGCTGCAGGTAGCCCTTTGCGGCGAACTCGACGCCACCCAGGATCTGCAGGCGGATGACCATCGGCGCGGCATTGCCGAGCAGGGCGGTGCGGAACTTGTCGAGCAGCTCGTTGTAGGTGATCGACTGCACGTCGGTGGTGATGTTCGGGTAGGCCGCGTGGAACGCGTCCCAGAACGCCTTGTCCATGTCGTGCGCGATCTGCGGATCGGCCTCGAACGGGCCCGTGTACCAGTAGGACACGCGGCCGGTGTAGTCGTTGGGAACGACCGCGCCGCAATCCTTGGCAGCGTCGAACTGCTTGGTGCCGGCGATCGACTTCACGTATTCCGGCGACCACTTCGACAGGTCCACGCTCTGCGCGTAGGCTGCACTGGTCGCCGTCGTCAGCATGGTGGCGGCGGTCAGCGCCGCCACTGAAAGGCCAAGCATACGCCGGCCGGTCCTGGTCTGCATGAAACGTCCTCCTAAAATCGGCCCGCGCCGCGGCTTCCGCGCACGCAAGTCCTTACAGCTCACGCTGTTCTTCACGGGTTTCCGGTCTTCGCGGCCGGATTTGCCCAACTGGTATGGCACAGTTCCAGACATCCAACTGTATGTCAACATTGCCAGGATCATACATAATTTCGGAATTTTAGCGTGTGAACAGGACTTGGCTTGCCCAAAAAACATGCATAAACAGAAAGTATGAGCCAGGCGACCGACAGCGCTGACCGGCCCGAGGAGACGCTCGAGCAGCAGGCCTCCGTCTACGAGATGATCCGGGAGGACATCATCTCGGGGCGGCTGGGCCCGAGCGAGCGCCTGAAGGTCGCCGAGCTCGCCGAGCACTACCAGACCTCGACCAACCCGGTGCGCGAGGCCCTGCAGCAGCTGCGCGGCGAGGGGTTCGTCCTGATGGAGCCCAATCGCGGCGCCCGCGTAAGGCCGATCGACGCTGATTTCGTGCGCGACATCATCGAGATCGAGATGCTGATCGAGGCCGAGCTCACCCGCTGGTTCGTGTCCATCGCCACGGATGCCGACCTGGCTGAACTCGAGGCCATCGAGGCCGAGATCGAGGCCAACAATTTCGTCGACCGCAACCTGCACGGCCAGCTCGACACGCGCTTCCACCAGTTCATCTACGATCGGCACTACAACCGGCACGCCGCCGACCTGTGGTGGAAGCATCGCGAGATTCTGCGCGCCATCAGCCGGCGGTTTCCCACTTCGCTCAGCCGCCGCGTCTCAGTCGTGCGCGAACATCGCGAACTCATCGAGTGCATCCGCGCGCAGGACGCCCAGGGCGCCGCCGCCGTGGTGGCGCGCCATGTCGAGGGGTCCGGCCGGCATATCATCGAGCAGATGGGCGTGGCCCAGAGGAACACGGCGCTTCGGCGCCCCTGACTTGCGCCGGTTGGGAGGACCGGCACCGTCATTGCTGATCATCCATTTCGCGCCATCCCGCCGCGAGCGATCGGGGTCGGGTCGGGTGCTGTCGTGACCACGAAAAAGGAAGGCCCATTGGGGCCCGAGGGAGCATCATGAAGATTACCGACCTGCGCTGTGCCGTCATCGGCAAGCATCCGATCGTCCGCATCGTCACCGACGAGGGCCTCTACGGCCTGGGCGAGGTCGAATACACCAAGCCGTACCTCAAGCCCTGGGTGCTGCATTTCCGCGAGGCGCTGATCGGCGAGGACCCGACCGATGTCGAGCGCGTGATGCTGAAGATCCGCCAGCGCGGCTCGTTCAAGCCGTATGGCGCGGCCGTCTCGGCCATCGAGCATGCGCTCTGGGATATCGCCGGCAAGGCCGCGAACGTGCCGGCCTACAAGCTGCTCGGCGGCAAGGTACGCGACAAGGTGCGCGTCTATAACGGCTCGATCCGCCAGCGCCGCTCGGGCGACCGGCCCGAGGATTTCGCCGCCGACGTCAAGTGGATGGCCGAGCAGCCGCAGAAGTTCTTCATGGTCAAGCAGGGCCTGAGCTTTCACTCCTCGATGAAGCAGAGCTACGACGACTTCCACTACGGCGTGCGCCAGCCCCCGACCTACCACGGCGCCATGGACCAGGGTCAGATCTCCGAGCACGGCTTCAACTACATGCTCGACTGCGTGATCGCGATGAAGGAAGCGCTCGGCGACAAGGTCAGCCTGGCGCTCGATTGCGGCCCCGGCTGGTTCCTGCCCGATGCGATCAAGTTCGCCCAGGCGGTCGAGAAGTACAACATCATGTGGCTCGAGGACATGCTCACCGGCGACTACGTGCCGTGGGTGAACCCGCAGGCCTATCGCGAGCTGACGCAGTCGACCTCGACCCCGATCCACACCGGCGAGCAGATCTACCTGCGCCACAACTTCAAGGAACTGATCGAGACCCAGGCGGTGCGCGTCGTCGGCCCGGATCCGGCCGATATCGGCGGCATTGCCGAGCTCAAGTGGGTGGCCGAGCACGCCTACATGCACTCGATCATGATGGCGCCGCATGGCACCGCCAACGGCCTGCTCGGCCTCGGCGCGCTGATCAACGTGTGCGCGACGCTGCCGGCCAACTACATCGCCTTCGAGTACCCGTCGGCCTCCGACCCGTTCTGGAACGAGATCGTCACCGGGCTGCCCTCCGGGCCGATCGTCGTCGACAGCCATGTCGACCTGCTGCCGGGCCCCGGCCTCGGGCTCGACATCGATGCCAAGGCGGCCAAGCGCTACCTGCGCGAGGAAGACGCCGGCTTCTTCGACTGATCGGAGCGCAGGACCGCGAGGCGGCGCTCGAGTCGCTCCGCCTCGCTCCTGCCGTAGCGCCCCATGCGGAAGCCCTCGACGATCTGCAGGATCTCGTTACGGCGCTGTTCGAACTGCTCGACCGTCTCGGTCGCGTGGCGCGGGACGCGCAGCGGCGCCCAGCTGTGATGCGGCGGCATTGGAAACCCCAAGTCGTTCCATGCGAAGGGGTCCCACGCTAGCGCACGGCGCTGCGTCGCCGTGCTGTACGGTTTGTCGCTGCGTCAGGCTGCCGCGCCCGGAGTGCCGGACGCGGCAGAAGCTGCCGGACCTAGAGCTTGCCGAGGAACTCTGCCATGCGGATCAGGCCCTGCATGTAGCCGATGGCGTGCGAGCGGCCGCGGTGGTTCCAGTCGCTGTCGCCGTCCATCTTGGGCACGTGATCGTCGAGCAGGAAGCCGTCGAAGCCGTTCTTGGCGAGCAGCACGATCACCTCAGCCGGATCGAAATTGCCGTCGCCGATGAAGCACTCGGTAAAATCGGGCACCGAGCCCTTCACGTCGCGGAAGTGGATGTAGGAGATGCGGCCCTTGGGCGCGAAATACTCGATCATCTCGGTGACGTTCTGCTTGCCGCCGACCATTTCCGAGCAGCAGCCGAGGCAGAGGTCGAGCGTCCACGCATCGGACTTGCCGACCAGCTCATAGGCCTTCTTGAAGTTGTCCGGCTTGTAGAACAGGCGCGCCACGCCGCCCAGCATCGGCACCGGCGGATCGTCGGGATGGAGCGCCAGCTTCAGGCCCTCCTCCTCGGCCACCGGCAGCACCGCCTTCATGAAGTACTCGTAGTTGCTCCACATCTGCGCTTCGGTGATCACCGGGCCGTCCTTGCCGAACAGCGGCATCGACGAGGCGCGGCCGAGCGTCGTCGGCATGAACGAGCGCAACAGCTCGAGATTGTCGGCATTGGCCTCGACCACCGCCATGTCGAACTGGCGGGCGACCGCACCGCCGCGGGTGGCGCCGGCCCGATCGGTGGTCCACACCGAGTTCGGCATGAAGTGCAGCCCCAGCACCGGGATGCCGGCGCGGGCAACGGCGCGGATCGTCGCCTGGTAGTTCTCGATCTGCTCGTCCCGGCCGTCGAGCCCCATCATCGCCTTGTGGTAGAAGTGCGTGGGGACATTCTCGATCGCCTCGAACTTGAGGCCGGCGGCTTCGACCTGCTCGACCAGCGCCCGCACGTCCTTCTGCTCCCAGCGGCTGTCGCCGGGGAGGGTGGGATTGTTCATCTGCAGGCCCGAGGCGCCAATCTGCGCGGCAAAGCGCAGCCGTTCCTCGGTCAATTCGTGAAACTGGCCTACCGCAACCCTGATACCCATCGCTCTTTCCCTAATCCTCGAACTCGGTTCGTTGTTGTCACCGGGTCATCCCCGCGAAAGCGGGGACCCGTGTCTTGCTTGCCGCCGCTGCCACTGACCAAACAGAGGTTCCCGCTTTCGCGGGAATGACCCGGTGGAGGTGGGGAGACGGGATCGCACTCATCCCTTGACGCTGCCCTCGGTCATGCCGGCCACCATGAAGCGCTGGGCGATGAAGTAGAGCACCATCAGCGGCACCGACGAGATCACCGCGCCCGCCATCAGCGGGCCCCAGGGCAGCACGTCGGAGGTGATGAGATAGTTGAGGGCCAGCGGCGCGGTGCGCTGGCTTTCCGACGTGATGAGGACGAGCGCGAAGAGCAGCTCGTTCCACGCCCCGGTGAAGGTGAAGATGGCGACCGCCGCGATGCCCGGGGCCGACAGCGGCAGCACAATCCGCACCAGGGCGCCGAACCGGCTGAGCCCGTCGATCATGCCCTGCTCCTCGAGCTCGCGCGGCACGCCGCGGAAGTAGCCCTGCAGCAGCCAGGTGGCTAGCGGCAGCGAGAAGGTGAGATAGACCAGGATCAGTCCAACCAGCGAATTGCCCAGCTTGAGCTGCGCCATCACGATCGACAGCGGAATGAACAGCAGCGAGCCCGGCGTCAGGTAGGCGAACAGGATCAGCCGCCCGATGACGCCGCGGAACCGGTAGCGGAAGCGCACCATCGAATAGGCGGCAAAGCTGGAGATGATCACCGAGATGACCGTGACGATCGAGGCGACGATGAAGCTGTTGCGGATGGCGAGCAGAAACTGCCCGTCGGCGAGCAGCTTGACGAAGTTGTCGAGGGTGAACGTCTTGGGCCACAGGGAGGGGACGCGATAGATCTCGCGCGGCAGCTTCAGCGAAGTGATGATCATCCAGTAGATCGGAAACAGCACCAGCAGTACGGCGATGCCGAGCGCCAGGTAGCTGAGCGCCCGACCCATGATGAAGCGCCGCCGCGCGGCGGCATTGGCGTTCTCGGGGGCAGCGCTGGCGATTTCTGCGAGGCTGGTCACTATTCCTCCCTCCGCATCATCAGCGACGTGGCAAAGATCACGAGGATGGCGAGCACCGGCAGCATGTAGACCGACACCGCTGCCGCCTCGCCGATGCGCTGCGTCTGCATGCCGAAATAGGCGAGCACCGGGAATACCATGGTGGCGTCGGACGGCCCGCCGGCGGTGAGCAGCCAGACGTGCTCGAAGCCGTTGGCGGTCCAGATCGAGCTCAGCAGGGTGGTGACGATGATCACCGGCAGGATGCTCGGGATGGTGACGTTCCAGAACCGCTGCCAGGCATTGGCGCCATCGACGATGGCGGCCTCGTACAACTCCTTGGGCACCGATTGCAGCGCCGCGAGGATCGAGACGAACCAGAACGGAAAGCCGCGCCAGACCGAGGCGGCGATGACCGAAGCCATCGCAGTCTGGCGCTGGCCGAGGAAGTCGATGACCTGCGGGTAGAGCCCCGTCTGCGTCAGGATCAGGTTTATGCCACCGCCGATCGGCTGGTACAGCACGCGCCAGGTCAGGAAGGCGACAAAGGCCGGCATGGCCCAGGGCAGCATCAGGAACGAGCGGAACAGGCCCCGGCCCGGCAGCTTCTGGTGGACGAGCAGGGCCAGGCCGAGCCCGATGGCGAGTTTCAGCCCGTCCGAGACGAGGACGATGGTCACCGTGTTCCAGATGGCGCTCCAGAACGTCGCGGTGCCGGCGAGGTACTGGAAGTTCTTGAAACCGACGAACTGCCCGACGCTGCCGATCACCATGTCGGTGAACGACACCCAGATGGCGAACAGGAACGGGTAGGCGACAAGGCCGAGGATCAGCAACACCACCGGCGCCACGAGCGCATAGGCAAAGAGCTTGAGCCTGAGGCCGCCGGCGAAGCGGGAGCGGGCTGGGACTTGGGCGGATACGGTCATGGTCTGTGCCCTTGGCTGCCCCTCGCCCCGACCCTCTCCCCAGAGGGGCGAGGGGGCGCAAGAGCCGAAAACTCAAGGCTGATGGATACTGGGGACCTTGCCACCACGTCCCCTCGCCCCCCTGGGGAGAGGGTCAGGGTGAGGGGTCGCCAAGCGCTCCGATCGTTCAATGAAGCACCCTTCCGCAAGAGACCCGCGGATGGCTCCTTTGGGGGGCCATCCGCGGCAGGGAGGAACTCTCGGTCAGGCGTACTTGTCGTAGATCGCCTGGCCCTGGGCCTGCGCTTCGGCGATGGCCTTGTCGAAATCCCAGCCGTCCACCACCACGCGCTGCGCCAGCTTGGGGATGAGGAAGTTGGAGTTGAAGTCGGCAAAGGCGGCATTGTTGACGTCGGGGTAGGCCGGGGCAGTGCCGTTCTTGGCCAGCCCGAGCAGGCCGACGAGGATCGTGTTGGTGCCGTCGAAAGCCTGCAGCTTCTCCTGGGCCGCCAGCACCGGGCCGTAGATCGCCACGTTGAAGTAGGCGTTCATGAACTCGGGGCTGCTGAGGTGCTCCAAGAGCGCCTTGGCTTCGTCCTGCATGGCGCTGGCCTTGGTGATGGCGCGCACCTGCACGTCGATCGGCGAGATGATGCCCTTCGGCCCGCCCGGCAGCGGCGAGAAGGCGCTGGACTGGAACAGCTCCGGATCGTCCTTCCTCGCGGCAATACCGACCGAACCGGTATTGGCGATGAAGCCGGCCTGGCCGCTGAGATAGGCCTGGTTGTCGCCGGCCCCGTCCCAGGTGGTGTTGCCGGGCGAGAACAGGCCCTTGTCCCAAGCATTCTTGAGCCAGGTGAGCCACAGGCGCGTCTCGGGCGTGTCGAGCGTCACCTTCTTGCCCGCGTCATCGGCGATGCGGCCGCCGAACGACTGCAGCACGGCGACCTGGAGGTTGGCGTCGCCAACATTGGAGAGCGCGAGGCCAAGACCCGATACCGGGGGCTTGTTGATGGCTTCGGCCTGCGTGACCAGTTCGTCCCAGGTCTTGGGCGGCTCGGTGAAGCCGGCGGGCTCGAGCAGGTCCTTGCGGCGGAGCAGCAGGTTGCCGTTGACGCCGAACGGGATGCCGACGCGCGCGATGCCGCCGTCCGCCGTCAGGTCCGTCGCCGTGTCGGGGCCGGTGAACCAGCCGCCCTGTGCGTCGCCGATCTTCTTGTAGAGATCGCCAAGGTCGGAGAACTGGCTCTGCCGGGCCAGCAGCCGGGCCAGGCCGAGACCCATGTCGAGGGCATCCGGCATGCTGTTGGATGAGACCGCCGCCGAGACCTTCTGCGTGGTCTCGTTCTGGTTGATCATCACGACCTCGGTCGCGACGCCATTGGCCGCGCCCCAGGCGTTGATCGTGTCGGTCAGCAGCTTGTTGGCATCGTCGGAAAAGATCAGCCCGCCCCAGTAGGTCAGCTTCTTGCCCTGGGCAATCGCCGGCATCGGGAAACCGCCGGCGGCGGCAAGTGCGAGGCCGCTTGCGGCGGTTCCGAGGACACGGCGGCGCGTCCAGCCGGTCTTCTGGTTCTTCGTACCTTCGGTCATGCTCATCTCCTCCATTGAGCAGTTTCAGGCTACCGACGCTTCGCACATGAAGTGCAGCAACCAGCGCCAGCCGAGCCCGCGCAACTGCTGATCCCCAGGTCCTCCCCGCCGTCGTTCGATCGGCGGCCATGCCCCGTGGGGGACACGGCCGCTCGCGAAATTGGTTTGTCGAATGGCATTAAGTATATTTAATACAGTGAATAAGAGCGTATTCTGACCGCCAAACTGCTGTCAATGCGGTCGCTGATAGGAGAAAGGGATGAGGGGTGAAATCGAGAATGCCGGCTACCAGGCATTCTTCGATGCGCTGATCGACGGCCGGCTGCAGCTCGGCCAGACCCTGACGCAGGACGAACTGTGCCGGATCCTGGGCATCTCGCTGTCGCCGATGCGCGAGACGACGACGCTGCTCGAGGCCGAAGGACTGATCACGGTCCGCCGCAAGGTCGGCATCACCATCTTCTATCCGGACGTGAAATTCGTCGGCAACTGCTTCCAGTTCCGCGGGCTGCTCGAAAAGGAGGGGCTGCGCAAGTTCGCCCAGACCGTGCGGCGCGACTGGATCGACACGATCCGCTCCGAGCACACCGCCATCATCGACTTCGTGCGCCAGGTCAATGATCTTGAGGCCTACCGCGTCCCGGTGAAGAAGCTGGAGCGCCGCTTTCACGACACCTTCGTCGATGCCTTCGACAACGACCAGATCCGGGTGAACTACGCCCGCCTGACGCAGAAGATGTACCTGCTGCGCCTGCACAATCTCAACGCCGTTGGCCCGGCCAACACGGTGACGTCGATGGAGGAGCATATCGACATCATCGATGCTCTCAAAGTCGCCGATGTCGACGGTGCGGTCGAGGCCCTCGAGCGGCACCTTCAGGGTGTGCTGCATCGCGTGCTGACGACGTAGCCGCCTCCACAGGTCGTCGTCCCGCCGGCACCCAGCGCGCCGAAAGCCCCATCGCTGCTGGTGCCCATGGATCGGAGGCGTCCGCGCGTTACCCAGTACTCCGCAATGGGTCCCGGCTTTCGCCGGGATGACGGCCGTGGCTGTGAGAGCTTACCGGGTCGGAACCCACCCTTCGCAAGTCGAATCCGCGTCCCCGTTGACAGCGCTCCCGCTCCGGATTTAGCGTGTCCCTAATATGAAACGCTCGTTCCAGATGCGGAACGCACGGCGAGCGCGAGGGAGGACATCGATGTCGGACTTGGCCGCTGCGCCCGTGCTCGAGGCACGCAACATCGCTCGCCATTTCGGCGCCGTGACGGCGCTCGCCGATGCGTCGCTGAAGCTCTATCCGCGTGAAGTCGTGGGGCTCGTCGGCGATAACGGCGCCGGCAAGTCGACGCTGTTGAAGATCCTCTCCGGCATTGTCGCGCCCTCGAGCGGCGAGATCGTCATCGACGGCCGCCCGGTGGTGCTGAAGCGCGCCCAGGACGCCATGGATGCAGGGATCGAGACGGTCTACCAGGACCTCGCGCTGGTCGACACCATGTCGGCCTACCAGAACGTCTATCTCGGCCGCGAAGAGCTCTCGAAAAACCCGCTGGCCCGCCTGTTCAACCTCGTCGACGACCGGCAGATGCGGGAGCGCGCCCGCGAGGTGCTGAACACCCTGAAGGTGAAGATTCCCTCGATCAACGTCTCGGTGAAGGGTATGTCGGGCGGCCAGCGCCAGTGCCTCGCCATCGCCCGCGCCCTGCTCTGGGGCCGCCGCATCGTCATCCTCGACGAACCCACCGCCGCGCTCGGCGTCCGCGAGACCGGCCAGGTGCTCGAGGTGATCCGTTCGCTGCGCGAGCAGGACGTCTCGGTGATCATCGTTTCCCACAACATGCAGCAGCTGATGAGCGTTGCCGATCGCATCACGGTCATGCGGCTGGGGCGCTCCATTGCGACGCGCACCGTCAAGGATACCGAGGTCAACGAGATCGTCGGTTTGATTACCGGCGCCATCCCGGGCGACTCGCCCGAGGCGCGCGCCGCTGCCCAGGTTGCGGCCTGAGGCATCCGCCCCGGCCGCCCAACACGTTTCGCATACTCAGGGAGGAGACCTATGTTGCGTAACACGACCCGTGCCTTCGCCGTCATGGCGCTGTCCGTGCCGGCCGTTCTCGGCCTCGGCGGCATCGCCGAAGCCCAGGACAAGTTCAAGCTCGGCATGGCGGTGGGTGGCAACACCTGCTGCGAGTGGATGAAGGCCCAGGGCGACGTCGCCCGTGCCCTCGCCGAGAAGGAGGGCTGGGACTATGTCGAGCTCTCCAACAACAACGACCCGGCCACCGCGCTCAAGAACGCGCAGATCTTCGTGCAGGAAGGCGCCAAGGCCGTCATCCAGTTCAATGGCCAGGCCGCATCCAACCCGGCCATCTCCGCCGTCATGAAGCAGGCCGGGATCCCGATCGTCACCTACGATATCGCCGACCCCGGCATGTACTTCGTCGGCATCGACAACCTCGCGGCCGGCATCGCCGGTGGCGAAGGGCTGGGCAAGATCGTCAAGGAGAAGTGGGACTGCAATCCCGACCTCGTCGTCTCGGCCGAAGGCGCCGGCGCCGGCATCGTCAACGAGTGGCGCACCGGCGGCATGCGCACCGGCCTGGGCAACATCTGCCCGGATATCCCGAAGGAGAAGTATGTCAGCTTCGAGAGCCAGGGTGACGCTGCTGTCGGCCTGCCGGCTGCCCGCGACCTGCTCGCGGCGCATCCCGATGCCAAGAAGATCGCCGTGGTCGGCCTCAATGACGGCGGCGTGCTCGCCCTCATCAACGCTGCCGAGCAGCTCGGTCGCGCCGACGACGTCATCGGCTGGGGCCAGGACGGCGCCTTCATCACCGGCGACAACGTCAACCCGCACCTTGTCGGCTCGGTGTTCTACTTCCTCGAAGGCTACGCCGTGTACGCCATCCGCGACGTGATCAAGCCGATCGCCGAGGGCAAGATCCCGCCGCTCAAGGCCGATGCCGGCGATCCGGCGTCCAAGGTCCAGCCGTGCCCGGTGACCGCCGAGCAGGCCAAGGCCGTGCCGGACATGGCGGAACGCGTCAAGCAGCTGCTCGCTGCCCCCGCCGGCACCACCGAGTACGACCTGTTCTGCCCCAACAAGGGCTGACTTGGACGTGACTGCCTGAAGGCCCCCTCACCCGCCGCTACGCGGCGACCTCTCCCCCGGAGGGAGAGGTGAACCGAGGCACGATCTCGCCGCACCACTACCTCTCCCTCGGGGAGAGGTCGGCCCGCAGGGCCGGGTGAGGGGGCCTTTTCAACCTGCTGCTGAATCCCTGCTGCTGAATCCCTTCGGAACCCACAATGTCCGTAACCCCTGCTATCGAGACCGCTGCGCCGGCCGTGCCGCTCAAGGTGCGCCTGGGCGGCTGGGGCACCGGACTGATGCTGCTGGCCGTGTGGCTGCTGCTCATCGTCGCCACCGGCCTTTATCGCCAAGACTTCCTCTCGCACCAGACCCTGCTGGCGGTGACCTTCACCATGGCGGTGGTCGGCGTGCTCGCCATCGGGCAGGGGCTCGTCGCCATCTCGGGCGGCTTCATCGACCTGAGCCAGCCCGCCAACATGATCCTTGCCAGCCTCGTGGCCGTCCGGTTGTCCGAGGCCGGCATGCCGCTCGCCGTGGTGATCGTCGGCGCCATCCTTTCCGGCATGTTGTGGGGAGCGCTCAACGCCGCGATCGTCGTCTTCGCCAGGCTGAACCCGGTGATCGTCACGCTCGCCACCAACTTCATCGGCCTGGCCGTGCTGTTCCTCGTCTTCCAGCTCGCCGAGGTGCCGCTGAACAGCGAGATCTACCAGTTCGGCCGCGCCAGTTTCCTCGGCCTGCCGGCGATCTTCTGGCCCATGCTGGCCCTGGTGCTGATCGTCGGCCTGCTGATGCCGCGCACCCGCTATGGCCGTCGCGCCATCGCCGTGGGCGGCAACAAGGCTGCCGCCAAGGCGCGCGGCATTTCGCTGAAGCTCACCCGCTTTGCCATCTTCACCATCGCCGGCGGCTTCGTCGGCTTCGCCTCGGTGCTGTTCGCCGCGACCGCCGGCCCGTTCAACCCGGGCTCGGCCAACACGCTGCAGCTCAACATCATCGCCGGCGTCATCCTCGCGGGCATTTCGCTGGCCGGCGGGCGCGGCAATTTCTGGATGCTCCTGCTCTCGGTCGGGTTCCTCTCGACCATTCCGACCTCGCTGGTGTTTTTCGGCCTGAGCTCGGACACGCAGTCGATCTTCCAGGGCTTCATCCTTATCATCGCGGTCGCCATCGACGGCTGGCGGGCACGGAAGGGCACACCATGACCGACATCACCGCTGCCCCCGTCAGGAAGGGCCTCAGCGAGGACTGGCGCGCCATCCTCACCGGCTCGGTCGCCTCGATCAGCATCACCTTCATCGCGGTGATCGCCATCGGCTGGTTCTGGGTCGGCCCGAAGTTCCTGAGCTTCGGCAACGTCTCGATCATGGGGACCTTCCTGATCGTGCCGCTGATCGTCGGCGCCTTCTCGGGCTTCGCCCTGCTCTCCGGCGTCGTCGACCTGTCGATCGGCTCGATGGTGGCCTTCTCGTCGGCCCTCTTTGCCCTGCTCATCTCGCTCGGCTGGGATCCGGCCACGACCGCCGTTGTGACCCTCGTCGCCTGCCTCTGCTTCGGCGGCATCAACGCCATTGCCATCGTCGGCTTCGGCGCCGAGCCGATCGCGGCGACGCTGGGCATGCTGGTGGCGCTGCGCGGCATCGCCTGGGTGCTGCTCGGCTCGCAGGGCACGATCTTTGCCTTCAACATCGACATGTTCAACCTGATCAGCCTGCAGCTGTTCGGCCTGCCGCTGTTCTTCCTCGTCGCCATCGCGCTGACGGTGGTCGCGGCGCTGATCGTCACCAGGACCCGGGCTGGCCGGCACGTGCAGGCGGTAGGCGGTGACGACAAGGCGGCGGCCCGTGCCGGCATCTCGGTCAGGGGCGTACGCGTCGCGGCGCTGCTGCTTTCGTCCTTCGGCGCCGGCCTCGGCGGCATCGTCTACGCCGCCCAACTCGGCTCGGCTGCCCGCGCCACCGGCTTCGGCCTCGAGTTCCAGGTCTACGCCGCGCTGATGATCGGCGGCTACTCGATCCTGCGCGGCGGCGTCGGCAATCCGATCGGCGGCGCGCTGGGCTTGCTTGCGGTCGCGGGTGTGTCCAACATCCTCGATCTGAAGGCGATCAGCCCCTACTACGTGAACATCATTGTCGGCCTGCTGCTGCTGGCAGCAGTCCTGCTCGACCGCATTCGCGGCGGCGACGCCTACGAATAAGCCCATTCCACTTCATCCCCCAGGGACACACCAAGGACCGCGCCGTGAAGATCTCGGACATCACCATCAAGTCGTTCCGCACCACCGCCGACCGCTTCGACACCGGCTACGCCCGGCCGATGCCGGATACGCCGATGATGCAGACCCTGCTCACCATCCACACCGACGAGGGCGTCGAGGGCCACTATTTCGGCGGCGGCTCGCACGGTGACGCAGAGGGCCTGAACGTCGTCGACCAGCAGGCGATCCTGTGGCGCATCAAGGACCTGCTCGTCGGGCAGGACCCGATGGACCGCGAGATGATCTGGAAGTGGATGTGGGTTGCCAACGTCCAGGAGAACGTGGCTTCGGTCATCGACAATGCGCTGTGGGACCTGGCGGGCAACTTCGCCAACCTGCCGGTCTACAAGCTGATGGGCGGCGCCCGCGACAAGGTGAAGGCCTACGCCTCGACCTATCCCAACATCGGCAAGCCGCAGGTCTATGCCGACCATGCGCTGCAGTGCAAAAAGGAAGGCTACATCGCCTACAAGATCCACCCGCACTACTTCTGGAACCCCGAGACCGGCACCCCGACGCCGGGCCGTCCGTCCAACATCAAGGCCGACATCGAGACCATCCATCTGGTGCGCGAGGCCGTCGGCCCCGACTACGTGCTGATGTACGATCCGTGGGGCACCTACATGAGCCTCGAGGAAGCCATCCAGGTCGGCCGCGAGCTCGAAAAGCTCAACTACTACTGGTACGAGCACCCGATGCCGGAATACCGGGTCGAGAGCTACGTCCGGCTCTCGCGCGAGCTCTCGATCCCGATCCTCAGCCCCGAGATCGTCGCCGGTGGCGTGTTCAGCCGCGCCGAATGGATCCTGCGCGGCGCCGGCGACATGAGCCGCATCGACGTGGTCCGCGGCGGCATCACCGGCGCCCGCAAGACCGCCATCGTTGCCGAGGCCTATGGCCTGCGCTGCGAAATGCACATGGCCGGCTGGGGCAACCTGCAGGTCTGTGGCGCGACGTCGGAAGATACGTCCGAGTATTACGAGAAGGGCCTGCTGGCGCCGGGCGTCGACTACGACAAGCCGCACCCCTACCTCAAGAATATCGTCGATAAGATCGACGCCGAGGGTTACGTGCACCTGCCCAAGGGCTCGGGCATGGGCTACGAAATCCAGTGGGACTACATCAACGACAACCTGATCGAGCCCAACGCCACGACGAAGAAGACCCACTGGTGATAACGAGGGCCAACTGGCTTCGGTTGAGCGCGGAGTCATTCCCGCGAAAGCGGGAACCCCTGTTCTTGATGCCCGACCCAAACGGCGATCCCCGCTTTCGCGGGGATGACACGGCGGGTTTGGTGGGTCCGGGGCCAATGCTCGGCGGCAAGCGCGAGAGTGGTCCGACTGCAATCCATTGCGCAGGAGCTGTCGCCTAGATGTCGAGCATCATCCGGTCAGTGCAGGCCATGGACCTTCTGGCAAGGAAGGGACCGCTTGGCGTGCGCGCCGTTGCCCAGCAGCTGCAATTGCCGCTGGGCTCGGTGCACCGGATGCTGCTCGATCTTGCGGAGGCGGGCGTTGCCGACCGCACGCCGGCGGGCGAGTGGGAGCTGAGCTTCCGCCTGCTCGAGATCACCGGCATGCAGCTCGAGCGTATCGACCTGCCGCGGTTGTGCCGCCCGTTCGCCGAAAGGATCGCCGAGGCGACGAGCGAGACGGTCAACGTCAACGCGCTCAGCGGCCTCCATGGCGTCTGCATCGACAAGGTGCGCGGCAACGAGGGCATGCAGCTCGACCTGCGCATCGGCTCGCGCGGGCCCCTCAATTGCGGCGGCGCCGGCAAGGCCATGCTGGCCTTCATGAGCGAGGACAAGCGCGAGGAGATCTACAACCAGCCGCTCTCCGCGCTCACCAGCCAAACCATCACCGACCCGGCGAGGCTGCGCGAGGAGATCGGCCGCATCCGCGCGCGCTTCTACTCGATCGACGACCAGGAAGTGGTGATGGGTGTCTACTGCGTCGCCGTGCCGATCCTCGATCGATCCGGCACCTCGGTCGGCGCCATGAGCGTCACCGGCCCGTCGGTGAAGAAGCCCGGCGGCGCCAACGTCATGCCGATCGTCGCCATGCTGTGGGACGCCTGCGAACACGTCAGCCGCCGCCTCGGCTTCGCCGGCGCCTGGCCCCCGGTCGCGGCTGCGGCCGAACGGATGGCGGGGTGATGGCGATGGCTATCTGCATCGAAAATGGCGGCGGCGTGCCGACCGCGAGGATTTGAGAATGGTCCGCATCGCCTGGATGATGAAGCTGAAGCCCGGCAACGAGGTGATCTACAAGCAAAAGCACGACGAGATCTGGCCCGAGATGCTCGAGGCCATGAAGCGCGACGGCGTGCGCACCTTCTCGATCTACCGCAACGGGCTCGATCTCTTCGCTTACATGGAGCGCGACACCGCGCCCGATCCGGGCACCCCGGTCAGCGACCTCACCTGGCGCTGGTGGGAGATGATGGCGCCCTACATGGAAACCAACCCCGACTTCTCGCCGGTGCAGTGGCCGGTCGAGGAAATGTTCAACTTCGAAAATCGCTAGGAAAGCTCGCTCAATGTCTTCGGTCGCCATCAGGGGCGTCGTGCCCATTCTCGTCACGCCCTTCCATCTCGACGGGAGCATCGACGAGGAGAGCCTTGCGCGCCTGATCGAGTTCAACATCGCGGCGGGCGTGCATGGCCTCGGCGTGGCGCTGGGCAGCGAGGTGTTCAAGTTCAACGAGGCCGAGCGCGCCCAGATCACCGCGGCGACGGTGCAGGCGGTGAATGGCCGCGTGCCCGTCATCATCAACTCGGGTGCCGCCGGCACCGACCTGGCGGTGTTCTATTCGAAGGCCGCCGAGGCCGCCGGCGCCGATGCGCTGATGGTGATTCCGCCCTCGTTCATGCCGGTCAGCTCCGACGAGATCTTCGACTACTACAAGGCGATCGACGCCGCGGTGGGCATCCCGATCATCCTGCAGGACGTGCCGCAGGGGCCGATCTCGCCCGCGCTGGCGTTGCGCATTGCGGACGCCTGCCGGAACGTCACCTACATCAAGGTCGAGACCCTGCCGGTGACCTCCAAGGTGCACGCCATGTCGGCGGCGGCGGGCGATCGGCTGACCATCTTCGGGGGCGCCGGCGGCTCCTACTTCATCGAGGAGATGCGGCGCGGGGCGCACGGCACCATGCCGTTCTGCAGCCAGCCGGCCGATTTCGTCGCCG
This sequence comes from Devosia sp., assembly GCF_017307495.1. GTDB lineage: Bacteria > Pseudomonadota > Alphaproteobacteria > Rhizobiales > Devosiaceae > Devosia_A. The sequence continues at coordinate 83,133 of NZ_JAFKHE010000016.1, read as the reverse complement.
TCTGGGACGCGTTCCAGGCCGGCGACGAGACGGCGGCGCGCACGCGCTTCGACGCGACGATCATGGCGGTGAACCGGCTCGGCAACCAGGGCGGCGACATCTACTACGCCATCCACAAGCAGCTGCTGGTGCGTCGCGGCATCATCCGGACGGCACTGGTGCGCAGCCCGACCACGGCGGTCGATCCGATCACCCAGCGCGAGATCGACGAGCTGCTGGCCACCATCGTTCCGACACCGGTAGCCTTCGGAGGCTGACATGGATCCGTTCGCGCTGCGCCGCCTTGGCCGCACCTCGCTCGAGCTGCCGGCCCTCGGCATGGGTGGCGCGACGCTCGGCAACATCTTCGGCGTCATCGAGGACAGCCAGTCCGATGCGACACTCGCCGCCGCCTGGGATGCCGGCATCCGGTTCTACGACACCTCGCCGTGGTACGGTCGCGGCCTCAGCGAGCAACGCTTCGGTCGTGCCCTCTATCGGCGCCCGCGCGAACAGGTGATCCTCTCCACCAAGGTCGGGCGCCGGTTCACCGCCCCGGCCGACCCCGTCGCCTTCGCCCGGTCGCCGCGCGCCTGGGAGCACGGCCTGCAGTTCGAGCATCACCACGACTATTCCTACGCCGGCATCATGCGGGCCTATGAGGACAGCCTGCTGCGGCTCGGCATGAATCGCATCGACATCCTGGTGGTCCACGACCTTGATGCGGGCAATCTCGGATCGGAAGAACTGGTGACGGCGCACCTGCACCAGCTCGCCACCGGAGGTATCCGGGCGCTCGAGGACCTCAAGAAGGCCGGCCTGATCAAGGCCTATGGCGCGGGGGTGAACGGGCTGGGCACCATCCCCCGCTTTCTCGACCTGGTCGACCTCGATTTCTTCCTCGTCGCGCTGCCCTACACGCTGGCCGAGCAACCCGTGCTGGACAGGGAGTTCCCGCTCTGCGCGGCCCGCGGCGTCGGCGTCATCATCGGCGGCGTGTTCGCCTCCGGCATTCTCGCCACCGGGCCGGTACCGGGGGCGCGCTACAACTACGCCATCGCCAGCGAGGAACAGTTGCAGCGGGTCGGCAGGATGGAGGCCGTCTGCGCCCGCCACGGCGTGCCGCTGGCGGCAGCGGCGCTGCAATTCACCCTGCATCATCCCGTCGTCGCCTCGGTGATCCCGGGGGCCTTCCATCCCGATCACCCACGACGCAATGTGCAAAGCATGCGGGTCGAGATTCCGGTCGACCTGTGGGCCGAACTCAAGGCCGAGGGGTTGCTGCGCGAGGACGCGCCGACCCCCTGATCGTCAGGTTGCCGGCCTGTTGCTGTCCGGGTGCGACCTGGCCTGTTCCGCGTCGTCGCGGAACTCGTACCACATGGCGTTGAGGATGCCGAAGGCACACGCGAGTCCGACGCCCAGAATCCATGAGAAGTACCACATGCGTTCTCTCCTTCAGTAGGCGTTGGGGTTCTTGCCCAGGCTCCGCGACGTCACCGGTCCGCGCATCACGCGGAAGACGAAGGCGGTGTAGATGAGAACGATCGGCAGGAAGACCACCGTGGCGAGCAGCATGGTGAACAGCGTCAGCTGGCTCGATGAGGCGTCCCATAGCGTGAGGCTGGAGGCCGGGTCGATCGAACTGGGCAGGAAGAACGGGAACAGCGTCAGCCCCGCCGTGGCGATGATGCCCAGGATCGCGACACTCGAGCCGAGCAGGCCGACGAGGCCGCGCCTGGCCCCCAGCGCCCACCAGGCAACGAGGCTGCCCAGCACGGCAAGGATCGGCGCGGCAATCATCCACGGCATCAGCCCGTAATTGGTCCGCCACGCGCCGGCCTCGAGCACGACCGTCTTGCCGAGCGGGTTCGAGGGTCCGACCGGGTTGATCGGGCTTGTCACCCTGTAGCCGCTGAGCACGAACAGGGCGACCAGCCCACCCAGGGCGAACAGCACCACGGTCGCCAAGGCGGCCAAGCGCCCGTACCGGCGGGCGCGTTCGGCCAGCTCACCATCCGTGCGAGCGGCGATCACCGTTGCGCCCTGCGTGACCAGCATGGCGACGCTGACGAGGCCGGCGAGCAGCGCGAACGGGGTGAGCAGCCCGAAGAAGTTGCCTTCGTAGGTCACCCGCAATGTCTCGTCGAAGCGGAAGGGTGCGCCGAGGAACAGGTTGCCCACCGCCACGCCGAACACCAGCGAGGGCACGAAGCCGCCCACGAACAGGGCCCAGTCCCAGGTGGCGCGCCAGCGCAAATCTGCGATCTTGCCGCGGTACTTGAAGCCGACCGGCCTCAGGATCAGCGCCAGCAGGATCGCGATCATGGCGATGTAGAAGCCCGAGAAGCTGACCGCATAGAGCGGCGGGAAGGCCGCGAAGATCGCGCCGCCGCCGAGGATCAGCCACACCTGGTTGCCCTCCCAGGTCGGACCGGCGAGATTGAGCAGCACGCGCCGCTCCTCGTCGGTACGGGCGGCGAAGGGATGGAGCATGCCCATGCCGAGGTCGCGGCCGCCCATCACGGCAAAGCCGATGAGCAGGATGCCGAGCAGCAGCCACCAGACCAGGCGGAGCACTTCGTAGTCGAGGGGAACGACACTCATTTGATTGCTCCTTACCTGGCGGGAATCGCTTCGGCCGGCTCGACCGGTTCGGCGTCGTCATCAAGACCGAAGCTGTCCGAGGGGCCCTTCCGGATGGCTTTGACCATGAGGAAGAGCTCGACCACGATCAGGGCCGTGTAGAGCGCCACGAAGAAGACTAGCGAGATGACCAGGTCCGAGACCTTCAGGCCCGAGGCCGCATAGAAGGTCGGCAGGACCCCTTCGACCACCCATGGCTGCCGGCCGTACTCGGCGATCAGCCAGCCGAGCTCGATGGCAAGCCACGGCAGCGGCAGGGCCAGCACGCAGGTCCACAGCAGCCAGCGCTGGTTGTCGAGCCGGTGAACCGCGGCCTTGTAGAACCACAGCGCGAAGAAGGCGATGAAGAAGAACCCGCAGGCCACCATGATGCGGAAGCTCCAGAACAGCGGCCACACGTCCGGCACCGTGTCGAGCGAGGCCTTGACGATCTCCTCGCCGGTCGCATTCTCGATGTCGGGCCGGTACTTCTTCAACAATAGCGCATAACCGAGATCGGTCTTGGCCGCGTCGAACGTGGCCCGGGCGCCGCTGTCGGTCGCGTCGGCCTTGACGGCCTGCAGCGCGACATACGCCTTGAGCCCGTTGGCAATGCGCAGCGCCGCATGTTCGGTAAGCTCGGTGATGCCCGGCAGGTCGCGGTCCAGCGAACGCGTGGTGATCAGCCCAAGGATCCAGGGGAACTGGACCTGGAAGGCCGGACGGCCGTCGGCGCCGGGGATGGCGAACAGCGTCAGCGCCGCCGGGGCCGGCTCGGTCTCGAACATGGCCTCCATGGCGGCGATCTTCATCTTCTGGTGTTCGGTCGCGACGTAGCCGGACTCATCGCCGAGCACGACCACCGACAGCGCCGAGGCGAGCCCGAAGCTCGCCGCCACCACCATCGAGCGCTTGGCCAGTTCGACATGCTTGCCGCGCAGCAGGTAGAGCGCGCTGATGCCGAGCACGAACACCGCGCCGCACACATAGCCGGCCGACACGGTATGGACGAACTTGGCCTGCGCTACGGGATTGAACACCACTTCCATGAAGTTGGTGATCTCCATGCGCATGGTGTCGGGGTTGAAGCTCGCCCCGACCGGGTTCTGCATCCAGCCGTTGGCGATCAGGATCCACAGCGCCGAGAAATTCGCGCCGAGCGCAACCAGCCAGGTGACCGCGAGGTGGGCGACCGGCCTGAGCCGATCCCAGCCGAAGAAGAACAGGCCGATGAAGGTCGCCTCGAGGAAGAACGCCATCAGGCCCTCGATAGCGAGCGGCGCGCCGAACACGTCGCCGACATAGTGGCTGTAATAGCTCCAGTTCATGCCGAACTGGAACTCCATCACCACGCCGGTGGCGACGCCCATGGCGAAGTTGATGCCGAACAGTGTGCCCCAGAACAGCGTCGCCTTGCGCCAGACCTGGCGCCCGGTCATCACGTAGACGCTTTCCATGATCGCCATGATGAAGCTCAGGCCGAGCGTCAGTGGCACGAACAGGAAATGGTACATCGCCGTCGCCGCGAACTGGATACGCGACAGATCGACTACGAACGGATCGACCATGGGTGAATGCCTTGTGTTGTCTTGCCAGGGGCCGGCCTGGCCGCCGCAGTACTCGCACTCTTGTCGCAGCGCCTTGATCGAGGTCAAAGCGAAGCACCATACTTATACCGCAAGTGCACTCCCGTTCTCCACCCGGTAAGGCGATGATCGACAAGCCGAAAAATGTCGCACCGGGGCGCTGGCTGAACCGGCTTGCGGCGGCCGACCGGCGGCTCCTCGCGGTATCACTCGGCCTGCCGCTGCTGTCCGGCGCATTGGTGCTGGCGCAGGCCTTCGTGCTCGCCGGCGTGCTCGGCGCAGCCATTGTCGAGCACGTAGAGCTCCAGGCGCTGTGGGGCTCGATCGGACTGATCGGACTGCTGATCGCGCTGCGGGTCGGTCTCGCCGTATTTGGCGAGGTAGCTGCGGTCCGCCTGAGCGAGGCGATCAAGCTCGACCTGCGCCGTACGATGTTCGCCGATCTCATGGCGGCACGGACGGCGGAGACATCGAGCCGCAGCTCGGGAGCCCTCGCCAGTACGGTGATCGAGCAGGTCGAGGCGCTCGACGGCTACTTCGTGCGCTATCTGCCCGCCATGCTGCAGGCAGCCATCCTGCCGCTGGCATTCGCAATCGCGGTTTTTCCGATCGACTGGGTCGTGGGTCTGCTGTTCCTGTTCACCGCGCCCTTGATCCCGGTGTTCATGGCCTTGGCGGGCTGGGGCGCCGAAGCGGCGAGCCGTCGGCAGGCGAGTGCGCTCAACCGGCTTGGCGGCCACTTCGCCGACCGGCTGCGCGGACTGACCACGCTGCAGCTGTTCGGCGAGGCGGAGCGCGAGACGGAGCGGGTGCGCGTCGCATCGGAGGAATTGCGCGTGCGCACCATGCGCGTGATGCGCATCGCCTTCCTGAGCTCGGCCGTGCTCGAGTTCTTCGCCGCCCTCGGCGTGGCCGGGGTGGCGCTCTATGTCGGGCTCACCTTTCTCGACCTGGTGACGCTGCGCGGCACCGAGCTGACCCTCGCCGCCGGGATGTTCTGCCTGCTCATGGCACCCGAGGTCTACAACCCGCTGCGCCTGCTTGCCGCCCACTACCACGACCGCGCCGCCGCCCTCGCCGCCGTGGCGGAAATGGACTCGCGCCTCGAGCGCCTGCCCGGCGTCGCTCCAGCCGTGGCGCCCGCGCCCGCCAGGCCCGCCGAGGCGTGCGCCGCCGCCCGCCTCGAACTGAGGGATGTCTCGGCCGCGACGCCGGACGGGCATCCGGTTCTCTCCGGTATCGACCTCGCCGTGGCGCCGGGTCGGCACATCGCCATCCTGGGCGAGAGCGGCAGGGGCAAGTCGACCTTGCTGGAGGCGATCGCCGGCCTCAGGCCGTTCGGAGGCGCGATCGCCCTGGATGGCGTGCCGCTGGCGGCAGTTCCGGAGTCCGGACTGCGCAGCTACGTTGCCGTGCTTGGCCAGCGGCCGCACATCTTCGCCGGCAGCATTGCCGACAACATCCGGTTGGGCCGGCGGGAGGCCGACGATGCCGCAGTGCGGCAGGCCGCGCACCTGGCCCGGGTCGCCGACTTCGCCGACCGGCTGCCGGCGGGGCTGGCCACCCGGATCGGCGAGGATGGGCTCGGGCTTTCGGGTGGCGAACTGCAGCGCGTCGCCCTCGCCCGACTGTATCTGCGCGATCCCGGTCTCCTGCTGCTCGACGAGCCGACGGCGCATCTCGACAGCCGGACCGAGGCCGCCGTGCTCGATGGCCTGATCGCCTTCGCGCGCGGTCGCACCATGGTGGTAGTCACCCACTCGCTGGCGGTTGCGGCGCGCATGGATGGCGCGTTCTGTATCCTCGGCGGACGCCTTTCGGTGCTCGACGAGCCCGGCCTGGCCAACGGGAAGGCAGGGATCGCATGAAGGCCATCCTCGTTCTCGCCCCGCTTCTCGGTCGCCTGCGGGGGGCGTTGCTGCTCACCCTGCTGCTGTCGCTGATCACCCTGTTCGCCGGCATCGCCCTGCTCGGGCTCTCGGGCTGGTTCCTGACGGCTGCCGCACTCAGCACCGCCGGCCCGGCCTTCAACCTGTTTGCGCCATCGGCCGGGGTGCGCGGCCTTTCCTTCGTGCGCATCCTGTCCCGCTACGGGGAGAAGCTGACCGGGCACGATGCGACGCTGCGCCTCCTCTCCGACCTGCGCGTCTGGCTGTTCACCCGGCTGTTCCCGCTGGTGCCGCTGGCCAACCGGTTCGGGCGCGGCGACCTCGTGAGCCGGCTGCTCGCCGATGTGGAGGCGCTCGACACGCTGTTCCTTCTCGCCCTCGGCCCGATCAGCACCGCCGTGCTGGCCGGCGCGCTGATGACCGGCGTACTGGCCGTGTTCCTGCCCGGCGCGGCGGCGATCTATGCGCTGTTCTTCTTCGCCGCGGTTCTCCTGGTGCCGATCGGGCTGGTCCTGGTGTCGCGACGGACTGGCGCCGAGCTCGTGGCCGCCACGTCGCGACTGCGCCAGTCGGTGCTCGACGGCGTCGACGGGCAGCGCGATTTCGTGCTGTTCGGCGCCACCGATCTCGCCACCGCCCGCACCGCGGACGCCGCTGGAAGGCTGGCCGCGGCGCGACGAAAGCTCGGCCTGATCGCGGCCATCGCCGCGGGCCTCGTGCAGGCACTGGCCGCAGCGGCGATGTTGGGCGTGCTGGCCACGGGCCTTTCCGCGCTCGAGGCCGGAGCCGTCGACGGACCGTTGCTCGCCGGCCTGCTGCTGGCGGTGATCGCCAGTTTCGAGGCGTCCACCATGCTGGTGCGCAGCGCCACGCGCCTCGCCGGGGCGGCAGCCGCCGCCGAGCGCCTCGAAGCCGTGGCACGTACCCCGGCCGCCGTCCTCGATCCGGCGACGCCCGCGCCCCTGGCGCCTGGCGGCGAGGTCGATTTCCGCAGCGTGCGCTTCGGCTACGATCCGGATCACCCGGTGCTTGGTCCCCTCGACTTCACCATTCGCGACGGCGAGGCCGTCGCCATCGCCGGGCCGAGCGGTGCCGGCAAGTCGACGATCGCGCACCTGCTCGTGCGCCTTGCCGACCCGCAGGCCGGCGCGGTGCGTGTTGCCGGATGCGATATCCGTAGCGTGTCGCGCGAGGCGCTGCGCGCCCGTGTCGCGCTGATGACCCAGGATGCGCCGGTGTTCCTCGACACCGTGCGGGCGAACCTGCTGATCGGGCGGCATGCCGCCGGCGATGCCGATCTCTGGCACGTCCTCGAAACGGTCCGGCTTGCCGATTTCGTCCGCAGCCTGCCGCAAGGGCTCGATGCCGTCGTGGGCGAGGCCGGCCGGACCCTGTCGGCCGGACAGGCGCGGCGACTATGCCTGGCGCGCACGCTGCTCTCGGATGCCGCGGTGCTGGTCTTCGACGAGCCGACCAGCGGGCTCGATTTCGAGACCGAGGCGGCGCTGCTGGCCGAGTTGCCAAGCCTGGCGCGCGGGCGAACCGCGATCGTCATCACCCACGCTCGCGTGCCGGACAGCTACGACCGCGTTCTGAGTTTGCGGGGCGGGCAGGTTCTCGACCAGCCCCGGGGCTGACCCGTGGCCTACTTCGCGGCGGGCCCGCCTGACCGCAATACGCCCCAGGCGAGGGTGACGGCGAGGGCGACGAAGGCGACGATGACGGCTGTTACGAAGACTGCTGCATCTGCAGGCATGGTGATCTCCCGGCTGGAATGGCCGCAGAGGATCACGCCACGGGCAGGGCGGTGTTGATCGAGGTCAAGATTCAGGAGACGACGATCACCTTCGTGCCCGCCGGTACACGGTCGTAGAGGTCGATGATGTCCTGGTTGATCAGCCGGATGCAGCCGGATGAAACGCTCTGGCCGATGGTATAGGGCTCGATCGTGCCATGCAGGCGGAAATGCGTGTCGCGGCCGTTGCGGTACAGATAGAGCGCGCGGGCGCCGAGCGGGTTGCGGAGCCCGCCCTCCATGCCGGCGGCGACCGGGCCGTAGCGCTCGGGCTGGGTCTTGATCATGTTCGCGGTCGGCGTCCAGCGCGGCCACTCGGCCTTGCGCGCGATGGTGGCGGTGCCGCGGAAGTTAAGCCCTTCCTCGCGGCCCACGCCGACGCCGTAGCGGATGGCGCGCCCGCCGGGCTGGACGAGGTAGAGGAACCGGTCGGTGGTATTGACGACGATCGTCCCCGGCGCCTCGGAGCCGGAGTAGTCGACGTCCTGCCGCCAGAACTGCTCCGGGATCTTGCGGATGTCGATGCCGGGGATGGTGAAGCCGCCGTCGTGGCGCAGCGAATAGTGGCTGGCCCAGGGCTCGTCGACCTGGATGACATTGGAGTTCTCGAGCCGGCTCCGGCCTGTCGAGGAACAGGCAGAGAGCGCGAACGCAGCGCTGCCGGCGAGGAAGAGGCGTCGGGTGGTCAAGGCAATCTCGCGAATGGCTTCCGTCCGGCCTACCCAACCGACTCGCGGCGGGACTTGTCGAGTGCGACCGCGCCACAATCGGCGACGAAAGCCGATCACGCTTTCGTGGTGACCTCGGCCAGCCGATGGATGGGCCGTTCCGGCTTGGGCAGGGCCTCGAAGGCGTCCATGATCACGGCCAGCGTGCCGCGCACATGGGCGGTATTGATCCGCGCCGCCGCTTCGGGATCGCGGGCGCGGAAGGCCTCGAGCAGGGCATGGTGTTCGGTCCGCACCCGGTCGGCGAAGGCGCTGTCGCGGCCTTGGCTGTTCATCAGGCTTTCGCTCAGCCCGTAGTAGCGCGAGATCAGGCCGGCGGCTTCGAGATTGCCGCCATGCGTGTTGATGAAGCGGTGGAAGGCATGGTTGGCGGCGTCGATCCGGGCCCAGTCCATCGCCGCCGTGGCCGCGTCGTGCTCGGCCTGCAACGCCTCGAGCCGGCGGATGGCCGAGAGCGAGGCCTCCTCCGCGAACTGGCGGGTGAGGAAGGTCTCGAGCGCCTCGCCGATCTCGTGCGCGTGGACCAGCAGGTTGCGGTCGAGCGCCCGGACCCGGGCCCCGGCATTGGGGATCATCTCGACGAGCCCCTCACCCTCGAGCTGCTGCAACGCCTCGCGCACCGGTTGCACGCTGCACCCGAACCGCTCGGCCAGGGCCGTCATGGTCAGCCGGCCGCCGGGCAGGATCGCGCCGGCGATGATCTCGTTGCGGATGAGGTTGGTGACGCGCTGGTAGGTTGTCTCGACCTTGCCGTCATGAGTAACCGGTCTGTTGGTCCTTGCGCTCATGCCGTACCTTGCCCGGGGCCGCGTCTCGACGCAAGTTGCATCGTATACGATGTTGACAGATTTGATACGATCCGGCACCGTCGACATGCGACTGGCGGGCTCGAACGACCGGCCCCTAGGTCGCGGGAGGGGCATCGCGAAACACTGGACGTACGGATCCGGGGTCCGGCGTGCGCCTCTCGCATTGCAACCGAGGGCAGCATGGATCGCAAGAGTTTCCGCGGCATCTTCGTCATCGTCACCACGCCTTTCACGCATGACTTCGCGCTCGACGAGGCGGGGCTCGCTGACACGCTGGAGTTCTGCCTCGCCGCCGGGGTGCATGGCGTCGTCGCCAATGCGCTCGCCAGCGAGGGCGGCTACCTCGGCGAGGCGGAGCGCAAGCGCGCGGCCGAGATTGTCGTCTCGGCCGTGAAGGGCAAGGTGCCGGCCATCGTCGCGGTCTCGGCACCGCATTCCAGCATCGCCGCGGATCATGCCCGGCATGCCGAGGCCATCGGCGCCGATGCCGTGATGGCGCTGCCGCCCACGCTCCACCCGGCCTCGCCGGCCGAGATCAAGGCGCACTATCGCGCCATCGCGGCGGCGACGTCCCTGCCGCTGGTGCTGCAGAACGTCGTCGGGCAGGGCGCCTCGCCGATGAGCGCGGCGCTGCTCGCCGAACTGGTGCACGAGATTCCCTCGGCCCGTTTCGTCAAGGAAGAGTCGGGCTACCCGGCCCAGACCGTGGGTGAGATCATCCGCCTGTGCGGCGACAAGGTCGAGGGCGTGATGGGGGGCAAGGCCGGCAAGACCCTGATGGAGGAAGTCCGCCACGGCGTGTCGGGCACCATGCCGGCCTGCGAGATCGCCGATGTGCACGTCGCACTGTGGAACGCCATCGAGGCCGGCGACGACCGGCGGGCGCGAACCATCTTCCAGCGCCTGCTGCCGCTGCTCGACATGGAGAGCAACTACGGCATGCCGCTGATGAAGGAGGTGCTGAAGATGCGCGGCGTCATCGGCAGTTCCGCCGTCCGCCAGTCCGGCTTCCGCGCCCTCGACGATGCGGCCCGCGAAGAGGCGGCGACGATCATGGACGACCTCGCCGAATTCATGCTGCCGGCCTACCGGCACCGGCGCTAACCTGGGAACCTGAGCGATGAGCACGATCGAAAACGCCATCAACCGCAACTCCGAGCCGACCGAGCTGCGCATCACCGACATGCGGCTCGCCGTGGTGGCGGCGAACTACGACTACCCGATCCTGAGGATCGACACGAACCAGGGGGTGTATGGCCTCGGCGAGGTGCGCGATGCCGGTCATGCCGTCAATGCGCTGCAGTACAAGTCGATCCTCGTCGGCCAGAACCCGTGCAATGTCGACATGATCTTCCGGGCCATCAAGCGCTTCGGCAACTGGGGCCGCGAGGGTGGCGGCGTCTCGGGCATCGAGATCGCGCTGATGGACCTCATCGGCAAGGTCTACGGCGTGCCCTGCTACCAGCTGCTCGGCGGCAAGTATCGCGACAAGGTCCGCCTCTACGGCGACACGCCCACCCCCGACGATCCGACCCCGGAGGACTTCGTCGCGGCGGTGAAGGGCCGGCGCGCCCGCGGCCTCACCTGGATCAAGTTCGACCTGCGTCCGTCGCTGTTCGAGACCGGCGAGCATCCGCTGATCGGCCACGATGCCCCGCACGAAACCGACTTCGACATGGGCAAGTGGTTCAAGACCCCGATGGCCGGCCGCGGCGTCAAGCTCACCGACAAGACCATCGAGCAGGCCGCCCATGTCGTCTCCGAGGTCCGCAAGGCCGTCGGCAATGACGTGCAGATCTGCGTCGACCATTTCGGCGAGGGCTACCTGAGCGCCGACGAGGTGATCCGGCTCGGCAAGGCGCTCGAGCCCTACGACCTCGCCTGGATGGAAGACCCCGTCTCGCGCTTCGACATCCCCGGCCACAAGCACGTCTCCGACGCGCTGCTGACCCCGATCGCCGCCGGCGAGGACTGGTACCTGCGCGACGGTTTTCGCGAGGCGATCCGTACGCGCGCCGTCGACATCGTCCACCCGGACCTCTTGACCTCGGGCGGCCTGATGGAGACCAAGCGCATCTCCGACGATGCCGAGGAGGAGGGTATCCCGACCGCGCTCCACTGCGCCGGCTCGCCCATCGGCTTCATGGCCAATATCCACACCGCGGCGGCGATCTCGAGCTTCCTCGCCTGCGAGCACCACGGCCTAGACCTGCCGTTCTGGGAGAGCCTTGTCACCGGCCTCGCCCCCGACTACATGGCCGGCGGCTTCGTGAAGGTGCCGGAAAAGCCAGGCCTGGGCGTCGACCTCGATCTCGATGCCATCGAGGCGAACCTGCGCACCCCGGGCACGATGTTCCTGCCCACCGACGAGTGGAACACGCCCAAGCTCGGCTTCTGGCGCCCGGACAACCGCTGGCCGGAGTAAGGCCCCCCAATCCAGGGGGCATCCCCCAGGGGTGCTGCGGGCATCGCGAGTCCCCTCGTCACGCCGACAGCGTATCGACCTTGCGCAGGGCGGGGAACAGCCGGGACCAGGCCAGCACCACGGCGATGGTCCCGATGCCGCCCACTGCTACCGCCAGCACCGGCCCCATGAAGCCGGCGGCGACGCCGGCCCGGAACTCGCCGAGCTGGTTGGAAGCGCCGATGAACAGCGAGTTCACGGCGTTGACCCGACCGCGCATCTCGTCCGGCGTCAGCAACTGCACCAGCGACGAGCGGATCACCACGCTCACCGTGTCGGCGGCACCCAGCGCCAGCAGCATGGCGATCGACAGCACGATGTCGGTCGAGACCGCGAAGACGATGGTCGCGAGCCCGAACACCGCCACCGCCCATAGCATGGTGACCCCGACATGGTGCCGGAGCGGGAAGCGCGCGAGATAGAGCGACATCGCCACCGCGCCGATGGCCGGCGCGGTGCGCAGGAACCCCAGCGCCCACGGACCGGCGAGCAGGATGTCCCGCGCATAGACCGGCAGCAGCGCCGTCGCGCCCCCCAGCAGCACGGCGAACAGGTCGAGCGAGATGCAGCCCAGCATCAGCGGGCGGCTCTTGATGAAGGCTACGCCGGCGAACACGGATTGGACTGTTACCGGCGTGCGCCTGAGCTGCGTCGCAGGCCTCGGGATGGCCACCACGTTGACGCTGGCGACGATGAAGCAGAACGCCGAGAACGCGAACGGCACCACCGCACCGGCGCCGTAAAGGGCGCCGCCGATCGCCGGTCCGAGCACCATGGCCGTTTGCATCACCGAGGTGGAGGTGGCAACCGCGCTCTGCAGCCGTGTCGCCGGCACGATGCCCGGCAGCAGCGCGGCCATGGCCGGCCGCTCGAACGCCTGCGCTGCCCCGATTAGCGCGACGCCGACGAAGATGCCCCAGGTCGGCAGCCAGTCCTGCCACACGCCGATGGCGATGCCGCACATCACCGCGGCTTCGATGACTTGGCAGATGAAGCCGATTCGCCGCCGGTCGAACTGGTCCGCCACATGGCCGGCGACCAGGGTCAGAGCCAGCATGGGCAGGAACTGGAACAGTCCGACGAGGCCCAGGTCGAACGGGTTGCGGGTGCGGTCGTAGACCAGCCAGCCGATCGCCACCGCCGACCCCTGGAATGCGATCGAGGAGAGTGCGCGCGAGGACAGGAAGTGGCGGAAGGCAGAGCGGGGGACGGGCGGGGCGGGGGGCGTCATTATCGTTGTGGAATCGCACACCGACCACCGTCACACAACCGTTACATGGCAACCGGCGATCGCGGCCCGGCGGCAGTTCAGGCCGATCTTTGACCCGCAGCTTGGAAGCATTCCAAACAGGGTCGATTCTTGTTGACTGAAGCGGTCATATTTACCTAATCGGCAGCCGCACAACATTTGCGAGGTTCCGATGACGTTTCGCCGTTCCCTGCTCGCCGGCATCATGCTGGCTGCTTCCGTCCTGCCGGCCATGGCTGAGGATGAAGGCATCCTCGTCTATAACGCCCAGCACGAAACGCTGACCCAGGCCTGGGCCGACGCTTTCACCAAGCAGACCGGCATCAAGGTGACGCTGCGTCAGGGCAGCGATCTCGAAGTCGGCAACCAGATCCTTCAGGAAGGGGCCAATTCGCCTGCCGACGTGTTCCTGACCGAGAATTCGCCGGCCATGGCTTTGGTCGACAACGCCGGCCTGCTGGAGCCGCTCCCGGCCGATATCCTCGACCAGGTCCCGGCCGAGTACCGTCCTGCCAACGGCCACTGGACCGGCATTGCGGCGCGGTCCACGGTGTTCGCCTACAATACGGCCAAGCTCAACCCCGAGACCCTTCCCAAGTCGCTGCTGGACCTGGCGGATTCCGCCTGGAAGGGGCGCTGGACCGCGTCGCCGGGTGGTGCGGACTTCCAGGCCATCGTCGGCGCGCTGCTGGCATTGAAGGGTGAGGAGGCGACCTCGGCCTGGCTCAAGGCGATGAAGGACAACGTCACGCCGGTGCGCGGCAACCGCACCGCCATGGCTGCGGTCAACAAGGGCGAGTTCGAAGGCGCGGTGATCTACCACTACTACTGGTTCGGTGATCAGGCCGGCACCAAGGAGAACAGCGCCAACGTCGGCCTGCACTACTTCAAGAACGAGGACCCGGGCGCCTTCGTGTCGATCTCGGGTGGTGGCGTCCTCGCGTCGTCCAAGCACAAGGACCAGGCGCTTGCCTTCCTCAAGTGGGTGACCGGCAAGGCCGGCCAGGCCGAGCTGCGCGACGGCAGTTCGTTCGAATATGCCATTGGCGTCGGCGAGGCGGCCAATCCGGCACTGCCCCCGTTAGCCGATCTGCAGGCACCCAAGCTTGACCCGACCCAGCTCGACAGCGCAAAGGTCACCGCACTGATGACGGCGGCGGGCTTGTTGTAGGCTCCGCGCCGCATTGACCAATCTGGCGGGGCGGCGCATGTGCCGCCCCGTTCCCCATTCGAGGTCGACGTGACCGAAGCCGTTGAGCATAGCGTTCCCTTGAGTTCCCGCCGGGTGACCGGCAGCGGCCTGGCCATGGTGGCGGCCACGCTCATCGCCCTGGTGAGCCTCATTCCGCTCGGCTTCATCGTCATGGTGGCGGCAGGCAGCGGTTGGGACGAGACCGTGCGGCTGGTGTTCCGGCCCAAGGTTGGCGAACTGCTGCTCAATACGCTCTGGCTGGAGCTCATCACGCTGCCGCTCAGCATCGTGCTCGGCGTGACGCTGGCCTGGCTCACCGAGCGCACGGACCTGCGCGGCGCCGGCCTCTGGGCCGGACTGATGGTCGCGCCACTGGGAGTTCCGGCCTTTGTCCAGAGCTATGCCTGGAGCAGCGCGTTCCCTTCCTTTCACGGTCTTGCCGGAGCGGTCGCGATCGCGCTGATCTCCTATTTCCCCTTCGTCTACCTGCCCGTCGCCGCCCAGTTGCGCCGCCTCGATCCGGCCCTCGAGGACAATGCCGCCTCGCTGGGCCTGCGGCCGCTTGCGGTGTTCATGCGTGTCGTCCTGCCGCAGCTCAGGCTGTCGATCTGCGCCGGGGCGCTGCTGGTCGGGCTGCACCTGCTCGGCGAGTACGGGCTGTTCGTGCTCATGCGCTACGACACCTTCGCCACCGCCATCGTCGACCAGTTCCAGTCGGTCTATGACGGGCCGGCGGCGAACCTGCTCGGCGGCGTACTCGTGCTGTGCTGCGTGGTGCTGCTGGGTGGCGAGGCCGTGCTGCGGGGCGATCGCCGCTATGCCCGAATCGGCTCGGGCTCGGCGCGCCGGGCCGTGCCCGCGCCGCTCGGCCACTGGCTGGTCCCGTCCCTGCTGCTGCTCACCGCTGTTGCCGCTGTCGCGCTGGGCGTGACCTTCGTCACGCTTGGTCGCTGGCTCTGGTTTGGCGGAGCAGCGGTGTGGAAGCTCGACCAGATCGGCGCCGCGCTTGGCCAGACCGCGCTCTATGCCCTGCTCGCCGGCCTTGTCGCCACCGCGCTGGCCATGCCGATGGCCTGGATCGCAGTCCGGTCCCCCGGCAGGTGGCAGCGCCTGCTCGAGGCCGGCCACCTCTATGTCGGGGCCCTGCCGGGCATCATCGTCGCGCTGGCGCTGGTTGCGATCACCGTCCGGGTGGCGCTGCCGCTGTACCAGACCGTCGCGACGCTGGTGGTCGCCTATGCGCTCATCTTCCTGCCGCGGGCCCTGACCGGGTTGCGCTCGTCGATCGCCCAGGTTCCCGTCGAGCTCGAGCGCGCCGCCATGAACCTCGGCCGGTCGCCGGTCGCTTCGGTCTGGCAGGTCACCATGCGGCTGGCCTTCCCCGGCATCGCGGCCAGCATCCTGATGGTGGCGCTGGGAGCCGCCAACGAGCTGACGGCGACGCTGATGCTCGCGCCCAACGGCACGCGCACGCTGGCGACCAAGTTCTGGGCCCTGACCAGCGAGCTGGACTATGCCGCGGCTGCCCCCTATGCGGTGCTGCTGATCGTGGTCTCGATGCCGCTGACCCTCCTCCTGCGCCGCCAATCCAACCGGGCGATCGGACAATGACGCTGCTTTCGCTCACCGGAGTGTCCCGGACCTATGGCGAGGTTGTCGCGCTCGACCGCGTCGACCTCTCCGTCAAGGTGGGCGGGCTGACCGCCGTCGTCGGCGCGTCCGGCTCGGGCAAGACTACCCTGCTGCGGCTGATCGCTGGCTTCGAGGCGCCGGATGCCGGTCGGATCGAGATGGGCGGCACCGTACTCGCCGGCGGCTCGGGATTCGTCCCGGCGCATCGGCGCGGCATCGGCCTTGTGGCCCAGGAAGGCGCGCTCTTTCCGCACCTCAGCGCCGGGGCCAATATCGCTTTCGGCATGGAGGGCAGCGAGCAGGATCGTCGCGTGGCGGAGTTGCTGCGCGCCGTCGAACTCGATCCGGCGCTGGCGCAGCGCATGCCGCACGAGCTGTCGGGCGGCCAGCAGCAGCGTGTGGCCCTGGCCCGCGCCCTGGCGCGCCGCCCGCGGCTGATGCTGTTCGACGAGCCGTTCTCGGCGCTCGACGCGGGCCTGCGCGCCAACATGCGCGAGATGGTCAAGGCCCGGCTCGGCGCCGAGGGGATCACCGGCATCCTCGTCACCCACGACCAGCAGGAAGCGCTGAGCTTCGCCGACCAGCTCGTGGTGCTCGAGGACGGCCGCATCGTGCAGGCCGGCGATCCGCGCGAACTGTACCAGCAGCCGCGGACCGAGCGGCTGGCACGCTTCCTCGGCGATGCCCTCGTCGTCGATGCCGCAGTGGCCGGGGGCGAGGCAATGACGGCGCTCGGCCGCGTCCGCGTCGGCAAGGCGACGGCCGAGGGCAGGGCCCGCATCCTGCTTCGTCCCGAGCAGATTCGCCTCGTCCCGTGGAGCGAGGGCCAGCCGGCGGCCGAAATCCTCTCGGCGTCGTTCGAGGGGCCGATCACCGTGGTGAAGTTCCGCGCCAATGGCGCCACCTTCACCATCAAGTGCTCGAGCGCCGAGGCGCCGGTGCAGGGTCGCGCCTCGATCATCGTGCTCGGCACCGGCCATCCCGTGGCCGCTGCATAAGCGCCCGCCGTCGCACATAAATCCTTTGTTTCGCCCTTAGTCCCATTCCATCGGTGGGCGGAATGCGGCTATAGGAACGCAACTGGTATGGTAGGGGTTTGAGGAGGCTCCCGGAATGAAGATTACCGATCTCAAGTGCGCGATCATTGCCAATAGCCCGGTGATCCGCATCACCACGGACGAAGGCATCACCGGCTGGAGCCAGATCGAGACGCCCAAGCCCTACGTGAAGCCGCAGGTGCTGCAGCTCAAGGACTGGATCGTCGGCCAGGATCCGCGCGACGTCGAGCGCGTCATGCGCCGCATCCGGGTGCGCGGCGGGTTCAAGCCTTTCGGCTCGGCGGTCAGCGCCATCGAACATGCCCTGTGGGACATCGCCGGCAAGGCGCTCAACGCTCCGGTTTACCGCCTGCTTGGCGGCAAGGTGCGCGACCAGGTCCGCACCTATCGCACGCTCTACCAGGCCGAGGTGCCCGGTGGCGCCGAGCACACCCCCGCCGGCTACAAGCGCTGGGCCGAGTACGGCAAGTCGCTGAAGGGTGAGTTCACCCTGTTCAAGCTGCCGAGTGCCTTCCACTCGTCGATGGTGAAGGATTTCCCGAACTACTTCTACGGCGAAGTCCAGCACGATGCCCCGTTCCCCTACCCGCACAAGGGCACGATGACCAAGGAGGGCTTCGACCACCTCGTCGCCTGCATCACCTCGGCGCGTGAGACGCTGGGCAAGGGCTACAACACCGCCGTCGACGCCGGCCCGGGCTTCATGCCGCTCGATGCGCTCCGCCTCGCCAAGGCCGTCGAGCACCTGCACCTGATGTGGATCGAGGATACCGTCACCGGCGATTACAGCCCCTATGTGAATCCTGACGTCTACAAGGACGTTACCCACCACACGACGACCCCGATCCATACCGGCGAGCAGATCTACCTGCGCCAGCACTACAAGGCGTTGATCGAGAGCCACGCGGTCAACGTCATCGGCCCCGATCCGTGCGACGTCGGCGGGCTCGCCGAGATCAAGTGGGTGGCCGAGCACGCCGACCTGCACGGCATCGCGATCGCCCCGCACGGCACCGCCAACGGCATCCTCGGCCTCGCTGCGCTGATCCAGGTCTGCGCCACCATGCCCGACAACCTCATCGCCTTCGAGTATCCGGCCCGTTTCGAGCCGTTCTGGTACGACATCACCGAGGGTTTCGACGGCATGCCGGTCAAGGGTGGCCTGATCGACGTGCCGGATCGCCCGGGCCTCGGCGTGAACCTGATCGCCAAGGAAGCGAAGAAATACCTCGAAGAGGGCGACGAGAACTTCTTCGACTGACTTCCCGTCCTGACCGACACGCCGCCGGCCGGTATCCTCGGTCCGGCGGCTTTTCGTTACCGGCTCCGCCTCGCCGACGGCGACCACGAATTATGAACCATGCCCCGCTATTGTCGTGCATCGGACAATCAGGTCACCTCGGGGACGATGCCAGGCTTTCGCCGTCCAACTCTGTCGCAGCGCTTCTTTGGGATGGCGGTCGCGGTCGTCCTGGTGACGATGACCCTGCTCGCCGGCTGGACCGGCAACTATGTCGCGCGCGCCGTCGTGCGCGGGGTCGGTGATACGGCAGCTGCGAGCATTGAAGGGCTGATCTCCCGCCAGCTGGACAGCGCCATCGTCGATGGCGTGCTGTCACCGGAAAGGCTTGACAGCCTAGAAGACGCGTTCAGCATCGGGTCCGCCCACGACGTGACGCGGTTGCTGCAGATCAACATCCGCGGCCTCGACCAGCGGGTGCTCTACCAGCTTTCGAGCGGACTGCAGGACGCCAGCGACAGAGTGGACCTCGAGCGCGCCATCCAGGGACATGTGGTCGTGAAGTTGCTCGACCTGCCCCTGGCGGCACTTCCCGGGCTCCCCCAAGCGTCGGTCCCCGTGCTCAAGATCTATACGCCCCTGCGAGCGGGGGACCCGGAGCACATTGTCGGCGCCGCCGAACTCTACTTCAGCGCCAGGTCGGTCAGCGAGCTGCAGGGAAGGGCGCGCAAGGACGTCTGGGTCATTGCGGCGCTCATCGGCTTCTTCTCCCTGGGTCTGGTCGCTGCGATGGTCGACGGCACCGGGCGGATCATCGGCGCGCAACGGATCAGGCTGGCGCACAATCTCAGGCGTATCCGCGAGCTTCTGAAGCGCAACGTAGCCCTCCAGCAGGCGTCGGATCGGCTTCGCATCGAATCCAACCTCGCGGGCGAACGCATGCTGGCGACGGTCGGGCAAGATATCCATGACGGGCCGGTCCAGTTGCTCACCCTGCTCATCCTGCGCATGGGTGGCCGCTCCAGCCAGGAGTCGCAGCAGGACAACGTGGTGCTGGCGCAGCAGGCGCTCGAGGAAATGCGCGCCGCCTCCTCGGGGCTTGCCCTGCCCGAACTCACGACCGCCAGTCTGGCCGACGCGATCGAAGCGGCCATGTCGCGCCACGAGAGCCTTACTGGCGCGCACGTGCTCCGCACCATCGCCATCGAGCCCGGTGCCTCCGCGCCGCTCACGGCGCGAATCTGCGCGTATCGTGTCGTCCAGGAGGGACTGAGCAACGCCTATCGGCACGGCGATGGCTCCCCGCCGCGGATCATGGCCAGCACGGCGGCGGGATGGCTCCGGATCCAGATCCTAAACCAGCTGGGGAAGTCCAGCCTGGAGCCGACGCCGGGCGGCATGGGACTGACCGGAATGCGCTTCAGGGTCGAATCGCAGGGCGGAGAGCTCGACATCGGCTTCGAGGGTGGGCTGGCCCGCGTCACCGCCACGATTCCGCTGGTCGAGCAGCCTCAGGTGTCGCCGTCGGCGGGCCTATAGGTTTCGCCGCTGGTCGGCGCCCGCAGCCTTGGCGCCGCCAGCACCACTTCGAGCCGGCTCTTCACCTTCAGCTTGTTCATCAGGTTGGTCATGTAGTGCTTGACCGTCTTTTCCGTCAGCTCGAGCTTGCGGGCGATCTCCTTGTTGCTCATGCCCTCGAGCAGGCAATCGAGCAACTGCTGCTCGCGCGGGCTGAGCTTGACCGTCGCCTTCTCGCGTCGCGACCGGTTCCGGAGCCCTGAAAGCAGCTTGGGCGAGAAGTCGGGCGAGATGTAGAGCGCCCCCTTCGAGACTGTGTCGATCGCATCGAACAACTCTTCCGCCGGACGCCCCTTGAGGACGAAGCCGTGCGCGCCGGCGTCGAGCGCCCGGAGGGCCAGATCGACATCCGCATAGGCGGTAAAGATCAACACGCGCGTGCCAGGTGACGTATCGACGATGCTGCGGATCGCCGTGAACACATCGCCGGGCATGCTGAGATCGAGTGTGACGACGTCGGGTTCGTGGGCCTCGACCAGGTCTATGGCCGCCGTGGCAGATAGCCCCGTGCCGACAATGGTGAAGCGCGGGTCGCTGGCAAACAGCGCCGATACTCCCATCAGCAGGGTGGGATGGTCGTCGACGAGGGCGACGCGGATCCGTCCGGAAAGGTCAGCCGCTCCGTCTGGCTCACTTGCCATCGCCATTGCCATTGCCGTTCCCCTTGCCCCCTGTGTTGCCGTTGCCATTGCCGCCCGCGTTGCCATTTTCCTTGCCCCCGTTCCCCTTGCCCCATGCGTTTCCGTTCCCTGTCCCTCTGCCCTTGTCGGCAAGATCAGGACTGTCGCCGGCGGAGCTGTCTCCATCCGGCCTGCCGTTGAAGGCTGACGTCACCGTCCCCGTTGCGGTCGGGTCCGCAGTCGATGTGGCCACTCCAGCCCCGACCTCGGTAGCCTTGCCCGTGACATTGTCGACGACGACGACTTCTCCCCGATCGACCCAGACCTGGCCCGTCGCGAGATCGGAACGGAAATCTGCACTCGTCGCTTCCGCCTTGATGGTGAAGGCAGGGGTCTGAACCACCACCGCTCTGGTGCCCTGCTGGCTGATCGATACGCTGATGCTGCCCGAAAACTGCCTGATGATGGCGCCCCCGCCCTGATTGGCCTCGACGCGGACCGCACTGCCCGGCTCGAGCCGGATCCGTATGGCTCCCGACGACAGCTCGGCGCGGGCGCCACGCAGGGTACGAACGGCGACCCCGATCCGAAGCGGCTCGTGATCGAAGACTTCGACCCAGGCATCGTTCTCCATCTTGAACACGGGGCCGGCTGCAGAGGACACCAGCCAATCCTGGGCACGCGCCTGCAGGCCGCTGAGTTGCAGCAGCAGTAGGGACGTGGCGATCAATGACACCACCCTGCGCGGCCTGGATGAAGACGCTTCCCATCGTCTTGGCATCTCACCCCCTTCGATCACGCTTCGCGACCTACAAGTACGGTGGCACACGGACGCGGCGCTATTCCACTGCTGCAACGGGCGTTTACCGCTAACCGAAGAATCATACCGACCACAGGCCATGCCTTGGAGGCGACTAAAGGCCGTATTGGGGAAGGCCCGTTTTGGTTACACCTACCTTAACAGTTACACAAGCAAGTGTTCCGTTTTGGACCACTTTCTGAAGTCCTGATACGGGTCCGAGGCCAAGCGGACTTTATCAGATGTTTTGTAAGTAAGAAGTGTCAGGCGTTTGCGGCTCGTTCTGAACCTTCCTTTCCCGGACGATAGTGTGTTCGTCGGGGCAGGAGTTCGAAATGGCTGTGCCCCCCATCGAGTTTTCCTCCCGTCGGCATGAAGTTCCGCCAGCGGCAGTCGTGACCGGTGGAGCGGGGTTTGTTGGCTCCCACCTTTGCGACAGACTATTGGCCGAAGGCTACCGCGTCATCTGCGTGGACAACCTGCAGACGGGGCGCAAGAGCAATATCCGGCATCTGCTCGGCAATGCCGACTTTACCTTCATCCAGCATGACGTGGTCGAGCCGCTGAAGTTGAAGGCGCACGGAATCGTCCGCGTCTACAACCTGGCGGCCGCGGCATCTCCCCCGATGTACCAGCGCGATCCGATCCACACGCTGCGGACCAACGTCATCGGCGCGATCAACGTGCTGGACCTCGCAAAGCAGACCGGCGCGCGGATCTTTCAGGCCTCTACTTCGGAAGTCTACGGCGATCCCGAGGTGCATCCGCAGCCAGAGAGCTATTCGGGCAGCGTCAACTGCTACGGCCCCCGCGCCTGCTACGACGAAGGCAAGCGGGCCGCCGAGACGGCGTTCTTCGAGTATCGCCGCCTGCATGACGTGGACACCCGCATCGCCCGCATCTTCAATACCTATGGGCCGCGCATGAGCCCCGAGGATGGCCGGGTCGTCTCGAACTTCATCGTACAGGCGCTGAAGGGCGAGGACATCACCATCTACGGTGACGGCAGCCAGACTCGCTCGTTCTGCTTCGTGGATGACCTGGTCGAGGGCATCCAGCGACTGATGGCAGCCGACGAGTCTCCAAACGCGCCGGTAAACCTCGGCAATCCGGGCGAATTCACCATGCTCGAGCTTGCCCAACTGGTTCTGGAACTCACCGGGTCGCGCTCGCGTATCGCCCACCGGCCGTTGCCCCAGGACGATCCGCGTCAGCGCCGGCCCAACATCACCAAGGCCCGCGAGCTGCTCAATTGGGAACCTGCCATCGCACTGCGCGACGGGCTGATCCGCACCATCGAGTATTTCGACGCCGAGCTGGCCGGTGCGCGCGAGGCCGCCCTGGCGGTGTGAAGTGGCCGGTCCGACGAGGCACAGCGGAACACTGCCTAGTCCTATACAAGCTTGCGCTTGATCGAGCCCGGCCGGCTGGTCGCAATGGGCAGGCGGATCCTCGCGACAAGTCCCTTGCCCGTCGCGCGGTTGGCCAGGTCGATGCTGCCGCCATGGGCGTGCACGATGCCCTGCGCGATGGCGAGCCCGAGGCCGATGCCGCCGGTTTCCGCATTGCGCGACGGCTCGAGCCGCACGAACGGCTTGAACGCATCGACGATCCGATCGGGCGGAATGCCGGGCCCGGTGTCGGTCACCTCGATGACGGCTTCGTCACCCGCCCGATAGAGGTTGAGACGGGCCGAGCCACCGTAGCGGACGGCATTCTCGACGAGGTTGCGCACGGCCCGCTTGAGCGCCACCGGCCGGCATGGCGCCACCGTACTCTCGATCCGTGACCCGGCGACATCGGCGCCGTTCAGCTGGAACTCGCCGATCAGCTCGCCAAGGAGCTCGGCGAGGTCCAACGGGACCGTCTCCTCGTTCGCGGCCTCGGCGCGCGTGAAGGCCAAGGTCGCTTCCGAGATGCGCGACAGTTCGTCGATCGTGGCGATCAGGTCGTCGCGCGCCGTCGCGTCCTCGAGCAGTTCGGCCTTCAAGCGCAGGGTGGTCAGGGGGGTCCGCAAGTCGTGGCTGATGCCGGCGAGCAGCCGCATGCGCTCGGCGATGAACTGGCTGAGCCGCTGCTGCATGGTGTTGAATGCGCGCGTCGCGGCCGTCACTTCGGAGGGGCCTGAAAGCGGGAGGGGCTCGACCTGCTCGCCGCGTCCGAAGCGCTCCGACGCTTCGGCAAGGGCGCGCAGTTGCCGGGTCTGGCCGCGCACCGCCCAGATGGTGACGAGGCCGACAGCAAGCGCCGAGACCACGAACGACACGAGCGCCAGCCTGTTCGGCTCGTCGGGCAGGTTCACCGCGGTCCGCATCACCAGCCAGCGCCCGTCGAGCAGTGGCACCTCGACGTTGAGTGCCGTCACCTCCGGTTCGTTGTCGGCATGGCCGCGTCCGGAATGGTCGTCGTCGGCATGCAGGCCGTCGCTGCCGCATCCTGGGTTGTCGCCGGTGCCGGAGCTCAGCGTGACCCTTGGCGTCCCGACGCCGATGCCGTGCAGCATCGAGGCGAGCGCCTGCGCCAGCTGCTGCTCGGCCGGCGACATGGGGCCGGCGCTGGCACTTGCCTCGATGGCGACGCACGAGCGGCGTGACCGGAACGCCTGCAGCAGCAGATCGGCGTCCGCCGGTGGAGCTTGGTCCAGCAGGCGCGCCAGCGTCACGCTCTGGCTGAGGGCCTGGCTGTGCATCAGGTCTTCGACGACGGAGTCGCGCTCGCGGCTGAGCAGAAGCGTCAGTCCCAGCTGCGCCAATGCCAGCGTGGCCACGAGCAGGAGCGTCAGCCTGACCGCGAGGCTGCGAGGCCAAAGGCGCATGGGCGAACCGATCACGTCAGTTCTTTCACCGGGGTCGCGCAGACATAGCCGTCGCCCCACACGGTCTTGATGATGTCCGGGTGCTGTGGGTCGCGCTCGATGCGCTTGCGCAGCCGGCTGACCAGGTTGTCGATGCTGCGGTCGAATGCCTGCGCGCTGCGGCCGGCGGTGATGTCGAGCAGCTGGTCGCGCGACAGCACCACGCCCGGCCGGCTGACCAATGCCTGCAACACGCGGAACTCGGCGGTTCCCAGCGCCACCTCCCGTCCGGCCTGGTCGGTCAGCAGGCGCCGGGAGGCGTCGAGCACCAGCGGTCGAAGGCCAGCCGTCGGTCGGCTGCCGGCGCCTGGCGTGGCGAGCCCGCGGCACGCCTGAGGATGGCGCGAACGCGCGCGAGCAGCTCGCGCGGATTGAAGGGCTTGGTGACATAGTCATCGGCACCGAGCTCGAGGCCGACCACCTTGTCGGTTTCCTCCGACACCGCGGTGAGCAGGATGATCGGGATGTCGCTGTCCTGCCGCACCTGCCGGCAGAGCGACAGCCCATCCTCGCCGGGCATCATGATGTCGAGCACGATCAGGTCGGGGGCCCCGTTTCTCATCAGCTGGCGCATCTCGCCGCCGCCGTTCGCGACACTGACGCGCAGTCCGTTCCTGGTGAAGAACTTGGCCAGCAGTTCGCGAATCTCGCGATGGTCGTCGACGATCAGGATATGCGGCGTGCGTTCCATTGGCGCCCAGCTTTTCGGGAGACGATGGGCAGATAAGCCGCGGCGGCGCAAGTGTCAGCCCGGCGTCAGGTGAAAAGTGTAACCGTGTGTAACGGCACCGGGGAATTGCGACGAGAGGTTGCAAAGCTCACCAAACGGTAACTTGAGAAGCTTCGGCGTGCCGCTGATCTAGCGCTTCATGATGCGCTGAAAGGACCGCAGATGAAGAAGATCATCGCCTCGCTGTTGCTTTGCACGGCACTTATCGCCCCAGCCGCCGCCATGGCCAAGGACGTGACCATCACCACGACCCTCGACAACTATTCAGGCCGTGACGCCTATCTTGCTGTCTATGTCACCAAGCCCGACGGGAGCTACGACTCGACGTTGTGGGTGGCTGGGAGCAAGCAGCGCTACTTGGGCGACCTGCGGGGCTGGATCTCCGCCATGACCGCGGCCGGCATGACCACGCTCAACCTGGACGGCATCACCGGAGCCAGCATCGGCAGCGGCCAGACCCTGACCATCCACTCCAACCTCGCCGACACCCTGATCGACGCCGGCTACACCATCCACGTCGAGAGCGCCGTCGAGCAGGGCGGCGAATATCCGGACGACGCCGTGGCGCCGATCACCTCCGCGCCGCAGCAGGTGAGCGGCAAGGGCTACGTCGCAACGCTCTCGGTGAGCATGTAGCGGGGATCCCAGATGCGCCGCCTCCATTCCCTCGCCGGCCTTGCCGCCGCCGTGGTGGTCACCTTCATGGCGATCACCGGCGCCATCCTGTCGCTGCAGCCCGCCCTTGAAACGGCATCCGCCCGCGCCTGGGCCGGATTGGGCTCGGTCGCCCAACTCGCCGGGGCAGTCGCCACGAACCTGCCGGGCGCCGAACGCCTTACCCGCTCGGCATCGGGAATGGTCGTGGCCTACTATGCCGAGAACGGCACGCAGCGGGCCGCCCAGATCGACCCGGCAACCGGTGGCGTCATCGGCGCCTACGAGCCGTCGGGCTTCTTCTCCTTCATCACCGAACTCCACCGCTCGCTGTTCCTCGGCGACCGTGGCCACGCCATCGCAGGCCTTGCATCGGTCGCCATCGCGGTGCTGGCGGTGAGCGGCATCCTCATGCTGGTCAAGCGCATGGGCGGCTGGCGGCGGCTGCTGGGCCAGGTGAAGGGAACGCGCAGCCAGCGGCTCCATACCTTCCTGGCCCGCCTCGCGCTCGTTGCCCTGGTCGTCACCTCGCTCAGCGGCGCCTTCATGTCCGCCGTCAACTTCGGCTTCATCCCTGACGGCACGTCCCTCAGCTTCGCCATGACACCGCAAAGCTCGGGTGCTGCGCCGGCGGCCATCGACAGCCTTCCCGCACTTGCCGCCACGCCGCTCGGCGACCTCCGCGAACTCGTCTTTCCCGCCATCGGCGACGCCACCGACGTCTTCACGCTCTCGACCGCGCATGGGCAAGGCTATGTCGACCAGGCGACGGGCGCGCTGCTTTCCTTCACGCCCAACAATTTCTGGCAGCAGCTCTACGAGGCGATCTACGTCCTCCATACGGGCGTCGGAGTTTGGTGGCTGGCCCTGATCCTCGGGCTGGGCGCGCTGGCCGTGCCGGCGCTTGCCATCACCGGCACGCTGATCTGGGCGCAACGCCGGCGCCACTCGGTGCGGCTCGAGCAGAACGCCTCGTGGTGGTCGGCCCGTACGGTCATCCTGGTCGGCTCCGAAAACAACAGCACGATGGGCTTTGCCGCCACGCTGCACAACGCGCTTGTTGCCCAAGGCGAGCGTGTTCATACGGGGCCGATGAACAGCGTCAGGGCCTATCCGGCCGCAGAGCGCCTTATCGTGCTCACCTCGACCTATGGCGACGGGGCGGCGCCGGCATCGGCACGGCACTTCCTTGCTCACCTCGACAAGGTGTGGGCGAGCCCGGCTCCGTCGGTGGCGGTCCTCGGTTTCGGTGATCGCAGCTTTCCCAACTATTGCGCCTTCGCCGAGGTCGTGCAGGCGGCGCTCGTCGCCCGCGGCGCGGAACCATTGGTCGACCTGACCACGATCGATCGCCAGTCGAGCCAGGATTTCGCTCGCTGGGGCGAGAGGTTGGGCGAGGCCATCGGCGTCCCGCTCACCCTCAGCCACACCCCGGCACGCCCCGCATCGCAGGATCTGGTTCTCGTCGAGCGCGAGGATTTCGGCTGCGAGGTCCAGGCTCCGACCGCCATCCTTCGCTTTGCCGCCCCCAACGGACAGGGGCTGCTGGCGAGACTTGGCTTCAAGGCCTCGCTGCCGCGCTTTGCGGTGGGCGACCTCGTGGGCATCATCCCGCCGGGCTCGGACGTGCCACGCTACTATTCCATCGCCACCGCGTCGGGCGAGGGCGTGCTCGAAATCTGCGTGCGCAAGCAGGCGGGTGGAGTCTGTTCGGAATACCTGCATGCACTGAACCCGGGCGACCGGATCGAGGGCTTCGTCCGCCACAACCCGGACTTCCGCCCGGCGCGCAACCGCAAGCCGCTGATCCTGGTCGGGGCCGGTGCCGGTATCGCTCCGCTCGCCGGCTTCGTCCGGCAGAACCGGCCCGGCCGGCCGGCGTACCTGTTCCTGGGCGCCCGCGATCCGGCGTCTGATTTCCTCTACCGGCGCCAGCTCGAGGGCGCCCTGTCGGAGAACCGCCTGACCAGCCTCGATACCGCCTTCTCGCGCGTCGTCGGTGGCCAGTACGTGCAGCATCGCCTGGCGGCCCAGGCCGACGAAGTGCGGGAGCTGGTCGCGGCGGGTGCGCAGATCATGGTGTGTGGCGGCCTCGACATGGCCCGCGGCGTCCGCGCTGCCCTCGACGCCGCGCTGGCACCGTTGTCGCTCTCGACCGCCATGCTGAAGGCGCAGGGAAGGTACCTCGAAGATGCGTACTGAGCCGGTACGCCACCCCGTGCCGGCCGAGCCGCCGGCCGGGCTGCGTCGGGTGGCGATCAACGGCCCGACCATGGGAACCCGGTATTCCGCCGTGTTCTACGCCCCGGCCGCGGTCGATCTCGACGCGATCGGGCAGGCTCTTGCCGAAGCCGTGACGGAGGTCGATAGCCAGATGTCGACCTGGAAGCCCGACAGCGACCTCATGCGCTTCAACCGGGCTGCCGTCGGGACCTGGGTGGCGCTGCCCGACAGGCTGCTGGCAGTGATCGAGGCGGGCCTCGAGATCGGACGTGTCACGGATGGAGCCTTCGACATCGGTGTGCTCGACCTCGTGCAGGCCTGGGGGTTCAACGACCACCGGCATGTCCCGGATCCGGCCGCCACCAGGCGACTTGCCGCCACTGCCCGCCGACCCGCGCACGAGCGGCTCGAACTCGACCGGCGGGCCGGCCGCGCCATCAAGCATGCGCCGATCGGCATCGACCTGTCGGGCATCGCCAAGGGTTACGGCGTCGATCGGCTCGCCGAGACCCTGGCCGGCTTCGGCATCGAGCACTACCTCGTCTCGATCGACGGCGAGCTGCGCGCGGCGGGCGGCAAGGCCGATGGCACGCCCTGGCGCGTCGCGGTCGAGCAGCCCGATCCGGCGCGCCGCGATGTCGCGGGCGTCGTCGAGCTCGCCGAGGGCGCGCTCGCGACCTCCGGCAACTATCGCCACCGTGCGACGCTCGACGGCAGGTCCTTCTCCCACACGATGGATCCGCGGACCGGGCGGCCGGTCTCCGACCTCGTCAGTTCGGTCACCATTCGTGCGCCCACCTGCATGGTGGCAGACGCCTGGGCCAGCGCCGTGATGGTGATGGGCGAGGCCGCGAATGCCCTCCTCGTCGAGCGTGGGCTCAGTGCCATGACCATGGGCGCCGCCGGGGCCCAGTAGGCGGCAGCGGCATCCCCGAGCGCCGGCATGTGTGCGTTTGATGCGGATCAATGCGATCGGACCCGCAAGAGCGGTTGATACCCCCTAGAGCCCTGAGCAGGGCGAGCAGTATGGCGCCCGTCCGGTACTCAGCGAGCCGAACCGAAGGGAAGTGTCATGACCAGCCTCAAGGCATTCGCGATCGCGTCCGCGGTCGCCTCTGTGATGTTGCCGGTCGCCAGCCTCGCTGACGGCACGGTGGAAGTTCTGCATTGGTGGACATCCGGCGGAGAAGCCAAGGCAGTAGGAGAACTCAAGTCCGCATTCGAGGCCCAGGGCGGGACCTGGGTCGATTCCCCTATCGCGGGCGGCGGCGGCGATGCGGCCATGACCGCGCTGCGCGCCCGCGTCGTTGCCGGCAATCCGCCGTCGGCCGTTCAGCTCAAGGGTCCGGGCATCCAGGAATGGGCCCAGCAGGGCGACCTGGCCGACATCAACGACGTGGCGACGTCGGGCAAGTGGGACTCCGTGCTGCCGCCGGTACTTGCCACCATCATGAAATACAAGGGCGACTACGTCGCGGCGCCGGTCAACATCCATCGCGTCGACTGGATCTGGGCCAATCCGCAGCTGCTGGCCAAGGTGGGCGTTACCGCCGCACCCACGACCTGGGACGAGTTCAACGCGGTCGCCGACAAGCTCAAGGCGGCCGGCATCACCCCGCTCGCCAACGGCAGCGATCCCTGGCAGGACCTCACGCTGTGGGATGTCATCGCGCTTGGCGTCGGGGGGCCTGACTTCTACAAGAAGGCCATCATCGACCTCGATCCCGCCCAGCTGACCGGCGACACCATGATCAAGGTCTTCGACCAGATGCGCCGGATGCGCGGCTATGTGGACGCGGGCTATGCCGGGCGCTCCTGGGATCTGGCGACGCGCATGGTGATGAACGGCGAGGCCGCCATGCAGATCATGGGCGACTGGGCCAAGGGCGAGTTCGCCGCCGCAGGCAAGGCACCCGGCAAGGATTTCCTGTGCTGGCCGGCGCCCAACCAGGGCGGCTACATCCTGAACTCCGACAGCTTCGCCTTCTTCAAGGTGACCGGCGCCGACAAGATCAAGGGCCAGAAGGTCCTTGCGGGCCTTGTCATGGCACCGGACTTCCAGCGGGCCTTCAACCTTGCCAAGGGTTCGATCCCGGCGCGCACGGATGTCCCCCTCGATGGTTTCGATACCTGCGCGCAGAAGTCGCATGAGGATCTGCTCGCGGCGATCTCGGGTGACAAGCTGGTGCCCAGCCTCAGCCAGGAGATGGCAATTTCGCGCAGCTATCGCGGCGAGTTCCTCGATGTCGTGACGCAGTTCTACAACAGCGACATGAGCTCGGCGGACGCCGTCAGGCAGCTCGCCGCCGCCGTCGCCCGCGTCAAGGCGCAGTAAGCCCAAGGGGGCCGGAGCGTCCTTGGCTCCGGCCCATCTCCAAGCACCAGGCGGAACGTTCCATGGATCGGACTGCTCCCGAGAGAATTCGGCGCCGGTTCGTCATCGGCAACCTGCTCGAGCGCTGGCTGCCCAAGCTGGTGGTGTCGCCGCTCTTTGCCGCCAGCCTCGTCTTCGTCTACGGCTTCATCGCCTGGACGATCTACATATCCTTCACCAAGTCGGGGGTACTGCCCGACTACACGCTCGTCGGCCTGTCGCAGTATCTGCGCTTGTGGAGCACCCCCCGCTGGTACGTGGCGCTGCAGAACCTGCTCGTGTTCAGCAGCCTCTTCATCGGCGGCTGCATGATCGTGGGCATGCTGCTCGCCATCCTGCTCGACCAGCGCATCCGGGCCGAGGGGGCGATCCGCACCATCTACCTCTATCCGATGGCGCTGTCCTTCATCGTCACCGGCACGGCGTGGAAGTGGATTCTCAACCCGACGCTGGGCATCGAGACTTTCGTGAGGGGCCTCGGCTACCCGGACTTCAGCTTCGACTGGCTGGTTGATCCGCACTTTGCCATCTACACGGTCGTCATCGCCGGGGTCTGGCAGTCGTCCGGCTACGTGATGGCCCTCTTCCTCGCGGGGCTGCGTTCGGTCGACGACGAGATCGTGCGGGCCGCAGCCATCGATGGGGCCGGGCCGGTGCGCACCTATGCGACCATCATCCTGCCGATCGTGCGCCCGGTATTCCTCTCGGCGATCATCGTGCTGGCCCACATCTCGATCAAGAGCTACGACCTCGTCGTGGCGCTGACCGGAGGCGGTCCCGGCTATGCCACGGACCTGCCGGCAACCTTCATGTACGCCTACGCCTTCCAGCGCTCCGAGCTGGGCCTGGCGGCAGCGAGCGCGGTGATGATGCTGATGACCGTCATGGCCATCATCGTCCCCTACCTCTACTCTGAACTGCGGGGACGGCGCAGATGAGCCGGAAGGGAATCGTCCGCCGCAGGGGGGCCGGACAAGCCGCGCTGCGCCTGCTGCTCTACGCGGTGCTGGTCCTCTTCTGCCTCGTCTACCTGCTGCCGCTCGTCATCATGGTCTCGACGTCGCTCAAGTCGCTCGGCGAGATCCGCACCGGCTCGCTCATAAGCCTGCCCACGCAGGTGAGCCTGGATGCGTGGCTCAAGGCCTGGGGCACCGCCTGCGTTGGCGTACGCTGCAAGGGGATCGCACCGTACATGTGGAACTCGGTGCTGATGGTCGTGCCGGCGGTTCTCATCTCCACCCTGCTCGGCGCCGTCAACGGCTACGCCCTGACCAAGTGGCGTTTCCGGGGCGCCGACGTGATCTTCGCGCTCATGCTGTTCGGAGCGTTCATCCCGTTTCAGATCGTGCTTCTGCCAATGGCGCGCACGCTCGGCCTGTTCGGTCTCGCCGGAACCACCTGGGGCCTGGTGCTCGTCCACACCGTGTACGGACTGGCGTTCACCACACTGTTCTTCCGCAACTTCTTCGTGTCCGTGTCCGACGGCATCGTGCAGGCCGCCAAGATCGACGGCGCCGGCTTCTTTCCGATCTTCTTCAAGCTGATGCTGCCGATGGCGGTGCCGACGATCGTCGTCACGGTCATCTGGCAGTTCACCAACATCTGGAACGACTTCCTGTTTGGCAGCGCCTTCACAGTCGGCGACAGCAACCCGGTCACCGTCGCGCTCAACAACATCGTCGCCACCTCGACCGGCGTGAAGGAATACAACGTCGACATGGCGGCCGCGATCATCGCGGGCCTGCCCACGCTCGCCGTCTACGTGCTGGCCGGCAACTACTTCGTGCGCGGCCTCGCCGCCGGCGCGGTGAAAGGATAGCGACATGGCCGGGGTGCAGCTCGAGAAGGTCCGCAAGAGCTTTGGCCAGAACGAGGTGATCAAGGGCATCGACCTCGAGATCGCGCCGGGCGAGTTCGTCGTCCTGGTGGGGCCGTCGGGCTGCGGCAAGTCCACGCTGCTCAATCTGATTGCCGGCCTGGAGACGCTGAGCAGCGGCAACATCCGTATCAGCGACCGCCTGGTCAACGACGTGCCGCCCAAGGACCGCGACATCGCCATGGTGTTCCAGAGCTATGCGCTCTATCCGACCAAGAGCGTGCACGGCAACATCACCTTCGGCATGGAGACCCGCCACGTCCGGCGCGACGAGCAGGACCAGGCGGTGTCCGAGGTCAGTCAGCTGCTGCACATCGAGCAGTTGCTCGACCGCAAGCCGGGCCAGCTGTCCGGTGGCCAGCGCCAGCGCGTCGCCATGGGCCGGGCGCTGGTGCGCAAGCCCGATGTCTTCCTGTTCGACGAACCGCTGAGCAATCTCGACGCCAAGCTGCGCATCGAGATGCGGACCGAGATCAAGAAGCTGCACCAGCGGCTGGGCAAGACGACGATCTATGTGACGCACGACCAGGTCGAGGCGATGACGCTGGCGTCGCGCATCGCCGTCATGGACAATGGGCATATCCGCCAGTTCGGCCCGCCGGCGGAAATCTACGAGGATCCGCGCGACCTGTTCGTCGCGGGGTTCATGGGCTCGCCCTCGATGAATCTGGTGCGTGGCACGCTGGTGGGGGACGGCGATCGTCTCGCGGTCGAAGTGCGCGACCAGGAGGGAACCGTATCGTTCCCGCTGCCCGCGGCACTGGCGGCGAAGGTGCGGGGAAAGACCGGTCAGCAGATCGACCTCGGGCTGCGGCCGGAGATCATCACCCACCACGGCGCCCACGCGGAAGGCGCGATGCTCTCGAACTTCGAACGCGCCATCGATGTCGTCGAGCCAACCGGTCCCGACACCATGCTGGTCTTCACGCTGGGCGGCGCCGAGGCCATCGGTCGGGTACGCTCCGACGAGGTCGTCGAGGCGGGGCGGCCCTATACGTTCGAGGTGAACATGGACAAGGCCAAGCTCTTCGATCCCGAGAGCGGCATCAGGCTGTAGCCGGCCCGGGCCCGCACGACGGCGCTTTGATCTGCGTCACACGCGAGCGCAGGCCCCATTGTACCGTCTGTCGACCACAACGTGAGTGCCAGCAAGATGAGCCGCACAGTCCTGCCGAAGGGCGCCTTGATCCTGGTCTGCGATGGCAGCAAGTCGCTGCTGTTCGAGAACATCGGCGATGAGCGCGACCTCAACCTCAAGGCCATTGAGACGCACGTCGAGCCGCATCCCCCGAGCCGCGAACTCGGCGCCGACCGGCCGACGCGCGTGTTCGATGACTGGTCGCGCAGCGCCGCCGAGGAAACCGATTTGCACGATCAGGCCGAGGTCGCGTTCCTCAATGGTGCGGCCAAGGCGCTCGCCGCCCTGGTCCACGAGCGCGGGGCGAGGCACGTGGCCATCGTCGCCCCGCCGCGCGCCCTCGGCGTGCTGCGCGATGCCATCGATGCGCCGACGCGCTCTGCGCTCGTTCTCGAGCTCGACAAGGACTGGGTAAAGCACCCTGTCGCCCAGATCGAGCGCCACCTCGCCGAGTTGCGCGAACTCAAGTAGCGAACCTGTCCGCCGCCGCCGGCCCCGTCCGACCCGGCTCACGATGCTGCTCGCCTTGTCGGCTTGCGTGCGGCGACCGCCTTCGTCGTCAGACGCTCGCCCCGCCGGGCGTGAAAGATCCGCTGCCGCCGCGATGGGTTGGCTGCCGATCAGCGTACCTCGGAGGCCGGCATTTCCAGCACGAAACGGGCAACGAACCGCTCCGCGCCCCACCACATGGGGAAGTTGGTGCCCCACTTGTTGTTGTGCAGGTTGAAGCGCAGGCCGGCGGAGAAATCGGGCGGAGCGGGGTTGAAGGGCATGAACGGCGTGGCGACCGGAGCGACGAGCGGGGTGTCGAGCGGGCGCAACGCGAGGCCGCCGGCGCGAACGGCGGCCACGGCCTGCAACTGGCCGCCGCCCCTCGCGGCGACGCGGTTGGCCTCGAGCCACTGGCCCATCCTGAGGAACTGCCAGTCGTGCCGACCCGCGGGGGTGAAGGTGACAAAGCTCGCTTCGGGCATGCGGTTGGCGGGCTTGTCGAACAGTTCGACGGCGATCTCGAGCCGGTGCTCGTCGAGGGCGCGGAAGCCGTAGGCGACGCGGGCCGGGGAGCCTAGCTGGGCGTGGGCCTCGGCCTCGAGTTCGAGGCGGCCGTCGGGCGCGTAGATTGCCGAAGTCGCGGTGGCGGCCTGCGCGAGGCCCGGCTTGCAGTGGTCGAGGATGGCCCACGGGGCGCGGTGCGTCAGATAGGTGTCCATGTGCGCGGCAACATCGGCCGCGTTGTAGCTCTCGTAGCGGTAGCCGATGAGGCTGCCGTCGTTGCCTTGCAGTTCGACGCCGGAGGGCGAGCGGATGAGCATGACATCGCCCGTCCCCGGGTCGGTTTCGACGAACCAGCCGCTGCCCTCCGCCGCGGTCTCGTCGGCCCGTTCGGCGAAGGCCCGGTCCTCGGGATCGAGCGCGGCGACCGCGGCGTCGAGATAGGCGCGCTGCTCGGCCCAGGAGGCTTCGGAAAACTGGAAGCGGTAGTCGGAGGCGCGGGCGGCTTCGAAGGCGGGACGATCCCAGGCGGCCTCGTCGCGCAGGTACGACTTGATGTCGACGCCCCAGGTGTGCTCGGTGAACAGCGTGAGGCCCCGGCCAAAGGCCAGGCGGGCGGGGGTGAGTTCGGTCGCGGCGAACCCCTCGTAGATGCGCTGCAAGTGGAGGAAACGCTTGAGCTTGTCGGGGTCGGTGCCGGCGCCGTGTATCCAGCTGTCGGCGAGCTCGAGATCGACGACCGGGAATTCCTCGCGGCGGGTCCACAGGATGGCGCCGTAGTCGTCGAGGCTGGAGGCGACGATCCGGGTGTCGGGATGGTGTGCGGCGGTCTCGCGCCAGGCATCAACGGTCTGCGGCACGCTCTGCGGGCCGATATTGTCGTTGGTATGCGCGAAGCCGAGGCCGTCCTCGAAGCCCGGGGGGAAATGGGTCTCGCCATAGGACTTCTGGTACATCACCACGACTTCGCTGCCGTCAGGGGCGCGCCAGCGGAACACCTCGGGCACGTCAGGCGGCGGCGAGGCGCTGTTGACGCCCAGGTGCAGGAATTTCACCCCGGCCTCGGCCAGCAGCGGCACGATGCCGATGGTGTGGCCCGGCACGTCGGTCATCTTGGCGGCGATGGTTCGTATGCCGAAGCGCCTGTCGAGCTCGGCGCCGTAGGACAGGCCGGCGCGGAACACGGCTGGCGACATCAGCTCGGAATGGGTGGTGAAGGGCAGCGCGTGCCAGCGGATGAGACCGCGCTCGATGGCGCGCTCGAGACGCTTCACGCGGCCTGAATCCTGCGAGTTGAGGTGATCCCAGATGAGCCAGGCGCCGGTGGTCCAGATGAACCTCGGATGGTCCGGGTCCTCGGCGAAGAAATGCTCGCCGGTATCGATCGCCTGCGGGATGAAGCGCTCGTGGTACTGGGCGCGGACGCGGGCCGCGTGGTCGGTGAAGCCGATGTCGAGGTGGGTCTTGAAGACCAGGTGGATGGTACGGGTCACGGGAGGGTCCTGGCTCAGCCCACGGTGCCGCGGACGACGAGGCGGGTAGAGATCGTTTCGACGAGCGAGGGGGCAGTGGGGTTCCTGAGCCGGCCCAGGATCAGGCGGAGCAGCGCCTGGGTGCGCTCGGCGAGATCGAGCCGCACCGTGGTGAGATTGTAGCTCTTCCAGTGCGCCTGGTGGATGTCGTCGAAGCCGACGACCTTGACGTCCTCCGGGACACGCAGGCCGAGTTCGGTGCGCAGCGCATCGATTGCGCCAAAGGCGCCGACATCGTTGGCTGCGAAGATTGCATCGACCGGCCCGTGGATGCGGAACTGGTCGAGCGTCGCCCGGTACGCGGTGTCGTAGGTGTAGTCGCCCGGGATCTCGATCGGCGGCGGCAGGCCCCGCTCGGCCAGCACCCGGCGCACGATGCTGCCGCGCGCGGCGGTGGCGAGCGAACTGGTCTTGCCGGCGAGGAAGGCGAAGCTGCGGGCGCCGTAGCCCTGCATGAGGGCGATGGCCTGCTCGATGCCGGGGCGCTGCAGGACATCGAGGCGGTCCGACAACGGCGCGGGTTCGCTGCCCGGCTCCGCCTCGTCGGGGTAGCCGACATAGATCGGCACGGCGCGGTCGAGAACGCGGGCCAGAGTGGCGGGGCGCACGTTCTCGGCATAGGCGATGACCGAGTCCGGATTGAAGCCCTTCATGTAGGTGAGCAGGGTCTCGTCGATCGAAAAATCGTCACGGGTGCGGAACAGGAGCGTGGCGAAACCCTCCGCCTGAAGCGCCGTGGTCATGGCGTCGAGTTCCTGGCTCTCCCAGGGGCCCGACACGTCGGGCACGATGATGCCGACGAGGTGGGACCGCCCGGTAACCATGGAGCGGGCCGCCATGTCGGGAGTGTAGTTCAGCTCCTGGGCGACCTTCAGGATCCGGTCGCGCTTCTCCGGCTTGATCGAGGCGTGCGGGTTGAAGGCGCGACTGACGGCAACGCGTGAGACGTTGGCGGCGGCCGCCACCATGTCAGCCGTAGCACGGTTCCTCGTCCGGGGGGCTTGGTCGCTCAAAAAGGGTCTGTCTCGCTGCCATATTGCAATCGTGTGCAACATTTGTTCTGCCGCCCGGCTACGGCGGCTGTCAAGCTCAGCCTTCTCACGATCAGTGCAAACACCATATATTCCGAGCACATGGCGCATAAAGTCGACAATGGAATGGATGTTCCGTTTATCTCGTGCTAGCAGCGTTGCGCGATACATTCATTCTGCCGCTTGACGGATAGTGAAAGCGTGATCATTCTGGCGTCGTGAATTGCGGCGGGCCGAGGGGTACGTCGCTTCGCCAATTCGGCGCCCCCGAAGGTGCGCCACACGGGAGGATATTCGCGATGATCAATCGCCTGCGCGCCCTATATCTGGGGCTGGCTACCGCTACCACCATGATCACGCCGGCCTTCGCGGTCGACCTGACGGTTATCTGCCGTTGCGTCGTCGGCGGGGTGAACAGCGAGACCGCGACCTGGATCAAGGACAGCGTGATCCCCGGCTTCACCGAGCAGATGAAGGCCGAGGGCAAGGACGTGACCGTCACGCTCAACGAGTTCGGCGGCCAGGACGAGCAGATGACGCAGCAGCTGGCGCTCGACTTCTCGACCGGCGCCGGCGCCGACGTGTCGGCATTCGACGGCTTCCTCATTCCCTCGTTCGTCGAGGGTGGGCTGCTGAAGCCGCTCGACGAAGTGGCCGGACCCGAGGTCAACGATTGGGAGGGCTGGAGCCACATCTCGGAGGGCTCGAAGGCGCTGATGAGCTACAAGGGCAAGGCCTATGGCCTCGCGCTGGGCACCGACGTGCGGGCTATCTTCGTGCGCAAGACGCTGCTCAAGGACGCCGGGATCGATCCCGAGAGCTTCCAGCCGAAGTCGTGGGCCGAACTGCTCGATGCAGCCCGCAAGATCAAGGCGGCCAAGCCCGACTCCTTCCCGCTGCAGCTCAACGCCGGCGTGAACATGGGCGAAGCCACGACCATGCAGGGCTACTACATGGCCATCCTCGGCACGGGCGAGAGCGTGGTCGACGAAAGCGGCAAGTATATCGTCGCCAGCCAGGGCATCCTCGACGTGCTCAACCTCTACAAGACCATCTACGTCGACGAGCAGCTGGGCGACCAGCGCGCGCAGTTGCTCGGGGACGGCCGCAACCGCACCTTCACCAACTTCCGCGACGGCAAGACCGCGATGCTGGTCGAGGGCGACTGGTTCTACAACTCCGTGATGGCGCCTGGCGCCGAGTTCGGCCTCGATAACCGCAACGAGGAAGTCGCCTGGGCCTCGATGCCGGCGCAGGAGCCGGGCAAGGGCTTCCGCGGCCAGGACTTCGTGACGGTTTCGGGCGGCACGGGCTTCGTGCTCAACCCGGCGACCAAGAACCCCAAGGAAGCCTGGGCGCTGCTGAGCTACATGAATAGCCAGGCAGGGCTCACCGCGTTCCAGGGCTATCGCGAGGCCCGCCGCATCCGCGACGACGTTGCGACGCCGAACAACACCTACCTGCAGAAGACGCAGGTTTCGCTGCTGCCGCTCACCACGGCCCGGCCGAACGACCCGAACTACAACAAGGTGTCGGCCGAAATCCAGCGCATGACCGAGAGCGTCGTCTCGGGCGAAGCGACACCCGAGGCAGCGATGGCGGCCTACAAGGCGGCCGTGATCGGCATCGTGGGCGAAGCGAACACGGTCTCGAAGCTCTGACGACTTCAATAGAAGTCCTCTCCAGCGTCCGGCCCTCCCTGGCCGGACGCCACCCTGGGACTGCCTCCCCGGCTCTGCAGCCGGGGAGGTGTCTGTTGCCGGCCGGGTGTCATGCTGATTAAAGTGAAAATGCTGCTGATCGTCGGTAACGGCGCGGCCGTAGCCGCCGTCATCCCTGCCCCCTCGCCGCATCGGGGAGGAAGCCAAACGGGCGTGGCGCCGACGCTGGAGGAAGCAATGCGCTCCGAGTCCTCCCAATGAAGAAGCGCGGCTTCTCCTTGCTCTCGCACCGGGCCGGCGCGCTGTTTCTCGCGCCCGCCGCGGCGCTGGTGGGCGTGTTCGTGCTGCTGCCGTTCTTCTGGGTGATCTTCGTCTCCTTCACCAACCGGACGTTGCTGGGCAAGACCGCGCTCAGCCCCGATTTCGTTGGCCTCGGCAACTATTTCGCGCTGTTCGATCCGGCGACCTTCTTCACGCGCGGGCAGTTCGGCTTCTCGCTGATCCTCACCACGCAGTTCGTGCTGCTGTCGGCACTGGTCGGGCAGGCGCTGCTGGGCCTGCTGCTGGCATGGCTGATGCAAACCATCCCGCCGGCGCTGAAGCGGATCGTCGAAGCCGCGGTGATCGCGGCGTGGATCCTGCCTGAGGTAGTGATCGGCTTCGCCTGGTTCGCCTTCCTCGATTACGACCATGGTACGCTGAACGCGATACTGACCGGGCTCGGCCTGCCGCGCGGCGATTTCCTGCTGCAGCAGCCGTTCTGGGTGATCGTGGTCTTCAACACCTGGCGCGGCGCTGCCTTCTCGATGATGCTGTTCAACTCAGCCTTCTCGTCGATCCCGCCCAGCTACTTTCAGGCTGCGGACGTGGCCGGTGCCTCGAGCTGGCAGAAGTTCCGCGATATCGGGCTGCCGCTGATCCGCGGGCACGTGGTCACCGACCTGATCCTGATCACCATGTGGACCTTCAACGTGTTCACCCCGTTCGTGCTCACCAATGGCGGACCGAGCTACCGGACCGAACTGCTCTCGATCTACAACTACCGCATCGCCTTCCGCGAATTCGAGTTCGGCAAGGGCGCGGCGGTGGGCGTCATCATCATGCTGATCAACCTCGCCTTCGCGCTCATCTATCTGTCGGTCGGCCGCAGGAAGGCCAAGGCGGTGGAGCAATGAGGCTCAGCTTCGGCCAGTTGGCGGCCCGCATCGGCTTTTCGGCGCTCGCCGCCACGATCGGCATCCTGTTCGCGCTGCCGCTGATCTGGTTCATCTTCGCGCCGTTCAACGCGCGGGCGGAACTGGGCGTCAGCATACCGGATCCCTGGACGCTGCAGAACTTTCTCACCGTGTTCGGCAACGGCTTTGCCATGCGCGGCCTGCTCAACAGCCTGATCCAGAGCGTCGGCGGGGTGATCCTCGTCGCCGCCGCGGCGACGCTCGCGGCCTACGCGCTTTCCCGCTCGTCGATCCCGGGCAAGGGGCTCGTCACTTACGTGCTGCTGTTGTTTTCATCGGTGGTGTCGGGCACGGCGGCGATGGTGCCGATCTTCCTGATCATCTCGTCGGTCGGCCTGATGGACACTCATATCGCGGTGATCCTGGTCTTTGCCGGCGGCCTGCTGCCGACCGCGATGTTCATCCTGCGCGATTTCATCGACGGCATCCCCAGGACCTACGAGGAGAGCGCGATGGTCGCTGGCGCCTCGCCGGTGCAGGCGTTCTTCGACGTGGCGCTACCGGTGATCCGCCCCGGCATCGTGGTCGTGGTGGTGTGGGCGTTCGTGAACATCTGGGGATCGTTCCTGATCCCGTTCATCCTGCTCCGGTCGGACGACCTGATGCCCTCCTCCGTCGCGATCTACTCGTTCTATTCGGAGGCGGGGACGCCGATCGTGACGCTGCTGGCAGCGTATTCGCTGATCTACTCGCTCCCCGTCATCGTCCTCTACCTCTTCGTCAGCTGGAAGTTCGGCTTCCGCTTCTTCGGTGGAATCAAAGCGTAATGGCCTCTGTCGAATTCCAGAACGTCACCAAGAGCTTCGGCAGCTTCAATGCCGTCTCCGACATCAGCTTCAAGGTCGATGACGGTGAGTTCATCTGCCTGCTCGGCCCCTCGGGCTGCGGCAAGACCACGAGCCTGAGGATGATCGCGGGGCTGGAGACGCCCAGTTCGGGCACGATCCGCATCGGTGACGACGACGTGACCGCGCTGCATCCCCGCGACCGCCGGATCTCGATGGTGTTCCAGGACTATGCGCTCTACCCGCACATGAACCTCGCCGACAACATCGCCTATCCGCTGAAGGTGCGCGGCGAGCCGGTGGAAAAGCGCCACCAGCGGGCCAGGGAAGTGGCCGACGTGCTCAAGATCGGCGACCTCCTGCAGCGGCTGCCGAGCCAGATCTCGGGCGGGCAGCAGCAGCGGACCTCGCTGGCGCGCGCCCTCGTCTATCCGAGCCGGGTCTACCTGTTTGACGAGCCGCTTTCCAACCTCGACGCCAAGCTCAGGCTCGAGGCGCGCGGCTTCCTCAACCACCTGCAGCGCGACATGGGCATCACCGCGGTCTATGTGACGCACGACCAGGCCGAGGCCATGGCGCTGGCGACGCGCATCGCCGTGATGGACCGCGGCAGGATCGTGCAGTTCGCCCGTCCGATCGAGATCTATCGCCGCCCGGCGACGACGTTCGTCGCCAATTTTGTCGGCAACCCGCCGATGAACATGATCCCGGTCGAAGGGACGATCGAAGCGGAGCGGCTGGTGCTGCGGTCGCACGGGACGCTGGTGCGCGACGTACCGCTGTCGCAGGGCATCAAGGCGGCGCTGGGCAAGGGGGCCGCGCTGACGCTCGGCGTGCGTCCGGAGCATTTGCGGATGGGGACGCTCGAGGACGTGAACACGGTGAGCGGCAAGCTCTTTGCTAACGAGAACATGGGCCCGGAAAAGCTCGTCACCTTCGAGCGGCAGGACGGCGGTCGGGTGACGGCGCGGATCTTCACCGACGAGCCGGTCGAGACCGGACGGGAAACGAATACCGGCCGACCGGGAGATGCCGCTGTGAGGCGGGTGCCGACAGAAGCCGGCGAGGCGATCAGCGTCCACATCACCTCCGCCGACCAGGCACGCGACCCCTACTATTACATCCCCGTCACGGTGCCCGCCGGCACGACGCGGATCGATGTCACGCTCGCCTATCCGCAGGCCGAGGACTGCGTCATCGACCTCGGCATGTTCGACCCCCGCATGACGCCGTTCCCGTCCGAGGAAGGATTTCGTGGCTGGTCGGGCGGGGCGCGCGACCGCTTCTTCGTCGCGACCGACGATGCCACGCCAGGCTATGTGCACGGGCCGATGCCGGAGGGCGAATGGAACGTCATCCTCGGGCTCTACAAGGTGCCGCCGCAGGGCGCTGAGGTGAGCCTGACTGTGGCGCTCGACGGCAGCGAGCGGGTCACCAGCCCGCCCCCTCGGCGCACCTTTCCCGTGAGGCGGCAGGCCGGGTGGTACAAGGGCGACCTCCACTGCCATACCTTCCATTCGGATGCCCGCGGCGCCCCCGAGGTGCTGCATGCGGCAGCCAGACAGGCCGGACTCGACTTCCTCGCCGTCGCCGACCACAACACCATCACGCAGCGGCGCTACTTCCACCCTGCCTCGTCGCCGGACCTCGTGTTCGTGCGCGCCATGGAGATCACCACCGCCGTCGGCCACGCCAATGTCTATGGCGTCGACGACTGGGTCGATTTCCGCATGACCCGGCCGTCGGATGCGCATGTGATCGAACAGATCGTGCATCGCAAGGGCGGGCTGCTGTCGGTGAACCATGACAAGCCGACCATCCCCTGGGACTACGAACTGCCCCGGATCGACTGCCAGGAGGTGTGGCAATCGACCTGGATGGCGTGGAACTGGGTGTCGCTGGAGCGCTGGCAGGAGCGGCTGGCGCAGGGCCTGCGCATCTCGGCGATCGGCGGCAGCGACTTCCACCAGCCCGAGGAACTGCAGCCGGAGGGACCGCTGGCGCTGGCGCGGCCGACCACGGTGCTGTGGCTCGACGAGCTGAGCGAGGACGCGGTGCTTGCCGCGATGAAGGCCGGCCGCGGCTATGTCACCGAGGGGCCGGAAGGGCCGCATCTCGAGATCATCGTCAACGGCCAGCCGATGGGCGCTACCGTGACCGGGCCGCTCGACTGCGAGGCCATCGTGCACGGCGCGCGGGGCGACCAACTCGTCTGGATCGATGCCAATGGCACCATCACCACGCAGGATATCGACAGCGACGACTGGCACGGCGAACTCGCCTTGCTCGACGGCGCCGTGACCTTCATCCGCGCCGAGATCATCGCCGGGGCGAGCCGCGAGCGGCTGCTCGAGGCGTTCAGGGCAGCGGCGATGGAGCACGGCGAACTCCCCTGGCAGCTCCAGGACGCGCATCTGAGCGACGAGCCGGTGCGGCGCGCCGTCTCCAACCCGATCTATATCGACCAGGACTGACCAATGCTCATCGGCAACGCCCCGTGTTCGTGGGGGATCAACTACCCAACCGGCAACCGCTACACCTGGGAGGAATATCTCGACCAGGTGGCGACCTCGGGCTATCGCGGCACCGAGCTCGGGCCGTTCGGCTTTCTGCCCAAGGACAAGGCGGTGCTCGGCCCCGAGATGGAGCGGCGCGGCCTCACCCTGATCGGGGCAACCCACGTGCACACGTTTGGCGACCGCGCCTCGGCGCCGGCGCTGATGGCGACACTGCGCGAACTGGCGCCGCTCCTCAGCGATCTCGGCGCCCGCCACCTGGTGATCATGGACGAGAGCAACTGGTACCCCAGGGGCCAGGAAGGCGTGCTCGACGACGCCGGCTGGCAGGGGCTGGTCGCCACCGTGCGCGAGGCGCAGGCGGCGATAGAGGGCGAGTACGGACTGAAGGCGAGCTTTCACCCGCATATCGGCACCGCGGTGCAGTTCGAGGCTCAGATCGACCGGCTGCTCGAGGAGACCGAAATCGACCTCTGCTTCGATACCGGACATCACGCCTTCTGGGGCCAGGACCCGCTCGCCTACATGCAGAAGGTCTGGGGGCGGATCGCCTACATGCACCTCAAGAACGTCGATGCCACGGTGCGCCAGCGCGTGCTGGACGGCTCGCTCAGCGTGGCCGACAGCTATGGCGCCGGGGTGATGGCGCCCCTGCCAGACGGTGCAGTGGACATCAGGGCGGTGATGCGGTTCCTCGAGGCCAGGGGCTTTGATGGCCCGATCGTGGTCGAGCAGGACGTGGCCGAGAACGCGGCAGAGACGCCGCTCGAACTGGCCGCCCGGAACTTCCACTTCATGCAGGCGATCGCGTGATGGGCGAGCGGATCAGGGTCGGCCTCATCGGGCTGGGGGAAGTCGCGCAGCTCATGCACCTGCCGCTGCTGGCCGACGACCGGCGCTTCGAGATCGCGGCGGTGACCGATGCGTCGCCCAGCCTCGCCGCCCATGTGGCAGAGCGCTATGGAGTGAAAACGCGACATGCCTCGGCCGGGGCACTGATCGCGGACGAGACCCTCGATGCGGTATTCATCCTGACGCCGGACCATCTGCACGCGCCGCTGCTGGAGCAGGCGATCAAGGCCGGCCGGCACGTGTTCATCGAAAAGCCGGCGGCTCTCACGGCAGCAGAGCTGAAGCCGCTGGTCGAGCTCGACGCCGGCAACCCCAGGATCGTGTTCGTGGGCTACATGCGACGTTTCGCACCCGCGTTCACGGCGCTCAAGGCGCGGCTGCCGACGCGGGACGAGATCCGCCATGTGCGCATCCGCGACATCATCCGCGAGAGTCAGTTCTTCGTCGACCAGACGCGCAACATCTTCAAACCCAGCGACGTGCCGGCGGCGCTGATCGCGGAGGGGCGGAACCGGACCGAGGCCCTGCTACGATCCGTTATGGGTGAGGCCGCGGCGCCGAACCAGCTGCGCGCCTACCAGGTATTGACCGGACTCGCCTCGCACAGTTTTTCGGCGATGCGGGAGCTGCTCGGCCCGCCCAAGGCCGTCGCGGCGGCGCGGCAGCACCGTGGCGACAACGTCCTGGTGATGTTCGACTACGATACGTTCACCGCACTCTACGAAGCGGTGATCCACGACGTGGCGCGGTTCG
Source organism: Devosia sp. (assembly GCF_017307495.1). Classification (GTDB taxonomy): domain Bacteria; phylum Pseudomonadota; class Alphaproteobacteria; order Rhizobiales; family Devosiaceae; genus Devosia_A. The sequence continues at coordinate 38,683 of NZ_JAFKHE010000016.1, read as the reverse complement.
ACGCGGGCATCGAGGTGCTGACGCTGAACCAGCACTTCAGGATCAACTACGACACGCCCTACATCCGGAACCTGCCGACCAGGCTCGAGATCACCACGTCGGACCTGCACTCGACCGGCACCGAGATCGTCGGGCCGTTCTACGAGGATGCCTTCCGGGTCGAGCTCGGCGCCTTCCATCATGCGGTGACGACCGGCGAGAGACCCAAGACGCGGCTGGCCGACTCGCTGGCCGACCTCGAGCTCTTCGCCGAAGTCGGCCGCCACTTCCTGATGCAGCACTGACGGGGGTGGCTCCGGGCAACGGCGGCACGACCCCGGCCCATCCCTGTGGCGGAGCGTGTTCGGCGCAGCCGGCTTCGTTGCCTCCCGGATGCGCCGAGCTCGCAGCTGGTCGTCGCTCAGCTGCTGGCGGTCGACACCACGCCGGCAGGCGCCATCTGCATCTCCGCTGCCGGCGTGCCGGGGGCCGGAGGCGTGCCCCGCCCGATCTCCTGCACCGCCTGGTGCTGGCTCAGGTACACCCGACCACTGAGGTGTGCCAGGAACTCCGTTCCCTCGAGCCGGTCCATCACCGGGCCTTTCACCTCCGAAAGGTGGAGCCGGACGCCCATGTCGCTCAGCCGATGCTGGATCGCCTCCAGGCTTTCCAGTGCCGACATGTCGATCGCGTTCACGGCGGAGCACATGAGCACGACATCGGTGAGCGCCGGCCGCATGGCAGCCTGCTCGGCCACGAAATCCTCAAGGTAGCGCGCGTTGGCGAAATACAGGCTCTCATCGATGCGGATCGACAGCACGCCCGGCTGCGTCTCGACCTTGTGGCGCTTGACGTTGCGATAGTGCTCGGTTCCCGGAACCCTGCCGACAATGGCCGCGTGCGGCCGCGACGAGCGGTAGAGGAACAGCAGGATGGACGCTCCGACACCAAGGGCGATGCCGGTCTCGACGCCCAACAGCAGAGTACCGCCCAGCGTTATGGCCACCGCGGCGAAGTCGGCTTTCGAATAGGCCCAGGCCTTCCTGAGGATCGAGAAATCCACCAGCGTCAGCACCGCGAGCACGATCGTGGCGGCCAGCGTTGCCTTGGGCAGGATGGCGAGGAATGGGGTCAGCAGCAGGGTTGCCGCCGCGATGCCGATGGCGGTGAATGCTCCGGCGGCCGGGGTGGCCGCGCCGGCATCGAAGTTCACCACCGAGCGGGCGAACCCGCCCGTCACCGGGTAACCGCCGCCCACTGCGGCGGCGAGGTTTGCGGTGCCCAGCCCGATCAGTTCCTGGTTGGGCTCGATCCGCTCGCGCCGCTTGGCGGCGAGCGTCTGGGCCACCGAGATGGACTCGACGAAGCCGACGATCGAGATGATCAGGGCCGGCACGAGCAGCGCCTCGACGGTCCCCATGCTGAAGCTGGGAAGCGAGAGCATGGGAAGTCCCTGCGGCACCTGGCCGACCAGCGCGACGCCCTTGCCGCCAAGGTCCATCAGCACCGACCAGGCCATGGTCAGGAAGACGACGAGCACCGGGCCGGCGCGAACGATGATCTTTGCGATCCCCTGGGGCACGCCGAAGCGAGCCAGCCAGTTCTTGAGGTCGAGCCGAATCCACAGCAGCAGCGCCAGCGCCACCGCACCGACGGCGACGGTGTACCAGTTGATCCGCCCGGCGTTCTCGACGATCGACATCACGAGGTCGGGCAGCGCGTGTCCTTCGGTCTTGATGCCGATGAGGCCGCCCACCTGGCTCAGCGCGATGATGATGCCCGAAGCGGTGATGAAGCCTGAGATCACCGGGTGGGAGAGGAAATTGGCGATGAAGCCGAGCCGGAACACCCCCATGGCCAGCAGGATCAGGCCGGAGAGTGCGGCGAGGACGATGGCTGCGCTGGCATAGTCCGCCGTGCCCTCGGCGGCGAGCCGGCCAACCGCCGTCGCCGTCATCAGCGAGACGACGGCGACCGGGCCGACGGCGAGCGAAGTCGATGTGCCGAAGATCGCGTACGCGACCAGCGGCAGCACCGAGGCATAGAGGCCCACCTCCGGCGGCAAGCCGGCCAGCAGGGCGTAGGCCAGCGACTGCGGAATCAGCATGATGGTCACAATGATCGCCGCGACGAGGTCGCTGGTCAGCGTCTGCCCGTTGTAGCGGCTGCCCCAGTCAAGGATCGGGAGGTAGGCCTTCAGTTTCATCGTTTAGCGATCCAGTGTCGAGTACAGGCTGCCGGCGCGGGCGCCCGAGCGGCAGTAACCGAGGATCGGCTTGGGCATCTGCTCCCAGGCATCGTGGAAGCGGTTGATCTGGCCTTCGCCCAGCATGCCCGACACGGTGATGTGGACGATCTGGATGCCTTCCGCCTCGGCGGCGCGGGCGACAGCATCGAAGCTCGGCTGGCCGCCTTCCTCATTGTCGGGGCGGGCGCAGATGATGCCCTTGTAGCCGGCATCGGAGATGTCCTTGACCTGCTCGGGAGTGATCTGGCCGGTCACGGAGAAATTGTCGTCGATCTTGCGGATATTCATGATCTTGCCTTTGGGCTTGAGGAAATCGAACATGGTCAGAGCCCGTTCACCGGGACCTTGAGATACGTCTTGCCGTCCTTGTCCTTGGGCGGAAGCTGGCCTGCGCGCATGTTGACCTGCAGCGACGGGATGATCAGCTTGGGCATGGCGAGGGTCGCGTCGCGGGTTTCCCGCATCTTCACGAACGTGTCCTCGTCGGTCCCCTTGCCGACATGGATATTGTGGGCGATCTCGTCGCCCACGGTGGTCTCCCACTGGATGTCGCGACCGTTCGGGCCGTAGTCGTGGCACATGAACAGGCGCGTCTCCCGCGGCAATTGCAGGACGCGCTGGATCGAGCGGTAGAGGGTGCGCGCATCGCCGCCCGGGAAGTCGGCGCGCGCCGAGCCCCCATCCGGCATGAACAGCGTGTCGCCGACGAAGGCGGCGTCGCCGATCACATGCGTCATGCAGGCCGGGGTATGGCCCGGCGTGTGCATGACATGGACCGTCAGGCCGCCGATCTGGTAGCTGTCGCCGTCCTTGAACAGGCGGTCGAACTGGCTGCCGTCGCGCTGGAACTCGGTGCCTTCGTTGAAGATCTTGCCGAAGGTCTGCTGGACGATGGTGATGTTCTCGCCGATCCCCAGCTTGCCGCCCAGCTTGGACTGGATGTAGGGCGCCGCCGACAGGTGGTCGGCGTGAACGTGGGTCTCGATCAGCCACTCGAGCTTGAGCTGGTGCTCTCCGATGTGGCGGATGATCCGGTCGGCGCCATCATAGGTGATGCGGCCGGCGGCGTAGTCGATGTCCATGACGGAATCGATCACTGCGCAGGCGTTCGAGTCCGGGTCCTTCACCACGTAGCTGATGGTGTTGGTCGGGGCGTCGAAGAAGGCGGTGACCTCGGGCTTGACCTCGAGATCGGTGGTGAATGGAAGCGTGCTCATCTCAGGCTCCTTTTCCTTTCAGGTGTTCTGGGCGGCGCGCTGCTCGAGCGCGATACGCAGGGTGCGGGCGGCCGCGATGCCGGCGAGCATGGAGCCGACGAAGATCCAGGCGGAGGGTTCACCCAGGCCGAGGGCCGGGATCGCCCCGCCTGGGCAGAACCCCGTGATGCCCCAGCCGATACCGAAGGCCGCCGAGCCGGCGATCAGCGGCATGTCGAGCTTGCGGTTGCCGGGAACGTGGAATTTCGGCTCGAGCAAGGGGCGTGGCCGCTTCAGCACGAAGCGGTATCCGATGGCCGTCACCGCCAGGGCCGCGGCCATGACGAATGCCAGCGACGGATCCCAGGTGCCAAAGATATCGAAGAAATTCAGCACCTTGGCAGGGTTGGCCATGCCCGAGATGGCGATGCCTGATCCGAATACGAGGCCGATTGCGCCGGCTGCGAGAATGCGAAGCATCACAAGCCTCCCAGCACGTGGCGGACGACGAACACGGTGGCGACGGCCGCTGCCATGAAGGTCAGCGTCGCTGCGAGCGAGCGCGGCGACAGCCGGGCGATACCGCAGACACCGTGGCCGGACGTGCAGCCGGAGCCAAAGTAGACGCCAATGCCAACGATGAGGCCGCCGACGATCAGCCAGGGCGCCGGGACCGGACTATCGAAGCCGACGGCCTGGCCACCGGCGAAGACCATCAGCATCGGTGCACCGATGGCACCGAGAAGGAAGGCTGCGCGCCAGCCCCAGTCGGCGGCGATGGGCGGCAGCAGGCCGGTCATGATGCCGGTCATGCCGGCGATGCGACCGTGGAAGGCCATGAGGGCGACGGCGGCAAGCCCGATGAGGGCGCCGCCGCCAAGGGCGGATATGGGAGTAAAGTCGGTAGTCAACACGAAGCCTTGTAGTTTGAGATGCCGAAGGGAAGGTAGAGGAGACAAGAAGCGGATGGCGGTGACGATCAGCACCAAGCCAACGCCCGCAGCCGTCCACAACCGGAACAGTTCAGCAAGCGCGTGCAGCCCGCGAACATCCCGGGGCGTCGCGGCCAGGACCGAGAATCAGGCACGGCAGACGGTCGACAGGGCCGACATTGGGTTGCATCGGGAAGCTCCTTGCATGCCGAGCGGATCGGGTGCATATGTTCGAACGAACATTCATATATTCGCACATTCGAATATGATCAAGATGCAAATCGAGAGGCTCGCGGAACGCGCCGAAGAGGCGAGCCAACTTCTCGCGGCGATGGCGAACCCGAAGCGGCTGTTGATCCTGTGCAACCTGCTCGAGGGCGAGATGCATGTGACGGAGTTGTCCGAGCGCATCGAGCTCGCTCAGTCACCGCTGTCGCAGCATCTGTCCAAACTCCGGGCGTGGGGCTTGGTGAAGACGCGGCGCGACGGCCATCAGATAAACTACCGCCTGGCCTCGAACGAGGTCCGGGAGCTGCTGCAGACGCTCCATGACATCTACTGCCAGAGCTGAACCAATGGAGCGCCGCTTCTTCGACATGAACGACAGGGCGTCCCATGCTGGCGGCACCCAGACATGGACGATCAATCATTCAGGATATTCCTTGAAAGGCCCCGGGACGCCCGGTCGAGACAGCGTGATCTGATGACCTCCACCCACCAGCTCGGCATACGAGAGAACCTGACGCCGTTCCTGCAGCAGCTTCTGCAGGTGTTCTTCGTCGGCCTCACCATCGGCCTGCAGCGCACCGTCATTCCCGCGCTGGCGGAAAGCGAGTTCGGCGTTGCCAGGGGCTCGATGCTGGCGGTTTTCGCCTTCGTGGTGTCCTTCGGCGTGGTCAAGGGCAGCATGAACTTCCTCTCCGGGCGCCTCGCCGAGCGCGTCGGACGCCGGAAGGTGTTGATCTGGGGATGGCTGTTCGCGCTTCCTATCCCGTTCATCATTCTTTTTGCCCCCAACTGGTGGTGGATTGTGGGCGCCAATGTCCTGCTCGGCATAAACCAGGGCTTTGCCTGGTCGATGACCGTCACTGCAAAGATGGACATCGTCCGCGCCGACCAGCGTGGGCGGGCGACGGGCATCAACGAGTTCGCCGGCTACGGTGGCGTCGCCGTCGCCGGGGTGCTGACCGGATACCTCGCGAGCGCCTTCGAACCCCGCCTCAGCCTGTTCGTCTTCGGCCTCGTCGTTGCCGTCGTCGCATTGCTTGCTGCCATCCTCGCTTTCACCGAGACGCTCCCCTACGCGAGGGCCGAGGCGGCCCGGCACAAGGCCGGCACCCATGCCGGCCCGAAGCCCCGTTTCGTCGAAGCACCCGAGCACCCCAGTACCGCCGAGGTTTTCGCGCTGGTCAGTTGGAAGAACCGGACCTTCATGGCTCTGGCCCAGGCTGGCAGTGTCGAGAAGTTCGTCGATGCGCTGATGTGGGCGCTGGTGCCGGTCTTTCTCGTCGCGAGGGGCGCCAGCCTGATCGAGATCGGCTGGGTCACCGGCACCTATGGCTTCGTCTGGGGCGGAAGCCAGCTCTGGACCGGACCGCTCTCCGACCGTGTGGGTCGCAAGTGGCCGACGATTGTCGGCTTCCTCGTCTGCTCGGCCGGCGTGTTCACCTTTCCCGCTCTGTCGACGCCGCTCGAATGGTCCATGGCCGCCGCCGCGATCGGCGTGGGCATGGCACTGCTCTACCCCACGCTAATGGCCGCCATGGGCGACATTTCTCCGCCGAACTGGCGAGGCTCGGCGCTCGGCGTCTACCGCTTCTGGCGCGACCTCGGCTACGCCATCGGGGCGCTGGCCATGGGCATTCTCGCCGACGCGTCCGGCCTGCTCGAGGCTGGTTTCTGGTTCACCGGCTTGGCCATGGCCGGTTCCGCCATCGTGCTGATGCTGGCGATGGAAGAAACCCACCCGCGGATCAGTCCGGCACCCTCTTCCAGCTCGCATGTGCCTAGGGGCGCCAAGTGACGGACCTGATGCTCCCCCTGGCCGAGTTCGTCGCTCACCCCGATCGCTACGTGCTGATCGATGTGCGCGACGAGTCCGAATTCTCGGAGCGGCACATTGCCGGCGCGATACACAGGCCGCTGAGCAGGCTTGCGGCCGAGACGCTCCGCATTCCGGATGACAAGCTGCCCGTCGCGGTCTGCGGCAAAGGCGGTGGACGTTCGGCCGAAGCCGCTGCCAGACTGCGGATAGCGGGGCTGCATGGAGCCCTGTGGCTGGAAGGCGGCACTGCCGGCTGGTACCAGGCCAGACAGGGCATCTGAGATTGCCTCGACCTGCGACGTATCAAAGCCCGTCGATTCTGGGCGCCATCCTCATCTGAGGGTCAACCTGGCAAGGGCGCCATAGGCTGCTTCGAGGCCTGAAAAACCGCCTTCCGCGATGGTGATCGGAGCCGCACTGTCGGCAATGGCGACGAGCAGAGTAGTAGCTGCTTCGACGTCGCTCCGAATTTCTCCGGCCGCCGCCGCGCGAGAAAGTGCGCCTGCAAAGACGTCATGCAGCTCGGTCGAAAACTTCGCCAGCAGGCCACGACCCGTGGCGGAGAGCAGTTCCTGGTCCTGCCGCAGGCGTGAGATCAGGCTCCACGGGCGGACGGGCTCGCCCCGCGCGTTGAAGCGATCGTAGCGCTGGCGACTGAGAACCATCATTTGGCTGAGCTTGTCTGCGAGGCTCGTGCCCTCGTCGGCCCATACCTCGCGCAGGCTGCCGAGCGTCGCGGCCACATAGTCGGCCAGCACTTCATCGACCAGGGCGCTCTTGGAGCCGAAATGATAGTGAATGTTGGCGCGCGTGATCCCGAGCTGCGCCGCGATCTCGGCATAGCGCATGCCGCGATAGCCGTGCTGCACCAATAGATCAGACGCCAGTTGCTTGATGGCGCTGCGGCTGTCGCTCTCGTCCATGCCTTCCCCTAGCGCAGTTCGCGGCGCCTGCACATTGACCGGGCACTTACTTACATGTCAGTAAGTCCCTATCCAGGGGGGACAATAATGGCTGCACCGACCGTCATTCGCCGCGACAACTTCGTTTTCGTTGGCGGCATCGTCGCCCGGCAAGCGGATGGCTCTATCGCTCCGCCGGACGTGCGGCTCCAGACCAGGCTGGTTTTCGACGCGCTGCGCGACACGCTCGCCAGCGTTGGAGCTGGCATGGCCGATGTGGTCAAACACTCGATCTATTTCACCTGTGCGCCCGAGCAGGCGGCAATCGACGCCTTCATGGCCGACGTCGACGCGGTCCGTGGTGCCTACTTCAACCCCCCCGGCCCGACGCGAACCGAACTGCGGTGCGGCCTCGATACCGAGGGTGCCCTTCTGATGCTCGATGCCTGGGTGGTACAGGGGGGCAAGCGCGAGGTGATCGATCCCCCGGGCCATTGGGGCTGGGGCAAGGAGCAGCCCTTCGTCCACGGCTGGAAGGTGGACGACATGCTGTTCATCGGCGGCCAGCGCTCGCTCGATGCCGGCGGCAACGTGCTTGGCCTCGGCGATATCGAGATCCAGACCGATGAATCGTTTCGCAATCTCGACACCATGCTGCGCGCCGGCGGTGGCGACCGCCACAGCTTGATGCGCCAGAACACCTACTTCCGCTTCTTCGGTGAGGGGCGTGAGGTCACGACCTACTGGGAGAAGATGACCAACGTCAGGCGGCGCTACATGTCGGTTCCGTCGGCGGCGGGAGCCGGGTTGCGCATCCAGGGCATGCCTCAGGTCGATGAACTGATCCAGGTCGAGGGTATCGGCGTCCTGGGGGACGAGCGTTTGCGCCTGCAGCCGCAAGATCACTGGGACTGGAGCATCTCCAATACGCAGTTCACTCAGGGCTGGGCCAAAGGGCCGCTGATCTTCATCGGTGGCCAGATCTCGGCCGACAACAAGGCCCAGGCGGTCGGCGCGGACATGGAGACGCAGACCCGCAACGTCTTCCAGTTCATCCGCAACGTGCTCGCCGAAGGCAACTACACCGAAGCCGACGTGCAGAAGCTCTATATCTACTTCCACGCCGAGGGTGACTGGGCCGAGATCGAGGCGACACGCGCTACCATTGCCCGGGTGCAGCGTGAGTTCTATCCGGACCCCGGCCCCGTGGTGACTGCGATCCGCGTGGCGGGCTTTGCGTTCGAGAATCTGTTGATCGAGATCGAAGCCTTCGGGGTGCGCTGATGGCGCGCCGGGATTTTGCCCCGGAGGAGTTCCAGCGCCGGCTCCGTTTGGTGCGCGAGCAGATGCGGGCGCGCCGTCTCCGCGCCCTTGTCGCCATTCATCCAGCTTCGATCCACTGGCTGACGGGCAGCGAGGCCAAGAGCTACCAGGAGTTCCAGTGCCTCGTCGTCGGCGTTCATGATGACGCGCCGCTGGTGGTTCTGGCGCGGGCCGGTGAAGTGCATGAGCTCGAAACGGAAGCGCGGGTCGACGAAGTCGCCGGCTGGGGTGGCGGCATCACCGAGGACCCAATCGCGGCGTTCGAGGTCTTGGCCAGACGGCTCGGCCTGCTCGGCGAGACCGTCGGGCTTGAAGTGCCCGGCTACTATCTGCACCCCTACCATTACCAGCGACTGCGCGACCTGTTCGGAAGCGAACACCTGATCGATGCGACAGCGCTGGTCGCCGACTTGCGCATGGTCAAGTCGCCAGCGGAGCTGAGCTATGTGCGAGAGGCGGCGCGGCTCGCCGACATCGGCATGGACGCGTTCCTGGCGCATCTGGCAGTGGGTCGCCGTGAGCTCGAGCTGGCCGGTGCCGTCTATGGCGCGCTGCTGCGGGCGGGAAGTGGCATCGCGGCGAGCCCGATCAATCTGGTGAGCGGCGAACGTTCGGCCTATTCCCACGGCGCCCCGACAGAGCGCGCGATAGCGGCCGGCGACAACGTCAACGTCGAGTTCGGCGCAACGTTCAAGCGCTACACGGCAACGATCGGTCGGCAGTTCGTCATGGGCAAGCCGACATCCTTGATGCGCGACCTCCATGACATCGTGCGGTCTGCGAGCGATGCCATGATTGCACGGGTTCGCGATGGTGCGGCGGCCATCGATGTGCATGAGGCGGCGCGGCAAGTGATCGCGGCTGCAGGCCTCGAGCGATACCGCGTTCACCTCTCCGGCTACGGGCTGGGCCCGAGCTTCCCGCCGGGCTGGGCCGAGCCCCTGCACCTGATCGACGGCACGACCTACACGCTGCGATCAGGCATGGTGATCACCATCGAGCCACCGGTCTTCATCGGTGACGAAGGTCTGGGCGTCCGCATTATCGACAATGTCATCGTCACCGCCGATGGGGCCGAACTGCTCGCTACCAGCCCGCGCGACCTGATCGAGATCGGCTAGCCGCCCAGGTCGTGCGCGATCTCGGCACAGGCCAGTTTGAGCCGGCTCAGCATCGCCTCGAAATTGGTCGGGCTGCTGCGTCGGCTGACCGCGGCCACGGTGACGCAGGCGACGGCGCGGTCGCCGATGACAATTGGGCAGACAATGTCGGTCACACCGACGATGTCGCGGCTCTCATGGATGATGGCGCCCTGCCGCCGCACTTCGTCGAGTTCGGCCGCGAGCGTCGTCGGGTCGGGTGGCAGCCGCATCAGCGTCAGGCACTCGTCGACCATGCGCTGGCGTATCGCAGGCGGCTGGAACGCCATCAGAACCAGGCCCGAATGTGCATCGGCCAGCGGCCGGCGATAGCCGAGCTTCAGCGAGAAATTCATGTCGGCACCGCCGGATGCCGCCGCGATGATGACCGTCTCGCCGCGATGCGCGACGACAAGGTGGGCGGCCTGGTGCACTTCGTCGGCGAAGCGCTCGACGATCGGCGCCGCGACGCTGACGAGATCGCGGGCGCGCGCCGTCTGCATGCCGAGCCCGAACAGCTTGTTGGAAAGGACGAGCCCGTCGCAGCCCTCCTCGCGCTGCAGGTAGCCGCGGCCAACCAGCACGTGCACCATGCGGAAGATCTCGTTCTTGGACCGACCGAGCTCGTCGGCGATCTGGCGTGTGCCCAAGGGCTCGCTCGAGCGGGCGAGCAGTTCGAGAATATCGAGGCCCTTCTCAAGGGCGGGAGCACTGTAGATGCGCTTGTCTTCTGCCATCTCGTTTCACCAATGACGCTTGACGACAAATATGAAGCGACTGTAGCGTGGGTCGCACTGTAATGGGCCGGTGAGCTAGCCCATTCTAGCCGATTGCAGAAGGGGGATCTGCACGGATGAACTACAATTTCAGATTTAACGCGCTGCTCCCCTACACCGAGGAGATCATCCGCGGCATCGGTGTCACCCTGCAGCTGACCTGCCTGACCATGGCAATCGCGCTGGTGATCGGCCTCTTCGTGGCGCTGGCGCGGATGAGCGGCAACCGCGCGCTGCGTGGCGTCGCGCGGGTCTATGTCGAGGGCATCCGCAACACGCCTCTGCTGGTGCAGCTCTTCATCGTCTTCTTCGGCCTGCCCAGCGTCGGAATCCGGCTCGATGCGTATCTCGCGGCGATCATCGGCCTCTCCATCAATGTCGGCGCCTATGCCAGCGAAATCCTGCGGGCCGGCATCCAGTCGATCCGCCCCAGCCAGATCGAGGCGGGGAGGGCGCTGGGCATGACGGCCGGCCAGACATTCCGCAGCGTCGTGCTGTTTCCGGCGATCAAGGCGATCTACCCGGCGCTGGCCAGCCAGTTCGTGCTGCTGCTCCTTGCCACCAGCGTGGTGTCGTCGCTGGGCGTGGGCGAGCTCTTCCACCAGGCCGTGTTCATCGACTCGCGCACCTATCGGTCGTTCGAGGCCTACACGCTGATCACGGTCACCTATCTCGTCCTGACACTTGCCGTGCGGGCGCTGTTCTCGCTGGTCTACTGGCTGGTCTTCGTGCGGAGGCCGCGCGCATGATCCGCGAACTCGGGCCGAACGACATAGTCTATCTGCTCGAGGCGGCCCGCTGGACGGTGGCGCTGGCGGTCATCGCGATGGTCGCGGGTGGCGTGCTGGGGCTGGTCGTTGCCGTGCTGCGCATCGTGAGCTTCAAGCCGGCCAACTGGATTGCCATCGGCTATATCAACATCGTCCAGGGCACGCCGCTGCTGGGCCAGCTGTTCATCTTCTTCTTCGGCCTGCCGCTGTTCGGCATCCAGGTCGGCGCCTGGGAAGCGGCGGCGCTGGCGCTGTCGATCAATGCTTCCGCTTTCTTCGGCGAGATCTGGCGGGGCAGCCTGCAATCGGTATCGCCGCGCCAGTGGGAAGCGGGCGCCGCGCTCGGACTCTCCTACTGGCAGCGGCTCACCAGCGTGATCCTGCCGCAGGCTGTACGCATCTCGATCGCGCCCACCGTCGGCTACCTGATGCAACTGGTGAAGGACACCTCGCTCACCGCGCTGATCGGCTTCATCGAACTCACGCGCGCCAGCCAGATCCTCAGCGCCGCCACGTTCAAGCCACTGCAGGTCTATGGCCTCGCCGCCATTGCCTATTTCGTCATCTGCTTCAGCCTGTCGCGGCTGAGCGAGCAGCTCGAAAAGAGGACTCATGCCGCTCGTTGAGATCACCGACATCCACAAGAGCTTCGGCAAGGTCGAAGTGCTCAAGAACGTCTCGCTCACGGTCGAGAAGGGCGAGATCGTCGCGGTCATCGGCCGCTCCGGTTCGGGCAAGTCGACCCTGCTGCGCTGCATCAACGGGCTGGAGCGCGTGCAGTCCGGCCGGATTGTCGTCGACGGCATGGAAGTGACCTCGCCGGCCACCAACATCAACGCCCTGCGTGAACGGGTTGGCATGGTGTTTCAAAGCTACAACCTCTTCCCGCACCTGACCGTCGAGCGGAATGTGACGCTGGCGCTGAAGAAGGTCCGGCGGATGAACAGCGAGGCCGCGCGCGACGTCGCCCGCGCCATGGTCGCCAAGGTCGGGCTCGCCGACAAGCTCGGCGCCTACCCGGATGAACTGTCGGGCGGCCAGCAGCAGCGGGTGGCCATCGCCCGCTCGCTCGCCATGCAGCCAACCATGATGCTGTTCGACGAGATCACCTCCGCGCTCGACCCGGAACTGGTGGGCGAGGTGCTCAAGGTGCTCGAGCAACTGGCCCGCGAGGGTATGACCATGATGCTGGTCACGCACGAGATGAACTTCGCCAAGAACGTCGCCGACCGGGTGGTCTTCATGCACCAGGGCAACGTCCACGAGGACGGTCCTGCACGCGACACCCTGATCGAGCCGCGTACTCCCGAACTCAGGAGCTTCCTGAGCGCGGTTCTGCACTAGACCTCACCAACTACAACCAAAGGGGACTACAATGTTGAAGCATCTCTCCAGGATCGTCTCAGCCGTGCTCCTGGCCGGCGCCGTCACCGCGGGGCCCGCTCTGTCCGCCGATCTGCAGGCGATCATCGCCTCGGGCAAGGTGAGGATCGGCGTGCCGGTGGACGTGGCGCCGTTCGGCTCCAACGACGCCAACAACCAGCCGGTCGGCCTCGATGTCGACATGGCCAACAACATCGCCAAGGCGCTTGGCGTGACCCTCGAGCTGCAGCAGATCACCGGCGCCAACCGCGTACCGTTCCTTGCGACCGACAAGCTCGATATCGTTATCGCCGCAATGGGCGCCACCCCGGAACGCGCGCTGACCATCGCCTTCACCTCGCCCTACGCGGCGCTGTCGGTGGGTGTGTTCGGACCTGACTCCATCGCGATCACCAGTGCCGCCCAGATCACCAACGAAACCATCGCGGTGGCTCGCGGCACGACGCAGGATCTTCTGCTCACCGAGCTTGCGCCGACCGCCAACATCCAGCGCTACGACGACGATGCCACCGCTGCGGCCGCCTTCATTTCCGGTCAGGCGCAGTTGCTCGCGACGGCCGACATCGTCGCCAAGGATCTGATGGACAAGAACCCCGGCGCCGAACTCAAGCCGAAGTTCATCATGCAGTTCTCGCCCTGCTACATCGGCATCCAGCAGGGCTCGCCCGAACTGCTGCGCTGGCTCGATACCTACATCCACATCAGCCAGCTCGACGGAACGCTTTCGGCGCTCTCCGAGAAGTGGATCGGCACCAAGCTGCCGCCGCTGCCTGCGATCTGAGTGCAGAACGCGCGGCAGGACAGTCCTGCCGCGCCCCCCTTCTCCTCACAGCCTCCAGTTGGTTCCGATGACCACCGCGCGCACCACCATAGACTTCGACAAGGTCGGCAAGCAGATCGGCTTCGTCGATATCCCGCATTCGCCGCATGAGGATGCCTGGGGCGCAACCCGCATTCCACTGGCCGTCATCAGCCATGGCCGCGGTCCCACCGTTATCCTCGAAGCCGGCAATCACGGCGATGAATACGAGGGGCCGATAGCGTTGGGCGAACTGATCCGTGCGCTCGACCCCGGCGAGGTCAATGGTCGCATCATCTTCCTGCCGGCGGTGAACACACCGGCCGTCGACGCCGGCCGCCGCACCTCCCCCGTCGACGGGCTCAATCTCAATCGCACCTTCCCGGGCGATCCGGCCGGCACCATCACGCAACAGATTTCCGCCTATGTCAGCAGCGTGATCATGCCGCTTGCCGATGCCTTCGTGGATCTCCATTCTGGTGGCTCGTCGCTCAACATCCTGCCGAGCGCAATCATCGAGCCTGCCGCCGATCCGGACCTCAGGCGCCGCAACATCGAGGCAGTGCTTGCCTTCGGTGCGCCGCTGACAGTCGTCATCGACAATCTGGGCGAACCACGGACCTCGACGGCCACTGCGGTACGCGCCGGCCTCGTCACCATCGGCACCGAAATGGCCGGTGCCGGTACCGTGTCGCTCGACGCGCTCGACATCTGCCGTCGCGGCGTGCGCAACGTACTGGCCCATTTCGGCGTGCTCGACGCGGCAACAGCGAGCCCGCCGGCGCGACCGGACGCGATCCTGCGCATCCCTGGGCACGATGGCTATGTCCTCGCCACTGCCGCGGGCGTGTTCGAGCCGTTCCACCCGCTCGGCGCGCGGGTTGAGGCGGGGCAGGAGGCCGGCCGCATTCACAATCTTGTCGATCCGTCGCGGGCGCCCGAGATCGTGCGTTACGGGGCGAGCGGTATCGTGTATGGGCGACGCCAGCCGGGGCGCGTGGTGATCGGCAATTGCTGCGTCACTGTCGCTGCCCCGTATGAGGGAGACATCACTTGATCGTCGAGATCGATGACATCCGGGCGGCCGAGCGGCGCATCGCCGGCAATGTGCGCCGCACTCCGGTGATGCAGGCTACCGCGCTGCGCCACGGCTTCGATGGCGGCTACGATCTGTGGCTGAAGCTCGAACTGCTGCAGGCTACCGGCTCGTTCAAGGCGCGCGGCGCCACCAACAAGCTGCTGTCGCTCGACAAGGCGGCGCTGGCGCGCGGCGTAGTCACGGCGTCGGGTGGCAACCACGGCCTCGCCACCGCCCGGGCCGGACAAATGGCCGGGGTCACGGCGACCATTTTCCTGCCCACGAACGCGGCCCCCTCCAAGATCGAGAAGCTGAAAGCCTGGGGTGCCGATGTGCGCATCGTCGGCAGCGCCTGGCACGAATCCAACGAAGCGGCGCTGGCGTTCCAGCGTGAAACGGGCGCCGCCTATTTCCACCCCTTTGCCGATCCAATGGTTGTTGCGGGGCAGGGCACCGTCGGGCTCGAATGCCTGGAACAGATCGCAGGCCTCGACACGATCCTCGTCGCCATGGGCGGCGGCGGGCTGGTGAGTGGCGTCTCCACCGCGCTCAAGGCGCTGAAACCCTCGGTGCGTGTCATCGGCATCGAAGCAGAGGGATCGCCGGTGCTGCTGCGCTCGCTTGAAGCCGGCCGCAACATCGCGCTGGACCGGGTAACGACCAGCGTCGCCACCATGGCCTGTGCCAAGACCGATGAGGCGATCTTCGAGGCGGTTCGGGCGCGGGTCGACGAGATAGTGCTGGTCAGCGACGACGAAATGCGCGCTGCCGCCAGATGGATGTGGTTCGAACTGGGCATAGCCGCAGACCTCAGCGGCGCGGCGGCAATTGCGGCCTTGCAGATGGGTCGGGTGAAACCCGCATCCGAGGCCGTCGTCGGCGCCATAATCTGCGGTGCCGGCCCCGACGGCCTGGCTTGATCCCGGCACGAAACTGAGCGCGCGCCGAAGGCTGCTGGCGGAGCGAGAGGGACTCACCGGGAGTTTCTGGCTGCACAGAGCCGCCTGCTGCGCCACCGACGCACGCGGCGGCATGCCGGATTGCATTCGCCCCGGGTCTGCGGGACCGTGCACCCGACACAGGACCGCCGCACCGCCTTGACGACCAGCCAACCGAGACACCGCATCGACCGCGCGCAGAAGCGACGCGACCTGCTCGCTGTACCGCAGGCCATAGTGGTGCTGGAGGCCCCGGCCGGGATGGGAAAGTCCGTGCTGCTCGAGCAGTTGGCCGAGGAACTCGGGCTATCAGTCCACCGTTCGGCCACGGCTCCGCCCGACGGGCAGGGGCCGCTGGTGCTGTGGGATATCCCGCCGGCAAGTGCACCCGAGGATCTGCCGGAGGTCTACGTCTCCGGAGCCCGCCGCATCGTGATCGGCAAGCGGCCCGAGACCGCACTTCCCTCCCTTGACCGGGCCAGCGTCTACGGCCACGTCCACCGGCTCGTCACCTCCGATCTGCTGTTCGATCGGGAGGAGCTGCTGTCTGCGATGCCGGCTCGTCAGGTCGAGCGGGTGTTCCAGCAATCCCGCGGCTGGCCGCTCCTGCTGGGCCAGCCCAATGCCGGCGACGAGCACCTGGCGGGCTTTCTTGCGAGCGAACTGCTGTCCCCAATGACTGCAGCCGAACTTGTCGCGCTCGCCACCTGGCTCGACGGCCAGCCGGCGCAGCTGGACTCGGGCCTGTTGCCCCTGCTCGATCTCGTTCGCCCCATCCTGCCGGGCGCGCTCGCCACGGCGCTGGCCGTCCGCCGGCAAGATGCGGAACAGGCGGCCGAGCTGGCTCAAGCCTATCTGGCGCTGGGCCTCACAACTGAGGCCGTCACGACCTGGCAGTCGATCGGGCGCTTCGACGAGGCATTCGACGCCTTCCGGGCCGGCGGCGGCCGTTTCTACCTCTACCGGTACGGCGGCGCCGCCTTCGATCGCGTCCTCGCCGGCTTTCCCAGCGAGTATGCGCTGGGCAACGATACGCTGGTGATGAGCCTGGCCATGCAGGCGCTCAAGCATGGCGAGGTCGCGCGCGCCCGCCGCCTGCTCGCCGATCGTTTTGGCAGCGGCGTCAACGACGTCCGGCGGGTGTTCACCGGCCGCGGCCAGTACAGCGCCGATCTCGTCGCCTTCCGCGTCGTGATGCTGATCTATGAGGACTACCAGCTCACCGACGAGCTGTTCGAGCAGGTCTTCGGCACGCTCAGCGACCTGCCGCTCGACGACCACATCGTGCGCGGCAGCTTCTACAACTCGGTGCTCGAGTTCTATATCCGCGGCCGCCGCCTGGCCGCCGCCGAGGATGTCGCGCAGCGCGCCATCCACCACTACGAGCAGGCTCGCGTACCCATGCTGGCGTTCTACATCAGCCTCCACCAGGCGCTGATGCGGCTGCTGATGGGCGATGCCAACAATGCCCGACAGCATGCCGAAAAGTCGGCACGCTATCTTGGCAAGGTGGGCTTCGACAGCCCGGGCGACGCGCGCCTGTTGGCACTGCTCAACGCCTGCATCGACTACGAAGGCGGCAAGCCCGAGCCGCTGGCCCGTTTCCTGTCGACCGAGCTGGACGATTTCGTGCATGGCGAGATCTGGCCGAGCCTCATCGAGTTCGCGCTGCACTACGGCAGCCAGGCGTTGAGCGAGCACTTCTCCACCATCGCTGCCCGCAATTTCCTCGATCGCTGGCGGGTCTACCAGGTCTCGAACCGGCAGTTCGGCATCATGATCGAGCTGCGCGAGGCGGCCATCCTGCAGAACGCCAACCGCTGGCAGGAGGCGGCGGAAAGGACCGCCGCCCTCGCCACCCGCATTACCCGGGCCTGGGTCGCGGCGGCCGGCGAGGAACTCGAGCGGCTGAAAGATCGGGACGAGATCGTGCAGGCGATGATCTGGCTCAGGCACATCGTCTACGAGCAACCCACCCGGCCGCACCTCGAAGTCCAGCTCGGCCATATCATCGGCAACCTCAACCTGACCGGGCGGCAGCGCCTGTGCGCGCAGATATGGCTCGCCTTCGTGCACAAGCGCCGGCGCGACCTGTCCCGGGCGCGGGGCGTGCTGCACAAGGTCTTCGAGGAGGCGGCCCGCCTCGGCGCCATCGCCCCGCTGGCCGAGGAACGCATCTTCCTCACCGAACTGCTGGAGCAGCAGCGCATCGGCGAGTACCTCGAGATCTCCGCCCCGGTGCGGCAGGTGCTGCGGCGCCTGCGGGACGGCGGCCTGCCCAATTCCGCCCTTGGCGCCCAGAGCGGACTCAGCCGTCGCGAGACCAAGGTCTTGATGATGATCTCGGAGGGATCGTCCAACAAGTTCATCGCCAACGCCCTGGGCCTGAGCGAAGCGACGGTGAAGTTCCACCTCTCGAACGCCTACCGCAAGCTCGGCTGTACCCGTCGCCGGGAGGCGATCAGCGCTGCGCGAGCGCTCGGGCTAGTCAGCTAGAACCTAGACGTTTTAGTCGAAAACCTAGCCGTCTTTGCGCCTTGAGCGAGGCGGCACGCCATTGCGAAGCTCTCCCTATCGGACTTGTGCGACCGCACGGTGACACGGGCTCCAGTGGGGGCCGGCGCGAGCCGGGCCGATTCCGCGCGCGGGGCTAAGCGCGCGGGACGCGAAAAAAGGGACAGGGGACTTCTCAGCAATGACCACGCACAGGCTACTTGCAGCGACTGCACTTTCGGCGCTCATGCTGGGCGCCGCGCCCGCCATGGCGGTGACCGTGACGATGAACACGGTGCAGATTTTCGGCACTATCGATCCGGCCAAGATCTCGGACTACACCGACTACATGGCGGCGGTGAACCTTTATGACGGCCTCGTCACGGTCGACTCCGACGGCAACATCGTTCCCGAGCTCGCCGAGAGCTGGACGGTGTCCGACGATGCCAGGGAAGTCACCTACAAGCTCCGCGAGGACGCCAAGTTCGCCGACGGTTCGCCGGTCGAGGCCAGCGACGTCGTCTACACGGTCGAGCGCCTGCTGCGCATCAACCAGGGTCCGGCCAACCTGTTCGCCGGCGTGCTCGCGCCCGGCTCGGTCACCGCTGTCGACGCCAGGACCGTGAAGTTCACGCTGTCCAAGACCTTTGCGCCGTTCCTCACCACCGTCCCCGCCATCTTCATCCTCAACGAGGCGCTGGTGAAGGCCAACGAGGGCACCGACGATGGCCAGACCTGGCTCGCGACCAACGTCGCCGGCGCCGGGGCCTACAGCCTCAAGAGCTGGGACCGTGGCAGCCAAATGACCATCACCCGCAACCCCGGCTACTACAAGGGTTTCGGCGCTGGCCCGATCGATGAGGTCCGCTGGATCATCACCAATGACGAGGCCACCGTGCGTTCACTCGCCGCTTCCGGCGAGTTGACGATGTCGAGCCAGTTCCAGTCGCCCGACACCTACACGGCCCTCGAGGGCATGGGGCGCTTCGTGATCGCCAAGGAAGAGACCTCCACGGCCTTCTACCTCAAGCTCAACACCAAGGCCGCGCCGACCGACGACGTTCACATCCGCAAGGCCATCGCACTTGCCACCGACTATGCCACGATACGCGAGGTGATCTCGCCGGGTGGGGTGCTCTCGACGCCGCTGCCGAAGGCGTTCGCCGCCTTCCACGCCGACGACATCCCGGAGCCGGTCTACGACCTCGAGGCCGCCAAGGCGGAAGTCGCGCAGTCGAAATATGCCGGCCAGCCGATCCCGATCACGCTCGGTTACGTGGCGGGCACCAAGTTCGAGGAAGAGATCAGTCTGCTCATGCAGTCGAACCTCGAGCAACTCGGCTTCGTGGTGACGCAGCAGGCGGACCCGTGGAACCGCATCACCGAGATCGCGGGCAAGGTTGAGACCACGCCCAACGTGAACCAGATCTTCTTCGGCCCGACCTACCCGTCGCCAGACTCGATGTTCTTCACCCAGTATCACTCGGAAGCGGCAGGTACGTGGGCCTCGATGGAGTGGGTGCAGGACGCAGAGATCGACAAGCTGATCGACGAGGCCCGCGGCACGGGTGACACCACCAAGCAGGCCGAGATCTACAAGTCGCTGCAGCACAAGCTGGTCGACATGCACTCTGACGTGTTCCTCAACACCCAGACCGTGCAGCACGCCATGGACAAGTGCCTCACCGGCTTCAAGGCCGTGCCGATGATGTCCTTCGACTACGACTTCACCCGCTACAGCTGGACCTGCTGACAGCCCGGCGTCCCCGCCTGAGCGGGGACGCCACTCTACCCGCACCACGCATCTTCCTTTCACCAGGGCGGGCTGCCTTTGGAATTCCTGCTTTTCCTCCTCCGGCGCATCCTGTGGTCGATCCTCGTCCTCGTGGGCCTGTCGATCGTCATCTTCGCCATCGCACGCGTGGTTCCCGGCGACCCGGCCCGCATGGCGCTCGGACCCACCGCGACCGCCGAGCAGGTCGCGGACCTGCAGGAGAAGCTCGGCCTCGACAAGCCGATCGTCGAACAATACGGCATGTTCATCACCGGCCTTGGCCGTGGTGATCTTGGTCGCTCGCTGCTGACTGAGCGTCCCGTCAACGATGACATTCGCGACACCTTTGCCGCGACGTTCGAACTGGTGCTGGCCACCATCACCATCGCCTTCGTGCTCGGCGTGCCGCTCGGCGTCGCGGCGGCGCGCTGGAAGGACAAATGGCCTGACACGCTGGTGCGCGTCCTCGCCATCTTCTCGGCCGTGACGCCGAGCTTTTTCGCCGCGCTGCTGCTGCAGATCCTCGCCGGCTACGTGCTCCACATCCTGCCGACGACCGGCAGGTTGCCGCCCAGCATGGACTTCGTCGCCTCGGTGACCGGGCTGCTCACCATCGATTCCCTCATCGCGGGCCGGCTCGATGTCTTCGGCGAGGCGCTGCGCTACCTGCTGCTGCCCGCCACGGCGCTGGCGCTCGCCACCATGGGCCAGATCGCCCGCATTACCCGCTCCTCGATGATCGATGTTTCGAGCCAGGACTATATCGAGGCCAGCCGCGCCTTCGGCGTGCCTGAGCCGATCCGGGTATTCAAATACATGCTGCGGCCGAGCTTCGTGCCGCCGCTGACCATCCTGGGGCTCGAGTTCGCCTCGCTGATCGGCAACGCCTTCGTGGTCGAACTGGTCTTCGCCTGGCCCGGCATGGCCGCCTACGGCATCCGCACCATCCTGCAGAAGGACCTCAACGCCGTGATGGGCGTGGTGATGGTCTCCGGTGTGTTCTTCGTCCTCGTCAATCTCGTCATCGATGTCCTGGTCGGCTTCGTCGATCCCCGCGTCCGTCTTCGTGGGAGCCGCTGAGATGGCAAGCCAGACCGTCCCCACCGCGCCGCCGCGCCGGCTTTCGAATGCCTACCAGAACTGGTACCGCTTCTCGCGCAATCCGACCGCGGTGATCGGCGCGGTGATTGTGATCCTGGCCATTCTCGCCGCCATCCTCGCGCCGTGGATCACCCCGCATCCCGACCATGTCGGCGCCGTGGTGAACTTCCGGGCGCGGCACCTGCCGCCCTCGGCCGACTATTGGTTCGGGACCGACAATGTCGGGCGCGATATCTTCAGTCGCGTGGTCTTCGGGCTGCGCATCTCGCTGCTGCTGGCGCTGGTGGTGCTCGGCATCGCGGTGCCGGTCGGAACGACGCTTGGCCTGCTCGCCGGCTATTTTGGCGGCTGGGTCGAGATCGTCATCATGCGCCTGACCGACATCGCCCTCGCCATCCCGCCGCTGGTGATGGCGCTGGCGGTGGCCGCAGTGCTGTCGCCCGACCTGATCAACTCGATGCTCGCCATCGCCGCGCTCTGGTGGACCTGGCATACGCGCCTCATCTACTCGATCACCCGTCAGCTCAGGACACAGGAGTTCGTGGAAGCGGCCGAGACGCTCGGTGCCAGCAAGTTCCATATCCTGTTCCGCGAGATACTGCCCAACTGCGTCTCGGCGCTGGCCGTGAAGACCTCGCTCGATTGCGGCTTCGTCATCCTCGTCGGCGCCTCGCTGAGCTTCCTCGGCCTCGGCATCCAGCCGCCGACGCCCGACCTCGGCACCATGGTCGCCTCGGGCTCAGCCTTCCTGCCAGACTACTGGTGGGAATCGGTGCTGCCCGGCTGCGCCATTCTCGTCGTGGCACTCGGTTTCAACTTGCTGGGCGACGGTCTGCGCGACCTCTTCGACGTGCAGGAGGTGCGCTGATGAGCGAGGCGCTTCTCTCCGTCCGCAACCTGGGCGTCCAGTTCACCACCTATGGCCAGACCAACCAGGTTCTGAAGGGCGTGTCGCTCGACGTGCCGGCGCGCTCGCAGATCGCGCTCGTCGGCGAAAGCGGCTCCGGCAAGACCGTGACAATGCGCGCCATCATGGGCCTGCTGCGTACCCCGCCCGCCCGGATCACCGGCGGGGAGATCTTCTACGATGGCCGCGACCTGCTGACGATGCCGGCCAAGGACCGGCTGAAGCTGCGCGGCACCGCCATGTCGATGGTGTTCCAGGACCCGATGAGTTCGCTCAACCCGGTTTTCACCATCGCCGACCAGATGGGCACCATCCTCAAGTATGCCGACCGCCGCCTCGGCCGCAGTCGCGGCAAAAAGGAGCGGATGGCGCGCGTGCACGAAGTGCTCGGCCAGGTGCGGATGCGCGATCCCGAGCGGGTGGCGCGCTCCTACCCGATCATGCTTTCCGGCGGCATGCGCCAGCGCGTGCTGATCGCCATGGCGCTGCTGAGCGAGCCCCAACTGCTGATCGCCGACGAGCCCGGCACCGCGCTCGACGTCACCACCCAGGCGCAGATCCTGAAGCTCCTCAAGGATCTCGTCGAGGAACGTGGCCTCGCGCTCCTCATGATCACCCACAATCTCGGCGTCGTGCGCGAAACGTCGAACTATGTCTACGTCATGAACAAGGGTGTCGTCGTCGAGCATCGCCCGACCGCCGAACTCTTCGAAGCCCCGCGGGACGACTACACCAAGGCGCTGATCGCCGCAGTGCCACGCCTCACCGGCGGCACCAGCTTCGGCAGGGCGGGAGCGGCCGCATGACCAACATTCTGGAAATCGTCCGGTTGACCAAGCTCTTCCCCGTCCGCAACGGCTTCGGCGGCAAGATCGGCGAAGTGCGGGCCGTCGACGACGTCTCATTCGCGATCGAGAAGGGCAAGGTCTATGGCCTTGCCGGCGAGAGCGGCTCGGGCAAGTCCACCATCGCCCGCATGATCATGGGGCTGGCCGGGCCCACCAGTGGCGACATTCTGCTCGATGGACACAACATCACCGGGGAGACCGGCAGCCGCGCCTATGGGCGCAAGGTGCAGATGGTGTTCCAGAACCCCGGCTCCTCGCTCAACCCGCGCCGCACCGTCGGCCAGTCGATCGAGGTGCCGCTCGCTGCACACGGCGCGCCGCGTACCGAGCACAAGCAGCGCGTGTCGGAGTTGCTCGAAATGGTGCAGCTGCCGGCCGATTTCGCGTCGCGATTCCCGCATGAACTCTCGGGCGGCCAGAAGCAGCGCGTCGCCATCGCACGTGCCTTGGCCGTGGCGCCGCAGCTGCTCATCCTCGACGAGCCGACTTCGGCACTCGACGTATCGGTACAGGCCCGCGTGATGGACCTCCTGGTCGATCTCGGCCGGCAACTGGGGCTGACCTACCTCTTCATCTCGCACGACCTCAGCCTGATGCGGAACTTCGCCGACACCGTCGGCGTGCTCTATCTGGGCAAGATCGTAGAGACCGGTCCCACAGCGTCGGTCTTTGAGTCCCCGCAGCACGACTACACCCGTCTTCTCCTTGCCTCGGTGCCGGTGATCTCGGCCGAGGAAGAGGCCATGCGGCCCAGGATCCCGCTGATCGACGGGGAAATCCCGACGGCGGAACAACTCATCGCGCTCCGGGGCGGAGCGGCACCAGTCTCCCAAAGGACAGAAAAATGATCAGAATTGGCATCGACGTGGGCGGCACCAACACGGACGCCGTCGTCATGGACGGCGCGACCGTCATCGCCGGCGTCAAGGCAGCCACCACCGGCGACGTTATGACCGGCGTGGTCAACGCGCTGAAGGCCGTGCTCGAGGCGTCCAGGATGGAGGCGTCGGCCATCGACGTGGTGATGATCGGCACCACCCATTTCACCAACGCCGTGGTGCAGCGCCGCGACCTGGCGAAGACCGCCGCCGTGCGCCTCGGCCTCCCCGCCACCGCCTCGCTGCCGCCGATGGTCGACTGGCCCGAGGACCTGAGGGCGGCGATCGGCGGCACCGGCTACCTCGCCCATGGCGGCAACGAGTTCGACGGCCGCGTCATTTCGCCGATCGACGAGGCCGAGCTGCTGGGCATTGCCGAGGACATCAAGTCCAAGGGCATCAACACCATCGCGATCACCTCGGTGTTCTCGCCAGTGACGGGCGAGTTCGAAAAGCAGGCCGGCGAAATCCTGGCCAAGGCGCTCCCGGACGCGCACATCACGCTGTCGAGCGACATCGGGCGTATTGGTCTGCTCGAGCGTGAGAATGCGGCGATCATGAACGCCTGCCTGCGCGACCTGTCCAGGCAAGTGATCGAGGCCTTCCGCAAGGCGATCACCGAGACCGGCATCAAGGGCCGGTTCTACCTGACGCAGAACGACGGCACGCTGATGGACGCCGAGTTTGCCGAGAAGTTCCCGGTGCTGACCTTCGCCTCGGGCCCGACCAACTCGATGCGCGGCGCCGCCTTCCTGTCGGGCGTTCAGGACGCCATCGTCGTCGATATCGGCGGCACGACCTCCGACGTCGGTTCGCTGCACAAGGGCTTTCCGCGCCAGGCGACCGTGGCGGTCGAAGTCGGCGGAGTCCGTACCAACTTCCGCATGCCCGACGTGTTCTCGATCGGGCTGGGCGGCGGTTCGCACGTCGTCGAGACCGGCGGTGCGATCAAGGTCGGCCCGACCTCGGTCGGCTACCGGATCGCCACCGAGGCGCTGATCTTCGGCGGCAAGACCCTCACCACGTCCGACGTGGTCGTCGCCAGTGGCCGCTTCGAGCTCGGCGACAAGGCCAAGGTCGCGCACCTGACGGCCGACTTCGTCGCGCGCACGCAGCAGCGCATCCAGGCCATGCTCGAGGATTGCGTCGAGCGCTCTCGCCTCTCCCCCGAACCGCTTCCGGTGATCGTCGTGGGCGGCGGCTCGATCCTTGTCGACGGACCGATCGGCGGACTCGAGGTGATCACGCCGAACCACTCCGCCGTGGCCAATGCCGTTGGCGCCGCCATTGCGCAGGTTTCGGGCGAAGTCGATCGCGTCTATGCGCTTGCCGAGATCGGCCGGGACCAGGCGCTGGCCGACGCCAAGGAACGTGCCACGGAGGCGGCGGTCGCCGCCGGTGCGCTCCGCTCGTCGATCACAATCGTCGATGTGGAGGACGTGCCGCTCGCCTACCTGCCCGGCAATGCCACCCGTGTCCGAGCCAAGGCCGTCGGTGAGCTCCATGTCGGATAAGGGCTATGTCCTCAGGGAGGCAGACCTCCTGCCGCTCTCGATCGGTGCTGCTCTCCTCGGCACGGGCGGCGGCGGCAACCCCTATGTCGGCATGCTTCGCGCCCGCGAACTGATCCGAAAGGGCGCGGAGATCCGCGTGCTGCCGCTGGATGCGCTGCCGGATGACGCCTGGGTCGG
The DNA here is from genome assembly GCF_017307495.1 of Devosia sp. GTDB lineage: Bacteria > Pseudomonadota > Alphaproteobacteria > Rhizobiales > Devosiaceae > Devosia_A. The sequence continues at coordinate 13,484 of NZ_JAFKHE010000016.1, read as the reverse complement.
CGAAGTCGGCGGCATCGGCGCGCCGGTGGTGGGAGTCGAGAAGATCGAAGAAGGCGGCGAGTGCTTTCGCGCCATGCGGGCGGTCGAAGAGACCGCCGGCGTCAAGCTCTCGGCCACCATCTCGGCCGAAATCGGCGGCTCCAACGCGCTCGAACCGGTGATCGCTGCTGCCTATGCCGGCCTGCCGGTCATCGACGGCGACGGCATGGGCCGGGCCTTCCCCGAAGTGCAGATGACTACCTTCTTCATTTACGGCGCCAAGGCCGCTCCCGCCGCCATCGCCGACGAGAAGGGCAATGTCGTCGTCTTCAAGGAGGTGATCGACATGTTCTGGCTCGAGACCTTTGCCCGCGGCGTGTCGGTGAACATGGGCGCGGCCGCCGGCCTCGCCATCGCGCCCATGTCGATGGAGTTCGTCCGCCGCACCGCCGTGCCCGGCACGGTGACCCAGGCACTGCAGATCGGCCACACGGTGCTCGAGGCCCGCCGCAAGCGGCAGAACGTCGTCGAACGCGTCGTCGCCTCGACCGGCGGCAAGCTGTTCTTCACCGGCAAGGTCACGGACGTGCGGCGTGAACTGGTGGGCGGCTTCGCCCGCGGCCATGCCCACCTTACCGGCGTCGGTGACTGGGCGGGCTCGGAAGCGCGCATCGCCATCCAGAACGAGAACCTTGTGCTCTGGGTCGACGAGGTGCCGGTGATCATGGTGCCGGACCTGATCATCAACCTCGAGCTCGATACCGGCGAGCCGATCACCACCGAAGTGCTGCGCTATGGCCAGCGCATCGCCGTCATCGGCCTGCCCGTGCATGACCTGATGAAGACGCCCAAGGCGCTGGAAATCGTTGGCCCCCAGGCCTTCGGGTATCCGGAACTCACCTTCAACCCGCTCCAGCCCCAGCCGATCGTGGCCTGAGGCGAAAGGAACCCATCATGAAGTTTCTTCGCACCATCCATGCCGAGGACATGGAAGACATCGCCACTGGCGGCGCCATTCTGGGCACCGGCGGCGGCGGCGACCCCTATGTCGGCAAGCTCATGGCCCAGCAGGCCATCAAGCAGTACGGCCCGGTGAACCTGGTCGACATCGACGAACTGCCCGACGACGCGCTCGTCGTTCCCGTCTGCATGATGGGCGCCCCCACCGTGATGACCGAAAAGCTCCCGCAGGGCGAAGAGCTGATCAACGCGTTTCGCGCGCTGGAGCAGCTGCTCGGCCGCAAGATCGACGCCGTGCTGTGCGGGGAGGCCGGTGGCGTCAACTCCACGACCCCGTTCGTCGTCGCCGCCATGGCCGGCCTGCCGCTTGTCGACGGCGATGGCATGGGCCGCGCCTATCCCGAGCTGCAGATGGTGACCTTTACCATGCACGGCGTGTCGGCAACCCCGATGGTGCTCTGCGACGACAAGGGCAACTCGCTCGTGCTCGAGACGGTCAGCAATGCCTGGACCGAACGGCTTGCCCGCGCGGCGACGGTCGAAATGGGCGGCTCGGCACTCCTTGCCTTCTATTCGATGTCGGGCGCCGTGGCGAAGAAGGCGATCGTGCGCGGCACGCTGACCCTGTGCTCCGAACTCGGCCGCACCCTGCGCGAGGCCAAGTCCGGCCACGTCGATCCGGTCAACGCCATCGTCGAAAAGCTCGATGCCGATGTGATCTTCCACGGCCGCATCAAGGACATCGAGCGCCGCACCGTTGGTGGCTTCGCCCGCGGCACCGCGCGCTTCGAGGGCGTCGAGGAGTGGAAGGGGCACGAGTTCCGGCTCGATTTCCAGAACGAGTTCCTGATGGCCGAGCGCGATGGCGAGATCATTGTCACGACGCCCGACCTGATCACTGTGCTCGACGCCGAATCCGGGTTGCCGGTGACGGCAGATGCGCTGCGCTACGGCCTTCGGCTCAAGGCACTCGCCATGCCCTCCCATCCGCAGTGGCTGACCCCCGCCGGCATCCAGCTCGTCGGTCCGCGCTACTTCGGGTACGACACCGACTACCGCCAGTATTTCGGCCGCTGAGCCGCATGCGCGCTGCCGGCGGCCACACCCGCCGGCAGCAAGGCCTCTGTTCCGCCGCCATCGAGACGGCAGCGTCTCGCCACCACCCGCGCGCGTTCGCAGATCGACGCGGTGACCGGCAAGTCCACATGGGCGGACGAGGCCTGACGACGGGAGCAGCGGGCTACCGGGCAGCTTGACCGAACCGGGACGGATTCGCGGCGGGCATCGACTACGCTGGATGGCCGCCTGTGGCGCCTTGAACAGCAGGCCCCCAACCCCATGCGTGACGCCGGGCCGGCCTTGAACGAGCGCGCCGGGCACTGCCGACCCTGCTAAATGCTTTGCGCATCGTACTCGCGACGGTACTCGATGAACTTGCCGGCATCGGTGAGAGGCAGTGCCTCGACACGCAGAAATCGAATGACCGCATCGTCAAAGAGTTCGCGGTGGAACGTCTCCACAAAGCGTGCGCGGCCCTGCTCATCGATATCGGCGTCGGCCAGGTAGCGGACTTCGAACTGCGTGGCGCCGGTCTGGGCAATCTGCCAACGACGAACGGCCAGCTGCGCCTGCAGGGGCTCAAGTGCCAGCCGAGCGAAAAGCGATCGACCGTCTGGATGTCGGAAGGCGTGGCTGACGCGTCCGCTGATGCCGTCCAGCGTCGATAGGCAGCGGCCGCAGGGGCATGGCGTTCCGGCAACAGCGGTATCGCCGAGTTCGTACCGGATGAGCGGCATGGCGGTGCTGCCGAATGGCGTGACCAGCACGCGCCCTTCCTCTCCAGGCGCGCAAGGCCGGTTGTTGGCGTCAACCACTTCGACCAGGATCGTTTCGTCATTGACGTGAAGCTGGCCGGAAACCGGGCAAGGATGCGCGATCGGCCCGGACTCCTTGGCGCTGTAGAGCTCTAGCACCCGGGCCCCGCCAAAATGCTTGTGAGCGAGTTCGCGCAATCGCGCATCGGCTCCTGCCCCCCGGACGAAGAAGCATTCGATCTTCACCTCAAGGCCGCGCGCAAGCACGGCGTCGCTGAGCGTCTCGATCAATGGAGTGCCTAAGGCGACGTAGGACGGTCGGTGGGCGAGGATGAGGTCGAGGAGTTCGGGTTCCATCACCGACGACGATGAGTAGATGTGTTGGCCACGCGCCGCTGTCTTGTCCCATGGGGGCCCCCAGGGTCCCAACTTGTCGCCATTGTGGCGGCCGGGGTGGCCTGAATAGACCCGGCTGAGCAGACGCTTCGACCAGTCGATCCCCCACCAGCGCTGCGCGCGCCAGTTGCAGGCAGACACGGCGTCATTAATCACGCGAGTCGTCCGGATCTTGATCGGCGTGCCGGTCGATCCCGATGAGATCACGTCCGCGAAGGGGCCATGATCCGCCACAGGCGCGCGCGACAGCAGGGCGTCAAACCGATCTGCCACGTCCGTACGTGTCAGGATTGGCAGCTCGGCCCAGCGGCGCCAATCGATCAGCCCGGTGGGGCCGAAGAGCCCGTTCAACCGGAAGCGGTAGAAGGGCGTGGTGCGACGGGCATGGTTGACCAGCAGCCCCAGCTGGCGCCGCTGCCAGGCAAGCATCGCATCAGGGCTCCAGCGCTCGCTCTGCTGCAGGCGTTCATCGAGTTCGCGGACGGCTTGCACGGTCTTTCCACACGCGAAGACACATGCCGGCCCACCTACGCTCGGGGCCGGGCTCGGTCCTAAGGCCTGAACGACAGTCCGACCCGAACTGTGTGCGAATTGATGTCCTGAGACCAGTTGCTGCCGAACAGACTGTAGTCGGCGCTGCCATAGTCGTCGTAGAGATACTCGGCACGGGCGACGACATTCTCGGTAAGGGCCAGTTCCACGCCGCCGCCGATGGTCCAGCCGACATGCATCGCCGAATCCTCGTCGTCACCTAGGTTCGCCGCGTCGACGACAACGGAGTTCGATGCCACGGCAAGGCCGCCGGCCAGGTAGAACAAGGCATTGTCCACCGCTACGCCAATACGGCCGCGCAGGTGTGCGTTCCAGTCGATCGTGGAAGTGATGCTTTCGGTGTCGAAGGTGAAATCCTTGAAGGTCCCCTCGACCGTGCCGACGCCGACGTCGCCTTCGATGCCGAGCAGCATGGTGTCGGTCATCATGTTGATGCCCGCGAAGACGCCGCCCAGCATCCCGGACATTGCGATTTCGTCACCAGCATTGAAGGTCGGTAGGCGGCCACCAGCGAGTGTAGCCTCGTTGACGCCGGTCGCCGCGCTGCCGCCGCCATGGACGCCGACATAGAAGCCGGACCAGTCCTGCCCCTGAACAGAACTGCTGCTTGCGGCAAGGATCACAAGCACAGACGAGGTAATGAGATAGCGCATTCAGTGCCCCCCATGCGTAGGTGCGACTATATCGGCCAGTGGCGGCATTCGACAATCGCTAAGCGGAGAAGTAGCGGCGCGGGGAGCCGATTCATGCAGTGCGTTGTACTTTTGCAGCATCGAATGCGTCGACGAAACGGCCGGACGTCTTGGACTGGCATCCATTGACCACGACGGCCCCATGCGGCAGGCCGGGCAGACCCTTGAGGCCATAGCGACCGCGCTGGACCGCATGGATGTGGCGACTTTCCGAGGCGGCAAGTGGACCACTCAACAGGTGTCGCGGGTGCTGCGTAGAGGAGAGGGAGTCAGCCAACTAGACTTGAGCGGTTGCGACTACGCACCTTCCCTCAGGGGCAACGCCAATCAATTAGAGGCGGAGCGCTCTCAACGACCTGCCAAGCCTCCAACAGGTAGTAAGGGCCGTGATGGACCCTATCCACCTCCGAGCGGAAGGAGGCATAGGGCTCAATCTTATGCGGAACCTTTCGGCAGCCCCAACAAACTCAGCCCGCAAGGAATTCTGGCCCGAGTCAATCGGGTTCGGGTGCTGGGCGTAGAACGCTGGTATCGTCGCCTCCTCACCAGCAGGATAAGACCGCGCCTCCAAAATCAAGAAGTCGCAATTGTCACCGTTCGAGAGCTTCTCGATACCCTGGCGCAGTGCGATCCGCTGGGTGCCAGCCGGATGAGGCATCTGGCCATAGGCAGACCAATTCACCCCGCACGGGTTCCGGTCGTCATTTCGAGACTGGGTTTGTGGCAAGACGACTTTCGCCCGCGAGGTTGCCGGGGCAGCTTTGGCACACCGGATCGGTGATGCGACCGAGCGCGCCTATCCTCCGTGCCCGACCAACGCATTAGTGGGCGAGCGCGACTGTGGAAACGGGCGCACGGCAGGCATGGCCCTACGCTAACCGGTTATGTCTTGGTCATCACGATCAAGCATCCCGACAGCATTTGCTGCGGTCGGCGCCGAAGGCGAATCGGCACGATCCCGACACCTGGCAGGCCAGGCGCAGCACAAACCCTGCTCAACAAAGGGTTGAGCAGCTGGGCCAGGCGCGGTTGAGCGGGGATACCTGGCTTTGAGGAGCCAATCACCCTTTACACCACAGCTAAAGCGATGTAGCGTCTGATGTTGTGACGTCTGATGTCCGATGTCACCGTGAATGGACCGCAGTAGGGGTTTAGAATGGAAATTCGTCGCATCGTGACCGTAGTTGAAGACGTGCTTTTCGAAGGGGGGAGGAAAGCTGAAAAGAGGGTGCGCAGGGTGGCAGCGGCTGCAGTGATAACCAATCCGTCGCTGGGGAAAAACTCTTCGAGCAACCTGCAGCAGTATTCCGGAATGGGGTACGAGCTTGGAGAGATTCTGGCGAAGGAGGCTCTCCCCTACCTGAAAGGCGCCAATGTCGAAAACTACGGCAAAGCAGCCATAGTCGGCGTCGATGGCGAACTCGAACACGCCGCCATCCTGATCCACAAAGAGTTTGGGAAGTCGGTCCGCGAGGCGATCGGTGGCGGTAAGGCGGGCATCCCTTCGACCAAGAAGGTCGCCGGTCCAGGTACGCCGATTGATGTGCCAGTGTCGTTCCGGGACAATTCTGGTCTTGGTACTCACTTCGATTGCATCGAAGTGAAGGTCCCTGGCTCCCCCAAAGCCGACGAAATAGTAATCGTGCTTGCCTTTACAGACGGCGGTCGCCCGCACCCCTGGTCGGGCTGGTCCGAATAAGCCAGTGCATTTGGACCACGCGAAGTGAAACCGATGGCAGTTCCAGGCCTATCGATCGTCGACTCGCATGCGCACGTCTGGATCAACGACCCGGAATTTCCGTGGTCGCCAGACGCCGCAGCTACACCGACCTATGATGCCACGCCTGCGTCCTTGCTCGAAGATATGAGCGTGGAGGCAATCGCGGCAACGGTGCTCGTCCAGTACATTGGCTACAGGTGGCACAATGAATACGTTGCGCGAGCGGTTGCCGCAGCACCTGCAAAATTCGCCGGCGTGTGCAGGGTCAATCCGGAAGATCCGGCCGCTCCTGAGCACCTGAACTACTGGACCAAGGAACGGGGCCTTCACGGCGTTCGCATCAGCCCCGAGCCGGGCCCGCGTGGCGACTGGTTCCGCCGGCCGCTGATGGACCCATTTTTCGGCCGCGCAGCCGAGCTCGGCGTTCCGGTTGTGCTGCTGGCTAAGGCCGAGCGACTGCCGGAACTCGTCGACATTCTGAGCCGGCATCCCGATGTCGACGTGGTGATCGACCATTTTGCCGACTGCGATCTCCGGAATGCCGAGCACAGGCACTCCTTGGCGGCATTGGCCGACAATCCGCGTGTCTTTCTGAAGACGGGACACATGTGGGCTAACTCCACGGAGCCGTACCCATGGCGCGACCAGATCGAAGTTCTTCGGGAGGTGCTGGTGCTCTTTGGTGCGTCGCGCATCATGTGGGGAAGCGACTGGCCGCTTTGTCGCGAACACACAACCTATGGCCGGGCGCTCGCGTTCCTGCGCCACGAGGCCACACAACTGTCTCGAGACGACTTGGGATGGATCTTGGGCGGCACCGCGAAACGACTATGGCAGTTCGGCGAGCAGTCGCCGGTTCCAACAACGCAACCCTCGGGTCAACGCGACCACAGTGTCTCCTCCAGCAGTCCCGGGAGGGATTAGGGACATGCAGGTAAGGCCGTTCGGAAAGTCCGATCTGAAGGTCTCGGCACTAGGTTTCGGGTGTGGAGCGGTAGGCGGCCTTCTGGTCAAAGGGGATCCTTCCGACATGCTTCGTGCCGTCGCCCGCGCGGTCGATCTTGGCGTAACCTACTTTGACACCGCAGCCAGCTATGGCGCCGGCTCATCGGAAGCAAATCTCGGACTTGCGGTGCGGGAGACCGGCGCCGACGTGGTGATCGGCACTAAGATCAAGTTGGCGGCGGAGGACCGTCGTGACATCGAAAACTCAGTCACTCGCCATGTCGAAGCCAGCCTTCGTCGCCTTGGTCGCGATGCGGTCGACCTAATCCAGGTTCATAATTTTGTTTCGGGGGAATTCGCGACTGACAGCCAGTGGCTAAGCGTCGAGGAAGTGGCTGAGGTCATCACCGTCTTTGCCCGGCTGCGGGACAAGGGCAAGGTGCGCTACTGGGGTATCAATGGTCTCGGTGACGTTGCCGCGGTTCACCGCTGCGCAGAAGCCGAGATGCACGGCATCCAGGTTTGCTACAACCTCCTCAACCCGACAGCCGGTCTGCCGGCCCCTCCCGGATTTCCGTTTCCTGACCACCGGCAACTGATCGCGAAAGCGGCGAAGAACGGCATCGGCGTGCTGGCGATCAGAGTCCTCGCCGGCGGTGCGCTATCCGGGCAACTGAAACGCCACTCCCATGCGACCGCCGAGGTAGAGCCGATCTCGTCCGGAGAAAGTTATGACGCCGACGTGCGTCTTTCGCAGCGGTTGATCTTTCTCGTCGAAGAGGGGTTCGCCGACAGCCTGATCGAAGCGGCCATACGCTTTGCCATCAGCAACGATGCGATATCCAGCGCTGTGCTGGGCCTGTCTGACCTCGACCAGCTGGAGGCCGCCGCCCGCTCCATCGAAAAGGGACCACTGCCCGCCGAAGCGGTCACGCTGCTGCAAGCGCGATGGGCGCAGTTCGGCACAACATGACCGCCGCAACCCGAAGTGGTCGCTGCCACAAACACAAGAAAGCGAATTCATAAATGCCGGATCAGATAGGCTTCATTGGCCTCGGAACGATGGGCCGAGGTATGGCCGCAAACCTGCTGAAAGCAGGATTCTCACTGCATGTTTGGAACCGCTCTGCGCCGCCCGCCGAGATGCTGCGCAGTGCAGGCGCTATCGTTGCCAGCAGCCCAGCTGAACTCGCAAGACAATGCGATGTCGTCATTGTGTGCGTTAGCGACACTGCAGACGTAGAGGCGGTCATCCTTGGCGAGCATGGCGTACTGGCGGGCGCCAGGCCCGGTTCTCTTGTCATCGATTGCAGCAGTATCAGCCCCAAAGTTACGCGCGAGATTGCAGCCCGTTTGGCCGTAGGGGGCGTGGCGATGCTCGACGCTCCGGTAAGCGGAGGCAGCGAAGGGGCGAAGAACGGCACATTGAGCATTATGGTGGGCGGCCTTGCGGAGCAGGTCGAGAGAGCTCGACCTGTGTTCGCCGCGATGGGGAAGGCAACGACTCATGTTGGTCCGATTGGTGCCGGACAGACAGTCAAGCTAGTCAATCAAGTGCTCGTTGTCGGCAACGCGTTGGCGATGTCAGAGGCACTGCTGCTCGCACAGGCCAGCGGCGTCGATTTGCAGAAAGCGTTTGACGCCGTCAGCCAGGGGGCCGGAGGAAGCTGGATGTTCACCAACCGCGGTCCACAGATCCTGGCGCGGGATTGGCGACCCGGCTTCTCGATCGCTCTGCAGCAAAAAGACCTCAGGCTTATCCTCGAAGCGGGCCGAGAGCTCAATATTCCGCTTATCGCCTCAAGCCTTATTGCCAATCTGTACGCGACGCTCGAGGCCCGAGGGCTCGGCGGCGATGGCAATCATGCGCTCATCAAGGCAATCGAGAATCTCGCCAACATCGAGGTTGGTGGGGCCGCTACGACTTCCGCTGCAGGTGCCAAATGAGGCGCCCAAAAGTGTGGGTGGAGCTGTCGCTGCATCCGACGCAACTTGCTCGGCTCAAGGCCTTCGCAGATGTGGTGGAGGTGTCAGCTTGTGACCACCGACTCCTGCCGAACTCCGAGGTAGCTATTATTGGCTCGAGCACCGTTGATGACAGCTTCATGGACATCGCCGGGCCACATCTGAAGATGGTCGTTCGACACGGCATTGGCTACGACAAGGTCAACGTACCTGCTGCTTCAGCGCGCGGGGTGCTCGCAGCAAATACTCCCAATGGCCCGACAGAGGGGACCGCAGAGCACGCGGTCGGTCTCATGTTCGCAGTGGCGAAAGGCATCTCACGGTCTGATCGTGCCCTACATAACAATGGTGACTGGGCGGGCTCGAAATGCCGTGGCTTTGAGCTGTTTGGACGAACATTGGGCGTCATTGGGTTTGGTCGGATCGGGCAACGCGTCGCCGAGATGTGTGGGGCCGGGATAAAGATGGACGTGGTCTACTTTGATCCGTTCTTGCCCGATGGCCTCGACTTGCCGAAGTCCTACCGGCGCGTTCATTCGCTCGAGTCTTTGCTCAGGGAGGCCGACGTTGTCACGGCTCATTCACGGCTCGACCCTCAGTCCTACCGCATGATTGGCGAGGCGCAGTTGAGGCTGATGAAGCCGGGCGCCATTCTGATTAACACCAGCCGAGGTGAAGTCGTCGACGAACATGCCCTCTGCAAAGTTCTGTCAGAGGGGCATCTGTTCGGGGCGGGGATCGACGTATTCGACCCCGAACCTCCGTCGCCTGAAAACCCGCTTTTCCAATTTGAAAACGTCGTGGTCACTTCACACCTCGCGTCGGCGACGGTCGAGGCAAGTCTTCGCTCCTCAACCGGCGTCGTTGACCAGATCGAGCAGCTCACCAGGGGAGAACGCCCGACCTGGCTCATCAATCCTACGGTCTGGCCGGGTCGCCCGACGGCTACCCCCGCATCGGAGATTCGGAAATGACGGAGCAAGCCACTCGGTCGCTCAGGTCGCGACTTGCAAGCGGTGATCAGGTTATCGCACTCAGGACCAGCCTGCAGATGGAGAGCTATGAACTGGTCTCGGCCTTGGGCAAAGGCGACTACGACCTGATCTATATCGACACGCAGCACGTCCCCTATACAGATCACCAGTTGTGGGAATTCTGCTCGGCTGCTGAGAAACTGGGGTATCCGGTCGAGGTCCGCATTCCGCACACGCGTCAGGCACATCTTGTAGGCAGGTTCTGCGACTTTGGGCCTGCGTCGATCCTGGTGCCGGAAACAGTACGGGAGGAGGACGTGCAAGAAGCGCTCGACTACTTCTACTATCCGCCCATGGGGCGTCGCAGCTTCGGCGGCGGTACCCGGTATGGCATGGGACGACATAAATTCAACACGCGGTCTTACGCAGACTGGTGGAATGACACGGGTGTGCTCGGATTGCAGCTCGAGTCTGTCGACGCCATCATCAACGCTCGCCTACTGGCGAAGTCAGGCGTGCACTATGTCTCGTTTGGGCCCAACGACTTGCAGCTTAGTCTCGATGCCCATCCCCATTTCCCACTGCGCAGCGTTGAAGCCTGCATGCAGCATGTCGCCCAACAGCTCCAAGGCACGGGGATCCCGCTGGGTATCGCAGTTGGGCTAACCCCGGCCGAACGGCAGAAGTACGTGGATATCGGGCTGACAGTGTTTCAGGAGTTTCCAAAGCCTTAGCGATACCCTCCCTCCCAGCCTGGGCCCCCTAGTGCGAGCTAGGGGGCTTCTTTTTAGGCAGACGGCTTCTGTGGATAGGCAAAGGCGCTTATCGGCGTTGTCTTGCCAGGATATGCACGCTCGGCTGCGGCCAGCAATGGCCCCCCCGACGTATGAATCGCCATTGCCTCCGCAGCGGCTACGGGATCGCGGGCTTTGATAGCTGCGAATATCCTGCGATGCAGCTTCATCGAGTTGTTGGAAACACTTCTCTCCGCGAAGGTTGTCTCCATCCAGACTCGCAGTATGTGCTGCAGCATATTAAGGACACTTGAGAAAAGCTCGTTGTGGGACGCACGAGCGATGGCCATGTGAAAAGCCAGGTCGTATTCAACGTAGCGGGTGGCGTCGCCCTGGCTCTCTTCAAGTCGTTGCAGCAACTCTCCGATTTCGGCAATCTCGGCGTCCGTCGCCCGCTCTGCCGCCCAACGAGCCATCGATATTTCCATGGAAGCTCGCGCGTCAATGACATCGCGCACGCTCGTTTGAGTAAGGAATAGGCCCCATTTGAGGGGCCTCGTCAGCATCGACGTGCCGCCACTGCTGATGAAAGTTCCCGTGCCGTGGCGTATGTCAAGTATTCCGAGAGCGCTGAGAGTCTTAATCGCTTCACGCAAGGAAGATCTGCCCACGCCGAGCCTGCTCATAAGCTCACGCTCGGTGAACAACTGGTCACCCGGTCGAAGCCCGCCTTCGATGATAAGGCTGGTCAGCCGCTCAATAATGTCATCGACGAGGGACCCGCGCCCGAGCGGCTCCAGTAACCGTGACGACGCATTTTCCGGCATATGCAGCCCCAGAGGTTCGTTCTGTAACGAGTGCAAGTCTGATGCCGCGAAGTCAATTGCCTGTCAACCGGTATGACGTCGGATGTGTCAGACGCAGTCGCAATAGCTCTTGGGTGCGATCAGGATCCCCCGTTTATGAAGAACATCTGCTTGCTGATGAGGCGAGATTCATCGGCGGCGAGAAAGAGAGCCAGATCTGCAACGTGCTTCGGCAGCAATTGCTCGTGAATTGCCTGCCGCTTTACGGCTTCATCAAATGACTCCTGACTGTGCCACAGTCTGAGTTGGCGCTCGGTGATCACAGACCCCGGGAGGATCGCGTTGACACGTATCGAGTCGCCACCGAGCCGATTTGCCATTGAGTTTGTGAGGCCGACAACGGCAGCTTTGGCCATGGAATAGTTCGGCATGTCCGGGCCGCCACCAACCCACGTCGGCGAGCTCATGTTGATGATGGAACCCCAACCCGCTTTCCGCATCTGAGGGAGTACTTCCTGGATTGCAAACAGGTGGTGGCGAACATTTACGTTCATCATCCAGTCGAAATCCTCCACGGTTACCTCCTCGAATTCCTCCCGCTTGTCGTTGGCAGCATTGTTTATGAGGATCGTGGCGGCGCCAAGCTCTTCTCCCGACCTGCGTATGCATGATCTGAGAGCCGGAATGTCAGTCACGTCGCAATTCAGGAACAAGGCGCGCGCATCGCCTGCGGCATTCAGTTCGGATGCCAGCTCCGAACCGGCTTTGGCGTCAATATCGAGAAAAGTGACGCGGGAACCCTGTGCGAAGAAGGCGCGGACAAAGGCCTCCCCGATTCCCGAGGCGCCGCCGGTGACAACAACCGTTTGTCCCATGAGGCTCGGAAACTTCGCCTGAATATCTGACATTCGTTCTAGCCCCTGTTTCGAGGAATTGTCGAAGGGTGACCTGGTGCCCGCTGCATTTGCGGGCGAACCTCAGATCAGTACGTCTTGGCACCGTTGACCATCAGTCTGATGCTGTAGAGCGATGTGGTGCCGGTCATGTACAGCACGTTGCGCTTGGGGCCGCCGAAGCAGCAATTCGACACAGTTTCTGGCAAGGCGATCCGGCCAATCAGGTTGCCATCAGGAAGGTAGCATTCAACGCTACGTCCGGCGCTTGTCCAAACTCGGCCTTCGGTATCCAAACGAAAGCCATCAAACCCACCGGCGGCTCTATCCGCAAACCTTCTGCCGTTGGTGGGCAGACCTTCGTCGCTTATGTCAAACACCAACATGTCGGCGAGTTTCTTGCCCTGGTGCGGCCCGGAGGTGTCAGCCACGTAGAGCAGGCGCTCGTCCGGTGAGAAGGCAAGGCCATTGGGACGGATCATGCTTGTGATCACTGCTGCAACAATCCCGCTGACCGGGTCAACGCGATAGACGTAACAGGCTCCGATCTCGCTCTGGGCCTTGTCCCCCTCATAGTCGGAGTCGATTCCATAACTGGGATCGGTGAACCATACCGACCCGTCGGATTTCACCACGACGTCGTTGGGAGAGTTCAGCCGCTTGCCGTCGTAGCGATCGGCAACAACGGTTATCGTCCCATCATGCTCCGTCCTGCTGACGCGCCGGCCGGAGTGCTCGCAGGTTACGAGTCGACCCTGGCGGTCCACGGTATTGCCATTGGAGTTGCCGGAAGGTTGGCGAAAGACGCTGACGCGTCCATCCGTTTCGTCGAACCGCAGCATTCGGTTGTTGGGAATGTCGGACCAGACAAGATATCGGCCACCGCCAAAATAGGCAGGGCCCTCAGTGTTGATTTCCGCCGAGAACTGACCCGGGATTTCCACCGAGAAGTGACCCGCCTCTAGGTATGTTTCGGGTCGGGTTTGATGGTCAAGGTTCTGGCTTTCTCCTTCGTGGTTTTGGGATCGTGAGCGGAGCTGTTCTTGAAGCGGAA
>NZ_JAFKHE010000034.1 GCF_017307495.1 Devosia sp. | reverse complement strand
AAAATGCCAGCGTCGGATAACGCTCAACAATGCCATGTCGATCACTCCACAGCCCCCGCTCAAACCACGAGGGGCAAGGGTCACACATGGGTCAAATCTCGATGGAAAAATCCCAGCCTGCTGGGTCAGTTCTCAGTGGCAATCAACAGCGAGTGTGGAGGTGCTTCGGGTTCTTGCAAGCTTTGATCCACTTACCGATGGCGTCGAGCACGCCGCGATAATCGCTGTTCTCGAATGCCGGACGAACGCGCTTCTTCTTCGGTGTGTACGTGAAGATCGGCAGCGGGAGTAAACCGCGCCATCCCTGCTCGTGCGCCCACTTGATCACCGCTTTGGCGATCATCAGATCGAACTGAAGCGTCTTGTCGGTCGGGTTGACCTTCACGTTCCGCTTCTTCGCTTCGTTGGGGCGCTGCGTGTAGTAGTCCCTGCGCCACTGGACGTAGTCGCGGAGCTCCTTGTCACCGATAGCGGTAATGAGCTTGCTGCCCGCGTATGCCTGCCAAAACCGCACGACGCGCTTGATCTGTCGCAGCATGCCGTCGGACGTACGACCTTGCCGGTTTTCAGCTTCGCGGTATTTCACATACTCATCGATCACCTCGCCAAACGTCCTGGCACTGATCGGAATGCCATGCTCGGCGCTGAATTCGAATTTGTGGAGGAGCTTCTGCGCGGCTTTGATTGCTACAGCAAGGTCGCCGGTTTTGAGGCTGCGATAGACGTATTTCCCATCTATCCGAATGCGTGCCTGGTAGGTGCCTTCGCGCTTAAAGACGACTGCGTTGTCGTCAATTTGCGTTAGGTCTTCCATCCGGTTTGCCTAGCATTTGCCTAGGAATGCACACAGGAACCACATTTGCATATGTGGTGCCTATGTGCAACCGGAAGAAAAAGTACTTATATTACAAGTACTTAGAACGCGCCGTGGCAGTGCTTGAACTTCTTGCCTGAGCCGCAGGGGCAGGGGGCGTTGCGGGAGACGCCGACGAGCAGCTTGGGGTCGATCGGGCGGAGGGCGGGATCGGCCTCGATCACGTCGGCCCCTGCGGCAGCCCCGGCCGCGGCAAAGGCGGCCAGCCGCGGGGCCGGGCCGAGATTGCGCGGCAAGGTGCCGGTGATGTCGGTGTCCGCGTCGTTCTCGCCGGTGGTGGGATCGATGTGGATGTCCTGCAGACCGCTGAGGTCGAGTGCGGGCGGCGGCTCCGGCTGGCGCATCTGGATCTCGACATGGCTGAGCTGGGTGGTGACCAGCTCGCGCAGGCTGGCCAACAGTTGCTCGAACAACTCGAAGGCCTCGCGCTTGTATTCCATCAGCGGGTCACGCTGCGCAAGGCCGCGCCAGCCGATCACCTTGGTCAGGTGGTCGAGGGTGACGAGGTGCTCGCGCCACAGGCCGTCGATCGACTGCAGCAGGATCGACTTCTCGACCTGCCGCATGATCTCGGGCGTGTAGCGGGCCACCTTGGCGGCGGCGAATTCGTCGGCCGCCGTCTTGATGCGCTCGTGCACGACCTCGGCGTCGATGCCCTCCTCGTGCGTCCAGGCTTCCACCGGGACGTCGATGTTGAGGTAGGTCTTGGCAGCGGCGGTGAGCTGCTCGACGTTCCACTGCTCGGGGTAGGAGCCGTGCGGGATCGACTTGGCCACGATGTCGTCCACGACCTCGTGGCGCATGGTGCCGATGGTTTCGGAAACGTCGTCGGCATCCATCAGTTCGAGGCGCTCGGCGAAGATCACCTTGCGCTGGTCGTTCATCACGTCGTCGTACTTGAGGATGTTCTTGCGGATGTCGAAGTTGCGTGCCTCGACCCGGGCCTGGGCCCGCTCGATCGCCTTGGTCACCCAGGGATGGGTGATCGATTCACCCTGCTCGAGGCCGAGCTTGCTCAGCATCGAATCCATCGATTCGACCGGGAAGATGCGCATCAGGTCGTCCTGAAGGCTCAGGAAGAACTTGGAATGGCCGGGGTCGCCCTGGCGGCCGGCGCGGCCGCGCAACTGGTTGTCGATGCGACGGCTTTCGTGCCGCTCGGTGCCGATGATCATCAGGCCGCCGGCGGCGAGCACCTTGGCCTTGTCGACGGCGATGGTGCGCTTGATCTCCTCGATCGCGGCTTCGCGTTCGGCGCCTTCGAGGCCCTTGGTCTCACGCTCGATGCGCATCTCGAGGTTGCCGCCGAGCTGGATGTCGGTGCCGCGGCCGGCCATGTTGGTGGCGATGGTCACCGCGCCCGAGACGCCGGCGTCGGCGACGATGTGGGCTTCCTGTTCGTGATAGCGGGCGTTCAGCACCGCGATGTTCTCAATGCCCTTGCCGCGCAGGATCTCCGCCAGCATTTCCGACTTCTCGATCGAGGTCGTGCCGACCAGCACCGGCTGGCCGCGGCCGCGCGCCTCGACGATCAGGTTGGCGATCTCGTCGAACTTCTCGGCGGCGGTGCGGAAGATGGCGTCGTCTTCGTCGACACGCTTCACCGGCACGTTGGTCGGGATCGAGACGACGTTGAGGCCGTAAATGTCGCCGAATTCCTCGGCTTCCGTCGCGGCCGTGCCGGTCATGCCGCTCAGCTTCTTGTAGAGACGGAAGTAGTTCTGGAAGGTGATCGAGGCCAGCGTCTGGTTCTCGGCCTGGATCTTGACGTGCTCCTTGGCCTCGAGCGCCTGGTGAAGGCCTTCCGAATAGCGGCGGCCCGGCATCATGCGGCCGGTGAACTCGTCGATGATCACCACCTCGTCGTTGCGGACGATGTAGTCCTTCTCGCGCTGGAACATCTTGTGCGCGCGCAGGGCCGAGTTGAGGTGGTGGACCAGTGCGACGTTCTCGATGTCGTAGAGGTCGCCGCCCTTCATCTGGCCGTTCTCGTTCAGCGCGGCCTCCAGCTTCTCGATGCCGGCATCGGTGAAGGTGGCGGAGCGCTGCTTCTCGTCGATCTCGAAATCGCCTTCGCCGAGCAGCGGGATCAGGGAGTCGGCCATCTCGTACAGGGCCGAGCGGTCGGCCGAGGGACCGGAAATGATCAGCGGGGTGCGCGCCTCGTCGACGAGGATCGAGTCCACTTCGTCGACGATGGCGTACTCGTGGCCACGCTGAACCATCTGGGCGCGGCTGTATTTCATGTTGTCGCGCAGGTAGTCGAAGCCGAACTCGTTGTTCGTGCCGTAGGTGATGTCGCAGTCGTAGGCGGCCTTGCGCTCGGCATCGTCGAGGCCATGCACGATGATGCCGATCGAGAGCCCGAGGAAATTGTAGAGCTTGCCCATCCAGGCGGCGTCGCGGCGGGCGAGGTAGTCGTTGACGGTGACGAGGTGCACGCCCTTGCCCGGCAGGGCGTTGAGGTAGACGGCGAGCGTCGCGACCAGGGTCTTGCCTTCACCGGTCTTCATCTCGGCGATGGAGCGGTTGTTGAGCACCATGCCGCCGATCAGCTGCACATCGAAGTGGCGCATGCCGAGGGCGCGCTTGGCGCCTTCGCGGACCGTGGCGAAGGCGGGCTCGAGGATGTCGTCGAGGGTCTTGCCGGCGGCCAGTTGGTCGCGGAATTCCTGGGTCTTGGCGCGCAGCTGCTCGTCGGTGAGCTTCTCGAATTCGGGCTCCAGCGCGTTGATGGCGGCAACCCGGGGAAGGTACTTCTTCACCTGTCGATCGTTCGCTGAACCGAAGATCGCCTTGGCGATTGCAGCCAGTACCATGCCTGTCGTCCTTTGATTGTTCATCGCCGGGTGGCGCAAGGGCGCTTCGAAACATCCGGCAGGCGGCGGGTCCTCACCCGTCAACACTCTTTGAAGTGGAGCGACATGTAAGAGCGGGTGTTTTGCTTGTCAACGGAACGCCAATGGGGCAAAGCTCCCCGCGGCCGCGGCCCGGGGGCTCAGCGCCATCGAGGAGAATTCCCTAATGACCCACCTTGCCCCGCAGGGTTTCCGCCACACCCTCAAGACCCTTGCCGGCACCCTGCTGCTGGGCACCACGCTCGGCCTGATGCCGCTCGCCGCACTGGCGCAGGACGCTGCCGCGCCGGCTGCCCCTGCCGCGGCGGCTCCCGCGGCGCCTGCCGCTCCGGCCCAGCCCGATCCGGCCGCCGTGGTCGCGACGGTGGGCGACATGTCGATCACCGAGGCGGACCTGCAGTTCGCCGCCGAGGACCTGCAGCAGCAGCTGCAGCAGGTGCCGCCGGCCGACCGGCGCGCCTTCCTCGTCACCGTATTGATTGACATGAAAGTGATGGCCAAGGCCGCCCGCGAGGCGGGTCTGGCCGATGCCGACATGTTCAAGCGCCGCATGTCCTATCTCGAGGATCGTTCGCTGCGCCGCGACTACTTCACCGACAAGATCGCCACTTCGATCACCGAGGACGCGATCAAGGCGGCCTACGACGACTACGTGAAGAGCTTCGTGCCGGTCGAGGAGGTGCATGCCCGCCATATCCTCGTCGCTACCGAGGACGAGGCCAAGGCGATCAAGGCCGAGCTCGATGCCGGCAAGCCGTTCGAAGTGCTCGCCATGGAAAAGACCACCGATCCTTCGGGCAAGCAGAACGGGGGCGACCTCGGGTTCTTCCAGAAGGGCATGATGGTGCCGGAATTCGAGGCCGTCGCCTTCACGCTCGAGCCGGGCAAGGTCTCCGACCCGGTCAAGAGCCAGTTCGGCTGGCACATCATCAAGGTCGAGGAAAAGCGCATGAGCGCGCCGACCCCGATGGAACAGCTGAGCCAGCAGCTGAGCCAGCAGGTGATGCTGAAGGCCTTCGACGACACCATGGCGACGTTGAAGACCGGCCTGGCCATCAATATCCCGGACGCGGCGCTGGCCGAGGCGGTCAAGAAGCAGTCCGAGCCGGCCTCCGAGGGCGAGGCGGGTACGCAGTAGGCGGCACCGCGCCGGCGCAGATCACAAACCCCGGCTCCGGCCGGGGTTTTTCTTTGTGCCAGCCGCAGGCGGCATCCCTGGCCATCTCTCCCGGCCGGTCGATGTGACCGCGCCAGTGCGGCGCTGCCCGCCGTGCCCCGGGCCGATCGGGATTGCGGCTTGCTTGTGAACGAGGCTTGAGGCAAACGGATGGGCCTCAGGTCGCCGCTCAGGACGCAAAATGGCCCATCCCGTCTCCCCCCTCGCGCCCAGGTCTTATCCTGAACTGCCGGAGGTCGCCGGCGTTCGCTTCGCGACGGCAGAGGCCGGAATCAAGTACAAGAACCGCACCGACGTGCTGCTCGTCGCGCTGGACGAGGGCACGGTGGTCGCCGGCGTGCTGACCCGCTCGAAGTGCCCATCGGCGGCGGTCGACTGGTGCCGCCAGAACCTGCCGGGCGGCAAGGCCCGGGCGCTGCTGGTGAACTCGGGCAACGCCAATGCCTTCACCGGCCGGAAGGGCACGGCAGCGGTAGCGCTCTCGGCCGACATCGTGTCGAAAGCCCTGGGCGTGCAGCCCTCCGAGATCTTCCTGGCCTCCACCGGCGTCATCGGCGAGCCGCTGCCGGCCGAAAAGTTCGCTGGCGTGGCGGAGGACCTCGCAGGGCGCCTGGCGCCCGGTCCGTGGATGGATGCCGCCAGGGCGATCATGACCACCGACACCTTCCCCAAGGTCGCGACCGCGACCGTCGAGTTCGACGGCGTGCCCGTGGTGATCGCCGGCATCGCCAAGGGCTCCGGCATGATCGCGCCCGACATGGCGACGATGCTGAGCTTCGTGTTCACCGACGCGCCAATCGCCGCCGGCGTGCTCAAGGGCCTGCTACAGCCGGCGATCGACACGAGCTTCAATGCCGTCACGGTCGACAGCGACACCTCGACCTCCGACACCTGCCTGGTGTTCGCCACCGGCAAGGCCGCCATTCCGGCCATCACATCGGCCGATGACGCGCGTGCGGCGGTGTTCGCCGAGGCCCTGGGCGACGTGCTGCACGAGCTCGCCATCCACGTCGTGCGCGACGGCGAGGGCGCGACCAAGATGGTGACCGTCACGGTCGAGGGCGCCGAGAGCGACGGCAGCGCCTTCCGCATCGCGCAGTCGATCGCCAACTCGCCGCTGGTCAAGACGGCCATCGCCGGCGAGGACGCCAACTGGGGTCGCATCGTCATGGCGGTCGGCAAGGCCGGCGAGCCCGCTGACCGCGACCGGCTTGAGATCAGCTTCGGCGACATCCGGGTCGCCACGCAGGGCGAGCGCGATCCGGCCTACGACGAAGCCGCGACCAGCGCCTACATGAAGAACGAGGAGATTGAGGTCCGCGTCGGCCTCGGGCTCGGGTCCGGCACGGCGACGGTCTATACCTGCGACCTGACCCACGGCTACATCACCATCAACGGAGACTACCGGTCCTGATGGTTCCGCTGAGCGTCAGCCAGATCGAGGGGGCGACCCTCACTGCATGGCCGGCCCTGAAGCAGGCACATGACGGACTTTGGCTGTGGCGCTATGCGCGCGGCTACACCAAGCGGGCCAACTCGATCCACTGCCTCGACCCCTCCGACGGCGCCTACGCCGAGCTCAGGCTGCGGCAGATGGCCGAACTCAGCCGCGCGCATGGCATCCCCCCCGTGTTCCGCGTCACCCCGCTCACCGCCCCCGAGGTCGTCGACGTGCTCGACGGGCTGCAGTGGGAGGAATTCGAGCCCAGCCTCGTGATGGCGATGGAAATGCCGGACGAGGATTTCCCGGTCGAGTTCCAGGCGCGGTACTTCGATCCGGCCGATCCGGCCTGGTATCGCCCCCTGGCCCAGATGGCGGGCCACGACCAGGTCACCACCGACGTGGTGGCGCAGATCGTCGGCGCCATCGCCTGCCCGGTGCAGGGCGTCCTCGTCTATCACAAGGCGGGGCTGCCGGTGGCGGCGACGCTGGCGGCGGTATCCAGCGGGGTGGGCATATTCCTCAATGTCGTCACCCATCCCAGCGCCCGCGGCATGGGCTACGGCCGCGCGGTGATGGGCGCGGCGCTCAACTGGGGTCGCTCGATGGGAGCGACGCACTCGGCCCTGCAGGTTCTGGCCAGCAACGTGCCGGCCCTCAACCTCTATGCCTCGTTCGGCTTCGGCGAGGTCTATTCATATATCTACCGGCGCGCGCCGGACTGGGGGCGCGGATGAAGATCCAGCTGGTCGTCGCCTGCGCGCTGGTCGATGCGGACCGGCGCGTGCTGATCGCGCGGCGGCCCGAAGGCAAGCAGCTGGCGGGGCTATGGGAATTCCCCGGTGGCAAGCTCGAGGAGGGGGAGACGCCGGAGGCGGCGCTGATCCGCGAGCTCGAGGAGGAACTGGGGGTCTCGACCAAGTCCGCCTGCCTTGCACCGTTAACTTTTGCGTCTCACTCTTACGGAAGCTTTCATCTTCTGATGCCACTTTACGTCTGCCGTAAGTGGCAGGGAACGCCGCAGGCTCGCGAACATTCCGCCCTGAAATGGGTGCGTCCGCAGGCCCTGCGCGACTACCCCATGCCACCCGCCGACGAACCGCTGATCGCGCCGCTCTGCGATCTGCTGTAGCGAGCGCAGCGGCTGCAGGGCCGCAATGGCGCGGACTGCCAGGGGGATGCGGTATGAGCCGAGTTCAGGTCCAGCTGTCGCGGTTTGCCGCTAACGAGAATGGCGCCACTGCCATCGAGTACGGATTGATCGCCGGCCTGATTGCGGTAGGCATCCTCGTGGCCATGTCCTCGCTGGGCGGCGGCGTCAGCGCGATGTTCGAATATGTCTCGAGCCGGGCCGGCCAGGAACTCGACAACGGCAACGGACTCTAGAGTCTGCCAACCATCTGAAACGCTCCCGCCAAGTTCACCGGGTCATTCCGGCGCAGGCCGGAATTCCGCCCGGATGTAACCGTTCTCGCCGGTGGTCGGTGCGGCCGTAGATCGCCCCGGATTCAGTCGTTCTTGCCCAGCACGTCCTTGAGGCTCACCGTGGCGCTGCCACGGCGCAGCGGCTTCTGCTGGCTCTCATGCGGGGCCCAGCCGAGCAGCCAGATGATCTCCAGCGTCGCCCGCACGCGGCCGTCCGAATCGCCCGCGATCTGCTGGTAGGCGGCCGCCGCGGCGGCGATGAGCCCGCGCGTCGCCATGCGGTCGGGGCGGTCGGCGAGTGGGTTCTGCGCGCCGATCCCCTTGAGCTCGCGCATGAGCTTCAGCGCATCGGCATAGCGGACCGGATAGGTCTCGAGGTCGGTGACCGGCAGGGCGAGGCCGGCGCGCTGCAGCAGGCCGCCGGCGTCGGCGAGCGGGATGAACGGGGCGACGCGGGCGAAGGCGCCGCCGGAGAGTTCGGCGTCGGCCTCGAGGAAGGCCTGGCGCAGTTCGGTGAGGCTGTCGCCGCCGAGCGCCGCGGCGATCATCAGCCCATCGGGCCGCAGATGGGCACGGATGCGGGAGAGGAAGCCCGGCACGTCGTTGACCACCTGCAGGTCGAACAGACTGACGATCAGGTCGTAGCCGGTCCGCGGCAGCACCAGCAATTCGGGATCGACCAGCGGCGCATCGGCGGAGCCGAGCACGCTCGAGGCGCGCTCGAAGGCGAAGGCGCCATTGGCCGAGCGTCCCATCAGGGGCAGGCGCGCGCCCTCGGGGGCCATGATCAGCGCCTGCTCGAAGTCGCGGGTGATGGTGATGAGTCGGGCCGCGAGGTCGTCGAGTGCGATCTGGGTCACGAAATCGTCGACGCCTGGATCGCGGCGCAGCAGGTGCCGGGCAATCAGGTCTCGATCGAAGACGCGGGGCGGGAGGGACATAGGCAAAGGGTGCCGTCTCGAATAAGCTCTTCGCCTTATGGAAGCGGGGGCGGGCAAAGTCAAAAGCGGGGCGATGGCGCTGCGACGGCTGGGCGGCGGCCTGCTGGACCTTGTCTATCCGCCGACCTGCCTCGATTGCGGGGCGCCGGTCAGCACCCATGCCAGTCTCTGCCCGAACTGCTTCAAGCAGCTGCGACCGATCACGGCGCCCTATTGCCCAGTCCTGGGGCTGCCGTTCGAGGTCTCCCTCGGAGCCGGTGCGCTGTCGGTCGAGGCCATTGCCGATCCGCCGCCCTTCGATCGGGCCCGCTCGGCGGTGCTCTACAACGAAGTGGCGCGAGCCATCGTCAGCCGGCTCAAGTATGGCGACCGGCCGGAACTGGCGGTGTTCTGCGCGCGACTGATGCTGGGGGCGGGCGCCGATCTGTGGGCGGACGCGCCCGTTCTCGTGCCGGTGCCGCTGCACGTGACCCGGCAACTGCAGCGGCGTTACAACCAGTCGGCCGAGCTGGCCCGGATTCTCGCGCGGCGGTTGGGGCTTTCCGTCGACACGGGGCTGGTGAGCCGTGCCCGGCGGACGCGGCAGCAGGTCGGGCTCTCCTCCGCTGCCCGTGAGCGCAACGTCGCCGGGGCTTTCAGCGTCCGCCCAGATGCGGTCAGGCGGCTGCGGGGGCGCGGAGTGGTGCTGGTCGACGACGTGATCACCACCGGTTCGACGGTGAAGGCCATCACGCGGGCGTTGCGGCGGGAGGGGATCGCGAAAATCGACGTGATCTCGTTCGCCCGCGTTGTGACGGGCGCGGAGGTCCCCATATAAGTGGCAACAGCGCAGCATTGTTCCAAGGTGAAATGAAAAAGGTAGAGATCTACACCACCCAGTGGTGCCCCTATTGCGACGCGGCCAAGTCGCTGCTCGACAGCAAGGGGGTGGACTACGACGAAGTCGATGCCGACGATCCCGACACCCGCATGGCCATGGTGCAGCGCGCCAAGGGCCGTCGCACGGTGCCGCAGATTTTCATCGGCACCACCCATGTCGGGGGCTATGACGACATGGCCGCGCTCGAGCGCCGCGGCCAGCTCGATCCGCTCCTGCAGGACTGACCGATGCGCGTCGCCGCCCTGCAGATGAACTCGGGCACGGAGCCCGGGCCCAATCTCGACCAGCTCGAGCGGCTCGCCACCGAGGCGGCCGGGCGGGGTGCGACCTATCTCCTCTCGCCGGAAGTCTCGGTGGTGTTCGCCGAGAACCGCGACGGCCTTCGGGCCGTCGCCGGCCCATGGGAGGACAACCCAGCCATCGCCCGCGTCGCCGCGACAGCGAGGCGGCTCGGCGTCAATCTGCACCTCGGCTCGCTCGCGGTGGCCCTGCCGGATGGGCGCTTCGCCAACCGTTCGGTGCTGTTCCGTCCCGATGGCTCGATCGCCGCGACCTATGACAAGATCCACCTGTTCGACGCCACCCTCCCCGGGCTCAGGCACTATCGCGAAAGCGAGACCTATGCGGGCGGGATCGAGGCGGTGGTCACCGACGCACCCGGTTTCGCGCTCGGCATGACCATCTGCTACGATGTGCGCTTTCCCCGGTTGCATCGCGCGCTGGCCGAGGCAGGAGCCGAGGTGATCTCGGTGCCGTCCGCCTTCACGGTGCCGACCGGTGAGGCACATTGGGAGGTGCTGCTGCGCGCCCGCGCCATCGAGACCGGGGCGTGGGTGATCGCGGCGGCGCAGGCCGGCCGGCACCAGAACGGCCGCTCGACATGGGGGCATTCGATGATCGTCGACCCGTGGGGCAAGGTCGTCGCCGAGCTGGACGGTGACGGACCCGGCATCGCCATTGCCGACGTCGACCTCAAGGCTGTGGGCGAAGCGCGCGGCAAGGTTCCGGCGCTGGACAATGCCCGCCCGTTTTCTGTAACCGTCACTGGTTCGGGCGCACCGGTCGCTGCCCGAGAGGACGTTTCCGCGTGATTACCTACTCGCTCGTTTGCGACAATTCCCACAAGTTCGACGCCTGGTTCAAGAGCGCCGATGCCTTCGACGAACAGTCCGGGCGCGGCATCGTCGCCTGCCCGATGTGCAACTCGACCAACGTGCACAAGGCGCTGATGGCCCCGGCCGTGAGCCGGATGAACTCGGACAAGGTGTCGTTGTCGAGCGGGCATCCGCAGCAGGCCGAGATTCGCGAGATGCTGCGGGTGATGCGCCGGAAGGTGACAAGCGAAGCCGACTATGTCGGGGACAAGTTCGCCGAGGAAGCACGCAAGATCCATTTCAAGGAAACCGACGCGCGCGGCATCTACGGCGAGGCCACGCTGGACGAGGTCGCCGAGCTGATCGAGGACGGCGTCGACTTCCTGCCCCTGCCGCATGTCCCGGAAGAAGCGAACTAGCTCGGGCTAGCGCACGCTCTCCCATAGCACCCGCTCCTTGGCCAACGGATCGTCGACCAGGTGCGAGCTGAGGTCGAAGTGCATCGTTGTGCGTCGCTCCCTGTCGTAGGCCGGCCAACCCGGGTCTCCGGTCCTCGCGAAGTCCACCCAGGCGGCATGCATGGCATCGGCGAGCGGCTGCGGCGGCGCGGTCCCGAGCAGCGGTTCGGCATGCGGACCGAGCGTGTCGAAGACAAAGGGGATCTCGACCGCATGGCCGGCGCCGAGCCGCCCGTCGAACTGGGGCGAGCGCCAGGCGAATTCATACATGTACGTCGTGCCACCGGCCGCGGCGCCCACATGCGCGTCGGCGAGGCGCAGCGCGGGAATGCGCCAGTACCAGTCGGTCATCACGGCGGCAAACAGGTCGCCGGGGCTGGCGCCGGGGTGCAGTTCGCCATAAGCGGCGAGGCCCTTCTCCACCGGCAGGCCGGTCGCGGCGACCATGCCGGCTAGGGCCGCCTGCGGGATCTGGTCGATGGCGCCGCCGGGCACGAGGAACAGCCGCCACTCCTCGGTATTGGAGCCGACGAGCAGGTCGATGCCGGCGCTGGCCCCGGCCCGCACCAGATCGAGCGGCGGGGCCGGGATGACCTCGCCATCGATCACCGGTGCCCAGGGCAGGCCATGCAGCAGCACTTCGCCCCAGAATTGCGGGTCGCGGGCGGTCGAGAGCTCGCCGCGCAGCGCGTTCTGTGCCGCGACGATCCTCTCGACCGGCTGTGCCGCGATGGCGGCGCGCTTGGGCTCGACTTCCAGCAGCTGTGCCAGCCTCCGGCCGATGCGTTCGGCTGTTGCGGCTGTGGTAACGATCTGCGCTCCGCCGCTCTCGACAATGGCGCGATGGAACAGGTTTCTGGCAGCGGGCATCGCCAGCAGCGTCCCGACGCTCAGTGCGCCGGCGGATTCGCCAAAAACCGTGACATTGCCCGGGTCGCCACCGAAGCCCGCGATGTTGTCGCGGACCCACGTGAGCGCCGCGATCTGGTCGAGCAGGCCGAGATTGGCGACGCCATCGTCGAGATAGAGGAAGCCGGGTGCGCCAACCCGGTAGTTGATCGACACCAGCACCACGCCGTCGCGCGCAAAGGCGCTGCCGTCATACCAGAGCGAAGCCCCAGTCGCGTGGTACTCGAACATGCCGCCGGCGATCCACAGCATCACGGGCAGGTTTGCCGCGCCCAGCTCTGGGGTCCAGATGTTCAGCGTCAGGCAGTCTGCGCCCGGCCCACTCAACTCGGGCGGGATCAGCGGCCGCACCATGGGCGGATAGTCCGACTGCGGCGGCTTGGGACCGAACGCGAGCGCCTCGCGAACGCCCTCCCAGGCGACCGGCTGCGCCGGCTGGAACAGGTTGGGACCGTCCAGCGGCGCGGCAAAGGGGATGCCCTTGAAGGCATGGATGCCGTTCGCGATCGCGCCGCGCACGGCGCCCGATTTCGTGGTCACTACCGAAGCTGCAGCTGCTGCCATCGCCTGTCCTCCCGTAGCGGCGACCAGGCTGGCTCCCATACTTCCAAGCACAAACTGGTGACGCCGCATGAGGGTCCTCCGCGCCTTGGAGGCATCAGCCTCGCGCGGCTCTGCACCGCTCGCCTTGATCTGGGTCAATGGGCCGGTCGGCCGCTCGATGGCCGGTGGCTGAACGAAACCTGACGGGGCCGGTTCAGCCACGGTTCAAGCCGGCGGTTCCACGTTCGCCGCCAACAGGGGCACTCCGGGGCCCTTGAGTTGGAGGACAACATGCATCACTCGCCACTTACCCCCGCGACAACTCCGACAGGCGGTGCCATCCGCGCCGCGACCACCGAGGCCGCGGCCCTGGCGCTGAAGGCGCTGAAGCCGTTCGATTTCGCCATCGAGGAGGCGCTCGATGCCGCCTATGGCGCCGGCAACTGGTTCCTGTACTGGGACGAAGACCTGCGCGGTCACCCGATCAGGGGAACGGTCACGCTCGCCTACGGGCGGAAGACGCTGGTCGTCGGCTAGGCGGCCGGCCTTTCGGCCAGCACCATGTAGTTGACCCCGGTGTCGCGGCTCTGCCGCCATTCGTCGGCAAGCGGGTGGAACACCACGCCTACCTTGTCGATGACCTTGAGGCCGTTGCGGCTGGCGAGCGCCGAGATTTCGTCCGGGGTCAGGAACTTCTTGAAGTCGTGCGTGCCCCGGGGCAGCCAGCCCAGCACGTATTCCGCCCCGACGATCGCCAGTGCCCAGGCGCGCGGCGTGCGGTTGATGGTGGCGGTGAACATCAGCCCGCCGGGCGCCACGAGATCGGCGCAGCTCTTCATGTAGAGCGGCACGTTGTCGACATGTTCGACCACTTCCATGTTCAATACGATGTCGAAGCGTTCGCCCGAGGCGGCGAGGGCCTCGGCGGTGGTGGTGCGATAGTCGATGGCGAGCCCCGACTGCTCGGCGTGGTGCCTGGCGATGCCGATGTTCCTCTCGCCCGCGTCGATCCCCACCATGGTGGCCCCGAGCCGGGTCAGCGGTTCGCTGAGCAGTCCGCCGCCGCAGCCGATGTCGAGGATGCGGAGCCCCTCGAGCGGACGGCGCACCGTGCCGTCCCTGCCGAAATGGACGATCGCCTTGTCGCGCACGTAGCCGAGCCGCACCGGGTTGAACTTGTGCAGCGGCTTGAACTTGCCGTGCGGATCCCACCACTCGTCGGCCATGGCCGCGAACTTGGCGATCTCGTCGGGGTTGATGGTGGTGGTGCTCATGGGTGGGTTATCGGCCCTCGCGCAGGATGGGGCAAGAGGATGCGGGCCGCAAGCTCCGGTGCGGAAAACACTCACCCACCCTGTCCCCTCCCCGCAAGGGGGGAGGTGACCTGCGCTCGCAAGTCATCGTCCCTCTGACACCGGCGCTGGTGTGAGCGTCTCCCTCCCCCGTGCGGGGAGGGGACAGGGTGGGGGTGGTCTTCCGGCACCGGCCATGGCTCCCCCCTGTTGATAACCCCGGTCATTTGTGGCACATCCCCGGCCTAATTCTGAGCGTACCGGCGGGTTCCGCCGCCAATAGTCGGGGTAGGGGCCTTGGGCCGTATCGTAGTCAAGTTCGGTGGCACGTCCGTCGCCACCCTCGAGCGCATCCGCCAGGCCGCGCTGCATGTGAAACGCGAAGTCGAAGCCGGCAACGACGTCGCCGTGGTCGTTTCGGCCATGAGCGGCAAGACCAACGAGCTGGTCGGCTGGGTCAACGAGGCGTCCAAGCTCCACGATGCGCGCGAATACGACGCCGTGGTGGCGTCGGGCGAGCAGGTCACGGCCGGGCTGATGGCGATCGTGCTCAGCGAAATGGGCATCCCGTCGCGCTCGTTCCAGGGCTGGCAGGTGCCGATCCGGACCGACGACGCGCATGGCGCGGCCCGCATCGTCGAGATCGACCCGACCGAGCTCGAGAAGCGCTTCGCCGAGGGCGTCGTGCCGGTCATCACGGGCTTCCAGGGCATCGCCCCTTCGGGCCGCGTCACCACGCTGGGCCGGGGTGGTTCGGACACCTCGGCAGTGGCCGTGGCAGCGGCGGTGAAGGCCGATCGCTGCGATATCTACACGGATGTAGATGGCGTCTACACCACCGACCCGCGCATCACCCCCAAGGCCAGGCGGCTGTCCAGGATCTCGTTCGAGGAGATGCTGGAAATGGCCTCGCTCGGCGCCAAGGTGCTGATGATCCGCTCGGTCGAGATGGCGATGGCACACAAGGTGCGCCTCACCGTCCGCTCCAGTTTCGACGATCCGAACGCGCCGCAGGTTGCGCCGGACGGCACGCCCGGAGTTCCCGGCACTATCGTATGCGATGAGGATGAGATCATGGAAAAGCAGATCGTTTCGGGCGTCACGCTGGCGCGGGCCGAATCCAAGATCACCCTGCGCGACGTCAAGGACCGTCCGGGCGTCGCCGCCTCGATCTTCGGCGCGCTGGCCGACGAGTCGATCGTGGTCGACATGATCGTCCAGAACGTCTCCGAGGACGGCTCGACCACCGACATCACCTTCACCGTGCCGGACGCCGAGCACGACAAGGCGGTGAAGGCCCTCGAGGCCGCCGGCAAGGCCGGCAAGTTCGAGTACGCCAAGATCCAGAGCGCCAAGGGTGGGGCCAAGGTCTCGGTGGTGGGCGTCGGCATGCGCAACCACGCCGGCGTGGCCGCCTCGATGTTCAAGGCGCTGGCGGACAAGTCGATCAACATCCAGCTGATCACCACGTCGGAGATCAAGACTTCGGTGCTGATCGATGACGAATATGCCGAACTTGCGGTTCGGGCGCTCCATACGTATTACGGGTTGGACAACCAGGACGCCTGAGACGCCTAGACCCCAGGTCGGGCGCCCCTGGCAAGAGGGGCGGCGGCGGGCCGCCGGGCAGGAATCATGGCCATAACGATCGCCGGGCCGCGCGTGCTCCTGAAGCAGTTGCGCGAAAGCATGGCGGAGCCTCTGGCTTCGCAGGCCCGGCTCGACAAGATCGTGCGCCTCATCGCCGAGAACATGCACGCCGACGTATGCTCGTTCTACGTGCTGCGCGACGACAATGCGCTCGAGCTGTTCGCCAACCGCGGCTTCAAGCCCGAGGCCGTGCACACGACCACGCTGCGGCTGGGCGAGGGCCTTGTCGGCCTCATCGCCAAGCAGGCCGAGCCGCTCAGCCTCGACAACGCCCCGTCGCATCCGGCCTTCGCCTATCGTCCGGAAACGGGCGAGGAGGCGTTCAAGGCCTTCCTCGGCGTGCCGGTGCTGCGCGCCGGCCAGACGCTGGGCGTGCTCGTCGTCCAGAATCGCGATGCGCATGTCTATGGCGAGGACGAGATCGAGGCGATGCTGACCACGGCGACGCTGCTCGCCGAGATGATATCGACCGCCGATTTCGACGCGCTTATCAAGCCGGGCCAGGATATCGACCTGCGTCGTCCGCGCTCGTTCAACGGCACCGGCTTCAGCGATGGGGTGGCTCTGGGGCAGGTGGTGCTGCACGATCCGCGCGTCGTCGTCACCAACTTCGTCGCCGAGGATACCGAGGTCGAGCTGGCGCGCCTGGCCAGCGCCCTCGACCAGATGCGGCTCTCGATCGACCAGATGTTGAGCCACGGCGACATGCAGAGCTTCTCGGATCACCGCGAGATCCTCGAGAGCTACCGGATGTTCGCCAACGATCGCGGCTGGGTCGACCGGCTGACCGAGGCGATCAACAATGGCCTCACCGCCGAGGCGGCGGTGGAGCGGGTGCAGAACGATACCCGTGCGCGCATGATGCGGTCGACCGACCCCTACATCAAGGACCGCCTGCACGACCTCGACGACCTCGCCAACCGGCTGCTGCGCGTCCTGACCGGCGATGGGTCTTCGATGGGCAAGAAGGAACTCCCGGAAAACGCCATTCTCGTTGCCCGCAACATGGGACCGGCCGACCTGCTTGAGTACGACCGGAGCCGGTTGCGCGCCGTCGTGCTCGAGGAGGGGGCCGCGATCAGCCACGTGGCGATCGTTGCCAAGTCGCTCGGGCTGGTGGCGGTCGGGCAGGCCGAGAACATCGTGTCGCTGTCGGAAGCCGGCGACGACATCATCGTCGACGGCCAGGCCGGCATGGTCTACCTGCGGCCGACGCCGGACATGATCCAGGTCTATGTCGACAAGGTGCGGCTGGGGGCCAAGCGGCGGGCGCATTACCTCGAACTCAAGGACAAGCCGGCGATCACCCGCGACGGGGTCGAGGTGACGCTGCTGCACAATTCCGGCATCGTCGCCGACCTGCCCATGCTGCAGGACACCGGCGCGGCCGGGGTAGGGCTGTTCCGCACCGAGCTGCAGTTCATGATCGCCTCGCGCCTGCCGCGGCTCAAGGAACAGGTCGAGCTCTATACCGAGGCGATCCGGCTCACCCAGGGCAAGCCGATCGTCTTCCGCCTGCTCGACGTCGGCGGCGACAAGGTCATCCCCTACCTGCGCTACGAGGCCGAGGAAAACCCGGCCATGGGGTTCCGGTCGCTGCGGCTGGCCCTCGACCGGCAGGGCCTGCTGCGCATCCAGATCCGTGCCCTGCTGCAGGCCGCCGACGGCGGGCCGATGAAGATCCTCGTGCCCATGGTCACCGATGCCTGGGAGTTCCGGCAGACCCGGCTGGTGGTCAACCGGGAACTCGAGCGCATGAGGAATGCCGGCCATACCGTGCCGAGCAGGCTCGAGCTGGGCGCGATGATCGAGGTCCCTTCGCTGCTGTGGGAGCTCGACCAGGTGCTGCCGGAGGCCGATTTCGTCTCGATCGGCTCGAACGACCTGGTGATGTTCCTGACAGCCGCTGACCGCGGCAACAAGCGCGTGGCCAAGGCCTACGACCCGATCGCCCTGCCGCGCCTGCGCGCGCTGAAGCACATCGTCGACATGGCTCGGCGCTACAACGTGCCGCTCACCATGTGCGGCGAACTGGCCGGCAAGACGGTGGAGGCGCTCGCCCTGCTCGCCATCGGCATGACCAAGCTGTCGATGAGCCCGCCTTCGATCGGCCCGATCAAGGAAATGATCCTCGGGCTCGAGCTTCAGCCCATCCGCAACTCCGTCTCGGCCGCCCTGCTCGAGGGCGCCAGCGGCCCCAACATCCGCGACTTGCTGCTCGACTGGGCAGAGCGGCAGGGGCTGGTGATCTAGGTTCCAATGAGACGCATGACAAAAGACAGCCCCTCACCCTGGCCCTCTCCCCAGAGGGGAGAGGGGATGCGGGACCACGGACGGTGCCAAATCGCCCCCTCTCCCCTATGGGGAGAGGGTTGGGGTGAGGGGCAGGTCGAGGTACGGTACTAGGTGGCTACTCTTCCCGAAGACAAACTGGACGCCCTGACCAAGCGCTTCGACTACATCGAGGCGGCGATGTCAGCCGGGCCGGCGGCGGATGAGTTCGTCAGGCTGAGCAAGGAATATGCCGAGCTCGAGCCATTGGTGCGACCGATCCAGGCCTATCGCAAGCTCGTCGACGACCTCGAATCGGCCGAGGAACTGGCGGGGTCGGGCGACAAGGAAATGGCCGAGATGGCGGCCGCCGAGATCGGCGAGCTCAAGCCCCGGATCGAACAGGCGATCTCCGAGATCCAGATCCTGCTGCTGCCCAAGGACGCCGCCGACGACAAGAGCGTCATCCTCGAAGTGCGCGCCGGCACCGGCGGCGACGAAGCAGCACTGTTCGCCGGCGACCTGTTGCGCATGTACCAGCGCTATGCCGACCTCATGGGCTGGAAGTTCACGCTCCTCGAGGAAAGTCCGGGCGAAATGGGCGGCTACAAGGAAGTCGTCGCCAACATCACCGGCAAGGGCGTGTTCGCACGGATGAAGTTCGAATCGGGCGTCCATCGCGTGCAGCGGGTGCCGGCGACTGAAACGCAGGGCCGTATCCACACATCGGCGGCAACCGTCGCGGTGCTGCCCGAGGTCGAGGACATCGACATCGAGATCAAGCCCGAGGACATCCGTATCGACACGATGCGGTCCTCCGGTGCCGGCGGACAGCACGTCAACACCACCGATTCGGCGGTGCGCATCACGCACCTGCCGACGGGCATCGTGGTGACGGCGAGCCAGAAGAGCCAGCACCAGAACCGCGCCACCGCCATGAAGGTGCTGCAGGCGCGGCTCTATGAGGACCAGCGCAACGCCCGCGATACGGCGCGGTCCGAGGCGCGCAAGGAGCAGGTGGGCTCGGGCGATCGGTCCGAACGCATCCGCACCTACAACTTCCCGCAGGGGCGGGTGACCGATCATCGCATCAACCTGACGCTGTACAAGCTCGACAAGGTGATTGCCGGCGAGGCCCTGGACGAGCTGGTGTCGGCGCTGATCACCGAACACCAGGCGGCACAGCTGGCCGCCATGGAGAGGACGTCCTGACACTGAACGTGGGCGCGGCATGGCGGGCAATACGCGACCTGTTCCGGCGCGCCGGCATCGACACGGCGGAACTGGACGCCCGGCTGTTCGCCGAAGCTGCCTTCGGGATGGACCGGCTCGAGCTGGTCAACCGCGAGCGCGAACTGGTGCCGGCCGAGCAGCTCAAGGTGCTCGAGGGCTATGCGGCGAGGCGCCTCAAGGGTGAGCCCGTGGTCCGCATCCTGGGTGAAAAGGAATTCTGGGGCCTGAGCTTCAGGCTCAACGCGGCGACGCTGGTGCCGCGGCCCGAGACCGAACTGCTCGTCGAGCGCGGGCTCGAGATCATCGGGCCGCTGGACGGCGCGCGCATCCTCGATCTCGGCACCGGCACCGGCTGCATCCCGATTGCGCTGCTCACCGAATATTCCGACGTGACCGCCGTGGCCGTCGACCTCAGCGCCGAGGCGCTGGAGATGGCCCGGTTCAATGCCAACCGGCACGGCGTGGGCGATCGCTTCACCACGCTCAAGGGCTCGTGGTTCGATCCGATCGAGCCCGGGGCGCGCTTCGACCTCATCACCTCGAACCCGCCCTATATCGAGACAGCCGAGATCGCGACGCTGATGCCGGAGGTGCGCGAGCACGATCCGCGGCTGGCCCTCGACGGCGGCGCCGACGGGCTCGCGGCCTATCGCGCCATCGCCGCCGAGGCGGGATTGTTCCTCAAGCCGGAGGGCGCGCTGCTGCTCGAGATCGGGGCGTCGCAGGCCGGCGCGGTCCACGACATCCTCGTCGGAGCGGGCTTTGCAGAGGTCGAAATCGCGCGCGATCTGGCCGGCCTCGACCGGATGATAACGGCCCGGCTGGTCGCGGCCCCTTGAGGTTCGGTTGGGCAGCCCCAATATTTCGCTTGGAATACGGGGGCGAACCGGCTAGGTTGCCGGTGCTGTCAGTGGTGCGAGTAGATCACACCCAGGAGACGGCCACCCGCTCATCGGCGAAACTGCAGTTGGCAGTGTTCGACACTCGGACGAGGAACCGGGGCGCCTTGATGGGCCACAAGTGGTTAAACCGCGATAGCTCAGGCACCGTGAGGAACTGACCGCTCACGCCTCGTTGGCGTCCGCGGCCCCCGGTGCCGGATGGCCCGATGTTGCCTTCAGTATTCTTTTCCAAGGCTTGAAAAGAGACGATGAGACCAAACCAGCAGAATAAGAACCGCTCCCGCGGCCGGAACAACAATGGTGGCCGCAAGCACGGCAACCCGCTGAGCCGGAATTACGAGAGCAACGGACCTGACGTGAAGGTGCGCGGCAACGCCGCCCATATCGCCGAGAAGTACCTGCAGCTCGCCCGCGATGCGCAGTCCAGCGGCGACAGCGTCATGGCGGAAAACTACCTGCAGCACGCCGAGCACTATTTCCGCATCATCTCCGCGGCCCAGCAGGCGCAGCAGGCGCAGTTCCGCGGCGAGGTGCAGCAGGACGAGGACGATTTCGACGACGATTTCGCCCCGATCAACGACCGGTTCGCTTCCCCCGAGCCGCGCCAGTTCAACCCGCAGCCGCAACAGCCGCAGCACCAGCAGTCGCAGCAGGCGGCCGAGTCGCAGTCGACCGAGGCCGGCGAGGCCGACGGCAACGTGGCGGTCGATGCCGCTCCGGCGGGCGAAGGCGAAGCGCAGCAGGCCGATGGCGAAGCGCCGCGCCGGCGTGATCGCCGGCCGCGCCGTCGTTCGCGCGGCGGCCAGGGTGGCGGCGAGGGCGGGGCCGATCCGGCCAGTTCGCCGCAGCCCGAAGTCGGGGAACTCCCGGCCTTCCTCACCGCCGGCAACGCGCCGGCCGAGTAGGACCGTCTTCAGGCCGATCCAGCGGGCCGCCTCCCCGGAGGTGGCCCGTGGCTTTTGTCGGGCTGGCAGGGCAGTATCGGGCTCATGCCATGCCCCGGAGGGCGCATGAACCAGACTGTTGCCGGCCCCCCCGCGGTTGAGGCGCACGGGCTCGTCAAGCGCTACAAGCACGTCGAGGCGGTGCGCGGCATCGACCTGACCGTCTATCGCGGCGAAACTTTCGGCTTCCTCGGGCCGAACGGCGCCGGCAAGTCCACCACCATCAAGATCCTGTGCACGCTGGTCGATGCCACCGCCGGCACCGCCCGGGTTGCCGGCTTCGACGTCGCCAGCGAGCGCGACGCGGTCCGGCGCAATATCGGCCTGGTCTACCAGGAGCCGACGCTCGACGGCTACCTCACAGCCGAGCAGAACCTGCGCTTCCACGGCGAGCTCTACGGCGTCGACCGGGCGACCGCCGCCGATCGCCGGCACGAGGTGCTGGAGATGGTCGGCCTTTGGGAGCGGCGCGGCGACCTCGTCAACGAGTTCTCGGGCGGCATGCGCCGCCGCCTCGAGATCGCCCGCGGGCTGCTGCATTCGCCGCGCGTCCTGTTTCTCGACGAACCGACCATTGGGCTCGACCCGCAGACCCGCGTCTCGATCTGGCGCTATATCGCGGAGCTGCGGGCGCGCGAGGACATCACCGTGTTCGTCACCACCCACTACATGGACGAAGCCGAGCACTGCGACCGCATCGCCATCATGAACGAGGGCCTGATCGTCGCCCTCGACACGCCCGAGGCGCTCAAGGCCGCCATCGGCAAGGACCGGGTGCAGATCACCACCGCCGATGACACAGCCGCCATTGCCGCCCTCGAATCGGCCTTCGGTCTCAAGGCGGCGCTGCTCGAGGGCCAGGTCACCTTCGCCGTCGCCGGCGGCGCCGCCTTCGTGCCTCACCTGTTCGAAAAGCTCGGCGTGCCGATCCACTCGGTGACCGTGACCCGGCCGAGCCTCGACGACGTCTTCCTCGCCCATACCGGCACCACCATCCGCGACGTCGAATCGAAGGGGCAGTTCAGCCCCATGGCGGCGCGCTACCGCGGGAGATGAGCATGACCGAGACCCGGATCGCCAACGTTCGCGTCCTCAAGCCCAGCCTCGCGCACGAGGCCCGCGCCGCCCTCGTCGTCTGGGAGCGCGAGATGATCCGCTTTTCGCGCGACCGCACCCGGGTCTTCGCCCAGATGGTGCAGCCGCTGCTGTTCCTGTTCGTGCTGGGGGGCGGGCTGGGCTCGCTGGTTTCGCACGGCACGGGCGGGCTCGACTTCCGCACCTTCCTGTTTCCCGGCGTGCTGTCGATGTCGGTGCTGTTCACCGCGTCCTTCTCCGGCATCTCGATGGTGTGGGACCGCGAGTTCGGGTTCTTGCGCGAAATGCTGGTGGCGCCGGTGTCCACTGCGTCGATCGTCTTGGGCAAATGCCTGGGCGGTGCGACGGTGGCGACCATCCAGTCGATCGTCGTGCTAGTCCTCGCCGGCCTCGTCGGCGTGCCCTATGACCTGTTGATGATGGCCCAGGTCCTGCTGCTGCTCTTCCTCATGGCCTTCATGATCACTGCGCTCGGCCTGCTGCTCTCGGCGCGGGTCAAGCAGGTGCAGTCGGCCATGCCGCTGGTGCAGCTGATCATCACGCCGCTGATGTTCCTGTCGGGCGCGCTGTTCCCGCTGTCCAACCTGCCGCCCTGGCTGACTGTCGTCACCCATCTCAACCCCATGACCTACGCCGTCGAGCCGGTCCGGCACGTGGTGTTCGAGCGCCTGCAGATGAGCGATGCGGCCCGCGCCACGCTCGATCCCGGCATCTGGTGGGGCAGCTTCGCGGTGCCGGTCTGGCTGCAGATCGTCGTCGTTCTCGTCGCCTCGGCGGGTTTGCTGACGGCCGCCGTGGGGTTCTTCTCGCGCACCGAGTAGGGCAGGGGGGCGGTCCGGATTTTTCCTTTCGGCCGGGCCTGTTCCGGCCCTTTTGTTTTGGAAACGGCTCCCCATATCAGCCTCGGAAAGGGGAGCGCCGCCGAGCGGGCCTCCGGACTGATCTGGTGAAAAGCACATGCCTGCTTGAGCCAAATCAACGCTTCAGGCGTTGGACTCGTGCCTTGCGAAGGGCGGGCCAGCGCGCAAAGAGGAGAGTTGAATGAACATCGAAAAGTATACCGAGCGCGCGCGCGGCTTCATCCAGAATGCGCAGCAGCTGGCGCTCGGCCAGGGCCACCAGCAGTTCGCGCCGATCCACCTGCTCAAGGTGCTGCTCGACGACGAGGAGGGGATGGCGGCGGGCCTCATCAGCAAGGCCGGCGGCGATGCCCGCATCGCCCGCGCCGAAACCGAGGCGGCCCTCAAGAAGATTCCCAAGGTGTCCGGCGACGCGGGCCAGCTGTACCTGAGCCGCGAACTGGCGCGCGTGTTCGACACCGCCGAGAACGCGGCACAGAAGGCAGGCGATTCCTTCGTCACCGTCGAGCGGCTGCTGCTTGCGCTCACCGTCGAGAAGGACACCGATGCGGGCAAGATCCTCGCCTCGGCGGGCGTCAAGCCGCAGGGCCTCAACGAGGCCATCAACGAGATTCGCAAGGGCCGTACCGCCGACTCGGCTTCGGCCGAGAACAGCTACGATGCGCTGAAGAAGTATGCGCGCGACCTCACAGAGGCGGCGCGCGAGGGCAAGATCGATCCGGTCATCGGCCGCGACGAGGAGATTCGCCGCACCATCCAGGTGCTGAGCCGTCGCACCAAGAACAACCCGGTGCTGATCGGCGAGCCGGGCGTCGGCAAGACCGCCATCGTCGAAGGCCTTGCCATCCGCATCGTCAATGGCGACGTGCCGGAATCGCTGAAGAACAAGTCGCTCCTGTCGCTCGACATGGGCGCGCTCATCGCTGGCGCCAAGTATCGCGGCGAGTTCGAGGAGCGGCTCAAGGCCGTGCTCAACGAGATCGCCTCGGCCGAAGGCAAGGTGATCCTGTTCATCGACGAAATGCACACGCTCGTCGGCGCCGGCAAGGCCGATGGCGCGATGGATGCCAGCAACCTGCTCAAGCCCGCGCTTGCCCGCGGCGAACTCCACTGCGTCGGCGCGACGACGCTCGAC
Organism: Devosia sp.; assembly: GCF_017307495.1. GTDB lineage: Bacteria > Pseudomonadota > Alphaproteobacteria > Rhizobiales > Devosiaceae > Devosia_A. The sequence continues at coordinate 7,465 of NZ_JAFKHE010000034.1, read as the reverse complement.
GAGTATCGCAAGCATGTCGAGAAGGACGCGGCGCTCGCCCGTCGCTTCCAGCCGGTGTTCGTCTCCGAGCCCACGGTCGAGGACACGATCTCGATCCTGCGCGGTTTGAAGGAGAAGTATGAGCTGCACCATGGCATCCGCATCTCGGACGCCGCGCTCGTCGCCGCTTCGACGCTGTCGAATCGCTACATCGCCGATCGGTTCCTGCCCGACAAGGCCATCGACCTCGTCGATGAGGCAGCGGCGCGCCTGCGCATGGCGGCCGAAAGCAAGCCCGAGGAGCTCGACGAGCTCGATCGCCGCATCATGCAGCTGAAGATCGAGCGCGAGGCGCTGAAGAAGGAATCGGACGAAGGCAGCAAGACCCGGCTTGGCCGGCTCGAGCAGGAACTCGCCGATCTCGAGGAGCAGGCCAATGCGCTGACCGCGCGCTGGCAGGCCGAGAAGGAGCGCATGCAGGGCGGCCAGAAGCTCAAGGAAGAGCTCGACAAGGCCCGCACCGATCTCGAACTGGCGCAGCGCCAGGGCAATCTCGCCCGGGCCGGCGAGCTGGCCTACGGCGTCATTCCCGACCTGGAGCGCCGCATCAAGGCGGCCGAGCATCCGGAAGGCGACGGCAAGCCCGACAACCCGATGGTCGAGGAAGTCGTGCAGCCCACGCACATCGCCCAGGTGGTTAGCCGCTGGACCGGCATCCCGGTGGATCGCATGCTCGAGGGCGAGCGCGAAAAGCTGCTCAACATGGAAAAGGAACTGGGCAAGCGCGTCATCGGCCAGGCCGAAGCGGTGGAAGCCGTGGCCAAGGCCGTGCGGCGTGCCCGGGCCGGCCTGCAGGATCCGAACCGGCCGATCGGTTCCTTCATGTTCCTCGGGCCAACCGGCGTCGGCAAGACCGAGCTCACCAAGAGCCTCGCGCAGTTCCTGTTCGACGACGAGCACGCCATGGTCCGGCTCGACATGAGTGAGTTCATGGAGAAGCACTCGGTCGCCCGTCTCATCGGCGCCCCTCCGGGCTATGTCGGCTACGACGAGGGTGGGGTGCTGACCGAGGCGGTGCGCCGCCGGCCCTACCAGGTCGTGCTGTTCGACGAGATCGAGAAGGCGCATCCGGACGTGTTCAATGTCCTGTTGCAGGTGCTCGACGACGGGCGGCTGACGGACGGGCAGGGGCGGACGGTCGATTTCCGCAACACGCTCATCATCATGACCTCGAACCTCGGTTCGGAGTACCTGGTGCAGCTCAAGGACGGCGAATCGGTCGAGCTGGTGCGCGGCAAGGTGCTGGACGTGGTGAAGGCCTCGTTCCGGCCCGAGTTCCTCAACCGGGTCGACGACATCATCGTCTTCCACCGGCTCGAGCGGCAGCACATGGGTGCGATCGTCGACATCCAGCTCGGGCGGTTGCGCGAGCTGCTCAAGGAGCGCGACATCTCGCTCGAGCTCACCCCGGCCGGGCGCGAGTGGCTCGCCAACGAGGGTTACGATCCCGCCTACGGCGCTCGTCCGCTCAAGCGCGTGATCCAGCGCGAGGTGCAGGATCGCCTCGCCGAGGAGATTCTCTCGGGCGGGGTCAGCGACGGGCAGGCGGTGATCGTCGATGCCGGCGATGGCGGGCTGACGCTGCGGCCCGGCGGCGCCGGCGCACACGCCGAAGCTGCATAGGATCTGGAGGGCCGGTCGAGAGACCGGCCCTTCCTATTGCGGGTCACCGCTCCAGTTCGTCACTGATCTTCCATTTCCACATGAAGCCGATCAGCCCGCCCTTGGCAGGGCGGATCAACAGCAGCGGCACAATCACGGACAGTGGCACCAGCACCACGAGATAGACGAGAGGGCTGGATCTGCCGCTCAGCTCCATCTCCAGCATCACGAATATGATCACGTGGACAACGATGGTGATGACCACGAATGGCAGCAGCAGCCCGACGTTCACCTGTCCGAGTTGTTCTCCGCAAACCGAGCAGGTTTCCACCTGTTCCAGAAAGCCCTTGAACAGGTTGCCTTCACCGCAACGTGGACAGCGACCGGCGAGGCCCCGCCGTATCGCGCGTCCCATGGTCGGGGTGGTCCGCTCTGTTGCCGGCATCGATGGTCTCCCGAGACCTCTGCGAGACAGAGACTGTAGCCCAAAACGTCGCCGGGGTCCCCGCCACCACACCCACCGGTCTCCCTCCCCCTTGTGGGGAGGGCGGCGGCGCTTGTGAGCAGTAACGAACTAGCAGAGCTGGGTGGGGGTGGGGCAACGCGCACCGGCGCCGTACCATGCCCCAGCTCTGCGAAAGCTTGCTGGATATCCAGTCATGCGATAGAACAGAACAAGAACAAACCAGGGGGCCGACGTGCCGCAACGCTACATTATCGACTACATCGAGTTCCCGTCATCGGACGGGCAGGCGACGCGGCGCTTTTTCGGCGAGGCGTTCGGCTGGAGCTTCACCAGCTATGGGCCGGACTATGCCGGCATCGACACGGCCGGCATCGATGGGGGAATCGATGCCGGCGCCGGCCGGACGAAGGCTCCCCTCGCCGTGATTCGTACCGAGGACCTGGAGCGCGCGGAGCGCGAAGTGGTCGCCGCCGGCGGTGTGATCACGACCCCGGCCTATGACTTCCCGGGCGGACGGCGATTCCACTTCCGCGAGCCGGGCGGTGTCGAACTCGCCGTGTGGATCGAGAAGGCGTAGGCTTGCTCCGGAACACGTGAGCCGGGGAGCGCGATGAACGACAGCAAGGGGGCCGCCGCGCCGCAGGCGACATTCTGCCCGGCGCATAACCGCATCTACGTGCTGGTCGCGGCGATCCTGGCATCCTCGATGGGGTTCATCGACGGCTCGGTGCTGTCGATCGCGACCCCGGCGATTCGCTCCAATCTCGGCGCGACGCTGGCGGATGCGCAGTGGATTTCCAACGCCTACATGCTGTTTCTCGCCTCCCTGCTGCTGATCGGCGGGGCGGCCGGCGACCGCTTCGGGCTGAGGAACGTGTTCGCGATCGGCATCGTGCTGTTCGTTGTCGCCTCGCTGGTCTCGTCGCTGGCGCCCGATCCCGGCTTCCTCATCTATGCCCGGTCGGTGCAGGGCGTCGGAGCGGCGATGATGGTACCGGGGAGCCTGGCCATCATCGCCAAGGCCTATCCACGCGAGGAGCGGGGTAAGGCGATCGGGCTGTGGTCGGCGTTCTCGTCGCTGACCACGATTCTCGGGCCGGTGATCGGCGGGTTCGTGCTGACCGTGCTGGGCGAGTGGAGCTGGCGGCTGGTGTTCGCCATCAACCTGCCGCTCGGCGGCATCGCGCTGGCGCTGCTGCTCCTGCGCGTGCCGGCCGACCAGCCCGAGCCGGGCCGTCGCCTCGACTGGATCGGTGGCGCGCTCATTACCGCGGCACTGTTGCTGATCGCGCTCGGACTGACCGGCACGGGCGGCAATGCTCCGCTGCCCAGTCAAATGCTGCTCTACTGCGGCGCGGGCCTCATCGCGTTGCTGGCCTTCCTCTGGTGGGAAGCACGCAGTTCCGCGCCGATGCTGCCGCTGCACCACTTCAGGCGAGCCGCCTTCTCCGGTGCGCAGGGCCTGACCTTCGCGCTCTATTTCGCGCTCGCGGCGATCTCGTTCTTCCTGCCGATGACGATGATCGGCGGCTGGGGCGTCACGGCGGCCGAAGCCTCGATCGTGTTCCTGCCGCTCGGCATCCTGCTCACGCTGCTCTCGTCCTATGCCGGCAAGCTCGCCGACAAGGTCGGGCCGGGGCCGATGATCACGGCCGGCTCCGCGATCGTCGCGCTGGCCTTTGCGCTGATGGGCCTGTTCGCACCGCTGCAGGATCCGTGGCTGGGCGTGCTGCCCTTCACCATCCTCATGGGACTGGGGATGAGCGCGGTCGTTTCACCGCTGTCGACGGCGGTGATGACCTCGGTCGAGGATCGCGATACCGGCCTCGCCTCGGGCGTCAACAACGCGGTGGCGCGGGTCGCCGGCCTGCTCGCCGTCGCCTTGATGGGCGGGGTCGCGGCCTTCGTGTTCGAGCGCGCGCTGGGCGGGTTCGCCGAACTGCCGATTTTTTTCGGCATGCGGCCCGACCAGCCGCTGCCGGCCGATGCTGAAGCGGCGCGCCTTGCGGCCAACAACGCCGCCTTCGCGGTCATCGCCTATGCCAACGCGGCGCTGGCGCTGCTCTCGGCGGTGATTGCCTGGTTCACGCAGGAGAACACGATCGGGCGGCGGAGAAGACCAGCCTAGTTGAGGGCGGCAACCGTCATCGGGGCGGCGTCACGCTGCATCAGGTCGCGGATCTGGGCGATCGTCTGCTTGAAGTTGCCGTCGTACTGAGCGCTGAGCGACTTGTCGCGCGGCAGCTTCACGCTGAGCGGATCGACGAAGCGGCCGTTGACCTTGATCTCGAAATGCAGGTGCGGGCCGGTGGAGTTGCCGGTCGAGCCGACATACCCGATGATCTGGCCCTGCCGCACCTTCACCCCGGGCTTCATGCCGTCGGCGATGCGGCTCATGTGGCCGTAGCCGGTCTCGAAGCCGTTGACGTGCTTGAGCTCGACATACTTGCCGTAGCCCGAGACCCACTGCGCCTTCTCGACGATGCCGTCGCCCGAAGCATAGATCGGCGTGCCGGTCCGGCTGGCGAGGTCGACGCCGGTATGCATGCGGCGGGTCTTGAAGATCGGGTGGACGCGCGAGCCGAAGCGGCTGGCGAGGCGTCCGCCCCCCTGCAGCGGCCGGCGGGTGAGGAAGCGCTTCCCGGTCTCGCCGTCGGGATCGTAGAAGTCGACCGTGCCGTCGTCGGTGCGGAAGCGGAACAGCTCGCGCGTCGTGGTGCCGAGCCTGAGCCCGACATAGAGCAGTTCCTGGTGCCCGTCGGCGTCCTTCTGCGTCTCGAGGATCTCGATCGAATCGCCGGGGCTGATGCGCTTGGTGAGGTCGATGTCGTAGGCGAACATCGCGACGATGCGCGATGTCGTGGCATCGTCGATGTCGTGCTTGCGCGCGGTCTCCCAGATGGCGCGGTAGACCGTCGGCAGGTTGTTGACGTTGATTTCCTCGGTGTCCTCGGCCGGGAACTCGATCGCCGGCGGCTCCGAGCCGAGCACGTAGTTGCCGCGGTCGGTCAGCGCCGCCGTCGCGGCGTATTTCATGGCGCCCGACTTGGTGTCGGGGATGTAGACGCTGAGCCGGTGCGGAATGAGGCGCGGCTCATTGCGGGCCGGGCCCATCAGGATGCGGAGCTTGGCGCCGGTGGGGACGCGCTCGGGCGTCAGCACGTTGCGCAGCGAGGCGGTGACCATTTCGTAGGTTCGCGCATCGAAGCCGTTCTTGAGCAGCGTGTCCTTGAACTCGCCGGACACGGTGATCACGCGCTCGGAACGCCCGAGCCCGGCCTGGTCGGCGCTCTTGGTCTTGGGCAGCACGGTGACATTCTCGGCGATGCCGGAAAGACCTTCCCCGCTGACGACGCCGAGATCCCGCACGCCGGTGTCGGAGGGCGCGTAGGCGAGCAGGGCATCGCCGTTGCTGTCGGGCGCCCCGCCGTCGCCGAACACGCTCTCGACGCTGAGGCGCACGAAGTCCGAGGCGATCTTGTCGGAGATGACGGGGGCGGGCACGAAGCTCACCGGCAGGGCGGAGGTCTTGATCTGCACTTCGCCTTCGACCTCGGCGCCATAGATCTCGGGGTTGGCCACCTCGTCGGCATCGGTCACCACCGGTTGGCTGGCATCGATCATGGCCACCGGATCGTAGTCGGGGATGTCGCCAGACAGCGCCGTGGCAGAGGTGGCGAGGGTGGCGCGGACGCGCACGAAGGGCTGCTTCTTGATCAGGGCGCGCCCATCGACCGTCTCGCGGATCGAGGCTTCGACGATCTCGAGTTCGGACTTGGTCTTGGCCACCGGGCGGACGCGGTCACCCTTTACGTTGGATTCGGCGACGACCTCGTCGGTCGGCTGGGTGATCAGCTGCAGCGCCTCGTAGGCCGTTGAGAACGTGTCCTGGCCCTCGAACGACACATAGAGCGCGGCGCCCATCAGCAGCACCGAGGTGAGGCCGGTCATCACCGTACCGGTAAGCCAGGCAAAGCTCAGCTCGCGGCCGTGGGGAATCTCGCCGTCGGTGGACTGGACGGTCAGCGCAGGACCATCTTCAAAGCCGCTCGCCTTGAGCAGCGCTGCGGTGCGATTGCGCTGTGCTGGAGTCAACCGGTGCCTGCCTACGCCGTTGCCGAGGCCAGCAGCAGTACCCGCGCCCACGCGCGAGTCAACTCACCAGCCCCATGTGCCTGTGGTGGTAGGACATTGCGGCAAAACTAGGCCTCGCGCCGCTGGCGGGCGAGGGCGCGTGCGGGCAATGGACCCGCTATGGCCTGCGCTTCGGCGCCGGACGACCGGGAGCTGGCGCGAAACCGGGCCCTACCGGATTGCAGTTTCGGGCCCAGGAACGCGGAGAGTGCCGGTTCTTCGGGCCCCTACAGGGTTATCCACAGGGCGGCCGATCGACCTTGAAAGCGGGAAACGCGACACCCAGATGACTCCCATCGCGCGCGCGTGCTATATACGCTTCCGACGGTTGGGCGGACCTCCGGGCGAGCCTTCGGCGGAAAATGTCAGATTCGTCATTTTCGCTGTTGACGCCCAAAAGGGTCGCCCCTATAACCCGCCTCACCGCTGAGGACTGCGGCGCCGCAAGACGCCAAAGACTGAAGCAAGCCTCTGAAAAAGCTAAGAAATTTGCGATTTCAGGTTTTCAAGTTTCGGTTCTTCTGAAGTTTGAAAATAGGGGTTGACGGGCAGAAATGCCTGACTATAACCCCGGCCTACTCCGCTGAAGACGGCGGCACCGCAAGGCGCCAAAGACTGAAGCGAAGGTCCTGAAAGAGCTGACGGATTTGCGATTTCAGGTTTTCAAAATTCGGTTCTTCCGAAAGTTGAAAATAGGGTGTTGACAGACTGAAACGTCTCGAATACAACCCGCCCCGCTGACGACGCCGAGCGCTAGCCGCTCCCACTGTTCAGCGATTACCGCAAGGGCAGGTCTGCTGCCGGGCAACCGGACACAGGCTACTGTCCGCGAAATTCGGAGGCTCTGCCTCCACCGACGCCGCCGACGAAAGTCGCAAACGGGGTCAGCTCTTTGACATTGTGAAGATTGGAAGAAAGAGAAACGTGGACGGCGAGGTTCTTGCGGTCCGGTCGAAAGACTGGGCAACACGACAAGATCGACGGTACGTTTTCTCAAGAGGTACATACCATTGCCGATGAACTTCGGTTCGTTGGTTCGGTGTGTGTCCTCGTCAATGTGCATCGAAAGATGCGCACGCAAAACGTGCAAATGTCGAGCGATAAGTCAGATATCAAACTTGAGAGTTTGATCCTGGCTCAGAACGAACGCTGGCGGCAGGCTTAACACATGCAAGTCGAACGCCCCGCAAGGGGAGTGGCAGACGGGTGAGTAACGCGTGGGAA
>NZ_JAFKHE010000015.1 GCF_017307495.1 Devosia sp. | reverse complement strand
CCTGACCAGTCGGCCGGTTGCCCACGACACCGACCCGCCATGGGACGACTCCCATGACCCTCGATATCCAGCCACCGTCCGTTCGTCGCGACCGCCCGCCCGTGGTAGGACGGCGGCAGGATAAGGGGGCGTGGGTGTAGGGGGACAAGTTTTTTCTGGATGGGCCGGTATGTGGGGCCACCCCCCACCCTAGCTCTGCTAGCCCGCTGGCGCGGTCAAGCGTCGCTACCAGCCATTCGAGCACAGCTCTCATGGCCTTATCCCCTAAAATCGCTCCACCGGAGCGATTTTGCCTTCGGCACGGCTCGAAGCCCCGCAAGGGGGAGGGAGACCAGACTGCAGGCTTCGGTTCTTGCGTCTCCCTCCCCTCGATGGGGAGGGTAGTGGAGCTTGGTCCTCGCGGCAGCGAGGGCCTAGCGCAACTGGGTGGGGTGGAGCCCCGCGCACCGGTCGAGCTTGGGTCCTGCCTTGCGTCCGGACGACAGCTGGCGGGTGTGGAGCGCGAGGACGAAGCCGCCCCCAGGATGGATGCAGGCCTGCGCCAGCATGACCCGTGGAACAGGGCAAGAGCGCTGCCTCGTTTCAGACTGAAGGTGAAGCGACTAGAACAGCCCGATTGCGCTGGCCCAGCCGGTACGGATCGCCTCGGCCCATAGCGGGAAGCCGTTGGCGATCGCCTGCTGGGCCACGGCCTCGAAATCGTAGGGCACGGCGCGGATGCTGGCCGCCCATTGTCCACCGTGCCGCTCGAGCACGGCGTAGCGCGCGTCCGGGGCCCCGTAGTTGAACTGCAGCCCGACCGAGCCGGGATTGACCACCAGTCGTCCATCCCTGAGCCGCACGATGCGCGACACGTGCGTGTGACCGCACAGCAGCACCGGGAACTCGAGTCCATCCGCCTTGGCGGTGACCTCGGCTTCGCCGGGCATGGTCACCGTGCGGCCGGTCCACCAGCCGTCGAGCCAGGGTTCCTCGTCGCTCGCCGGCGTACCGTGGCAGAGGAATACCTCGCCCTCGATGTCGCGCGTCGCCGGCAGGCTGCGCAGATACTCCAGATGGACCGGCTTCAGCCGTTCGGTCACGAACTGGTCGACCGGCTGCTTCGACTGGGGCAGCCCGTGCGCGATGTAGCGATCGTGGTTGCCGATGACCGTCGGGTAGTCGCGCTCGATCAGCAGGTCGGCCGCGCCGATCGGGTCGAGCGGCCCGGCGAACAGGTCGCCGAGGTTGATCGTGGCATCCACTCCGACCATGGCGATGTCGGCTTCCACGGCCTCGAGGGCGAGCCGGTTGCCATGCACATCGGAAATCACCGCGATTCTCATGCCGTAACCCTCTCCAGCAATTGCGGCCCGCGACCGCTACAGCTCGCTCGGACTGGCCCATCCCCACGTCAGCGCCTCGGCCCACCGGGGGTAACCCCGGTCAAGCGCCTGCCTGGCTGCTGCCCGATGATCGTAGGCAACGGCGTGCAACTCCGTGTTCCAGCCGGCCGAACGCTTCTCGATGATGGCATAGCGCGCATCGGGCGAGCCGATCTCGAACGGCAGCCCGACGCTGCCCGGGTTGACCACCAGGCGGCCATCGTTGAGCCGCAGGCTGCGCGGGACGTGCGTGTGGCCGCACAGCAGCACCGCATGATCGAAGCCCGCGGCTTGCGCCTCGATATGCTCGCGCGACTGCATGGCGGCGATACTCCCCACCATGTGGTCCATGAACGAGCCGTTGTCGTCGCGCGGGGTGCCGTGACAGAGGAAGACATCGCCCTCGTGGAGCAGTGTCGGGGGCACCGCCGCGAGCCAGGCACGCTGCCGCTCGTCGAGCTGGTCGCGCACCAGGGCGTCGATGTGCCAGTCGTTCTCGCGTCCGTCGACGATGTAGCGGTCGTGATTGCCGCGCACCGACGGCATGTCGAGTTCGATGAAGCGGTCGGCGACGCCGGTCGGATCGCCGGGGCCGCTCAGGAAGTCCCCGAGCGCCAGGGTGGCATCGACATTCTGCCGCGCGATATCCTCGAGCACCGCGTCGAGCGCGTGCAGGTTTCCGTGCACATCGGAAATGACGGCGAGCCGCACCTTGCCGGTCAGCCCTTCGACTTCAGCGCTTCGACCTCGGTCTTCAGCGCCTTGAGCTCGGCGCTCTGCGCCTGCACCAGTTCGCGCAGTGCGTCGTAGTCCTCGCGCTTGACCAGGTTCATGTCCGCCACCAGCCGCTCGAGCTGGGACTTCACCACTGTCTCGATCTCGCGGCGCACCCCGTCGGCGACGCCAGCGGCATTGTTCATGAGCTTGCCCAGCTCGTCGAATAGCTTGCTGCCCTGGCTCATCGGACATGTCCTCCCAACGGGTTCCACCGAGCTATTTAGGCGGGTCGGCACGCCTTGACCAGAGCCAGCCGGAGGCTAAAAGGTCTCACCTACTCCACTGGAGCGCGCTCGGGAAAGGTTGCGGACTTTCCGCTACGAGCGTGCGCCCCGAGGAAATCTCTGCCCGGAGCCCACCGTGCCCTTTCCCAACGTCGATCCCGTCGCCTTCGCCATCGGCCCGTTCGTCGTCCGGTGGTATGCGCTCGCCTACCTCGTCGGCGTGCTCGGCGGCGCGGCCTATGCGACGACGCTGCTGAAACGGCATGGCCTGTGGAAGGACAATCGCCCCCCGTTCGAGCCGGCGGCGATCTGGGATTTCGCCTTCTGGGCCGTGGTCGGCATCGTGCTGGGCGGCCGCATCGGCTACGTGCTGTTCTACAATCTGCCCTACTATGCAGCGAACCCGGGCGAGATCATCGCGCTGTGGGATGGCGGCATGAGCTTCCACGGCGGGCTGGTCGGCATCATGATCGCCATGGCCCTGTTCGTGCGCCACAAGGGCGGCAACATCCTCTCGGGGCTGGATCTGCTCGGCGCCATCGGCACCATCGGCCTCTTCCTCGGCCGCGTCGCCAACTTCATCAACGGCGAACTCTACGGCGCGCCGACGAATCTGCTTTGGGCCGTCGTCTTTCCCACCGATCCCGAGCAGTTGCCGCGCCATCCGAGCCAGCTCTACGAAGCGCTGCTCGAGGGGGTGCTGCTGTTCATCGTCATCCGCATCGCCACCAATCTTTTCAAGGCGCTGAAGCGCCCCGGCCTCGTCGCCGGCATCTTCGGCATCGGCTATGCGCTGAGCCGCATCTTCGTCGAGTTCTTCCGCCTGCCCGACGCCCAGATCGGCTACCTTTATGGCGGCTGGCTCACCATGGGCATGGTGCTGAGCCTGCCCATCCTCGTCGCCGGCATTGCGCTGGTGCTGTACGCGCTGAGGAAGAGCCGTGGCTGACGACCATAGCCTGGGCGAGCTGATCGACATGCAGCTGAGCCAGAACGGCCCGATGTCGATCGCGACCTACATGAGCCTCGCCCTCACCCACCCGCGCTCGGGCTACTATACCGGCAAGGACCCGCTCGGCGCCGGCGGCGATTTCGTCACCGCGCCCGAGATCAGCCAGATGTTCGGGGAACTGGTCGGCTTCTTCCTCGTCAACCTGTGGCAGCAGATGGACGAGCCGCCGAGCTTCACCCTGCTCGAACTCGGCCCCGGCCGCGGCACGCTGATGCAGGACGCGCTGCGCGTCGCGGCCAAGGCCGAGGGCTTCCTCGATGCCTGCCACCTGCAGCTGTTCGAGACCAATCCGGCGCTCAAGGCCCAGCAGGCCGAGCGGCTGGGCCAGTACAATCCCTACTGGGCCTCCGAGATCGACGCGGTTTCCGACGACCCCCTGTTTGTCGTCGCCAACGAGTTCTTCGACGCTATGCCGATCCGCCAGTTCGTCAAAGGGGAGGACACCTGGCACGAGCGGCAGGTGGGTCTGCGCAACGGCAAGCGCGTCTTTGGCCTGTCGCCGATACCCATCCCCGAAGCCTCCATGCCCGAAGAGGTCCGCGGCGCCGCGCCCGGCGATATCTACGAAGTCAGCCTCGCCTCCGCCGACATCATCCATCAGCTCGGCACCCGCATCCGCAACCAGCGCGGCGCGCTGCTCGCCATCGACTATGGCTACGGCGACATCCAGACCGGTGAGACCCTGCAGGCCGTTCGCAACCACGCCTATGTCGATCCGCTGGAGGCGCCCGGTGAGATCGATCTCAGCGCCCATGTCAGCTTCGGCGCGCTGCGTATCGTGGCGGAAGAGGTCGGCCTCACGGTCGAAAAGCTGTCCACCCAGCGCGATTTCCTCGGCGGCCTCGGCATCGTCGAGCGCGCCACCGCCCTCGCCCGCGCCAATCCCGAGCGCATGGACGAAATCGGCGCGGCGCTGAAGCGGCTGACTGCGCCGGAGGAAATGGGCACCCTGTTCAAGGTCTTCTGCGCGCACTCCGGCGATATCGCAGCCCTCGGATTCCCCGCATGAGCATTCCCTTCGAAACGAGCCGCGCCCTCGAGCGCCTCACCGGCGTCCGGCACGGCTTCTTCGGCCGGCGCGGCGGCGTCTCCACCGGCGAGTTCGCTTCGCTGAACGTCTCGGAATCGTCCGGCGACAAGCGGAATCATGTTCTTGAGAATCGCGCCCAGATCGCTGGCCTGCTTGGTTTTTCCTCCGATCAGTTGGTGACGGTGAAGCAGGTCCATTCGGTCACCGTGCTCGAGGTCACGCGCCAGCCATCGCCGGACGACCGGCCCGAGGCCGATGCACTCGTCACGCGTGTGCACGGGCTGGCGCTCGGCATCCTCACCGCCGACTGCACGCCCATCCTCTTTGCCGACTCCGAGGCGCGCGTCATCGGCGCCGCCCATGCCGGCTGGCGGGGCGCCGTGGGCGGCATCGCCGAAGCCACCGTCGCCGCCATGGTCGAGCTTGGCGCACGGCCCGACCGCATCGTCGCCGCCATCGGCCCGACGATTTCCGGCCCGAACTACGAAGTCGGCCCCGAATTTGCCGCCAACCTGCTGCGCGACCATCGCGATGCGGAGAACCGCATTACCAGGCCCGGCGACGGCCGCGAGCATTTCGATCTCCCCGGCTTCGTCTTCGACCACCTGATCGCGGCAGGGGTCGGTGTGGTCGACGACCTGGGCACCTGCACCTATGCCGAGCCCAAGAAATACTTCTCCCACCGCTACGCCACCCACCAGGGCACCAAGACGGGACGGCAGCTGAGCGTCATCGGGCTGGGTGGGCTGTAGGGGGCGCCGGGCGGCGACAGCCTCTACCCTCCCCCGGGTCATCCCCGCGAAAGCGGGGATCTCTGTTTGCCGGACCATCCAAACGCAGATTCCCGCTTTCGCGGGAATGACACCGAGTCTTGCTGCCCCCTCCACCTCCGCAAGAATCATTCATCCCTCCGTCACAAGGCGCATTGCGCACCGGCACGCCGTCCGCTAGAGACCCGCGCATCAGGAGCCGGCAACTCCCCGCCCGGCCGATAGCCTCGGAGCGCGCGCGTGAAACTCGTCACCGGCAATTCCAACCGCGCCCTTGCCGAAGCCGTTGCGAGTTATCTCGAGGTCCCGCTGACCGACTGCACGGTCAAGCGCTTCAACGACAAGGAAATCTTCGTCGAGATCCACGAGAACGTGCGCGGCGAGGATGTCTTCATCCTGCAGTCGACCTCGTTCCCGGCGAACGACAACCTGATGGAGCTGCTGATCCTGTCGGACGCGCTGCGCCGCTCCTCGGCGCGCCGCATCACGGCGGTGATCCCCTATTTCGGCTACGCCCGTCAGGACCGCAAGTCGGCCTCGCGCACGCCGATCTCGGCCAAGCTGGTCGCCAACCTGATCACCGAGGCCGGCGTCAACCGCGTCATCACCCTCGACCTGCACGCCGCCCAGATCCAGGGCTTCTTCGACATCCCGACCGACAACCTCTATGGCGCGCCCGTCATGGTCCGCGACATCCAGGAGAACTATACCAAGGGCAAGGTGATGATCGTGTCGCCCGACGTTGGCGGCGTGGCCCGCGCCCGCGCCACCGCCCAGCGCATCGGCGCCGACCTCGCCATCGTCGACAAGCGCCGGCCCCGCGCCGGCGTGTCGGAGGTGATGAACATCATCGGCGACGTTTCAGGCCATGCCTGCATCCTGATCGACGACATCGTCGATTCCGGCGGCACGCTGGTGAATGCCGCCGAGGCACTGCTGAAGGCCGGCGCGACGGAGGTCTCGGCCTATATCAGCCACGGCGTCCTGTCCGAGGGGGCGGCCGAGCGCATCGCCGCCTCGCGCCTCAAGGAGCTGGTGATCACCGATTCCATCATGGCGACCGACGCCGTCAAGGCAGCGAAGAACATCCGCCGCATCTCGATCGCTCCGCTGATGGGCGAAGCCATCGCCCGCACGGCCTCCGAGCAGTCGGTCTCAAGTCTGCTCGACTAGCCCAAGGACGGGCTCCAATCGTTGCCACAAGCTCGATGTCATCCCCGCGAAAGCGGGGATCTCCGTTTTTCGGGCACCGCAAACAGAGGTTCCCGCTTTCGCGGAAAAGACCCGGTGTGGAAGGCGGCTGCGAGAAATATCCTTGGCCCGGTCGAAATCCGCGCCCCTCGCCCGACATTGCCCTGAAGGGCTATGGTGCCGAACGAGGAGAACGCGATGCGCTACATGCTGATGCTCTACGCCGACGAGAAGGCCGGCGCCGCCATCCCGCCCGACCGGATGGAGAAGGCGATGGAGACGATGTTCGCCTACCAGGCCGCGCTCGAGAAAGCCGGCGCCTTCGTGATGACCGCACCCCTCGCCCGGACCCCGGACGCCCGGACGCTGAGGATGGAAGGCGGCCGACCGAGCTTCGACGGCAAGGCCTTCACCAACCCCGACGGCGAGCTCAAGGTGCACGACGGCCCCTATGCCGAAACGCGCGAGCAGTTCGGCGGCTTCTACATCATCGAGGCCAAGGACATGGATCAGGCGCTCGACTGGGCCCGCAAGTGCCCTGCCGCTCAGTGGGGTCCGATCGAGGTTCGCGCGCTGGTTCCCGGCTACTGACGGGCCGGAGGCCGATCCTCCAGCCGCCTCCGGGAAATTTGCGGCAGCAAGTCGAATTCGGCGGCATCGCCCCGTCATTGCCGTATCGGGACCGAAAATCCCGGCCAACAAACCGGAGACATCCATGCGCTACATGATGCTGATCCACCACGACGAGGCCGCCCTCGCCGCCGCCCCGCAGAAGGAACTGTGGGCCGACTATGCCGCCTTCAACGAGGCCCTGGCCAAGGCTGGGCTCAGCGGCGGCGAGCGGCTCGAGCCATCGGCGAAATCGACCATCGTCCGCACCGGCGACGGCCGTGCCGAAATCCTCGATGGCCCCTATGCCGACACCAGGGAGCAGTTCGCCGGCTACTTCTTCGTCGACGTGCCGAGCCTCGAGGAGGCCGTGGCCTGGGCCCGGCGCTGCCCCAGTTCGCGCTTCGGCACGATCGAGGTGCGTCCCGTCCACGAACCCCGGCCGGGCAACTGAAGTGAGCCATGCCGACGAGGCAGCCCGGGCCGCCGAGCGCGTTGCGCGCGAAAGCTATGGCCGCCTCGTCGCCTTCCTCGCCGCCCGGACGCGCGACGTCGCGGGCGCCGAGGATGCGCTGGGCGAGGCCTTTGCCGCGGCGCTGCGCCTGTGGCCGCGCGATGGCGTGCCCGACAATCCCGACGCCTGGCTGCTGACCGTCGCCCGCCGACGGCAGACCGATTCCCTCCGCCGCCGCCAGACACGCCATGCGGGGGAGGATCACTTGCAGCTGATCGCCGACGAGATCGAAGCCGCCGCCGAGGACGGCGATGCCCTTCCCGACCGCCGCCTCTCCCTGATGTTCGCCTGCGCCCATCCCGCCATCGAGCGCGGCATGCGGGCGCCGCTGATCCTGCAGACCATCCTCGGGCTGACCGCCATCGATATCGCCGCCGCCTTCCTCATCCCGCCCGCCACGATGGGCCAGCGCCTCGTGCGCGCCAAGGCCCGCATCAGGGAGGCCGGCATCCCGTTCGCGGTGCCCGACAAGGAAGAACTGCCCGGGCGGCTCGAGGCCGTGCTCGACGCCATCTATGCCGCCTACACCAAGGGCTGGAACGAACTCGGCGAAGCCGCGACGCCCGAACTCGCCGACGAAGCCATCTGGCTGGCCCGCCTCGTCGCCTCGCTGCTGCCCGAGGAGCCCGAGGCCAAGGGCATGCTCTCGCTCATGCTCTATACCACCTCCCGCAACCCGGCCCGCCGCGGCCCCGGCGGCGCCTTCGTTCCGCTCGACCAGCAGGACACCGCGCTCTGGGAGCGCGAACTGATCGTCCTCGCCGAGTCCCTGCTGCGCGAGGCCAGCGCGGCCGGCCCCTCCGGGCGCTACCAGCTCGAGGCCGCCATCCAGTCGGCCCATGTCGCGCGGCGGCTCGGCGGCGCCAACACCTGGCCGGCGATCGTCGCCCTCTACGACCACCTGCTCCGCCTGACCAACTCCCCCGTCATCGTACTCAACCGGGCGGTCGCCATCGCCGAGCTCGAGGGTCCGGAAGTGGCCCTCGCCGCCATCGCTCCCCTCGCCGAGGACCGGCGCATGGCCGACTACCAGCCCTACTGGGCCGCCCGCGGCCATCTCATGGCCCGCGCCGGCCGCAAGGACGAGGCGCACGAAGCCTTTTCGGTCGCCATCGGCCTCACCACCGATCCCGCCGTGCGGCACTACCTCCAGGGCCAGCTGGCACGGCTGGCGGATGGTTGATGGAGCTCCCCTCCCCCTTGAGGGGAGGGGCCGGGGGTGGGGGTCCATCGGCGATCACCGCACCACCCCCTCCCTCGATCCCTCCCCTCAAGGGGGGAGGGAGGCAAGGCATCGAGTTCCACCCGGGCCGCTCGCCGAAACCTCGGCCTCACCACCGATCCCGCCGTGCGGCACTACCTCCAGGGCAAGCTGGCACGGCTGGCGGATGGTTGATGGAGCTCCCCTCCCCCCTGAGGGGAGAGGCTGGGGGTGGGGGTCCATCGGCGATCACCGCACCACCCCCTCCCTCGATCCCTCCCCTCAAGGGGGAGGGAGGCAAGGCATCGAGTCCCAGCGGGCCGCTCGCTGAAACCCTTGCCCAGCCGGGCGTCTTCCACTATAGCCACCGCCCATGAAGCACCCGTCACCCCTGGAGGACGGGTGCGTGAGCTTTGACGTTTCGAAGTTCACACCAACCCATGAATGGATCATTCAATGGCTACTGCTGCTAAGGAGCTCAAGGCTCAGGCGCGGAGCGGGGTGGGCAAGGGGGCCGCTCGTGCACTGCGTCGTGAGGGGCTCATTCCCGCCGTCATCTATGGTGACAAGAAGGCTCCCCTGCCGATCTCGATCTCGTACAACGAGGCAATGAAGTCCATCTACGCCGGTGGCTTCCTGTCCCACATCATCACCGTCGATGTTGATGGCGAAAAGCACCGCGTCATTCCGCGCGACTACCAGCTCGATCCCGTCAAGGACAAGGCGCTGCACGTCGACTTCCTGCGCGTCGGCAAGGGCACCAAGCTCAATGTCCAGGTGCACGTGAAGTTCATCAACGAGGAAGACTCGCCGGGCATCAAGCGCGGTGGCGTGCTGAACATCGTCCACCACACGCTCGACCTGACCGTCGACGCCGACCACATCCCCGAGGAAGTGGTCGTCGATCTCGCCGGTCTCGACGTTGGTGACAGCGTCCACATCTCCTCGATCAAGCTGCCCCAGGGCGCCGTCGACCACAGCCACGAGGCCGATCTCACCATCGCCACCATCGTTGCTCCGTCGGGCCTGCGCTCGGAAGAAGCCGAGGGAGCTGCCGAGGCCGCTCCGGCTGCCGAAGGCGAAGCCAAGGCCTAAGTGCTGCTGGGCGGGCTTCGGTCCGCCCACCCTCTCTTTCCCCACTGCCAGGATCATCAGCCGATGCACCTCATCGTCGGCCTCGGCAATCCCGGGGACAAATACCGCAACAACCGCCATAATATCGGCTTCCTCGCCGTCGACGCCATCGCGCGCGGGCACGGCTTTCCCGCCTTCCGGGAGAAGTACCAGGGGCTGATCTCGGAAGGTACCATCGACGGCGAGCGCGTGCTGCTGCTCAAGCCGCAGACCTTCATGAACTCGTCCGGCGACAGCGTGCAGAAGGTCGCGGCCTTCTACAAGCTCGGCCCCGCCGACATCTCGGTTCTTTACGACGAAATCGACCTCGCGCCCGGCAAGACCCGCGTCAAGGTCGGCGGCAGCGCCGGCGGCCACAACGGCATCCGCTCGATCGACCCGCAGATCGGCACCAACTATCGCCGCGTCCGCCTCGGCGTCGGCCATCCCGGCCACAAGGACCTGGTGATGCCGCACGTGCTCGGCGACTTCAGCAAGGCCGAGCAGCAGGCCTGGCTTGTTCCCCTGCTCGACGCGATCGCCGACAATGCGGCCCTGATCGTCAAGGGCGATGACAACGGCCTGATGAACAAGCTGGCGATTGCCGTGCAGGGTGACGGCGCCGAGCGCACCCAGCGGCCCGACACGGCTGACCCCACGCGCAAGAAGGCGCCGGCCCAGTCGCATATCCGCCAGGCGCGGCCCGCCGGGCCCCAGGCCAAGGTGCCCGACACCGGGCCCATGGCGGACATGCTGAAGAAGCTCTTCGGCAAGAAGGACTGAGCCGCTCGCTACCGGCGGCCTGCGCCGCGGTGCCCCTGGCGCACGCTGGTCACGCGAACGCTGGCGCCGCCGACTGGCCTTCGTGGTCGGGTCTTGTTATGAGGCCGCAAGCACTAGCACCAACTCGAAAGAACCAGCGCGGCTGCGGCCGGGACAGGCTTTCATTCTTGCACCTGAAGGTGGCGAAGATGAACAGACCTTTCGTTTCGTTGCGTCCGGAAATCACCCGCACCCACGCACTGGTCCTGATGGACTGGCTGGAAGATGAGCGCGTCACCCGCTACCTGAGCGATTCGGGCAGCGTGTCCCGTTTCATCGCGGAGGCCATAGACCGCACGCAACTGCCGATCCTGACGCATCTGTTCAACCAGGGCGGCCGCTTCTTCATGGCGCATGACCGGGACGACGTTCCCGTCGGCTTCGTCCGCCTGGTGAAGACCGGCCGCGACTGCGAGATCGTGCTCGTCATCGGTGACCATGACAACTGGGGTCGCCGGCTCGGCGCGAGCACCATCCGCGAAGGCCTGAAGCTCGCCTTCCTCGAGATGCGGGCGGACACTGTCATCGCCAAGATCCACCCCGACAACGCGCGCTCGCTGAAGGCGTTCGAGCGGAGCGGCTTCCTCCCGCACCGCGAGACGCCGACGCTCAACTCGCTGTCCCTCACGTCGGGGCGTTACCTCAAGCTCCTGCGCGAGGGCGCCATGGCCTCCGCCGACATCTACATCACGGAGATGGACAAGGAGCGGCTCCAGGCCCTGATCTGGGTCGAGCAGGGACCGGCACTCGTCGACCTAGAGCACGAGATCGAACGGGCCATTGTCGTCGATCCCCTGCAGGTCGCGCGGGAGGTCGTGACAATGAACTCCCGGGTCTTGCTGCATGTGGACGACGAGGAGAAGGAAGTGGCCCTCGTCTATCCCGAAGACGCCGATGAGCGCGCCGGGAAGCTGTCGGTCCTCTCCGACGTCGGCGCCGCCATCCTCGGCTATCAGGAGGGCGACGCCATCGACTGGATGGTTTCGGATCGGACGCGACGCATCCTGATCGACCGGGTCGTCTACCAACCGGAATCGTCCGGAGAATTCCACCTCTAGTCACATTGCCGGGCCGCCGGAGCAGCGCTTGACCTGACGCGCCCCGGCTTCTATCTCACCCTCGCGATCTGCGCCCCCTCCCGGCGGCCGCTGCGCTCGCAACCAGGAGAATTCCCGATGGGTTTCAAGATGGGCATCGTCGGCCTGCCCAACGTGGGCAAGTCGACGCTTTTCAACGCGCTGACCCGCACCGCGAACGCCCAGGCCGCGAACTTTCCGTTCTGCACCATCGAGCCGAATACCGGCGAGGTGGCGGTCCCCGACGCGCGCCTCGACAAGCTCGCCGAGATCGGCAAGAGCCAGCAGATCATCCCGGCGCGGATGAGCTTCGTCGACATCGCCGGCCTGGTGAAAGGCGCCAGCAAGGGCGAAGGGCTGGGCAACCAGTTCCTCGCCAACATCCGTGAATGCGACGCCATCGCCTACGTGCTGCGCTGCTTCGAGGACGGCAACATCATCCACGTCGCCAACAAGGTCGACCCGATCGCCGATGCCGAAGTGGTCGAGACCGAGCTGATGCTCGCCGACCTCGAGAGCCTCGAGAAGCGCCGCACCGGGATCGAGAAGAAGGCCAAGCAGGGCGACAAGGACGCCAAGCTGACGCTGGACCTGATCGACCGGTCCCTCGCCCTGCTGCGCGACGGCAAGTCCGCCCGGCTGGTCAAGCGGACCGAAGACGAGGAAAAGGCCTTCCGCGAGCTGCAGCTGCTCACCTCCAAGCCCGCCCTCTACGTCTGCAACGTCGACGAAGGCTCGGCCGCGACCGGCAACGCCATGACCCGGCAGGTCGAGGACTATGCCAGGCAGCATAACGCCGCGGTGATCGTCATCTCGGCCGAGATCGAGAGCCAGCTCGCCCAGCTCCCCGACGAGGAGCAGAACGAGTACCTGGACTCGCTCGGGCTGCACGAGCCCGGCTTGAATCGATTGATCCGCGAAGCCTACCAACTGCTTGGCCTGCAGACCTATTTCACCGTCGGCCCGAAGGAAGCGCGCGCCTGGACCATCCACAAGGGCGATCGCGCACCGCAGGCGGCGGGCGTCATCCACACCGATTTCGAGCGCGGTTTCATCCGCGCACAAACCATTGCGTTTGATGATTATGTCTCGCTTGGCGGAGAAGTGCCGGCCAAGGAAGCGGGCAAGGCCCGCGACGAGGGCAAGGACTACGTCGTCAAGGACGGCGACGTGATGCTGTTCAAGTTCAACACCTGACGGGCCGCTTCGGCAGGCATTGGATTAGCCAGCGGGTCGCCTCCGAGGAGATGGGGACTCCCGTGGGGGGGGGCATCGAAAAACGGAGGTTCCCGCTGTCACGGGAATGACCCGTGGCTGCCGGCACTGCGGTTCAGGGTGCCACGAGCTCGGCATTTGGAGGGGGCGATGCTGCAGAACATGATCTCGACCTGGTGGGCGATGACGTCCGCCTACTTCGGCGCACCTGCCGCCTTGCTGGGCGGGCAGGTTGTCGTCCAGACAGTGCTTCCGGTCGCCGGCATGGTGCTGCTGGTCCTCGGCGTGATCGTCGCCATTGAACGCCGCGAGGCGAGAGCCAGGTGGCTGGCTGTCACCGCCGTCGCCGCGGCGATCTCACCGCTCGTTGTCAGCTATGTCTTCGACATGATGGGCTGGTTCGGCGTGCTGTTCTTCCTCCTGCTCGGCGGCATCGGCATGCTGGGCTGGGTCGGCGTGATTTCGTCCGACGCGCGCCACCGGCTGCCGGTCTGGCTGATCGGGTTCGGCCTCGTCAGCTACTTGCTGTTCTGCGGCCTGTTCAGCGTCGCGGCCATCTGGGGTTTTAACTGAGCCCGGCCGCTCCAGCTGCCAGCCCGGCGGAGTTCATCCGCACCAACCTGCGGCTCGAGCCGGCCCGCGGCTTCCCGCACATCCGGCTCTACACGCCCCACCCCGGCAGCGGCCTGCGCCGCCTCGAGGACGAAACGCGCGCCGCGCCCTACTGGGCCTACGTCTGGTCGGGCGGCGCGGCGCTGGCTCGCCATATTTCCGAGCACCCCTCGACAGTGACCGGCCGGACCGTGCTCGACCTCGGCTCTGGCTGCGGCATCGTCGCCATCACCGCCGCACAGGCCGGCGCCACCACCGCTTTCGCAACTGACCTCGATCGCTATGCGTTGGCCGCGACGGCGCTCAACGCCGCGGCTAACGAGGTCGACGTGGCGATCCTGCCCGGGCTCGATCCCCTGCCGAGGGTCGACCTCGTCCTCGCTGGCGACGTATTCTACGACGCCAGCGCCGCGCGGCAGTCGGCACTCCTGCTCGACCGCTTCCGCGGCGCCGGCATCCCGGTGCTGGTCGGCGATCCCGGCCGCAAGCACCTGCCCCTGCCCCGAATGACGCTGCTGGCCAGCTACCATGTCCCCGAATTCGGTGGCGCCACCGTTCCCGCCGCCGTCTACGCGTGGCGGCCGTGACTTGCCCCGACCGGAGCGATTGACGTATACGTCAACCACCATGAACCCCGTCACCGCCGATCGGCGCCATTTCGAGGACCTCGTCGTCGGCGAGACCATCAACCTCGGCTCCACGCTCGTGACCAGGCAGATGATCCTCGCCTTCGCGCGCGAGTTCGATCCCCTGCCCTTCCACCTCGACGAAGCGGCGGCGAAACGCTCCCTGCTCGGCGGCCTCGCCTCCTCCGGCTGGCAGACCGCGGCGCTGACCCTGCGCCTGCTCGGCGACGCCTTCCTCAGCAAGATCGCGTCCGCCGGCGGCCTCGGCTTCTCCGACCTCAAGTGGAAGCGGCCGGTCATGAAGGGCGACACCATCCGGGCCACCGCCACGCTGGCCGAACTCCGCCGTTCGCGCCACCATCCGCAATGGGGCATCGTCTCGATCGATCTCGACGTGAAGAACCAGAAGGGTCAGCCGGTGATGTCCATGCGGCTCGCCAATCTCGTCGAGGCGCGCGACCCGGAGGCCGGCATGCAGGCTCCGTCCGAGCAGCCCGGGGATGCCGAACCGGCGGGCCAGCCATGACCCGCTGGTTCGAAGACATCACCATCGACGAGCCCTTCCCGCTCGGCAGCCACACCTTCACGGAAGACGAAATCCGCGCCTTCGGCCGTGACTATGACCCGCAGTACTTCCACGTCGACCCGAACGCCGCCGCCCACAGCCATTTCGGCGGGCTCATCGCCTCGGGTTGGCATACGGTGCTGATCGGTCACCGCAAGATGGTCGACGCGCTCGAGGCCGAGGAGGTCCGGCTGAAGAGCCTCGGGCAGGAACCCGGCGTCTCCGGCCCCTCCCCCGGCGTCAACCGGATGGAGTTCAAGGCCCCGGTCCGCCCCGGCGACACCGTGACCTATACCCTCACCGTCACCGGCAAGCGGCCGTCCAACTCCATCCCCGGCTGGGGGCTGCTGTTCAACAGCATCGATGCGGTGAACCAGCATGGCGAGCGCGTCTATCACGCCGAACTGGTTGGCTTCTCAAAGCTGCGTGACTTCAAAATGCCGCTTCGATTGGCGATCCTCGAGGCGTTGACCAAACTCCCCGGATTGGGGAAGTTGCTCGCCCAACGGAGCTGAATCGCCCATGCGCCTCGCCATCGCCCTTTTCGCACTGGCCACCCTTGCCGCGCCGGCCGCCGCGCAGTCGATGACCGGTGTCGGCGTTGAGGGCAACTGGGGCTGCCGGGCCAATATCGACGGCACCCGCGCCGGCCTGCTGACCATCTATGCCGGCTCCTATGGCTACGCCTCGGCCAACTACGGCAGCGCCGCCTCCGGTTCGGGCAACGCCGAGATGGCCTCGAACGGCGTGACCTTCCTCGATGGCAACCTGGTCACCGGGGCCGGCATCACCTCCGCCATCCTCGGCTTCGATGCCGACGGCAAGGACGTGCTGCAACTCTACACGGTCGATAAGAACGTCCTCACCTGCCACCCGCGCGGCTAGGCCGGTTCACCCCCCTCTCCCTGAGGGGGAGAGGGTAGCGCAGCTCGGGTGAGGGGTTCAGCCTCTCGACGAGCGCAGGGTGCCCGCGCGCCTCGCCATTGAAATGATCCGGACGGACAGGACCTGACGGCCCGCTTGCTACCGACGGGCTCAGTGCCCCTCGAACGGAATCAGCGCCTCGACCTTCACCCCGGCCTCGCGCAGCTTGTGGGCGCCGCCCAGGTCGAACAGGTCGATCACGAAGCCCGAATGCGACACGTCGGCGCCGGTCCGGCGCAGCAGCGACACTGCCGCAAGCGCGGTGCCACCGGTCGCGATCAGGTCGTCGACGAGGAGCACCCGGTCGCCCTGGTTGAGCACGTCGGCATGGATCTCGATCGTGTCGACGCCATATTCCAGCGCATAGTTCTGGCCGATCGTCTCGCCCGGCAGCTTGCCCTTCTTGCGCACCGGCACGAAGCCGACACCCAGCGCGATCGCCACCCCGGCCCCGAAGATGAAGCCGCGCGCCTCGATGCCGGCGACGTGCGTGATGCCCAGCCCGCGATGCATGTTGGCCAGCCGGTCGACGCTCTCCCTGAACCCTTCGGGGTTCTCGATCAGCGTGGTGATGTCGCGAAACAGGATCCCCTTCTTGGGATAGTCGGGGATGGAGCGGACAAGGGATTTGAGGTCGAGCATGGATGAGTGGATAGCCGATAGTGAGTAGCGACGGGCGAGCTTATTGGCCGCCGTTGGCAACCGGAAGCCCCATTCGCCATTGCCTGCCCGGTATTCGCAGGCGCCTCAGCGCTTTGTGCTCTCGACGATCTTGCGGGCGAGGACACCCGCCTTGTACGCGCCGTTGAGGGTGGCCTCGCGCGCCGCAGCCTTGACCTGCGGCGTCAGCAACAGCGGCGCGGCAGCGATGCCGGCCCTGACCGCCGGATGGGCGATCACCGTGCGCGCCAGCGCGGCGGCAGTCATGGCGCTGCGGATGATCGACATGGCGGCCTCCCGGATCAGGTTCGACGGCAGTATCGGCGATGCCGTCCCACATCGCAAGGGAGGCGCTGCCGCAAACGACAGCGGGCCCCGCAGGGCCCGCCTGAATTGTTGCTGCTGGCGCCTTCGGCTCAGTGCTCGACGCGGGCCCAGAGCTTGCGCTTGACGAGGAACATCAGCGCCGCGAACACCACCAGGAACACCATCACCCGCATGCCGGCTTCCTTGCGCTCGACCAGGTGCGGCTCGGCCACCCACATCAGGAACGCCGAGACGTCGCGCGAGTACTGGTCGAGCGTCTGCGGCACGGTGGTGCCGTTGGCGGCTTCCTCGTAGGTGATGGCGCCATCGCTCAGCGGCGGCGCCATGCCGATGGCATTGCCCGGGAAGTAGTGGTTGTAGTGCTTGCCGTCCGGGATCGTCACGCCTTCGGGCGGCGTCTCCTCATAGCCGTTGAGCAGCGCGTGGATGTAGTCCGGGCCGCCCTCGGCATAGGCGGTGAAGTAGTTGAGGATCCACCACGGGAACGGCTGCGTCGTGCCGCGGGCCTTGGCCAGCACCGACATGTCCGGCGGCAGCGCGCCGCCGTTGGCGTCGCGGGCATCCTGCTCCGAAGCGAACGGCGACGGCCAGCGATCGGCGGCGATGCCCGGGCGCTTGCCGCCCGCTGCTTCCGGATCGTTGATCTCGTACGACGCCGCGAGCGCCTTCACCTGCCCCTCGGTGAACTCCGGGCCACCCGGTTCGCTGAGGTTGCGGAAGGCCAGCAGGTGCGCCGAGTGGCAGCTGGAGCAGACTTCCTTGAACACCTGGAAGCCGCGCTGCAGCTGGTTGCGGTCGTAGGTGCCGAACGGCCCCGCAAAGCTCCACGCTTCCTTCTTGATCTCGGGCGCCGCGTGCGCGTCCTGGGCAGCGGCCGGAACCGCGGCGAACAGCAGGCTCACCAGCAGGGCGCCGATAATGCTTTTGGTCTTGATCATTGGCGTTGGGCCCCGAGGTCTCAGTGGGTCGTCGCGGCAGCGGCAGGCTGGGCCACCGGTGCCTTGTGCTTGGCCAGTACCGATTCGGTGATCGACTCCGGCAGCGGCCGGGGCTTCTCGAACCGGCCGAGCAGCGGCAGCACGACGAGGAAGTAGATGAAGTAGTAGGCGGTACACAGCTTGGCGATCAGCACGTAGATGCCTTCCGCCGGCGCCGAACCGAGCCAGGTCAGCATCACGAAGTTGATCACGAACAGCCAGTAGAACCACTTGAAGACCGGGCGGAACGAGCCCGAGCGGACCTTGCTGGTGTCAAGCCACGGCACGAAGAACAGCACCAGGATGGCGCCGGCGAAGAAGATCACGCCGCCCAGCTTGCTGTCGATGAAGAAGATGTTGAAGTCGATGGCGCGCAGGATCGCGTAGAACGGCAGGAAATACCATTCGGGCACGATATGGGTCGGCGTCACCTGGCTGTTGGCCATGATGTAGTTGTCGGGGTGCCCGAGCAGGTCCGGCGCGAAGAACACGAACCAGGCGAACGGGATGCAGAACAGCACCACCGCATAGAGGTCCTTCATCGTGTAGTACGGATGGAAGGGCACCGTTTCGCGGCTGTTCTTGACCTCGACGCCGATCGGGTTGTTGTTGCCCGGCACGTGCAGCGCCCAGATGTGCAGCGCGACGACGGCGGCAATCACGAACGGCAGCAGGTAGTGCAGCGAGAAGAAGCGGTTGAGCGTGGCGTTGTCCACCGCGAACCCGCCGCGCAGCAGCTGCAGGATCGGTTCGCCGAGCACCGGGATGGCGCCCAGGATGTTGGTGATCACGGTCGCGGCCCAGAAGCTCATCTGGCCCCACGGCAGCACGTAGCCCATGAAGGCGGTGGTGACCATCAGCACGAAGATCAGCACGCCGAGGATCCAGAGGATCTCGCGCGGTGCCTTGTACGAGCCGAAGTACAGGCCGCGGAACATGTGGATATAGACCGCCGCGAAGAACATCGAGGCGCCCACTGCGTGCACGGCCTGGAGGATGCGGCCGCCATTCACGTCGCGGCGGATATGCTCCACCGAGTCGAAGGCGAGGCTGACATGCGGGGTATAGTGCATCGCCAGCACAATGCCGGTGACGATCTGCACCACCAGCATGAAGGCGAGGATCGCACCGAAGGTCCACCAGTAGTTGAGGTTCTTCGGAGTCGGGTAGTCCATCAGGTGTTCCTTGGACCACCGGATGATCGGCAGGCGATCGTCGATCCACTTCTCGACGGCGTTACCGGGGACGTAGCTGGATTCGTGAGCCATTCTGGACGCTCCCCTCAACCGATCTGCACGAGAGTGTCGGAAACGAACTCATAGGGCGGCACCACCAGGTTCTTGGGTGCGGGGCCCTTACGAATGCGGCCGGCTGTATCATAGACCGAGCCGTGGCACGGGCAGAACCAGCCGTCATACTCGCCCGACTCGCCCACCGGGATGCAGCCCAGGTGCGTGCAGTTGGCAATCATGATCAGCCACTGCTCGTGGCCCTGCTTGGTGCGCTGCTCGTCCGTCTCCGGATCCTTGAGTTCGTTGAGCGGAACAGCCTTGGCTTCTTCGATCTCGGCCGCGGTGCGGTGGCGAACGAAAACCGGCAGCCCGCGCCACTTGATCGTGACCGACTGGCCTTCCTCGATGCCCGACAGATCGAACTCGATGCTGGCCAGGGCCAGCACCGAAGCATCTGGATTGAGCTGGTTGATCAGTGGCCAGGCAACGCCCGCCACGCCCACCGCCCCGACGGCGCCGGCCGCGACGTAGAGAAAATCGCGCCGTCCCGGTTGAGGGGCGTCCTGATGTGCCAGATTGGATTGCGTCGCCAAGGTAAGCTTCCGTCTGTTGTGCCTTGATCAGCGCCTCGGAGCCCGTTGGCGGCTGCTACGCGAGCCATAGCCAACCCCGCCCTCAAAGGCGCGTGATTTGGGCGTTCTTTTGACACTATGGATGGGGCTTGTCCAGCCGGCGCAACGGTGACTTTCCGGTTGTGCGACACTATAGCAACCGCCGAAAAGTCAACGAAGCCACTCAGGAATCATGTCCGTCGAACTCGCTCTCTACCAGCCCGACATCGCGCAGAACACGGGCACCCTGCTCCGCCTCGGTGCGTGCCTCGGCGTGCGCGTGCATGTCGTCCACCCGACCGGCTTCCCGTTCTCGCAGCGAACACTCAGGCGCGGCGCCCTCGATTACCTCGAGCATGCCGACTACACCGAGCACGACAGCTACGCCCATTTCGACGCCTGGCGCCGCGCCAGCGGCCGTCGCATGGTGCTGCTCACCACCAGGTCCAGCAGTTCCGCCTACGAGGCCGCCTACCGCCCCGGCGACGTGCTGGTGCTCGGCCGCGAGAGCGCCGGCGTGCCCGACGAGGTCGCCGCCGACGCCGATTTGCGCGTCCGCATCCCCATGCGGCAACAAATGCGCTCGCTCAACGTGGCCGTGGCCGGCAGCCTCGTGCTAGGGGAAGCGCTCCGCCAGACCAACGCTTTCGCAGCCCTCACATGACCTTGCCCACCGACATTGAATCAAAGCAGGAACTCGCCGCCGGCTGGTTCCGCAGTTTCCGCGACCAGCTCTGCGCCGCCCTCGAGTCCGTCGAGGCCGACGTCCAGGGCCCCCTTGCCGATCGCCCGGCCGGCAGGTTCGAGGTCACCGCATGGGACCGGCAGGCCGGCGGTGGCGGCGAGATGGGCATGCTGCACGGCCGCGTGTTCGAAAAGGCGGGCGTTCACATCTCGACCGTGCACGGCCGATTCTCGGAAGAGTTCGCTCGGCAGATGCCCCATACGGAGGCGGGCGCCGAGTTCTGGAGCGCCGGCGTCTCGGTGATCATCCACCCCTGGAACCCGAACGTACCGGCGGCGCACATGAACACGCGCATGATCGTCACCGGCAAGTGGTGGTTCGGCGGCGGTGGCGACCTCACGCCTGTGCTCGACCGGCGCCGCACCCAGGAGGATCCCGACTCCGTAGACTTCCACGCTGCCTATCGCGCCGCCTGCGAGGCGCATGGCGTCGACTACCCGCGCTACAAGAAATGGTGCGACGACTACTTCTACCTGCCGCACCGGCAGGAACCGCGCGGCATCGGCGGCATCTTCTACGACAACCACAATTCCGGCGACTGGGACGCCGACTTCGCCTTCACCCAGGATGTCGGCCGTGCCTTCCTCGACATCTATCCGCGCCTCGCGCGCCGCAACTTCGAGACGCCCTGGACCGCAGCCGACCGCGACGAGCAGCTGATCCGCCGCGGCCGTTACGTCGAATTCAACCTGCTCTACGACCGCGGCACCACGTTCGGCCTGAAGACCGGCGGTAACGTCACCTCCATCCTCTCCTCCATGCCGCCCGAGGTGAAGTGGCCCTGAGCCGCGTCACCCCCGCGCCCTGACCCCGGCGACCTGCTGCACCAGGCCGCCTACCGTCGCCGGCAGGACGACGCCGAAGCTTGAAGCCAGCATCCGCACCGGCGCGTAGTCGATCTTGCTGGTCAGTGTCATGTCGATCAGCACCTCGACCGCCTCGGTCGGTGTGCGCGTCGTCTTGTAGGGCCGTGTCTCGACCAGGGCGGCGAAGACGTCGCATACCGTCAGGATGCGCGTCAGCGGCGCGATCGCCTCGCCCTTGAGCCCGTCGGGATAGCCGCTCCCGTCCAGCGCCTCGTGGTGGTGCCGCACCGCATCGAGGATCCCGGGCAGTACCGATCCGTGGCGCTTCAGGTAGTCGTGACCGGCCACCGGGTGCTGCCGGATCACGCCGAACTCCTCGGGCGTCAGCTTGCCGGGCTTGTCGAGGATGTATTTCGGGATCACCGCCTTGCCGATGTCGTGCAGCAATGCCGCGTTCATCAGCGCCCCCGCCTGCGTCGCGCCCAGCCGTGCGCCACGCACAAATCCCGCCGCCACGCCGGTCACCAGCAGGCAGTGCTGGAACGTGCCTTCGTGATGCGCCCGCACCGTCTCCAGCCACTGCGCCGGCCCCACCTCGCCGACGCTCGCCAGTACGCCGGCCGCCGCGGCAGAGACGCCCCTGAGCGACATCGGCTGGTTGCTCAGCAGCCCGTGGAAGAGCTCGGCGAGCGAGTCCTCGGCCCGCGCGCTGGAGATGCCGCCCGGCGCTGCCGCGAGTTGCGCAATCTCGCGCGCGCTCCGCTTGTGCCGCTCGACCACCGAGCATTCGCGCAGCAGTTGCGCCAGCGCATGCTTGCGCAGCAGGTGCCGCGTCGCGCCGAGCGCATTGGCCTGCACCCGCAACAGCCGCTCCGAACTGCCGTCATCGATGAGGAACGTGCGCGCCCGGCCGCCCGGGACGTAGTCGAGCGCATGCTTGACCAGATCGATCGAGCGCATGTCGCGCAGGTCGACATCGACGATCACCTCGCCGGCGTCCGGCAGTTCCTCGGGGCTGAACGTCCCGACCACCAGCACGCGCGCTCCGAGGGCGCCCGCCATCGCCGCCGCATGGGCAAAAGAACTCTCGTCGCACACAACAACGAGTGCCGCGCGATCCCCATCTCCATCATGAACAATTTTGCCCATGCCGCAATCTACTTGGCCACTCGCCAGTATCTACCACCCGCATTCGTGGACGTTTGGTAAATCTGCACCAAGTAGATCGAAGTCGGAACCACGCCGACCCGCCCTGCCATTGCCGCATTGTTGCGGCCTCATGCCCTGCCGGCATCGATGGAGAAAGACCATGAAGTCGTTTGAATGCGGGACGCTGGTCCCCGGCTGCCGCTGGCATACCGAAGCCCCGGACGCGGCCGAAGTGGTGCGGCGGGCCGCCGAGCATCTGCGCACCGCGCATCAGGAAGAGACTATCCGCCCCAACATGATCGACGAGATCAAGGCGCGCATCCACGACAAGGGCGTTACGCTGGCCTAGGGGCGCGCGACCATTCCCAGCAGCGCCTCCCGATCGAGGGCGAAGCCGCTCTCGATCCAGGCGAGTTCGAGCCGCTCGAGTTCGAGCCCGACCGCCCGGCCCGGCGGCATGCCGAGCGACAGCAGGTCGTTGCCGCGGAGCGGGAAGCGCGGCACGTCGAGGCGCTGCAGCTGCTCCACCACGGCCAGCCGGCCGGCATCGCCCCAGTTCGCCAGCGTCGCGGCGACGTCCACCGCATCGGCGATGGCTGCGGGGTAGCGGTAGGCCGCCTCGTTCAGGCGGAAATCCATGATCAACCGCGCTGCCGCGAGGATCGAGGCAGCCGCGGCCACGTCGTCGTTGGAGAGCCGCCACATGCGTTGCAGCTGCCCCGGGTCGCCCTGCGACCCGATCAGTGCGAGGCGCGCATGAAAACCGGGGCGGCGCGCCCGGCGCTCGTGAGCATGCAGCAGCGCCACCGTCTCGGCGCTCAGCCCGAGAATTCCCGCCTCCCGCATCACCCGGAGCGTCTTGGCGACACGCGGCAAGCCCAGCATCTTGCGCATCTCGGCGCCGATCCGCTCGGCGGCAAGATTGCCGAGCGTCCCCGCCGCCGCAACGCACGCGGCGAGCCCGTCGCGATCGAGCTGCTCCTTGCCATGGCTGGCCGAAAAGCGGAAGAAGCGGAACACCCGGAGCCTGTCCTCGGCGATGCGCTGCGCCGGCTCGCCGATGAAGCGAACGCGCCGCGCCAGGCAGTCGTCGAGCCCGTGCAGCGGGTCGAACAGGCTGCCGTCCATGTCGGCGTAGAGCGCATTGAGGGTGAAGTCCCGCCGCATCGCGTCGGCCCGCCAGTCGGTGCCGAAGCGCACCACGGCGCGGCGGCCGTCGGTCTCGACGTCCTCGCGCAACGTCGTCACCTCGGCGGTCAGCGCGTCGAGCCGCAGCGTCACCGTGCCGTGCTCGATGCCGGTGGGATAGACCGATAGCCCCGCCTTTTCCGCCCGCCGCGTCACCTCGTCGGGCTGGAGCTCGGTGGCAATATCGAGATCGGCCGTATGGTGCGGCAGCTCGAGCAGCGTGTCCCGCACGATGCCGCCGACGACGCGCGCGCGCCCGGCCGCGCCGTCAAGGAGCGCCAGCATGCGCTGCGTTTCCGGCCGCATCAGCCACTCGGCGCGCTTCAGCAGGTCATTGATGTTGCCAGGCTTGCTCAACCGCCCTCCGGGGCCAGCGCCAGATCGTGGAAGCGACGCGTCAGGTTGGCAGTTATCCCCCAGATGACAAGCCCGCTGTGCTCGATCTGCCAGGTGCTGTGCTCGCGCCCGTTGCGCTGGATACGGAACGTGGTGAAGCCGCCCGGCGCCATGAGATAGCTCAGCGGCACTTCGAAGACCGACCGGACCTCGCTGGGGTTGGGCACGAACGGAGCGCGCGGCTCGACCACGGCGACCACCGGCGTGATCAGGTAGTTCGTGCCCGTGTAGTAGAGCGGCAGGTAGCCGAGCACCCGTGCGCTGCTCCGGTCCAGGCGTACTTCCTCCCAGGCCTCGCGCAGCGCCGCATCGGCCGCGTCGATGTCGGTCGGGTCGACCTTGCCGCCGGGAAAAGCGATCTGCCCGGAATGCGACCGCAGTTCCGGCGAGCGCTCGGTATAGAGGATGGAGAGCCCGTCCGCCCGTCGCACCAGCGCGATCAGCACCGCGGCGTGGACCGGCGGGCGGTTGTGCGGAACCTCCGGAACCCAGTCCGGCAGCATGCCGGCGCCCGCGTCGAACGGTTGGGGTTCGCGCAACAGCCGGCCGCTGATTCTCTCGATGAGTGCGTTCTCGTCCTGCACCGCGAACCGTCCCGGAGTGCTTTCAGGAAAAGTTGCAGGCTTTTCCGGTTCGAAAGCGCGGCAACCAGGAGACTACGATCGCGTACCGGCTCCGAACGCCTTGATCGGACCCTTGAGCCGGGTGGCCATGGTAGGATCGGCAGAATAGACCAGCACGCGGGTCGGGTCGACCGGGCCGGGAAACTCGATCGCGCCCAGTTCCGTCGGCACCCAGCCGAGCGGGCAATAGTAGTCGCGATCGCCCACCAGCAGCACGAAGCTGCCCTCGCCGCGCTCGAGCGCAAGACGGGTCACCTCTTTCGCCAGCAGCTTGCCGGCGCCGCGCTTGCGGAAATCGGGATGCGTCGCCAGCGGGCCGAGCAAATAGCCATCGATGCCGCCGACACTGATCGGCGTCATCCAGACCGAGCCGCACGGCACGCCGTTGACCTCGGCGATGAGGCTCAGCGACGTGTCGATCGGAAAGCGCTCGCGGACGCGGAAAGCGGTACGGGCAAAGCGGCCGGGCCCGAAGGCGATGGCCTGCAGGTCCTCGACGAACGGGTCGTCTTCGGGGGTGGCGAAGCGAACGGTGGGCATGCCGGCTTGCGAGGGCGCAGCGTCGGCAGCGACGGAGAGGGACGGCGCGATCATGTGACGAGTCCAGGAATTCGAGAGACGAGGACATACATGCCGGCAAACGGCAGGGCCGGCTGCGACCGCTTACGGTCGTCGGGTCACGTGAAAAGCCTTCTCCATCCTGGGCGCCTCCTGACGCCTGAAACGCGCATTAGCACCATGGCCGGCAACGCGTCCACGCAAAATCATGGACCTGCAGTCGAATTTCAAGCCCGCCTCCTCCGATTGTGGCTTTCCTGCCAAATCGTGATGGGCGTGAGGGGTATAGCGGCGGCATGGTGAGAGTGAGGCGGCCTTCTTTCCAGTCGCCGCTGAGGGGGTGGCAACGTCCGTTTCGCGACGCCAATAGCGGCCCTTCGCGAAAGAACTGCGGTGGATCAAGCCTCGCCCTCGACGTCGGCCCTCTCAGCCACGAGCGCGACCGGTGGAGAGAAGTGTCGTGAGGTCCGTTGGGGCGCTCGGGTCCATCCTCGCCAAAAATCTTCGTCGCTATGTTAAAAATAATAGACATCACGTCAGAAATACTAGATATAGCGCCCAGGAAATGTGCATGGAGCGCGTCAGATGGCCTTCCGCGAGAAAACGGCATGGATCGCCGTCATCACCACGCTGGTGGTGTGGGGGTACTATTTTTCCGAAGTCTGGCGCGGCGTCAGCGCGCGCGCGCTCGATGGGCAGGCGCTGTGGACGCTGTTCCTCGCCTGCATGGGGATCACGCTGGTCCTCCTGCTCGGCCTGAACCTGCTCGCCTCCCGGCGGCGGCTGAAGGATTTTGGCGCCAGCCCCGACGAGCTGGAAAAGCAGATGGAAAGCGGCGCGGCCAGGCTGACCAAGCCGCTGTTCGAGTGGGCGGTACTCGGCATTTCGGCGGCGGCCCTGCTTTGGGGCAGGGACTTTGCGGCAGGCTTTCCAGCCGATCCGGTCGGAAGCTTTGCCATCGTCATGGCCAACGCGCTGCTGTTCGCCGCCGTCGCCACCAATCTGCTGGCCGAGATCATCATCATCGTCCGCTTCCGGGTGCTCGGCTGATGGCCGCGCCGCCGATTTCCAACACGATCCGACGGTTGCGCTTCGACCATGACGAGATGACGCAGCAGGAGCTGGCTGATCGCATTGGCATGACCCGGCAGACCATCGCGGCTATCGAGCAGAACAAATACTCGCCGTCGCTGGAAGCGGCATTTCGCATCGCCGAGGTGTTCGGCGTGCCGATCGGCGAGGTCTTCCAGTGGAAGGCCGAACCGCCCAAGGGCTGACGGCCGACCCAAGAGCCCCCCTAGACTGAACCCCGCCCCATAATGAGGATGCCATGAGAGCTGCTGTCTACAAGAAGTACGGCCCCCCGGATGTCGTTTCGATCGAGGAGGTGCCCAAGCCCGCGCCGGGCGCGCGCGACCTTCTCGTCAAGCTGGCGGCGAGTTCGGTTACCTCCGGCGATGCGCGGCTTCGGGCCTTCAACCTGCCAGAGCCGTTCGCGATCCCCGGGCGGCTGATGATCGGCATCTTCGGGCCGCGCAGGAAGGTGCTGGGCGTGGAGTTCGCCGGAACGGTCGAGGCGGTCGGCAAGGCGGTGACCAGGTTCAAGCCGGGCGACCGGGTATTCGGCATCGACGTCTTTGGCTGCCATGCCGAGTACAAGCTGGTGCGCGAGAGCGAATGCGTCGCCTTGATGCCGCAGAACCTCTCGTTCGAAGACGCAGCAGGCGTGCCGTTCGGCGGCGTCACGGCGCTCGACTTCTTCAACCGGGCCAGGATCCAGGCGGGGCAGAAGGTGCTGGTCAACGGCGCCTCGGGCTGTGTCGGCGCCTACGCCGTGCAGTTGGCCAGGCATTTCGGCGCCGAGGTCACCGGCGTCTGCAGTGCGGGTAACGCCGAGCTGGTGCGCTCGCTCGGGGCCCACCGGGTGATCGACTATGCGACGACCGATTTCGCCAGGGAGTCCAACGTCTACGATCTGGTGATGGATACGGTCGGGAATGCCCCTTACGCCCGATGCGAACCCATCCTCGCGCCGACCGGGGCCCTGCTGGCCGTGCTGGCTGCGCCCGAGGACATGTTCCGCCGGCCCAAGGGCGGCCGGCGCATCGTCGGCGGCACTTCGGCAGAGCGGCCGGAGGACCTGCAGCTGCTGGCCGACCTGCTGGCAGCCGGCAAGATCAAGCCGGTGATCGACCGCGTCTATCAGCTCGAAGAGATTCGGGAGGCCTATGCCTATGTCGACAGCGGCCGCAAGCGCGGGGCCGTGGTGCTGTCGATCTGAAGCGCTTCACGGCCGAATCGAGCCGCAGCGCCTCTGCACCCTTCGCCCTTCGGGCACCTTCTCCCCCCGAGCGGAGGACAGAGCCCCTGCCCCCTCAGTTCCCCCAGTACCCCGCGTCGAACAGCTTGCCGTGCACCCAGGCCTCGATCAGCGCGCCCGCGATGGCCCCGGGCCTCGGCTGGTTGATCTGGGGATGCGCGCCGGCCAGGATTTGCAGCACCTCGTCGCGGCTTACCCAGCGCGCGTCGGACAGCTCCATCGGGTCGACCGTGATCTCCTCGCTCAGCGCCTCGCCGTGGCAGCCGAACATCAGCGACATCGGGAACGGCCAGGGCTGCGAGGCGATGTACTGCACTGGCCCGACCTTGATGGCGCTCTCCTCCAGCGTCTCGCGCCGCACCGCGGCCTCGATCGTCTCGCCGGGCTCGACGAAGCCGGCGAGCAGCGAATACATGCGCTCCGGCCAGGCCGGGCTGCGCCCAAGCAGCAGGCGGTCGCCGCGTGTGATCGCCATGATCACCACCGGGTCGGTGCGCGGAAAGTGCTGCGTGCCGCATTGCGGGCACTTGCGCACCCAGCCGGCGCTCTCCACCGCGCTCGGCGCACCGCAATTGGCGCAGAACCGGTGCGCCGCGTGCCAGCCGATCAGCGCGCGGCCGGTGGCGATGCACTCGCCGTCAAGGCGCGCCAGTCGCGGCATCAGGCCGCGAATCTCGACGAACTTCGCCTCCGGAAATCCGGGGTGCACCTGCTGGCTCTGGTCGATGAACTGCCCGATCGTCGTCGCATCCTCGGGCGGCGACCACAGCGGCAGGTCCACCGCGAAACGCGGTCCGTCCGGCGTCAGCCCGACGAACAGCGGCGCCTCGCGCGCATCGACGAAGGCCGGGTGGTCCAGCGCCACCGGTACCGGCCGGCCCGTCTCGTCGGCGAGGATCTTGCCGCGCCAGAACACCAGCGCCCGCGCCCGCGCGTCGCCCCGCGCCGCGTCGGCCGGCCGCAGCTGCGCCGCCCGGTCGAGTTCCCCCGGCCTGAATGCAAATCCGTAGTCCAACTCAGCCCCTCCGTCCGGTGACATGGCCAGTGCCTACCACAATCGGGGCAAGTCGCGCGCCCCCGTCGCGATCTCGGCGACCCGGCGCGCCGTGCCGGGGCTGGCGCCCTCGGGCAGCGCGTCGAAGGCGAACCAGCCGATCTCGGCGATCTCGCCATTGGGCACGAACGGCCTCACCTGCCGGACCTGCCGGCCGACATAGACGGCCACATGGTCGCGGTTGGTCGCGGCGTTGACCTGGAGATAGAGCCCGAGCATGGTCATCGGCCCTTCGACCCGGTAGCCGGTCTCCTCCTCGGCCTCGCGTCGCGCCGCTGCTTCCGCCGTCTCCCCCGGTTCGACGCCGCCCCCCGGGAAATGCCAGCCGGGCATATAGGTATGGCGCAGCAGCAGCACCCTGTCGCCGTCGATCAGGACCGCCCGGGCGCCGAGCACCATCCGCCGCCTGACGCCGACGAGAAACAGGTGCGCCCACGTGCGCAGAGTCTGCCAGGCGCTCATCCTCATGTCAGTAACCTCGATGTCCTCGGGCAACGCAGCGCCATTTAGGCCATTTTCTTGCCGAGCGCCGCATGGCATTACGCCCGCAATGATCACTCTCGCGCATCTTTCCGACATTCATCTGGCGCCGCTCCCCCCCGTTCGGGCGCGCGACCTGATGAACAAGCGGATCACCGGCTTCCTCAACTGGAAGCTCAAGCGGGAGCGGACCCTCGACGGCGAGGGCCTGACCAGGCTCGTCCGCCACATGCGCGAGCAGAACCCCGATTTTACCGTCGTGACCGGCGACCTCGTCAACCTC
The DNA here is from genome assembly GCF_017307495.1 of Devosia sp. Classification (GTDB taxonomy): domain Bacteria; phylum Pseudomonadota; class Alphaproteobacteria; order Rhizobiales; family Devosiaceae; genus Devosia_A. Next base: position 307,522 of record NZ_JAFKHE010000015.1, on the reverse strand, counting down.
GCGCTCGATGCGGAATACAACACGACGCACAACTGGCTCGAGACGGTCGGCCCGCCCGAGCAGGTGTGCCTCTGCCCCGGCAACCATGATGCCTACCTGCCCGGCCAGCTCGCCAGGGGCATGGATCGCTGGGGCGGCTACGTGCGCGGCGAGACGCTGGATCCGTCCGACTTCCCCTTTGTGCGCCGCGTCGGCGACGTCGCCATCATCTCGTGCAACAGCGCCGTGCCCACCCTGCCCTGGGTCGCCGCCGGCCGGTTCGAGCAGGATCAGGCCGACCGGCTCGCGCGCTGCCTCGAGCTGCTCGGCGACGGCGGCTATTTCCGCGTCGTGCTCATCCACCATCCGCCCAACCAGGAGCAGGCCCATCCGCGACTCGGCCTCTATGGGGCCAGGCTGTTCCGCAAGGCCGTGGCCGACCACGGCGCCGAGCTGATCCTGCACGGGCACACGCACCAGTCCTCGATCTTTGCCATCCCCGGCCCCAACGGCGATGTGCCGGTGGTCGGCGTCGCCGCGGCGGGCGCGGCGCAGGGCGACACCGGCGGGCACGATCCGGCGCGCTACAACCTGTTCTCGATCCAGCGCCTCGGCACCGCCTGGCAGTGCACGCTGCGCGAGTTTGGCTTCCAGCGCCTGTCTCCCGATATAGTCCTGCGACTCAGCCTGCGGATCTATTGAGCGTGACCGAAACCTTTGCCATCGAGCCGCCTGCCTTCGACCCGGCCACGGGCATCGCGCGCTTCGGCTACCGCGTCAACGAACTGCGCTTCACCGAAACGCTCGCCTTTCCGCCCGGCGGCGATGCCGAAGCGGCCCGGTCCCCGGCCTTCCTCAAGCTGCTGAGCCTCGCCGCGCTCGTCCTCGGCGTCAGCTACTACAAGCTGCGCGCCCCGACCCGCATCGAGGTGGCGTTCCCCCTCACCGCCCGCGAGCGCGCCTTCGCCCTCGACGTCTACGAGAATGGCCTCGGCGAGTTCTACGCCCGCAACAGCCTCAAGCGCTTCGGCCTGATCGAGATCGAGGCGGCCGAAGCATCAGGCGAGCGGCCCGCCCCTCCCGTCCTCGCCGGCCGGGCCCTCCTCCCCATCGGCGGCGGCAAGGATTCGCTGGTCAGCGAGCAGCTGCTGGAAGCCGCGGGCCTCGACTTCACGCCTTTCGCCGTCAACCCCAAGGGTCCGATCCTCGGCTCCATCGACAGGATCGGCCGTCCCGCCCTCTACGTGCAGCGCACGCTCGACCCCGAGATGATCCGCCTGGGCAAGGAACCCGGCTACTACAACGGCCACGTCCCCTCGACCGCGATCAACTCGATGATCGCCGCGCTCACCGCGCTGCTCTTTTCCTACAACGCCATCATCCTCTCCAACGAGCGCTCGGCCAGCGAGGGCAATGTCGAGTTCGACGGCCGCGAGGCCAACCACCAGCACTCCAAGTCGCTCGACTTCGAGCGCCTGATCGCCGAGGTGCTGGGTGACGCCACCGGCGGCGCCCTCGGCTATTTCTCGCTGCTCCGCCCCTATTCCGAGGCCCGTATCGCCGCGCTGTTCGCTCGCGTCCGGCGCTTCGACCAGGTGTTCTCGAGCTGCAACGAGAACTTCAAGCTCGCCGGCCACGCCGGTCCGCTGTGGTGCGGCAAGTGCCCCAAGTGCCACTTCGTCTTCCTGATCTTCGCGCCCGTGATGGACAAGGCCCGCCTCATCTCCATCTTCGGGCAGGACCTGCTCGCCCAGCCCAATCACGAGCGCTCGTTCCGCGAGCTCACCGGCCTCGCGGGGCAGAAGCCGTGGGAATGTGTCGGCGAGATCGAGGAAGCGGCGGCCTGCCTCCACGCCCTCACCCGGCACCCCGACTGGGCTGATGAGCCAATCGTTTCAATGCTCAAGCCCGACCTGTTGACTCAATACGGCAGCCAGCGCCTCGACGATGCCCTTGCCGAACTGATGATCGATAGCCCAGAACACCTCATCCCGAGGGACATCTTCGAGCGAGTCGCCCCGCATGCGCTTTGACGAACCCGTCCTGCTCTACGGCGCCGGCCGCGAGGCCCGCTCCACCCGCGCCTTCATCAAGGCCAAGGCCCCGCGCACCAGGGTCTATGTCACCGTCGACAGCGGCGAGGCCGATGTCGAGGACACGACCTTCATCGCCCCCGCCGACCTGACGCAAGCCATTGACTCGAAACTGTTTTCGACCATCGTCAAGAGCCCCGGCGTGTCGCGCTATCGCCCCGTCTTCGCCATGGCGCGCGAGGCCGGCATCGCCGTCACGTCGAACCTCAACCTGTGGGGCGAGGAATATCGCGCCGGGCGCAAGGTCATCGCGATCTCGGGCACCAAGGGCAAGTCGACGACGGCGACGCTGGTCCACCTGATGCTGACCGAGTCCGGCCTCGACGCCGGCCTCGCCGGCAATGTCGGCCTCGCGCCGCTCGAGATCGCCGACAAGCACCCGATCATCGTCTTCGAGCTCTCGAGCTACCAGACTGCCGATATGGCGTTCACGCCCGATATCGCAGCAATTACAAACCTTTCGCCCGAGCATACGGACTGGCACCGCACCGTCGAGCGCTACTATGCCGACAAGCTCAACCTGATCGACCGCGACGCCCCGTTCCCGGTGGCGCTCGGCGTCGGGGCGCTCGGCCACCCGCTGGTCATGGCGGCGCTGCGCGACCAGAAGCGCCTGATCCCCCCGCTCGCGCCCTTCATTCATGACCGCATTGCCACGGCGGTGTCGCGCAGCCGCCTCAAAGGTGAACACAATCTGAACAACGCCGTGCTGGCCGCCCAGATCGCCATGCGGGCCGGCGCCGACCTCGAAGGCGTGGTGCGCGGCATCGGCAAGTTCGCCCCGCTCCCGCACCGGCTCGAAGAACATGCGATCGGCGGCGTCACCTTCGTCAACGACTCGATCTCGACCACCCCCGAGGCCACCAAGGCGGCGCTCGCCGCCTACGAAGGTACGCGCCTCGCGCTCGTCGCCGGCGGCCACGAGCGCCAGCAGGACTATGCCGAACTCGCGCAGCTGCTCGCCCCGCGCGGCGTCACCGTGCTCGTGTGCCTGCCGGTCACCGGCGACCGCCTCGCCACGCTCACCTACGCCGCGGCGCCCGAGATCGAAGTCATCGAGGCCGGCACGCTGGACGAGGCGCTGAAGGCACTGGCGGGCCGCAAGGCGAAGTTCGACACGGTCATCCTCTCGCCCGGAGCGCCGAGCTACGGCCAGCTCGAGGCCCCCGGCAAGGCGTTCAGGAACTTCGAGGAACGCGGCGCCGCCTTCGTCCGGCTGGCCGGCAAGTATTTTGGCTGACGGGTTGGCACCGTCCCGCCTCCACCACGGGGTCATCCCCCACCCTCACCGGGTCATCCCCGCGAAAGCGGGGAGCTCCGTTTGCGATGCTGCGGGCGGCATCAGATCAGAGGTTCCCGCTTTCGCGGGACTGACTCCGTGGATGAAAGGGCATCAGCGGAGCGAACCTCGATGATCGCCTACCTCTACCTTTCCGTCGCCATCGTCGCCGAGGTCATCGCCACCACGGCGCTGCGCGCCGCCGACGGCTTCACCCAGCTCTGGCCCTCGGCCATCTCGATCGCCGGCTACGTCGTCGCCTTCTATTTCCTGTCGCTGACCTTGCGGACCATGCCGGTCGGCGTCGCCTACGCCATCTGGTCCGGCGTCGGCATCGTGCTGATCTCGCTGGCCGGCTGGCTCGTCTACAAACAGCTGCTCGACCTGCCGGCCATCGTCGGCATGGCGCTGATCATGGCCGGTGTGCTCGTCATCAACCTGTTCTCGAAGACCGCCTTGCACTGACGTCGATACGTGGGACTACCCCCTCACCCCAGCCCTCCCCAGAGGGGCGAGGGGGCTCACCGGCAGCGCCACAAACGTCCCCTCGCCCCTCTGGGGAGAGGGTCAGGGTGAGGGGCGCCCGGCCCGCGGAGCCCTCAGGTCGACGGATCGCGCGGATTGACGATCACCCGGCCGGCAACTTCGCCCTTCAGCATCCGGTCGGCCAGCCCGGGCAGGTCCTCGAGGCCCGCCTCCGTCAGCACCGGTTCGAACGCAGCCGGCACGAACAGCGTCGTCAGCCGGTCCCAGGCCGCCACGCGCGCCTCGTAGGGCTGCATCACCGTGTCGATGCCGCACAGCGAGATGCCGCGCAGGATGAACGGGATCACGCTGGCGTCCCAGTTCCGCCCGCCGGCATTGCCCACCGCGGCCACGGCGCCGCCACGGCGCACGCCCTTGAGCACTTCGCCCAATAGCGGACCGCCGACATTGTCGATGGCCCCGGCCCAGATCTCCTTGCCGAGCACCTTGCCCGACCCCGCCAGCAACTCGTCGCGGCCGACGATGCGGCTTGCCCCGAGCCGCGTGAGCAGCTCCGCCCGCTCCGTACGGCCCGTTCCGGCGACGACGCGATAGCCCAGCCGCGCGAGCAGCAGCACCGCGATGCTGCCGACCCCGCCGGCAGCGCCGGTGACCAGGACCTCCCCGTCACCCGCCTTCACCCCCTGGGCCTGCAGCCGGTTGACCGCCAGCATCGCCGCGAGCCCCGCCGTCCCCAGCATCATGGCGGTGCGGCTCGAGAACCGCTTGGGCAACGGCACCAGCCAGTCGGCCTTCACCCGCGCCCGCTGCGCAAAGCCGCCCCAGGTGAGTTCGCCGACGCGCCAGCCGGTCAGCAGCACCGCCTGCCCCGGATGGTAGCGCGCATCGCCGCTCTCGATCACCCGGCCGGCGAAGTCGATGCCCCCCACGTGCGGATAGGTCTTCACCAGCCCGCCCTGCCCGGCGAGGCAGAGCGCATCCTTGTAGTTGAGTCCGGTCCACTCGACCGACACCAGCACGTCCCCTTGCGGCAGGCGCGATTCGTCGACCGACTCGACCCGACTGGCCACGCCTCCTCCAACTGGGCGGTCGGTGACGAGGGCGCGGAAAACCATGGAAACTCCAGTAACTACGGGTCGAAATCTGCCGCTTACGGCCCGTCCAGCGCCGCCCGGTCGATTCCCGCCGCGGCCAGTTCGCGGGCAATCTCCAGAACCAGGGCGTCGTCGCCGAGCCGCTGGCGGAGTACCGGTAGGATACCGAAGCGGCGAAACCGCGTCACCTCGAGCAGTTGCGCGATATAACGATTGAGCACGTCCTGGTACCCGAGGCGGCTCGCCGCCACGGTCCCGATGACGGAAGCCATTTCGGCGTCGCCGCTCAACAGCGCCTCGGCTTCCGACAGCGCGCGGTTGTAGGCGTGCGTGCGCAATGCGTCAAACGCCGTTGCCTCGTGATACCAGGCGGGTGCCGAAAGCGATCGACGCAACGCCTCCTCCGCCAGTTGCCGCCCCTTGTCGGACGGACCCTGAAGGAGCAGCAGGCGACCGTATCCGGCGACCGCATCAAGGTTTGAGGGGTTGAGCTGGAGCGCGGAATTGAAGGCAGCCGCCGCCTCTCCGAAGCGGCCGGTCTGCTCGAGGTAGAAGGCATACTCGCGCCAGACCTGGCTTGAGGTCGAGGCCAGCTTGATCGCCTGCTCGATCCGCCGTTCCGCCTCGGCCAGTGGCTCGGGGTCGGTTGCGCCGGGCGGCTGCGTGCGCAGGGTCGCATCCAGCAGCAGCGTTCCGCTCATCGCCAGGGCGGCGGCGGACTTGGGTTGCGCCCTGAGCAGGCCGGCCACGCAGGCCCGCGCCCGTTGCCCATCGGCGGCCACCGCCTTCTCGCGATAGAGCGTGAACAGCACGCCGCACAGATACTCCGTCTCGTAGCCCGAGAGGTCCGGGTGGTCGGCGAGCCACCGGATGGTGTCGGCATGGAGGGGCCCATCGATCGCCCCTAGCTGATCGGCGAAGGCGCCCGACAGGCGGTCGAGGCTGGCCGGCACCTCTGCGGCGGGCAGCTTCTGCGTCATGCTCCAGATGGCGGCATCCGACCCCGATCGCTTCAGGCTGGCGGTGATCTGCACCTCGCCTCCGTCGGTCCGGGCAATCCCGGTCAGTTCGAATGCAGCCGGCTGTTCGCCGGCGTCGCCGGGACGCCGGAGATAGACCGCCTCGACATAGGGAAACAGATCGAGGTCGGTGACCAGTTCCACCGCCAGGCCGGCGACGCTGATGCTGGCGGCATTGGCCGCAGCGACGGAGGTGAACTCGGCAACAGAGACGCGCGGCAGTTCGGGCACGGCCAGCCGCGGGCCCCGCTGGTTCAGCACCTGCGTGGTGATCAGGGCGATGCCGAGCGCTACCCCGGTCAGCATGATGATGAGGATGATGTCGTCCAATCGGGCCAGGATCGGACGTTGCGTTTCCGGCTCGACGGGCTCCGGCGCCGCGACCACCCTGGGCTGTTCGAGGACGCCATCGGCCCCCACGCGGACGAATTCGGGGATGTAACGTCCCACCGGCAGGCTGAACCTGATGCTCTCCGCGCGCCCGGCGTCGCTGTAATACTCCTCCAGCGCCGAACGCAGCCGCCGGGCCTGCACACGCACGATCGGGTCGCTCTGCGGATCGAAGCTCGGCGGCCGCCCGAACACGTCCACGGCAATCGAATAGGCTTTGATCGCAGTCTCGTTTCCGGCGAGACGCGCCTCGACTATGTAATTGAGAAACCTCACCAATTGCGGCGAACGCGCCAGTCCCGGCCACTCGGTGGCACGCGCCAGGGCGGCCTCCACCTCCTCGCGGGGCGGAATGCTGTCGCTCACGAGAATCCCCTTGCGGTCGACCGACGGCGTAAACTGGTCGGTTTACATGTTAATCACAAGGCTTGTTACCGACTTGTTACATGCGTTTGCCTTCTCGGACCGTCATCGAACCTTCATATGCCGGACCGTCGCAGCACAGCGCAGTCAGCCAGCGGGCACTTCCACCCTTGGCTTCGGGGAATACGCAACGACGCGTTCCGGCGCTCCCAGGGCCTGCGGCCAGTCAACCGACTACCTCGGAGTTATCGGCCAATTGCCGCCCTGCGCGGCAAGAAGGAACCATCATGGACGCTTATGGTGCCGGCCAGCCCTACATGGCGCTGGTCGACGACGACTCGCATTCCGCCCGGCTGATGATCCGGATGCTGCTCGCCCATGGCGCGCCCTCGGTGAGCTGGCTCAACGGCGAGGCGCTGGCCACGGCCGAGCTCGGCAAGCTGCTCGACGATGACGCCGCGGCGCTGCCCGGCCTTGTGATCGTCGACCTCAAGCACTCCTCGACGGCCACGCGCGACTACATCGCCAGGCTGCGCGGCATGCGTGACGGGCGCAGCCTGCTCATCGCTGCCATCGCCCCCTCGCTCGAGCGCGAGGTCAGGGACGTGCTGCACGATGCCGGCGCCGATGCCGTGTTCGAGCGCCAGGCCGACATCAATTCCTTCCGTCGCGAAGCGGCGGCAATCGTGAGTTTCTGGGTGCGCAACCAGCACCTGGATGCGGTTGGCACGTAATCACTGCGTCCACAGGTTACGTGCCGGACGGGGAGCGCGTTGCTCGAGGCAGGCCACTGCCGACTGCATTCCCAAATGCGCTCCCCGTCTTCCTGACTTCCGTTCTCGGCCGAAATCCCTGCGGCCTGAGAACGGCGGACCGACGACCCCAAGCGTCGGTCCAACCGGCGGCCTGTCGCGTTCCCTCACGCGACGGCCGCTGACACCGGAGAGACGGGGCGCGACCCTCCTGACGCCGCCCCGCCCTCTCCGGTAAATACGCGCTCCCGGTTGCGGCGGGCCTGGTGATCCGGGTCGGCAGGCAGGGCGCGGTCGCGGCGTCTCCCTCCGCGACCGCGCTTGACCGCCGACCCGGATCACCGCAGTTTCCACCTCCGCTGTCACGCCGGAGGCACCCCATGTTCCGATCTGTCCTGTTTCTCGCCGCCACGGCGGGGTTGCTGGCCGCGCCCGTGCTCGCACAGGAAGAAGGCGTGGACAGCTTCGTGCTGCCGGCCTTCAACGGCATCGCCGTCGCGCAGGCCGCCGAGGCGGGCCTGGGGGTGTGTTTCGGGCCGCTGCTGGCCGACGCGACGCAATGCGCCGTCAGCCAGTGCATGCAGCAGAGCGGGTTGGGCGAGGAGGATTGCGCCACCAACCTGTGGTGCTATCCGCACGGCTGGGTCGCCGACATCTTCATGCAGCACAGCCAAGGCGCGCACTGGCACAAGTTCGTCTGCGACCAGCAGGACCGTGCCAGCCTCGAGGCCGTCGTCAAGCTCGAATGCGCGAAGGACGACCTCGCCGCCTGCCAGATCGTCCGCATCTGGGACAATGACGGCCAGCAGGTGTTCGGCGAAGGCGCCGACCCGCAACTGCCGGCGCCCGAGGACCTGGAGCAGTCGAACTCCCCGACCCCGGTGCCCCAGTAAGGGTTGGCGCGGCCGGGGTCTGCTCCAGCCGTGCGGGGAGGCGGGTACTCAGTGCCCTCCCCCGGCGCTGCCTAGCTGGTGGCAAGGTGGTGCTTTCACGCTTTGGCTGAACCAACCACGGGTGTCATCCCTGCGAAAGCAGGGACCCAACTCTGCCCCTGCGCCAGCTGAGAAATTGGTCCCAGCTTTCGCTGCGATGACACCGGGGAAAATAGCTAGTGCTTGGTCGGCTTCTTGTGCTCGGGCAGGCCCTTGCGCTTGGTTTCGGCGAATTCCTCGAGCTGGGTTTCGCTCATCGACTCATACATCGACTTCGACGCCCCCTTGAGCGCGCTGACCTTGGTTTCGCCGCGCTTGGCGCTGAGCGCCGCGCCGGCTGCCCTCTGCTGGGCCTTGGATGTGGACGGCATCTTCTCTGCCTCCTGTTGGGACCTCGGCTCAACGATCTTCAGAAGGCTCCGTTCCCTCCCTAACGTGCTCGTTCTCGGCGCTCACCACCTGGTGCGAGAACGCCCGCAGCGCCGCGAGCACCAGCACGGCCAGCAGCGCCACCCCGGCCGCGATCAGGTAGTAGCCGAGCGCCACCGCGACGCCGACGGCGCCGGAGAGCCACATCCCCGCCCCGGTCGTCAACCCGTGCACGCTGCCGCGCTGCTGGAAGATTGCCCCGGCCCCAAGAAAGGCGATGCCCGCCGTGACCGCCTCGATGGCACGGATCGGATCGGCCGTCTGGCTGCCGCCCGCCAGCGCCTGGTCGTAGATCTCGAAGGCCAGCGACGTGAACAGGGCGGCCGCGACCGCAATCAGGACGTGCGTCCTGAGACCGGCCGTGCCGTGCGTGCTGCCGCGCTCGAAACCGATCACCGCACCGAGCACCGCCGCCACCAGCAGCCGGATGACGATGATGTACTGCGCGGTGTGGTGCGTGTCGTGAAATCCAATGGAAGTTGCCCAGTCCATGGTGACGCTCCTGTGGTCCTTTGCCGGAGCAACGGGTCGAGTTCCACCCCGGTCCAGTCAGCTCTGGTAGGTGTCCTCGCCCGCGCGCATCAGCCGTCGCGGACCGCTCCCCTCGCTGCGCAGGTGATCGTCGATGTTCATCAATGGACAGCTGGTTGTCGACAGGCAGCCGCAGCCGATGCAGCCGTTCAGCTCGTCCCGCATGCGCGTCATCAGCACGATTCGACGGTTGAGCTTGTCGTGCCAAAGCTCTGACATCCTTCGCCAATCCTCGGCGCTCGGGGTATGCCCCACCGGCACCTGCGACAGCGCCTCGGCGACCTCGGCGAGCGGAATCCCGAGTTCCGTCCCCATCCGCACTATGGCCAGCCGCCGCAGCACGTCGCGGTCGTAGCGCCGCTGGTTCCCCGCCGTCCGATGGCTGCGGATCAGCCCCTTGCGCTCGTAGAAGTGCAACGCCGACACCGCCAGCCCGCTCCGCTCCGCCACCTGCCCAACCGTCAGTTCGCGCGACACTTTTCCTCAGATACCCTCTTTACCTCAACCACGCTTGAGGTTGTAGACACTCGCCAACGCTTTGAACAGCCCACGGGATTCGAGAACCATGAACACCACCAGCAGCGGCTGGCGCGACCTGTTCGCCGACGGCCGCGCCCTTGCCGTCACCGTCTTTGCCGGCGGCGTCGGCCTGCAGGCCATCGAGACCTTCATCGGCTCGACGCTCCTCCCCTCGGTCGTCGCCGACATCGGCGGGCTCGAGCTGTTCGCCTGGAACACGACGGTGTTCATCGTCGCCTCCATCATCGCCTCGATTTTCGCCGCGGTGCGCCCCTTCGGCATCGGCCCGCGCGGCAGCTATGTGCTCGCAGCCCTCGGCTTCGCGCTCGGCAGCCTGATCTGCGGCTATGCGCCGAACATGGAGACGATGCTGGTCGGGCGCGCCGTGCAGGGCTTCGGCGCCGGCCTGCTCACCGCCATGAGCTATGCCATGATCCGCATCGTCTTCCCCGAAGCCCTGTGGGGCCGCGCCTTCGCGCTGATCTCGAGCGTCTGGGGCGTGTCGACCCTGATCGGCCCGGCCATCGGCGGCCTTTTTGCCACCTATGATGCCTGGCGCTGGGCCTTCTGGTTCCTCGTGCCGCTGGCCGGCCTGCTCGGGCTGCTCGCCTTCCGCGTCATCCCTGCCCGCAGCGACGAGCGCGGCATGGCGACCTTCCCCGTCGCACAGATCGTGCTGCTGATCGGCGCCGTTGCCGCCGTATCGGTAGCCTCCATCCTGACCGAGGGCGCGATGCTGCCTGCGCTCCTGGTCGGACTCGCGGTGCTGGCGATCATCGCGCTGGGCGTGATCGACCAGCGCCGCGAAACTCACCTGCTGCCGACCGGCGCGTTCTCGCCGCGCTCGGTGCTGGCGCCGCTGTTTGCCGCCATGCTGCTGCTCAACCTCGCCATCATCTGCGACATGTTCGTGCCGCTGTTCATCCAGCAGTTGCATGGCCAGTCGCCGCTGATCGGCGGCTACATGGTGGCGCTGGTCGCCGTGGGCTGGAGCTCGGGCTCGGTGGTGACCTCGAGCTGGACGGGCAGCCGCGCCCGCTTCGTCCTCGTCCTCGGCCCGATCCTGCAACTGGTCGCGACCTTCGGGCTCGCGCTGTTCCTCGGCCGCGACAACACCGCGGGCGCACTGCTGCCGCTCCTGCCCGTCGGCGTCTCCCTCGTGCTGCTCGGGCTGGGCATCGGCATCTCGTGGCCGCATGTCTCGACCCGGCTGCTGCAGGCCGCGCCGACCGGCCAGGGTGACCTCACCTCCGCCTCGATCTCGATGGTCCAGCTCTTTGCCGCCGGCCTCGGCGCGGCGCTTGCCGGCGTCATCGTCAACGCCGCCGGCCTGGCATCGGCGCAGACCATCGCCGCCACGATCAGCGCCTCGAACTGGCTCTACGGCCTGTTCGTCCTCGTGCCGCTCGTCGCCATCCCCATCATCTGGAGCGTCGTGCGCGGCGAACGCCTCGCGGCGGCGGCGCAACCCGCGGAGTAGCTACACCGTCTTCAGCCAGCCGCCGTCGACGAAATAGGTCGAGCCGGTGGAGTAGCTCGCCTTGTCCGAGCAGATGAACACGAAGAAGTTCGCCAGTTCCTCGGGGGTGGCGAAGCGCTTCATGCCCCCGGCTTCGTTGGCGACGCCCTGCAGATGGGCCTGATAGCCGTCGTCTCCGGCCAGTTGCTTCGCGGTCTTGATCCAGTCGGGCGTGAGGATGAGGCCGGGGTTGATGGTGTTGACGCGGATGTTGTCGCCGACCACTTCGTTGGCCAGCGTCTTGGAGAACATCATCAGCGCGGCCTTGGTGGTGTTGTAAATCGGCTCGTACCACAGCGGCTGCACGGCGCAGATCGAGGCATTGTGGACGATGGCGCCCCACTTGTGCGCCTTCATCTGCGGCACCAGCCCGCGCCCAAGCCGGACGGCAGCCATGACGTGCAGGTCCCAGTAGTACTGCCACTTGGCGTCGTCGGCTTCGGCGATAGTCTCGTTGGAACCGGTGCCGGCATTGTTGATCAGGATGTGCGCGCCGCCCAGTTGCGCCGCCGCCGCGATCACCTTGGCGCAGCCCTCGGCGGTTGCGACGTCGGCGGCGACGCCGTGCGCTTCGACCCCGTACTTCGCACCGATCCGGGCCGCCTCGGCATGCAGCCGCTGCGAGCCGCGCGCCGTGATCAGCACGTTGGCCCCTTCCGCGGCGAAGCCTTCGGCGACGGCGAGGCCGATGCCGACGCTGCCACCGGTGACAACGGCGAGTTTGCCCCCAAGTCCCAGATCCATTCCCACTTCCCCTCACCCGAGCCCTCTCCCCGGAGGGGAGAGGGGACGCTTGGATAGCTGGCAGTGCCACATCGCCCCCCTCTCCCCTCCGGGGAGAGGGTTGGGGTGAGGGGCAGTCTCCGACTAAGCGTCCATCACAATCTGCAGCTTCACATCCGTCGGCCGGCCCTCGACCGCCCGGTCGAAGGCCTTGATCGAATCCTCGAACTTGAACGTCTCCGAGATCAGCGGCTTGAGGTCGACGCGGCCCGAAGCCATCAGCGCGATGGCGCGGTCGTACTGGTGGGCATAGCGGAACACCGAGGCGATGGTGATTTCCTTCACCGAGAGCGAGGCGATGTCGAAATCGATCGGCTCGACCGGCAGCCCGACCACGACGATGGTGCCGCCCGGCCGGGCGACGTCGACGATGCCCGTCCAGGCGCGCGGGCTGCCCGAGCACTCGAACACGACATCGGCGCCCCAGTTGTCGGTCAGCCGGTTGACCTCGTCGACGAGGTTCTGGGCCTTGATGTTGACCGGGATGATCCCCTGGTAGCGCGCCGCGATGTCGAGCTTGGGCTGGGCAAGGTCGGTGATGATCACCCGGGCGCAGCCCCCCGCCAGCGCGGCCAGCGCCACCATGGTGCCGATCGGCCCGGCGCCCATGACGATGGCGGTATCGCCGGGGGTGATCCTGGCTTTCGTCGCCGCCTGCATGCCGACCGCGAAGGGCTCGACCATGGCGCCTTCGGCAAAGCTCACATTGTCGGGCAGCTTGAAGGTGTAGTTGGCCGGATGGACCACGTAGGGGGTCAGCACGCCATGGATCGGCGGCGTCGCCCAGAAGGTCACGGCCGGATCGATGTTGTACATGCCCAGCCGGCTCGCCCGCGAGTTCGGATCCGGCACGCCCGGCTCCATGCAGACCCGGTCGCCGACCTTGAGGCCGGTAACCCCCGCCCCGACCTCGACCACCGTGCCGGCGGCCTCGTGTCCGAGCACCATCGGCTCGTTGACCACGAACGGCCCGATCCGGCCATGCGTGTAGTAGTGCACATCGGACCCGCACACGCCGACCGTATGCAGCTTGATCTTGACCATGCCCGGGCCGACATCCATCGGCAGTTCGATGTCTCGGAGTGTCAGTTCGTGCTGCTTCTCGAGCACGAGTGCGCGCATTTTCGTCATAGGTTCTGGGAGGCTTCCTGGCCGGTGTAGTGAATGGCCGGACCGGTGGCACCCTCGACCGGCGGCTTCATCGCACCGGTCATGATCGCCACGGCATCCGACATCGAATATTCCCTGGGATTGATGATCGCGATGCGCTTGCCGAGCCGATGGATGTGGATCCGGTCAGCGACCTCGAACACGTGCGGCATGTTGTGCGAGATCAGCACGATGGGCAAGCCGCGCTTCTTCACGTCCAGCATCAGTTCGAGCACGCGCCGGCTCTCCTTGACGCCCAGCGCGGCCGTCGGTTCGTCCATGATCACGACGCGCGAGCCGAACGCCGCCGCCCGCGCCACCGCCACGCCCTGGCGCTGACCGCCCGACAGGGTTTCCACCGACTGGTTGATGTTCTGGATGGTGAGCAGGCCCAGTTCGCTGAGTTTCTCGCGTGCAATCCTCTGCATCTTCGTACGGTCCAGGCTCCTCAACAGCTGCCCGGCCCAGCCGGGGCTCCGCAGTTCGCGACCGAGGAACATGTTGTCCGCGATCGACAGGGCCGGCGAGAGCGCGAGGTTCTGGTAGACCGTCTCGATACCGGCATGGCGCGCGTCCATCGGCGAGCGGAAATGCACCGGCTGGCCTTCGAGCAGGATCTCCCCGCTGTCCGGGATCACCGCGCCGCAGAGCGCCTTGATCAGGGTCGACTTGCCGGCCCCGTTGTCGCCGATCACCGCCAGGATCTCGTTGCGCCTGAGGTCGAAATTCGCGTCGTCCAGCGCCACCACGCGGCCGTATCGCTTGTTCAGTCCCCTGCCCTCGAGGATGATGTCTTCGGCGTTGCCGGCCGGCACGCCCATGCTGTTCACATCGCTCATGCCGAGATCTTCCTGATCCACTGGTCGATGGTGACGGCGACGATGATCAGGACGCCCACCGCGAAGTCCTGCCAGAGCAGGGCCAGGCCGGAGAGCGCGAGGCCGTTGCGGAACACGCCGACGATGAGCGCCCCGAACAACGTGCCGACGATCGAGCCGCGCCCCCCGAACAGGCTCGTGCCGCCGATCACCACGGCGGTGATCGAGTCGAGATTGGCGGTCTGGCCCGCCTGCGGGCTGACGCCGCCGATGCGGCCGATCAGTACCCAGGCCGCGATGGCGCAGATGAAGCCGGCGAGGGCATAGACGGCCAGCAGCACCCGATCGGTGTCGATACCCGACAACCGGGCCGAGTCGGGATCGTCGCCAGTCGCATAGACATGACGGCCGAAGGCGGTGCGTCCCAGCACATAGGACAACACCATGGCGACCGCTATCATCAGCAGCGAGCCATAGGTGACAACCCAGCCCTTGAGCCAGGGCAGGTCGAGGCCCAGGAACATGCCAATGTCGTAGAGCTTGAAGAGCTTGCCCAGCCACAGCAGGAACGGCGCCGCCGCTTCCATGTCCACCGCCCGGATGGTCTCGCTGTTGGAATAGAATGTGTTGAGCGCCCCGAAGATGCTCCAGGTGCCCAGTGTCACGATGAAGGGGGGCAATCGGAGCTTGGTGACGATCAGGCCGTTGACGAGGCCGCAGGCGAAACCCGCGAGCAGGCCGAGCGGAAACGCTATGGCCACCGGCACCCCGTAGACGACGGCCGTGCGACCCATCACCACCGAACACAGGATCATGATCAGGCCGACGCTGAGGTCGATGCCGGCGGTGAGGATGACCAGCGTCTGCGCCATGCCCAGGATGGCGACGATCGTCACCTGCTGCAGCACGACCGACAGGTTCAGCGCGGACAGGAACTTTCCCGGCGCCGCGATGGAGAAGATCACGACGCCGATGAGCAGGACGATCAGCGGGATCAGCGTGGGGTGCTCATGCAGCAGCCCCTGGAGCCGCCTCACGATCCCCGGGCGGTCTTCCTCGAAACTCGCCACCTCGGTGGCCACGTTTTTCAGGCCCGTTTCAGCAGCTGCCGAGCCGGCTGCGTCGTCACTCATCGTGTCCCCTCTCCCCAAGGACGCCTGTGGATGTCGATGGCTCCCGCACCGGCGGCGCGGGAGCCCGAATTGGAACCGTCAGCCGATCAGCCCCAGCAGAGCTCGGCACCCTTGGCGGTATCGATCGAATCGACGCCGGCGACCGGCTTGTCCGTGACGAGCGTGGCGCCTGTATCGAAGAAGCCCATCTTGGGGTCGATCTCGGGCAGCTTGCCCGTCGCGATCGCCTCGAGCGCCATCGAAGCCATCTTCAGCGGATACTGCTGGCTGGTGGCGCCGATGATGCCGGCCTTGACGTTGGCGACGCCCGGGCAGCCGCCGTCGACCGAGACGATCAGCACCGAGCCGTCATCCTTGCCCACGGCCTTGAGCGCTTCCCAGGCCCCCGCCGCGGCAGGCTCGTTGATGGTGTAGACCACGTTGACGTTCGGGCACTTCTGCAGCGCGTTCTCCATCGCGGTGCGGCCCTTTTCCTGGTCGCCCTGGCTGATTTCGTGCGTGCAGATGCGCGGATCGGTCTCGTCGCCGTACTTGTTGGGATCCTTCACGTCGATGCCGAAGCCGGCCATGAAGCCCTGGTCGCGCAGGTAGTCGACGGTCGGCTGGTTGGTGGCGAGGTCGAGGAGCACGATCGAGGCGTCCTTGGCCTTGTCGCCCAGTGTGCCGGCGGCCCACTTGCCGATCAGCTCACCCGCCTTGCGGTTGTCGGTGGCGAAGGTCGCGGTGGCGGCATCCATCGGATCGAGCGGGGTATCGAGCACGATCACCATCAGGCCGGCATCCTTGGCCTTCTGGATGGTCGGCACGATGGCCTTGCTGTCAGAGGGGACGATCGCAAAACCCTTGGCGCCGGCCGAGATCAGGTTCTCGATCGCGGCCACCTGCGCGTCGTTGTCGCCGTCGAACTTGCCGGCAGCGGTGATCAGCTTGAGGTTGAGCTCCTTGGCCTTGGCCTCGGCGCCCTCGCGCATCTTGACGAAGAACGGGTTGGTCTCGGTCTTGGTGATGAGACCGACCGTGACCTCCTGCGCATAGGCCGTGCCGGCCATCGCGGCGGCGACCAGCGCACCCGCGAACGCAGTCTTCAGAAAACCGAGTGTTCCCATGAAATCCTCCCAGTGTTGCAGAGCCCGACCCTGCTCTCCGGTTGGCTCCGGCGCGGATCGGGACAGGAGGCAAGGCCAGCTTGGCGCGCCGTTCCTCCCCCCGCCGGCCCCGATAACAGCGCAAGGGTCGCCTTCTGTCAATAAATTAGTCCATTTGATTTATTAATTGACTTGTGAGTGTTCGCGGATAATCCTTTCGTCCGGGAGGGGGTGCGAACCCCATGTAATCGATTGCACTTTTGCCGACGCCATGGCTTTTCTGGCCGTGACGCGGAGCAGCCGGCAATTGTCAACAGATGCAGTCGAAAGGAGGTCGGGCGCAGTGGCTACCGGCACGAACAGGGAATCCGGCCTGCGGCGCGGCGCGGCCAGCCGCGGCACCAACCAGACCGGCGTGCGCCTGTACAACGAGCGCCTGGTGCTCTCCCTGATCCGCCGCCACGGCGAGCTACCCAAGGCCGACATCGCCCGCATGACCGGGCTGTCGCCCCAGACCATCTCGATCATCACCAATGCGCTCGAGGCCGACGGGCTGCTGTTGCGCGGCAACCCGCTGCGCGGCAAGGTCGGCCAGCCGCTGGTCCCCTACTCGCTCAATCCCGAGGGCGCGCTCAGCTTCGGGCTCAAGATCGGCCGTCGCAGCGTCGACCTGTACCTGATCAACTTCACCGGCCAGATCCTCAAGCTGCTGCACAAGACCTACCCCTACCCCACGCCCGACAGCATCCGCCGCTTCGCCCGCGAGGGCTTCGAGAGCCTGGTCGCCGACCTGCCCACGCGGCTGGTGGCCCGCATCGCGGGGGTTGGCATCGCCGCCCCCTACGAGATGTGGACCTGGCACGAGGAGATCGGCGCCCCCAAGGCCGAGATCGACGCCTGGCGCCAGGTCGACGTGCGCGCGATGATCGGCGCGCTGTGCAACTGGCCGGTGTACTTCGCCAACGACATCACGGCGGCCTGCGCCGCCGAACTGATGTTCGGCATCGGCGGCGAGCACGCCGACTACCTCTACGTCTTCATCGGCTCGTTCATCGGCGGCGGGCTCGTGCTCAACGGCCACCTGTTCCCCGGTCGCACGCAGAATGCCGGCGCCCTGGGCTCCATGCCGGCACAAGATCCCGGCCATGCCGCCGG
The DNA here is from genome assembly GCF_017307495.1 of Devosia sp. GTDB lineage: Bacteria > Pseudomonadota > Alphaproteobacteria > Rhizobiales > Devosiaceae > Devosia_A. Next base: position 290,014 of record NZ_JAFKHE010000015.1, on the reverse strand, counting down.
CGGCAGCCGCACCACCCAGCTGATGAACGTCGCGTCGATCTACACGCTCGAGCGCAAGCTGATCGCGCAGGGACGCAGCCCGGACATCCTCTGGCAGTCGCCCGACGACTGGGGCGACGACCTCGGCCCGGTACTCGACGACTGGATCGAGGAGGTGGCCGTCAGCCTTGCCTACTCGATCGTCGCCGCCATAGCGGTCATCGACGTCGGGACGGTGCTCATCGACGGCGCCTTTCCAAGCCATGTGCGGGAGCGGATCATCGCCCGGACCGAGGCCGCAATCGCCCGCATCAACCAGCAGGGCCTGTCGCACTTCCGCCTGCTGCCCGGCAGCATCGGCAACGCCGCGCGCGCCATGGGCGGCGCTTCGCTGCCCCTCCTGGCCAACTTCACCCAGGACCGCGAAGTCCTGTTCAAGGACAACGCCTGATCGGAAGTCGGCAGGACAGTAACGAGTTCGAAAAGCCTCTCCGGCACACTGGCCACGTCGTTGTCACGCTGGCCCCATGTCCACCCGCATCAAGTCCCGCCGAACGCTCTCGATGCTGGTGATGGCCACGTTTCTCGTGGTGTTCGCCTCTACGGCACTGATCTTCGGCGGCTTCCTGCTGTGGTCGGCCGGGCAGATCGATGCCGATGCCCTGCAGCGGCAGACGCTGAGCATCAGGCATGCCGTCGAGGCCCAACTCGGCACCGTCCCGCGTCAGCAGCAGAGCGTTGCCATCCGGGACGACACGGTCATCGCCGCCCGCGATCATGACACGGCTCGGCTGGCCACCGATATCGGCAAGTGGATGTTCAGCTACTTCGGTCACGACGAGAGCTATGTGCTGTCCTCCGACGACGCGCCGGCCTACGCAGCGATCGCAGGCAGGACCCAGCCGCCGGCAGCCTTCGAGAAGCGCCGCAACGTCTTGCAGCCCTTCATCGGCGCCCTGCGCAGCGCGGCTTCGGCCGGCTACGTCGACGAGCCGCCCTACATCGCCGACTACCTGCAGATAGATTCCAGGCCGGCCATCATCAGCGTCACGCCGATCATTTCCGATAGCGGCAATGTCGGCCAGCCCGCCGGTCGGGAGGCCGTGCTGGTCTCGGTCGTCTATCTCGACGCCGAGTTCGGGCGGCGCATGATCGACCACAACATGACCGGGATCGGGCGCTTCAGCACCGGCCGCGCTACTACCCCGGGCGAGGCTGCCTTCCCGGTGCAGAGTCGCTCCGGCCGCATCGTCGGCTTCTTCGAGTGGCAGCCTTACCGGCCCGGCAGCGACCTGCTGCAACGGACGGTCGCCGCCGCGGGACTCACGCTCGTCATCTTCGCGCTGCTGGTGCTGGTGCTGATGCACCGGCTCCGGCGCGCCCTCGATGCACTGGAGCACAAGCGCCGCGACGCCGAGCGCCAGGCGAGCGAGGATCCGCTTACCGGCCTACCCAACCGACTGAGCTTCGATCGCGAGTTCGAAGCGCGGCTGGGCAGCCTCAAGCTGCGCGACGCCCCCCTGGCCCTGCTGATGCTGGATCTCGACCGCTTCAAGCAGGTCAACGACACCCTCGGCCACAACGCCGGCGACGAACTGATCCGCTCCGTTGCCGACCGCCTGCGCCAGATCGTCGAGCCCGGCGACATCCTTGCCCGGCTCGGAGGCGATGAGTTCGCGATCCTCCACTACTGCTATTCCGGCTCGGTCGAGGTCTCCGCCCTCGCCAGCCGCATCGTCGATGCGATCGCCCGCCCCTTCCGGGTACTGGGCAGCGATGCCTTCGTCGGCGTCTCCATCGGCTTCGTCATTGCCGGCGCGACCGATCACGACAGCCGGGAGTTGAGCCGCAAGGCCGACATCGCGCTCTACGAAGCCAAGTCCGGCGGCCGCAACCGCGCCGCCATCTACGAGGAGGAAATGGACGAACTGGTGCAGGGCCGGCACACAATCGAGGCCGAGCTGCGCGAGGCATTGCGCGTGCCGGGCCAGCTCTGGGTCGCCTTCCAGCCCCTGTGCAGCCAGACCGGGAGCACCATTGTCGGCGCCGAGGCCCTGGTCCGCTGGACCCACCCGCGCCTTGGCAACATAGCGCCAGCGCGCTTCATCGGCATCGCCGAGAGCACGGGCCTGATCGAGCCACTCGGCGAGTTCGTCCTGCGCCGGGCCGCCCAGTTCGGCGCACGCTGGCCCGGCCGGACCGTGGCGGTGAACATCTCGCCGGCGCAGCTGCGCAACCCAGGCTTCGCCGAGCGCGTGTTCGACATCCTGGCCGAGACCGGCATGGCTCCGGCCGACCTGGAGATGGAGATAACCGAGAGCATCCTGCTCGAACACGAGGCGATGGCCCTGGATGCCATTCGCTCCTTCCGCGAGGCCGGAGTCCGTATCGCGCTCGACGACTTCGGCACCGGCTACTCCTCGCTCAACTATCTCAAGCGCTACCCGGTCGACCGGATCAAGATCGACCGCTCGTTCGTCAGCCAGCTCGGCACCGGCGAAGGCTCCGAGCCGATCGTGCAGGCCATGGTCACCCTCGCCCATGCGCTGGGGATCGAGGTCACGGCCGAGGGCGTCGAAACCCAGGAGCAGTTCCGAATCCTCGCTGCCATGGGATGCAATACCTTCCAGGGCTTCCTGTTCTCGGCCCCCCTGACGGTAGGCGACATGGCCACCCTGCTCACCGACGCAGCGCAAGCCGTCGCCGAAGTTGCCTGAACAGCATCCCTTAACCCTTTCCGCTAACTACCCTTTTTGAATCAGCCCGTATGGTCGCGCCTCGACACCGATTGAGTGGGGGCTCAACATGCGTCGTCGTGAACGCCGTTCCGGCTGGCAATTCTCATTTCAGGTCCTGATCCCGGTCATCGTCGCCGTGGTTGTCACCGCGGGCACGGCGGCGGGCTTCGTCCTGTGGTCGGCGGCCAAGAGCGACGACCGCGCGCTGCAGCGCCAGACCCGGCTGGTCGAGCACATCCTCAAGCAGGAGTGGGACGACATCGCCAGCGCCGAGCAGGATGCGACCGGCTGGGACGAGGCGGTCACCGCCTTGCGCGAAGGCGATCTCGACTGGATCGACGAGAACCTCGGCCAGGGTATCTACACCACCCACGCACCCAGCCGGATCTACGTCCTCGACCATGCGCTGAAGCCGATCTACGCGCTGCGCGATGGCGGCAAGGCGCCGCTCGACACGTTCGAGGCCGACCGGGCCTCGGTCGTGGCCGTGGTCGACGCGCTGCGCGGAGTCGATGGCGATGCCGCGATCGACTCGTACAACAACGGCTTCGCCGACGGCACCATTCCCGGGTCCACCGACCTGGGCAGGATCGAGGGTCGTCCGGCGCTGATCAGCGCCGTGCCCGTGCTGTCCTGGTCCGACGCGTTCGACGTGCACCCCTCCGAAGCCTTCTACCACGTCTCGGCCCGCTTCCTCGATCGGACGCTCGCCGAAGAGCTGATGGGCCAGTACCTCATCGACGGGGCCCGCTTCGACATCGCCCCCACCCCCGGCGCCGCGGAGGCCGTCGTCGCTCTCGACAACAAGGCCGGCGAACCGGTCGCCTGGTTCAAGTGGCAACCCGACCGTCCGGGCACGCTGCTGCTCGCCGAAACCGCACCTGCCATGGGCATCGCCGTACTGGTGGCCGGCCTGGTCATCGCCATCCTGATGCGCAGCCTGCGCCGCTCGTCGGCCGCACTAGAAGCCGAGCGCGCCAGGGCCGAGCACCAGGCGTTGCACGATCCGCTCACCGGGCTCGCCAACCGCGCCATGTTCCAGCAGCGGCTGACCCAGGCGCTCGAGCGCCTCAGCCCCGGCAGCGATCCGGTGGCGCTGCTCGCGCTCGATCTCGACCGTTTCAAGCAGGTCAACGATACGCTCGGCCACGAGGCCGGCGACGAGCTGCTGCGGCAGGTCTCCGGACGCATCAAGGCGCTGCTCAGCGATGGCGACACGCTGGCGCGCCTCGGCGGCGACGAGTTCGTTATCCTGCAGGCAGCGATCAAGACCGTGAACGAGTCGCGCCGGCTGTCCGAACAGATCATCTCTCGCGTCTCCGAGCCCTACAAGCTCGCCGGCGCAGACGTCCGCATCGGCGTGTCGATCGGCGTGGCGCTCGCTCGCGACGCCGCCGGCGACGGCCTCGACCTGCCGGCGCGGGCCGATTTCGCGCTCTACCAGGCCAAGGAGTCCGGCCGCAACCAGGTCAAGCTCTACGACGAGCTGGCCAAGGAGCGGAACGAGGCCGCGGCCTAGCCTGCCGCAGCCAGCACGGCCGCGAGACGCACCTCGCGCTGGCGAACCCCATTCGTGCCGGCACCGCCGGCGGCCCAGATCGCTCCGAGGCGCCCCTTGTCGAACAGGGCGTAGAGACATGGCGCGACGTAGCTGGCGCGGCAGATCGCCGGCGTGTTCTGCAGGAACGCAGCCACCTGCCGGGTGACGGCAGCCATCTGCCGCTTCCGCCCCGACATGCTTTCCGCTGGCGCGAGCCGCGCCAGATACTCCGCCGCCAGGGCGCTGGCATGCAGTGTCCGAAAGTCCTTGGCGGTGACAGTCGTCCCGCCGATTGCCCGCAGGTAGCGGTTGATGTCGTCGGTGCGCAGCGGGCGGGCCACACCCGCGTCGTCGCGGTACATGAGCAGGCGGCGGCCATGGATCGACTTCACCTTGCGCACCGCCTCGGCCAGCCGCCCGTCGCGGACCTCGTAGCTCGCCTGCTTCCCGCTCTTGGACGGAAAGCGCGTGGTGACGACATCGCCGGCAACCGAAACGTCGCGGGCGAACAACGTCCCGGCGCCACGCGTGCCGCGCGCATCGAGATAGCGCTCGCGCCCGACCCGCATCGCGGTGCGGTCGATCAGCGCGACGCCGAGCGCCAGCGCCAGCCGCTTGCTGCCCGCCGGCTCGCGCAGATCGTCATGCACGTGGCGACGAATCCGCGGCAAGGCCTCGGTCAGTCGGGCCAGTTGCTCGAGCTTGTGTCGGGTGCGCCGCGCCTCCCAGTCGGGATGATACACATACTGCGTTCGCCCCGCCGCATCCGTACCGAGCGCCTGGATATGCGCATTGGGTGCCACCGCGATCCGCACATCGGTCCACGCCGGGGGAATGCCGAGGCTTCGCACACGCTGGTGAAGCCCGGGGTCGGAGACCGTCTCGCCGTCGGCGTCACGGAGGCCGAAGCCGCGCCCGTGCCGGACCAGCCTGATCGCCAGGTCCTCGCGCCCGACGCGCTTCAGCCTCACCATCGCTACACGCCGGTGGTCGTGTTGGGGGGCGGCGAGTTGAAGAGGTAGAAGAACAGGTAGACCAGCCCGAATGCCAGGATCACGGCAAGCAGCGACCAAACCAGCACCCGGAAGTTGAGCATGCGCCGACTGCCCTGGCGAACCTCGGTGGTCGACTTGTGGGGATCGTAGGTCTGCATGGTGGTCTTCCGATAAGAACAATCGTGAAAAACCAACGCCCGATGTCGTACGGGGTTCCGCCAGCACTTGACCGTGAACCCGCGAACGTCCGACGTTCGGGGATGCTGATCCCGGGTACGCCATGACCATTTCCCCCGAGCTCCTCACCCGCATGATCAAGGCCGGCGCCGGCGAAGTCCCCGCCGATGTGGTGATCAAGAACGTCCGCCTGCTCGACGTGATCTCGGGTTCGGTCACCCACACCGACATCGCCATCGTCGCCGGCCGCATCGTCGGCACCTACGGCTACTACAACGGCGCGCGGCTGATCGAAGGCGAGAACCGCTTCGCCGTGCCCGGCTTCATCGACACGCACCTGCACATCGAATCCTCGCTGGTGACCCCGTTCGAGTTCGACCGCTGCGTATTGCCGCACGGCGTTACCACGGTGATCTGCGACCCGCACGAGATCGCCAATGTCCTCGGGGCCGACGGCATCCGCTATTTCCTCGAGTGCGCGGAGCGCACCGTCATGGACATTCGCGTGAACCTCAGTTCATGCGTGCCGGCTACGCCGCACGAGACCTCGGGCGCACGGCTCGAGATCGCCGACCTCGAGAAATTCCGCCACCACCCCCAGGTCATCGGCCTTGCCGAGATGATGAACTTCCCCGGTGTGCTGGCGGGCGATCCGGGCATTGTCGCCAAGCTGGTCGCCTTCCAGGGCGCCCATATCGACGGCCATGCGCCGCTGCTGAGCGACCTCCACCTCAACGGCTATCTCGCCGCCGGCATCCGCACCGATCATGAGGCAACGACCGCCGTGGAGGCGCGCGAGAAGCTCATGAAGGGCATGGCCATCCTGATCCGCGAGGGCTCGGTCAGCAAGGACCTCGACGCGCTGGCCGAAATCCTCGACGCCAACACCTCGGCCTATGTCGCGCTCTGCACCGACGATCGCAACCCGCTCGACATCCTGGAAGAAGGTCACCTCGACAGCTCCATCCGCCGGCTGATCGCCCGGGGCCGGCCGTTGCACCACGTCTACCGCGCCGCGTCGCACTCGGCCGCCCGCATCTTTGGCTTGAAGGATCGCGGCCTCGTCGCGCCGGGCTATCGCGCCGACATCGCCCTGCTCGACGACCTCGAGACCTGCCAGGTCGCCGAGGTCATCACCAACGGGCGCCTCGTCCGACCCGAGCTGTTCGAGGCGCGCCGGGCCGTCCCCCCCGTCGGGCTTGCCTCGATGAAGGCCGAGCGCGTCGGCCCTTCCACCTTCATCGTGCCGCCCAACCCGCGCCAGAACGAGACCCCGGTGATCGGGGTCCGCCCCGGCCTGATCCTGACCTATCGCGAGACGGCGACGCTCGAGGTCTCGGAGATGGGCACGCTGCCCGACATCGAGAACGACGTGATCAAGATCGCGGTGATCGAGCGCCACGGCATCAACGGCAACGTCGCGCTGAGCTTCACCAAGGGCTTCGGCCTGAAGCGCGGCGCCATTGCCTCCTCGGTCGGCCACGACAGCCACAACATCACCGTGGTCGGCGCCGATGATGCGGACATGGCCCTGGCGGTGAATCGGCTGATCGAGCTCGGCGGCGGCTTTGCCGTGGCCGACGGCGGGCGCGTCACTGCCGACCTGGCGCTGCCCATCGCCGGGCTGATGAGCCTGCTGAGCTTCGAGGCCGTGGCCGACAAGCTCCACCATCTGCGCGAAGCGGCCTACGCCCTGGGCTGCACCCTGCCCGAGCCGTTCCTGCAGGTTGCCTTCCTCGCCCTGCCGGTCATCCCGCACCTCAAGATGACCGATCGCGGACTGTTCGACGTGGACAAGTTCGACTTCGTCAAATGAGCATCGCGAGCCGGTTCCTCGCCGATTTCTACAAGCTGCCCAAGCGCAAGTGCGGCGTGGCCCGCACCCGCAACCTGCGCGTGCCGGCGCGCGACGGCGTGCTGCTCGCCACCGAACACTTCGCACCGAAGCTGCCGGGCCCCCACCCGACCATCCTGATGCGCGAGCCCTACGGACTGTCCGGCTTCGCGACGATCGGCGAGGTCTATGCCGAGCGCGGCTACCACGTCGTGTTGCAGGCCTGCCGCGGCACCGACAAGTCGGGCGGCGAGTTCGATCCGTTCGGCCACGAGCGCGACGACGGCCTCGCCACCATCGACTGGATCAAGGCCCAGCCCTGGTTCGACGGCCGGCTCGGCACATCGGGCCCGAGCTATCTCGGCTACGCGCAATGGGCCATCTGCGACGCCCTGCCCCGCCAGTCGGCCATGGCCGTCAAGGTAACCAGCGCCGAGTTCCGCTCCATCGTCTTCCCCGGCGGCGGGCTGGCGGTGGGCCTCTGGCTGAGCTGGATCCAGACGGTGGAAGGCCTCAAGGGCAACCAGATGCGCACCGCGCGGAGGATGTTCACCGGCGGCATCGAACGCGCCACCCTGCGCGCCACCATGAAGCTGCCGCTCAAGGACGCCGACAAGCGCGTCACCGGCCGCATCGTGCCGTTCTGGCGGCGCTGGATGGACGAGGCGATCGGCAGCGACGAATTCTGGCAGCCGCTCGACCACACCCACCGCCTCGGCGCCCGCACCCCGCCGGTCAGTTTCACCTCCGGCTGGTACGACTTCATGCTCGACCAGTTGCTGCGCGATTATCGCACCCTCGTCGACGCCGGCCAGGTGCCGCACCTGACCATCGGGCCATGGACGCATGTCAACCCGGACCTGCAGATGGAAAGCGTCCGCCATACGCTCGAGTGGATGGATGCAAAGCTCCTCGGCGACGCCAGCACGCTGCGGAACAAGCCGGTTCGGCTGTGGATCTCCGGCGACGACGCCTGGCGCGAGTTCGACGCCTATCCGCCGGTGGAACCGGAAAACCAGCTCTGGCACCTGCATCCCGACGCCGTGCTGTCGCAGCGCCCGGTCCGCTCCTCACCGCCCGACACCTATTCGTACGATCCCCGGCAGCCGACCCCGGCCATCGGCGGCGCCATGTTCGCCTTCAGCGGCGCCGGCCAGGTCGACCAGGCGGTGCTCGAGAAGCGCCGCGACCTGCTGGTCTATACCTCGGAGCCGCTGTTCAACCCGATCACCATTCTCGGCCAGGTGCGCGTGGCGCTCCATGCCCGCTCCAGCCTGCCCAACACGGATTTCTTCGTGCGCCTTTCCGACGTCGACGAAAAGGGCGTGTCGATCAACGTCTGCGACGGCTTCCTGCGCAAGACGTCGGCCGATCCGGCGGTTCCCGACGATATCTGGAAGCTCAACTTCCGCATGCACGCGGCCGCCCACACTTTCAAGCGCAACCACCGGCTGCGGGTCGTGGTGGCAAGCGGGGCGCATCCGCGCTACGCCCGCAATACCGGCACGGACGAACCGCTGGGCGAGGCCACGACCCTCGTCAGCGCCGACATCGAGGTCTTCCACGATCCCGCCCGCCCGAGCGCGATCCACCTGCCGGTGGTCGAACTCGACCGGGCATGACGAAGCGCCGATGGAACTCCACCTCGCGCGCAGACCTCACACCGCCGCTTTGACCCGCTCGCGCGCCGCATGGAGGATCGGCTCGGTATAGCCGGACGGTTGCGTCGCCCCTTCCAGCGCCAGATCGAGCGCAGCCTGGTAGGCGATCGAGGTCTCGAAATGCCCCGCCATCGGCCGATACAGCGGATCACCCGCATTCTGCCCGTCGACGACCGCCGCCATCTTCTCGAACGAGGCGCGCACCTCGGCCGCGCTGACCAGCCCGTGCTTCAGCCAGTTGGCGACTGCCTGCGAGGAGATGCGGCAGGTGGCGCGATCCTCCATGAGCCCGACATTGTTGATGTCCGGCACCTTGGAGCAGCCGACGCCCTGGTCGACCCAGCGCACCACATAGCCGAGGATGCCCTGGGCGTTGTTGTCGAGCTCGCGCAGGACCTGGGCCTTGTCGAGGGTCGCAGGATCGAGCACCGGCATCGAGAACAGGTCCGAGAGGCCCGGCGTCGGCTGGTTGTGCCGGCGCTTCTGCGCCTCGAACACGTCGACCTGGTGATAGTGCAGCGCATGCAACGTCGCCGCCGTCGGGGACGGCACCCAGGCGGTGTTGGCGCCGGCATTGGGGTGCGCGGCCTTGCTCGCCAGCATCGCAGCCATGTCGTCTGGCCGCGCCCACATGCCCTTGCCGATCTGCGCCCGGCCCGAGAACCCTGCCGCGAGGCCGATCAAGACGTTCCGGTCCTCATAGGACTGGATCCAGCGTTCGGACTTCACGTCGTCCTTGCGCAGCACCGGACCGGCCAGCATCGAGGTATGGATCTCGTCGCCGGTGCGATCGAGGAAGCCGGTATTGATGAAGAACACCCGGCGGCGGGCGGCGAAGATGGCGGCCTTGAGGTTGGCGGACGTACGGCGCTCCTCGTCCATGATGCCGATCTTGATCGTCTCGGGCTTGAGGCCGAGCATCCTCTCGACCGCCCCGAAGATATCGCAGGCGAACTGGACCTCCTCCGGCCCGTGCATCTTGGGCTTGACCACGTAGATGGCGCCGGTGCTCGAGTTGACCTTGTCGCTCATGGCGCAGAGCGCCGTGACGGCCGCGTCCATCAGCCCTTCGCCGATGGGCTGGCCCGCGGGGTCGAGCACGGCCCTGCTCGTCATCAGGTGCCCGACATTGCGCACCAGCAGCAGCGCCCTGCCCTTCAGCACCACGGGCTGGCCGTCGACACCCTTGTAGGTCCGGTCCGGATTGAGACGCCGGGTAACGGTCCTGCCGCCCTTCTGGAACGTGTCCTCGAGCGTGCCGTTCATCAGCCCGAGCCAGTTGCGATAGACGCCGACCTTGTCCTCGGCATCGACTGCCGCGACAGAGTCCTCGCAGTCCTGGATGGTGGTCAGCGCGGCTTCGATGATCACGTCGCTGAGGCCGGCCTTGTGCGTCGCGCCGATCGTGCTCGCCGGGTCGATGATCAGGATGACGTGGAGCCCGTTGTGCCGCAGCACCAGCTCGCCGCGCTCCTGCGTCCCGCCATAGCCCACGAAGGCCGAAGGGTCCTTGAGGCCAACGCGCCCGGCCGCGGTGTCGGCGACGAACACCCGCCGGTCGCCTTCCTTGACCACGTGGTAGCCGCTGACGTCGGCATGGCTGCCGGAAGCCAGCGGCACGGCGCTGTCGAGGAACTCGGCGGCCCGCGCCACGACTGCGGCGCCGCGGGCGGCGTTGAAGCCCTTGCCCGGCGCCAGCGCGCCGTCGCGTGCGATCGCGTCGGTGCCGTAGAGCGCGTCATAGAGGCTGCCCCAGCGGGCATTGGCGGCGTTGAGCGCGTAGCGCGCGTTCGACACCGGCACCACCAGCTGCGGCCCGCAGAGCGACGAAATCTCGGGGTCGAGCCCGCTGGTTTCGATGATGAAATCCCCGGGCTCCGGGACGATGTAGCCGATTTCGCGCAGGAAGGCTTCGTACTGCGCCGGATTGGCCGCCACCGGTCCGTTCGCCTTGTGCCAATCGTCGATCTGCGTCTGGATCCGGTCGCGGATGGCGAGCAGTTCGCGGTTCCTGGGCACGAAATCGCGGACGAGACCGGCGAAACCGTTCCAGAACTGCCCGGGCGTGACACCGGTGCCGGGAATGGCTTCCTTCTCGACGAAATCGACCAGCAGTTGGTCGACCTTGAGGCCGGATTTGTCGAGATAGTTGATCATTTCTGTCCTCATTCCTTCATGCCCACCGCATTGCTCCCCTCCCCCTTGAGGGGAGGGGCGGGGGGTGGGGTCCGTCGGTGATCGCCGAACTGCCCCCTCCCTCGATCCCTCCCCTCAAGGGGGAGCGATGCGCTAAGCGGCCAGTGCCGACTTCATCGGCTTGCCCATCACATAGGTCTCGACGATCGCCCGGTCGTCGCCGCACGTCTGCAGCAGGAATAGCTCCTGCTCGAGCGAGTGTACCGTTTCCATGCGCAGCTTCATCTGCGGTGTCGCCCCGGAATCGAGCACGACGATGTCGGCTTCCTTGCCGGGCGCCAGCGAACCGATCCGATCGTCGAGGCTCATCGCCCGGGCATTGCCCAGGGTCAGGTGGTAGAATGAGCGGAACGGGGTCAGCCGCTGCCCGCGCAGTTGCAGCACCTTGTAGCCCTCGTCCATCGTGCGCAGCATCGAATACGAACTGCCGCCGCCCACGTCGGTGGCGGTGGCGATGCGCACGCCGTGCTGGTGCTGCCGCTCGTAGTCGAACAGGCCCGAGCCGATGAACAGATTCGAGGTCGGGCAGAACACCGCTACCGAGCGGGTCTCGGCGATCACCTCGGTCTCGCGATGGCTCAGGTGGATGCAGTGGCCGAGCAGGGTCTTGGGCCCCAGCAGGTGGAATCTTTCGTAGATGCCGACATAGTCGCCGTAGTTCGGGAACAACTCGTTGGCGTAGGCGATCTCGGCGAGGTTCTCGCTGACGTGCGTCTGTATGTGCAGGTCCGGGAACTCTTGCGCCAAGGCCTCGGCCATCGCCATCTGCTCGTGCGTCGAGGTGATGGCGAAGCGCGGGGTGATGGCGTAGTGCGCCCGGCCCCTGCCATGCCACTTCGCGATGCCGGCCTTGGTGTCGTCGTAGCCTGATTGCGGCGTGTCGCAGAGCCCGGGCGGCGCGTTGCGATCCATCATCACCTTGCCGCCGACCATCAGCATGTCGCGCCTGGCCGCTTCGGTAAAGAACGCATCGACCGACTGTGGATGCACCGAGCAATAGGCGGCCGCCGTGGTCGTGCCGTGCCGGATCAGTTCGTCGAAGAAGCGCGAGGCGATGCGCGTCGCGTGCGCCTCGTCGCCGAACTTCTGCTCCTCGACGAACGTGTAGGTGTTCAACCATTCGAGCAGCGCCCCGGCATAGGCGCCGATCACCTGCATCTGCGGAAAATGGATATGCGGGTCGATGAACCCGGCCATGATCAGGTGTGGCCGGTGGTCGATCACTTCGTAAGCGCTCGCGCCCCCGCCCGGCCCCTCGCCCCACTCCCGGACCCAGAGGATCCTGCCGGTGCTGGTGTCTATGACGACTGCACCATCCTCGATGAAGCGATACGAGGCATGATCGTCCCGTCCCTGCGGCTCGCTGAGGAAGCTCAGCACGCGACCTCGCAGCACGCGAAGCTCAGGCTCTCGCCCGGCCTCCTGGGGGACGATGCTCACTTCGAACCCTCGCGGAACCACGCCACCAGCAGCGCCCGCTCGTCGTCGGTCATGTCGGTGACATTGCCGGGCGGCATGGCGTGCGAATAGCCGGCCTGGATGGCGATCTGCTCGGCGTGGTTGGCGACCGCAACATCGGTGTCGAGGATCACGTTCTTGGGCGCCTCGCTGACGCCTTCCCACACCGGCTCGGCCGTGTGGCACATGGTGCAGCGGGTCTGCACCACATCGGAGGCAGCCCGGAAATGCGGGCTTTGCATCAGGACACTGGCCTGCGGCGAGGGCATGCTCTCCGCCCCGGTCGGCAGCTTGGGTCCGCTCGACAGCCACGCGATCAGGATGAAGATTGCGATGGTCAGCGCCCAGGTCCAGTGCGGGTTGCCCTTCCTCGCGTGGCGCGTGTTGAAATAGTGCCGTATCAGCACGCCGCACAGGAAGATCAGCGAGGCGATCACCCAGTTCCACTGCGTCGCAAAGGCCAAGGGGTAGTGGCTCGACAGCATGAAGAAGATGACCGGCAGCGTCAGGTAGTTGTTGTGCAGGCTGCGCTGCTTGGCGATCTTGCCGTACTTGGCGTCAGGGGTGCGGCCGGCCTTGAGATCGGCGACCACGATCTTCTGGTTGGGAATGATGATGCCGGCCACGTTCGCCGCCATTATCGTGGCGGTGAACGCACCCATGTGCAGCATCGCGGCACGCCCGGTGAACACCTGCGTATAGGCCCAGGCCATGGCCGTGAGGATGGCGAAAAGCACCAGCATCAGCCCGGTCGTCGAATTGCCGATGGGGGACTTGCACAGCGCGTCGTACAGCACCCAGCCCAGCACGATGGAGCCGAGCGAGAGGAGGATCGCCTGCCAGCTCGGAATATCGAGCACATGCCGATCGACAAGGAACAGGTCGGCGCCGAAGTAGTAGACGACGACGAGCAGCACGAAGCCGCTCAGCCAGGTGAAGTAGCTCTCCCACTTGAACCAGGTCAGGTGCTCGGGAAGGAAGTCCGGGGCCACGAGGTATTTCTGGATGTGGTAGAAGCCACCGCCATGCACCTGCCACTCCTCGCCATGCGCCAGCGGCGGCAGGCTCGGCGTCTTGCGCAACCCCAGGTCGAGCGCGATGAAATAGAAGCTCGAGCCGATCCAGGCGATGGCCGTGATCACGTGCGTCCAGCGCACCGCAAAGCTCAGCCATTCCCAGAAGATTGCGAAGTCGGTCATTGGCTCCACCTAGCAACAGGCACCGGCGTCAGTCCCGCGGCGGCAGCGACCGGTGCGGAACGCCCTACAGGCCGTGCGGCCGCGGGGCAATCCCACCAGGTTCCGCCGTTGCGGAAGTGACGCCGGCGCATGGGCGGTTCGGGATATGCGAGGCGAGCCTGGGCCCGCCCCGCCAGTTCGATGCGTTACGCCTCGATGCCTTCGGCGTACCAGTCGACGCCCCAGAACTCGCCGTCATCGATCACGTCACCGGCGGCAACGCGTTCGGTGCCGGTGTTGTCCTTGATCGGTCCGGCAAACGGATGGAGCGTACCGGCGATAATGGCGGCCTTGACCTCCTCCGCCTTGGCGACCACGTCGGCCGGAACCTTGGCGTTGTAGGGCCCGATCTCAACCTCGCCCGAGGCAAGGCCGTCCCAGACGCTGCTCTCGACCCAGGTGCCGTCGAGCACCGACTGCACCGACTTGGTGTAGTGCGGGCCCCAGCGGTCGATGATGGCGGTGAGTTGGGTATTGGGCGCGAAGGCGCTCATGTCCGCGCCCTGGCCGAACACGCCGACGATGCCGCGCTCTTCGGCGATCTGCGGAATGACCGGGCCGTCCGTATGCTGGGCGATGATGTCGACGCCCTGGTCGATCAGCGCGCGGGCCTGTTCGGCTTCCTTGGCCGGATCGAACCAGCTGTCGATGTAGACCACCTTCACCGTGACGTTCGGGTTGACCTTGCGCGCGGCGATGGCGAAGGCATTGGCGCCCATGCGCACTTCCGGGATCGGGATGGAGCCGACATAGGCGAGCTTGTTGGTCTTGGTCATCAGCCCGGCGACGGTGCCGATGACGGCGCGGCCTTCATGGAACTTGGCGTTGTAGATCGACACGTTCGGCGCCGTGGCATTGCCGGTCGCCCACTCGAACTTCACGTCCGGGAACTGCTTGGCCACCTTGTGGATGTAGTCGCCGTAGCCGAAGGAGGTGCCGTAGATCAGCTTGTGGCCCTGCTGCGCCAGTTCGCGGAACACGCGTTCGGCGTCGGGGCCCTCGGGCACGTTGGTGACGACGGTGGTTTCCACCTTGTCCTCGCCGATCGCTGCCAGCATCTCCTGGCGGCCGCGATCGTGGCCGTAGTTCCAGCCATTGTCGTCCGGCATGCCGATGAGCACGAAGCCGACCTTGAGCTTTTCCTGGGCGAAGGCGCGCGAGCCGAGCAGCGGCAGGGCTGCGGCGGCACCGCCGATTTTCAGCATCGTGCGTCTGTTGAACTGCGTCATGTGTCTCTCTCCTGTTTGACGGTTCTTGTTCCTCCTGCCCTCAACCGGCCGCGATGAACGGCTTGCCGAGGCAGGCGGGTGCAGACGAGCTGCCCTCGCGACGGAGCGAGATCAGCACGAGAACGACGACCGTCGCGAGATAGGGCAGCGCGGCCCAGAACTCGGACGGCAGTACACGGAAGCTGCTGGAGGACTTCGCATAGACCTCGAAGATCATCATCAGCCCGAAGAAATAGGCGCCGGCCGCCAGCCGGAACGGTCGCCAGGCCGCGAACACCACCAGCGCCAGCGCGATCCAGCCCTTGCCCGTGGTCAGCCGCTCCACCCATTGCGGGGTGAGGGCCAGGGGGAAGCAGGCCCCGGCAATGCCTGCCATGGCACCGCCAAAGGCGACGGCCGCATAGCGAACCCCGATCACCGAGTAGCCCATGGAATGGGCCGACAGGTCGTTCTCGCCGACTGCGCGCAGGATCAGGCCGCTGCGGGTACGCTGCAGGAACCACCAGACGGCCACCACCATGATCAGTGCCAGGTAGACGAACACGGAGTGCCCGAACAGCAGGCGCCAGACCGGGTCGGTCGCCAGTTCCGCCGGAAAGGGCGAACCGACGGTCGGAACGCTCTTGCCGGTATAGGGGCGCCCGAACAGCGCCGAAAAGCCGGTGCCCAGGATGGTGAGCGCAAGCCCGGTCGCCACCTGGTTGGCCGAGAGCGTCAGCGTCAGCACGCCGAAGATCAGCGCCGCCAGGGCCGCCGCTGCGGCGGCGCAGGCGACCGCAAGCAGGTGGTTGCCGGTGGTCAGGGTGACCGCCACCGTGATGACGGCGCCGACCAGCATCATGCCCTCGACGCCGAGATTGAGCACGCCGCTCTTTTCGACCACCAGTTCGCCGAGCGCGGCGAGCAGGATGGGGGTCGCCGCTCCCGCCATGGTCATCAGGATGGCAATGACGATGTCGCTGCTCATGTCGCGATCTCCGCGCGGCGCACGGACCGGACCCGATAGCGCACCAGGATGTCGCTGGCGAGCAGCAGGAACAGCATCATCGCCTGGAAGATGCCGACCGCCGCAAACGGCAGCTGGATGGTGATCTGCGCCATCTCGCCGCCCACGAACGTGATGGCAACCATGAGGCCTGCGAGCACCGCCCCCAGCGGATGCAACCGGCCCAGGAACGCCACGATGATCGCGGTAAAGCCATAGCCCGCCGGGAACTGCAGGATCAGCCGGCCCACCGGCCCCATCGCCTCGAGGATGCCGGCAAACCCCGCCAGCCCGCCCGAGATGAGCATGGCGAGCCAGACCGTCCGATCGGCTGAAAAGCCGCCATAGCGCGCGGCATGCGGCGCCGCGCCGACGACCCGGACCTGGAAGCCGAACACGAAGCGCGAGAATACCAGCCAGGCGACCAGCGCCACGATCACGGCGAGGAGCGCATTGAGTTGCACGATGGTGCCGGGGATGATGTACGGCAAGGACTGGTCGGCACTGAACATCACCGTCTGCGGCTGCCCCATGGAGGTCGGGCTCTTGAACGGCCCCGCCAGCAGGTAGTTCAGCAGGTAGACCGAAGCGTAGGTGAGCATCAGGGTGGTCAGGATCTCGTTGACCCTGAACCTCACCCTGAGCAGAGCCGGGACCGCGGCATAGGCCGCGCCGCCCGCCACGCCCGCCAGCATCATCAGCGGCATGATCCACCAGCCGGTCATGTCGTTGGTGAGGATGCCGACGCCGGTGCCGGCGATCGCCCCGACGATGTATTGGCCCTCGGCGCCGATGTTCCAGACATTGGCCCGGTAGGCGATCGACAGCCCCACGGCGATGATGATCAGCGGCGCTGCCTTCACCGCCAGGTCCTGCCATTTGTAGGCGTTGAGCAGGGGCGACAGGAAAATCTCGCGCACGGCGCCGAGGCCGTCGTAGCCGAGCAGGGTGAAGATGATGCCGCCCAGCACCATGGTCACCAGCACGGCGCCGATCGGCGTCAGGACCTGCAGCAGCTTGCTCGGTTCCTGCCGCTTCTCCAGTCTAAACTGCATGCACTGCCCCCTCGCCGTGGATGCCGCCCATCAACAGGCCGATCTCTTCGATATCCGCTCCCTCGACCTGCATCGGTTTGCTCAGCCGCCCCCCGTTGATCACCGCCAGAGTGTCGCACAGCGACAGCAGTTCATCGAGGTCCTGGCTGATCACCACCACCGCCGAGCCGGCCGCCGCGAGGTCGATGATCGCCTGGTGGATCGCTGCCGCGGCGCCAGCATCGACGCCCCAGGTCGGCTGGCTCACCACCAGCACGCTCGGCTTCTGCAGGATTTCGCGCCCCATGATGTACTTCTGCAGGTTCCCGCCCGAGAGCGACCCCGCCGTCGACCCCGGGCCCAGGGCCTTGACCGCAAAGGCGGTGATCACCTCGCCCGCATAGGTCCGGGCCGAGGATGACTTGATCATCCCGGCCGACACCATGCCCAGTCGGTCGCGGGCGGTGAGGACCGTGTTGTCGGCCAAGGTGAACTCGGGCACGGCGGCATGCCCGTTGCGCTCCTCGGGCACGCTGGCCAGCCCCTTGAGCCGTCGCTGCTTCGCCGGCAGACCGCCCACCGGCGCCCCGTCGATGCTGATCGCCTCGGGATGGCGCGACAGCTCCTCGCCGGAGAGCGCCAGCAGCAGCGCGTTCTGCCCATTGCCGGCAACGCCGGCAATGCCGAAGATTTCTCCCGCCCGCACGGTGAAGGTGACATCGTGCAGCGGGATGCCGAACGGCCCTGCCCCCGGCAACGACAGCCGGTTGACCACCAGCCGCTCGGCGCCCAGCGTACGTCCGGCCGGCTTCTTGATGTCCTTCAAGCCCCCGCCGATCATCTTTTCGGCCATGGAGCGGCTCGTCTCGACCCTCGGGTCGCAGGTGTCGACCAGCCTGCCGCCGCGCAGGATCGTCGCGGTTTCGCACAGCGCTTTGATCTCGTGCAGCTTGTGCGAGATGTAGAGGATCGAGCAGCCTTCCCTGGCGAGCTGGCGCAGCACGACGAACAGTTGCTCCACCTCCTGCGGCGTCAGCACCGAGGTCGGCTCGTCCATGATCAGCAGCGTCGGCTTGAGCAGCAGCGCGCGCACGATCTCGATGCGCTGGCGCTCGCCGACCGACAGCGTCGACACGGTGCGATGCGGATCCAGGTGCAGCCCGTACTGGTCCATCACCTGGCGGATCCGCGCCTCGAGTTCGCGAGCCGGAATCTTCGCGTCCATGCCGAGCGCGATGTTCTCCAGCACCGTCATCGCCTCGAACAGGGAGAAGTGCTGGAACACCATGCCGATGCCGAGCTTGCGCGCCGCCTTGGGGTTGTGGATCACCACCGGCTGCCCGTTCCAGCGGATCTCGCCGGCATCGGGCTGCATGATCCCGTAGATCATCTTGACCAGCGTCGACTTGCCGGCCCCGTTCTCGCCGAGCAGTGCGTGGATTTCGCCCGGCAGCACCGAGAAGCCGACATTGTCGTTCGCGAGCACGCCGGGAAAGCGCTTGGTGATGCCGTGAAGCTGGAGGCGGGGGGTGAGGCTAATGTCCAACAACGGCTCCCGACTGGGTCGTGACCGGCCGTGCGACAGATGCTTCCCGACCGCCAATGTGTACCAGAATCTCGGCGGCCGCCAGCGCCGCGATCACCTCCGGCCGCTTGTCGCCAAGCCCGCCCGGAAAGGCCCTGCCGCCGATGGGCAGCACCAGCCGCTCCAGCCGGTCGGCGGGATAGCCCGCGTCGAGGTACCAGCTCCTGAAGCGTGCGCGCTTCGTCTTCGAGCCCACCATGCCCACGTAGGGCGCATCGAGCCGCTGCAGCGCCTCGGCCCCGATCAGGAAATCGAGCGCGTGGTCGTGGGTGAGGATGACGTAGGAGCTGCCCTCCGGCGCAGACCGGACCACCGCCTCCGGCATCGGCACGGCGAGGGTCTCGACATTGTCCGGCAGGTCGGTGAGTTCGCCCGGGCGCGTATCGACCACATGCACATGCGCCGGCAGCGGCGCCAGCGCGCGCGCCAGGGCGTGCCCGACGTGCCCCGCTCCGAACAGGAAGACATGCGGCCGCGCTGCGTCCTCCGCAGCCAGCCGAGCGACCAGCGCCCGGACGAGGTCCGGCGTCACGCGCCGCAGCGCCACGTCCACGCGGCCGCCGCAGCACTGCCCGATCTCGGGTCCGAGCGGGATGTCGAGGTCGTCCCGGTGCTCGCCGTTCCGCAGCACCTGCCGCGCCCGGTCAATCACCATGTACTCGAGCGCCCCGCCACCGATGGTGCCGGCAATGGCGCCCGCAGAAATCAGCATGAACGCGCCGGCCTCACGCGGCGAAGAGCCCCGGACGGAGGCAAGTTCAGCGACGATCGCGTCCGGTTGAGTGGAGAGGAAGCTCTGCAGGTCGGAGACGGAGAGTGTCATCGGACAGTCACCCCTCACCCGTCTCGCGCTGCGCGCGATCCACCCTCTCCCCGACGGGGAGAGGAAAAGTGGTGGCCACCGTGCTCTCCGTATTCTTCTCCCCGTCGGGGAGAAGGTGGCGCGCAGCGCCGGATGAGGGGTAGCCACGCACAGCGGTCATTGGAGCCCCTTCCGCATCCGCTCCACCGCCAGCAGGACCCGTTCGGGCGTTGCCGGCATGTCGAGCCTTGGCGCGACCCTGTAGTCGGCCACAGAAGCGACCGCCATCGACAGCGCCTCGACCACCGAATAGCCGAGCACCAGCGGCGGCTCGCCCACGGCCTTGCTCCGCCCGATCGCCGGCTCCTTGTTGATGCTCCACTCGGCCAGCCGCACGTTGAAGACGCGCGGTACGTCGGAGGCGAGCGGGATCTTGTAGGTGGAGGGCGCGTGGGTGCGCAGTTGCCCCTTGCTGTCCCACCACAGCTCTTCGGTGGTGAGCCACCCCATGCCCTGGATGAAGCCGCCCTCGACCTGGCCGATGTCGATCGCCGGATTGAGCGAGCGGCCTACATCCTCGAGCACGTCGGCACGGTCGACGACATACTCCCCGGTCAGCGTGTCGACCGTCACTTCCGACGCCGCCGCACCATAGGCGAAGTAGTAGAATGGGTGCCCGCGTCCCGTGGCGCGATCCCAGTGAATCTTCGGCGTCTTGTAGAAGCCGGCTGCGCTCAGCGACACGCGGTTCATCCAGCACGAGGTCGCCAGTTCGTCGAACGGCACGAACTGCTGCCCGGCCCGGATGCCGCCGAACTCCCACTGCACCTCGCTCGGCTCGACCTCGTAGATGAAGGCCGCATGCGCCGCCATGCGCGCCTTGATCTGGTTGGCCGCGTCCAGCGCCGCCATGCCGTTGAGATCGGTGCCCGAGGATGCCGCCGTGGCCGAGGTGTTCGGCACCTTGCCGGTATTGCTGGCGGTGATCTGCACCCGCTCGACCGGTACCCCGAAGGCATCGGCGACCACCTGCATCACCTTGATGTGGAGCCCCTGCCCCATCTCGGTGCCGCCATGGCTCAGATGGATCGAGCCGTCGCGATAGACGTGCACCAGCGCCCCGGCCTGGTTGTGCCAGGTCGCCGTGAACGAGATGCCGAACTTCACCGGCACCATTGCGATGCCCTTCTTGAGCACGCTGCTGGTGCGGTTGAACGCAAGGATCGCCTGGCGCCGCGCCTGATAGTCGGAGCTCTGCTCGAGGTCCTCGATCACCCGCTGGATGACGTTGTCCTCCACCACCTGGTGGTAGGGCGTGATGTTGTTCGTTTCGGTGCCGTAGAAGTTCGCCTTCCGAATCTCGAGCGGATCCTTGCCCAGCGCGTAGGCGATGTCCTCGATCCAGCGCTCGGCCGCGATGATCCCCTGCGGGCCGCCGAAGCCGCGAAAAGCCGTGTTCGACACGGTGTTGGTGAACAGCGGCAGCGAATTCACCCGCACCGCCGGATACCAGTAAGCGTTGTCCGCGTGGAACAGGGCGCGGTCCGTCACCGGGCCCGACAGGTCGGCCGAATAGCCCGAGCGCGCAGCGAAGGTCGCCGTCACCGCCTGGATCCTGCCGTCGTCGGTGTAGCCGACGTCGTAGTCGACGACGAAATCGTGGCGCTTGCCGGTGATCTGGAAGTCGTCGTCGCGGTCCGGCCTGATCTTCACGGCCCGGTTGAACTTCTTGGCCGCAAGCGCTGCCACGACAGCGAAAAGATTGCCTTGCGTCTCCTTGCCGCCGAACCCGCCGCCCATGCGGCGCATGTTCACCGTAACGGCGGCATGCGGAATGCCAAGCACCTGCGCCACCATCACCTGGATCTCGGTCGGGTGCTGGGTAGAACAATGCAGGGTGACCTCGTCATCCTCGCCCGGCACGGCCAGCGCCGCCTGGCTTTCGAGGTAGAAATGCTCCTGCCCGCCGATGCGGACCCGCCCTGTCACGCGACGCGGCGAGGCCGCGAGCCCGGCCTCGACATCGCCGCGCTCGAGCTTCAGCGGCTCGGTGACCAGCTTGCCGCCGGCAGCCATCGCCCCATCCACATCGGTGAAGAACGGCAGGTCGCGATATTCGATCCGCGCCAGCTTCGCCGCCCGGCGCGCCGCCTCGCGCGTAGTGCCGATCACCGCGAACAGCGGCTGGCCCCAGGTGACGACGCGCGTCGTCGCGAACACCGGCTCGTCGTGCTTGTGCACCGAGCTGATATCGTTCTCCGCCGGCACGTCCTCGGCCGTCAGCACGCCGACGACGCCCGGGGCCGCGCGCACCGCGTCGAGGTTCATCGCGGCGATATCGGCATGCGGCTTGGTCGAGAGGCCCAGATAGGCATGCAGCGTGCCCTCCGGCTCGACCAGGTCGTCGATATAGTCGGCCCGTCCGGCCACCTGCTTGGCGGCGGAATCGTGCGGGGTCGAGACGTGCAGCGGGGATGTTGTGATCGGGGATTGCTTGTTCATGGGGTCGATACCTCCACAAACGCGATGTCGTTCCGGCGCAGGCCGGAATCCATCCTGGGATGATCCACCCCGAACTGCGCAATCGGAACCCCCTCAAGATGGACCCCGGCCTGCGCCGGGGTGACCCGGTGGAAATGGAGGGAAAGCAACATCATGCGACCTCCCGCGTCAGCCGCTCGGCCGCACCTGTCGTCTCGAGGAAGAAGCGCCGCAACAGGTTCTGCGCCACGAGCAGCCGATATTCGGCACTGGCGCGCATGTCGGTCAGCGGCTGGTAGTCCACCTCGTAGACCGGCAGCGCCGCCTCGACCGTCGCCGAGGTCCACGGCTTGCCGATCAGCGCCGCCTCCACCGCCCTGGCCCGCTTCGGCGTCGCCGCCATGCCGCCGTAGGCGATGACCGCGGAAGCGACCTTGCCGTCCTCGACCTTCACCCTGAACGCAGCGCACACGGACGAGATATCCTCGTCCCGGCGCTTGGATATCTTGTAGGCGGCGAACTGCTCGCCCTCGGGCAGCGCCGGAACGATCACGCCCTCGACGAACTCGCCCGGCTGGCGGTCCTGCTTGCCGTAGGCGATGAAGAAGTCCTCGAGCCTGACCTCGCGGCGGGCATCGCCCTTGCGCAGCACGATCGAGGCGCCGAGCGCGATCAGCGGCGGTGGCGTGTCGCCGATCGGCGAGCCATTGGCGATGTTGGCGCCGATCGTGCCGGCATTGCGCACCTGTTGCCCGCCGATCCGGCTCCAGAATTCCTTGAGCTGCGGATAGCGCGCCACGATCGCCGCCTGCGCCTCGCTGTAGGTCACGGCCGCGCCGATGCGCAGCGCGCCGTCGAGTTCGGCGATCCCGTGCAGGTCCGCCACGTCGGC
This sequence comes from Devosia sp., assembly GCF_017307495.1. Lineage (GTDB taxonomy): Bacteria > Pseudomonadota > Alphaproteobacteria > Rhizobiales > Devosiaceae > Devosia_A. Next base: position 267,190 of record NZ_JAFKHE010000015.1, on the reverse strand, counting down.
GATGTAGATCATCGGCCCGATGTCGCGCATGAACTTGGTCACCCACAGGCCCACGTCGGTCGCGCCCGCCACCAGCGTGCCGGTCGGATTGGCCGCATAGATGTCGGCCAAGTCGTCCGCACTGGCCGGCACTATGATCCGGTCCTTGCCCGTCCCCAGCTCGATGCGCCTGCCGTCCCTCAGCGCCGCGAGCCGCGCCGTGATCGACTGCCGCTCGGCCACCAGCGGGTCCGCAACCACCTTGCCATAGGCCGAGATCGACCGCCCGGCCTTGACGATCGGCGCATAGCCGGTGCACCGACACAGATTGCCCTGCAGCGCCACCTCGATGTCGTTCACCGACGGGTCGGGTGTCTGCATCCACATGCCATAGAGCGACATCACGATGCCCGGCGTGCAGAAGCCGCACTGGCTGCCATGGTGATCCACCATCGCCTGCTGCACCGGATGCAGCGGTCCGCTGGCGGCACTGAGGTGCTCCACCGTGACGACATGCGTCGCATCGAGGCTGCCCACGAAGCAGATGCAGGCATTGATCGATTCGTAGCGCAGCTCGCCCCCGCGCAGCCGACCCACCAGTACCGTGCAGGCGCCGCAGTCGCCCTCGGCGCAGCCCTCCTTGGAGCCGGTCATGCGGCGGTCGAGGCGGAGATAGTCGAGCAGCGTACGGGTCGCCGAAATCTCGTCCAGCACGACGTCCCGGTCGTTGAGGATGAATCGCAGCTGGGTCCGGATTTCGGTCATCAGCTTCCCCGGTAGGTCGAGTATCCGTACGGCGAGACCAGCAGCGGCACGTGATAGTGCGCCATCTCGCTCATCACGAACCGCACCGGCACGGTGTCGAGGAACGGGGTCTCGAGGTCCAGGCCGAGCCGCTCGAAGTACTGACCGACGTGGAAGATCAGCTCATAGCCGCCCAGATGGAAACGGTCGCCTTCGAGCAGCGGCTGGTCGACCCGACCGTCGGCATTCGTATGTCCGGACCATATATGGTGCGTATGGTCGCCGTGCACCATGAGCAGGTCGAGCCGCATTCCCGCTGCCGGCTTTCCGTGTGTGGTGTCGAGTACGTGCGTCGTTAGGCGTGCTGGACCCGCCATTACCCATCCCTTTGCCCGCTGGCAGGCAGCCCCCCGTCGGCCGCCGCTTGCCGTGGAGGCACTCCGTTCTGATTGCTCGACTATTGAGCAATTCCGACTCCGTTCCAAGGGGGTTGCAGCCGATTTTTACCAACTGGTCCACTTTTCGCGGACTTGCGCACACGCGTTTCCAACGCTGTTATGCGCGGACGAAAGACGAGGTTCCCGATGCGTTACCCCCGTAACCTGCAGGGCTACGGCCCCAATCCGCCGCACGCACAGTGGCCGGGCGGTGCAAACATCGCCGTGCAGTTCGTCCTCAACTACGAGGAAGGCGGCGAGAACTGCGTCCTCCACGGCGACGCCGCTTCCGAGGCTTTCCTCGTCGACGTGATCGGCGCCGCGCCATGGCAGGGCAAGCGCCACTGGAACGTCGAGTCGATGTACGAGTACGGCGCCCGGGCCGGTTTCTGGCGGCTCCATCGCCTGTTCACCGGGCACAACCTGCCCGTCACGGTCTATGGCGTCGCCACCGCCCTGCAGCGCAGCCCCGAGCAGGTGAAGGCCATGCTCGATGCCGACTGGGAAATCGCCAGCCACGGCCTCAAGTGGATCGACTACCGCGACCACGACATCGAGCACGAGCGCGAGGATCTGCACGCCGCGGTCAAGCTCCATACCGAGATGATCGGCACCCGCCCCACCGGCTGGTACTGCGGCCGCACCTCGGTGAATACCGTCGACCTTGCCAGCGAGGAAGGCGGCTTCACCTACGTCTCGGACACCTACGACGACGACTTGCCCTACTATCGCGAGCACATGGGCAGCCCGCAGCTGATCATCCCCTACTCGCTCGCCACCAATGACATGCGCTTCACCACTGCCTCGGGCTTCGCCAATGGCGAGGAATACTTCCAGATGCTCAAGGACAGCTTCGACGTGCTCTATGCCGAAGGCGAGGCCGGCTCGCCCAAGATGATGTCGCTGGGCCTCCACTGCCGCCTCGTCGGTATGCCCGGGCGCTTCGCCGGCCTGCAGCGCTTCGTCGACTATGTCATGAGCAAGGACAAGGTGTGGATCGCCAAGCGCATCGACATCGCCGAGCACTGGCTCAGGACCCACCCCTATCGGAAGCCGGCGATCGTGCCGTCCGGGCTCGCCCTCGACGACTTCACGCAGCTGTTCGGCAACGTGTTCGAGCACTCCGAGTGGGTCGCCGAGCGCGCCCACAAGCGCGAGATGGGGCCGGTCCACGACACGCCGGTCGGCCTGCACGCCCTGATGTGCCAGGTCTTCCGGGCTGCCTCCGAGCAGGAACGCCTCGGCGTCCTCAACGCCCATCCCGACCTCGCCGGCAAGCTCGCCGCGGCAAAGCGCCTGACCGCCGAATCGGAATCCGAGCAGGCCTCGGCCGGCCTCGATGCGCTGACCGACGCCGAGCGCGAGCGCTTCGGCCTGCTCAACCGCCAGTATGTGGAGAAGTTCGGCTTCCCCTTCATTATCGCGGTCCGCGACAACACAAAAGCCCAGATCATGGCCGCCTTCGAGAAGCGCCTCGGCAACACCCGTGAACAGGAATTCGCCACGGCGTGCAGGCAGGTGGAGCGGATCGCGGAACTGCGTATCCGGTCGATCATGGAGTGAGATCAAGGGTCGGAGGCACATGCGCCTCCTGCCCCCAGCTTCTTGTCCCCAAACCGGTGGTAGGCGGCAAGTTCAAGCCGACTACTCGATGCGACACCTCCCCCTTGATGGGGGAGGACGGGAGGGGAGGAGCCAAGTGCGCCAGACCCGCTTGACATCCCCGTATTCTTTCAATAACCATTCAGTTATAGAAACACTGAGTTATTGAAATGCCTGCCCCCTCCCAGCTCGACCGCACCTTCGCAGCGCTCGCCGACCCCACGCGCCGCGCCATCCTTGCCCGACTGGCCGAGGGCGAGGCGACGGTGAACGAGCTGGTCGAGCCCTTCGACATGAGCCAGCCGGCCATCTCCAAGCACATCAAGGTGCTCGAGCAGGCCGGCCTCGTGTCGCGCGGCAGGGAGGCCCAGCGCCGGCCGGTGCGGATCGAGGCGGCGCCGATGGCCGAGGCGGTCGGCTGGCTCGAGCGCTACCGGCAATTCTGGGAGAAAAGCTACGCGCGGCTCGATGGCCTGCTCGCCGAGTTGCAGGGCATCGCCCCGAAGACGAAGAACTGAGGAGCCCTCCGATGATGCCCCCGCTGACCATCGCCCTCCCCTCCGACCGCGAGATCGCGGTTACCCGCCAGTTCAGGGCGCCTGCCGAACTCGTCTTCGACTGCTGGACCATCCCGGCCCTGATCCGCCGCTGGCTCGGCTTCGACGACTGGACCTACGTCACCTGCGAGTTCGACGCCCGCGTCGGCGGCAAGTGGCGCTTCGTCACCCGCAGCCCCGATGGCTTCGAAATGGGCTCCGGAGGCGAAGTGCTGGAGATCACCCGGCCCGGATGGATCAAGACCACAGAGCTCTACGACCAGGACTGGACCGGCGGGCAGACCATCGTCACCAACCGCATCACCGAACACAGCGGCATCACCACCTCGGTCGTCACGGTGCTCTATCCGACCAAGGAAGCCCGCGACGGCGCCCGTGCCACGCCGATGGCGGAAGGCATGGAACATGGCTTCAGGCGCCTCGAGGACCTGCTGGCCAGCCTGCCGGCCGGCTGACCGCCTGACGCCTTCCGACTGCGACCTGACCTGCCGCCGGCGCGTTCCGCTCCGGGGAAGGATGCAACTCTATCCAGAGCGAGGAGACCTGAAATGCCCAAGATCATGCCGTGCCTGTGGATCGACGACCGCATCGAAGAAATGGTCAACTTCTACGTCGCCACCTTCAAGGACGCCGAAATCCGCAGCAAGACGCCCGGCCCGGACGGCAGCGTGCTGACCATGCACTTCCGCTTGAAGGACCAGGAGTTCATGGCCCTCAATGGCGGTCCGGGCCCGCAGTTCAAGTTCAACGAATCGATCTCGTTCAGCGTCGACTGCGAAGACCAGGCCGAGATCGACCACTACTGGAACACGCTCACCGCCGATGGCGGCGAGGAATCGATGTGCGGCTGGCTCAAGGACAAGTTCGGCCTCAGCTGGCAGATCGTCCCCAACAACGTGATGGGCCTCGTCTGGGACTCGAGCAACCCCGAGGGCGCCGCCCGCGCCCAGCAGGCCATGTTCAAGATGCGCAAGCTCGTCATCGCCGACCTGCAGGCCGCCTACGCCGGCAAGTAGCATCGCAACCGGGAGGCGGGGGCTAGTCGCCGCCGCCATCACCCGCGTCGGCATCGTCGTCCGGCGCGGCGTTGCCGCCGGCGGCGTCTCTCTGCCGCGTGATCGCCCCGACATACCAGCCGAGCGCCACCAGCGCGACGATGGCGATGAGCGGCCAGTAGCTGCCGAGGAATGCATAGACCGGCTCCCGCAACGACCTCTGGAAGTCGAGAAGCCAGTTCATGCTCAGCGGTCCGGTGGCGCCTGGTCCGGGCCATGCGCATGCGACTCGCCGTCTTCCCACGCGATCGAGGTGTCAACCGTCGGTTCGGGGTGGCTGAGCAACCTGTCCAGCCACTGGCGAAACACACGGCCTGCTTCCTCGAAGCGGTGCGGATCGAGCATCGGACGGTGCGGCGCGGGGTGCAGATGGGTAGCCATGCCGCGAATCTGCGCCGCAATTCTAAACTTTTCCCTGACGTTCCGGCCGCGCATGGGTGGAAAACCGGCAGCGCTCCGCCGGACTCGCTCCTGCCCCTGCCCGCCCCACGGGGCAGGATTCGCGGCCCCACTGTCCGGCCAGCGGCTTTCGCGCTAAGAGGTCACACCCCTTCCTGAACGAACTGCGTCCCATGGCCGACACTACCTATGCCAGCCCGATCGCGGGCCTCCCCGCCCAGATAGCGCTTCACACCGGGCGCGCGGTGTTCACCGAGGCCTATGCCGTCATTCCGCACGGGGTCATGCGCGATATCGTCACCAGCTACTTCCCGCACTGGCAGGACACCCGCGGCTGGATCATCGCACGGCCCATGACCGGCTTCTCCGAGACCTTCTCGCAGTATGTGATGGAGGTTTCACCCGGCGGCGGCAGCGATCGGCCCGAGCCCGATGCCGGGGCCGAGGGCGTACTGTTCGTGGTCGAGGGCGAGGCCTCGGTGACCATCGCCGACAAGGCCCACACCCTCAAGCCCGGCGGCTACGCCTTCCTGCCGCCCGGCACGCAGTGGACCCTCTTCAACAAGGGCGCCTCCCCGGTCCGCTTCCACTGGATCCGCAAGCGCTACGAGGTCGTCGACGGCATCGATATCCCCCGCCCGTTCGTCGCCAACGAGCAGGATGAGCCGATCAACTGGATGCCCGGCACCAACAGCACCTGGGGCACGACGCGTTTCGTCGACCCCGCCGACGTCCGCCACGACATGCATGTCAACATCGTGACCCTCGAGCCGGGCGCCGTGATCCCGTTCGAGGAGACGCACGTCATGGAGCACGGCCTGTACGTGCTGGAGGGCAAGGCCGTCTACCGGCTCAACCGCGACTGGGTCGAAGTCGAGGCCGGCGACTTCATGTGGCTGCGCGCCTTCTGCCCACAGGCCTGCTATGCCGGCCCGGCGCGCTTCCGCTACCTGCTCTACAAGGACGTCAACCGGCATCCGAGACTGGCGCTATGACGCCCGGCGCTCCGCACCGCTGATCGCCAGCAGCAATCCGTCCATCTCTTGCAGCAGCCCGTCGATCCGGTCATCCGGCGGTAGTTGGGCTGTCTCGCGGATGAGATGCCGGCGATGCGCCTCGATCTCGCGGCGCAGCTCTTCGGTTCGCCTCTGTGCCAGGCCATACTCCTCGGAGCCTGGCGGATGCACGGCCAGTTGCCCCTTGAGGTAGCTCGATCGCAACTGCCAGCCTTCGATGTAGCGCAGCAGCGGCGGGATGATGTCGGTGAGTTCGTTACGGACGAGGGCGTCGGCCACGCCGGCCGGGACAAGCTGAATCTGGTCGTGCATTCTCAATCCTAAGTCACGAGCGCCACAACGTTTTCGCCGCGACATGGTTCAGTCCCCGCCAGGATTTTCGCTTGCAGCTTCACCCGGCGAACGCCATCGTCGGCAGCGCGACAGGGAGAACGCGATTCAGATGACACGCTTGAGACTGCTGGCCGCCCTGATCCCGCTGGCAGCGCCGGCGCTCGCCGAGGATCAGGCCTCGCCGGCCTACCAGAACCTGCTGACGCCGCTGCTGCAGGGGAGCGCCGACGTGCTCGGCACCCCGCTCGCCTACCCCGCAGGCGCAGCCAATGTCACGGCCGCCATCGTCACCATCCCGCCCGGCGGCGAAACGGGCTGGCATGAGCACGAGGTGCCGCTGTTTGCCCATGTCCTCGAAGGCGAGCTGACCGTCGACTATGGGACCAAGGGTACGAGGACCTACAAGGCCGGCGATTCCGTGCTCGAGGCGGTCGGCTGGGCCCACAACGGCACCAATACCGGCACCGTCCCCATGAAGCTCGTCGCTGTCTACATGGGCAGCGACGGGGCAGCGAACACCATCAAGGTTCCGGCACCGTGAAACAGATCGTCATCGAGCCGCTGACCCGCGAGGCCTACGCCCCCTTTGGCCAGGTTATCGAGGTCGAGGGCGCCCACCACTACCCGATCAACGGCGGCATGACCGAGCGCTACCACGACCTCGCCAGGGTCGAGCTCGGAGGCGTCCATCCGCGCCCGCTCGTCTCGATCGCCCGCGGCCAGCCCTACGCGCTGCCGCTGACGCTGACCATGGTCGAGCGCCATCCGCTCGGCAGCCAGGCCTTCTATCCGCTGGCGCAGCGCCCCTTCCTTTCGATCGTCGCGCCCGATGCAGGCGGCGTTCCCGGCACGCCCCGCGCCTTCCTGTGCGCTCCCGGCCAGGGCATCAACATGGCGATGAACACCTGGCACGGCGTGCTGACCCCCCTTGGCGAGGTCTCGGATTTCCTCATCATCGACCGGGGCGGCGAAGGCAACAACCTCGAGGAATACTTCTTCCCCGAGCCCTACCTGATAGTCGAGCGCAACTGAGTTATTTGCCGCGCTATCCTCCGATGGTCGTGGCATCGTTGCATTTCCTCCATAATCTGGTGCGCAACTGGCCAGATCGGCTTGGAGGGACATGGCAATGCGAACAATTTTGGCGATCCTTGCTGTTCTTGCGGCGCTGGTCGGGCCGGCATTGGCTGCCAAGGTGACGCTCAAGGGCGACGTGACCTATCGCGAGCGCATCGCGCTGCCGCCCGGCGGCATCCTCACCGTGGCGCTGGTCGATCTCGCGGCGCCGCTCCGGCCGCGCGTCTCCGCCAGGGCCGCCATCGCCAGCCCGGGCCAGGCGCCGCTGACCTTCACGCTCAACTTCGACGAGAGCGTCATCCTGCCCGGCCACAGCTATGCCCTCGATGCCGAAATCGCCGGCCCGGATGGCACCTTGTGGTTCCGCACCGCCGAACCCTACGCGGTCGCGCCGCTGGCGCCGGCGTCGCCGATCCTCATCATCGTCAGCCTCGCGCCGCACGAGGACACGACACCCGCCGAGCCGGCCACGGTCCAGCCGCAACCAACCACGTCGCCCCTCCTCGACATCACCTGGCAGGCCGTCACCATTGCCGGCAAGCCGGTCGGGCGCGGCATCGTCTCCTCGCTGAACATCGCTTCCGACATGCGCGCCGGTGGCCGCGGCGGCTGCAATTCCTGGTTCGCGCAGGCCGAGGTCAGTGCCGAGCGGCTGCTGTTCAGCGCCGTCGCCGCGACCCGCATGGCCTGCCTGTCGCAAGACGCCACGGCGCAGGAGGACAGCTTCTTCGGCGCCCTCGCCGCCACCCGCTTCTGGCGGCTCGACGCCAACCGCCTGGCGCTGCTTGACGCCGGCGGCGCGGAGGTGGCGACACTGGAGAAATCGGCGTTCTAGTTGACGCCGCGCCCGGCTACCGACAGGGTCGACCGGACTCTACCGGAGACTCCAATGGATACGCCTGAGCTCGTTTCCCGACTGCTCGACACCATCGAGCACGACCTGCTGCCGCTCACCCGGCGCGGCGTGAGTGGAGGCAACAAGCTGTTTGGCGCGGCGATCCTGAACAAGTCCGACCTGTCGCTTGTCGTCGCCGAAACCAACAACGAGACCGAGAATCCGCTCTGGCACGGCGAAATGCACGCCATCAAGCGCTTCTACGAACTGCCCGCCGAGGGCCGCCCTGCCGCGCGCGACTGCCTGTTCCTCGCCACGCACGAACCCTGCTCGCTCTGCCTTTCGGGGATCACCTGGTCGGGGTTCGACAATTTCTACTATCTGTTCAGCTACGAGGACACGCGCGACAGCTTCGGCATCCCGCACGACATCAGGATCCTGAAGGAGGTCTACGCCGTGGCCGACCCGGATCGCGGCTACGTTCCCGAGGATCGGCCGCTCTACAACCGCAAGAATGCCTTCTTCGAGGCGCACGACCTCCAGCGCATGATCGCCGGCATGGATCGCTCGTCCAAGGAACGCCTGGTCGCCCGCGTCGATGACCTGAACGCAGCCTACAACGACCTGTCGGCGACCTATCAGCAGGACAAGGGCAGCAAGGGCATTCCGCTGAGCTAGCCGGGGACGGCTAGAGCTGGGCCACGCTCGCGGCCGCCAATGCCAGTATGGCAAGGGCGGTGGCGAACATCACGATCAAGAGGATCTGCGTTCTCGTCCCGATCGATCTGCGCCGGCGGCCCGGCTCCAGGCCCATCGGGATCAGCCGTTGTCCGCCATGGTCACGGCAGCACTCTCGACCGGGATGGCCGAGGCGGCGATGGTCAGCGTGGCCATCGACATGACGAACAGCGCGACAAGTGTGAATTTCAACATTTTTCGAGCGCCCCCAAGGCGTTGCGTTCGGCCAAGCCAGCCGGTTCATCTTGCCGGCGATAATGCGGCACGCGGCTTGAACGTTCCCGGAACTGCGCGTTTATCTGCCGTTCAGCCTTGCGGGTGCTCGTCCCGCTAGTCGATCGGGGGCAGCTCGCGAGTCCTCGGATGCGGCATCGGCTGCAGCAGTGGATCGTTGGAGACCGGCAGGCCCGGGAGCTGGCCCTCGGACGGGACTTCCCGGGTGAGCTCGGGCTCGGGAACGTCGGATGGCACTTCGCCGGGCTGTCCGGCTGAGGGGCGCGGCGCTTTGGGATCGGACATCTCTTGCCTCCAGTGGTCTGGTCGATGACCAACGGAGTATCGCGAGCTTCGTTCCTGTGCGCTTGCGCGAAGTCAAATCACCGGCCGTCATCCGGCCGGTGACAGGTTGCAGCAGTGGGACCTAGCCGGCGGCGCGGGCCGTCTCGGTGCGGCGATCCTTGGCCGCGTCCTTCTGCTTCTTGTTCCAGCGCGCCTTGCTGGCCTTGGGCGGCGTGGCCGGACCGGAGCCGGTCGGCTTCTCCCACCAGCCCGGCGCCGTGGCGCCGGCACCGCCGTTGCGGGAGATGTTCCCGCCCGTACCCGAACCGCCGCGCACCTGCTGCGCGTTGCCGCCGTCATGGCCACGGCGGCCTTCCACGATCGCCGCCTTCTTGGCGCCCGAGAAGTGCCGGCCGGCATTGGCCTGCTTGCGCTGCCCGGTGGCCGGCTGCCCGCCGCGGTTCTGCCCCTGCTTCGGCGCCGCCCTGGGGATCGGCTGCTTTACCACTTCGGAGGCCGGAATGACTTCGCCGCCGGCGCCCTTGAGCTCGCCGGAAATCGGCAGCGTGCGGCGGATCAGCCGCTCGACGTCGCGCAGCTTGCCGCGCTCGGTGCCATCGCACAGCGTGATCGCCGCGCCCGAAGCGCCGTTACGGCCGGTGCGGCCGATGCGGTGGACGTAGTTCTCCGGATCGTCCGGCAGCTCGTAGTTGATGACATGCGAGATGTTCTGCACGTCGATGCCGCGCGCCGCGATATCGGTGGCGACCAGCAGCCGCACCTCGCCCGAGGCGAAGCCCTTGAGCGCCGCCTGCCGGGCATTGTTCGACTTGTTGCCGTGGATCGCCGCGGCGTTGTGGCCGTCGGCCTCGAGGTTCTTGGCCACGCGGTCGGCGCCATGCTTGGTGCGCGAGAAGATGATGACGCGGCTCAGCGCCGGGTCCTGCAGCAGGGTGTTGAGCACCCCGCGCTTCTCCTTGGAACCGGAGAGGATGACGCTCTGCTCGATGGTGCCGACGGTCTGGGCCGGCGGATTGGCCTCGACCCGCACCGGATCGTTCAACAGGCCCTTGGCGAGATCGGCGATCTCGGGCGCCATGGTGGCCGAGAACATCGCCGTCTGCCGGCGCGGCCCGATGGCGGCGGCGATCTGCTTGACCGCGTTGATGAAGCCCATGTCGAGCATCCGGTCGGCCTCGTCGAGGATGAGCCAGCGCGTCTCGGTGAGGCGCAGCTTCCTGTCGTCGACCAGGTCCTTGAGCCGGCCCGGGGTCGCGATCACGACGTCGACGCCGCGGGCGATCTTCTGGATCTGCCCGCCGCGCGATGCGCCGCCGAGCACCAGCACGGTCGAGATCTTGGCGCCGCTGAGCTTGTGCAGCACTTCGTCGATCTGCACCGCGAGTTCGCGGGTCGGCGCGAGGATCAGCGCCCGGGTGGTCATCGGGTTCGGACGGCCCTTGAGCTCGGCGAGGCCGGCCAGGATCGGCAGCCCGAACGCCGCGGTCTTGCCCGACCCGGTCTGGGCGATGCCCATGATGTCGCGGCCCTGCAGCTGCGGCGGGATGGCCTTGGCCTGGATCGGGGTCGGCGTGTCGAACCCGGCGGCGGTGAGCGCGCTGACGAGCTGCGCGGAAAGGCCGAGTTCGGAGAATGAGTTTGTCAAAAGATATGCTTTCTGTGGCGCGCTCCGGGCCAATCGGTGCGCGTGTGCCGCCGGAGGGCCCATCTCGGGCTCGGCGTGATCAATCGATGCAATGGCAGCTGGATTGCCGCACGGTTGCGCTGTCTCCCGGTGGTCCGCCGTTTTGCGGAGCATTTCCGGGGCACTTCGCCGCTCACCGTCTTGGCCAGTAAGAAGAGAAGTCCATCGCCCGCTGAAGGGCGAATGGCCTGCATATGGGGGAAAGGCGCTGGAATAGCAAGGCAATTCGGGATTTTAGTGAGCAAGGGAGCCATGCGGTTCTGAGTTTGCGTGGCCGAAGCGACGTGCCCGACGGCGATCTCGCCTCGGGTTTCGCGTTAGTCGGGCGGGGACCGGCGCGGCGACAGCCAACGCGGAGCGTGCGCGGCTGGTTCTCTCCACACCCCTGTTACCAGGACGGGACCTGACCAGTCGGCCGGTTGCCCACGACACCGACCCGCCATGGGACGACTCCCATGACCCTCGATATCCCCCACCGTTCGTTCGTCGCGACCGCCGCCCGTGTGAAGGACTGGGAGAGGATAAGGGGGCTGGGCGGTGGGGGGACAAGATTTTTCTGGATCGTCCAGCGAGCGTGGCTACCCCCACCCTAGCTCTGCTAGCCCGCTGACGCGGTCAAGCGTCGCTACCAGCCATTCGAGCACAGCTCTCATGGCCTTCTCCCCTAAAATCGCTCCACCGGAGCGATTTTGCCTTCGGCACGGCTCGAAGCCCCACAAGGGGGAGGGAGACCCGACTGAGAGGCTTCGGTTCCTGCGTCTCCCTCCCCTCGACGGGGAGGGTAGTGGAGCCCCACGCTCCGAGTCGTGCGTCCCACGTTTCGCTGCATGACAGCTGGCGGGCGCCTAGCGCGAGGACGACGCGTCGCGTCCCCTCAAATTCCCCCATACCAGTCATACCCATGGTCCTCCCAATACCCGCCCTGCCCCAGGCCGTATTGGCTGAACCCGTCCGCCACCTCGATGGTGTGGACATACTTGGGCTGCTTGTAGCCGAGCGCCCGCTCGATGCGGATGCGGATGGGCGCTCCATTCTCCACCGGCAGCGCGCCGCCGTTGAGCCCGTAGGCCGCGATCGTCTGCGGGTGGTAGGCATCGATCAGGTCGGAACTCTCGTAGTACGGCTCGGGCTTCGACAGCCCTCCGCCCATCACGTCGTAGCAGTGGTAGACGATGAACTTCGCGCCCGGCTTGACTTTCGCCTCGTCGAGCAGCCGCCCCAGCGGCACCCCGGTCCACTTGGCGATGCAGCTCCAGCCCTCGACGCAGTCGTGCCGCGTGATCTGCGTGCGCGACGGCATGTTCTGGAGCTCGGCGAGCGAATACTCCTTCGGCGTCTCGACCAGCCCGGTGATCCGGAGCTTATAGCCGGCAAAGCCGTTCGCCTCGAGCGTCCGGTACTCGGCAACATTCTGACGCGGATCGGTCGAGCCGTTGGGCCGCTGCCCCTGCCGGATCTCGCTCTCCGAAAACTCCCGCGCCAGCGCCTGCTGCCCCACCAGCGCCCGTTGCGCCGCGTAGGTCAGGGAATTGGCCCGCTCAAGGAAATCGCGCACCGGATCGTTGCGCTGCCCAAGAAAGTCGAACTGGTCGCAGCCCGCCAGCACCAGCGACCCCGCCGAGGCTGCGCCGAGCCCGATCAGCCGGCGCCGATTGAGGATCAGCCCGCTCATTTCGACTTCTCCTGCCTGTTCGCGCCGGCTTGCTCCCCTCCCCCTTGCGGGGAGGAGTCAGGGGTGGGGATCTCGCGGCGACCACCGGACCTCCCCCTCCCTCGCTCCCTCCCCTCAAGGGGGAGGGAGGCGTCAGTGCCGGGGCTCGTCCTGTAATAACCCGTTATCATAGAGCGTAGTTCGTTGATCGGCCCCGCCAGCAGCACCATCGCGATGTGGATGACGAAGAACAACACCAGCAGGACCATCACCAGGAAATGGATGGTCCGCGCCGTCTGCCTCCCGCCGAACAGATCGATCAGCCAGGGCCAGCCCGCGTCCATCGTCGGCGACATGGCGAGCCCGGTGAGGATGATCAGCGGGAAGAGCACGAAGAACACGCCGAAATAGGCGAACTTCTGCAGCGGGGAGTAGCTGCGCCCGTGGTGGAACTTCAGCCGGGCATGGTCCCAGATGTCCCGGGGCAGCTCGCGGAAATCGCGCGGCTTGAGGATCACGTCGCGCCATAGATGTCCGTTGAGCAGGCTCGATATCGCCCAGATGCCAAGCGCGCCGACGAGGATCCAGGCGAAGAAGAAGTGCACCACCCGCCCCGTCGCGAGGTCGCGGAACGAGGGTATCGTGGCCCAGCCGGGGAAGCCGACGAAATTGGTAGTGCCGCGCAGCTCGCTCATCCCGAGCACGCCGGTGGTATCGAATTTCTGCCCGAACACGGTGGTGAAGCCGCGCGGGCCTTCCGGCGTGTTCTCCGCCCCGATCCTGAGGATCGCGTTGTCGAATTCGAAGCCCGACTGCTGGCCGACATAGAGCGCGGGGTGCGCGTTCCAGATCTGCAGCCCGCTGAGCAGCATGAAGAACAGCGCGATGGCCCACACCCAATGGGTGATGCGCGTCAGCACCGCCTGCCGATAGATCAGCGGTCCCTTGGCTGGCCTGTCGGCCTCCGGCTTACCCAGTGCCTGGTCGGTCATCGTTCCCTCCGGCACCGCTCCCCGCCTGCCCTGCCGAAGCAACGGCAGTTCGGGGAGCGATTGCACCCTATCACGTATAGTTTATTGCGCCGCCGGCGCCATGGCCCCGCCCGACATGGCGTCGCCGCTCATCATATCATCGCCCATCAGCAGGTTGTGCACGGTGTGGCAGGCCTTCTCGTCCTCGGTCTTGGTCGTGGCGTCGGTGGCCGTCGCCGCCTTCTCGAGGCACATGGCCATCATCTGGTCCGGCGTCATCATCATCGCGTCGGACGACATGGCGCCGCCGGACATGGCGTTGTCCTGCATCGGCGCCATGGCGTCTTCGGCACTGGCGCCACCGGCAACACCCATGGCGGCCACCAGGGCAAGGGCGGAAAGGATCGATTTCATCTGTGGTCTCCCGTTGGCCGCTCGGTTGCGGCGGTTACGGGGCTGAGTTCGCGTGCCACCGGCGGTCGGTTACCCTCGTCACGACGACGTGAATGGCGACATGCTCGTCGTCCCGGTGTAACCTTGCGAGGTCTCCACGCGAACAGAGTATCGATGAGCGTCCCCTCGGATATGGAAGCGCACCTGCGCCCCCTGATGCTGAAGGCGCTCGACGGCGATGCCGCGGCCTATCGCGCATTGCTTGAGGAACTGCGCCGCCATCTGAGGGCCTATTTCGCCCTCCGGCTGGCGCCCGCGCTCGCCGCCAATGGCGACGACTTGGTGCAGGAAACGCTGATGGCCATCCACACGCGACGGCTGACCTACGATCGCGCCCAGCCGTTCACCGCCTGGCTTCACGCCATCGCGCGCTACAAGCTGATCGACCATTTCCGCCGGAACAAGCTGCGCATGACCCTGCCGCTCGAGGAGGATGCCGCGATCTTCGCCACCGACGACAGCGAAGCCACCACCGCGCGCATGGATGTCGAGACAGTCCTTGCCACGATCCCCGGCAAGCCGGCCGAGCTTATCCGCCAGACGAGACTGGAAGGCGCATCGGTCGCCGAGGCTGCCGCCCGGCTCGGCATGACCGAGACGGCCGCCAAGGTTTCCATCCATCGCGGCCTCAAGTCGCTCGCCGCCCGCTTCGGAGGCAAGGCCGATGGCTGACGACCTGATCGACCACCTGGCAGCGGATCTCGCCCCAACCCCGCCCCGCACCCTCCAGCGGCGGCTGTTCGGCTGGGCGGTGCTGGGCGTTGCGGTCTCGGCGGTCCTCATGATCGCCTGGCTGGGCCTGCGCCCCGACCTGATGATCGCGATCGGGACCATGATGTTCTGGGTGAAGTTCGCCTTCACCGCGATCTTTGCCGCGCTCGGCGCCCTCGCCGCGCTCAACCTCGCCCGCCCCGGCGGCAGCATGATGCGCCAGGCGGTCGGCGTGGTGACCCTCGTTGCGCTGACCGGTGCGGCCGGCATCGTCCAGATGCTGGTGATGGGGCCGGGCGAGATGCGCACGCTCGTCTTCGGCGGCACGGCCCTGCTCTGCCCGTTCTACATCGTCGCCCTGTCGGTGCCGATCTACGCCGCCACCGTGTGGGCCATGCGCCGCGCCGCGCCCACCAACCTGCCCCTCGCCGGCTTCGCTGCCGGCCTATTTGCCGGCGGCGCCGCCACCTGGGTCTATGCCTTCCACTGCACCGAGAGCGGCATGCCCTTCATCACCCTCTGGTACACGACCGGCATCCTCGCCGCGGCGGTGCTGGGGGCCATCGTCGGCCGCTGGGCGCTGCGCTGGCGGTAACCTCCACTATCGGACTCGCCTGTCCACCGGGTCATCCCCGCGCAAGCGGGGATCTCTGTTTTGCCGCGCGCTTCGCAAACAGAGGTTCCCGCTTTCGCGGGAATGACCCCGTGATCGTGGCAACTGAGGTCACGGCCCGTGCAAGCTAACGGCGCGACTTACTCGGCCCGTGCCGCCCAGTTGATGCCACGCCGCAGGATCGTCGCCATGTGGGGGTTCTCGAACTCGGTGGCGCGGTGGCCCAGCGTCGAGTGGAACACCTTGCCGGCCCCGTAGAGCCGCTTCCACACCACCGGCATCACCACGCCCTTGGTCCAGGGTGCGTGCTCCCCCGAGAAGGTGGTGGTGGCCAGCACTTCGACCGACGGGTCCATGTGCATGTAGTACTGCTCGGACGTATAGGGGAAAGAGACCGGGATGCCAGCCATGATCGGGTCTTCGGGCTTCACCACGTCCACCGTGTAGTCGATGATGTTGCCCGGGTGCGCCACCCACTGGCCGCCGACCACGAACTGGTACTCCACCGCCTCGCGGAACGCATCGCTCATGCCGCCGTGGTGGCCGGCGAGGCCGACACCGCCCTCGATCGCCTTGACGAGGTTCTGCAACGGCTCCTTCTCGATCTTGCTCATGGTGTAGATCGGAATGATCAGGCTGAGCTCGTGGATCGCCGGATCGGCGAGCACGCCGAGGTCCGTCTCGACGCGCACCGAGTAGCCGTCCTCGTGCAGCCAGCGCCGGTAGATGGACGCGCACTCCTCGGGATCGTGCCCGTTCCAGCCACCCCAGACGATCAAAGCGCTGCGCATATTCGAACTCTCCGCACCCAAAAACGGGGCGGAGAGTACAAGAACCGGCCGGCCGTGGAACCCCCAAAAGCATCCGTAGGGACCCTTCCGCTGCGCCGCGATCCATAGTTAACTCGACCCTCCACTGGAGTTGCGGACGACGGCCAGAGGCAGCGGCAAGACCTGTTACACCGGCGTTGCATTGCAGTGCGAGAAGGGTCCGGGCCAACCGGATTTGAAGCAAAGGACAGGGATAATGAACAAGCTGTTGCTCGGCGCCTCGGCGCTCGCGCTGTCCGCCGGATTCTCCGGCGCGGCGCAGGCGGAATTCTCGCTCACCATCCTCCACATCAACGATTTCCACTCGCGCTTCGAATCGATCACCGGTTCCGATTCGACCTGCAACGCCGAGGGCGAGCAGAAGGGCGAGTGCTTCGGCGGCATCGCCCGGCTCAAGACCGCCATCGATGCCGAGCGCCAAAAGGCCAAGGCGGCGGGCGAGAACGTCGTGCTGTTCTCGGCCGGCGACGAGTTCCAGGGCTCCCTGTTCTACACCCAGTACAAGTCCGAGATCGTCGCCGACTTCATGAACCAGATCGGCTTCGACGCCGTCGCCACCGGCAACCATGAGTTCGACGACGGCCCATCCGAGTTCGCGAAGTTCATCGCTGCCGCCAAGTTCCCGATCATCGGCGGCAACTTCGACACCACGAAGGACGCCGACCTCAAGGGCCTGCCGCCCGGCGTCGTCGTGCTCAACATCGGCGGCGACAAGGTCGGCGTCATCGGTGCCACCACCGAGGACACCCCGGAAATCGCCTCGCCCGGCCCCAACGTCGCCTTCGAGAGCGTCACCGAATACGTCAAGGGCGCCGTCGGCGGGCTCGAGGCGGCCGGCATCGACAAGATCATCGTGCTGAGCCACATCGGCTACACCGTCGATCAGGACTTGGCCAAGGCCGTCTCCGGCATCGACCTGATCGTCGGCGGGCACTCGCACACCTTCCTGGGCGACGTGCCAGGCTCGGCCGGCCCCTACCCGACCCTGGTCAAGAACCCCGATGGCGTCGACGTGCCGATCGTCACCGCCGGCCAGTACGGCAAGGTGCTGGGCGAACTTAAGGTCACCTGGGACGACGCGGGCAAGCTCGTCTCGGCCACCGGCGCTCCGATCCTGCTCGACAAGTCGGTCAAGCCCGACCAGGGCTTCATCGACAAGGTCGCCGAGCTCGGCAAGCCGCTCGAGACGCTCAAGGCCGAGGTCATCGGCACCGCCACCGCCGCCATCCAGGGCGATCGCAACGTCTGCCGCGTCATGGAATGCTCGATGGGCAACCTCGTCGCCGACGCCCAGCTCGATCGCGTCAAGGACCAGGGCATCACCATCTCCATCGCCAACTCCGGCGGCCTGCGCGCCTCGATCGACGAGGGCCAGATCACCATGGGCGAGGTGCTGACCGTCCTGCCCTTCTCGAACACGCTCGCCACCTTCCAGATCGGCGGCGCCGACCTCGTCGCCTCGCTCGAGAACGGGGTCAGCCAGATCGAGGACGTGGCCGGCCGCTTCCCGCAGGTCGCCGGGCTCAAGTACACCTTCGACAAGTCCAAGCCGGTCGGCTCGCGCATTTCCGACGTGCTGGTCAAGGACGGCGACAGCTGGGTGCCGATCGATCCCGCCAAGACCTACGGCGTCGTCACCAACAACTACGTGCGCGGCGGCGGCGACGGCTACGAGCTCTTCGCCAAGAACGCCGTGAACGCTTACGACTTCGGGCCGCCGCTCGAGAAGGTCGTGGCCGACTTCATCGCCAAGCAGGGCGGCAGCTACACGCCTTATACCGACGGCCGCATCACCGACGCCTCCCCGATCGAGGCGCCGGCCGCCGAAGCTCCGGCAGCAGCTCCGGCGGCTCCGGCAACGACCGAGGCGCCCGCCGCAGCACCGACTACGGAAACCCCGGCAATAGCCCCCGCCACCGAGGCTCCGGCGATGGCCCCGGCCACTGATGCCCCAGCCATGGCTCCGACACCGGACGCCATGGCGCCGATGGCTCCGGCTCCCGATGCGATGGCCCCAATGGCCCCGGCCACCGAAGCGCCGAAGCAGTAAGCCAGCGGCCCTATGAAAATGCGAAGGGCGCCTCCTGGCGCCCTTCTGTTTGAGGCAATTCGCTCCCCCACGCACCGTCATCCCCGGGCGAAGACCCGGGGACCCAGCGATGCTGCGGCATCCCATGGGTCCGCGGGGCAAGCCCGCGGATGACGACTGATAGAGTGGTGGAAAGGGGCACGAACCGCAGAACGCAGCGGCTTCACCGCTCGAACAGCACGACCTTGTCGTCGCCATAGATCGTCCGGGCGAATTCCTTGAACCCCAGCCGTCCCGCCACCCGCATCGAGGCGAGGTTGTCGATATTGATCAGGCAGGTCATGCGCCGCCCCGGGAAGGCGCCCTCGGCCCAGCCGATCGCTCCCTGCATGGCCTCGGTGGCATAGCCCCAGCCCTGCGCCGAAGGCATCAGCGCCCAGCCGGCCTCGAGCGTGCCCTCGAGCGAAGGCGCGATGATCCGCCGCGCCTCGTGGAAGCCGGCCTCGCCCGCCAGCTGCCCGGACTCCTTCTCGATCACCGCGAAGAAGCCGAAGCCCATGTGCTGCCAGCCGCCGGCGCGGGTCAGGAACCGCTGCCAGGATTGCTCGCGCGTAAAACTGCGCCCGCCGATGAAATGCACGACGTCCGGATCGGCCCACATCGCCGCGAAGGCGTCGAAATCCTCGAGTGTGTAGCCGCGCAGGGTCAGCCGCTCGGTCTCGATGGTTGGAATGTTCATGGCGTCAGCGCGGCCGCGCCAGCTGGCGCCAGATCAGCAGCACGATCACCGAGCCGATCACCGCACCGATGAAGCCTGCCGCTTCGCCCGGCTGGTACCAGCCGATCGCCTGCCCCAGCCAGGTCGCGACCAGCGCCCCGACGATGCCGAGCACGGTGGTGAGGATGAACCCGCGGGGCTTCGGGTCGCCCGGTGTGATCAGCTTGGCGATGATGCCGACGATGAACCCGATGATGATGGCGCCCAGAATCCCCATCCGACCTCTCCTGCTCCGCGCTGATAGATGATGCCCGGGCGCGGCCGGGATGCAATGCCCGCTAGGCGGCCACCCTGGCTTTTTCGGCACGATCGAGGTTTTGGAACAACCTGTCGCTGACGAGCCGCAGGAAATAGAAGGCGAACTTGGGGTTCGAGAAATAGAGTTGCTTGACGCTGCTGTAGGACACGCTGCTGACCTTGCCGCTCTCCACGCAGACCAGCGTCATCGTTCGGCGGTTGCCGGGCGACAGGAAACCGAGCTCGCCAACCACGTCCCCGGCGCCGAGCGATATGGCTGCCTCGCGCAGCTCGAAGCGGCCACTCTCGAGCAACAGCAGATAGTCGGCCGAGTCTCCGGCCTTGAACAGCACGTCGCCCGCCGAATAGCTGCGCACCCGACCGAACGGCCGCAGCCAGTCGGCCGATAGTTCGCTGGTAGAAGCCGCCTCGTCGACCCGCCTGAGCAATTGCAGGACCTGCAGCAGGCGTACCACGTTGAGGGGCAGCAGGATTGCCTCGGTGACCAGTATCGGAAACGACTGAATAGCCGCACCGTAGATCAGGAAGAATATGGAGGACAGAATACCAACGATGCGCAGCGGCACGATCGTCCGCATCGAATAGCTGGCAATAGTCAGGGCAGTGCCGCCAAAGCCCACTAACTCGAAGAATGTATGTTCCATAACAGCCGATCACGCACGAGTATGTGAGACCATAACCGCACTGAATTGCAATGTCGCCCCCTCAACCCGCGCCCCGCCACCCCACCCGGAAACGGCGAGGGCGCCTCTCCGTCGGGAAAGGCGCCCCCATCGGGTTGCACGCTCTGGTCGCTCAGCCGACCGTCAGTTCCTTGCGCTCGAGCTCGGAAACCGTGGCGAGGTCGAGCACCCGCTGCAGTTCGGCGGCGTGGCGGAAGCTCGGCTCCTGCATGACGCCGGTCCGCACCGCCTCGGCGAAGCGCTGGTAGTTGGTCGGCACCGGCGGCACCTCGATTTCCTTCCAGGTGCCGTTCTCGATGTCCTCGCCCATGACCACGCGCAGCTTGCTCCAGTCATGCCGGTGCTGCACCTCGACGCTGCCCTTGTCGCCATAGACGCGCAGGCGCAGCTCGTTCATGTGGCCGGTGGCCCAGCGGCTGGCATGGATCACGCCCAGGGCGCCGTTGTCGAAGTCCACCGCCATGGTGAAGCTGTCGTTGGCGTCGAGGTCGTACTCGCCGATCTTGTTGCCCGGCGCCTTGTCGAAGGTCTTGAGCCGCGCGAACACGTGGTCGATGTCGAGGCCCGAGCCGTAGGAGGCGAAATCGAGGATGTGCACGCCGATGTCGCCGAGCACGCCGTTCGAGCCGTGCTTCTTGCTCAGCCGCCACAGCCACTGGCTTTCCGTGCGCCAGTCGCCCCAGGCCTTCGACACCAGCCAGCTCTGCAGGTAGCTCGCCTCGACATGCCGCACCGTGCCGATCTGGCCCGACAGCACGATCTCGCGCGCCTTCTGCAGCTGCGCGACGTTGCGGTAGGTCAGGTTGACCATGTTGATGAGGCCGGACTTCTCGGCCACGTCGACCATCTCGAAGGCCTTGGTCGCGTCGGTCGCCAGCGGTTTCTCGCAGAACACGTGCTTGCCCGCCTTGAGCGCCGCGATCGAGGTCGCGTGGTGCACCGAGTCCGGCGTCACGTTGGCAACGGCATCGAATTCGCCCCAGGCCAGCGCCGCATCGAGCGAGGCGAAGCCGTTCGGGATGTTGTGGGCGGCATTGAACTTCTCGAGCCGGGCGGGATCGGTGTCGACGCCGGCCACGACCGAAACGCCATCGATGGCGGCAAAGTGCTTGGCATGCTGGGCGGCCATGCCGCCGGTGCCGAGGATGAGCATACGCATTGCAGTGTTCCTTCAAAAGCCGGGCGCTAGACCCGGTGTTCCTTGCGATCGAGATCGGCAACGAGCGCCAGATCGAGAATTCTCTGCAGCCCCGCCGCATGCCGGAAGTCCGGGTCCTGCTGCTTGCCGGTCCGCACCGCATCGACGAAGCGCTGGTAGTTGGTCTTCACCGGCTCGGCCTTCACCTCGCGCCAGGTCGAGGTCGCGACATCCTCGCCGGCGCAGACCCTGAGCAGCGAGCCCCAGTGGCCGTGGCTGAGCTCCAGCCCGCCCTTGTTGCCGTAGACGCGCAGCCGCTGGTCGTTCGAATGCCCCGAGGCCCAGCGCGACGAGTGGATCGTACCGATGGCGCCATTGGCGAACTCGGCCGAGATGATGAAGCTGTCGTTGGCGTCGAGCACGTACTCGCCGATCCGGTCGCCCGGCACTTTCTGGAACGTCTGCAGCCGGCTGTTCATGGCGACGATCGGCTGGCCGATGGCGAAGGTGGTGAAGTCGAGGATGTGGATGCCGATGTCGCCCAGCGTCCCGTTCGACCCGTGCCCCTTGCTCAGCCGCCACAGCCACGTGCCGGACAGGCCCGCCGGATCGCTGAAATCGCGCAGCGCCAGCCAGTGCTGCAGGTAGCTCGCCTCGATATGCTTGACCTCGCCGATGGTGCCCGCCGCGATGATCTCCCGCGCCTTGTGCAGTTCGGCGACGTTCCGGTAGGTCAGGTTGACCATGTTGATCAGGCTGGCCTTCTCGGCCGCCTCCACCATCTCCATGGCGAGGCGGTAGTTCGGCGCCAGCGGCTTCTCGCAGAACACGTGCTTACCCGCCGCCAGCGCCTTCAGCGTCGTCGGATGATGGATCGAGTCCGGCGTGATGTTGTCCACCGCGTCGAAATCGCCCCACGCCAGCGCCTCGTCCAGCGAGGAAAACCGGTTCTTGATCCCGTACGTATCGCAGAAGCCTGCGAGATTCTCCGGGATGGTGTCGACGGCACCGACCATCTCCACGCCTTCGATGGTCTGGAAGGCCTTGGCATGGCTGTTGGCCATCCGGCCGGTGCCGAGGATGAGAAGACGCATGGTGCTTGATCCGTGGGGCAGTGGGTCCCCGGGTCAAGCCCGGGGATGACGGCGTAGAACTTCTAGCTCTGTGCACAGCGTGCAATCCGGCGACCGAAATCGCCCTTCCATCCACCGTCATCCCCGGGCCTGACCCGGGGACCCATGCGGTGGTGCGGATCGATCACGATGCGCGCACCTCAAACATCACTTCGGGTGGTGCGTCAGCTTGGCGCCGCGCTCGACGATCTTCTCGATCGCCTTCTCCACCGGCGTGTTCGGCGCCTTGAGCAGGTGCGCGTGGTTTTCCGGGTTATAGGCCCAGTTGACCGCGTTGCGTAGCACCTGGCCGACCGTCTTGTCGTGGTAGGTCGGATAGGTCTCGTGGCCGGGGCGGAAGTAGAAGATGTTGCCCGCGCCGCGACGATACGTGAGGCCCGAGCGGAACACTTCGCCGCCCTGGAACCACGACACGAACACCGTCTCGAGCGGCTCGGGCACCGAGAAGGGCTCGCCATACATTTCTTCGGTCTCGAGCTCGAAATAGGCCGGCAGTCCCCTGGCGATCGGGTGGCCCGGGTTCACCACCCAGATGCGCTCGCGCTCGCCGGCCTCGCGCCAGTGCAGGTTCGCGGGCGTTCCCATCAGGCGCTTGAACACCTTGGAGTGGTGGCCCGAGTGCAGGACGATCAGGCCCATGCCCTCCCAAACGCGCTGTACCACGCGCTCGACGATCTCGTCCTTCACCTCGCCATGGGCGGCGTGACCCCACCACACCAGCACATCGGTGTTGGCGAGCTTATCGACCGTCAGCCCGTGCTCGGGATCCTGAAGGGTTACCGTGGTCGGAGCGAGGTTCTTGTCCTCGCCGATCAGCTTGGCGATCTGGCCGTGCATGCCAATGGGGTAGTTCTCGGCCACGAACTTGTTCTTCTGCTCGTGGACGTTTTCGCCCCAGACGGTGACGCGGATCGGCATGGTGGTCTCCTTGAACTCGTGGAAAGGGCCGGACATGGCGCCGGCCCGAGGTCTTCCAAAGCGGTTTGGTTGAAGCGATTCAGTGCCTCGACAGGCCGGCCTTGGCAATCCAGGCGCGGCGAAAATCAGGGCCGTGCGGCAATTTTGCCGCCCGGCGGAACGTCAGTTCTTCAGTGGCTTGCCGGCCTGGTCGAAGCGGTAGACGCGGCCGGGCTGCGGCGCGATCGAGATCGCGTCGTCCGGCGCATGCTTGCTGGTGCCGTCCTCGCGCACGATTACCGGCTCGTCCGTGCCGATGTCGACATAGGTATAGCTGTCCGAGCCGAGGTTCTCCGAGTGGATCACCTTGCCTTTCCAGGCGCCCTCGCGATCGGTGATGTCGATGTCCTCGGAGCGGACGCCGATCGTGGTGGCCCCGAACTTGCTCGCGATCTCGCCGTTGAGGAAGTTCATCTTGGGCGAGCCAATGAAGCCGGCGACGAACAGCGACTGCGGGTTCTGGTACAGTTCGAGCGGCGTGCCCACCTGCTCGATCATGCCGTCGCGCAGGACGCAGATCCGGTCGGCCAGCGTCATCGCCTCGACCTGGTCGTGCGTCACGTAGACCATCGTGGTGTTGTTCATCTGGTGGTGGAGCTTGGCGATCTCGAGCCGGGTGGCGACGCGCAGTGCGGCGTCCAGGTTGCTCAGCGGCTCGTCGAACAGGAACACCTTGGGATCGCGCACGATGGCGCGGCCGATGGCGACGCGCTGGCGTTGGCCGCCCGACAGCTGCTTGGGCAGGCGCGCCAGGTACTGGCCGATCTGCAGCATCTCGGCCGCCTTCTCGACGCGCTCCTTGATCGCATCCTTGTCGGACTTGGCCAGCTGCATGCCGAAGGCCATGTTCTCGTACACCGTCATGTGCGGGTAGAGCGCGTAGCTCTGGAACACCATGGCGATGCCGCGCCGAGACGGCGCCAGCGCGTTGACGAGCTGTCCGTCGAAATACATCTCGCCCGAGGTGATGTCCTCGAGCCCGGCCATCAGGCGCAGCAACGTGGACTTGCCGCAGCCGGACGGGCCGACGAAGACCATGAACTCGCCCGAGTGGATCTCGAGGTCGACGCCCTTGATCACATCGACCAGGCCAAAGGACTTCCGGATGTTCTTGAGTTCGATACGCGCCATGGTTCTTAGCCCTTTACGCCGCCGGCGGTCAGGCCGGATATGATCTTGCGCTGGAAGATGAGGACGAGGATCACCAGCGGCACGGTGACGATCACCGACGCCGCCATGATCGCGCCCCATGGAATTTCATGCTGCGTGCCGCCCGAGAGCAGCGCGATCGCCACCGGCACCGTGCGCGTCGCATTCGACGAGGTGAAGGTCAGCGCGAACAGGAACTCGTTCCACGCCCCGATGAAGGCGAGCAGGCCTGTCGTCACCAGCGCCGGCCACATCAGCGGCATGAACACCTTGGTGATGATGACCCACGGGGTCGCGCCATCGACGATCGCCGCTTCCTCGATCTCGATCGGCAAGTCGCGCATGAAGGTGGTCAGCACCCACACCGTGAACGGCAGGGTGAAGATCGTGTAGGAAAAGATCAGCGCCCAGGGCGTGTTGTAGATGCCGAGGAACCGGATCACCTCGAACAGGCCGGCGAGCACCGCGATCTGCGGGAACATCGACACCGCGAGGATCGTCATCAGGATGATCCCCCTGCCCCGGAACCGCACGCGGGAAAGCGCAAACGAGGCGGTGATGGCGAGGAACAGGGCCAGCAGCACCGTCACCGCCGCCACGAATACCGAGTTCAGCACGTTGCGCGGGAAGTCACCCACGTTCAGCACGGCACTGTAGTTGTCGAGAGAGAACGACGTCGGCAGGTAGGTGACGCGGAACAGGTCCGTGCCTGATTTGAAGCTGGTGAGGATGGCGTAGTAGAACGGGAATACCGCCACCACCACGATGAAGATCACCAGCGCATAGAAGGCCACACGCTTGGTTATGGCCCACAGGTCCATGGTCATCAGCGATCTCCCCCGTCGAACCTGACCTTGCCCAGCCAGATATAGAGCCCAGTCATCACCGCGATCAGCAGGAACAGCAGCGTCGACTGGGCCGAGCCATAAGCGAACTTGTCGAAGTCGAAGAGGTTCTCGCGGCTGATCACCGACATGGTCTTGGTGGCCGAGCTGTTGGGCGTCAGCACGTAGATCAGGTCGAAGATGCGCATGGCGTCGAGCAGGCGGAAGATCACCGCCACCATCACCGCCGGACGCACCAGCGGCAGCGTCACCCTGAAGAAGACCTTGACCGGATGCACGCCGTCGATCCTGGCCGCCTCATAGACATCCTTGGGCACCATCTGCAGGCCGGCGAGGATCAGCAGCGCCATGAACGGCGTCGTCTTCCAGATGTCGACGATCAGCACCGCAGTCATCGCCGTGTCGGCGGAAGCCGTCCACGCCACCTTCTGGCTGATGATGCCGAGGTTGAGGAACAGGTCGTTGATGATGCCGAACTGGTCGTTGAGCATCCAGCTCCACATCTTGGCCGAGACGATCGTCGGGATGGCCCAGGGGATCAGGATGGCAGCGCGAACGATGCCGCGGCCCTTGAATTCGGCGTTGAGCACCAGCGCCACGATCATGCCGATGACGGTCTCGAGCGTCACCGAGATCACCGCGAAGCGCAGCGTGTTGCCGACTGCGTTCCACCACGCCGGATCGACCAGCAGGCCCGAGAACACGGTGCGCCCGCTCTTCAGCGTCGTCCAGCTGAGGTAGTTCTTGAAGCCGACGAAGTCGCCGCCATAGAGGTTGTTGAGCGAGGTGTTGGTGAACGAGAAATAGATCGTCCTGAGCAGCGGCCAGCCCGCCACGATCGCCAGCGCCACCAGCATCGGCACCAGGAACCACATCGCCGCTGCGACGCGCGACTTCATCAGTTCGGACTGGATCCGGGGCGTGCTGCGGACGGCCGGTCCGGCGGTGGCTTCAACGGTCATGGACGCGTCCCCTGCTGCAGGAAAGTCGGGCGCGGGCAGCATACGCCGCCCACGCCGCATCGTCTCGGTCGAGCTTACCAGCCGGAGCCCTTGAGCTCGGTCAGCTTGGCTTCCAGCAGCTCGAGGTTGTCGGCACCGCTGCCCTTGCCCGACAGCGTATCATGCACGGCCGACCAGAACAGCGAAGACACTTCGTTGTACTTGAGCTTGGTCGGGCCCGACGGACGCGGCACGGCGTTCAGGAACACGTCCTTCCACAGCGGGATGATCGGCGCCGCCGCGGCGACATCCGGATCGTCGTAGGTAGCCATCAGCGTCGGCAGGTTGGTCTGCTCGATGGCGCGGCGCTTCTGCTCGTCGGGCGAGGACAGGAACTTGACGAGGCGGATGGCCGCGTCCTGGTCCGGCGAGTACTTCGACACCGCGAGGTTCCAGCCGCCGAGCGTAGCGGCCGGGCTGTCGCCCTCGGCGCCCACCGGCAGGGTAGTCACGTCGAACTTGCCCTTGACGGCCGAGTCCGCGCCATTGCCGAGGCCATAGGCGTAGGGCCAGTTGCGCATGAACACGGAATTGCCGAGCTGCCACACGCCGCGGCTTTCTTCTTCGCCGTACGACAGCACGCCTTCCGGCGAGATCGTGCCGACCCAGCCCTTGGCCCGGTCGAGGGCCGCAGCGGCCTTCGGGTTGTTGATCGAGATCGTGCCATCGGGCTCGACGATCTGGCCGCCGCCCGAGGACTTCACCCACTCGAGCGCATCGCAGGTCAGGCCTTCATAGGCGTTGCCCTGCCACACGAAGCCCCACATGTCCTTGTTGCCGGCGGCGCGCTCGCCGTCCATGATCTCCTTGGCCGTGGCAGCCAGCTCGTCCCAGGTCTTGGGCACGGGCTTGTTGTACTTCTCGAGCAGGTCCTTGCGGTAGTAGAGCGCCGGGGCGTCGGTGAACGAGGGCAGCGCCACCAGCTTGCCGTTGGCAGTCTGGGACTCGACGATCGCCGGGAAGTAGCCGCCGATGATGTCCTTGGTCGCCTCGGTGAGGTCGGTGAGGTGATCGGCGAGCTGCGGCGCCCAGATCACGTCGGTGGTGTAGACGTCGATGTCGGCATTGCCGGCCGCCAGCCACAGCTTGTACTGGCCGAACTGGTCGGTGGTCGACGACGGCATCGGGACGATCGTCACCTTGTCTTCCGGATACTGCGCCATGTAGCGGTCGACCTGCGACTGCAGGAACTTCAGGCCCGTACCGGTGTCGCCGAGCACGATCTGCAGGTCGGCGGCCTGGACCGTCGCGACGGCCGACACGCTCATCAGCAGGCCCAGCATCAAGGACTTCATTGTCATTATCTTCCTCCCAAGGGACAGGTGTGACTGGGAGGCAGCCAAAGACGATCGGTCGCCCCAAGGCGCTGATCGAAAACGGTCTCCTCCCATCAAAGCGCCCGGATGTGAGGGGTAGCCCCCTCGCTAAAGGCTTTCAAAGCGCTTTGAAGCGAAAGTAGCCAGAGCCCTCAATTTCTGTCAAGCTGGATTCGGGTGCCAATCGTTAACACCGATCGACACGAGACAAATCGCTAAGTCTTATCAGCATGTTGCAAGGATTGTCGGATTAACGCCGCTTCCCCGCCGACTGCCCTGCTGAGGTACGACCCTCACGAAATCTCCCCGGAACGTCGCACTTGCGTTTGCGATTCAAATCGCTTTGAATGCGACTGTCGGAGGCGGGGGACGTCCGCCGTCATGGCTCTGGCCGGGGCTTGATACGCAGGCGGCAGACCGCCTCGAACGCTGTTGGACGAGCACGATTTTGGTTATGAAACTCAAGGACTTGGCCGAGGAACTCGGGCTGTCGCAGACGACTGTGAGTCGCGCGCTGAACGGCTATCCAGAGGTCAACGAGGCGACCCGCCAGCGCGTCAGCGAGGCGGCCCGTCGGCACGGCTACCGGGCGAACGTGAGCGCCCGGCGCCTGGCCACCGGTCGGTCGGGCGCGATCGGCGTCACCCTGCCCCTGCAGCGCTCGCTGCATTTCGGCCCGCACACTTCCGAGTTCCTCTCCGGCATTTCCGAGCGCCTGGCGCAGTACGAGATCGACATCGTCGTCACCCCGATCGACGCCGACGACGAGATTCCGGTGTTCCGGCGCCTCGCCGCCTCCAGGCGCGTCGACGCGCTCGTGCTCTCCGCGCCGACGCCGGATGACGAGCGCATCGCCGCGCTCACCGAACTGGGCATGCCCTTCCTGCTGCATGGCCGCGCCGACAACGTGACGATCCCGCACGCCTGGCTCGACATCGACAACGAAGGCGCCTTCCACCGCGCCACCAGCCACCTGCTCGACCTCGGCCATCGGCACATCGCCATGATCAACGGCCCGCTCGACCAGACTTTCGCCATCCATCGCGACCGCGGCTTCCGCGCCGCCATGCAGGCGCGCGGCCTCACCCCCGATCCGCAGTTGATCGGCGGCGGCCGCTTCACCGACGAGAACGGCTTCCGCCTGGCCCAAGCCTTCCTCGAGCGCCGGCCGCGCCCCACCGCCTTCCTGGCCGGCTCGATGATGACGGCGCTCGGCGTCTTCCGCGCCATCCGCGCCGCCGGCCTCGAACTGGGCAAGGACGTCTCGATGATCGCGCACGACGACGTCTTTCCCTATCTCAACGCCGACAACATGGTTCCGTCCATGTCGACGACCCGCTCCTCTATCCGCGCTGCCGGCGCCCGCATCGCCGAGCTCCTCCTGCAGATGCAGGAAGGCAAGCCGCCGGGCTCGATCCACGAACTGTGGCCGGTGGAACTGGTATTGCGCGAGAGCACGGGGCCGGCGCCGAAATAGGCAGCGGGGACGGCTCCGGCCTGGTGCGACACGCCCTATGAACCCAGCCGCCGGAGGGCCGGTACGGGTCCCGCCGTCGCTGGCGACAGCGAGACCCGCGATTAGGGATATGACCGGGAAACGGTCAGGCGCTTGTGCATGTCTCGCACCCTGGGCTTCCCGGCCATGGCGCTGGATGAAAGTCGGCTGAGAGGATTCTGTCCACCCACCCCGCCGACAAACCTTTGGAAAACCAGAGCAACTGGAACGCGGCCTGCGGATCGATGCGGCTGGCGGACCGGCTCGGGTCTCATCGCGGCAGCAGCTTTCCACCGCCCGATTCTGCGCATCGAGCACCAGCCCATCCTAGTATCCGGCGAGTTTCGCCGACCCGAGACGGCAACAGCCCCCGGTTTGCAGCGCCTCCGCGAGGCGACGCGTCCCTCGCGTCCGACATCTCGACTCCCTTGCGCAAAACGGGCACTGTCATAAATGTCACAAATGGTTCCGGAGGGGGTCTGACAGTCGCAAGGGCAGCAATCGCGGGGGTTTCGCGTCGCTGCTGGCAGACCAGTGCATCATCCGCCTTGGGGCGGATGTCATGCGCCTGTCACACGGCCAAAATAGGCAGTGCGCGGCTTTTGGGGCTCCTCCCGAGTCAGGACAAGAAGCCAGAATTCCAGGGAGACACATAGATGCACATCAAGAACGTGCTCGCCGCTTCGGTTTCGGTCGCAGCCCTTGTCGCTTCGACCTTCACCGCCATGGCGCAGACCGACCTCAACGCGCTGTACGAAGCCGCCAAGGCCGAAGGCCAGCTCACCACCATCGCGCTGCCGCATGACTGGTGCGGCTACGGCGCCGTGATCGACGCCTTCAAGGCGAAGTATCCGGGCATCACAGTCAATGAACTGAACCCCGACGCCGGCTCGGCCGACGAGATCGAGGCGATCAAGGCCAACAAGGGCAACACCGGCCCGCAGGCCCCCGACGTCATCGACGTCGGCCTGTCGTTCGGCCCGTCGTCCAAGGCCGACGGCCTGATCCAGCCCTACAAGGTCTCGACCTGGGACACGATCCCGGACTCGGCCAAGGACGCCGACGGCTACTGGTACGGCGACTACTACGGCGTGCTGTCGTTCCTCGTGAACACCGACCTCGTCGCCACCCCGCCGACGAGCTGGGCCGACCTCAAGAAGCCGGAATACGCCAACGCCTTCGCGCTCGCCGGTGATCCGCGTGCCGCTAACCAGGCGATCTCGGGCGTGCATGCCGCCGGTCTCGCCACCGGCGCCGCCGCTGGTGCTGACGCTGGCAAGGCCGGCCTCGACTTCTTTGCCGAGCTCAACAAGGCCGGCAACTTTGTGCCGGTGATCGGCAAGGCGGCCTCGGTCGCCCAGGGCACGACGCCCATCGTCGCCGCCTGGGACTACAATGCCCTCGCCTGGAAGGACGGCTTTGCCGGCAATCCCAAGGCCGAAGTGATCGTGCCGTCCGACGCGGTCGTCGCCGGTGTCTACATCCAGGCCATCTCGGCCTACGCCCCGCATCCGAATGCGGCCAAGCTGTGGATGGAGTACCTCTACTCGGACGAAGGCCAGCTCGGCTGGCTCGCGGGCTACTGCCACCCGATCCGCTTCAACGATCTCGCCGCGCGCGGCGCGATCCCGCAGGATCTGCTGGACAAGCTGCCGCCGGCCGAGGCGTACGCCAAGGCCGTGTTCCCGACGCTCGACGAACAGGCTGCCGCCAAGGAAGCCATCACCACCCAGTGGGACAGCGTGGTCGGGGCCAACGTCCAGTAAATGAACAGTGTCAGCTCCGTGGCTGACACCGCGGCCGGCCCGGTTTCGACCGGGCCGGTGGCGCGCGTCGGCGGGAATCCGTTTCGCTTCCTGACGACTCTCCGGCCGGGCGACATCCTCGCCATCGCGCCGTTCATCCTGTTCGCGCTGTTGTTCCTGGTCATGCCCACGCTGGGCCTCGTGGTCGGCGCCTTCCAGGATGCCAACGGCAACTTCACCTTCGACAATATCCTGCAGCTCGGCGGCCCGCAGATCGTGGCCTCGTTCTGGATTTCGATCCGCGTCTCGGCCGCCTCGGCCGTCCTTGGCGCCCTGATCGGCCTGGCCATCGCCATGGCCATCATCCGCGGGCGCCTTCCCGAGTTCATCCGCTCCTCGGTGATGACCTTTTCAGGCGTCGCCTCCAATTTCGCCGGCATCCCGCTCGCCTTCGCCTTCCTCGCGACGCTCGGCCGGCTCGGTCTCGTCACCGTCCTGTTCAAGACGCTGTTCGGCTTCGACCTGACCCGCTCTTTCAACATCCTCAGCTTCTGGGGCCTGACGGTCACCTACCTCTACTTCCAGATCCCGCTGATGATCCTGATCATCGCGCCCGCCATCGACGGGCTGAAGAAGGAATGGAGCGAGGCCGCGGCCACGCTCGGCGCGACGCGGTTCCAGTTCTGGCGCCATGTCGGCTTCCCGGTGCTGTGGCCCAACCTGCTCGGCACGCTGTCGCTGCTGTTCGCCAACGCCTTCGGCGCCATCGCCACCGCCTACGCCCTTACCGGCTCGTCGCTGAACATCGTGCCGATCCTGCTCTACGCCCAGATTCGCGGCGACGTGCTGCACAACCCCGGCCTCGGCGCCGCCCTGGCGCTCGGCATGATCGTCATCACCGCGCTCGCCAATGTCATCTACCTCGTGGTCCGTACGCGGGCCGAAAGGTGGCTCAAATGAAGCAGGGCAAGCTCTGGAGCTGGGTGATCTTCATCCTCGGCGCGCTCTATTTCCTCGTGCCGCTCTACGCCACCTTCGATTTCTCGCTGCACATCCGGCGCGACCATCTCTCGTTCGATGCCTACGCCAACGTGCTCAACGACCCGCGCTTCCAGGCGGCGTTCAGCTACTCGCTGATCATCGGCGCGGCGGCCATCGTCGTCGGCCTGCTGCTCGTCGTACCGGCCGCCTACTACGTGCGGCTGCGCGCCCCGCACCTCAGGCCGATCATCGAGTTCATCACGCTGCTGCCGTTGATCATCCCGGCGATCATTCTCGTGTTCGGCTACATCCGGATGTACAACACGTCTTCGCTCATCCCGCTGCTCGGCACCAATTTCGGCAGCGACGTGCTGCTGACCCTGGCCTATGTCGCCCTCGCGCTGCCCTACATGTATCGCGCCGTCGACACGGGCCTGCGCACCATCGACGTCCAGACGCTCACCGAGGCGGCCAACATCCTCGGCGCCAACCAGGCGACGATCATCGCGCGCGTGATCTTCCCCAACATCATTGTGGCCGTGCTGTCGGGCGCCTTCCTCACGTTGGCCATCGTCATCGGCGAGTTCACCATCGCCAGCCTGCTCAACCGGCAGGTGTTCGGCGTCTACATGCAGAATGTCGGCGCCAACCGCGCCTATGAACCCTCGGCGCTCGCCGTCATCTCGTTTGTCATCACCTGGGGCGCCATGGGGATGATCCAGCTGCTCGCCCGCTTCGCTCCCAAGACCGCCCGCCTGGACTGAACTCAAGGACTCGAAATGGCCGAGGAATTCCTCCGTATCGACAAGCTGGTGAAGAGCTTCGGCGGCATCCCCGTGGTGAAGGGCGTCGACCTCGGCTTCAACAAGGGCGAGTTCGTCTCCCTGCTCGGCCCCTCCGGCTGCGGCAAGACCACCATCCTCCGGATGATCGCCGGCTTCGAGCGCCCGGACTCGGGCCGCATCGTCGTCGAGGGCAACGACATCGCCCACCTGCAGCCCAACCAGCGCAAGATCGGCATGGTGTTCCAGGCCTATGCGCTGTTCCCCAACATGAATGTCGCCGAGAACGTCGGCTTCGGGTTGAAGATCGCCGGCATGCCTAGGCCGCAGCGCGAGGCCCGCGTCGAGGAGATGCTGAAGCTGATCGGCCTTTCCGGCTACGACAAGCGCTTCCCGTTCGAACTCTCGGGAGGCCAGCAGCAGCGCGTCGCCCTCGCCCGTGCCCTGGCGCCCAGCCCGCGCATGCTGCTGCTCGACGAACCCCTGTCGGCCCTCGACGCCAAGATCCGCGTCTCGCTCCGCGAGCAGATCCGCGAGATCCAGCGCGAGCTCGGTATCACCACCGTGTTCGTCACCCACGACCAGGAAGAGGCGCTGTCGATCTCCGACCGCATCGTCGTGCTCAATGCCGGCAGCGTCGAGCAGTTCGGCCAGCCCTTCGAGATCTACAACCGCCCGCAGACGAAGTTCGTCGCCACCTTCGTCGGCCAGCTCAACACGCTCAACGCCACCGTCGCCAACGCCGGCCAGAAGACCGTCACGGTGGGTGGCGCGACCGTCACCATCCCCAGCCTGCCGGCCACGCTGCGGGACGGCGAGGCCGTGGCGCTGACCATGCGTCCCGAGGCCGTCTCGCTCGCCGACGGCGCCACGCGCGACATCGTGCTCGACGGTAAGGTGGCCGAAGTCCACTTCCTCGGCTCCGTGATCCGCCTCAAGGTCGACCTGGGCGACAACGCCATCAGCCTCGACACCTTCAACGACCAGCGCACCCCGCCTCCCCCGCACGGCGCCCCGGTCCGCATCGGCATCGCCTCGAGCGACGTGCTGGTGCTCGGGAACTAAGGCCCGAGGTCGGCTCCCTGGCCGCCACCCCACCGGGTCATCCCCGCGAAGGCGGGGAACTCAGTTTGCGGCGGTAAGGGCTGCACCAGAACAGAGGTTCCCGCTTTCGCGGGAATGACTCCGTGGGTTGTGCGGCAGACTGGAGAGCTTCTCAGGTCCTCCCCTCCCTCCCCCTTGTGGGGAGGCTAGCGTCGCTAGTCGCGAAAGCGACCTGGCAAAGCTAGGGTGGGGTAAGTACCACGCGCTGCAGCCAGAGGCCGCCCCAATGAACATCCTCTTCATCACCGCCGACCAGTGGCGCGGCGATAGCACCGGCTATGCCGGCCACCCCGTCGTGCGCACTCCCAACCTCGACGCGCTCGCCGCCGAGGGCACCGCCTTCCTGCGCCACTACGCCCAGGCCGCGCCCTGCTCCCCCGCTCGGGCGGCGCTCTATACCGGGCTCTACCAGATGAACAACCGGGTCTGCCGCAACGGCAGCCCGCTTGCCGACCGCTTCGACAACATCGCCAGGGCAGCGCGCCGCGCCGGCTACGATCCGACGCTGTTCGGCTATACCGACGTCTCGCCTGACCCGACCGGCCGCGATCCGCGCGATCCCGCCCTCACCACCTACGAGGGCGATCTCCCCGGCTTCACCACCCGTGTCAAGCTGCCCGAGCACGAAAAGGCCTGGCTGAGCTGGCTGCGCCAGCAGGGCCTCGAGCTCGGCGGCAAGCCCGAAGCCGATTTCTCCGTAGGCGCCGAGCCGGGCAGCGTGAGCAACGCGCCACCGGCCTACAATTCCGAGCAGACCCAGACAGCATTTATCGCTTCGGAGTTCACCCGCTGGCTTTCCGAACAGGATTCCGGCCGTTCATGGTTCGCGCATCTGTCGTTCATCCGGCCGCACCCGCCGTTCATCGTGCCCGCGCCGTACAACAGCATGTATGACCCCGATGACGTCGGCCCCTTCGCCCGCGCCGCCTCGGTCAAGGCCGAAGCCGCCAGCCATCCGCTGGTCGATTTCGCCCTGCGTACCACCGAGCGCCACCACTTCATCCCCGCCGCCACCGGCCTCGTCGCCGATTGGTCCGAAGCCGAGTTTCGCCAGATCAAGGCCACCTATTTCGGCATGATCAGCGAGGTCGACGCCCAGCTCGGCCGCATCTTTTCCACCCTGCGCGCCCGCGGCGAGTGGGACGACACGCTCGTCGTCTTCACCTCCGACCACGCCGAGATGATGGGCGACCACTTTACCCTCGGCAAGGGCGGCTATTTCGACCAGAGCCAGCACATCCCCCTGATCGTGCGCCTGCCCGGCGCCCGGCCCGGCCGCGTCGAGGCCTTCACCGAATCCGTCGACCTTTTCCCGACCCTGCTCGACCTGCTCGAGGTCGAACCGAGTCACCATCCGGACGGCCGCTCCCTCCTGCCGCTGCTCGGTGGCGACGTCCCTGCCGACTGGCGCGATGCCGTCCACTGGGAGTTCGATTTCCGCGACGTCGTCGACGGCACGGCCGAGGCCTGGTTCGGTGCCCGCTCGACCCAGTTGAACCTCGCCGTCATCCGCACCGCAAAGTGGAAATACGTCCATTTCCCCACCCTGCCGCCGCTGCTCTTCGATCTCGAAAAAGATCCATCTGAAGTTCATGACCTTTCGTCGGACCCGGCCCATGCCAAGGTCAGACTTCAGATGGCCGAAAGGCTGCTCGCCTGGCGCAGTCTACACCTCGACCAGACCCTCGCGCTCAAGATGTTGACCGACAAAGGGGTGGTGACGGGGCGGGGATAAGTCCCTAACTTGCGTCCGCAAAGAGGACCAAATGACCGACCCCTTCGTCTCCACCGCCTGGCTCGCCGACCACCTCGCCGACCCCACCGTGGCCATCGTCGACGGCAGCTGGTATCTGCCCGCCGCCCAGCGCGATCCGCGCGCCGAATATCTTGCGGGACACATCCCCGGCGCCGTCTGGTTCGACGTGGACAAATACGCCGACCTCACCACCACCCTGCCCCATATGCTCATGAATCCCAAGGACTTCGGCGCCCTGGCCGGTCGCCTGGGGATCAGCGAGAAGATGACCATCGTGGTCTATGACGGCATGGGCCTGTTCTCCGCCCCCCGTGTCCGCTGGACCTTCACCACCATGGGGGCCCGCGACGTCCGCATCCTTGCGGGCGGGCTGCCCAAGTGGCGCGCGGAAGGCCGCCCGGTGGAAGCCGGCGAAGCCACCCGCCCCGCCACCACCTTCACCGTCGACTACGACTCCACCGCGGTCGCCAACCTCAAGCAAATGCAGGACTTCTCCCGCAGTGGCACCCGCCAGGTCGCCGACGCGCGCCCTGCCGGCCGCTTCCGCGGCGAGGTCCCGGAGCCCCGTCCCGGGCTTAAATCCGGCCACATGCCCAATGCCTTGAGCGCACCCGCTGACACGTTGGTCGAGAATGGCCAGCTGAAGCCGGCCGAGACCTTGCGCGCCCAATTCGCCGCCGCCGGCATCGACCTGACCCGGCCCATCGCCACCACCTGCGGCTCCGGCGTCACCGCCGCAACGCTGAAGCTGGCCCTCGAACAGGCCGGCGCCAAGGACGTGATCCTCTACGACGGCGCCTGGGCCGAATGGGGCGGCCGGGACGATGTCGAGGTGGTGAAGGGCTGATCAGCCCTTTATCAGCCGCCAGCTCCGCACCTCGAACGGCCTGAGCTCGGCGCCTTCGCCGCGCTCCATCGGCTCCTCGAGGATGCTGAGCGGGCCTGAAACACTCCAGCCGTCCGGCGCCTTCACAGCGAAGTCGCCGCGCCGGCCCGACGGCTCATAGACGCGCAGAATCAAGCCGTTGCCGTCCTCGGCCGGCTTCAGTCCCGACAGCGCCGCCGGGATGCCTTCGACGCCGATTGGCTCGTAGCTCACTTTGGCCACTCCGCTCGCCGTTGAAGCGAACATCGGCTGGTTGAGGTCCTCGGCCTCTTCGCGCACCCGCCCCTCGTGCCAGTCGCCGGCATGCGGATAGAGCGCATAGGTGAAGCGCTGCCCGCCCTCGTCGGCCAGCGGATCAGGATAGACCGGCGAGCGCACGAGGCTGAGGCCGAGCACATTGC
Source organism: Devosia sp. (assembly GCF_017307495.1). Classification (GTDB taxonomy): domain Bacteria; phylum Pseudomonadota; class Alphaproteobacteria; order Rhizobiales; family Devosiaceae; genus Devosia_A. The sequence continues at coordinate 230,549 of NZ_JAFKHE010000015.1, read as the reverse complement.
CCTTGGCCGAATGCCCGTACTTGGCGTCATTGAGCAGCGCCACGCCGAAGCCCGGCTCGCTCATGTCGAGGAAGCGGTGGCCCGGCACTTCGAACTGCGCCTGGTCCCACGAGGTGTTCTCGTGCGTGGTGCGACGGACCACCCCGTTGGCGTGCTCGAATGTCGCGTGCGTGGTGCGCACCGACACCGGCGTGATCGTGCGGAGCAAGCAGTGCCGGTCGTGCCAGTCGATCTCGGTCACGACGTCGAGCCGAACGCCGTTGGCCTCCAGCACGTAGGTCTGCGTCACGGTCGAGGCGCGGAAGCGTCGGACGACGCGCACGGCGGCACGCACCGCCGAGCTTTCCACCACCTTGATGCTCTCGGGCTGGTTCAGTTCGATTCCCTTGCGGGCGTAGTCCTCCTCGATGTCCCAGGCGTCCCAGTCGCGCGGCTTGTCGGCCGGATAGACCCAAAGCTGGTTGCCACGCCCGTCCAGCGCCTCGCGCCCGGTCGCCTTGTGAACGAGGCTCGTGACCGTGCCGTCAGCGCCGATCGTTGCGCGGATGTGCGCGTTCTCGAGGTGGGACTCGCTCACCGATAGCCCCGGAACCGGGTCGAGTTCGGAGCGCAGGAACACCTTGATGCCGAGCGGCGCCATGACGTCGTGCGTCGAAAAGCAGGTCCCGTCCGACAACAGCGCGCGCACCGGCCGGCGGCTCAGCGACGGGTTAACCACGATGACGGCGTCCGCCACGTCACCATCCGGAATGAGGTTGACGATGGCGCCCATCGCCATCTGCTGGCGGGCCACGGCACGGCCAATGGCGTCGTTGAGCTCGCGCTCGGCGTCCTCGTAGACCTCTGCGATGGAGGAGCCGGGAAGGATGTCGTGGAACTCGTTCTTCAGGACCACGCGCCAGATATGCTCAAGACTTTCCGGTTGCCCGCCCCCCAGCAGGGCCGCCAGCGAGGCCAGCGTCTCGGCGGTGATCAGAGCCCGCTCCGCCTGCCGGTGCGCCTTCTTGGTCGCGCTCTGCGTGGTCAGCGTTGCCCGATGAAGCTCAAGATAGATGTCGCCCTGCCAGACCGGCAGCTTCGTCGACTTGCCGGTCTCGTGCGCGCCGGCGAAGAAGTCCTCGACCCGGGCCCACCTCGCCCTCGGCAGGGCCGGGAAGTCGCGCAGCGCGATTTCGCGCTCGATGTATTCCGGCGTCACGCCGCCGCCGCCGTCGCCATAGCCGACCGCCAGCAACGATGTTGGATGCACAGTCTTCTGCTTGAAGTTCGTCCACGTCTTGACGATCGACAGCGGGTTTACCGCCCCGTTGTAGCCGTGCCAGGGGTTGTTGAACGTATGCGCGAGGACGCGAGAGCCATCGATGCCCTCCCACCAGAACAGGTCCGCCGGGATGGTGTTGGTGTCGTTCCAGTTCACCTTGATGGTGAAGAACGAGTCGATACCGCCTTGTTTCAACAGCTGCGGCAAGCCGCCCGAGAAACCGAAGCAGTCGGGCAGCCAGCACACACGATGGCGCACGCCGAACTTCTGCTCGAAATAGCGCTGCCCGTAGAGGATCTGGCGGGCCAGGCTCTCGCCGGTCGGCATGTTGGTGTCCGGCTCGACCCACATGCCGCCCAAGGTCTCCCAGCCGCCGGCAGCGATCTTGGCCTTGATGCGGGCGAACAGCTCCGGATCGTCTTCCTCGATCTGCGCGTAGTACTGCGCCGTCGACTGGTTGAAGCGGAAGCCGGAGGCCGACAGATATGCGTTGCTCCCCTCCATCAGCGCCACGGCGGTGGAGAAGGTGCGGCGCATCTTGCGGCGCGTCTCCGAGTACGGCCAGAGCCAGGCGAGGTCGATATGGGCATGGCCGGTGAGCGCGATCTCGCCCTGCTGCGGGAAGCGCTGCTGCAGCTCCTGCAGCCGCCTGACCAGTTGCTGGTCGGCCGCCACGACGCTGACGCGCTGCTCCTCGCTCAGACCCGCCGGATTGTCCTTGAGCGCCGGCAGCTGCCAGATCCGCTGCTGGCCCGGTTCCGGGGCGAACCGCGCGACATAGTCCTGGGTACCCGAGGGCCAATCGAGTGCGTAGAAGGCTTCCTCTGCCGCCGTAATCAGATGCGGCACCACCTCGTGCGTCTCGAGCTGGTCGCACAACTCGAACACCAGTTGCAGGCGCAGGCGCAACGCCTGCACCGCAGTATCGAGCCAGTAGAGCCTCGCCCCCTTGAGATGCGGATCGCGCACCGGCTCGCCGAACGGCAGCCTGGCAACCGCCTCGGCCTCGACGCGGAACTCGTGCGCCCGCACGGGGAAATCCTTGTGATAGGGGTCATTGCCGAACGGCACGCTCTGGTCCGCATAGACCAGCGTCGCCAGGGCCTCACCGCCCAGGTCGAGGAACAGTCGGGTCTCGGCAATCGGCCAGTGCGACGGCACACTCACCGATGCCTCGAACTTCTGCACGCCTTCCCGGTTCGGCCACGCGGCCCCCAGTTCGACCGGCGCCCCGTTCAACAGCCAGCCGCCGACTGCCAGCGTCTCGCGCTCGCGCCAGTACCCAAGCTCGTCCAGCCGTACCTTGACCCGATCCAGCCGCTGCGCGATCGACAATGCCATGCCTGTTCCACCCCTGGTCACGCCCGAAAACCGGTGCGGACGAAATCACAAGTGGGGCGGGGCCGCTAGGGGCACCGGCGAACGAAAGAGCCCGGATTCCACCGAGATGGAATCCGGGCTCGCGGGCAACGGGAGAGGCGCGAGGCGCCTCAGCCCTTGTTCTTGTTGTAGAGATCGAAGAACACGGCCGCGAGCAGCACCACGCCCTTGATCATCTGCTGCAGGTCGATGTTGATGCCCATGATCGACATGCCGTTGTTCATCACGCCCATGATGAACGCACCGATCACCGCACCGGCGACCTGGCCGACACCACCCAACGCCGAGGCGCCGCCGATGAACACGGCCGCGATCACGTCAAGTTCGAGGCCCTGCCCAGCCTTCGGCGTCGCCGAGTTCAGGCGGGCCGCGTAGATCATGCCGGCAAGCGCTGCCAGCGCACCCATGATGGCAAAGATGTAGAAGGTCAGTCGCTCCGTCTTGATGCCCGAGAGCGCCGCCGCCTTGAGATTCCCGCCCATCGCATAGATGCGGCGGCCGAAAGTCAGTCGCTTGGTGAGGAAGACGAAGCCGGCGATGAGCACGCCCATCACCACCAGGACGTTCGGCAGGCCCTTGTACGAGGCCAGCATGTAGGTGAAGAACAGCACGAGCGCGGCGATGACCACGTTCTTGGCCACGAACAGCGCGAAGGGCTCGCTCTCATAGCCGCGGCCCTTGCGACGCGCGCGACCCCACACCGCTGCGAGGACCATCGCGGCGACCGCGACGACGCCAATCAGCACCGTCGCGCCATGCAGCACCAGCGGCTGTACTCCCTGGCTGGCCGGGATCAGCGTGATCGGGCCGACGAAATCCGGGATGAAACCGGCGGACAACAGCTGGAACTCGGCCGGGAACGGACCGACCGACTGGCCGGCGAGAATGGAGAGCGAGAGGCCCTTGAAGATCAGCATGCCGGCCAGGGTCACGATGAAGGCCGGGATGCGGTAGTAGGCGATGAGCCACCCCTGCACCGCTCCGATGATCGCACCGACAAGCAGGCAGATGAGGCCTGCAACGATCGGATTGGCGAGGAACGCCAGCTCGGGCGGGAACTTCCAGCCGACCATCAGCATGGCCGCAAGGGCGCCGATGAAGCCTGACACGGCGCCGACGCTGAGGTCGATGTGGCCCGCAACGATCACCAGCAGCATGCCCAGCGCCATCACGATGATATAGCTGTTCTGCAGCACAATGTTGGTCAGGTTCAGCGGCTTGAACAGCACCCCGCCAGTGGTCCACTGGAAGAACAGCATGATGAGGATGAGGACGAGCAGCAGGCCATAGTCGCGGAGATTGGCCTGCAGGGCGCCCCAGATGGTCAGCTGCTGGCGCGCGCCGGTTTCTGCCGGGATCGTCGCAGACTGGGGAGCGGTTTCGGTCGTCATGATGCTGCTTTCCCTTCGGCGCGCACGATGGCGCGCATGATCTTTTCCTGGCTCGCCTCCGCCGTCGGCATTTCCCCAACGATGCGGCCCTCGTTCATCACGTAGATGCGGTCGGTAATGCCGAGCAGCTCCGGCATCTCGGACGAGATGACGACTATGGCTTTGCCCTGCCCGGCGAGCTGGTTGATGATGCTGTAGATTTCGTACTTGGCCCCGACATCGATGCCGCGCGTCGGCTCATCGAGGATCAGCACTTCCGGATTGGCGAACAGCCACTTGGAAAGCACCACCTTCTGCTGGTTGCCGCCCGACAGGTTGCCCGTTGCCTGGTAGACGCTCGAAGACCGGATGTTGGTCTTCCTGCGATAGTCGTTGGCCACGTCCAGCTCGTGGAGGTCGTCGATGACGCCCCAGCGCGACACGCCCACCAGGTTGGCCAGCGTCGTGTTGTGCTTGATGTGGTCGATGAGGTTGAGCCCATAGGTCTTGCGGTCCTCGGTAGCGTACGCGATGCCATGCGACACGGCCTTCTCGACGCTCGAGGTATCGACTTTCTTGCCGTGCAGCATCGCCTCGCCACTGACCCTGACGCCATAGGACTTGCCGAACAGGCTCATAGCGAACTCGGTGCGGCCCGAGCCCATCAGCCCAGCGATGCCGACCACTTCGCCCTTGCGGACGTTGAGGTCGATGCCCTTGATCACCTGCCTGTCGCGGTGCTGCGGATGGTAGACCGACCAGTTCTTCACTTCGAACACGATCCCGCCGACATCCGGGGTGCGTGGCGGATAGCGGTCGTCGAGCGATCGGCCGACCATCGAGGTGATGATCCGATCCTCGGTAATTTGGTCCTTGGTCAGCGTCTCGATCGTATGTCCGTCCCGGATGACGGTGATGCGGTCGGCGACCTTCGAGACCTCGTTGAGCTTGTGCGAGATCAGGATGCAGGAGATGCCCTGCGCCTTGAACCCAAGCAGCAGGCTGAGCAGCGCCTCGCTGTCCTTCTCCGACAGGCTCGCGGTCGGCTCGTCGAGGATGAGGAGCTTCACCTGCTTCGAAAGCGCCTTGGCGATCTCGACCAGTTGCTGCTTGCCGGTGCCGATGTTGGTGACGAGCGTATCGGGATCTTCCTTGAGCCCGACCTTCATCAACAGCGCCCGCGCGCCCTCGCGCGTCCGGTCCCAGTCGATGATGCCGACGTTCGACTGCTCGTTGCCCAGGTAGATGTTCTCGGCGATCGACAGGAGCGGCACTAGCGCCAGTTCCTGGTGGATGATGACGATGCCCTTGTGCTCGCTGTCGCGGATCGAGCGGAAGTGGCACTCCTCGCCGTTGTAGATGATCTGACCCTCGTAAGAGCCATGTGGATAGACGCCTGAAAGCACCTTCATCAGCGTCGACTTGCCGGCCCCGTTCTCGCCAACGATAGCGTGAATTTCGCCGGCCCTCACATCCAGATTGACGTTCTGGAGCGCCTTCACACCGGGGAAAGTCTTGGTGATGTTGCGCATCTCCAGGATGGTGTCGGTCATGGGCGGCCTTCTGCTTGGGTCCTGGTCGCCTGCGGCGCCACGGGACCCCTGGAATTTACTCGAGGGGATAGAATGCCGAAAGGGCCTCGCTGCATCAGCGAGGCCCCTCCGAAGGCGTTGGACCTTACTGCAGATCCGATTCCTTGATGTAGCCCGAGTCGACCACGAGCTGCTTGTAGTTGGTCGCGTCGACCTCGTACGGGGTCAGCAGGATCGAGGGAACGACCTTGACGCCGTTGTTGTAGGTCTTGGTGTCGAGCCCTTCCGGCGTGGCGCCCGTCAGGATCGTGTCGACGAGGTCGGCCGTGGTCTTGGCCAGCTCGCGGGTGTCCTTGTAGACGGTCGAGAACTGCTCGCCGGCGATGATCGCCTTGACCGACGGGACTTCGGCGTCCTGGCCAGTGACGATCGGCCACGGCTGGTCGGCCGAGCCGTAGCCAACGCCGCGAAGCGACGAAATGATGCCGCGGCTGAGGCCGTCATACGGGGCCAGCACGCCGTCGACGCGGCTGCCGTCCGAGTAGTTGGCGCTCAGGATGTTGTCCATGCGGGCCTGCGCCACGGCGCCGTCCCAACGGAGCGTACCAACCTTGTCCATGCCGGTCTGGCCGGACTTGATCACGATGTCGCCCGAGTCGATCAGCGGCTGGATGACGCTCATCGCACCGTCGTAGAAGAAGAAGGCGTTGTTGTCGTCGGGCGAGCCGCCAAACAGTTCGACGTTCCACGGCTTCGTGTTCGGGAAGCGTTCCTTGAGGCCCTTCACGAGCGAATTGGCCTGCAGGACACCGACCTGGAAGTTGTCGAAGGTGGTGTAGTAGTCGACATTGGCGCTGTCACGGATCAGGCGGTCATAGGCGATGACCTTGATACCGGCATCCGCAGCCTGCTGCAGGACGGCCGAAAGCGTGGTGCCGTCGATCGAGGCAATCACCAGGGCCTTCACGCCCTTGGTCACCATGTTCTCGATCTGGGCGAGCTGGTTCGGGATGTCGTCCTCGGCATACTGCAGGTCGACGCTGTAGCCCTTGCCCTCAAGGGCGGCCTTCAGCGAGTCACCGTCCGAGATCCAACGGAGCGACGACTTGGTTGGCATTGCGATGCCGATGGCGCCCTTGTCCTGGGCAAACGCCTGGCCGGCGAGCGCAATGGCGCCAACCGTGACGGCGGTCATAAGAAGCTTCAAAGCTTTCACTGGTTTCCTCCCGGGTAAACCGTTGTGCTGTTGCCGCGGCCGGCCTGACGAACCGGCACGTGGGGAGGTTGTCGCCGGGAGGCTGGCGTGCGGAAGCGGCGCTCGGTGCCCGCTACTGCAGGTTCTGCCTCCCTGCCCACCCTTGACGGGCAGGCCGCACGTCCTCCAACGCGCGGCGCGGAACGTAGAGCAATCAGATATCTATGTAAAGATCGCCCAATTTCCGGCCCTGCGGCGCCACTGAGTGAACATTCTCGCTTGCCCCGAAACCTACCATACGAGTACCTTTTCAGGTGAGGAGCGCACGATCTCCGGTGATATCCCGGAGCGCCGCAAGAAAACATATCTGATAAGTGGGAGAGAATGGCCATCACCGAGGAGGGTGTCGACCGGACCGGGTCGACGGCGGCGGAGGCCGTCGCCAATCAGCTTGCGGACACGATTCTCCGGGACCTGGCACCCGGCCTGAGTATCCCCAGCGAGGCAGAACTGGCGGCCCGCTACCAGGTGAGCCGGCTGACTGTGCGCGAGGCGGTCAAGATGCTGGTCGGCCGTGGGCTGCTGCATCTCGGCCGGGGCCGCCGGGCGGTTGTGCGCGAGCCCGACAGCTCCGTCTTCGCAGGCATGCTTGTCTCGATCGTCCGCAACGATCCCAAGGGCCTGTTCGACCTGATCGAATTGCGCATGGCGATGGAGACCCTGTCGGCGGGCCTTGCCGCCAAGCGCGCCAGCCGGGCCGGCTTGCAGGCCGTCGACGGCGCCATGGAGGGAATGCGCCGCTTTGCCACCGACGCAGCCCGCGGCGACGCGGAGGCCGAAGCCCGCTTCCACGAGTCGGACCTGCAGTTCCACGAGGCGGTCGCCATGGCAAGCGGCAACCGCGTCATCGCGTTCATCTTCGAGGCGATGGCGCGGCCACTGCGGGAAAGTTTTGTGATGAGTCGCCGCGGTCAGACCCTGCGCGGTGCCGGCCGCGACGAGACACTATCGGCCCACCAAGCCATCCTCGACGCCATAAAGGCCGGCGACCAGCGCGCCGCCGTCGATGCGATGCGCGCCCACTTGAAGAGCACCGAACTCGATATCCGCTCGCATGTCGCAAGCGGCAACGCGCCGACCTAGCCGTGGTTGATCATGACGTGACGGACGGCAGTGTAGTCCTCGAGCGCATACATGGACATATCCTTGCCGTAACCCGACTGCTTCAGCCCACCGTGCGGCATCTCGTTGACCAGCATGAAGTGCGTGTTGATCCAGGTGCAGCCGTACTGCAGCCTTGCCGCAGTCTGCATGGCCTTGTTGACGTCCTGGGTCCAGACCGATGAAGCAAGGCCGTAATCACTGTCGTTGGCCCAGGCGATGGCATCCTCGGGGTCGGTGAAGCGGGTGATGGACACCACCGGCCCGAACACCTCGCGACGCACGATCTCGTCAGTCTGCAGGGCTCCGGCGATGACGGTCGGCTCATAGAAGAAGCCCTTGTCGCCGGCCGTATGGCCACCGGTCGCGATCTTGATGTGCGGCAGTTCGGAGGCGCGCTCGACGAAGCTCGCCACCCGGTCGCGCTGGCGCCTGGAGATGAGCGGCCCGATCTCGTTCTGCGTATCGTCCTGCTGGTTGAAGCGGATGGTCGACACAGCCGCGCTGAGGTCGGCCACCAGCTTGTCGTGGATTTTCGGACCGGCGTAGATGCGGCAGGCCGCCGTGCAGTCCTGGCCGGCATTGTAGTAGCCGAAGGCGCGCAACCCGTCGACCACGGCCTCGATGTCGGCGTCGTCGTAGACGATCACCGGCGCCTTGCCGCCGAGCTCGAGGTGGGTGCGCTTCACCGATTTCGCTGCTGCCTGCAGCACCTTCTTGCCGGTCGCCACGTCGCCGGTGATCGAGATCATGCTGACCCGGGGGTGGTTGATCAGCGCGTTGCCGACGCTGTCGCCTCGCCCCAGCACGACGTTCACCACGCCCTCCGGCAGGATGTCGGCCATGACCTTGGCGAGCTTCAGCGCCGTCAGCGGCGTTTGCTCGGAGGGTTTGAACACCACCGTATTGCCGCCCGCGATCGCCGGCGCGAGCTTCCACGCCATCATCATCAGCGGATAATTCCACGGCGCAATCGAGGCGACGATGCCGATCGGGTCGCGCCGGATCATCGAGGTATGGCCCGGCAGGTACTCGCCCGCGACCGTGGAGTGCATGTTGCGCACGGCGCCGGCAAAGAAGCGCCAGCAATCGACGATCGCCGGAATCTCGTCGTTCCTGACGGCATTGATCGGTTTGCCGCAGTTCAGCGCCTCGAGCGCGGCGAAGGCCTCCGCATCATCCTCGATGGCCTGCGCAATCCTGAGCAGATAGCCCGAGCGCTGGGCCGGCGTCGTTCGCGACCAGGTCGCGAACGCCGTGTCCGCCGCCGACACGGCGGCGTCGATCTGGGCCTGCGAGGCTTCGGGAATGGCCTTGATCAGCGCCCCGGTCCGGGGATCGAGCACCTGCTCCTCGGTCTCCGTCCCCGCCTCGAAGCGCGAACCGATCAGCATCTGTGTGTCCATTGGTCTCTCTCCCGAACGAGTTACTTGCCCATGCCGGCGACGGACTGCTCGCCGCCGCGGCTGAGATAGAAGGCTGCAAGGATCGGCAGCAGGGTGACGACCACCACAACCATGGCGACGACATTGGTCACCGGTCGCTGGCGCGGGCGGATCAGCTCTTCGAGCATCCACAGCGGCAGCGTCTGCTGCTGGCCGGCGGTGAAGGTGGTGACGATCACCTCGTCGAAACTGAGCGCGAAGGCGAGCATGCCCCCAGCGAGCAGCGCGGTCGCGATATTGGGCAGGATGATGTGGCGGAAGGTCTGGAGCTTGTCGGCGCCCAGGTCCATCGCCGCCTCGATCATCGACCCCGAGGTGCGGCGCAGGCGCGCGACGGCATTGTTGTAGACCACGACGATGCAGAAGGTGGCGTGGCCGAGGACAATCGTCCAGAACGAGAACGGGATCTCCATCAGGCTAAAGGCCGAGCGCAGCGCAATGCCGGTGATGATGCCCGGCAGCGCGATGGGCAGGATCACCAGCAGCGAGATGGTCTCGCGGCCGAAGAAGCGCGAGCCGGACACGGCCGCGGCGCAGAGCGTGCCCAGCACCAGCGCGATCGCGGTGGAGATCGTGGCCACCTGAACCGACAGCGTCAGCGCCTTCCACACGTCCGGTCGCTGCCAGGCCACGGCAAGCCACTCGAGGGTCAGCCCCGGCGGCGGCCACTGATAGGTCTTTTCCTCGGTGGAAAAGGCGTAGAGGAAGATGAGCGCCAGCGGCGCCAGCATGAAGACCAGCCCTGCCGCGGCGGCAAGCTTCAGCGGCCAGGAGGCGCGCGGAGTGTTACGCATAGCCGCACCCAAACAGCACGAGCACCTGGCCCCACCCTCTCCGAGCTTCGCTGGGGTCGCTGCGCGACCAAGCTGCGCTTGCCTCCCCCATCGCGGGGGACGTGGAGAGCGGTGATTGGGGCACCACAGCGACCACCAACTCGGTCGGCACCTCCCCCCTTGTGGGGGAGGCTAGGAGCCACGATGCCAATGGCCTAGAGCGCATCGAAGGCCCCCATGCGCTTGGCCATCCACAGGTAGAGCCCCATGATGATGATCGGCACCACGGTGAAGGCCGCCGCGAGCGGGATGTTGCCGGCCGTGCCCTGCTGCACATAGACCGCCTGCCCGATGAACAGCCGCGAGGTGCCGACGATCTGCGGGATGATGTAATCGCCCAGCGTCAGCGAGAAGGTGAAGATCGAGCCGGCGACGATGCCGGGCAGCGCCAGCGGGAAGATCACCTTCCAGAACGTTTGCATCGGGGTCGCGCCAAGATCGGAGGCCGCGTCGAGCAAGTTGGTCGGCACCCGCTCCACCGACGCCTGGATCGGCAGGATCATGTAGGGCAGCCAGATGTAGAGGAAGACGAGAAAGGTGCCGGTGAAGCTCACCGACAGCGAGTTGCCGCCGATGATCGGCAGCGACAGGTAGGCGTCGAGCAGCCAGGTCAGGTGCAACTGCTCGAACACCCAGTTGAGGATGCCTTCCTTGGCGAGGATCAGTTTCCAGGCATAGATCTTGACCAGGTAGCTGGCCCAGAGCGGCAGCATCACGCCCAGGTAGAACAGCGCCTTCCACTTGCCCCGCGCATAACGCGCCGCGACATAGGCGATGGGAAAGGCGACGATGGCGGATGCCAGGGTGACGATCGCCGCCATGCTGACCGTGCGCACGATGATGTCGAGGTTCTGGGCCTTGAACAGCTCGCCGTAGGTCTTCAGCGTGAACTCCTCGACGATGACGCCGGAGAAGTCGTCGAGCGAGTAGAAGCTCTGCAGCAAGAGCGCGATCAGCGAGCCGACATAGACGATGCCCAGCCACAGCAGCGCCGGCGCAACGAGAAGAAAGACCAGCAGCTTCGGACGGCGCCAGAAATAGTCCGACAGCGCGCCCAAGGTGCCGCGGCGGTTCGGCAGTATCGCGGAGGCGGTGAGGGCCTCGACGCTCATCCCTCTGCCTCCATCATGTGAACCGCATCCTTGCTGAACCCGAGAGTCACACGCTCGCCTTCGACAGGCGCATCTTCGGTCGAGGCCACGACGGCGTGCAGGAGCGTGCCGCCCAGGTCGATTCCCAGCCGTGTCGTGGCACCCAGGTAGGCGCGCGAGACCACGATCCCGGTGAGGTGTGGCTCACCATCGCCTTCGGCACGGGCGACATGGATCGCCTCAGGCCTGAGCGAGGCCCAGCGGCTCTCACCGAACATCGATTGCACGAAGGCCGGCGGCAGGACATTTGACGAGCCGACGAAGTCGGCGACGAAGCGCGAGTTGGGCCGACGGTAGATCTCCTCCGGGGTGCCGACCTGCATGAGCCGACCATGGTCGAAAACGGCGACGCGGTCGGCCATCGACAGCGCCTCGCCCTGGTCGTGCGTGACGAAGATGAAGGTGATGCCAAGCGTCTTCTGCAGGACTTTCAGTTCGTCCTGCATCTGCTCGCGCAGCTTCAGGTCGAGCGCTCCAAGCGGCTCGTCTAGCAACAGCACCTTGGGCTTGTTGACGGTGGCGCGGGCCAGGGCCACGCGCTGGCGCTGCCCACCGGAGAGCTGACCGGGCTTGCGCTCGCCATAGCCAGCGAGCTTTACCAGTTCCAGCGCCGCCTCGGCTTCACGCTGCCGGGTCATGCGGTCGACCTTGCGCAGCATCAGCGAAAACTCGACGTTCTCGCGTACATTCATGTGCGGGAACAGCGCGTAGTCCTGGAACACCGTATTGACGTTGCGCCGATAGGGCGGCACCCCCTCGACCGCGTCGCCGAAGACGCGGATGCTCCCCGACGTCGGCTGCTCGAACCCGGCGATGAGACGGAGGCAGGTGGTCTTGCCGGATCCCGAAGGCCCGAGCATGGCGAAGAACTCGCCCTCGCCCACTTCGAGGTCGATCCCATCCAGGGCTCGCACGGCGCCGAAGTGGCGCGAGACGGACTGGAGTGAAACGGCGGGGATGGAGGCCAATTTGCTCATTCCGAACTAGATGTCATCCCGGCCTTCGCCGGGATGACATGCTGTGGTTGTGCTGGGGTGAGGGACGCCCCCCACCTGACAGGGCTACTGCCCCATCACGCCGATGTAGTCCGACGCCCAGCGCGAGTACGGAACGCACTCGCCTTGCGCACATTGGGCGGTCGGCGTCTTCCAGAAGTGGATCTTGTCGAAGTTGTCGAAGCCGTTGGTGGCGCAGCCGGTGTCGGTCAGCAGTTCGTTGCCCTTGCACGCGGCGGGCACCACCGGCACCGAGCCAAACCAGGCGGCAACGTCGCCCTGCACCTTGGGCTGGATCGAGTGCTCCATCCACATGTAGGCGCAGTTGGGGTGCGCGGCCGTCGCCGACAGCATGGTCGTGTCGGCCCAGCCCGTCGCGCCTTCCTTCGGAATGGTCGAGGCGATCGGCTGGCCGTTGGCCTGCAGCGTATTTACCTGGTACGGCCACGACCCCGAGGCCACGACGCCTTCCGAAGTGAAGTCGTCGACCTGTACCGCGGCGTCGTGCCAGTAACGGCCGACGAGCGCGCGCTGCCCCTTCAGTAGCTCGATCGCCGCAGCGTACTGCGCCTCGTTGAGCTCATAGGGGTCCTTGATCCCAAGCTCGGGCTTGGCGGTCATCAGGTAGAGCGCAGCGTCAGCGATATAGATGGCGCCGTCATAGGCCTGGACGCGGCCCTCGTTCGACTTTCCGTCGGGCAGGTCCATCTTCTCGAACACGACGTTCCAGCTCTCGGGCGCAGTGGGGAACGTCTTGGTGTTGTACATGAGGACGTTCGGGCCCCACTGGTACGGCACGCCGTAATGTACGCCATCCACGGTGTGCCAGACGCCTTCCTTCAGCCTGTCGTCCAGGGTGTCCCAGCTCTTGATCAGCGAAATGTTGACCGGCGCCACCTTCTTGCCCGCGACGAGGCGGAGCGAAGCGTCGCCCGAGGCGGTGACGAGATCGAAGCCACCCTGATTCATCAGCGCCACCATCTCGTCCGAGGTCGCGGCCGTCTTCACGGTCACCTTGCAGCCGGAATCGGCCTCGAACTTGGTCACCCAGTCGTAGCCCGCATCGGACTCGCCGCGTTCGATATAGCCCGGCCAGGCGACGATCGAGACTTCGCCTTCGCCCGGGCCAATCGACTGCAGGGCTTCCTGCGCGGCGACCTGCCCGGCAAAGGCAAGAACCATGGTCAAGGCTGTAGTCGTCTTGAGGATGGATTTCATCGGTTTCTCCCTGTCGGGGCCGCGCTCCCAATGCGCATGAGGCCCTTGGCTCGAACCTTATCGGGCACATGAACATTCGCAAATGCATTCGACCGAGGGGAGATATCGGCAAATCCGATATCAGAATGTCACATCGACACGGCTCAGCGTTCTCCACCGGTCCGGGTCAGCGACAGATGCTGCTGTTGCGCGAGCCCGATGAAGTCCCGCGCCGCCCGCGTCAACTGGCTGCCGCGCCGCCACACCATCCCCACCTGCACCACCGGCAGCGCCCCGGACACATCGCGGCTCTCGATCCTGTCGCCTTCCAGCGACCAGGGCCGATAGACAAGATCGGGCAGCAGCGCGATCCCCGCCCCCGTGGCAACGAGGCTGCGCACCGCTTCGACCGAGCGGGTGCGGAAGGCGACATGCGGCCGCGCGCTGAAAGCCGCCAGCAGCTTGCCCGTGTTCTCCTCGGTCTCGTCCACGGTCAGCATGATCAGCGGCTCGGGGACGATGTCGGAAACGGAGATGATGTCGGCGCCGGCCAGCCGATGCCCCAGGGGTAGCCACAGCCGGTAGGGTGAGGTCTCGAAGATTTCCGCCTGCAGGGCAACCCGATCGCGGAGGTTGGAGATCACCATCACCGCCACGTCGAGTTCGCCGCCGATCAGCAGGTGCTCGAGGTAGTCGCCATTGTCCTCGATGGCCGTCACGCTGACGTGCGGATAGGCCCGCCGATAGCGGGCCAGGAGGTCGGACAGGACGTAGCCGGCAACCAGCGACGTGACTCCAAGATGCAGCGAGCCGCCCTGGGCCGGAGTCTCTTCCTGGTCCCCGAAGCTCCGCCGCGCGTCCGAGACGGAGGCGAGGATTCGGGTCGCGTGCCGGTAGAATTGGTGACCCTTGTGGGTGATGGTCAGCCCGCGGCGGTGGCGCTCGAACAGCGCGACGCCGAGGTCCGTCTCGAGGTCCTTGATCGCGTCGGTCACCGCGGACTGGCTGATCGATAGCGACTGCGCCGCGCCGGAAACGGTTCCCTCCTCCGCGACGGCGATGAAGTACTGCAACTGCCTCAGGGTGAAAGCCATGCGCGAACTAAAGCATCCGGATCGGCGATGCTCAACTGGAGTCGCTGGTCCCCCCCTTTTGGGGAGGGATCAAGCGTGGGGCGCCACACCCACCGGCCCTTGTCCTCTTGCCCCTGCTGTAGTTCGCGCTATGAACAGCGGCGAAGGAGCCTGCCATGTCGAGCCGCGCCAACACCCTCGCCGCCATTGAACGCCGCGTCCGCCGCATGGGCCGCCCTTTCGGCGTGAGCCTGCTCGTGGCGCAGAAGCGTAATCCCAAGATCGACGCGCATGGCGGCTACATGCTGCGCGACGACGACACCTTCGAGATCGTGTTCGGCAATGCCGGCTACGACTTCTCCGCGACGCTGGAGGAGGTGGAGGCCTTCCTCGAGGAATCGCGCACGGCGATGCACACGGATCGCAAGAAGAAGAAAGGCTAACGCAACTGAGCGATCACGTCCCTTAGCCAGCCTCGTACGCCGCGCGCCCAGCGAACCGTCGTCCGCCACGCCGAAGTCGCGGTCACCATGGCGATGGCCCGGTCGCGGATGCCGAACAGCCAGCCCAGCAGTTTCGCGAACCAGCCGATGCGCATCAACGGCTCGTAGGCGGCATGGAAGATGCGCTCGACCACCAGCAGCGACAGCGCGTGCGCAAACAGCAGGCCGATCGTGCCGGTGATGACGTGCCCGATCCCGACCCACCAGATGGCCGCGACCTTCACCGGCTCGATGATGATGAACGGCACGGCGAAGGCCACCAGCGCGACATAGGGCGGCAGCCGCCCGAGCCACTCCCCCAGGCGCTGGAACAGACGCAAACCCGTGAGCCAGGCGATCAGCGGCCGGAACAGCGGGAACAAAAGCTCGTCGAGGATCAGATAGGCCACGGCCGCGACGGCGACGACGAACCGCCCGACCGCCTTGATGGCCCGCATCAGCGGCGTCCGGTTCTGTTGCATGTGTGCATCCCCTGTGATCTCACGAGGCTAGCCGCCTCACGCAACTGTCGCTATCGTCCTTGCCGGGAAGCGCCTGTGCCTCAGTGAGTGACCGACCGCATGTCGATCAAAGCCGCGATCTATCACCTGACGCACTACAAGTACGACCGTCCGGTCGTCCTCCAGCCCCAGATCATCCGGTTGCAGCCGGCACCACAATCCAGGACCAAGGTGCTCAGCCACTCGCTGCGAGTGACCCCGGCCAAGCACTTTGTCAACCTGCAGCAGGATCCCTACGGCAACTACCTGAGCCGCCACGTCTTCCCGGACCCGGTGACCGAGCTCAAGATCGAGGTCGACCTCGTTGCCGACATGACGGTCTACAATCCCTTCGATTTCTTCGTCGAGGAACGGGCCGAAACCTGGCCCTTCGACTACCCCGAGGAACTGCGGGATGACCTTCTCGTCTACATGAAGCCAGAACCGGCCGGCCCGATGCTGCGCCAGTTCCTCGCCGGTATCGACCGGACGCCGCAGAACACGGTGACCTTCATCACCGGGCTCAACGCCGCGGTGCAGCAGCGGATCGGCTACATCGTACGGCTCGAAACCGGCGTGTTCGAGCCCGAGGAGACGCTGGCCCGGGCGCAGGGCTCATGCCGCGACTCGAGCTGGTTGCTGGTACAGGCCCTGCGGCACCTCGGCTTCGCCGCTCGGTTCGTATCGGGCTACCTGATCCAGTTGAAGCCCGATCTGGTCTCGCTCGACGGGCCGCCTGGGACGGACCATGACTTCACCGACCTGCACGCCTGGTGCGAAGTCTATCTTCCCGGCGCCGGCTGGGTCGGGCTCGATCCGACCTCCGGCCTCTTGACCGGCGAGAGCCACATCCCGCTCGCGGCGACGCCGCATTATCGTAATGCCGCGCCGATTTCGGGCTTTACCAGCTTTGCCAATGTCGAGTTCGCCTTCGACATGAAGGTGAGCCGCGTCGCCGAGCACCCGCGCATCACCATGCCGTTCTCGGACGACAGCTGGGACCGGCTCAACGCACTCGGGCGCAAGGTCGACGGGGAACTGGTCAAGCACGACGTCCGGCTCACCATGGGCGGCGAGCCGACCTTTGTTTCCATTGATGATTTCGAGGCCGGCGAGTGGAACGCCGAGGCCGTTGGCCCGACCAAGCGCGCGCTTGCCGATGATCTCATCCGGCGCCTGCGCGAGCGTTTCGCGCCGGGCGGACTGCTGCACTACGGCCAGGGCAAGTGGTATCCGGGCGAAAGCCTGCCGCGCTGGACCTTCTCGCTGTACTGGCGCCGCGACGGAAAACCGGTCTGGACCGACCCGGAGCTCGTGGCCCGGGAAGGGCAAAAGTCTACAGCAAGTGCAGACGACGCAGCCAAACTTCTGGTGGAAATTGCCACCCGGCTCGGTCTCGAGGGCGACACCGTCGCGCCGGCCTTCGAGGACCCGGGCGAATGGCTGCTCAAGGAGGGCAACCTTCCGGCCAACGTCGACCCGACCAACAGCGAGTTGAAGGACCCCGAGGCGCGGGCGCGCATGGCGGCCGTGTTCGAGCGCGGGCTGACCAACCCGACCGGCTACGTGCTGCCGGTGCAGCGCTGGAACGCCCTGCCCTCGCGCACGAGATGGGTGTCGGAGCAATGGCGGACGCGCCGGGGCAAGCTGTTCCTCGTACCCGGCGACGCACCGGTCGGCTACCGCCTGCCGCTCGGTTCGCTCAAGCATCTTGAGCCGAGCGCCTATCCGCACGTCGTGCCGCGCGATCCCCTGATCGCACTGGCCGACCTGCCGGAGGTCGAGGAACTGCTGCGCCACAAGGTCGAGGTGCGCGTCGGCCACCATGCCCAGCCTTCAACCTTCACGCCTGACCTGACCGAGAACCAGCAGATCAACGAGCAGGTGCTCGACGAGATCGACGGGGCGGTGCGCACCGCGATTTCGGTGGAACTGCGCGAAGGCCGGCTGTGCGTGTTCCTGCCGCCCGTCTCGACGGTCGAGGACTATCTGGAGCTGATCGCCGCCTCCGAGCAGGCGGCAAGGAGCATCGGCCAGCCCATTCACGTCGAGGGCTATGCGCCGCCCTATGACCCGCGCCTCAACGTGATCCGCGTCGCGCCCGACCCCGGCGTCATCGAGGTCAACATCCACCCGGCCGCGAGCTGGGAGGAGTGCGTGGCGACCACCACCGCCGTCTACGAAGAGGCGCGGCTGTCGCGACTCGGGGCCGACAAGTTCATGATCGACGGCCGTCACACCGGCACGGGCGGCGGCAACCATGTCGTAGTGGGCGGCGCCACGCCGTCGGACTCGCCCTTCCTGCGCCGGCCGGACCTGCTCAAGAGCCTGGTCCTCCACTGGCAGCAGCACCCGTCGCTGAGCTACCTGTTCTCGGGCCTGTTCATCGGCCCGACCTCGCAGGCGCCGCGCATCGACGAGGCGCGCCACGACAGCCTGTACGAACTCGAGATCGCCATGCAGCAGGTGCCGGCGCCGGACGAGGGTCCCGCTCCCCTGCCCTGGCTGGTCGACCGGCTGTTCCGCAACCTGCTCGTCGACGTCACCGGCAACACGCACCGCTCGGAAATCTGCATCGACAAGCTCTATTCTCCCGACGGCCCGACCGGGCGGCTCGGACTGGTCGAGTTCCGCGGCTTCGAGATGCCCCCTAACGCGCGCATGAACCTTGCCCAGCAACTGCTGGTACGGGCGCTGATCGCGCGGTTCTGGACATCGCCCAAGCAGGGCAGGCTCGTCCGCTGGGGCACCACGCTGCACGACCGGTTCATGCTGCCGCACTTCGTCTGGGCCGATTTCCTCGACGTGCTGGCCGATCTTCGCGACCATGGCTTCGACCTCGATCCGGAGTGGTTCGCCGCCCAACTCGAGTTCCGCTTCCCGTTCTGCGGGGAAGTCGAGGTCGAGGGCATGAAGCTGACGCTCAACCAGGCGCTCGAACCCTGGCACGTCATGGGCGAGCAGGGCGCCATCGGCGGCACGGTACGCTTCGTTGATTCATCGGTTGAACGCCTTCAAGTGAAGCTTGAAGGCGTGAACCCCGGCCGCTACCGCGTGACCTGCAACGGTCGCGAGGTGCCGCTCACCGCTACCGGTGCCGCCGGCGTCGCCGTGGCCGGCGTGCGCTTCAAGGCCTGGCAGCCCGCCTCGGGCATGCATCCCGCCCTGCCGGTGAATGCGCCCCTGCATTTCGACATCTACGACACCTGGTCGGGCCGCGCGATCGGCGGCTGCACCTACCACACCGCGCATCCGGGCGGCCGCAACTACGACACCTTCCCGGTCAACGGCAACGAAGCAGAGGCACGGCGGCTGGCCCGCTTCGTGCCGAACGGGCACAGGCCCGGAGGCTACGTGCCGCCAACCGAGGCAAGATCGGCGGAATTTCCGCTGACGCTCGACCTGCGCGTTCCCGTCCACGCGCCATGACGGTTCGCGCCGGCATTTTGACCCAGCAGTCGAAATCCCCTTGCGATTCCGGCCGCTTTCGCTAGCGCTATTGCTCCATGAGCACTCGGAATGAACGGCAGGCGGCAAGGCATGGGGCCCATGGGCTCATTGCCGACTACAAGCCCCTGCCCGGCGTTCCCGACGAGATGCTCGCCCCCGATGGACGACTGCGGCCCGCGTGGTCGCAACTGATCGGGGCACTCGACGACCTCGGCCCGACCGAACTGGCGGGACGCTTCGAACGGGCCGACCAGTACCTGCGCGATGCCGGGGTCTATTACCGCAAGTACGACGGCGCCGCCGGCAAGGAGCGCGGCTGGCCGCTGGCGCACGTGCCGCTGATCCTCGACGAGGCGGAGTGGCGCACGATCACGCGCGGCCTGACCCAGCGTGCCGAACTGCTGGAGACGATCGTTGCCGACATCTATGGCGACAACCAGCTTGTGCAGCGCGGCCTGCTGCCGCCCGAGCTGATCGCGCGCAACGCCGAGTTCCTGCGCCCGATGGTCGGTATCGAGCCGGCGAGCGGGCATTACCTGCACTTTTGCGCCTTCGAGCTCGGCCGCGGGCCGAATGGCGGCTGGTGGGTGCTGGGCGACCGCACCCAGGCGCCCTCCGGCGCCGGCTTCGCGCTCGAGAACCGGGTGGCGACGACGCGCGCGCTGTCCGACATCTACGGCAGGATGCATGTGCATCGCCTCGCCGGCTTCTTCAGGGGTTTTCGCGACGCCTTGAACGGCATTGCCGAGTCCCGTGACGGCGGGGTCGGCATCCTCACGCCCGGCCAGCACAACGAGACCTATTTCGAGCACGCCTACATCGCCCGCTACCTGGGCTTCGCGCTGCTCGAGGGCGAGGACCTGGTCGTCGACGACGGCCAGGTGATGGTGCGCACGGTGTCCGGGTTGAAGCCGGTCAGCGTGCTCTGGCGCCGCATGGATGCGAGCTTCGCCGACCCGCTGGAACTGCGCTACGACAGCCGGATCGGGACGCCGGGACTCACCGACGCAATTCGGCAGGGCTCGATCTCGATGGTCAACGCCCTGGGCTCGGGCATCCTCGAGACGCGCGCCTTCGCGGCGTTCATGCCCAATCTGTGCCGCACCCTGACCGGCAGCGAGCTGGAGCTGCCAACCATTGCCACCTGGTGGTGCGGCGGTGCCGCCGAACGGCGGCACGTCATCGACAATTTCGATACCATGATGGTGGGATCGGCCTTCGCCACCGGCCTTGCCATCGAGGACACGGAGACCGTTGTCGGCGGCGGCCTGCCCCCGCACCAGCGCCAGGCCCTGCTCGACCGCCTCGAGGCCGAGGGCGGAGCGTTCGTCGGCCAGGAACAGGTGCACCTGTCGACCACCCCGCTCCATGTCGGTGGCCGGCTCGAGCCCCGCCCGATGACCTTGCGCGTCTATGCGGCGCGCACGCGCGATGGCTGGACGATCATGCCCGGAGGTTTCGCCCGCATCGGCTCGACGCCCGATTCGTCCGCCATCGCCATGCAGCGCGGCGGCCAGGCCGCCGACGTCTGGGTGGTTAGCGACCAGCCGGTCGAGCACGTCACGCTGCTGCCCGGCGAGGGCGAGGAGCTGGTACGCGTCTCGGCCGGAAGCCTGCCCAGCCGTGCCGCCGACAACCTGATCTGGCTCGGACGCTACGCCGAACGCTGCGAGGCGACCGTGCGAATCCTGCGCGCGTACAACGCCCGCCTCGCCGAGAGCTCCAATCCGGACCTGCCCATCCTCAAGGATACGCGCACCTATCTCGACGGGCTGGGCGTCGACGCCTCGACGCCGCTGCCGACCGGGCTGCTCGCGGCCATCGACAGCGCGGTCAACAGCGCCGGCCAGATCCGCGACCGCTTCTCGCCCGATGGATGGCTGGCGCTGGCCGACCTGCGCAAGACCGCGCGCACCTTCGCCCACAAGGTGGAGGCCGGCGACGACGCCACCCGCGCCATGACCGTGCTGCTGCGCAAGCTTGCCGGCTTCTCGGGCCTCGTGCACGAGAACATGTACCGCTTCGCCGGCTGGCGCTTCCTCGAAATCGGGCGCCGGCTCGAACGCGGTATCCAGATTTCCGGCGCCGTCGCCTGGCTGACGCGCAAGAACGCACCCGAGGGCGCGCTCGACCTGCTGCTCGAGATCGGCGACAGCGTGATGACGCACCGCCGGCGCTACGCGGTGAGCGCTGGCGTCAACTCCTATATCGACCTGCTGGTCCTCGACCCGCTCAATCCCCGCTCGGTGCGCTTCCAGATCGCGGAGTTGTATCAGCAGCTCGAGCGTCTGCCCGGCGGCATCGAGGGCGGTCACCTGTCGATCGCGGCCAAGGCCGCGCTGTCGCTCGACACCGAACTGCGCGTCAGTGAGCCTGCGGCGATGACGACCCCCCACCTCAACCGGCTCGGCCTCGACATCGGCAATCTCGCCGGTCTCATTGCCGACGCCTATTTCGTCTGAGGGAGGCGAGCCGTGCTCTACGACGTCCGGCTCGAACTGCACTACGACTACGACGCCGCGGTACATGGCGACCGGCACCTGGTGCGGGTCAGTCCGATCTCGATTCCGCAGGTGCAGCGCGTCATCGCCGCATCGCTCTCGTTCGAGCCGCGCCCCGAGCAGGAGACGAGCTTCACCGACTTCTTCGGCAACCTCGTCACCACCATCGCCTATTCCGGCTATCACGATCATCTCGACGTCAGGCTCTCCGCCCGCGTGCAGGTCGAGGATCCGCCCAGTCCTGCGGACCTGTCGCCGACGCTGACCGGGCTGCGGGAAGAACTGAGCAGGCTGTGGTCGGTGGCCGCCAGTTCGCCGCAGCATTTCCTTGCCGCCTCGCCGCGCGTGCCGCTCGATCCGGCGATTGCCGCCTATGCCCGTGACTCGGTGGCAAGCTCGCCCTCCGTGCAGGCGGCGGCGCTCGATCTCTGCCTGCGCATCCACCGCGAGTTCCGCTACGATCGCGAGGCGACGAAGGTCGATACCGGCCCCTCAGAGGCCTTCGCCCTGAAGCGCGGGGTATGCCAGGACTTCGCCCATGTCATGATCGCCGGCCTGCGCGGCGTCGGCATCCCTGCCGGCTACGTCTCGGGCTTCCTGCGCACCATCCCGCCCAAGGGCAAGCCGCGCCTCGAGGGGGCCGACGCCATGCATGCCTGGGTGCGCGTCTGGTGCGGCCAGCACGCCGGCTGGATCGAGTTCGACCCCACCAACGCCATGCTCGCCGGGCCCGACCACATCACCATCGGCCACGGCCGCGACTACTCCGACATCTCGCCCATCGTGGGTGTGCTGCGCACCAGCGGCGAGCATTCCGCCAAGCAGTCGGTCGACGTCGTGCGCGTCGAATAAGGCGAAACACTTCAGCGCTCTGGAACCAAGTGTGGCAGCCGCCGTTGTGCTGGCCAGACGCGCCTGCGGCGTGTCCGACCGGTCCCCCGGGGCCAGAACCACACGACGGGAACTTGGCGATGAGCACCATCGAGATCGCAAATCTTGAACACGCAAGCCGTGCGGCCCTTGCCTGGGTACCGGAGGGTTATGACGGACGGACCCACTACGGCGCGGTGATAGCGGCGATGAGTGCGGCCGTCGGCATCCTCGCGGTCGCCGCTACGCTCCTGCTCGCCATCCTGTAGGAGCACGTACCATGACATTGAGCACGATCATCATCATCCTGCTGATCCTGCTGCTGATCGGCGCCATACCGGCCTGGCCCTACTCCCGCTCCTGGGGAGCCTATCCCTCCGGTATTCTTGGCGTCGTGCTCGTCATCGTCATCATCCTCGTGTTGATGCGCGTATTCTGACGAGCCCAAGCGAGCCGAGGTCGCCCCCTTTCGGTTCGCCTGGCACCCCGGCTCGCGCCCGAGCCGGGGTGCACTCATTTGATCTGCCGCAAAAATGCGGGCCGCGCCGGGGCCAGACTGGAACCGCCGCCCCCGCAGAGCGTTAAGCCGCAAGCTTATGCAAGGAGTACACAGATGGCTGCGACGACCGACATGGCTCCCAACCGATCCGCTACCCCGACGCGACGCGCTGCCAACGGCGCGCGCCGCAGCACCGCCCGCGCACCGCAACGGGACGACGACCTGTCGGCGCAGGTCCAGCAATTGCAGGCCGATCTCAAGGCGATCGCCAGCACGCTGACCGGGCTCGCCGAGGACAAGGTGAACGAGGCCCAGAGCGTCGCCAAGCGCGAGGCCCGCCATCTCGCCAAGGTCGGCCAGCAGGCCGTCGGCGATGCGCAGGACGAGTTCGGCCAGCTCGAAAAGCAGATCAAGGACACCATTCGCGAGAAGCCGCTGACCGCCGTGGCCGGCGCCATCGCACTCGGGTTCCTGCTGGCGGTGATCTCGAGGTAATCCATGCACCTGCTCGCCCTGGCTGCGTCGGTCCTCGGCATCGAGGTCGACGAACTGCTCGAGCACATCAAGCGCAACGCCATAGCCTGGTCGGCCATGGCGTTCTTCGCGTTGATCGGCATCGCCTTCCTGCTCGTCGCCCTGCACGCCTGGTTCGCCTTGCTGTGGGGGCCGATCATCGCGCCGCTGGCGATTGCCGCCGGCGCCATCGTCATCGCGATCGTCATCTGGGCCGCCATTGCGATCGCGGACGGGATCGCCCGCCGCCGGGCGACGGAACGCCGGAACGCGGCGGAAAAGACGGCGCTGGTCACCACCGCGGCGCTGACCGCCCTGCCCCTGCTGCTCCGATCCGACCTCATGAGGAAGATCGGCATCCCCGTCGGCGGCGCCTTGGCGGCCGCCTACCTGCTGGCCAAGCCGACCGGCCAGCGCAGCGACGAGGCCGATGCGGAATGATGTGAGGGAACCGGCCGTCCGGGCCGGCGTTACCCACCGCACCGCACCACCTGGCGCGGCATGCCAAGGACCCAAGCACGCAGGAGTGCGAGCCATGACCCACATCAAGCGCAAGATCGTGACCATCCTGACCGACGAGCACATCCCGGAAGGCGAGAAGATCACCATGCTGCGCCAGCTGGAAGCCGACTCCCTGTCCAAGGAGCGCAGCGCCACCGAGGGCATGACCCCGGTCGATGGCGACGACGGCGAAGACCTCAAGACCATCGAGAACGCCCTGCGCCGGCTCGGCCAGCAGCCGGTCGAGGCAGGGGCGGCGAGCCTCTAGTCAGCGCACATCGCAGCATCGAGTCCCGCCCCGGCCCTCCCCCGCGGCGGGACTTTGTTATGCCAGCTCGGTCGCCGGGTTGGCCGATGACGCAGGCGCGGCGGCAGCGGGCAGGATCACCTTGAGGCCGCCGGCATGGATCCGCAGCTCGACGTGGCGGTCGAGCGGTACCAGTTCGCCGTCGATCACGGCTTTCGCCGAAGCCTTGCGGTGCGGAAAGCTGAGGGCCACCTGCTCGACCTCCTTCTCGGAAACCAGCGGATGCGCCTTCCACCGGCCGAAGGCCAGCGCGACGGCGAGGCGCGCCAGTTCGTGTGCCGGCATCGGTGCGACGACGTAGACGCCGAGCACGCCGCGGTCCACGACTTCGGCGTAGGGCACGTGCCCCTCGTCCAGCAGGTTGTTCGAGACGGCAAGCGCCGTTGCCTTGCGCCGCTCCGTCCCGCTCCGCGTCGTGATCTCCGCCGTGAACACCAGCGGCCGGGACAGCGCAGGCGCGACCGCCCAGAGGCTGGCCAGCATCTTGCCCCAGCGCCCGGCATAGGCGAGGCCATTGCGGATGCTCACGAGGCGTGAATGCATGCCGACCGAGAACTGGTGCACGAACGGGCGCCCGTTGGCCGTGGCGATGTCGACGGTGCCGACCTGCCCCTGCGCGAGGGCCGCGACCGCCGCATCGAGCTGCAGCGGCACCCCGAGCGAGCGGGCGAACAGGTTCATGGTCCCCGCCGGCAGCACCGCCAGCGCCATCCGGTGCGAAAAGCAGATGCCGGCAGCGGCCGAGATCGTGCCGTCCCCGCCGCCCGCCAGCAGCGCATCGGACGACGGGTCGCTCGCCGCCCGCTCGAGCTCTGCTGCGAGGTCCGCACCCGCGACGACGCGGCACTCGAGCGAGTTGCCGTGCTCGGCGAACACCCGCTCGGCGCTGGTGGCGAAGGCGGCCATGTCCATGGTGCGGAAGGTGCCGCCGTCCTTGTTCAGCACGCCGATGAAATGCATGCCCGCCCCCCGATGGCCTGCCCGCTACGACCCATTGCGCACCTCGAGTTTCGGCAGTTCCACGGTGACCGAGGTCCCGCCGCCCGGACGCGGCGCGTAGCGCGGCTCGGCGCCGCCGAACTGGTTGGCCACCTGCCGGACGATCAGCGCGCCCAGTCCCGAACGGCCGTTGCCGGTCTCCTGCATGCCCTGGCCGTCATCCTCCACCGCCAGCGTGACCACACCGTTCGCGCCCCTGCCGAAACGCACCCAGATGGTGCCCTTGCCGTCGGCGCCGAACGCGTGCTTGCAGGCATTGGTGGCCAGTTCGCTGACCACGATGCCGATCGTGGTCGCATCCCGCGCCGGGATGGTCAGCGGCTCGAAGTCGCGCACGAAGCTGACGCTCGAGCCGGGCGGGACGCCCTGCGCCAGGTCCTCGGTCACGTCATCGAGAAACTCGGCGGCGTTGGTGGTCTCGAGGTCCGCGCCCAGCCGCAGGCGGCGATGGCCGGAGGCAATGGCCTGGACGCGGGCCTGGGCCGCCTCGAGCGCGTTGCGTACCTCGTCGGAACTGGAGCGCGCCAGTTGCAGGCCGAGCAGGGAGGACACCGTCGCCAGCGAATTGCCGATACGGTGATTGGTGTCCTGCAGCAGCGCCTCGACCCGCTCGCGCTCGCGCTCCGAGCGGGCGCGCGCCTCCTCCACTTCGGCAGTGCGCGCCCGCACCCGCGCCTCGAGCTCCTCGTTCTGGGTGCGCAGCGCCGACTGCTGCTCGGCCAGCGCGTCGACCCGGCGCTGCGAGCGCGAGAGCAGCGCATAGGCGAGCGCGGCCGCCGCGATAAGCGCCGCAAGCGTCGTCGCCACCAGCGACTGGCGGTAGATCGCCACCGCGGCGTTTCGCTCGACCAGGCGATCGTCCTCTTCCGCGATCAGGGCGCGCAGATGGGTACGTATGCGGTCCATGAGTTCGCGACCGGCATCCGACCGCAGCAGCGCCAGCGCCTCGGGAACCTGGCCCGCGCTCATCAGCTCGATGGTATGGGCCATCTCGGCGCGCTTGGCCTCGATATCGGGGGCGATCGCCGCCAGCCGCTCGGCCTGGGTCGGGCTGTCCCTGAGCAGGACGCTCAACTGATCGTAGGTTCCGCTCATGTTGGCGACGGCAGCGTTGTAGGGCGTGAGATAGGCCTCGTCGCGCGTCAGCAGGTAGCCGCGCTGGCCGGTCTCGGCATCGACGATGGCCAGCATGAGTTCGCGCGCCTGGCGGCGGATCTCGTAGGTATTGGCGATATCGGCAAGCTGGCTGTCCACGGTGCGAACGAGGAAGAGCGAGGCCACCACGGCCAGCAGCATCAACCCCAGCGAGACCAGGATCGCGAGCCGCCGCACGCCGACGCGGCGGCGATGTGGCAGGCCGAGGCTCATCGTCCGGCTGTCAACATGGCTCATCCAGGCACCGCCCTTGCCCGTTCATCGTCACGATCGGTTCGATACCTGCGTGTGTAGTGAGCATGGATGGCGACAGTGCGGCTCAGATCAGTGGCCGCCGGTTTTCCCCCAGGCCGTCCCACCCGGCGATTTCGGCAAGCCCGGCCGGATCGAGCACTTCGCAGGACCGTCCCTGCCAGCGGATAAGCTGGCGCGCCGCCAGTTTCCGGAGCGTCTTGTTGGTGTGAACGATCGACAGGCCCAGCGTATCGGCGACGTGCTGCTGGGTGATCGGAATGACCGGCTTCCTGGTCATGCCCGCCTTTTCGGCCCGCTGGTACAGGAAGGCGATGAGATAGGCCGCCCGTTCCATGGCGTTGCGGCGCCCGAGGCTGAGCAGGTTCTCGTCCAGCATGCGTTCCTCGCGCGACGCCATCCAGGTCACGTCGAATGCCAGTGACGGGTAACCCTCGAACAGGGTCGCGAGGCTGTCGCGCTGGAACACGCAAAGCACCACCGGCGAGAGCGACTCCACCGAATGCTCCATCTCGCCGATGATCGAGCCCTGCAGGCCCACGAGATCGCCGGGGAGCAGGAAATTCAGGATCTGGCGCCGCCCGTCCTCCAGCGTCTTATAGCGGAACGCCCAGCCCGACAGCAGGGTGAACAGCTGCGCACTGTGCGTTCCCTCGGCCAGGATCATCGAGCCGGCGTCCGCCACCAGTTCGCCGCGCTTGAAGGTGCTGACGAACTTCAGTTCCTCGGCCGTGAAATCCCGGAAATAGCGATTGGCGCGTAGCGGGCACGCCTCGCATGGGACGCGGCGCACCGCGGTGGTCACGGGGATCATGCGGGCGCCCTCCATTGGCCCTCCAGCGAGACGCAGGCACGACGGGAATACAACAGTGGTGTCATCGCGAAGCGAACAGAAAGGGTGTCATTGTTAAATGACCGCACTCCGCCCGCCATCGAGTATGGCGCCCCATTTTCGAGCGTCGCGAAGGTTACCATATGCGGGGTCGCACCGTACTTGTCGTTGAGCAGGAATACCTCATCGCCACCGATATCGAGTATTCCCTGCTTGCCGAAGGCGCGGCAAGGGTCGTCATCGCGGCCAATGTCGAAGAGGCGGCGCAACCGATACTCGACCAGATCGACCTGGCGGTGATCGAGGCCCGGCTCGGCGACCCCGGGGTGGTGGCCTTTGTCGCGCAGCTGCGCGAGCAAGGCGTCGGCGTGGTGGTGACGTCAGCCGACCGGCAGATACAGTCGCTGTTCACGGGCACTGTCCCCCTGGAGAAGCCCTTTGTCGCCTCCGCACTCGTGGCGGCATGCGAGGCGGCGCTCAACGAGGCGCGCCGCCCGCTGGATCAGGTGTAACGCGGAGTCGTCGTTACCTGCGCCGAGACCGAGTCCGGCCCGTAGTCGGACTCGCCCGCCACCTGCAGGATCTCCTGCAGCTTGGTGCGCGCCCGGCTGACGCGGCTCTTCATCGTCCCGACGGCGCATTTGCAGATGTCGGCAGCTTCCTCGTAGGAAAAGCCCGATGCACCGATCAGGATGATCGCCTCGCGCTGGTCGTCGGGCAGCTTGTCGAGCGCCGCCCTGAAGTCTGCGAGGTCCATCAGCCCGTATTGCGAGGGATGCACCGACAGCCGTTCGGTGAATGCACCGTCGCTGTCCTGCACCTCGCGGCCCCGCTTGCGCATCTGGCTGTAGAACTCGTTGCGCAGGATGGTGAACAGCCAGGCCTTCATGTTGGTGCCCATCTCGAAGCTGTCCTGTTTCGCCCAGGCCTTCATGACGGTGTCCTGAACCAGGTCGTCGGCCTTGTCATGGCGCCCCGACAGCGAAACCGCAAAGGCGCGCAGGCTCGGGAGAGTGGACAGCAGCTCACGCTTGAAGCTCGGCTTCTCGGCGTCCATTGCGTCACTCGCTCTTTTCGGTTTTGGCCTGCTTTTCAACGGCATCGAGCTGCTCGAGCAGGTCGATCAGCCGCGTCGGAATCTCTTCCTGCTGCACGGCGCCGTAGAGAGCTCGCAGCTTGTTGCCGATGTCGGAGTTCGGGCCGAGCCCGTCGTCGCGCCGCCGCCGCAGCATACCCAATTCGTTCATTGTCGCTTTGTCTCGCATAAACCCTTTGCCCCGCAGCAGGATTTGACCCCAACGTCCCGCCGTGGCTCTAAATGCCCCTGGCGCACAAAAGTTCCCGATTGGGTGGAACCGATTTTTGGGATGCTCCGTTATGGGGCATGGTAAGCTCAAAAAGCGTCATGGGAGTAGTTCCTGAATGTCCCTTTCCACGCGGATTGCCCCGCACCTGCCCTACCTGCGTCGCTTCTCGCGGGCCGTCACCGGATCGCAGACATCCGGCGATGCGTATGTCGCCGCCACGCTCGAGGCGCTGATCGCCGACCTGTCGATCTTCCCGGAAGCCTCGAACGATCGCATTTCGCTCTACAAGCTGTACTCGCGGCTGTTCTCCACCTCCGCGGTTCGCGTGCCCGAACCGACGTCGACGTTCCCCTGGGAGGCGCGCGCCGCGGCCAACCTGGCCAACCTGGCACCCAAGCCACGCCAGGCGTTCCTGCTCGTTTCGGTTGAAGGATTCAGCCACGACGAAGCCGCCGAGGTGCTCGATGTCAGCCCCGGCGCGTTCGCCGAACTTCTCGCCGAAGCCTCGACCGAGATTTCCAAGCAGGTCGCGACCGATATCCTCATCATCGAGGACGAGCCGCTCATCGCCATGGACATCGAGCAGATGGTCGAGGGCCTGGGCCACCGCGTCGTCGGCATCGCCCGGACGCACAAGGAGGCGGTGGCGCTCTACCACAAGACGCAGCCGCGCATGATCCTCGCCGACATCCAGCTCGCGGACGGTTCGTCCGGGATAGATGCCGTCAACGACATCCTGCACACCCACCCCATCCCGGTGATCTTCATCACCGCCTTTCCCGAGCGCCTGCTGACCGGCGAGCGGCCGGAGCCGACCTTCCTCGTCACCAAGCCGTTCAACCCCGACATGGTGCGGGCGCTGATCAGCCAGGCGCTGTTCTTCGACGAAGGCTCCCGCGCCGCCGCTTGATCGGACGATTTTTCAAAGGGTCAGGCGGCGCCTGGCCCTTCGTTTTTTGGGAACTCCGCAACAGGACCGGGCGTTTAGAAGGCATCGAAGCGTCCAACGGAGAATAACAAAATGCTTCAATACGCCCTGATCTTCCTCGTTGTTGCGATCATTGCCGGCGTGCTCGGCTTCGGCGGCATTGCCGGCGCCGCCTCCGGCATCGCGCAGGTCCTGTTCTTCCTGTTCCTGGCCTTCCTGGTCATCTCGCTGATCATCGGCCTGTTCAAGCGCGCCTCCTAGCGCCAGCCCCAGGACGCTCGGGCCGTCCCTGCCGGGTCCGCGGTTCCGAGATGGCAACGGCCTCATCCAGTCGGGTGGGGCCGTTTGCTCGCGCGCCGCGCGCGCAAAGAAAAGCCCCGCCGAAACGGGGCTTTCCGAGTTGACAGCACCTGGGTCAGTGCAGGCGGCCGAACCAATCGTCGACCTCGCGCTCGGCGTCTTGCTGCGCCTTGCCGTAGCGTTCCTGGATCTTGCCAGCGAGCTGCTTGCGATTGCCCTTGATGACGTCAAGGTCACTGTCGGTGAGCTTGCCCCACTGGGTCTGCACCTTGCCTTTGAACTGCTCCCAGTTGCCTTCCATCTGGTTCCAATTCATCGCAACTCTCCTTTCTCGGTTGGTCTCGAAAGGAGCCGCCGATCTGGTGGGCTCCAGGGGACGAACGCATGGCCGGAAGGAGAGGTTCCGCAATTTGCTTGCCAGAACACCCCGCTTTTGGCTTTGGTGCGCCGATGAACGCCATCGCCGCCAAACCCGTGGTCGAGATCATCGGCCTGCACAAATCCTACGGTCCCCTGGAAGTCCTGAAGGGCATCGACCTGGTCGCCCACGAGGGCGACGTCGTTGCCCTGATCGGCTCGTCGGGATCGGGAAAATCGACCCTGCTGCGCTGTATCAACATGCTGGAGGTGCCCGAGAGCGGCATCGTCAAGGTGGCGGGTGAAGAGATCGAGCTGACCGGCGAACCGCCGCATCGCCGCCCCGCCAGCGAGCAGCAGATCCGTCGCATCCGCTCCGAGCTCGGCATGGTGTTCCAGTCGTTCAACCTGTGGAGCCACATGACGGTGATCGACAACGTCATGGAGGCGCCGCTGTACGTGCAGAAGCGGGCCAAGGCCGAGGTCCACGAGGAAGCGCTCGAGATGCTGGCCAAGGTCGGCATCCGCGACAAGGCCGAGAGCTATCCCAGCCAACTCTCGGGCGGCCAGCAGCAGCGCGCCGCCATCGCTCGGGCGCTGTGCGTCAACCCCAAGGTCATGCTGTTCGACGAACCCACCTCGGCGCTCGACCCCGAACTCGAGGTCGAAGTGCTGCGCGTCATCAAGCTCCTCGCCGACGAGGGCCGCACCATGGTGCTGGTGACGCACGACATGCAGTTCGCCAAGACCATCGCCACCAAGGTGATCTTCCTGCATCAGGGCAGGATCGAGGAGGAAGGCACCGTCGCCGAGGTGTTCGGCAATACCCGCTCGCCCCGCCTCAAGCAGTTCCTCAGCGCCGCCGGGCACGCCTGACCATGGCCCCCGCCGACGAACTGGTCTCGGTACGCGACCTGCTGCGCTATGCAGTGAGCCGCTTCAACAGCGCCGACCTCACCTATGGGCACGGCACCCACAGCGCCATCGACGAGGCGGCGTTCCTGATCCTCGAGGGGCTGCGCCTGCCGGTCGACGACATCAATCCCTGGCTCGATGCGCGCCTGACGCTCGCCGAGCGGGAGAAGCTCATCGGGCTGTTCGAGGCCCGGATAGAGACGCGCAAGCCGGCACCGTATCTCCTCGGCAAGGCCTATATCCAGGGCATCCCGTTCCGGGTCGACGAGCGCGTCATCATCCCGCGCTCGTTCATTGCCGAACTGCTGCTGGGCGGCGAACTGGGCCCGGCGGGGCTGGGCCTCATCCCGGATGCGGAGGCGATCGGCAGCGTGCTCGACCTGTGCACCGGGTCCGGTTGCCTCGCGATCATCGCCGCGATGTGCTTTCCGGAGGCTGCGGTCGATGCCATCGACCTCAGCCCCGAAGCGCTCGAGGTCGCCAGGCTGAACCTCGCCGACCACGGGCTCGCCGACCGCATCCGCCTGCTCCAGGGCAACCTGCTCGAACCGGCCGGCGGGCAGCGCTACGACCTGATCATCAGCAATCCGCCCTATGTCGCGGCCAGCGAGGTCGAGGCCTTTCCGCCCGAATATGCCAATGAGCCCCGCATGGCCCATGTCGGCGGCGCGGATGGCCTCGACCTGGTCCGGGAAATCCTCGCGACGGCCGGCCGGCACCTGACGCCGGGGGGCGGGCTGATCTGCGAGATCGGCACCGGCCAGGCCTTCCTCGAGGCGGAGTTCCCCGACCTGCCGTTCGTCTGGCTCGAGACCGCCGAGAGCGAGGGCGAGGTGTTCTGGCTGTCGGCAACCGACCTGCAACCATCCCGCCGCGATTGACCATTCGGTCAAAAAATAGCTAGCGTGGCGCCCAATGCTCCTTCAGGGGGGAGGAGCGACCGAAGGCCGGACGTGACGGCCTCGGATCAGTCTCGGCCCAGGGGCCGAAATAGGAGAGACCATATGCCCAAGTTCCTACTGGCGGCCGCAGCGCTCGCCCTGCTCGCATCGACGGCCGCCGCCGCGCCCGTCCGCCTTGCGACGGAAGGCGCCTATGCGCCCTACAACTTCATCGACGAAGCCTCGGGCAAGCCCGCCGGCTTCGAGATCGACCTCGGCAACGAGCTGTGCAAGCGCGCCGGCCTCGAGTGCACCTGGCAGACCAACGACTGGGATTCCATCATCCCCAACCTGGTCGCCGGCAACTACGATGCCATCATGGCCGGCATGTCGATCACCGACGAGCGCAAGCAGACGATCGATTTCACCCAGAACTACCTGCCGCCTGATCCGTCCTACTACATCGTCAGGAGCGGGACCGCGCTGGATTTCGCCGCGCTCAGCGGCAAGAACATCGGCGTCCAGGGCGGCACCATCCAGGCCGGCTACGTGCAGGAGACCTTCGGCGGCTCCAACACGGTCAAGTCCTACGGCACTGCCGACCAGGCCCTGGCCGACCTTAATGCCGGCAACCTCGACGTGATCCTCGCCGACGCCTCCTACGTCAATGATGTGGTGGCCGGCTCGGGTGGCGCGGTCGAAAAGACCGGCCCCGAGGTCAAGCTCGGCAACGGCATCGGCATTGGCCTGCGCAAGTCCGACGAGGAGCTGAAGCAGAAGCTGAACGCCACCATCGACGAGATGAAGAAGGACGGCTCGCTTGACGCGCTGATCATCAAGTGGTTCCCCGACAAGGCGCCCGGCCCGATCTTCGCCGGCGGCTGACCTCAACTTCTCCGGGGCGGGCGTACCGCCCCGGACCGTTCTCGAGACCCTGATGGTCGACTCCCTACCGCAATGGCTGCTCGACGTCCTCGGCCAGGACGTCCAGTTCTGGCTGGGCTACCTCACCAACGGCAAGCACCTGAACTGGTATGCGAGCGTGCAGTACACGCTGGCGGCCGGTGTTCTGGGTGCACTTGTCGCGCTGGTGCTCGGCACCCTCGCCGCCACGGCGCGCAATTCCCGCTCGGCGCCGGTCCGCGTGCTCGGCAACATCTACACCTCGGTGCTGCCGGGCGTTCCCGACGTGCTGTTCTTCCTGTTCTTCCCGCTCGCCTTCGAGCAGGCCGTCGAATGGGTTCGGGCCCAGGCCATCTGCAGCCCGTCCGACCTCGGCTCGGGCCACTGGCCGCCCTGCCCGGACGCCAACCTCATCCTGGGAACGCCCGAGTACCTGATCCTTGCCGCCGTCTCGCTCGGCATCGTCTACGGCGCCTTTGCGGGCAACGTCATCGCGGGCGCCATGAACGCCGTGCCCAAGGGGCAACTCGAGGCCGCGCGGGCCTTCGGCATGAGCCCCCTGCAGGTGATGACGCGCATCCACATCCGCCAGATGTGGGTCTACGCCCTGCCCGGGCTCTCGAACGTCTGGATGCTGCTGTTCAAGTCGACGTCGCTGCTCTCGCTGCTGCAGATTTCCGACATCGTGCTGTGGGCCGACCGGCTCGGCGCGCCGAACTTCTCGCGCTCGGCGGGCTTCGTCCACCCGGACTGGCGCTGGGCCTACTACCTGATCCTGCTGATCTTCTACATCATCATCACCTTCATTTCCGAGAAGGTGTTCGCGGCCCTCACGCGCTGGGCCGGCCGCGGCATGGCGACGGCGGGAGCAGTCTGATGGGTGCCCTCGCCGCCATTGCCAACGATATCGTGCTGCTGGCCAAGCCGGCGCTGTTCAACATCTATTTCGCGCTGGTCTCGATCCCGACAGGGTTCGTGCTCGCGGTGTTCATGGCGCTGGGCAAGGCCTCGTCCAACCCGATCATTTCGCGCCTCTGCCGCGGCTATATCTATGCCTTCCGCGGCTCGCCCTTCTTCATCCAGCTCTTCATGTTCTATTCGCTGCTGCTGTCGTTGAACCTCAGCGTCTGGAAGCCGCTCGGCCTCGATACGATCGTGCTCAATCCGCTGATCCTGGGTCCGGCGGTGCTGGCGCTGAACACCACGGCCTACACCGCGAACATCCTCCACGGCGCCCTGATGACCGTGCCCAGGGGCGAAGTGGAGGCGGCCCGTGCGTTCGGCATGTCGCGGTTCCAGCAGTTCCGCACCGTGATCTGGCCGAACGTGATCCGCCTCGCCTGGCCCGCCTATACCAACGAGGTGGTGTTCATGTTCCACGCCACGGCGCTGGTCTACCTCACGCTGCCGGTGATCGACGACCAGCTGGACCTGATGAACAAGGCCGGCACCCTGTTCGAGAAGGACTACAACGCCTTCCTCCACTACCCTGTGGCGGCGATGTATTTCCTTGTCATCTCGGCGGCCATCTTCTTCGGTTTCGGGCGCGTCTATCGCCATCTCATGCGACACCTGCCCAGGCCGCCGGCGATGCGATTTGCACCGCGCTGGATGCGCTAGGAGGCGACATGGCGTTCGAACGAAAGGTCGTGCCGCTGCGCGGCGATACACCGGGCTCGCTGACCGAGTTCACCTACTACGTCATCGGACCCAGGGATGCGCCCGAGAAGGTGCACCTGCAAGCGGCGCTCCACGCCGACGAGCATCCCGGCACCATGCTGCTGCACCACCTGCTGCCCATGCTTCGGCAGGCGGACGACCAGGGCCTGCTCAGGGCGCGCTTCACCGTCATGCCGCTGGTCAACCCGCTCGGCATGGCGAGCTTTTCGCTGCGCCGCCATATCGGCCGCTACGACGCAAGTTCGGGCATCAACTTCAACCGCCGCTGGCCCGACCTGTTCCAGGCCGTGCGCACCCAGATCAACGGCCGGCTCGGCGACGACGAGCGCTTCAACGTCAACCTGATCCGCAAGGCCGTGGCCAACTGGATCGACGCGCAACAGCCGCGCAACGCCAACGAGCAGTTGCGCCTGCTCGTGCTCAGGGAAGCGCATGACGCCGAGTTCGTCTTCGACCTGCACTGCGACGACGACTCGCTCATCCACATCTTCACCTCGCCCGAGCTGATGCCGGAACTGCAGGACCTCGCCGACTGGATGGGCGCGGCGGCGACGCTGACGGCCGCCGATTCCGGCGGCGGCTCGTTCGACGAGGTGCTGCCGCAGCTCTATCGCAAGGTGGCGCAGGCCAATCCCGGCAAGCCCGTGCCCATGGCCAGCGCCACGGCAACGCTCGAGTATCGCGGGCAGGCCGACGTGTTCGACGAACTCGGCGCCGATGACGCGCGCCGGCTGTGGGGGTTCCTGTGCGGGCGCAACCTGATCGACGCCGACCCGGGTGAGCGCCCTGCCCCGGTTTCCGAGGCAACCCCGTTCGAGGCCACCGAGATCGTTCGTGCCGACCGGCCGGGGCTGGTCGCCTATCGCGTCGGACTGGGCGCAAGGGTGCGCAAGGGCCAGCCGATCGCCGACCTTATCGCGCTCGACGGACCGGAAGCCTTCATGGCGCGTACGCCGGTCTTCGCCGGGACAGACGGGCTGGTGCTGTCGCGCGCCATGGCCAAGTACGCCCCGCGCGGCGCCGGCATCATGAAGATCGTCGGGACGACACCGCTGGCCGGGCGCAAGGGCGCGTATTTGCTGGAGGATTGAGGGCTTCGCCTCCCTCCCCCTTGAGGGGAGGGATCGAGGGAGGGGGTGGTCCTGTGGTCACCGATGGACCCCCACCCCCAGCCCCTCCCCTCAAGGGGGAGGGGAGCTATCAGTGCAGCCCGAACTCCCGGTGCGACAGCGCGGTCATCACGCCACGCAGTTCCGCGAGGCCCTTGAGGCGGCCGATGGTGGGGTAACCCGGCTGGGCGCGGCGGGCGAGGTCGTCGAGGATGTCCTGGCCGTGGTCGGGACGCATCGGAATCTGCGCGTCCTCGCGGCCGGTCCTCTTGCGGCGGGCCTCTTCGCGCAGGATCGCCGCGATCAGCGCCACCATGTCGGTGTCCCCGCCGAGGTGCTCGGCCTCGTAGAACGAGCCCGAGATCGCGTTCGTGTCGCGCTTCACGTTCCTCAGGTGCAGGAAGTGCACCTTCGGTCCGAACTCGTCCATGATCGCCGGCAGGTCGTTGTCCGGCCGCGCCCCGAACGAGCCCGAGCACAGCGTCATGCCGTTGGCCGGGCTGTCCACCGCATCGAGGATGTGGCGATAGTCTGCCGCCGTGGACATAATGCGCGGCAGGCCGAGCAGCGGGAACGGCGGATCGTCGGGATGGCAGCAGAGGCGCACACCGACTTCCTCGGCCACCGGCACGACCTCGGACAGAAAATCGACGAAGTGGCCGCGCAACTGGTCGGGGGAGATGCCCTCGTACTCGGCCAGGTGCGCCCTGACGTCGTCGAGCGTCATGCTCTCGGTCGAGCCCGGCAGGCCCATGGTCACGTTGCGCGCCAGTTGCTGCTGGGCCGCCTCGCTCATCGTCGTGAAGCGGCGTGCCGCTTCCTCGACCACTTCGGGAGCGAAATCCTCGCTGGCGCCGACGCGCTTCAGGATATGGATTTCGAACACGGCGAAATCGTTGATGTCGAAGCGCATGCAGGTGCCGCCATGCGCCACGGTGTAGCGCAGGTCGGTCCGCGTCCAGTCGAGCACCGGCATGAAGTTGTAGCAGACGACGCGCAGGCCGGCGGCGGCGACGTGCCTCAGGCTCTGCTTGTAGTTTTCGACATGCTGGCGCCAGTCGCCCTTCTGCTTCTTGATGCTTTCCGAGACGGGCAGGCTCTCGATGACCTCCCAGGCGATGCCGGAGGGCGAACCGTCCTTGCGGGTGCGAACCTGCTGCTGGCGCTTGCCGATCTCCTCGGCGGTCCATACAACGCCATTGGGCACATGATGCAGCGCACTCACAACGCCTTCGGCGCCTGCCTGGACGATGTCGTCGATGCTCGCAAGATCAGCTGGGCCGAACCAGCGCCAAGTCTGCCTCATGTGGCTCCTCCAGAGCTCTTCAAATGGCTCCGCTCGGTGCTAGTATGGTAGCGTTGGGGGAGTCAACAATGACGATTGAACTGGAGCTGGCACACCAGCCCGTCATAGCCGGGACGCGCCAGACCTCGATCAGCCTGCGCGTCTACGACGCCGTGCGCAACGCCATCGTGCAGTTGCAGCTGCTGCCGGGGCACCTGCTGTCGGAAGCGGAACTGGCGCGCCAGATGGGGGTGTCGCGCCAGCCGGTACGCGAGGCGTTCATCAAGCTGGCCGAGAACGGGCTGGTGGAGGTGCGGCCGCAGCGCGGCACCTTCGTCAAGCTGATCTCGATCCGCGAGGTGCAGAACTCCCGCTTCATCCGCGAGTCGATCGAGCTCGCCGTGGTGCGCAAGGCGGCGGGCCAGATCGGTGCCTCCGGCGTTGCGGAGCTGCGCCAGCTGCTTGCCGCCCAGCAGGTCGGGCTGTCGGGACGGCTGGGCGACTTCATGCGGCTCGACGACGACTTTCACTGCGCCATCGCCGCGCATGCCGGTGTGGAGCACGCCTGGCGCCATATCGTCAGCCTCAAGGCGCAGCTCGACCGGGTGCGCTATCTCGGCTTCCCGGCGGCCACGCCGCGGCCGCAGGTGGTGGCCCAGCACACCCTCATCGTCGACGCGCTGGAACGCAACGACGCCGAGGGCGCCGTCGCCATGATGCACCGGCATCTCAACGAACTCGCCCCCTCGCTGCCCAAGCTCGCCGAGGAGCATGCGGAGTTGTTTGCCGAGGAGTAGCCCCCCTCCACCTCCAGGGGAGGGCTGGGGGTGGGGTCTATCGGCGATCGCCGGACCACCCCCTCCCTCGATCCCTCCCCTCAGGGGGAGGGAGGCGCGCACTCGGTGTCATTCCCGCGAAAGCGGGAACCTCCGTTTGCGGATGGTGCGCAGCTCCCCTCCCCCTTGAGGGGAGGGGCTGGGGGGTGGGGGTCCATCGGCGATCGCCGGACCACCCCCTCCCTCGATCCCTCCCCTCAGGGGGGAGGGAGGCGCGCCCCACACTCATTCCCGCGAAAGCGGGTGCGGCAAACAGAGATCCCCGCTTTCGGCGGGGATGACCCCGTGATCCTGGCCAGCAAAGGCCCCCGAGCGCTAGTCCATCGCCGCTTCGAGCAGCGCGCGATAGTCGGCGGCGCTGGCGGGGCGGGGGTTGGTGGCGTGGCTGTGGTCGGCGAGCGCCCGTTGGATCACCCAGTCGAAGTGAGCCTCACGCACGCCGAGGACGCGCAACCCCTGCGGGAGGCCGAGGCGGCGGTTGAGCGCGTCGAGCTCGAGCGCTAGGTCGGCGGCCGGCGGAAAGCCCATCGCCGCCTTGAGCCGCCCGAGCTTCTCGCCGATCTCGGGCGCGTTGAAGCGCAGCACCGGCGGCATGAGGATGGCGTTGAGCGTGCCATGGTGCAGCGACACGTCCTTGAGCCCGCCGAGCGCATGGCTGAGCGCGTGCACGGCGCCGAGGCCCTTCTGGAAGGCGAGCCCGCCCATCAGTGCCCCCATCATCATCTCGGAGCGCGCGCTGCGGTCGCTGCCCTGGCGAAACGCGGTTTCGAGGTTGCGGAAGATCCGCCCGGCCCCGTCGAGCGCGATGGCCTCGGCTGGCGGATTGATGCGCGGCGAGCACAGCGTCTCGATGCAATGGCTGAGCGCATCGAGCCCGGTGGCGGCGGTGAGGCCGGGCGGCAGGCCGTGGGTCAGCTCGGGATCGCAGATGGCGCGCTTCGGGATGAGGTGGGGCGAGATGAAGCCGAGCTTGCGCCCGTCCGCCAGGGTGAGCAGTGCGGCCCGGCCAACCTCGGCGCCGGTGCCCGCCGTGGTCGGCACCGCGATGACCGGCGCGACGCCGCTGCCGATGCGCTCGAGCCCGCCATAGATCATCGCGTATTGCTCGAGCGGCCCCGGGTGCGTGGCGAGCAGGGCGACGCCCTTGGCGAGGTCGATGGGCGAGCCGCCGCCGAGCGCGATGATGCCGTCGCAGCGCTGCGCCCGGTAGAGCTCGAGCGCGGCCGCGACCGCCTCCTCGGTCGGGTTGGGTGGCGTGTCGAGGAAGGTGGGCACGTCGGGCGGCAGATGCGCGAGCGCGGAGGCCAGCAGCCCGGCCGCCTGCACGCCGCGATCGGCGACCAGCAGCGGCCCGCCGATGCCCAGTTCCCTGAGGGCATCCGGCAGGGTGGCGATTGCCCCCGCGCCGAATTCGATGCCGGTGAGATAGGTGATGCGCGCCATGGCTCTATCCGTTCGCCAGTTCGATGAGGACGTCGGCGTGGCAGGGCGTGCCCGCCTTGCACCAGCAGGCGAGATTGTGCCCGGCCAGTTCGGCGCGGATCGCCTCCCGCGACGGCGCCGGCCCCGGCGACAGGGCCGGATCGATGCTGCCCCGCAGCCACTGTCCGCACAGCTCCACGGCCTTGCCCTGCGCCGCGTCGTGGTCGAGGCCGTAATGCTTCGCGGTCTCGTCGATGGTGAAGGGATTGCCCCACCTGCCAGGCCGCGTGATCAGCTTCGCCGGCAGCCCGTTGAGGGCCAGCGAGGCCTCCTGCAGGTTGAACCCGGCGCGACGGGAGAGCTGCATGCGTTGCGGGCTGGGCATCAGCGGAGCTCCTTGTCGTAGACGAACTTGGGCATCTGCAGCTTGAACACGATGGCGAGCACGCGCAGCGTGACGCCGACAACGATCACCCCGATGATCACGATGTCGAGGGGAAGGTCGGAGATGTGCCCGAAATAATAGAGCACGCCCGAGACGATCGCCACGGTGGCATAGAGCTCGGACGAGAAGACCAGCGGCACGTCGTTGCACAGCACATCGCGCAGGATGCCGCCGACGATGCCGGTGATGAGCCCGGCGACGACCACGATGATCGGCTGCTGGCCCATGTCGAGCGCCACATTGCAGCCGATGATGGTGAAGGCGACGAGGCCGATGGCGTCGAGCAGCAGGAACGGCCAGCGCAGCGCCGCCATGTAGCGGGCGAGCGCGATCGGCACGAACGCCGCGGCGCAACACAGCACCAGCAGGTACGGGTTCTGGACCCAGGACAGCGGATAGTGCCCGAGGAGCACGTCGCGTGCCGTGCCGCCGCCCAGTGCAGTGACGCAGGCGAGGACGCACACGCCGAACCAGTCCATGCTGCGCCGACCTGCCGCCAGCGCCGCCGTCATCGCCTCCGCCGCGATCGCGACATAGAAGATCACCTGAATCAGCATGAAGGTCCCCCGGAGAACTCGGCAGGCAGATTAGAACAGCGAGCGCCCGCCCTCCACTGGGTCGCCGCCAGATCGCTGTCGGAAGCGGGTGGCGGAGCCGGCACGGCATGGGGCAGACTGGCAAGTCCGCGAACCTGGGCCGGATAGGATCGAATGCGCAAGCCGCAGAGCGTGAAGGCGCTGGAAGAACTGGGCCGGGTGCGGCTCAGCGCCAATTTCTTCATGCGCGACTTCCTCCATTCCGAGATCGCCAGCTTCCATGGCATCCCCAACATCCCGGATGATCCGGACCTCGCCATCGCCGCGGGGCGGCGGCTGTGCGAGGAGTGCCTCGAGCCGTTGCGCGACCGTTTTGGCCGCATCTCGATCCGCTCGGCCTTCCGCTCGGTCGAGGTCAATCGCTTCGGCAACGAGCATGGCCTCAATTGCGGGCGCAACGAGGCCAATTTCGCCGGCCACATCTGGGATCGGCGCGATGCCGGCGGCGGCATGGGCGCCACTGCCTGCATCATCGTCCATGCCCTGATCCCCTACTACGAGGCGACCGGCCGCTGGGAGGCGCTGGCCTGGTGGATTCACGACCACCTGCCCTATGACGACCTCGAGTTCTTCCCGAAATACGCGGCCGTGAACATCAACTGGCGCGAGCATCGGCGCGGCCGCATCTATTCCTTCATCCCGCCCCGCCGCGGCGTGCTGACCAAGCGCGGCATGGCGAACTTCGAGGGCTCGCACGAAGCCGAGTACGCCGAATGGCTGGCGGGGCTGGACGCCCCGAAGGGCTGACGTGACAAGCCGACCGCCTCCCGTTACCCCTTGTGGCAACAGGAGGAACCCGCATGACCACGCATCGCTTCGTCGCCACCGAATGGCACAATGTCCTGGGCACCTTGCCGCCGGCGCTGACCATCGCCTCGGGCGACACGGTGATCACCGAGACGCTCGACGCCTGGGGCATCGACAAGGATGGCACCAAGCGCCGGGACGGCCCCAATCCGATGAACGGGCCGATCTTCATCGAGGGGGCGGCGCCGGGTGATGCGCTGAAGGTCGAGATCGTGCGCATGACGCCGAACCGCGCCACCGGCTGGACCCGCTCCTCGCTCGCCGGCAATGTCGTCGATCCGGAATCGGTGCGCACGCTGCCGTCGCGCGATCCCGTCACCTGGAGCATCGACCGCCAGGCCGGCACGGCGCAGTTGCAGGAGCCGGTGCCAGGCCTCGAGCACTTCGTGCTGCCGCTCGAGCCGATGATCGGCTGCTTCGGGGTGGCGCCGGCCATGGGACAGGCCTTTTCCACCGCCACCAGCGCCGAGAATGGCGGCAACATGGACTATCGCGGCTTCCGGCCGGGCGCGACGGTGTGGTTTCCGGTGGCAGTCGAGGGGGCGCTGTTCTTCCTCGGCGACTGCCACGCCATCCAGGGTGACGGCGAGATCGTCGGCACCGGCATCGAGACGAGCTACGAGGTCGAGGTGCGGCTGACGGTGGAGAAGGGACGCAAGCTGGTGTGGCCGCGCGGCGAGAGCGCCGACGAGATCTTCTCGGTCGGCAATGCCCGCCCGCTCGACCAGGCGCTGCAGCACGCCACCAACGACATGTTCAACTGGCTGTGCAGCGACTACGGGCTGAGCAAGACTGCCGCGAGCCACCTGATGGGCCAGGTGGTGCGCTACGAAGTCGGCAATGTGTATGACCCGGCCTATACGATGGTGTGCAAGATCGGGAAGAAGTGGCTGCCGAAGACGTAGTGCCGGGTGGCCGCCCCCTCCACCGGCTTCGCTGGTCCCACCTCGTGAACGACGGTCTTCATGGACTGCCTTGTTCCGGGTCATCCCCGCGAAAGCGGGGATCACCGTTTTGCCGCACGCCCTGAAAACAGCGGTTCCCGCGTTCGCGGCAATGACTCCGTGTGTCAAGGTAGGGGGGCAAGCCGGACCATATTGAGCCCTTGGCAAGCCAGCCCTAATATCTTGACGGGGCTTGAGGATCGGTCTTTGCTTGCCCGGTTCGGGCAGGAGCCGCCCGCGCGGAGTGCAAGATGACCCCGCATCACGATGACGACGCCGGCGCCGGGGTGCAGACCTTCAGCTTCGAGCTCGACGACGACCTGGTCAAGGTCATCACGGTCCGACAGGGCGACCACACCTGCAGCATCAATGTCCGCTATGGCGGCGACCACCTGCTGCACGAGGAAGACCACGTGCTCGCGGTGGATTCACCGGTCGAAATCCGCCGGCACGACATGGGGATCACCGTCCACGCTCGGCGGCGGCTGCTGCCGTTCCTGACGCATCGGGTGGTCCGGCAGTTCTGAGGCGAACCGCCGGACGAGGCGGCCTCAGCCGCCGATCTTGCCGCCCAGTTCGTCCTCGACGTGGATGCGGATGATCTCGTCGAAATTCTTCTCTGCCTTGAACCCCAGCGACTCGGCGCGCCGGGCGGCGAAGTTCTTCGGCCAGCCATCGACCATGCCGATGATGCGCTGGTCCGGGACTTCGCGGATCAGTCGCACCGCCTTCTCGCCGGCAACGCGGCGCAGGGCCTCGATCTCCTCGCCGACCGTCGCCGAGAGCCCCGGCGCCGACAGGTTGCGGCGCCAGCCGAGCCTCGTGGTGTCCAGTTCCGCGGCGTGGATAAGGAACCCGATGGCAGCACGCGGGCTGGCGAACCAGTGCCGCACGTCCCTGGAAACAGGCAGAATCGCCTCCTGCCCCACCAGCGGCTCGCGCAGGATGTTGGAAAAGAAGCCCGACGCCGCGGCGTTCGGCTTGCCCGGCCGGATGGCGATGGTCGGCAGTCGGATGCCGATGCCGTCGACGAAGCCCTTGCGCGAGTAGTCGCTGAGCAGCAGCTCGCAGATGGCTTTCTGCGTACCGTAGCTGGTGAGT
This sequence comes from Devosia sp., assembly GCF_017307495.1. GTDB lineage: Bacteria > Pseudomonadota > Alphaproteobacteria > Rhizobiales > Devosiaceae > Devosia_A. The sequence continues at coordinate 187,279 of NZ_JAFKHE010000015.1, read as the reverse complement.
GGTGTGTTGAAGAACTCGTCGCCGATGGCATCGGGGAACGGCGCGCCGAACACGGCGATGGACGAGGTGAAGACGAGGCGCGGCACATAGGGCTGCTTCAGGCCCTCCTGCCGGATCGCCTCCAGCAGGTAGCGCGTGCCGTCCAGATTGATGCGATAACCCTTGTCGAAATCGGCCTCCGCCTCGCCCGACACGATGGCCGCGAGATGAAAGACCAGGTCCGGCCGACCCGACACGAGCCTGGTCGCGGCACCGGGCGCCGACAGGTCGGAAGCCAGCGTCTCGACCGCGCCGCCGAAGGCGACACTGGCGGGCTCGATGACGTCGGCAAGGGTCAGTTTCTCGATCGGCTTGCCGCCCACCTGCCCCGCCGCGACGAGGGCGGAAGTGAGCTTGCGGCCAATCATTCCGGCCGCACCGATGATCAGGATATGCATGGAGTCTCCTCGCGTTTTGGCGGGGAGATTAGCGGCCCGCGCGCGAGGCGCAAGCCGCAGTTCACCGAAATGCGGTCGCCCTACTGTGCCGTGTAGCCGCCATCGACGAGGTGGTAGCTGCCGGTGATGAAGCTGGCGGCATCCGAGAGCAGGAAGGTGGTGAGCGCCGCGACTTCCTCGGACTTGCCGAGCCGGCCGATCGGATGCAGTCCGGCGATGAACTTCAGCGCGTCGGGCGTCAGGTTCTTGCTCAGCAGCGGCGTGTCGATGAAGCCGGGGCCGATGGCATTCACCCGGACGCCCTGCTTGGCATATTCGATACCGGCATTCTTGGTGAGGCCGACGACGCCGTGCTTGGCCGCGACATAGGCGGACGAATTGGCGAAGCCGACGCTGCCCAGGATCGAAGCGATGTTGACGATCGAGCCGCCGCCGGAGGCAATCATGGCCGGAATCTCGTAGCGCATGCCGTAGAACACGCCGTTGAGGTTGATGCCGATCACCTTGTCCCAGCCGTCGATCGGATACTCCCCGGCGGGGGCGGGGGGGCCGCCGATGCCGGCATTGTTCACGGCCAGATGCAGGCCGCCGTAGGTCTTCTGCGCGAAGGCAACCATGGCCTCGTTCTGCTTGGGATCGGCGACGTCGACGGCAAAGCCCGCGGCGGTGCCCCCGGCCTTGGTCAGCGCGTCGGCCGTCGCCTTGGCGGCATCAGCATTGAGATCCGCTACCACGACCTTTGCCCCGCCCGCCGCCAAGGCCTTGGCCACGGCCTCGCCGATGCCCGAGGCGCCGCCAGTGACGATCGCGACCTTGCCCTTGAAACCTGTCATCTTCAGTCTCCATCATTGTGGTCTTGCTTATGTAAGAACATGACGGACGAAGTTCAGCGGGGGATTGACCTCGATCAAGCGAACATGAAGGCCTCGAATAGCGAACGCTAGCACACACTTTTGAAGCGCTCGATGCAGGTACGGACGACCTCGTCACCCGGGCGCTTCCACCAGTTGTCGCGCGAGAAGATCTCGACCTCCTGCGGGCCGTGATAGCCGGCTGCTTCGACCATGGCGCGGATGGCTTTGAGGTCGATGACGCCGTCGCCCATCATGCCGCGATCGAGCAGCATGTCGGTGGTAGGGACCAGCCAGTCGCAGACGTGGTGGGCGTAGATGCGCCTGTCGCGGCCGGCCCGGGCAATGGCGGCGGCAAGGTTCGGGTCCCACCACACGTGGTAGACGTCGATGGCGACGCCGACGCCGTCGCCCAGCTGGCCGGCCATGTCGAGGGCCTGGTCGATGGTGTTCACGCAGGCCCGGTCGGCCGCGTACATCGGATGCAGGGGCTCGATGGCGAGCGGCACACGGGCGGCGCGGGCGTGGGGCAGCACGGCGGCGATGCCATCGGCGACCATTGCCCGCGCGCCGGCGATATCCTTGGACGAGCCCGGCAATCCGCCGACCACGAGGACGAGGCAATCGGCCCCGAGCGCCGCGGCCTCGTCGATGGCACGCAGGTTGTCGTCGATGCTGGCCTGCCGGCCGGCGGCCGTATCGGCCGGGAACATGCCGCCCCGGCACAGGCCAGTGACGCGCAGGCCGTTGGCTTTGACGATACGCACAGCCTCGACGAGGCCTACGGCGGCGACCTGGTCGCGCCAGGGCGAGATGGCGGTGACGCCGTGGCGGAGGCAGTCGTCGATCATCTGCGCGAATGACGAGCCGTTGCGCAGGGTGGCGAGGTTCATGGAGAGCTGGGGATCAGGCATCGTGCCCGCCCCCCCTCACCCGTCTCGCGCTACGCGCGATCCACCCTCTCCCCGACGGGGAGAGGAACCCCGACTGCGCCGCCAGCGCCCTGTTCTTCTCCCCGTCGGGGAGAAGGTGGCGCGCAGCGCCGGATGAGGGGTGGGAATGCACCCGGGTGCCCATCAAACCACCCCGTTCACTGCCAGCACCCGCTTCATCCGCTCGACCGCCAGTCCCGGATCGGCCAGGACACGCGCCTTGTCCGCCAGCCGGAACAGCTCCGCCAGGTGTTGCAGCGAGCGGGCCGACTGCTGCCCGCCCACCATGGCGAAGTGGTCCTGCAAGCCGTTGAGATAGGCGAGGAAAACCACGCCGGTCTTGTAGAAGCGGGTGGGCGCCGAAAAGATATGGCGGCTGAGCGGCACGGTGGGCTCGAGCAGCTCGAAGAATTCGTTGTCGCTGCCACGCCCTAGGGCCGCGAGCGCGGCGGAGGCGGCGGGCGCGATGGCGTCGAAGATGCCGAGCAGCGCGTCGGAATGGCCCTCGGCGTCGCCGGCGATCAGCTCGGCATAGTTGAAGTCGTCGCCCGTATACATGCGCACGCTCGCCGGCAGCCGGCGGCGCATGGCGATTTCCTTGTCCTTGCTCAGCAGGGAGATCTTGATGCCGTCGACCTTGTCGGCATGGGCGGCGATGACGTCGAGGCAGACCTCCATCGCCTCGTCATGCGTGGCCCGGCCCCAGTAACCCGCGAGCGCCGGATCGAACATTTCGCCCAGCCAGTGGAGGATCACCGGCTGCTTCACCTGGCCGAGGATGCGGCCGTAGACGCGGGCGTAGTCGTCGGGCGACCCGGCGGCGAGGACGAGGGCGCGCGAGGCCATCAGGATGACGCGGCCGCCCTGCCCCTCGACGAAGCCGACCTGCTCCTCGTAGGCGCGGATGACGTCGTCGATGCCGACATCGGGACCGGCCGCGAGGTGATCCGTGCCGGCGCCATAGGCAATGAGGGCGTCCGTCCGCGTCCGCGCCTCGGCCTGTGCGCGGCGGATCAGTTCCTGCGCCTCGGTCCAGGCGAGGCCCATGCCCCGCTGCGCGGTGTCCATGGCTTCGGCGACGCCGAGGCCTAGGTCCCAGAGGCGATGGCGGAATTTCAGCGTGGTGTCCCAGTCGATGGCCGGGGTGAGCCAGGGATCGTGCGAGGCCAGCGGGTCGGCGACGACATGCGCGGCGGCATAGGCAATGCGCGGGAAGTCGCTGGCTGCATATTTTTGGAAGGGGATTGGGGTGCCGGTGAGGCGGTAGGCGGTAATGGAGCGATCGGGATTGGGGAGGAGGAGTTCAGGCATGGCCGGCTCCTGCGCATGCGACCACCCCCACCCTAGCTTCGCTAGCGCGCTGGCGCTTGCAAGCTGCGCTACCCTCCCCACAAGGGGGAGGGAAACACGACTGCACGCTTCGGTTCTTGCCTCTCCCTCCCCTTGATGGGGAGGGTAGCGGAGCTTGGCGGCACTGCCGCCTAGCGGAGCTGGGTGGGGTGGAGCAGCGCGCGCCAGCCGGCATGATCAAATCCCCAGCGCCGGGACGTCGAGCCAGCGCCGTTCCTTCCACGATTGCAGACCGAGCATCGCCAGTTGCACGCCTTTGGCGCCGGCCTCGAGGCCGTAGGGCCAGGGTGCGTCCTCGGCGACGTGCCTGAGGAACATCTCCCACTGCGCCTTGAAGCCGTTCTGGGCCGGCCAGTTGTCGGGGACTTCCTCCCACTGATCGAAGAAGTTGAACTTCGATGGCTCGTCCGGATTCCACACCGGCTTGGGCGTGTTGACGCGGTGCTGGGTGAAGCATTTGTGCAGGCCGGCGACGGCCGAGCCATGCGTGCCATCCACTTGAAAAGTCACGAGATCGTCGCGGCGAACGCGCACGTCCCAGCTCGAGTTGATGTGGGCAACGACGCCACCGGCAAGCTGGAACGTGGCATAGGCCGCGTCGTCCGCGTCGGCGGTGTAGGTCACGCCCTTCTCGTCGACGCGGGTCGGAATATGCGTGGCGCCGAGGCAGCTTACGGCCTGGACTTCACCGAACAGGTTGTCGAGCACGTAGCGCCAGTGGCACAGCATGTCGAGGATGATGCCGCCGCCGTCGGCCTTGCGGTAGTTCCAGCTCGGGCGCTGCGCCGGCTGGCCCCAGTCACCCTCGAAGACCCAGTAGCCGAACTCGCCGCGCACCGACAGGATGCGGCCGAAAAAGCCGGAGTCGCGAAGCAGCTTCAGCTTCAACAAGCCGGGCAGGAACAGCTTGTCCTGCACCACGCCCTGCTTGATGCCGGCCGATTTCGCTTTCCTGGCCAATGCGATAGCCGAGTGGAGATCGTCCGAGACGGGCTTCTCGCAATAGACATGCTTGCCCGCATCGATGGCGCGGCCGAGCAGGCTGGCGCGCATCCGGGTGGTGCCGGCGTCGAAGAACACGGTGTCGTCGCGGTTGGCGAGCGCCGCCTCGAGGTCCGTGGACCAGCGCGCGATGTCGTGTTTTGCGGCAAGCCGCTGAAGCTTGTCGCGGTCCCGGCCGACGATGATCGGATCGACGACCAGCCGGTCGCCGTTCGAGAGCGCCACGCCGCCCTGCTCGCGGATGGCGAGGATGGAGCGGACCAGATGCTGGTTGTAGCCCATCCGGCCGGTCACGCCGTGCATGATCAGCCCCAGCCGCCGCTCCGCCATCTGCCCCTCCCTCGCTCCGCCTGTTTGTAACTACTTGGTTACTTGCATACACAAGGCTAGAATGAAGCGTCAAGAGTGACCACCGCGGCATGGACGAAAGTACGATTTTCGAACGCTTTCGCGGCAGTCCACGGGTGTTCGGGCAGCGGCGTCTGGTCGTCCGCAATTGTAACCGCCAGCGGCGGCAGGGGGATTGATGGCGAGCGAGACGGCGGCTGTGAGGGCCAGGCGGGCGGGCGGCAAGGCCGCGGCGGAGACCGCCCCGGTGCGCCCGCGCGACGCCGAAAAGACCAAGGCCGCCATCCTGAGAGCCGCCCGCGACGAGTTCTGCGAGGACGGCTTCAACGGCGCCCGGGTCGATGCCATCGCCGATCGCGCCAAGGCCAACAAGCGCCTGCTGTACCACTATTTCGGCAACAAGGAGGCCCTGTACCAGGCCGTCCTGCTCGATGCGTACCAGGAGATCCGCCGCGGCGAGCGCGAGCTGCACATCAGCCAGTACGATCCGGTCGAGGCCGTGGACCGCATCATCCGGTTCACCTTCCGGCACTTCCTCGCCAACCCCTGGTTTCCGCGCCTTCTGTCTGTGGAGAACCTGCAAAATGCGAGATTTCTCAAGAAGATAAGGAACGTCGAGGAGATCCGCTCGCCGATCGTCGGCGAGTTGCAGGAGATCGTGAAGCGGGGGCATGCGGAAGGCCTGTTCCGCACCGACGTCGATCCGATGCAGCTCTACATCTCGATCATCTCGCTGTGCTACTTCTATGTCTCCAACATGGCGACGCTGAGCGTGGTTTTCGGCAAGGATCTCAGCCAGTTCGCCCTGATCCAGGAGCGCGAGGCACAGGCCGTGCAGATGGTGGTCGACTACCTGCGCACGCGCCGCTGAGTCCGCGCCTGGGTCAGCGCCGCTGACGCTCTTCTATGCCCATTGTGAGCGCTCGATGAGCGTAGGCTGACGCCCTGGACTGCCCTGGAACTCAGCTCGTCCGGCCATCGGAAGTGCAGGACCAGACCACTCGAAGTCCACCGACTTCTGCCGGAATATCGACGCTTGACAGCCCGGACGCCCCGGCTCATGGTTGTAACTAACTAGTTATTTAGCGCCGAAAAGAGCGCGGAGGGTTCGGGCCGGCGACGCCGCCCGAAGGATCAATGGGAGGAAGCTAGATGACGTTTGCACTCGACCGCCGTCGTTTTCTGATGGGTTCGACGGCCCTGCTCGGCGCCACCGCCCTGGCGCCGGCCGCCGCGCTGGCCCAGGAAAACCGCCTGCGCCTGTTCTTCTGGGGCGGCCAGGCCCGCGCCGACCGCACCTATGCGGCGACCGACCTTTATACGAAGGCCAACCCGGGCACCGCCTTCGACGGCGAGTTCATGGCCTTTTCGGACTACTGGACCAAGCTCGGCACGCAGGTCGCCGGCGGCAATGCGCCCGACATCCTGCAGATGGACTACCGCTACATCGTCGAATACGCCAACCGTAACGCCATCGCCCCGCTCGACGATATGGTCGGCAAGGAGCTCGACCTTTCCGATTTCGACCAGGACCAGCTCGACGGCGGCAAGGTCAACGGCAAGCTGTACGGCATCAGCCTGGGCGCCAACTCGGTGGCGACCATCGTCAACACCGCCGCGTTCGAGGAAGCCGGCATCGCCGTGCCCGGCCCCGAGCTGTCCTATGCCGACCTGCCGGCGCTGGCCGAGAAGTTCAACTCGGCCAACAAGCGCCCGGGCATGAAGCTGTGGTCGGACAATTCCGGCGTCGAGCCGGCGCTCGACAACTGGCTGCGCTCCAAGGGCAAGGGCCTGTACGGCGCCGACGGCAAGCCGCTGTTCGACGAGAACGACCTGGTCGAGTGGTTCCAGCTGTGGGCTGACCTGCGCGCGGCCGGCGTGACCGTGTCACCCGACGACCAGGCGCTCGATGCCACCGACGCGATCGAGAACACCATGGTCACGCTGGGCAAGGCAACCACCACGGCCGCCAACTCCAACCAGCTGATCGCCTTCCAGGCGGTCAACAAGGACCCGCTGACCATGATCGCCTACCCGCGCTACAAGCCGGGCGCCGGCGGCGGCCACTATCGCAAGCCTTCGATGTTCTTCTCGCTCGGCGCGACCAGCCAGAAGCTGTCGGACGGCGCCAAGTTCATCAACTTCTTCATCTCCGATCCGGACGCGACCAAGGCGCTCGGCGTCGAGCGCGGCATCCCGTGCAAGAAGTCGACGCGCGACAACATCGCCCCGACCCTCGACGCCCAGAGCCAGATCGCGCTCAACTTCGTGTCGAACCTGGGCGACCTGCTCGGGCCGCTGCCGCCCTCCCCGCCCGCCAATGCCGGCGAGGTGAACAAGGCGCTCAAGACCAAGAGCCAGGAAGTCGCCTTCGGCAGCCAGTCGCCGCAGGACGCCGGCCCGGCCTTCTTCAAGGAAGTGACCGAAATCCTGTCGCGCAAGTAAGGCAGATGACGGAAATGCAGGCGCCGCCAACCGATCGTCGCTCCGCTGCGATCGCGCAGGCTGCGCCTGCGCTACCCCCCGTCCGCCCTTCGGGCACCTTCTCCCGCAAGGGGAGATGGCGCTCGCCACGGGCATCTTGGTCGGGCCTCCCTTCTCCCCTTGCGGGAGAAGGTGGCGCGAAGCGCCGGATGAGGGGTTCGCAATCGAAGAGTGCGCGGCCGGGTCGTGAGCGACGGACGGCAGGAGTCAGACGATGACCGTGCACGCCGCCAACTACCGCGACGCCGGGCGCGCGGTCACGCCGTCGGCCTGGTCCCGCATGTGGAGCCAGAACGCCCCGGGCTACCTGTTCCTGCTGCCCTGGTTCATCGGCTTCTTCGGCCTGACGCTGGGGCCGATGGTGTCCTCGCTCTACCTCAGCTTCACCAATTTCGACCTGCTGACCTCGCCCGAATGGGTGGGCGCGGCGAACTATGTCCGCATCTTCACAGCCGACCCCAAGTTCGCCAAGTCGATGCAGGTGACCTTCTTCTTCGTCATCTTCTCGGTGCCGCTGAAGCTCGCCTTCGCGCTCGGCGTCGCGCTGCTGTTGAACCGCGGCATGCGCGGCCTGCCGCTCTACCGCGCCGTGTTCTACCTGCCCTCGCTGCTCGGCGCCTCGGTGGCGATCGCGGTGCTGTGGCGCACGCTGTTCGCCGGCGACGGGCTGGTGAACGACTTCCTCGCCAATTTCGGCATCCAGGGGCCGAGCTGGATCTCCAACCCGCGCTTCTCGCTGTGGACGCTGATCGTGCTCGCCGTGTGGCAGTTTGGCTCGCCCATGATCATCTTCCTTGCCGGGCTCAGGTCCATTCCGCAGGACATGTACGAGGCGGCGAGCCTCGAGGGCGCCGGCAAGTGGCGGGTGTTCTGGAAGATCACCCTGCCGATGCTGACCCCGGTGCTGTTCTTCAACGCCATCATCCAGACCATCGAGGGCTTCAAGAGCTTCACCCCCGCCTTCATCATCTCGGGCGGCACCGGCAACCCGGTCAACTCGACGCTGTTCTATACGCTCTACCTGTACCAGGAGGCGTTCGAGTTCTTCCGCATGGGCTACGCCTCGGCGCTGGCCTGGATCCTCTTGATCATCGTGGCGCTGTTCACCGGCTTCTCGTTCCTGACGAGCAAGTACTGGGTGCACTATGATGATTGAAGGGCTCGGCGCTGCTCCCCTCCCCCTTGAGGGGAGGGGGTGGGGGTCGGCCGGCCGGCACCGGCCTCACCAACCTGCACGACCTCACCACCCCCTCCCTCAATCCCTCCCCTCAAGGGGGAGGGAGGCAGGCCGGCGCGTGTTGCTGATCATCGTGGCGCTGTTCACGGGGTTCTCGTTCCTGACCAGCAAATACCGGGTGCACTATGATGATTGAAGGGCTCGGTGCTGCTCCCCTCCCCCTTGCGGGGAGGGGCTGGGGGTGGGGGTCGGCCGGCCGGCACTGGCCTCACCAACCTGCACGACCTCACCACCCCCTCCCTCAATCCCTCCCCTCAAGGGGGAGGGAGACCCGACTGCATGCTTCGGCTCCATCGTCTCCCTCCCCCTTGAGGGGAGGGATCAAGGGTGGGGGTGGCCAAGTGCTCCGGGCATTCGGGTCGGCCAGCAGGTACGGAGCCTGCCGATGACCGTCACCACCGCTCCCCGCCTGACCGTCGTTACCGGTGAAAAGACCCCCGCGCAGAAGCTGCTGCGGCGCGTCGGCTCGGTGCTGGCGCATGTGCTGCTGATCAGCGCCTCGATCCTGATGCTCTATCCGCTGCTGTGGATGCTCAGCGCCAGCTTCCGGCCGGAGAACGAGATCTTCACCGCCAACAGCCTGTGGCCCAGCTCATGGAGCCTCGACGCCTATTTCCGCGGCTGGCATGGGCTGCGCATCGGCTTCGACACGTTCTTCCTGAACTCGCTGATCATCTCGAGCCTGTCGATCATCGGCAACCTCCTCACCTGCTCGCTCGCCGCCTTCGCCTTCGCGCGGCTGGAGTTCAAGGGCAGGCGCCTGTGGTTCGCGCTGATGCTCGGCACGCTCATGCTGCCCTACCAGGTGACGCTGATCCCGCAATACGTGCTGTTCCACAACCTGCACTGGATCAACACCTTCCTGCCGCTGGTGGTGCCGAAGTTCCTCGCGGCGGACGCCTTCTTCATCTTCCTGATGGTGCAGTTCTTCCGCGGCATTCCCAGGGAGCTCGACGAGGCGGCGGCGATGGACGGCTGCTCGCCCTGGCGCATCTACTACAAGATCCTGCTGCCGCTCTCCCTGCCCGTGCTGGCGACGGCCGCAATCTTCACCTTCATCTGGACCTGGGACGATTTCTTCGGGCCGCTGATCTACCTCAGCGACATCCGGACCTACACGGTGCAGCTGGGGCTCAGGACGTTCGTGGATTCATCGGCGGAGTCGGACTGGGGCGGGCTGTTCGCGATGTCGATCCTGACGCTGGTGCCGGTGTTTCTGTTCTTCCTGTTCTTCCAGCGGCTGCTGATCGAGGGCATTGCGACGACGGGGATGAAGCGGTGAGGGGCGTTTACGCGCCGGCTTCGCGCGTGGGATCCCACCCCCTCCCGGCCTCCCCCATCAAGGGAGAGGTGCCGGGCCGGCGAATTTGGCTTGCTGGTGCCACAACCACTGAACGGCACCTCCTGCGCGATCGCCCGAAGCGTCGTGCGCGTGGCCTCCCCCCTCCCGGCCTCCCCCACAAGGGGGGAGGTGAAGAGGCGGCTTCGCCGCCGCCCGATCCCACCAATAGAGCCTAGTCCATGCCCATACGTTTCGCGGCCATCGGCCTCAACCATTCCCACATCTACGGCCAGGTGAACCTGCTGCTGCGCGAGGGGGCGGAGCTGGTGGCGTTCCACTCGCCCGAGGATGACCTCGCCCAGGCCTTTGCCGAGAAGTATCCGCAGGCGAAGCGGGTTTCCGATCGGCGGGCCATCCTCGAGGACCCATCCATTGCACTCGTGCTGACGGCCGCGATCCTCAACGAGCGGGCGGCGATTTCCATCGAGGCGATGCGGCACGGCAAGGACGTGATGTCGGACAAGCCGGGGATGACCACGCTGGAACAGCTCGGCGAGGTGAAGCGGGTGCAGGCCGAGACCGGACGGATCTATTCGGTGTGCTATTCGGAGCATTTCGAGACGCGCTCGACCGTGAAGGCCGGCGAGCTGGTCGCGGCCGGGGCCATCGGCAAGGTGGTGCACACGGTCGGGCTCGGGCCGCACGCCATCCGCAACAACCAGCGGCCCGACTGGTTCTTCGACCGGCCACGCTATGGCGGCATCCTCACCGATATCGGCAGCCACCAATGCGAGCAGTTCCTGTTCTTTTCGGGCACCGACACCGATGCCGAGGTCATTTCGGCGACCGTGAACAACCGCGGCAACCCCGACCGGCCCGGACTGCAGGATGTGGGCGACATCCACCTGAGGACGCCGACGACGACCGGCTATGTGCGGGTCGACTGGTTCACGCCGGCGGGGCTGCCGACCTGGGGTGACGGGCGGCTGACCATCCTCGGCACCGAGGGCTATATCGAGTTGCGCAAGTATGTCGACATCGCCGGGCGGCCGGGGACGGACCACCTGTTCCTCGTCGACGGCAAGGGCGTGCAGCATATCGATTGTTCGGCGGTCGAGTTGCCTTACGGCCGGCAGCTGATCGCCGACGTGCTCGACCGCACCGAGACGGCCATGCCGCAGGTGCGCGCCTTCAAGGCGATGGAACTGGCGCTGACGGCGCAGAAGATGGCTGAAATCGGGACGGTCTGGCAGCAATGAGCAAGGTTTACACAGTCGCTGTTGTCGGCGGCGGCATCGGGCGCAGCCATATCGTCGAGGGCTACGAACCCAACAAGGACAGGTTCCGGGTGATCGCCATCTGCGACCTCGACGCGGGGCGGCGCAACGGGCTGGCGGACGAGTTCGGCATCGAGCGGCGGGTCGAGAATTTCGACGAGTTGCTCGGGATGGACGATCTCGACATCATCGACGTGTGCACCCCGCCCATGGTGCACTATCCGATGGTGATGGCGGCGCTGAAGGCCGGCAAGCACGTGATCTGCGAGAAGCCGCTGGTCGGCTCGCTCAGACAGGTGGACGAGGTGATCGCCGCGGAGAAGCGATCCAAGGGCAGGCTGATGCCGGTGTTCCAGTACCGCTTCGGCAACGGCATCCAGCAGGCCAAGGCGACCATCGACGCCGGGCTCGCCGGCAAGCCCTATGTCGGCACGGTCGAGACGCTGTGGCGGCGCGAGGCGGACTACTATGCCGTGCCCTGGCGCGGCAGGTGGAAGACCGAGCTCGGCGGCGTGCTGATGACCCATGCCATCCACCCGCACGACATCTTCACGTACCTGATGGGCGAACCGAAAAGCCTGTTCGGGCGGGTGGCGACGCGGGTCAACCCGATCGAGGTCGAGGACTGCATCTCGGCCTCGGTGGAGATGCAGTCGGGGGCGCTGGCGAGCTTCACCGCGACGTTGGGCTCGGCCGACGAAATTTCCCGCATCCGGCTGGCGTTCGAGAACGTCACCATCGAGAGCGACCACGAGGCCTATAATCCCGGCAAGGCGCTGTGGAAGATCCTGCCGCGCAATGAGGCGACCAAGGCGAAGATCGACGCGCTGCTGGCGAACTGGCAGGACGTGCCGAGCCGGTTCGAGACGCAGATGCGCCTGTTCTGGGATGCGCTCGAGGGCAAGGGGCCGATGCCGGTGACGAGCGCGGACTCGCGCCGGGCGCTGGAGATCGTCACGGCGTTCTACCACTCGAGCGAGACGCATACGGATGTGGCGTTCCCGATCGGGCCGGAGCATCCGAAATACGAAAGCTGGCTGCCGGAGGGGTTCCGGTGAACCCGCGGGCGCGATCTGAACTTCCCCTCACCCTGACCCTCTCCCCAGCGGGGAGAGGGGACGCTGTGGCACGGCCGGAGATGGCATCGCCCCCTCTCCCCGCCGGGGAGAGGGCCGGGGTGAGGGGCAGGACGACAAGGGAGCTGCACTGAGATGTCGACGAGCGTCGTTCTGCAGAAAGTGGTGAAGCGCTATGGCGATGTCGAGGTGATCCACGGGGTGGACCTCGATATCGAGCCCGGCGAATTCACCGTGTTCGTCGGGCCCTCGGGCTGCGGCAAGTCCACGCTGCTGCGCATGATCGCCGGGCTCGAGCCGATCTCGGGCGGCGACCTGCTGATCGACGGGCAGCGCATGAACGAGGTGCCGGCGGCGCGGCGCGGCATCGCCATGGTGTTCCAGAGCTATGCGCTCTACCCGCACATGAACGTCTACCAGAACCTCGCCTTCGGGCTGGAAACAGCGCGGGTGCCGAAGGCGGAGATCCAGCAGCGGGTGCAGAAGGCGGCGGAAATCCTGCGTATCGAGCCGCTGCTGAAGCGCAAGCCCAGGCAGCTCTCGGGCGGCCAGCGCCAGCGCGTCGCCATCGGCCGGGCGATCGTGCGCGAGCCGCGCATCTTCCTGTTCGACGAGCCGCTGAGCAACCTCGATGCCGAGTTGCGCGTGCAGATGCGGGTGGAGATCGCCAAACTCCACCAGGACCTCGGCAACACCATGATCTACGTGACCCACGACCAGGTCGAGGCCATGACCATGGCCGACAAGATCGTGGTGCTGCAGGCGGGGATCATCGAGCAGGTCGGCGCGCCGCTCGAGCTCTACAACACCCCGCGCAACAAGTTCGTCGCCGGCTTCATCGGCTCGCCCAAGATGAACTTCCTCGCCGCCACCGTGGAGAGCGCCGATGGCGCGGGGGCCAGGCTCAGGGCCGGGGGCAGCGAGATCGTGGTGAACCGACAGGTCGGTGCCGGCGAGGCCGTGACCTTCGGGGTCAGGCCCGAACATATCGGCATCAGCGAAGGCTCGGGCGTGCCGCTGGCTGAGGTCCGCGTCGACCTCGTCGAACAGCTCGGCGGCCAGACCATGGTCTACGCCACGACTGCCGACGGCCAGCCGCTGACCATCGCGGTCGACGGGCAACGGGCGCTTGAGCCGGGCTCGACGCTGACCGCCTATGTCGACCCGGCGCGCTACCACGTGTTCGCTGGGGACGGGCGAGCGCTGTAGCTAGACCAGCAGCGTCTGGGCGATGGCGCTGCGACGGATGATGGCGCCGGCGGCATCGGCCGGGCGCTCGAAATCGCGCACGAAGATGGCGACCGCATCATGCACGGAGGCCGTTGCCTTGAACGCAGCGTTGGCCGAGAGCGTCGCGATATGCGCGAGCATGATCGCGATGTTGCGGTTGGGATCCTTCAGTTCAGCGGGATCGTGCCCGTGGCCGACGCCGTTCAGATTGAGCTGGAACAGACCGTAGCTCTTTTCCGGCTCGGGCGACTTGGCATCGGCCTTCAGCCCCGATTCCGCGATCGCGTTGGCGATGGCGGCGATCTGCTGGATGGTGCCGTAGCCGGCTTCGGCGAAGCGCAGGGCGACAAGCCTTGCCACATCGCGGCGCATTTCCGGGATCTCAGGGGACTCGAAGTTGATGCCCTTGATGACCGTTCCATCCGGCAGCAACCCGGCGCCTGCCGCCACGATGGGCTGGTCGCCCGCCTTGATGGCGAACTCCCGCACACTGTCGAGCGCCTTGCCGAGCGCAGTGCCGATGGCGGCCAGCACCGCCTCCACGGTGCCGGCACCGAGCAACCCGGCATCGCGGTCGGTGGTATTGGCCACATCGATGCCATCGCCCGCGGCCGCTGCCGCATCGATAGGAATGCTGGCCATGACCGCCTTGGGATCCTGCAGCGCGGCAGCGGCCGCCTTGCTGCCGATCAATTGCGACAGGTAGAGCTCGCTGGCCTGCGGCTGCGTGCCGAGCAGGCCGGCGAGGCGAAGCTGCGCCAGTCGCGTCATGATGGCGAAGACCGCGACTTGGAGACGCCACGAGGTGATCGCGGCAGCAGGCGCGTCGAGCTGGAATTGCGGCTGCCGGCTGTTGAGCGCCCATTCCTTCTCGCTGAACGCGTAGGGGCCGATGGCAGCGCCGCCCTGCCTGTCGGCGATGTCGGTGCGGAGCGCTGCGACCGCCGCCAGGTAGTGGCCGCTGATGCCATAGACCGAGGCCTGGAAATGGCACTCGAGCGCAAACACCTGCTTGTCGAGCGGCCCGAGCGTATCGGACGTCTGGTCGACCGCCTCGACGCTGACCCAGCCTTTCGGCTGGTTGGGATCGTCGACCAGGGTGACCTCGATCCAGATCCCCTTCTGCACGCCCAGTCCGACCCTGGTCCCGGCAGGGACGGTCATGATGCCGTCGCCGTTGGGCTCCTTGCGCAGGGTGCGCGTGCTCTTGAGTACTGCCATGGCGCCCTCCCTAATTGCTCGCGCGACCAACCTCGAAGGCATTGGCCACCTGCCGCTCGGCGCAGGTGCGGCCGGCGGCGCTCTCGACCGCTTCGCTCAGCGCGCTCAGCTGCATGGCGCCGATGCCATTTGTGGCGATGCCTTCATCCGGTTGTCCGCGTCCTGCGAAGAATTCCATCATGGCGGCATGGGTGCCCGAACCCGGCACGCCGTCCTCGGGCGCACAGATGGCGCGCTGGACCTTGCGCCAGTCGGACGGCAGCATGCGCTTCTCGATGAAGTTGAGGCCCGCCGGGCTGGGCGTGTCGTCGCGCACCGGCGGCAAGCGGGTGTTCGCGTTTTCCAGCAGGCCCGTGGACGCCGAGGAGCGAACGTCGATCTCGATATTGGTGCCCGTACTGTCGACGGAACTCCGGGCCTTGGTGTCGCTGATGCGATCGATGAGGAGCCCTTCGATGGTAACGGGCAGGCAGAGGTTGAGATAGCCGCGCACGGCGCTGTAGGCCGACGCCTTGCTGTTGATGGTCGAGCGATGCTCGGAAACCGCGTTCTTGTAGGCGGCCATGGTCTTTTCGACGAACCGGCGGGTGTTGGCCGGCGGCAGCTCATAAAGGAACGTTCCGGCGACCACGTCGGTCATGCTGCCGGCCAGTCCGAAGGCCTGGGCGATGACCGCCATGGTCACCTCGGCGGTGCCGGTGATCTGCATGATCGCGGCGGCGGTCTGGTTGAAGGCGCTGAGTCCGGACTTGACCGCCGAGACACTGCGATTGAAGGCAAACAGGCTGTCGAAATAGACCGTGCACTGGTCATCGACATAGTTGAAGCCGGCGAGCGAAACCTCGTACCAGTCGGACCCGGCATAGCCGAGTTGATCGGCATCGGCCTGCAGCGCCGCCATCAGCTCCCCGTGCGAGCGAACCGTATCCGAGACCGCCTTCGCATCCAGGGTCGGGGAAACCACGCGTGGGGTCAGCGACGAGCAGGCCGCCAGAACGAGCGCCAGCCACGCCGACAGGATACGCCCCAGCAGCTTCGTCGCGGCAGCCCGCCGCGCGATCGATCGTCCAGCCATGATGAAAGCCCCCGATGCCTTCACCCGATGGGTAGCACACAGCCCGGGGCCGCGATGTTCGGAGGACTACGTCAGGGGTTTGCCGGATGCCGGGCGCGCCGCCGCCAGTCCGGGCGTCGGAACGGAGGTGGACACGACGCCACCTCCCCCGCAGCTACATCCCCGCCAGCAGTTCCGCGTTGCCGCCGCTGGCGGTTGTGTCGATGCAGACGTGCCGTTCGCGGATCAGGTGCTCGGCGTCGCTCGGCCGGGTGATCAGCGGGACGATCTGGCCGTCGCGACGGCTCAGCGCCTGGCGCCAGGGCTTGAGGTCGGACTCGGCGCCGAAATGCATGACGGCATCGACGTTGAGGCCGGCCTCGATGGCGGCCGGGGCGAGCTTCTTGTCGAGGCCGCCGATCGGCTCGCCATTGCTGCCCAGTTCCTCGGCGATGCGTGTCGCGCCGGGGGCGCAGACGAGGACGCCGTTGCCCTGCCCGAGCGCCAGCTCGGCCTGCAGCCGCGCGCTGGCGGTGTCCGGCCCGAGGCAGAGCACGACGCCGCGCGGCCAGGTATAGAGCGTATTGCGCTCCCCGGTCGGGCCGGGCAGCACCTCGGCGGCCGGCTCGATGCCGACCCGGTCGACGCCGATCTTCACCTGATCGACGGCGGCGATGGCAAAGCCGATCGACAGGCCCGAGAGCGGATTGACCCCGACCGAAGGCTCGAAGCGCTCGAAGGGACGCCAGAAGCGCTTGAGATAGTTAGGCCCGCCCGCCTTTGGCCCGGTGCCCGACAGGCTCTCGCCACCGAACGGCTGCGAACCAACCACGGCGCCGATCTGGTTGCGGTTGACATAGATGTTGCCGGCGCGAATGCGCTCCGACACGTCCTCGACGCGCCCGTCGATGCGGGTGTGGAGGCCGAAGGTCAGGCCGTAGCTCGAGGCGTTGATGGCGGCGACGACGGCGTCGAGTTCCTCGGCCCGGAAGGTCGCGACATGCAGGACGGGGCCGAAGATCTCCTCCTTCATCTCGGCGATGCCGGCAACCTTGAGCACGACCGGGGCGACGAAGGTCCCCTGCGCCGGGGTCGGGAGCCGGTGCAGCACCGCGTCGCGCTCGGCGAAGCTGTCGATATAGGCCTCGAACTTCGCCTTAGCCCTGGCATCGATGACCGGACCGACATCGACGGACAGGTCCCACGGATCGCCGAGCTTGAGCTCGTCCATGGCGCCGTACAGCATCTCGAGCGTGCGGGTGGCCGCCTCCTCCTGCACATAGAGGATGCGCAGCGCCGAGCAGCGCTGCCCGGCCGACTGGAAGGCGGAGGCGAGGATGTCGCGCACCGCCTGCTCGGGGAGCGCGGTGGAGTCGACGATCATGGCGTTGAGGCCGCCCGTCTCGGCGATCAGCGGCGCGCCGGGGGCGAGGTGGTCGGCCATCTTCTGGTCGATGGCCTTGGCCGTGGCGAGCGAGCCCGTGAAGCAGACCCCGTCGATGCGCGGATCGGAGGTCAGGGCCGTGCCGACGACCGCGCCGCTGCCGGGAACCAGTTGCACGACATCCTCGGGAATGCCGGCCTGGTGCATCAGGCGCAGCGCCAGCGCGGCGATCAGCGGCGTGGCCTCGGCGGGCTTGGCCAGCACGGTGTTGCCGGACACGAGCGCGGCCGCGACCTGGCCGGTGAAGATGGCGAGCGGGAAGTTCCACGGCGAGATGCAGGCGAACACGCCGAGCGGCTGGCGCGGCTCGGAGCGTTCCGCCTCGCCCGCGTAATAGTGCAGGAAATCGACCGCTTCGCGCACTTCGCTGACCGCATCGGCGAGCGTCTTGCCGGCCTCGCGGGCGCAGAGCGCGTAGAACTCGGCGCTGTTGGCCTCGTAGAGGTCGGCGACCTGGCGCAGCAGCAGCGCCCGTTCCCCGACCGGCCGGGCGGCCCAGCCCGGGGCGGCGTCGCGCGCGCTGGAGATGGCGAGCTCGATCGTCTCCGGGCTCGAGCCGATGGCGTCGCCCACCGTCTCGCCCGTCGCTGGGTTGACGAGGGTGAACTGCTCGGCCTCGCTGCCGGCGACGAGCGCACCCGGCACGGCATGCCAGCGCTTCTCGGTGGCGCGGAAACGGGCGCGATCGGCGAGGATATGCTCGACCTCGACCGGGTCGGTAAGGTCGCACCCCTGCGAGTTGGCGCGTCCCGGCCGGAACAGGTCGCGCGGGGCGACGACGCGGCCGGGCGCGGTGGCGATGGCCTCGAACGGGTCGCGCACCACCTCGGCGGCCGGCACGTCGCGATCGGCGATCATGTTGACGAAGCTGCCGTTGGCGCCGTTCTCGAGCAGGCGCCGCACGAGGTAGGCCAGCAGGTCAGAGTGACGGCCGACCGGCGCATAGATGCGGGTGCGCGTCCCGTTCTGGGCGCGCAGGATCTGGTGCAGCCGTTCGCCCATGCCGTGCAGGCGCTGGAACTCGAAGGCATCGTTGCCGACGCCGAGGGACCTGGCGTGATGCAGGACGGCGGTGACCGTGTGCGCATTGTGCGTGGCGAATTGCGGGTAGATGCGGGCGGTCTTGCTCAGCAGGCGCCGGGCGTTGGCAATGTAGCTGATGTCCGTCGCGGCCTTGCGGGTGAAGACCGGGAAGCCCTTGAGGCCGAGCACCTGCGCGCGCTTGATCTCGCTGTCCCAGTAGGCGCCCTTGACGAGGCGCACCATGATGCGGCGATCGAGCTGTTCGGCGAGCGCCGCGAGCCAGTCGATGACATGGCTGGCGCGCTGGCCGTAGGCCTGCACCACGACGCCGAACCCGTCCCAGCCGGCGAGGCGTTCATCCGCCAGCACGGCGGCGATGACATCGAGGCTGAGGTCGAGCCGGTCGGCCTCCTCGGCATCGATGTTGAAGCCCATGTTGGCGCCGCGCGCCATCATGGCGAGCGCCAGCGTGCGCTCGACCAGCTCGTCCATGACGCGCTCGCGCTTCATGAACTCGTAGCGCGGATGCAGGGCCGAGAGCTTGACCGACACGCCCGGATTCTCGCGCACCGAACCGGCAGTGGAGCGGGCGGCGAGCACGGCGATTGCCTCCGAGTAGGCAGCGCGGTAGCGCCGGGCATCGGCCTCGGTGCGGGCCGCTTCGCCGAGCATGTCGTAGGAGTAGGTGAAGCCGTCCTTCTCGGCGCGACGGGCGATCCTGGTCGCTTCCTCGATGTCGCGGCCGAGCACGAACTGGCTGCCCAGGATCTTCATCGCCTGCATCACGGCGGAGCGGATCACCGGCTCGCCGATGCGCTGCACGAAGCTCTGGATCGTGCCGGCGATGCCGTCGCGATCGCGCAGCACCTGACCGGTCAGGGTGAGCGCAAGGGTGGACACGTTGACCAGCGGCGAGTTGGCGCGATCGAGATGCTCGTGCCAGCGTGACGGCGCGATCTTGTCCTCGATCAGGTCGTCGATGGTGGCGGTGTCGGGGACGCGCAGCAGCGCCTCGGCGAGGCACATGAGCGCGATGCCCTCGTCGGTCGAGAGCGAGTACTCGGCCAGGAAGGATTCAAGCATGCCGGCCGACTGGGCGGTGCGCACCTTGTCGACCAGCCTGGCGGCATCGGCGCCGATGGCCGCGCGCTCGGCATCGGAAAGCGCAGCCTCGCTCGCGAGGCGCGCGATGGTCTCAGCCTCGTCGGCAAGGATTGCTGCCCGTATGCGGCCGCGGATATCGTCGATTTCTGCCATGTCTGCCCCCGTGCAAAAGAGTGTGGCACGGCTGCCTGATTTGTGTGGGGAAAATGTGGTGCTCCCCGCGGAAATTTTAGCTTGGCTAAAGTTTTTTGCCGCTCTCGGCGCACCGACCGATTGCGCCCGCTGCACCGGCCAGCCAACCGGTCGCCGACGAATGGCGCGGCCTTCCGGATGGATAATGGCAGCTGGCATCGGTCGTCCGCCGCACTATCCGGCCGCCCGCCGCAAATCTTCCACACCCGGCGGCGGCCGGATGACGAAAATGGTCCGTTTCATTGCGTGGAGACGGATCTATCTGTAGTCTATGCTGCGATAATGACTTTCATGCCTTCGCACCAGTATTGTCCTTCGTTTTGATCAGAAAGCGATGTTCTGCGCTGGCTCGGCCGGTTTGGCCATAACGACGGACAGGGTGTCGATGTTCTATCGAGCGTGTCTTGCATCGTCGGTCGCGATGGCAGTGGTCGGGCTTGCTCTCCCCGGCGGCGCGGCGACCATCAGCTACGATGCCGATCTGCGCGCCATCCTGCTCGATGGCAGCATCGAGCGCGCTGACCTGGCCAAGATCCGCGACGCCTTCGATGCGGCCAAGGGCGCGGTCGACGGGCTCTACCTGCACAGCCCCGGCGGCGACTTCATGACGGCAATCGAGGCCGGCAGGTGGGTCCGCGACCATCACCTCGCCACCTACGCGTCGGGCACGCTCTGCTTTTCGGCCTGCGCGTTCCTGTGGCTGGGCGGCTCGAGGCTCTACGCCAACGGCGTGGTCTCGCTGCACATGCCGTTCTACCGCACCTCGATGGTCACCGTGGCCATTCCCGACGAGGGCGTCGCCGCGGCGGCCTGGTACCTCGCCACGCTGGGTTATGACCGCGCCCTGATGGACGCAATGCTGGTGGTCAGCTCAACCGAGTCCAACGAGATGTTCCCGATCACCGGACCAAACACGGCACTGTTCCACATCCAGTATGCGCCATTGCCCGACGAAGGGCTCTACAAGGAAGCGCTCAAGGGCGCCCGCGTCCACAAGCCGCCCGAGGCAGCGGCGGACGCGCAATAGCCTGCGCAGGCGCTCCGGCTCCGGCAGGGCCCACGCGCCTTCCGGCGCTGCCGTCAGGTGGCGCGACGGATCGTTCCGGTGAGCGGAACGGCCGCAGCGAGCGTGTTGGAGATCGTGCCGTACTTGATGACGTTGCTATGCAACAGTTCGAGCCGGCGCTCCGGCTCATCGGTATCGACGGCCAGCTCGTAGTCGATCGAAACCAGCTTGGGCGGGGCATCCTGTCGAACGGCATGCAGCTTGACGGAGGCCGAGCGGAACTCGAACCTGATCATCGGCGCCGACCGTTCGACCCCCTTGAGCATGCAGGCAGCAAGCGCCGCGAGCAGCAGTTCCACGGGGTTGAACGCGTCCGGGCGCCCGGCCAGGGTCGTATCCAGCACGACGCTGGCACCATGAGAAACGGCGGCGCCGCCTTCCCCGTTCGGACGACTGGCCTCGATCGTGTATTCAAGCATGCCGCACCTCCTTCGCGATGGATGGGTATCCCTATCCCGTGGCGCAGCGGCCTGCCCTGATCCAGCTCAATCGCCCCGCTGGGCATCGGGAGGAACGGTGATCACGGCGCTGGGCTGGAGCCGACGGGCCGCGACCTAGTGACTGCAGTTCTGCGAGTTGCCCGGATTGTGATTGCTGTGGCCGGCGCAGTCGCCACCCTCATCGTCGGTGGGCGGCGGCGTCGTGGTTGGCGGGGTGACGACGGGGCCGCCCGGGGTCTCGTCGCGGTCTGGACGGCAGGAGCAGCGCCCCTCTGCTGCTGCGCCATGCTGAACGGCAGGCCGGTGGCCGAGTGGAGGCAGCGGGAGGCGGCGGGGATACGGAAAGCGGAGTCGAGCGGCTGCTGGCTGGCGCCATAGACGAAACGACCGCGTAGGGCCTTTCAGCGGTCTTTGTGCGCGGCCGCGGGGCCCTGGCGCCTTGGTCAGGTCGCCTTGCCCACCGCGGTCGCGACCATGTCCTCGGCGTTCTCGGGGAGGTCGTCGAAGCTCGAGTAGTTCATGGTGTAGAGGCGCGAGTAGAGGCCCTGCTTTTCCATGAGCTGGTCGTGGTTGCCCGACTCCAGCAGTTCGCCGTTCTGCAGCACGATGATGCGGTCGGCGCCGCGGATGGTGGCGAGGCGGTGGGCGATGACAAGGCCGGTGCGGCCCTCGAGCAGGCGCTTCAGCGCCTTCTGGATCAGCATCTCGGTGTAGCTGTCGATGTTCGCCGTCGCCTCGTCGAGGACGAGGATCTTGGCGTCCGCGACGAGAGCCCGGGCGAAGCTGATGAGCTGGCGCTGGCCCAGCGAAAGGTTGCCGCCGCGCTGCTCGAGCTTGGTGTCGTAGCCATCGGCCAGCGACATGATGAAATCGTGCGCACCCACCGCCCTGGCCGCGTCGATCACCTGCTCGCGGGTGGCGGATTGCTTGTTGTAGCGGATGTTCTCGATCACCGAGCCGGTGAACAGGAACGGCTCCTGCAGCACCATGGCAACCTCCGCGCCCAGGGAATCCTGGGTGACGTCGCGCACGTCGTGGCCGCCCACCGTCACCGATCCGTCCCACACGTCGTAGAAGCGGTGGACCAGCGACATGCAGCTCGACTTGCCCGAGCCGGTGGGGCCGACAATGGCGACGGTCTCGCCCGGGTTGACCCGGAAGCTCACGTTCTTGAGCACCGGCTGGTTCTTGCGATAGCCGAAGGTGACGTTCCTGAACTCGACCGAGCCGTCC
Organism: Devosia sp.; assembly: GCF_017307495.1. Classification (GTDB taxonomy): domain Bacteria; phylum Pseudomonadota; class Alphaproteobacteria; order Rhizobiales; family Devosiaceae; genus Devosia_A. Next base: position 164,996 of record NZ_JAFKHE010000015.1, on the reverse strand, counting down.
ATGTCGCGGCTCAGCGCGACCGCGTCCGGCTTGTCCTCGATGCTGACCGGGACATCGAGCACTTCGACGATGCGGGTGCCGGACGACATGGCGCGCTGGAACACCGAGTACTGCATGGTGAGCGAGCGGATCGGGTCGAAGAAGCGCTGGATGTAGAACAGGAACGCCACCATCACCCCGACATCCAGCTGGCGGCCCAGCACCATCTGACCTCCGACGACGATCACCGTGGCCATGGAGATGCCGGTGAGCGTGTCGACGATCGGCACCATTACCTGGGCGAACTTGGCGGCGCGCAGGTGCGCGCGCAGGTTCGCGCGGGCCTTTTCCTCGTAGAGGTCGAAATTGACCTGCTGGCGGTCGAGGCTCTGCACGGTGCGAACGCCGTTGATGCCTTCGGCGAGCGCGCCATTGGCGGACGAATTGGTGTGGTGCGCGGCCATGAAGCTGACCTTGGCCGGCGGCAGCCAGAACAGGCGCACGATGAACAGGATCGGCATGGTCGCCATGGTGATGGCGCCGAGCAGCGGATCGAGCCAGAGCAGGACGCCGACGATGCCGAACAGCAGCACGATGTCGCCGACCGAGAGCACGGAGGTCTCGAGGAATTCCTGCATCGAGTTCACGTCGCCCATCAGGCGCGACATGAGGCGGCCGACCTCGGTCTTGTCCATCCAGCTCAGCGACACGCGCTGCAGGTGGGCGAACATGGCGCGGCGCATGTCGAACAGCACGTTCTCGGCGGCCTTGCCGACCACCGTCTCCTGCACCCAGGAGGCGGCGAAGTTGATGGCGATGAGGCCGGCGAAGCCGGCGATGCACCAGAGCAGCACCGAGCGCCCGCCGCCGCCCTGCGCCATGCCGTTGTCGATGGCGTAGCGGATCACCAGCGGGAAGGCGAGCTGGGTGAGCGTGAAGGCGAGGACGGCGGCCACCGACAGGTAGATCTGGCTGCGGTACGGCTTCACGAAAGCCCAGATGCGGCGCACGATCCTGGGATCGTAGGCCTTGCCGAACACCTCCTCCTCGCGGTCGAGGCTGGAGCCGACCACTGCGCGGGGCGGACGGCGGTTGCGGTCTTCGCTGTCGTCTTCGGTGTTGAGCGTCGCCTCGGTCATTCGGCCGCCTCCAGCTGGTCGTCGCCAGGCTTCACCTGGAGGTCGTAAAGGGCCCGGTAGCGGCCGCCCAGTGCGAGCAGTTCCTCATGCGTGCCGCGTTCGACGACCCTGCCCTCGTCGATGAACAGGATCTGGTCGGCATGCATGAGCGAGCTCAGCCGGTGCGAGATGATGAGGGTGACGCGGTCCCTGGCGAAGCGCTTCATCGCCGTGCGGATGCGCTGCTCGGTGCCGGCGTCGACCGCGGCGGTACTGTCGTCGAACACCATCACGGCGGGGCGGAGCATCAGCGAGCGGGCGATGTTGAGGCGCTGGCGCTGCCCGCCCGAGAGCGACACGCCGCGTTCGCCCACGATGGTCTCATAGCCGGTCGGCAGGCCGATGATGTAGTTGTGCAGTTGCGCGAACTCCGAGGCCCGGGCGATGCGGGCTTCCTTGGCCCACGGATCGCCATAGGCGATGTTGTTCTCGATGTTGGTGGTGAACAGGAAGCTGTCCTGCTGCACCACGGCGACGGCCTGGCGCAGGCTGGCGAGCGTCAGCGCCCGCACGTCCTGCCCGTCGATGGTGACGCGGCCGCCGGTGACATCGTAGAAGCGCGGGATGAGATGCGCGATGGTCGACTTGCCCGACCCCGGACGGCCGACGATGCCGATGGTCTCGCCCTTCCTCGCCTCGAACGAGATGCCCGAGAGCACCGGACGGAACGGCGCCGACGGATAGGCGAAGTCGACATTCTCGAAGCGCAGCGTGCCCTCGCCCAGCTTCAGCGGCTTGGCGCCGGGCTCGTCCTTGATCTCGACATCGAGGTCGAGGAAGGCAAACAGCCGGTTGCCGCAGGTGGAGGCACGGGCGAACGAGTTGACCAGCAACCCGAGCTGGCGCACCGGCATCTGCAGGATCGTCATGAAGGTGAGGAAGGCCGCCAGCGTGCCGACCGTCATCTGCCCGGCCATGACGCGCTCGCCGCCGTACCACAGCACGAGGCCCATCGAGATGAAGAAGCTGACATTCATCAGCGAAGTCGAGTTGACCCGGATGTTGACGCGCTCGTGCGCGAGTTCGAGCGCCGCGTCGGAGGCCTCGTTGTACTTGTGCATCTCGTGCCGGCCGCCCGCGAAGGCGCGGACGACGCGGATGCCGCCCAGGTTCTCTTCCATCACCCGGCTGAGGTTCTGCAGCATTTCCTGGAGCGTCAGCCAGGTCGCGCGCAGCCTGAGCTGGGTGATCGAGGAATTCACGGCGACGAACGGCGCGAAGCTCAGCGCGAGCAGGCCAAGGACCCAGTCGGTCGAGATCAGCATGTAGGCGCCGACGCCGATCAGCGTACCGAGCAGAATGACGCGCAGCAGGCCGGTGGCAAAGAACATGCGCACGCCTTCGAGGTCGAGCATGCCGACCGTGATCAGGTCGCCCGTATGCACCTTGTCATGGTACGAGAAGCTGAGCCGCTGGATCTTCTCGTAGACCGCCAGGCGGAGCTCGTACGCAGTGTGGTGACCCACGGCCTCGCCGAAATAGTTCATCGACATCGTGAACAGGCCGCGCAGGATCGAGACGACCAGCAGGATCATCGCGATCGTCCACAAGGCGTCGGCGGCGCCGACGCCGCCATCCAGCACACCCTCGGCACGGTCCACCGCCTGTCCGAGCAGGACGGGCGTCCACAGCTGCAGGGCCGAGGATATGAAGCACGAGAGGATGGTGATGATCACCATCCACGGATGGCGCCAGGTGAGCACCATGATGCGCCACAGGGTGCTCAGCCCTTTGCCGGCCTGCGCCGCGATGACATGTGACATGGCGTCGCCAGGCGAATAGGCGCTCTGCGGAGCATTCGAGCTCAATTTAGGGACCCAGACATGAAATTCGGTCGGCCCGCCTAGCCTCCTCCGGCGACGGACTCGACCCCAACAAAGAGTAGTAAGACTACTTCAATCGCGCTGTTTTGCGTTCCATTCAAGGCACTTGAGCCTGTCGCAAGACCACCTTTCGTCTAAATGCCACAAGCCTGTTGCATCCTGTTGCAGCGATGCAACCGCCGAGGCGCCGTCGACGTTGCCCAAAGCGTGCCCGAGGTGAGGCAAATGACCAGGGGGAATCCTGCACAAGAGGACGAGGCATTCCGGGAGGCGGTGCGCCGGACGGCGTATTTCCTGTGGGAGCAGGACGGTCGCCCGCATGGCCGCCACGACGAGTACTACCTCAGGGCCCTCGACCAGCATCGCCGCGAACGTCGCTTCGACGAGTGGCTGAAGGACGAGCCGAAGGAGGAGTAGGCCGGCATCGACAGGCGGCGCCGGGCAAAGGCCCCCGAGCGCGCACCACACACACGGGGTCATTCCCGCGAAAGCGGGAACCTCCGTTTGCGATGGCGCCTCCCAAAACAGAGGTCCCCGCTTTCGCGGGGATGACCCGGTGGTGAACTGCAGGGCCGGATGGTGAGACCAGGCGAGGTTGCATCGCCAAGTCCCACCATGCGCGTCCACACCCACCGCAGCACTGCGCCGGCCGCGATGCCGATGCCGCCGCCCAGCAGTTTGACGACCAGATCCCACAACCGGCCGTGCCGGCCGGCCGTCACCAGTTGCAGGGCCTCGAAGGCGATGGCGGCGCCGAGCACCAGCAGCAGCACCAGCCAGATATGCCGTGGATAGGCGAGCGCGAACATCAGCCCGACGGCGGCGAAGGCCGCGAAGCGCTCGTAGTTGGGCGACAGCCCGCTCTCCGGCCTGAACCCGATCGGGGACAGCGTCACGAAGGCGATGGCGGCCAGCAGGAGCCAGGCAAGGATCGGCAGCAGGCGGCGGAGCAATGGCGTTTCCCGGTCAGACGGCGTTGCGCCGGGTCTTGGCCGAGAAAACGGTCAATACGATGATCCAGCAATCGAGGAAGATCGACCAGTTGTCGATGTAGAACAAGTCATGCCGGGTGCGCCCCTCGATCTGCTCGAAGGTCGAGGTCTCGCCGCGATAACCGTTGACCTGCGCCCAGCCGGTGATGCCCGGCTTGATGCGCTGGCGGTGGGCGTAGCTGGCCAGCTGCTCGCCGAGTTCGTCGTCGTGCACGAGGGCATGCGGGCGCGGGCCGACGAGGCTCATCTCGCCGCGCAGCACGTTGATGAGCTGCGGCAGCTCGTCGATCGAGGTGCGGCGGATGAAGGCGCCGATCCGGGTGATACGGCTGTCGCCGGCGCCACGCACCTGCACCATGTCGCGGCCGCTCTCGGTGACGCGCATCGAGCGGAACTTCCAGATGTGGAAGGTCTCGCCATTGAAGCCGCGCCGCTCCTGGCGGAAGATCACCGGGCCGGGGCTGTCGAGCTTGATCAGCAGGGCGACGACGACCAGCAGCGGCGCGACCAGCAGCAGGCCGAGCCCGGCCACGGCGAGGTCGAGCGCCCGCTTCAGCAGCACCGAGCCGTCGCCCATCGGCTTCTTGAGGAAACGCACGGCGTTGTTCGGCCCGATCGGCACGACGTCGAGGAACTTGAAGCTGACATTGTCGGTGGCCGGCACGCAGACCACGTTGATGGCGTAGCGCTTGAGCTCGTTGGCGATGCGCTCGAGCCCGTCGATGTCGCCGATGTCGCCGACGATGACGATGAACTCGGCTCCCCTGGCCACCCATTGCTGGGCGAACTCGACGATGGCCGGGCGATTGACGCGCCCGTCGGCCTCGCGCGCGTCGTCGGTATAGAGCGTGCCAGCGAGGCGGTAGCCCGCCTTCCACAGGTTGCCGTTGAGCAGGAAGCGCACGGTATCCGAGCGGGCGCCGACGACGGCGACCTTCTGGAACTGCAGCCGGCCGGCGCGGATGCGCACGGTGAGCGCGGCATAGCCGGCGCTGCGCGCCAGCAGCAGGGTCGGCAGCCCGATCACATAGGCCGAGATCAGCGACACGCGCGACAGGTCGCCCGCCGTCCCGACGAGGAAGGCGACGAACAGCGCGACGGCGAAGGCCGCTGTCCAGCCCAGCACGCTTTCGGTGAGGATCAGGTGCGGATGCCGCTCGCGCTCGAGGAAGCGCGCCGCCGAGACGGCCGAAGAGCCGCCGTGGATGAGCCCGACGATGCCGGCATAGGCGAGATAGAAGCCGAGCGGCATCTCCGCCAGGTCCATGTGCAGGAACGTGCCGTGGTAGACCAGCGCCGGACCGAGGATCAAAAGCGCCGCCAGCAGTCCCTCGCCGATCCCGAAGGCCCAGCACAGCGCCCTGTTGTTGGCGATGATCCGTCGCGCCTGCCGCCGCTCGGTGCCGGTGTAGATAGCCTCGTCATGCGCCACGGAAGACTGCCTCGAATTGCTGGCAATGCAGGACTTTGCGGGTCCCGCGAAGTGCAACCGGACTAGCACGCCGACCGGGGTCGCCAAAGCCGCTGGTTAAGACGAGGTTAATGTCCGCGGCCTGCCGGCCGGGGTCCGCGCGGCCTGGCCCGGCACCGCCTCGAGATAGGCGACGAGCAGCACCACCAGCACCGTGACGACGCCGGTCTTTTCGCTCAGCGTGTTGTTGGAGAGCGCGGCGAGCAGGAACACCGCAGTACCGATCCAGGCGGTGCGCGGCTGGCGCCGCAGGAGCCGCAGGATGAGCCAGGCGACGAGCAGCGCAAACGGAATGGCAAGCACGAGACCGAGCTGGAAGGTGAGATTGACCGGCGCCGACTCGATGAATGGCAGGTGCAGCTTGTCGTTCACGATTCGGGTGATCTCGGTGATGTCCCGGCCGAACACCACGTCCTGCCAGCCCACGTAGTCGAAGACCTGGTAGATGTTTGTGCGGGCGAGCACGTTCTTGTCGGCCAGCCCCTCGGAGAAGCGGGACAGGAGCCCGCCGGCGGCGAGGACGGCGAACAGCGCCGCGCCGGCGAAGGTGACGAGGATCAGCACCGCGAGCTTGGCCTTGCGCTCGGCCGGGCGGTTGAGCGAGTGCCTCGGCACGATCAGCACCAGCGCCAGCACCTCGAGCGTGGCGACGATCAGGGCGAGGCGCGCGCCGGCCGCGGCGGTGGCGACGAAGAGCAGCAGCATGGCGGCGATCCGGACCCAGGGCTTCCAGGCGGTCAGCGGCACGAAGGCCATGGTGGTGGCGCACAGCAGCCCCAGCGTCAGCGGATGGCCGGCGAGCCCGATCGGGCGGAAGGCGGCCTCGCCCTCGGAATAGGGGAAGAAGCGAATATGGGTCGTCGCCTCGAACAGGCCCATCGCCGCGCTCAAGAGGTTGATGAGGATCACCGCGTCGCCGAGCAGCCGCCGGTAGGACGGGTTCTGGGCCAGCAGGATCAAGCCGGTCGCACCGGCGACGAAATAGGTGTCGACGAGGTTGCCGATCGCCCCGGCCCGTCCGGTGCCGACGAGGAAGACGATCAGCAGGCCGAGCAGCCCGGTGAAGCGCACCAGGTCGCGGAACTTGACGATCTCCTCGCCGCGCAGGAAGACCGGCCGGCTCAGCAGCGCCACCGGCACCAGCAGCACCAGCAGGTAGGTGCCGACGTGGATCTTCTCGTAGAACGCCCCGCCCTGGCTGACATAGTCGTAGACGCGATCAAGCAGCGCCGGCGACACGGTAATGCGAACCGCGAGCGCCAGGAACGTGGCGAGGAACAGGGCGAACGAGACCGCATGCGCCCGCTGCGCGCTGTCGCCCGTCGACCCTGCTGTCATCGCCGAATGGCTCAAGGCTCGCCGTCTCCTCAGGCGCGTGAGTGATCGCCCGGAAGTACCATGGGTGAGCGGCTGCGACGCGCGGAACCGGGCGGTATCCTTAACCCCCGGCGGCCTCGAGCCGGCGCCGGACCGGGGTCCGATCCGCGACCGCCGCGAGACGCACCGCTACGGTCCGTCCGACGCCATCGACCCGGCCGCTCCACACGATGCGGTCGGCCTGCAGCAGGACGCCGAAGCGCGGCGAGATCCGGCCGCCCCTGCCGCCCTCGCCGCCCCGTTCGATGCGCACGTCCCCAGGCTCGAAGACGAGCGTGAGGACGGTCTCGTCGCCCCGGCGAACGGCCACCTCGCGCCCCGCGCGCGCCGCAACGAGGCCGGGCGCCAGCTGGAAGCCGATTTCCGCGTCGCGGCCTTCGGCGGCGCCAAGCAGCCGGTCGATGATGCTGAAGCCGGTATCGGTGCCAACCAGACTGCGCTGGTGCAGCACGCCGAAGCGCCGGCGATAGCCGTCATGGCTGGCGGTGAGGCTCCAGGGCTCGCCCCGCTCCTCATGGACGAGCCGGGCCCTCGCCTTGTGTGACCAGTTGAAGGCGCCCGCGATGATGCTCTGGTCGGCGCCCGCGACGGCGAGCGTATTGTGCGCGGCGGTGCCGCGGAACCAGTCCCGCCAAGCCCCGCCCGAATGGTACAGGTAGGTACCGGGATCCACGAGCACGGGCTGGCCGTCGACCGCGAGCGTGATCGACAAGGCATCGGCATGGCCATGGGCGGCGATCGACAGGTAGCCGAGCGGCGCGTGGTCGAACACGAGGCCGATCCGGCGGCCCGCGACCTGGCGGTTGACCACCGAATAGCCGCCCGAGGCGAACAGCCGCTGGCCTTGCGGCGCCCGGGCGGGCGTGACGCTGCGGCCGAGCAGCAGCCCGCGGAAATCCGGCGCGACGGCCGTCGGAGCGCCCTGCCCGGCATAGACCGAGATCGCATTGGCGACCGAGCCGGGATAGGCGGGCTCGACCTCGCCCAGCGTCAGCACCCGGCCGTCGTCGTCGTCGCCGATGGCGGGCACGGTGCCGTCGTCGAGCTGGATCCAGCCGATGAAGCGGGCGAACGCATCGAGCCGCTCGCCGACCAGCGCCGGGAACGGTTCGCCGCCGCCGCGCGCCACGCTGGCGCAGAGCAGGACGAACTCGGCGGTGAAGGCGCCATAGGTCGGGGACTGTTCGGCCGGCACGCCGTCGGCGAGGATCTGCCGGGCCGTTTCATCGCCCAGCTGGCGGCGTGCGAGCGTCGCCATCGTCCGGGCGAACGGCAGGCCGGGCATGGCCAGCCCGATCAGAAATTCGCCGGCCAGTTCGGCGACGCGGTGATTGTTGGCCGACGAGAAGCGCGACGGATAGCGGCGGAGCCACAAGGCGCTGGCATGCAGGATGCTCCCGACCTGGGTACGGCAGGCGGCGGACAGGCGATCGCCGACCAGCGTCACCACGACGAGCAGCGAGATCGCGCGCAGCGCGAGCTCGATGCCGGAGTTCCAGCCGAGCCCGCGAAACGGCGGATTGGCGGCATGCCAGCTGGCGATGGCCGCTTCGATCGCGGCAAGGCTGCGGCCATCGTTGGCGAGCAGCGCATGCGCGGCGAGCGGCTGCAGGAACTGCAGCCGATTGGCCTCCCATACATACTTCACGTCGCCGAGCGCCCGCTCGTGCCGGTACGGGATGTCGAAGCAATAGCGCTCGGCCCCCGGCCACAGCCCGCCGGTCACCGGGTCGAGGCGCCAGAACTCGGGCGGAAACAGGTCATCGGGCTGCCGTGGCGGCCAGTCGACGCCAAGCGCTTCGAACCGGCCGGCAAGCACGCCTTCGGCGGCCTGCCGCACCTGCTCGCGGTCACCGGCCGTTGCGGCGGCAAGGACACGCTGGCACAAGCCGGGCAGCGGCTTCACCTCGGCGCCGGGATAGCGCGCCCAGCCCTCGAGACGGTTGCGCGCGACGACCTTGCCGAGCTTTTCGCCCACGCGGTGGGCCAGCTCGGCCGGGCTCATGGCCTGCAGCCGCTTGAGATACCAACCCAGCGACATCGCCTATTTCCCCTTCAGCGCCCGCCTATAGGCGGCGACCAGCGGCCGCACCTGGTGCGTCCAGGCGAAGCGCGCCTCCACCCGCTCGCGGCCGATGCGGCCCATGCGGGCGCGCCGCGCCGGGTCGGCGAGCAGCGCCGTGATCTGGACCGCCATGTCGAGCGGATCGTTGGGCCGCGCATAGAGCGAGGCGTCGCCGGCGGAATAGCGCCCCTCGGTGACGTCGAACTGCACGACCGGTTTGCCGAACGCCATGTATTCCAGGATCTTGTTCATCGTGGACTTGTCGTTCATCGGGTTGACGCGATCGGGGTTCACGCACACGTCGGCGGTCGACAGCATCTCGAACAGGTCGGCATCGCTGATCCGGCCGGGCATGGTCACGTAGTCGGCGATGCCAAGCTCCCGGACCTGCGCGCGGAGCTGCTCGAGTTCCGGACCGCTGCCCGCGATGCAGAACTGGATGTCGTCGCGGCCCTGCCGCACGACGATGTGGTGCACCGACTGCAGCAGCAGGTCGACGCCCTCCTGCGCCCCCATCACCCCGACATAGCCGACGAGGTGGCGACGCCCGTTCTTCCAGCGAGCGTTCGGCGCGACCGGCTTGATCTTGTTGAGGTCGGGCCCGCTGCGCACGACGAACACGTCGCCGGACGGCATGCCGCCGCGCTCCATCGCGATCTGGCGGTAGCTCTGGTTGGTGGCGATCGATACGTCCGCAAGCGCGAACGTGATGCGCTCGAACAGTACCATCAGGTGCCAGAAGAAGTCGCGGCGGCCGAACTTGGCTTCGTAGAGCTCGGGATTGATGTCGTGGTGATCGAACACGAAGCGCTTGCCGAACGGCTTGAACAGCAGCGCGACGAGGAAGATCAGGTCGGGCGGGTTGCAGGCGTGGATAACGTCGAAGCCGCGCTCGCGCAGCACCTTGAAGGCCAGCAGCGTCTCCCAGAACAGGGCCGCGCTGTACTCCTTGAGGTAGCCGAGCGGCCCGTTGCCCTCGGCCGGCAGCGGATGGCGATAGACGTGGACGCCGTCGATCTGCTCGTAGCGCCTGGTGAAGCCCTTGGCGATCGGGCAGATGACGCTGACCTGCGCCCCGGCCCCGGCCAGCGTCGTCGCCTCGAGCCAGACGCGCCGGTCGAACGGCACCGGCAGGTTCTCGACGATGATCAGCACCTTCCTGCCTGCAAGCGGGGCATCGACCAGCGCTTCGCTGGTCCGCCCGGGCGCGAGCAGCAGTTCGGACTCGAGCGATCCTTCCGCGACGAGGCTCATGCGATGGTGCTCACGTCAACGACGTTGTCGCTGCGCAGCGCAATGCCGCGCTGCAGGCCATTGGCCGCGATTACGAGGTCGAACGCGCCGGTCTCGGCCTCGTCCCGATCGATCAGCAGCTCGCCGATCTTGGGCAGCTGCGAATAGGCATAGCCGAGGTTCTGGCCGACCAGCTTTCTGGCATCGAGTGCCGAGTCGTAGATCGACACGTCGAACCCGGCGGTGATCAGGCGGCGCGCCATGTCGACGTTCGGGCTCTCGCGCAGGTCGTCGGTGTTGGCCTTGAAGGCCAGCCCGAGCATCAGCACCCGGGCGCCGGGCCGCAGCTGCCGCACGATCTGGTCGAACTGGTAGTGCTTGTGCGCTTCGTTGGTCTTGAGGATGGCGTCGAGCAGGTGGGTGTTGGCGCCGATGTCGTTGGAGATGTGCTGCAGCGCCCGCACGTCCTTGGGCAGGCACGAGCCGCCGAAGGCCCCGCCCGGCCGGGTATAGTAGGCCGAGAGGTTGAGCTTGGTGTCGGAGACGAAGATCTCGTGCACCTTGGTGGCGCTGATGTCGAGCTGCTGGCAGATGCGGCCGATCTCGTTGGCGAAGGCGATCTTGACCGCGTGCCAGGAGTTGTCGACGAACTTGGTCAGCTCGGACTCGCGATAGCCGACATGGAAGGTCTGCGCCTGCAGGCCCTCGTGCATGCGGTCCATGGTCGGGGACGGCCGGCCGTCGACGGTGCCGATGACGATCTTGGGCGGGTTGAAGAAATCGGCGATGGCCGAGGACTCGCGCAGGAATTCCGGGTTGTAGACCAGCTCGATCAGGTCGCCGAAGTTCTCGCCCAGGATGGAGCGGAAGATCGGGGCGATCAGCCCGTCCACGGTGCCCGGCCGGATGGTCGAGCGGTAGGCGACGGTGAGGCGGCTCTGGCGGTCGCGCCGCACCCCGGTGGCGATCTGGCGGGTGACTTCGGCGATGTGGCTGAGGTTGTGCGAACCGTCCAGCGCGCTCGGCGTGCCGACGCAGACCAGAGCCAGGTCGGCATCGTCGAGCAGGCCATCGACGATGGTCGAGCCCTGCAGCAAACCGTTGTCGCGCGCTTCGGCGAGGAGGTCGTCCAGCCCCGGCTCGAGCACCGGCGGGATGCCCGCCTCGAAGTCGCGGACCTTGGTCTCGCTGACATCGATGCCGATGATGTGGTGTCCCTGGCTGGCCAGGCACCCTGCAGTTGTACTTCCGACGTAACCAAGCCCAAAGACTGCAATTTTCATCGAAAGCACCGCCACGCTATAGAACTCGTTAACTGCGGTTTAACCGAACGGGGCGGGGCGGTGCATCCCGAACCATCAGTTAATCCTAATGCGTAAACTTGTATCTATTTGACCTGCGACTTAACCAAAAAAACCCATTCCACCAGCCGTAAGCGGACTGCGGTGTATAAGCGGGCCGACCGGCCACTTTTGGAAAACGGGAAGTTAACGCCATGTCCGAGGTCACCGACGGCCCCATCGCCGGGACCAGCCGCTCCGGCGCCCGCGCCTTCGCCCAGCTCGACAGCGATATCGGCCGTGCCCGTGACGCGGTGCTGGCCCGGCTGCACAGCGTCGCACGACCGGCCCAAGGCAGGTTCACACCCCCGGCCGCCGTCCCGCTGCCGGTGGAGGAGGTCCCCGAGGCGGCGCCGGTGGCGACCGTGACGCTCAACAGGATCGGCGACTTCCTCGAACTCGACCTCGGCCGGCTGTTCACCTGGCTGGGCCGCGGCACCAGGCTCGCGCTGGCGCTTGCCGTCGCCGGCGCCATTGCCGGGGCTGCCTATGGCGTGTTCGGGCCCCCGAAATACACCGTCTCGACCGACATCATGATCGACCCGGCCAACCTGCAGGTGGTGTCGGACGACCTGTTCCAGCAGCCCGGCCAGGCCGATTCCGCGCTGCTCAACGCCGGCTCGAAGCTGCGCGTGCTCACCTCCGGAAATGTGCTGACGCGCGTCGTCGACGACCTGAACCTCGTCGCCGACGAGGAATTCTACGACCCGACCCCAGGGTTCTCGCTGTCGTCGCTGCTGCCGTTCGGCGCCCGCGAGAAGGCCGAGCCCAACCCGCGCCTTGCCGCCCTCGCGGCATTGAGCAAGAAGGTGTCGACCGTGGCCGACGAGAAGAGCTTCGTGGCCACCCTCGTCGTCTCCACCGAGACCCCGCAGAAATCGGTGCGCATCGCCGACGCGATCGTCGCCGCGTTCCAGGAGGAGCTGGCGACCGCCGAGTCGGCCGGCGCCGCGAGGACGGCGGAAGCGCTGAACCAGCGGCTCGACGAGCTGAAGGCCGCCGTCAAGGACGCCGAGGAGAAGGTCGAAGCCTACAAGCGCGACCACAACCTCACCTCGAGCTCGGGTGAGCTGACCAGCAGCCAGACGCTGACCCAGCTCAATACCCAGGTGGTGGAAGCGCAGTCCCGGGTGATCGCCGCGCAGTCCAGCTACGACGAACTGGTGGCGGCGGGCGCCAATGCCTCGACCGGTGACACCCAGGCGTCGGCCGCCCTCGCCGCCGTCCGCTCGCGCATCTCCGACCTGCGCTCGCAGCTCGACAGCCAGTCGATGGTCTATGGCCCGCGCCACCCGACCATCGCCAAGCTCAATGCCGAACTGGCCGTGGCGCAGGGCGAACTCGGAGCCGAGATCGGCCGCATCGTCTCGGCCGCCCGGGTGACGCTCGATGAAGCCAGGTCGGGCCTTGCCGCCCTGACGGCCAGGGTCGAGGACCTCAAGGGCAACGTGTTCTCGGACAACGAGGCGCTGGTGGCGCTGCGTGAACTCGAACGCGACGCGACCAGCAAGACAACGATCTACGAGGCCTTCCTCAGCCGGGCCAAGCAGGTGGCGGAGCGCGAGCAGATCGACACCACCAATGTGCGCGTCATCTCCCCCGCCGTGCCGCCGACCGACCGCTCGTCGCCGCCCAAGACGGTGATCCTGCTCATCGCCGGCGCCGTGGGCGGGTTCATCTTCGGCATGGTGATCGCCGTGCTGCTGGGCATCTGGCGCGACCTGCGCAACAAGCCGCAGCGCCGCGCCGCCACGGCTCCGCTCGCCGCCTGATCCTCATGCGCGGCAAACGGATCGTCTTCCACGTCCCCAGCCTCAGGGGCGGCGGCGCCGAGCGGGTCTGGGTGCTGATGGCCAACGAGCTGGCGGCGCGCGGCCACGCGGTGACGCTGTTCGTGTGGAACGGCGAAGGCCCCAACGCCAGGCTTCGCTCCGACGCCGTGCACCTTGTCGACCTCGGCATGCCGGTCTCGGAGGGCGGGCGCTTCGGCAAGCCGCGCACCATCCGCGGGCTGCTGCGCAGCATCGGCCTCTATCGGCGGCTTAAGCCCGACGCGGTGTTCAGCGCGCCCGAATTCGCCAACCTCGTCACCGCGCTGGCGCTCGCGCTGTCGTTCAGCCGGGCGAGGTTCTTCCCGAGCTTTCACGCCGCTGCCAATCACCGCACCGACGACCTCGGCTCGCGCCTTGCCGGCCTGCTGACCGCGATCGTCGCGGCGCGCGCGACGAAGGCAATCGCGGTTTCAGCCGGCGTCGGTCGCGACCTCGTCGCGCACGGCATGCCGGCCGGCAAGGTGGCGGTGATCCACAATCCCCTGCCCCCGATATCAACGCAGCCGCCGCGCACCTACCCCTGGCAGCCGGCGCTCGATGCGATGGGTGCAGGCCCGGTGATCGTCACCGCCGGCCGCATGACCGAGGTCAAGGACCAGTCGACCCTGCTCAAGGCCTTTGCGCGCCTTGTCGCCATGCGCCCGGCCCGGCTCGTGATCTTCGGCGAGGGGCCGCTGCTCGAGCCGCTGAAGGCCGAGGCGGAAGCGCTCGGCCTGGCCGACCGCGTGCTGTTTCCCGGCTACGTCACCGACCCGGCCGAATGCTACGCGGCAGCCGACCTGTTCGTGCTGAGCTCGATCACCGAGGGTTTCGGCAACGTGCTGATCGAGGCGATGGCGGCCGGGGTGCCGGTGGTCTCGACCGACGCGCCGCATGGCCCGCGCGAGATCCTCGAGGACGGCCGCTTCGGCCCGCTCGTGCCGATCGGCGATGCAGCGGCACTGGCCGAAGCGATGGGCAAGGTGCTGGACGCTCCCTTGCCGCCCGACGTGCTGAAGGCCCGCGCCGCGGCGTTCGAGCTGCCGGTGGTGGGAGACGCCTACGAGGCGCTTCTGGGCTGACCTGGATGAGGATTGAGCGGCACTTCCCCTCACCCCAACCCTCTCCCCGGCGGGGAGAGGGACAGGGTGAGGGGAAGTGCCTGACTGCTGGGACCTCAGGCGATCCCGAGCCTGAGCTTGACCTTGCCGGCGAGGGCCCGCGTCTCGTGCGGGTGGACCAGCGCGTTGAGGCCGAGGAAGACCAGCCCGCCGGCCATGCCGCCGGCCGCGAGCCGGAACAGCGGCCAGGCTTCGCCGAGGAGCGCGCTGGCGATAAAGGCGGCAATACCCGTGGCGACCGCGATACCGACCGACGCCGCGAGGTCGCGCCAGGCCATCGGGATCGGCGTCAGCCACTGGGCGATGGCGACGGCGGCAGCGAGGCTGGCGAGCGCGCCACCGGCCAGCGCCAGCGCCGCGCCCACTTCGGCGAGCGGCGGGATGGCGAGGATCGACAGCACGATGGTGACCGCCGAGCCCGGCAGGGCCGTGAGGATGAGCAGCCACGGCCGCTTGTGCGCGTGGATCATGTTCTGGAACACGAAAGCCGCGAAATTGCCCGCGATCACCGCGAGCGCGATCAGCGGGAACAATTGCCCGACCGGCCCGTGATAGTCGGCCGGCAGCAGCAGGTCGGCAATATCGGTGCTGAGCGCGATCAGCAGGGCCGCCACGGGGAAGCTCAACCGCGCCAGCAGCGCCATCTGCCGGGACAGGAAGGCGGCGGCGGCGGCCGGTCCGTCGCGGTCGAAGCGGCTCACCATCTCGGGGAAGCCACCCATGTTGATGGCATTGGCGATGGTATCGATCGGCTGCCGCGCCAGCGCGTAGGCGGCGGCGAACACGGCCACGGCGCCGGCGTCGTAGTAGAGCTTGAGCAGCACGCGCTCGGCGCTGTTGAGCCCGAAGCCGACGACCGCGAGCGCGATCAGCGGGATGCCGAGCGCGAACAGCTCGCCATGGCTGAAGCGCGCCGGCCCGTCGATTGTGCGCGCCAGAACCAGCCGCAGCGCGGCGAGCCCGGCCAGCAGCGTTGCCGCCGACGCGGCCAGCGAGACGACGAGGAAGCTGTCCTTGACCACAAGGATGGCGGCGACCGGCAGGATCAGCTGCAGCACGGCCCGCCCGAACTCGAGCATGGCGTAGGTTCGATGCCGCTGCTGCATCTGCAGCACGGTGAGCGCCAGCCGGCTGACCGCCCCGACGACGAGATAGGTCGAGACCGCGATGGAGAAATCGGTCCAGCGCTCGGGCGCCACGACCCCCGAAGCGAGGACCGAAACCGCGATGCCGACGAGCGTCGTCACCACCAGCACGCGCCCGGCCAGCATCAGGCTGCCGCGGCTGACCTCGTCCTTGCCGCCCAGCCTGAGCAGCGCGATGCGCAGCCAGTTGGTGACGGCGGAATCGGTGAGCTCGCCGACTGTCACCACGAGGGTCAGCAGGCCGTACTCGGTCTGGTCGATCAGCCGCGTGGCGACGACCAGCAGCAGCAGCGCCGAGAGCCGGGTGAACAGGATCGCCGGGGCGTAGATGAGAGTAGATCTGAGGAGCACCGGAGCGTTTCCGCACATGCCGCATGGACGTCGCGGCACGGCTTACGCCCGCACGGGGTCCGGGGATAGTTAATCAGCCGTGTAAGGTGAATAGCAGCAATTGTATCCAAGTTTGCGCATATAAACCTTCTTTGCAGGGTCCGCTTCTGCGTTTTGGCCGCGCGATCTATGACCATCGTCATGTTGCAGCGCCTGATCGACCCGACCACCATGCACGTTCTCGTCGCCACCCCCGGAACCGACCAGGGCGGCATCGACCGCGTCATGGCCTCGCTGCGCAGCCAGCTCGCGCTCGATGCCGACGAGCGCCTCCATGTCCGCTTCGCCGCGACCCGCGGCCCCGGGCACATCGCGACCTCGCCCTTCTACCTCGGCGCCTTCCTCGCAAGGATGACGGCGCTGAAGGCCGCCGGCCGGCTTGACGTGGTGCATATCAACCTCGCCAGTGTCGGCAGCACCTATCGCAAGCTGGTCATCGCCGCGTGCTGCCGCGCCCTCGGCATTCCCTATGTGATCCACCTGCATGGCGCCGACTATCGCGAGTTCTGGCAAGGCGCATCTGTCGGGCTGTCGCGCCGCATGCGCGCCATGTTTGCCGGCGCCGCCCGCATCATCGTGCTCGGGCGCGTGTGGGCCGAGTTCGTCGCCGGCCAGGCGCCGGAGGCGGCCGACCGGATCGTCGTGCTGCCCAATGCCAGCGCCCGTCCGGCCCTGCCGCATCGCGGCGGTGGCGACAAGGTGCACATCCTGTTCCTCGGCCGCATCGGCGAGCGCAAGGGCGTGCCGCAACTGGGCGAGGCGCTGAAGCGCATGGAGCACCTGCCGGGCTGGCGCGCCACCATTGCCGGCGACGGCGAGGTCGAGGCAGCCCGCCTGAAGACTGCGGAATATGGCCTCGCCGACCGCGTCGACCTGCCCGGCTGGGTCGGCCCCGAAGGCGTGGCCGAGCTGATCGCGACCGCCGATATCCTCGTGCTGCCGAGCTTTGCGGAGAACCTGCCGGTTTCCGTGATCGAGGGCATGGCGGCCGGGCTCGCCGTGGTCGCAACGCCGGTCGGCGCGGTCGAGGACATCGTCACCGAC
The DNA here is from genome assembly GCF_017307495.1 of Devosia sp. Lineage (GTDB taxonomy): Bacteria > Pseudomonadota > Alphaproteobacteria > Rhizobiales > Devosiaceae > Devosia_A. The sequence continues at coordinate 148,027 of NZ_JAFKHE010000015.1, read as the reverse complement.
GGCGAGACCGGCCTGCTGGTGCCGCCCGGCGATGTCGATGCCCTGACCGACGCGCTGACGCGGACGGTGACCGACGCCGCGCTACGCCACCGCCTCGGCGAGGCGGCCCGGCGCTTCCATCGCCAGCGCCTCGACCTCGAGCCCTATGCGAAAGCAATGCAGGACGTGTGGGTCGGCGCCACTCGTTAATATTACGGTAACCTTTTGTTTCCCAGTTCCGTTGCCCCGGGCTACTACCGACCCTGACGCAACAAGTGACTGGCCGCGTTGGGATATTGCAGATGACCTTGGACGCCACCACCACGATCGATCCGGCCGCCGCCGCGAAAGCCACCGGCGCGGAACCGGCAATCCGCCTGCGCGCCACCACCGGCAAGGCGGAATGGGACGCACTGATCGCGGCCAGCCCGACCCCGCACCTGGTGCAGGGTTTCGCCTATGGCGAGGGCAAGGCGGCCAAGGGGTGGACGCCGAAGCGCGTCGTGTTCAGCCGCGGCACCACCGCGGTCGCCTTCGCGACCATCCTCGAACTGCGCCGCTTCGGCATCCGGCTCGGCAGCCGCGTCAATCGCGGGCCGGTCTTCCTCGAGCCGGCGCCGTCCGACGCGACGATCGTCGGCGTCTATCGCGCCCTGCGCCGTTGGCGCGGCCCGCTGCTGGTGGCCACCGCCCTGCCGATGAGCGCGGCTAGCGACGCCCTGCTGCGCCGCGCCGGATTCCGCATGCAGCGCCGCCTGTCCTGGCGCTCGGGACGGATCGATGTCTCCGGCAGCGAGGAATCGATCTGGGCGAGCTTCAGTTCCGCCTTCCGCAACCGCTACCGCAAGGCCGAGGCCGCCGGTGCCACGCTGCGCATCGCCAGCGATGACGCCAGCTTCGAATGGATGCTGGAGCGCCATGCCGAGAACATGGCGGAGAAGAGCTTCCGGGCGGTCGATGCCGACCTGCTCCGCGCCATGCGCGCCGCCAGCCCGGAGGACATGCTGGTGTTCCAGCTGCTCCATGGCGGCAAGCCGGTTGCCGGAATGAGCGTCGCGCGCTTCGGCACGCACGCCGAATACCACATCGGCTGGTTCGGGCCCGATGGCCGCAAGGTCAATGCCGGCAACTTCCTGATGTGGAACATCATGCGCGAGATGCGCCGTCGCGGCGTCCGGACCTTCGATGTCGGCGGGATGAAGGAAGGCGACGGCTACACCCAGTTCAAGCGCACGATGAACGCCGTCGAGTACGAGCTCGCCGGCGAGTGGATGAGTTTCTTCTAGGGGGACCGACATGAGCCTGATGGATGTTGCCCGCGGCGCCTATGTCCGCAGCCCCGCCCTGCTACGCCGCTCGCTGGCGCCGGTCCTGTCGCTGGTGCCGACCAGCGCCAAGTATGGTTCGACCTATCGCCTGTGGCGCCAGCGCATCGAGCGGGCCAAGACCGACCTCGCCTTTGCCAACAACGAGCACCTGGCCGCGCTGCGCGCGCTCCTTGCCAAGGCGCATGCCGGCAGCCCGTTCTACCGCGAACTGATCGATCGCGCGCTCGGCACCGGCTTTGACCTGTCTAGGCTCGAGCTCGACGATCTGCTGGCGCTGCCGGTGCTGCGCAAGGAGCAGCTGCAGGCCGCCGGCGACAACGTGCTCGCCGTGCCCCGCTCGCAGGTGGACCGCGGCGACACCAGCGGCTCGAACGGCGAGAAGCCGTTCTCGTTCTACCTCGACAAGGATCGCAGCGTCCGCGAGATCGCCTTCATCAGCGACACCTGGACGCGCTGCGGCTTCACCGAGACCGACGCCAAGGTCGTGCTGCGCGGCGTCGGCATCGACAACCAGGGCAAGATCCTGCACCAATACGACCCGGCCATGCGCGAGCTGCGCGTCTCCGCCTTCCCGCTGCTGCGCGAGCACGTCGCCCTCTATGTCGACCTGATCGACAAGCACCAGGTCCGCTACATCTATGGCTACCCCTCGGCGATCGAGGTGATGGGCCGGCACATGATCGAGCTGCGCCGCCGGCCGCGGCTGCCGATCCTGGGGGTCATGCCGATCTCCGAGCCGCTCTACCCGCACCAGCGCCGCACCATCGAGGCCGCCTTCGGCGATGCGAAGATCGCGCATTTCTATGGCCTGAGCGAGAAGGCGGCGTTCGCCGAGGAACTGTCGGGCGAGCCCGATGTCTATGCCTTCAACCCGCTCTATGGCCTCGCCGAACTGGTCGACGAGGACGGCCAGCGGATCACCACGCCGGGTGTCGAGGGACGCCTCGTCAGCACCGGGTTCCTCTCGACCGGCATGCCGTTCATCCGCTACGACACCGAGGATCGCGCCACGCTCGTGGAGCTGCCCGGCGACGCCAACGGCCAGCGCCTCAAGGTTCGCGACCTGGCGCCGCGCAGGAAGCCCGGCTTCCTGATCACCGCCGACGGCAACCGTCTGGTGACGGTCGACTTCACCCCGGAGAGCCCGCGCTTCTTCAAGGGCGTCGACGAGTACCAGTTCTACCAGGACACGCCCGGCAGGAGCACGATCCGCTACATCCCCTCACCCGACGGCACGCACCAGGACGCGCTCAACATCGCGCGCGACCTTGAGATCCGGGCCCAGGGCCGGATCGCGTTCGACGTCGAGCGGGTCGCGACCCTCGGCTCCGGCCGCTCGGGCAAGCGCGCCTTCATCGACCAGCGGCTCGATATTTCGCGCTACTGAGCAAGGCCGAGGGCGGCGAGCATGGAGCGGTCGGGCACTGCGGGCCCCAGCGGCTCGATGACGCTCATCCCCCAGGGGTTGGCGTATTCCCAGATCGACCAGGCGATGCCATGGCGCTCGGCTTCGCTCCGCACCGCGGCGATGTAGCGGTCGCGATCGGCCCGGAACGCCCCCATCGTGCCGTCCGGCGGCATCAGCATGGCGCCGAACTCGCCCATGAACAGCCGTCCGGCCGGAATGTCGTGGGCCCGGGCCCAGTCGACGGCCGCGCCGATGCGCGCCTCGAGCTGGCTTTGGCCCCAGCCTTCGGCAAAGTACTTCGCGATCGGGTCGCGCACCGCATCGAGGTTGCGCGCCTGCTGTCCGGCATCGAGCCCCGCCGCATCCATATGCGCCCGCAGCGCCGCGACCACTGCCTCGGGCGAGCTGGCGCTCGCCGGCCACGGCAGGCCGGACGCGAAGTCGTGCCCCTCGGACGGCCGCTGGTGCGTGAACAGGTGCGGCTCGTACATGTGGAAGCTGTAGAGGATATTGGGATCGTCGAACGCGGGCCGGAGGTCGGTGAGGCCGGTGACGCTGCCGCCGCACGCCCCGGTGGCGACAAGCGTCAACTTGGTGCTGACGGCGCGGATGGCCGCGACGCTCGCCGCCATGAACTGCTGCCAGTCGTCGGGTCCCGACGCGTCGCACGGATAGTGCTGCGGCTCGTTGAAGGGCTCGAAGGCGGCACGATCGGCGAACGGCGCCAGCATGCGCGCCACCTCGGCGGTCATCGCCACATAGGCCCTTGCCTCGTCCGTGTCGGCCGGGGCGTTGATGTAGTTCGTGCCGTATTGCGGAACCTGGTCGACCGAGTGGAGGTTGAACACCACCTTGAGCCCGGCATCGGTCACGCGCCGCACCGCGGCCGACAGCACTGAAAGCGCCTCCTGGCGCCGCTCGCCCTCGGTGGCGAGCAGCGGGCCGGGATCGACGGTGAGCCGCACGAAATCGAACCCCAGCGCCCTGATGGCGGCGACCGGGTCGCCGGCAGGCCAGTCCGACGCCGGCCGGTAGCGCGTCAGCCATTCGGCTTCCGTGCCGTAGGGCGGCCAGCGATAGCTGCCGTCGGCCGCCAGCGGCGCCCAGTTCAGCCACTCGTGCACCCCCACTCCGCGATGCAGCTCGAGCGGCGCCGCCCCGGCAGCGGCACAGGACATGAGGGCAACAAGCGACAGCAGCAGGCGACGCATCGGCGGTAATCTCCGTTTCGCCGCCGAGGCTAGTCGCGCACCACCAACGCCGGGTTTCGCACCCGCCGAAAATCGACGGGATTGGTGTATCAGGCGTCAACCGCGACAGCGCCGCGCGCCATGCCCGGCTCGGCCACCCGGCTCTCGCCCCCCGGCCGGGCGGCAACGGCCGCCAGCCAGGCCATCCAGGCAAGGCTGAACACCCAGCCCGCGACGATCAGCGCCGATTGTGCCGCGGTGAACCCCTCGGTGCCCGCGATCCATCCCTGCCCGAGGTAGGCCAGCCCCGAGAGGCCGGCCAGCCAGGCGATCGGCCGCGGCAGCGACGAACCGAACACGGTGGCCGCAACCAGCAGCAGGGTCAGGCCGAAGGCGAAGTCCTCGTAGCTGCGCATGCCCCACTCCAGCCAGCGCACCGCCTCGGCACTGGCGAACCGCGCCGGCTCCTCGAGCACGGAGGCAGCGCTCCAGGCGTCGACCGCCTGCTTGAGGGCGACACCATCCACGGCCTGCAACGCGGCATAAAGGGTCAGCGTCACCCCCGCCATGGCGAGGCCGATCCGCGCCACGACCCGCGCCTGTTGGCCCGGCGCCGTGAACAGGGCGACAAGGCCGGCAACCAGCAGCGCCATGGCGGCGAACTGGCCGAGATGGACGGCCGACCAGATCGCGTTCTGCGCGTAGGTGGCAAAGATCGCGTGATGATCATTGGCATCGCCGCCGGCATGGAACTGCGTCATGGCGATGTAGAGCAACTGGCCGGCGAGCAGCAGCCAGGCGGCGCTCCTCAGGGTCCGAGGCCGGGCGGCCTCGGCAACGACAGTGGTCATTTCAGTCTCCATTTGGCTCGTCGGAGCCGAGGGTGTCGAGGAAGGCGGCCAGGGCAGTCAGCTCTTCGGCCGTGAGGTTGATCCGCGTCAGTTCCGAATGCCCGACCGTCGCGGCCGGGGCGGCGTTGTAGTGGGCGAGGACGTCGGCGATGCTGGCCAGCTGGCCGGCATGCATGAACGGCGCGCGGCCGCTGACGCCGCGCAGCGACGGTGTCTTGAACGCCCCGCGCAGTTCCTCGCCCTCGGCCTTGATGAAGGCCAGCTCCATGCACTGCTCGGGCCTGGCATCGCTGAACGGGCCGAGGCAGTTGAACGGATCGGCCTGCACCTTGGCGGCCCCTGCCATCCGGCCGAGGTCGTCGGGTGTCGCCGGAACGCCGATATTGTGGAAGCTGTTGTCGGTGAACAGCGGCCCATTGTGGCAGTCGAGGCACTTGCCCTTGCCCATGAACAGCCCGAGGCCGGCCGTCTCTTCGGCCGACAGCAGCGCCGAAGCCTCGCCCCGGCCGATCGCATCGGCGTAGGCATCGAAGCGCGTGCCGCCGGGCAGGATGGTCCGCTCGAACGCGGCGATCGCCTTGCCGACATTGGCGAAGACGCGATCGACCGGCTGCGCCTCGACGGGCGCGCCGAACACGGCGGCATAGTCCGCTGCGTAGTGCTCGACCACCACCCGCACGACCGAGGCGCGGTCGCTGCCGTGCTCCAGCGGATTCTCGAGCGGCCCCAGCGCCTGGGCCCACTGGCTGTCGGCGCGGCCGTCCCAGAACATCCAGGGGCTGTAGGCGGTGCCGGCGATCGGCATGGTGCGGCGGTTGCCGGTGCCGACGCCGTGCCCGACGGCGAGGCCGTCCTGGAACTGCTTGTCCGGATCGTGGCAGGTGGCGCAGGCCACCTTGCCGTTGGCGCTGAGCCTCGTGTCGGCGAACAGCCGCTTGCCGAGCGCCGCGGCCGCCGGATCGTCGGCGACCGCATTGGAGGGATCGGCCGGCATTGGCGGCAGCGCGGCCAGCGACAGCGAGGCGATGCGCTGGCGCTGTTCCGCGTTCCACCCGCCGGCCTGACCGCCGGCGCTGACCACCTGCGCGAGGGCGAAGATTGCGACCAGCGCCGCGGCGCTGGCCATGCCGACGATCTTGCGCATGGTCAGAGCGCGATGTTGAAGGTGGCGGTGTCGTCGCCGGCGGCACCATCGACATGCACCTTCAGCTCCCACCAGCCGGGCATGTTGAAGCGCACGCCGCCGATGATGGCGCGGCCTTCGGCATCCTTGCCCATCACCTTGGGCACGGTAGGCAGGCCGTGGCCGTGCTGCGGCATGCCGCCGTCGAATGCGACCGTGGCATCGACCGGCGCGCCATCCGGCGTCGTGACCGCCACGGTCCAGGCGTGCAGCTGGCCGACCGGAACGGGATCGACCGCCGGCGCGATGCTGACCGCATAGAGGCCGTGGTCGGAGGCGTGCGACAGCGAATCGTCGAGGTCGGCGGGCGCCTGCATCGAGGCGAAGGCATAGCCGCCGGCTGCAACGACGATGGCGGCGACGGGCAGCGGCCAGAATTTGACGAGGTTCATTTGAGCGTCCTGTTTCGAGCAAGGGTGAATGGCGCTCGAAATAGTCGGCTCCGGCCGGGGAGACTTGAACGTAACGGCTGATCTTCAGGCGATCTGCCGGCTGTCCTGCACGGTGCGGTCGATGCGGAGGGACGACGGGAACAGCCCGTACATGCGCCGGCAGGTCCGGGTCAGGTGCGCCGAGTCGGCAAAGCCGGTGGCGTAGGCGGCCTCGGTCCAGGAGGTTCCGCCAAACCCCATCTCGAGCGCGCGGTTGAGCCGCGTCCACAGCACATAGGGCCGGAAAGCAATGCCGGTCTCGGCCACGAACAGGTGCCGGAAGCGCCCGTCGCTGAGGCCCGCCACGGCGGCGACATCGCCGAGGCTGAGCGGCTCGTCGACATGGCGGGCGATCCAGTCGATGGCCTTGAGAATGCGCGGATCGGTCGGCCGCTGCGGCCGCTCGGTGCCAGCGAGGCGGGCGAGCAAGGCCATGGCGGTGTCGCCGAGGTCGTCGTCGTCGGCCCCGTGGTCGAAGGCTGCGGCGAGGTCTCGCGCATGGGTGTGGAGGGGCACGATGGCATCGCCCGCGAAGCGCTCGAGCAGCGCCCGGCCCAGGGCCGTCTCCGGTTCGAACAGGATGTTGGCGACCCGTTGCCCGGGCGCGCGGAACGCGTGCGGGGTCCCCGGCCGCACCAGCGCGCCCCCGGGATAGGCCGTCCACTCGGTCTTGCCGCCGGAGCGGAACTCCACCGGCCCGCTGAACCCGACCGCGACCTGGATGGCATGGTGAGCGTGCGGGTCGATGGCATCGACGGCAAGGCCGATCCACAGATTGCCTCCGCCCCAGAAGACCACCCGTCCGATGCCGCTCACTTTCATGAGCGGCATCGTAATGGGCTGCCCGGGCCGTGGCTAGCGGCGGCGCTCCGATTTCAACGGCGCCGCGCCGCCATCAGGTCGATCCGCGAAATTCCCAGATCCTCGAGCTGCCGCTCGTTGAGCAGGGCAAGCTCGAGGCTGGTCCGCCTCTGCCGGCGGGTGTTGGCGATACCGGTGATGATGCGTCCGATCAGCATGTGGGGTCTCCGTTGCGATGGCCGGGGACCTACCAGCGGGCGGGCGCAGGCACTTGAACGAAGCGGCTGAGCGCGTGCCTGCCCCGCGGTTCATTCCACCGGGACGATCAGCCCGGGGTCGCCGCCGACGATGCAGCCATGGCAGATTGCGCGGAAGCCTTTTCCCGGGTCGACCACGCGCCGTCGCGCCACTCGCGCACCGTCACCGCAATCCGGTCGTCGTCGATGTCGATCAGGTTGTAGGCGTTCGTGTCGCCCCGCAGCCGCGTTGAAATGGTCGAGGAGGCCTGTGCGACCAGAATGGGAGCGCGCGCCGATTCCCGCAGCCCCTTCGGCGCGTCGTGCCGCACGGCATGACGCCCGCCGTCGTGCTGGCGCACGTAGGACAGGTGGAAGTGGCCGGACAGGACCAGCCGCACGCCAAGCCGGGAGAACAGTTCGAGGGCCCGGTCCGCCCTGCGCACGAGGCGCATGGGCTTGAGCACGTCGCCCTCCGGCTGCATCAGCGGGTGGTGCGCGACCACGATGCGCAGCGCCGCCGGCGAGGTGGTCGAGAAGCGCCGTTCGAGCCGCGCCAGCTGTCCCCGGCTCAGCGACCCATGGGCCCAGTTCAGCTCGGCCCGCACGCGCCGGGAGGTTCGCAGCCCGGCGATCACCACGTCCCCCAGGTCCAGCGTCGGTTCCAGGTCGGCGGCGATGTAGCGGCGATACAGTCCGTACGGGTCGAGAAAGCGCCTGAGCAGGTTGCGCGCCGGCACGTCATGGTTGCCCGGGACCGCGAACAGGGGAGCGGGAAGCGTGTCCAGAAAGCCGCGTGCGACCTGGAACTCCCGCTCCGTGCCCAGTTGGGTGAAATCCCCGCTGACGACGACGAGGTCAGGCGCCTGCGCTGTCAGATCGGCGGCGAGGCCAGCCGCCAGGCGTTCATCGTGATGGCCGAAATGCAGGTCGGAGAGGTGACAGATCCGCATGCTAGACGCCCTCGGCGGCCGCCGCAGCCTCGGGCACCTCGGCGACGGCAGGGGGTGGCGCCAGCACGGTGAGCGCCAGCGGCCGCACCTGGAACCGCAGGGGCGTAGTGAGAAACTCGACCTCGCCGTCGACCATCGCCCGCAGCCGCCTCTGGCGTGTCCGCATCACCACCGCGCGAACGTTCTCCACCTCGACCACGTCATCGGCCTTCCAGGTGCCGACGAGCATGCGGAGCGCCAGCCGCAGCGCGTCGCCAAGGCTCAGGTGGCGGATGAGGTAGAGGCTGAGCGTACCGGCATCGAGGCGCGAGCGCGAGAAGATCTTGCCGGGACCCTCATCGTAGTCGTTGTTGGCGACGGCGATCGACTGCACCCGCTCGATGTGTGGATGCTCGCCGCCATTGGAGATCTCCACCGCGAAGCGGCGGAGCCGCGACAGCCGCCGGATTGCATGACTGAGGAAGGCCAGCGTCGCCCCGAGCGCCGTCTCGCCGCGGATCTGCTCGCGCATCGCCGCAATCCCGGGAACCGCTCCTATCACCACCTTGTGCAGGAATATCCGGGCGTTGACCTCCCCGACGTCAATCTGGCGCGGCGTCATCAGCGGCAGCTGGGAGAACCAGTCGTCGAGCGACAGCGGCAACCCCAGGTCGCGGCCGAGGAGGTTGGCCGTGCCGAGCGGCAGCACGGCGAGCGCCCTGCCGGTTTCCACGGCCACCTGCGCCAGCGCTGTCGCCGTCCCATCGCCACCCGCCGCGACGAGCACCGCGGCGGGGCTGGTTCGCGCGGTCTGCAGGCGCTGCGCAAAGGGCCGCGAGGTGTCGGCATCGATGCTGACGGTGTATCCGCTATCGAGGAAGCGCTGCACGATCTGTTCCGGTCGCACCCCCGTCTTGAGCGCGGCGCCGGAACTGGCATTGAGCAGGATGTGGTGGGAGATGCTGGTCATGGGCGACGCCTTTCCGGCCCGAGTAACGGACACCGGGACCATTTGGTTCGCCGCTCCCCTCCGAAAGTGGCTGGAGGCTCGGCCGCAGCCCGCGGCGAACCGGACCGTCCGGGCAGGCTTTCCAGCACCGGTTCACCCCCGGAACCTTTCCACCCTCAGCGAGTTTTTGGTCCGTTCCAGGGGGGCCCGGCATGAAAATTCTGGTCGTAGACGATGAACCACTCATTCGGCTTGGACTGGCATTCGAGGTTGGCGAATGGGGCTACGAGGTGCTGGAGGCTGCCGACGCCGACCGGGCGATTGCCCTGCTCGAGCAGCACCCGGACATTCGACTGGTGATCACCGACGTCGACATGCCCGGTTCGATGGATGGCATCAGGCTGGCCCACTTCGTCAGGAGGCGGTGGCCCCCGATCGCACTGATCGTCATCTCGGGGAAACTGACCGACGCCGAGCCGCAGTTGCCGGCAGGCTCCCTCTTCTTCGAGAAGCCCTATCCCGAACTGCAACTTCGACAGGCGCTGGCAGAACTTACGGCCTGAGGAGCAAATGAGCGTCACTACACAAGCAGGTGTGCTATCGCACCAACAGGGCAAGCGTCTGCGTCGCCGATGGGAGGCCGCCGACACCGTCGTGGCGTCCAGCGTCGTCCTGGTGGCCGGGATCGTCGCGGTCTTCGTCTTCCTCTGCTTCCAGGGCTACGACACCAGGATCGAGCAGACCAGGAGCCGGGCCGAACGGGCCGCCGGAGTTGTCGCCGAAGGTTCGCGATGGGTCGTGTCCGCAACGCTGGCCGCGCTCCAGGGCACGGCGACGCAGCTGGCCGATGGCGTCGCACCGCAGACGGTGCAAGCCGGCTTCGATCGCGCCGCGGCCAGCCTGCCGGTCAAGCCCAGCCTTCACATCTACAGCGCCAGCGGCGACCTGATCCCGTCAGGTTCCGCAGCTCAGGAGCCTGCCGCACCGACGGTCTCGGGCGCCGACTACTTCGAAGCGATCCGCAGCGGCCGCATCGTCAGCATCGGCTACCAGGAAGGCGCGGGAGAATCCGCCAGCTTCTCGGTGGCGCAGCGCGTCGAACGGAATGGCAGCTTCGCAGGTGCCGTCGTCGCGACGCTCCCCGCCAGCATACTGTCGCAGTTCGCCCTGTCCCAGGACCTCGGCCCCGGTTCCACGGTCAGCGTCATCCGCGCCGACGGCTGGATCATCGCCCGGGAGCCACCGCTCGCCAAGCCGCTCAACCTCGCCGGCACCGCGGCCATGGACTCGCTGGCGGTCGGGCAGGCAGGGTCGTATGTTTCGCCGGGGTCGCCGGCCGACGGCGTGGCGCGGGTCGTTGGCTTCCGGCATGTCGATGGCCTGGGCTACATTGCCGTCGCCTCGATCAGCAGGGCCACCGCGCTGGCGGGCCTGTGGTATTCGATCTGGGTCGTCTCGCTGCTGCTTGCCCCCGTCGCCCTGGCCCTGTTGATCGGGTCGCTGCTGACCGCGCGGGTGTTGCGGCGGGCCCAGGCCAGCAGCCGATCGCTCGCCGAGGCGCTGGATCGAAACGAGCAGCTGTTCCGCGAGATCCACCACCGGGTGAAGAACAACCTCCAGTCCGTGAATGCGCTGCTCCAGATGCATGCCATTCCGCGCGAGGTGCGGGCGGAGCTGGGCCGGCGTATCTTCGCGATGTCGGCCGTGCACGAGCACATCTACCGCAGCGGCGACTTTTCCGACGTGCGCGTGAAGGACTACCTGCACACGCTGATCGCCAAGGTGCGGGCCGGGGCAAACCCGGATATCGAAGTCGTCGAGGAGATCGAGGACGTGGTCGTGGACAAGGATGCGGCCGGGCCCCTGGGGCTGATCCTCAACGAGGTCCTGTCCAATTGCTTCAAGCACGCCTTCCCCGTCGGGCGGGCCGGGACGGTGAAGGTGTCGCTGGCGCGCGCCGGCGACGGCCTTGTGCGGCTCTCGGTGGAGGACAACGGCGTCGGCTTCGATCCCGCGGCGCCCGGAACCGGCATAGGGCGCAAGCTCGTCGCAGGCTTTGCCCAGCAGCTGGGGGGCGAGGTGTCGACCGTCTCCGCGAGCGGCTCCACCTTCACCCTCGTCTTTCCGGGAAAGTGAGCCGGCGACCCAGCCGAAGCGCCCGACTTCGTAGGTCAGGCGTCCATGCGGAATCGCAGGGCGTCGTCGCGGATGTCGATCTCCTGCCCCGACAGATCGGCCCCGGCTCAATGGATGACAAGGGACTATTTGCAGCGCCGACGCCGATCGGGGGCGGACCTCACGCACCGATGGACAATTGCTGGACGGCGATCGCGCTGGGCCAGGGCCCAGCGCGACACCCGACGACGTCAGGCCGGCTGGTGAGCGCAGGCCGCGTCGTATTGCGAGACGCTTGCCGAATTATGGGAGTTCTGCAGCTGCTGGCCGGCATAGACCGTGCCCGCCTTGCCATCCGGGTTGAACGCCGAACCCGGGGCCGAGGCGGAATTGCCCGGCGTGTTGGGCGCCGAGGCGCTGCCGCAGCTCTGGTTGGGCTGGCCGGTGGCATGGTTGGGCCCGGTGCTCGCCGCCTGCAATCCGCTTGCGCCGAGCGCGATGGCCGAAACCGTCAATCCTAACGTCAGGAGCTTCAACATCACGGACTCCTGTCCTGATTGGGCGCTATGGCGCCTAATCCACAACGCGAATCCGATCCGCTGTGTTCCGGCCTGGCGGGGAATCCGCGCCTCGCCGAAGGACATCATGGAACTCGACGGGGATCGCGCCCATCGACGTATGCTGCAACGGGTATTCCTTGGGATGCTCAGTCATTGGCACACTCAGCCGGCGTCCGGCGCGCGCAGCGCGCCCAGCAGTCGTCGCGCAAGCCCCGCCATGGCCAGCACCCACGCTGCGAGCGCGACGAAGACCAGGACCTCGGGGATCAGGTTGAGGAAGCCGTAGCCCATGGCTCGGTCGAACTGGTAGGTGCTGGTGGTGTACATCCCGAGCGGAAAGACCATGCCCCAGACCGCCGGCTCGTAGGTGAAGCAGTCGCGCATCCAGACATAGCGCCACAGCATCAGCAGCAGCAGGAACGGGATCCACCAGCTCGCCACCGCCCAGAAGAAGAACGTGAACCCCCTGAGGAACGGGAGGAGCGGAGCGAGCAACGGCCAGGTTTCGCCACGCAGGATCAACACCGAGCCGGCCAGCGCCGTGATCGCTACCGCGCCCATGTTGATCCAGTACGGAGGACTGAAGTCCTCCCGGCTCATCGGCACGAAGGTAAGGCGATAAAAGATCAGCGGGATGATCGCCAGATACAGCATGCAGCCGATCAGGAACATCGCGATCACCTGGAACTGGATCGCGTCCGGGGGCGGCGCGCCCGTGTCGATCACGCCGCGCAACACCACCACCGACTGCGTCGAGACGGCGGCGATCAGCCATGCGCCGTTGATGCCGCGCTTGAGCGTGGGTTTTCGCGCACGCACGGTCACCGCAGTGAAGAACGTGTACATGATCGCAAACCACAGGATCAGCCCGACCCACCACAGCGCCGTGCCGACGCCCGTGGCGCCGATCACCACCACGTTCTGCGTGCCCAGGACGCAGGTGCCCGCCACGATGGTGAAGAAGCCGGGCGCCCGCTGGTGGTCCGAGAGGTCGCGCATCAGCTCGGCGCGGAACCTGAGGGCGCGGACGATGGTCAGCACCGAGAGCACCGGCCACGCCACCCAGTTGATGCCGACGAGCGCCAGCGCGACCGGGCGCAACCCCATGAAATGGCAGGCAATCGACACCACGCCGGTGGCCATGACCAGCGCGAAATAGCCCGGAAACAGCGATACGGCGCCATCGAGGGTCACGGCCGCCAGGCGCGCGAGGAGACGGCGCGGCATGAGGACTCGTCGGACCCGGCTATCCCCGCGCATATCTGAGCACCAGCTCAACCTGGAGCGAGAACAGGACCAAGCCGGCGTTGAGCGCCCAGGTGACGGTCAGCCATCTGGCGAGCACGCCCCAATAGGAATCGGACTTGACCGCTGCGCGCCCGATCGCGACGACGATCCAGACCGTGTACGCCGCCGAAAACAGGATCAGCGCCTGCTGGACGTCGAGTCGCCCCTGGTACATGGCGACCGCATAGAGGACGGCAATGACGAGGCTCAGTCCGACGCCATAGCCCCAGAACACGGTGGACAGCGGCGCCTCGCCGCGCCACGCCCGTCGCTCCGGAGCGAACAGCAGGAGCAGGGCATCTCCGATCCAACTCATCCCGCCCCCTGTTCCACGCCGGTGGTGTCCATGCGACTGAACTATGCCGCCCGGGCGTCGGGCAGGCCGAGGGCGCGTCGCATCGGATGGGTGGGGACCGTCAGGTCGTCGAGCGTGTACTTGTCGAGCACGGCCAGGTAGGCGCCGAGGGCCTCGCCGAGCACACCCTTCAGCCGGCAGGCCGGCAGCAGGGTGCACGAGCTGCGCCCCGCCTCGAAGCACTCGACCAGGCGGAAGTCGTCCTCGGTCACCCTGATGACTTCGCCGACGCGAATCTCGGTTGCCGGGCGCTGCAGCCTGAGCCCGCCCCCGTTGCCACGAGCCGAAGCGACGAAGCCATGCTTCACCAGCCCCTGCGTCACCTTCATCAGGTGGTTGCGCGAAACGCCGTAGCGCTCCGCCACCTCCTGGATGGTCGCAAGCCCGTCGGCCTTGACCGCGAGATACATCAGGAGCCGTAGCGAAAGGTCGGTGAAGTGGGTGAGCCGCATTGTCGCATCCAAACAGGCATCAATCATATTGCTTTGAGCAGGGATCGGCAATACGCCTTCAAAGAAGCACAGTTCATGCATCTTTGGAGGTCGATCATGGAAACGCTGACTCATCGGGGGGCCGAAGCCATCGCCAGGGCCGTGCCCGTCGGCTCGCTCACGCATTCGCTGACCAACTGGCCGGAGCGGGAACTGGCCGCGACATTGCATCCGCAGCTGTTCACGATGTTCGCTGGCGTGTACGGGGCCATGCTGCTCGCGCTGTGGCTGCTCTTTTGCACCGACATCAACGCCGCAATCGCGCTCGGCGTGAGCACGGGCTACTTCGCCATGTACTTCGGCCTGCCGTTCGTCATGCTCCGCCTGGCCAACAAGGACCGGCAACAGCCAGGGCCGGGCTCGCTCGGCAACTTCCTCGCCGGCGACGTCGAGACCTATACCGGCCCCGTGAGCGGCTGGGGCGCCGTCGCCCAGCTGCTGACCATCCCCGTCGCACTGACCGCTGCGTTCATCGCCATCGGCATCATCAGCCGACTGGCCACGTAGCCCCCAGCCCCGAAGCCGCCCGCTGTCTCCGCAGATATTCGTGCCGCTGACACCGCCCCGCGCAGCGCGTGGCAGAGGACCAGGGCGTGGCGGCCTTCGCGAGCCTCGGAGGCCGAGCCGACAGAACCCTCGACAGGCGAGGCTGGGGATACCTCCTCGCGCCGCCGTCGCTCGGAGCGGATGCCTGTCCGGCTGCCGTTGATCGCGCGGCTATTCTGCGACCACGTGAACGTCTCGCGGCAGACTCGAGAGGATTTCCGGGCCGTCTTCACGCAGGATCACGATATCCTCGAGTCGGAGGCCGAAGCGACCGGGGATGTAGATCCCGGGCTCGATCGAGAACACCATGCCCTCGGCCAGCACCGTGTCGGAGGTTGCCGTGATGTAGGGCGGCTCGTGCCCGCCAATGCCCATGCCGTGGCCAGTGCGGTGGACGAAGTACTCGCCATAGCCGGCATCGGTGATCACCTTGCGCGCCGCGGCATCGACGTCGCGAGCCAGCGCGCCCGGCCGCGCCGCCTTGAGGGCGGCCTGCACGGCGCGCTCGACAATGGTGTGGATCTGCCCATAGCCCTCGGGCGGGCGACCGACCACGGCCATGCGGGTGATGTCGCTCGGAAAGCCACCCTTGGTGCCGCCGATATCGATGACCACTGCATCGCCCTCGGCCAGCACGCGGTCGCCGGTATGGTGATGGGGGAAGGCGCCGTTGGAGCCGGCGGCGACGACGGCGAAGTCCGGCCGCGCCCCTTCGGAGGCGAAATGGTCGAAGATGATGGCCGCCAGTTGCTTCTCGGTCATGCCCGGGCGCAAGGCCGCGAAGCCGGCCTGCATGGCCCGGTCAGCGAGCAACGCGTTCATCTTGAGGGCCGCGTACTCGCGATGGTCCTTGCGCATGCGCAGGTAGCTCAGCGTGTCGTCGGTGAAGCTGCGCCTCGCCCCCGGCAGCGCGTCGAGCACCAGCGCGGCGAAATCGATACGCATCGTTTCGTCGAGCACGACATGGCTCGCCGAGTTGCTGCCGACATCGGCCAGGGCTGCGGCAAATGCCTCGACCGGCCCGACATCGTCGGCCCAGACGTGGAACGGGATGGCGGTCGATTCACGCGAGCCTTCGGCATTGAGCGCCGGCATCAGGAACGCTTCGCGCTCCGGCCCGACCAGCAGAAGGCATGGCCGCTCGCAGAGCAGCGGGTGAAAGCCGACAAGCCAGTCCATGTGCGCACTCGGCGCGAGCACCACGAGGTCGACGCCCTGTGCCCTCATCCGGTCGCGCAATCCAGCGAGCCTTGCAGTGGTATCCACAGTCACGGTGAAGCCCCCCTTCAGGCCGAGATCGCGTCGAGAATACGCACCCAGCCGCGGATGCCCTTCTGGAACGAACTGAGATTGTATTTCTCGTTGGGCGAATGGCCGCGGTCATCGGCCGTGCCCCAGCCGACGAGCAGCGCGTTCATGCCGAGGATGGTGCGGAAATCGCCGACGATGGGGATCGAGCCGCCGCCACCCGTGACGATGGCCGGCTTCGACCACTCGCCGAGCAGTGCCTTCTTTGCCTTGTCGAGGATGGGCGCATCGAAGGGCATTTGCACCGCCGGCGCGGCGCCATGCTCGCCGAACTCGACGCGACAGTCGGCCGGCACCTTGGAGCGCACATAGGCACGGAAACTCTCGCGGATCTTCAGCGGATCCTGCCTATGCACCAGGCGAAACGAGATCTTGGCGGTCGCTTCGGCCGGGATCACGGTCTTGAAGCCTTCGCCGGCATAGCCGCCGCTGATCCCGTTCACCTCGGCGGTCGGGCGGGCCCAGTTGAGCTCCAGCATCGAGCGGTTCTTCTCGCCAACCGGGATGGACAGGCCAACGCGATCGAGTACGTGCGGCATCGAACGCTCGAGCCCGTCCCACACCGCTTTGAGGTCGGCCGGCGTCTCCTCGACGCCCTCGTAGAAGCCCGGCAGGGTTACCCTGCCCTCCTCGTCGTGGAGGCCGGCCACGATCCTGCCGATGATGTGCAGCGGGTTGGCGGCGATGCCGCCATAGCCGCCCGAATGGAGGTCGTGGTTCGCTGCAAAAATCCTGACCTCCTCGCCCACGAGGCCCCGCAGGCCGGCGCAGATCGAGGGGGTGTCATCGTCCCACATGCCGGTGTCGCAGACGAGCACGTAGTCGGCCTTCAACTCGTCCTTGTTGGCCTCGAGGAACGGACGGGCGGAGGGCGAGCCGCACTCTTCCTCGCCCTCGAAGATGATCGAGATGCGGGCCGGCAGGCTCCCCTGCACTTCCTTGTAGGCGCGCACCGCCTCGACGAAGGTCAGCAATTGCGCCTTGTCGTCGCATGTGCCGCGGCCGCGGATGATCTTCTGGCCCTTGGCCCCAACGCCGATCGACGGCTCGAACGGCGGGGTGGTCCACAGGTTAAGCGGATCGACCGGCTGCACGTCGTAGTGGCCATAGAACAGGAAATGCGGGCTGTCGGGGTTCGGCCCCTCGTGATGCGCCACCACCATGGGATGGCCGGTCGTGTCGCGCACCGAAGCGTCGAAGCCGAGGCTCGTCAGGTAGTCGGCGAGCAGCTGTGCCGCCCGCCGGCAATCGCCGGCGTGGGCCGGATCGGTCGATATCGAGGGGATGCGGACGAGGTCGAACAGGGTTTCCAGGCTGGTGTCGAGGTTGGCGTCGGCACGGGCGAGGACGGGGTCGAGGTCGGACATGCGCTAGGTTTCTTCTTGGTTCTGAGAGCCCGGTTTTACCGGCGGGACGCGCCGCTCGGCCGGCATCGAGGCGGATATCGATAGCGAAAAAGTAGTGCGTCGCTTCGCGCAGCGCTGCCACCAATTGGTCGCCTTGACAGGGCGCGCAACATCTATTTGTCTGACATTTGACCTTCGCGGGGGAAAATCGCGTCCGAATTCGGGCTGCGGTGGTCGTTTTTTGGCGAAGGCGTCACAGGAAACCAAACGGCAAGGCAGCAGCCGCCTTCACGGTAGCTGTGCCGGAGCATTCGACGCCATGCCGATGCTCCAGCAGCCTTTGCTGACTAGTCGAACCAAAACAAAGCCAGAGGGAGAAAACTGGTGAAAAGAATGGTGTTTTTTGGCGCTGCGGTCGCCATGTCGATGATGCCGGCGGGTGCGGCATTGAGTTTCGAGGGCATGTCGCTGGTCGCGCCGGACTGCAATTACGGCGGCAAGATCAAGTCGATCGTGGCAACCGACGAGCACACCGCAACCTTCACTATGTGCTCGGCCGATCCGGCCTTCGAGGCCAAGGCCGCGTTCATCGTCTTCGGCATCCAGCCCTCCGAGCACATCGCGGCCGCCGGCCCCACCAAGGAACTGCTGACCAACCCGATCGGCACCGGCCCCTTCAAGCTCGACGCCTGGAACCGCGGCGATTCGATCATTCTCAAGCGCAACGACAACTACTGGGGCACCAAGCCGGCCTACGAGACGCTGGTCTTCCGCTGGAGCACGTCCGGCGCCAGCCAGCTCAACGAACTGCGCTCGGGCACCGTCGACCAGATCAGCACCGTCAGCCCCGACGATTTCGACGCGGTCAAAAACGACGGCGACCTGCAGTTCCTGCCTATCATGGGGCCGAACACGCTCTACTTGGGCATGACGAACACCTTTGCGCCATTCGACAACGTCAAGGTGCGCCAGGCCATCGCCATGGGCATCGACCGCCAGCGCATCGTCGACAACTACTTCCCGGACGGTTCGGAACTGGCGTCGCACTTCACGCCGTGCACCATCCCGAATGGCTGCGCCGGTGAAGACTGGTACGGGTTCGACCCGGCGGCCGCCAAGGCGCTCCTTGCCGAGGCCGGCTTCCCCGACGGCTTCAAGACCAAGATCTACTACCGCGACGTGTTCCGCACCTACCTGCCGGAACCCAGCACCATCGCGGTCGAGTTCCAGTCGCAGCTCAAGGCCAACCTCGGCATCGACGCGGAAGTCGCCCCGATGGAATCGGGCGAGTTCATCGGCCAGGCCAGCGCCGGCAAGCTCGACGGCTTCTACCTGCTGGGCTGGGGCGCAGACTACCCGCACATCACCAACTTCCTCGACTACCACTTCGGCAAGGACACCCAGCAGTTCGGTGCCTCCCTGCCGGAAATCTACGAGCCGCTGGCCAAGGGCTCGGCGATCGCCGACGTCGAGGCAGCCAAGCCGGTCTACGAGGCCGCCAACAACGCCATCCGCGAACTCGTGCCGATGGTGCCGATCTCGCACGCTGCCGCCGGTTCGGCCGCCCGGGCCTACGTCAAGAACGCCGGCTACCGTCCGTTCGGCGCAAAGCAGTTCAGCCTGGTCGATCCGGGCAAGGACACCATGGTGGTCATGCAGAACGCGGAGCCGATCAGCCTCTATTGCGGCGATGAGAGCGATGGCGAGTCGACGCTCGTCTGCACGCAGCTCACCGAGACGCTGCTCGACTACGCACAGGACAGCGGCGATATCGTCGGCGGTCTTGCCACGAGCTGCGACCCGAATGCCGATGGCACCGAGTGGGTCTGTCACCTGCGCGAAGGCGTGAAGTTCACCGACGGTTCGGATTTCGACGCCAATGACGTCGTCGCCTCCTACGCCGCCGGCCTCGACGCCTCGAGCCCGACGCATGTCGGCAATACCGGTGCGTTCGACTACTTCGCGAGCCTGTGGGGCATCATGAACGCCCCGGCCGCCCAGTAAGGTCGTTCCCTTCGAGAGGCGGGCGTTCCGGCGCCCGCCTCATCCGTTCCTGCCCGGTTAGATGTCCCCATGCTTGGATACGCGATCAAACGGCTGCTCAGCGCCATTCCCGTCTTGTTTGGCATCCTGGTCGTCACCTTCTCCCTCGCCCGCCTGATCCCGGGCGATCCGTGCAAATCCATGCTGGGCGACAAGGTCAGCGCCGCGACCTGTGCGGAATTCGTCCGCCATTTCGGCCTCGACCAGCCCATTCCGGTGCAGTTCCTGTACTACCTGCGCGATATCGCCCAGGGTGATTTTGGCAATTCCATCCGCTTTTCCCGGCCGGTGACGCAGATCATCATCGAGCGCTTGCCCATGACGATGGAGCTCGCCATCCTGGCGCTGATCGTCGCCACCCTCGCCGGCATCGCCATCGGCATCTTCGCGGCGCGGCGCCACAACACTGCGGCCGATGTCGGCACGATGGCGCTGGCGAATGTCGGCATCGCCATGCCGATCTTCTGGCTAGGCCTGATGATGGCCTATGTCTTCGGCGTCATGCTCAAGGGCACCCCCCTGTGGCTTCCGCCCTCGGGTCGCCTCAGCGCCGGCCTCAGTTCGGTACCCTTCTACGAGGTGTGGCACTGGGAGCTCGCCAAGGACACGTTCGGAGCCAAGTTCCTCGAGTTCGTCTCCAACTTCTACATCTTCAACGCGCTGATCACCGGGAACTGGATCATCTTCATCGACGCACTGCGGCACATGGTGCTGCCGGCGCTCGCCGTGGCCACCATCCCAATGGCTGTGATCGCCCGCATGACCCGCTCATCGCTGCTCGACGTGCTGGGGCGGGACTACGTCCGCACCGCGCGGGCCAAGGGCGTGCCCGACAACAAGGTGGTGCGCCGCCACGCGCTCGGCAACGCCATGCTGCCTGTGGTGACGATCCTTGGGCTGCAGATGGGCGCTCTGCTCAGCGGCGCCGTGCTCACCGAGACGGTGTTCGGCCTCGCCGGAGTGGGCCGCATGCTGGTCGAGGCCATCTTCGCCCGCGACTACCCCATCGTGCAGGCCTTCACCGTAATGATTGCGACGATCTACGTCGTGGTGAACCTCATCGTGGACCTCTCCTACACCTACCTCGACCCCCGCGTCCGGCCGCAATAGGACCTGATATGACGAGCCTCAAAACCGCCAGCGCCAATGCGGCCGCCATCGTTATCGAAGACGGACTTCTCGGCGACCCCGTGCCGCTGTGGAAGCAGACCTTCAAGCGCCTCACCCGAAAGCGCTCGGGCCAGGTCGGCCTGTTCCTCATCGGCTTCATGGTCCTGGTCGCCATCTTCGCACCGGTTATCGCCCCCTACGATCCCAACCAGGTGCTGATCGGCATCGAGCAGGTGAAGCGCCGCGACCCACCCTGCGTCCACATGTTCGGCTGCGATGTCGCCAAGCCCCAGCACATCATGGGCATCGACGGCAATTCTCGCGATGTGTTCTCGCGTCTCGTCTACGGCTCGCGCATCAGCCTGATGATCGGCGTCGTCACCGTCTCGGTAGCGCTGATTACCGGCGTGCTGCTCGGATCCATTGCGGGCTATTTCGGCGGCTGGACCGACAACGTCATCATGCGCTGCATGGACGTGATTCTCGGCTTCCCATCCCTGCTCCTCGCCATCGCCATCGTGGCGGTGCTCGGGCCGGGTATAGTCAACGCCCTGCTCGCCATCTCCGTGGTCTCAGTGCCCGGCTATGCCCGCGTCACGCGGGCCAGCGTGCTCTCGGTGAAGTCGCAGGATTTCGTCGCGGCGAGCCGCGTGCTGGGCGGCAGCAAGTGGCGCATCCTCTTTACCCGCGTACTGCCCAACGCGCTCACCCCCATCGTCGTGCTGGCGACTATGGGCGTAGCCAGCGGCATCCTCGAAGCAGCGGGCCTGAGCTTTCTCGGGCTCGGGGCGCAGCCGCCGACGCCCGAATGGGGCACCATGCTCGGCACCGAGAAGGACCAGATGTTCTCCTCGCCCCACCTCGTCTTCTTCCCCGGCATCGCCATCGTCATCACCGTGCTCGGCTTCAACCTCCTGGGCGACGGACTCCGCGATGCGCTCGATCCCCGCCTCAACAGTTGAGGCGGCGCAAATGAGTGATCCCATTCTCCAGGTCCGCGACCTCAGCACCGTCTTCACCACCCGCTCGGGCGTCGCCCCCGCCGTGGACAGGGTCAGCTTCGAGCTCAGTGCCGGCGAGACGCTGTGCATTGTCGGCGAGAGCGGCTGCGGCAAGTCGGTCACGGCGCTCAGCGTCGCCGGCCTCATCCCCTATCCGGGCCAGGTGACCGGCGGCGAAGTGCTGCTCGGCGGGGTCGACCTGCGCCGCATGACCCCCGCCGAGACCAGCGACATCCGCGGCAACCGCCTGTCGATGATCTTCCAGGACCCCTCGTCTTCCCTCAATCCCGTGCACACGGTGGGCCGGCAGATCGCCGAGGTCTATCGGCTGCACAAGGGCATGAACGCCAAGCAAGCCGAGGCCGCTGCCACAAGCCTGCTCGCGGCCGTGGGCATCCCCGACCCGGCGCGGCGCATGAAGGCCTATCCGCACGAAATGTCTGGCGGCATGGCGCAGCGCGTCATGATCGCCATGGCGCTCGCCTGTGAACCGCAGGTGCTGATCGCCGACGAGCCGACCACCGCGCTCGACGTCACCATCCAGGCGCAGATCCTGGACCTGATGCGGCAGTTGCAGGCCGACTACGGCACGGCCATCATCCTCATCACCCACGATCTCGGCGTCGTCGCCGAAATGGCCGACCACGTGGCGGTGATGTATGCCGGCCAGATCGTCGAGCATGCGGACGTGCGGACCCTGTTCCGCTCGCCCAAGCATCCCTACACCCAGGCGCTGCTGCGCTCGGTTCCGAGCATGGACGCTGGCCGCGACATGCTCGAGGTCATCGAGGGCCGCGTGCCGCAACTGACCAACCTGCCCCAGGGCTGCCTCTTCGCTCCGCGCTGCGCCGTCCGCCGCGAGGCCGGCGAGCCGCGCTGCACCACAACGGTGCCGGCCCTGCTCCCGATCAGCGACGACCACACCGCCCGGTGCTGGGTCGCCACCGCAGAGACCGGCGAAACACGTAAGAAGGCGGAACTGGCATGAGCCCCCTGCTGGAACTGCGCGCCATCCACAAGGAGTTCGCCATCGTGGCGGGCGCCTTCCAGCGCGTCGTCGGGCACGTCACCGCAGTCAGCGACATCAACCTCGCCATCGAGAAGGGCCGTACGCTAGGTGTGGTCGGCGAGAGCGGCTGCGGAAAATCCACGCTGGCCCGGGTCGTCATCGGCCTCTATCCGCCGACGAGCGGCGAAGTGGTGTTCGACGGCAACAAGATCAGCGGTGGCGCCAACGGCGTGGATTTCGCCGCCAGCCGCCGCATCCAGATGGTGTTCCAGGACCCCTATTCCTCACTTGATCCGCGTGTGCCCGTCGGGGCCTCGATCGGCGAGGGCCTCGCCATCCACGGCATCGGCGATGCGGCGAGCAGGCGCCAGGCCGTCGGCGAGATCCTGCAGCGCGTCGGGTTGCCGAAGCAGGCGGCCGACCGCTACCCGCACGAGTTCTCGGGCGGCCAGCGCCAGCGTATCGGCATCGCCCGCGCCCTGATTCTCGCGCCCGAGCTATTGATCTGCGACGAGCCGACCTCTGCGCTCGACGTATCGGTGCAGGCGCAGATCCTCAACCTGCTGCGGGTGCTGAAGGACCAGCTTGGCCTGACCATGATGTTCATCTCCCACAACCTCGCAGTGGTGCGCCACATCGCCGACGACGTGATGGTGATGTACCTCGGCCATGCCGTCGAAGTGGCGCCGGCCGACGAGCTGTTCGCTCGCCCGCGCCACCCCTATACGCAGGCCCTGCTTTCGGCGACACCCATCGCCGACCCCGACCAGCGCGGCAGGCGGGTCAGGTTGGCGGGCGAGTTGCCCTCCCCGCTCAATCCGCCCAGCGGCTGCCCCTTCAATCCTCGCTGCCCATTGGCGGACGACCGTTGCCGGTCGGAGATGCCCGCTCTCCTGGCATCTGGGCCTGCACGCGTCGCATGCCACGCCGTCGCCGAAGGCCGCGCATCGTCACTGGCGGCCTTAGCGTCCGAGGCGGTGTAGACGCGCTTGCGCAGGCGAGCGTTCAGGGCATCTAGCATGCGCCATTGCCCTCAGGGGTCACCTAGCAGTCATTTCCAAGCGGTTGTTCAGTCCTCGGATCGGGGAGATTCCGCCAAGGGCTGGGTCGGTCTGGTGGTGTTGCAGGTCTCGATCCGGGGACCGATGGCTTGGTTGCTCTGGGCCGAGGAGGCGCAGGGGCGGGCATAGGCCCATTCCCTGAGCGAGCGACGATCCTGCTAAGGATTGCAGTGCGGGCAATGGCGGGGATCGGCAGTGGCAAGGCCGTTGCCTCTGGCCGCTCGCTCGGAATGCCGGCAGGCTGTGCATCCATGGACTTCGTTGCCCACGAGCGGGGTGGGCATGCCGCACGCCGAGCACGGAAGCCCGCGCTCCACTTCGACCAGCCCCCAGCCGTAGCTGCCGCAGCGGGGGCAGTTTCGAGACAGGCGTTCGGCGAGTGCCTCTGCGGCCCGGGCGATGGTATGCATGCGGCGAGGGTTGTGATTGGCCCGCATGTCCGTCTGGACGAGGGCGCGCCGACCTTCCGACTGCGCAATGGCCTGCCCTACCGCCGCGACCAGTTCGGGCAGTGTTTTCAATCCCTTGACGTGGTCTGTGGTCCCCGCGGGGGAGACGACGAAGTTGGTCCGGGGAAAGTCGGTCTGGGCAATCAGGTCATCCAGATCAGCAACGTCTGCGACGTAGCGGCTCGCGAGACGTGGCTGATCGTCGACCACCTGCTCGACGATCTCGCGACCGGTGGTCCGATCCCACAGCAGGAGGACCTCCCGTCCCAGAGGCAGGATAGGTATGCTCGGATGGGGACCATAACTGCCCTCGCTACCGATACCGACGTCGAGACCGGTCAGCTCGCAGGCCGCCCGAGCCTTGGCTCGAGCGGCATCCACCATGGAGCCCAGACGCGCGACCTCACCGGTAAATGTGCCGAACTTGTCCGTGTCGAGGCCCTCGGGCACGGACACGGCAATGCCGATCCGGCCCAGCGGAGGCGCGATGGCAGCGGACTTCCCGTGCTTGGTGCCGAGCGCAACCCGGTGAGGGAGGGTCATGCCAGCTCCGGCGTCGCCACCCGTTCCCAGGTGAGCCCTCGCCCGTAGCGGGCCACGACATTGCCCTTGTCGAGCGCCAGCAGGTGCAACCAGCCGTTGTCGAAGAGCGCCCTGACCTCGGCATGGCGCTCGAGAACGTCGGTGATCGCATCGATGGGCGCTTCGACCAGGACAGACAACCGCAAAGGCTCGTGCACGAAGGTCTCGCCATCATGAACAGCCTGGAGCGGCAGACCCGTCCGCAACTTGCCGCCGTTGCCGGTGACGACGCCGAGGCCGCCAACCACATTGTGGAGGAGCTTGTCGCCGGCGCCGAACAGCTCGGGGGCGACGGTGGAGCCGTAATATTGCAGGCTGATCCAGCTCGCCACCACCACCGGGGCGGTCAGGATGAGCTCGAGGGTCTGGAAGCCTTCATCGCTTGTCCAGTCGTAGCTGTGAAGGAAGCAGCGACCGCCCAGATCGCGGCCGCGGGTGATGGCGCGCGGTGCGGCGATGAAGCCGGCGCAGCCCGCGAGCCCCCATTCGGGACGCAGTTCGGCCCAGTCGAGGGCCCGCCGGGCCACGGTGTCGGGGGTTGCGCCGGGCAGGCGGGCGGCGCGCTCCATGCGCGTCAGCTTGCCGGCCGCGGCCAGCCACGCCCGCGCCCTCGCCAGGTCGTCGGCATGGGCGGGCGCCGGTGTGTCGGCAAAGAGCCGGACCTCGTCGGTCGTGGTGACATGGAGCGCGGCAACGAACAGCGTGTCGGCTGGAAGAGCGACGCCCCGCGCGGCAAGCTCCGCGCGAACCTCGATATCGTTCAGAAGATCGGCCAGCACGCGGGCCGAGACCTCACCGCTATGCCCGCCACAGGCGCCGCACTGATAGGCGCTCTCATGCGGGTTGTTGGTGACGTGGGTGCCGTGCCCGACGAGCAGGACCAGCCGGGCCAGGTTGGTGCTCAGGCCCATGGACCTGAGCACCCTGGCGCCGATGTCGGCCTTGATCCTTGCGGGAAGCGGCAGCTCGAACCTGGGCCGAGGACTGGCGGTCTGCCTGGCGGCTTCAAGCCCCAGCGCCGAGGACAGCAGCTTGGCGGCATAGCCGAGCCCCGCGGCTTCGACAAAGGCGAACGACGAGACGGCAGCCTGCCGAAACCGGCCCCAGGCCCGAGTCGCGCGCGCCGAAATCCGGAACGCCGATTCTTCGCCGCCGGCCGCATGGCTCGACACGGTCAAGGCCGGCTTGAGCAATGCCGGAAGGTGGCTGTCCAACGCATCGGTGCCATGGGCGCGGTGTGCCACGGGAAGACCAAAGAAGCCCGCAAAGCCAATGGTCTCGATGGCCGGATCCAGGCCCTCCAGCGCACGCCGAAACACCTCGGACCGCACATCGATGCAGAAGGCCGCCTGCAGAGCCGGCCGAACCGGCGCAGTGGTGTGCGAGGATGAAAGGCAACCGGCCAGCCTGCGCTGGTAGGCCCGCTCGGCGGCGTCCTGGAGGATGGCATCGATGACGGCATCTTCAGTGGGTGCCACCGCTTCGGCATGGGCCGTGACGACCTTGTTCCACAGCCATCCGACTTCGGGCGCGTGCACCAGCAGGGCCTCTTCCCAGACCAGGCGAATGGCCAGCAGTTCGAGCAGCGTGCTGTCGCTCTCGCCGTCGAGTTCGGCCTGCCAGAGCAGGAAGCGGGCATGCTGGGCCCACCCGCCCAGATCCATCAGCAGCCGATGGAAGGCCATGGGCGCCGCCTCCTCGGTCAGGCTGAGCTGGTCGGCCGCCCGGAGAATGGCCCGTTCTGCCGTGTCTGGCGCGGAGGCGACGTGAGCGCAGAACCCCTTGAGGCCGGCAATCCCCGGCGTCAGGTCGTTGATCGCCCACTCGCGCCACGCGGCATAGGCGCCGCGCCAGGGCCGCGGAAGCCAGAGCGCCTGTCCGCCATCGAAGTGTCCGGCGGCCCACAGGCCCAGGCTCTTTTCGATCACCGCGTTCCAGTCGGTGCCCGAATGGCCCTGTGCCAGGGTGGCCACCGTTGGCAGTGCGGTGGGCGCCGGCGGGTCGGACTCGAGCGCTGCCTTGAGGCCGGCAAGATCGGTGGGACGAAGCGGCGATGTCGATGCGGCAAGCGCGGCCGCCAGCTCTTCGTCGGAGATGTCGCCTTGCGCGATACGCCTTGCATAGTGCGCTCGTGCCGGCGTGACCCTGATGCCGGCCACCCGGGCGAGCCGGGCGCCGGCAGCAGCGAGATCCTCCCCGGACTGCCCGAGGAACGGGTTGACGGCGACGGTTGCCGAGAGCGGGAAGGCCGGTGGAATGGCGAGGACTGCGTGTTGGGCGGCAGCCATGAGGCCCTGGAGCCTCGAGTGAGCGGGAGTGAGAATGTCGCTGTACATGGGTTTGCTCCGAGGCTCAGGGTTTCGCGTCGGCCCGGAAGCCGCCGGTCAGCCGATCCAGAATGGCATTGAGGTAGAGGCCGTTGGCGAGGTGGACGCGCAGGCCTGCCGCCGCCGGGTGATGCGCCCAGAGCGGAAACATGGCTTGCACGATCGCCACGAGCGCGAAGGAGGCGAGCGCCAGCACAATGAGCGCCCATTCGAGCGGCCCGGCCAAAGGCGCCCCCGGCAGGAGCCCACCCCAGAGCCAGTCCGCAAGCCGGTGGAAGCCGAAATAGGCAAGCGTGGCGCCGAGGGAGGCGAGGACGGTACGCCGGGTCAGTGCGCGGGGGGCCGCGTCGGCCAGGCCTTGCGCCACGAGGTAGGCGACGCCGAGGACGAGGATGGCGCCCAGCGCCAGGGCCTGCGCAGACTTCGCCCCGAGCAGGAGGTCGAAGGCCAGGGCGACGACGGCATAAAGGCCCAGGGCAAGCAGGAATGCCCGTGCTACCGCCAGGGTGCCCGGCACGGCGACCGGACCGGGCCTGCGAACCGAAGCCACCGCCAGCACGGCCGACCCGGAAGAGAGGAAGGCGTGGGCCTTGTAGAGCGAGTGCGCGACGATGTGGAGCAGTGCCAGGGGCCAAAGGCCGAGCCCGCACTGCAACAGCATGAAGCCCATCTGCGCCACCGTGGACCATGCGAGCGCCGTCTTGACCGCGCTCTGCGTCAGCATGACGGTTGCACCAAACAGCGCTGTGAAGCCCCCGACCATGACGAGCGCCGCCATCGCGCCGGGACTGGCGCCGACCAGCGGCGCGAGCTTGATGAGGAGCACCCCGCCCGAATTGATGATGCCCGCATGCAGGAAAGCCGACACGGGAGTTGGCGCTTCCATGACTTCGGTCACCCAGCCGTGCAGCGGAAAGGCGGCTGTCTTGAGTGCTGCTGCAAGGACGACCAGAGCCACCGCGAACTGAGCAAGCACCGGCAGACCGGACTGCGTGGGCACGTCGATGCCGGTGAGACCGCCGTCACCAAAGCTGATCCACAGCAGCGCCGCGGCAAGCACCAGCGCAACGTCGGCGGCGCCCCATACCAGCGTGAACTTCGTGGCGGCGCGCCTGGCGGCGGGCCGTGCAGGAAAGAAGAGCAGCAACCGCCGGAGCAAGGTGCCGATCGCCATGAAGGCGAGGATCAGGGCGGGCAGGCTTGCCGCGACGGAAAGGGCGAGCACGGCCGACAGGGTGGCGAGCAGCAGCACATGGAAGCGGCTCTCCCCCCTGGCACCGGCCAGATAGGTCCGGGCGTAGCGCACGACGACCCAGCCGACGAAGGCGATGAGCAGTTGCAGCGTCGCGCCGATTGGCTCGATGTGGAACGAAACCGCCGTTGTCCCCAGCGCGAGGGTGGCGGAACCGGTCAGGAGGAGATCGGCAAGGCTGAAGGCGCTGAGGCCCAGCGCGAGGAGCGCGCCGAGCTCCGCGACGCTGCCCGGTCGCCTCGCGTCGCGAAGCAGCGTCGCGCCCAAGACGGCGACGAGGAGTGGTGGCAGAGGGGCGAGGAAGCCGGCCTCGATGAGCGGTGCCATCGTTGATCCCTTGAGGTGCGTTGACCGGTCGGGAA
This sequence comes from Devosia sp., assembly GCF_017307495.1. Taxonomy (GTDB): domain Bacteria; phylum Pseudomonadota; class Alphaproteobacteria; order Rhizobiales; family Devosiaceae; genus Devosia_A. The sequence continues at coordinate 119,535 of NZ_JAFKHE010000015.1, read as the reverse complement.
ATAGTCGTTGCCCAAGTTCCAGAAAATTACATATTTTGGAGCGTTTTCGCGCAGGAAATAGAACGATGGCAGCGATCAACCTCCACCATCTGAGGCTGTTCCGGGCGGTGGCGCTCGAGGGAAAGCTGACGGAGGCCGCAAGGCAGCTGAATTTGTCCCAGTCGGCTCTCTCCAGCCAGATCCGCATGCTCGAGGCGACGCTCGGCCATGATCTGTTCGAGCGACAGGGGCGGCGGCTTGTCCTGACCGAGGCAGGACGCATCGCCCTCGATCACGCCGAGGCGATTTTCCGCACGGCAGAAGACCTGAGCGCCACCTTGCGCGAAACCGGTCGCAACAGGCGGGCGCTTCGCGTGGGGGCGCTCGCGACGCTGTCGCGCAACTTCCAGATGTCCTTCCTCGGACCGTTGACCGGTCGGGGAGACGTGGAGATCGTGCTGCGTTCGGGCTCGCAGGCCGAACTGCTCAAATCGCTGGAAGCCCTGAGCCTCGATGTCGTGCTGACCAACCTGCCCCCCTCACGTGAGGGAGAGACTCCCTGGATGGTGCACAGCCTCGCCGATCAGCCCGTCAGCCTGGTCGGGACGCCAGCCCGCGTTGGACCAGTGACACGGCCTCTTTCTGCGCTCCTGGCGACCGAGCCCCTGGTGCTGCCGGCAATGGACACCGCTCTGAGGGCGAGTTTCGATGCCCTCGCCTCCAGGCTTGGCGTCGTTCCAAGGATAGCGGCAGAGGCCGACGACATGGCGATGCTGCGCTTGCTGGCCCGTGAGGATCTGGGCCTCGCTATTCTCCCGCCCATCGTGGTGCGGGACGAACTCGCGCAAGGCTTGCTGGTGGAGGCCGCGCGGCTCGACGGGATTTCCGAAACATTCCTGGCCGTGACGGTCGCCCGGCGCTTTCCAAACCCGTTGCTGCAGGAACTGCTCAGCCGGGCGCATCCGGCAGGCAATCCTGAAACTTTGACCGCTCCGCTCCCGTAGCTTCACCCGAATGAATTCGGGGGACGTGGTTCTTGGTTGTATTGATCTTCGGCGCCACGGGCGGGGTCGGCTCGGCGGTGGCGAGGCAACTGGTCGCGGAAGGAACAAGCGCCTACCTGTCCGGGCGGGACGAGAGTCGGCTGCGCTCGCTTGGCGAGGCCCTGTCGTGTGCGACGTCGCCAGCCGATTCGCTCGCCGATGGCGCGCTCGAACGGGTCGTCGCGGACGCTGGCGAGCAGATCGAGGGGCTGGTCTACGCCATTGGCTCGGTCACGCTGAAGCCCCTCGGACGAACGACTGACGCCGACATGCTGCACGACTTCCAGTTGAACGCACTCGGCGCCGCGCGGGCTGTACGGGCCGCGCTACCGGCCCTCAAGCGGGCGGGCAACGCATCGGTCGTCCTGTTCTCCACGGTTGCGGCCGGGCACGGCTTCGCCTTCCACAGCTCCATCGCGATGGCCAAGGGCGCCGTGGAAGCCCTGACGCGATCGCTTGCCGCGGAACTTGCGCCAAGGATCAGGGTCATCTGCATTGCACCATCGCTGACCCGGACATCGCTCACCGCAGGACTGGTGGCGACCGAGCAGGCCGAGGCCGCAATGGCCCGAGCCCACCCGCTGCAGCGCATCGGCGATGTCGACGACATTGCCGCGATGACCGCGTTCCTGCTGTCCGAACGCGCCTCTTGGATCACCGGGCAGGTGTTCGCAGTGGACGGGGGCCGCTCAACGCTGGCGGGTGCCGGCTGATATTTCAGCGGCAGATCCGAACCCTTGTTCGGGGGGCGGGCTCGGCAGCGAGTTCTGTGACACCGGCGGGTGCCTCTTAGAAAGAAATTCACCATCGGAGGCGCAGTCGTCCCTGCGCCTTACATAGGCAAAGGGAATCATCGATGGACTGGACCATGTTCGGCGGTGGCACGAAGGCCGCCGATCTCGACCGCGCAACGCTGGACGCGATATCGAAGTCACAGGCCATCATCGAGTTCAGTCTCGATGGCACGGTGATTGCCGCCAACGCCAATTTCTTGAGCCTGCTCGGCTACGAGCTGGCAGAAGTTGTCGGCCAGCACCACAGGATGTTCGTGGACCCGGTCACGGCAAGCAGCAGCGCGTATCTCGCCTTCTGGGACAGGCTGCGGCACGGCCAGTTTGAGGCGGGCGAATACAAGCGAATTGGCAAGACCGGCAAGGAAGTCTGGATCCAGGCCACGTACAATCCGGTCTTCGATCGTGGCGGGAAGCTGGTGAAGGTCGTCAAGCTCGCCTCCGACGTAACGAGTCAGAAGCTCGTCTCGGCCGATGCGCAGGGCCAACTTGCCGCGATCTCGAGGTCGCAAGCGGTGATCGAGTTCACCGTGACGGGCGAGATCCTGAGCGCCAACGAAAACTTCTGCGCCGCGCTTGGCTACCATATCGACGAGATCAGGGGCCGGCACCACCGGATGTTCGTCGAGCCAGGCTACGCCAGCAGTTCGGAGTATCGTGATTTCTGGGACAGGTTGGGACGCGGCGAATTTCATTCGGCCGAATACAAGCGCATTGGCAAGGGCGGCAGGGAAGTCTGGATCCAGGCGTCCTACAATCCGATCTTCGATCCCGACGGCAAACCCTACAAAGTCGTCAAGTACGCGACGGACATCACCGGGCGTAAGTCGGCAGTCAACATGCTCGGCGCCGGCCTGGCCAGGTTGGCCGAGGGCGACCTGACTGCCGCCATCGACACAAGATTCGTCGGCGAACTGGAGGAAGTCCGTATCGCCTTCAACGAGACGGTTGGCAGGTTCTCCCGGATCGTGGGTCGGCTGCGCCAGACCTCCCGCTCGCTCAAGACCGCGACCGGTGAAATCCTGTCTGGTGCCAACGACCTGGCCGAGCGCACCACCAGGCAGGCGGCGGCGATCGAAGAAACGTCGGCGGCCATGGCGCAACTGTCCAGCACCGTTGCAGGCAATGCCAAGCGTGCCGAAACAGCCAGCACGAAGAGCAAGGCACAGTCAGCGGCCGCCGAACAGGCTGGCCAGGTGATGTTCGACGCCAATGCGGCGATGGAACGCATCAGTGCCTCTTCGGCAAGCATCTCCCGTATCATCGCACTGATCGACGACATCGCGTTCCAGACAAACCTGCTTGCCCTCAACGCCTCGGTCGAAGCGGCTCGTGCCGGTGATGCCGGAAAAGGTTTTGCCGTCGTCGCGGTCGAGGTGCGGCGCCTGGCCCAATCGGCCGCCGGTGCGTCCAAGGAGGTCAAGGCACTGATCGAGCGGTCCGCCCACGAGGTCGCGAGTGGCTCAGACCTTGTGTCGGAGGCGGCGAGCCGGCTGAAAGGCATGCTCGCGGAGTTGCGGGAGAACACCGACCTGATCAACGGCATCGCCCAGGCGAGCCAGGAGCAGTCAATCGCCATCTCGCAGGTCTCGACTGCGATGCGGCAGATGGACGAAATGACCCAGCACAACGCTGCGCTGGTTGAGCAGACCAACGCGGCCATCGAGCAAACCGAGGCGCAGGCCACCGAGCTCGATCGGATCGTCGAGGTATTCGTCGTCAGTGACGGCAAACCCAAGCTGGTGCCTCTGGAACCGCGAACAGCAGTCGCTCACGACGGGATCAAGGCCCTGAAGGCGAGATCCTAGACTAGTCCAGGAAAATGGGCCGGTCGAAACCGGCCCTTCGTGCTCAGTAGTCCATGCCGCCAGCGGGCAGGTCAGGTTTGAGCGTCTCGAGCGCGTTGGCCGCACGCAGCAGCGCAACGCCAACGCCCCGCAGGATGCCCCTCTTCAACGGCAGTACGGGTCGGGTGAATGGCGTCGTCGACGCGATCCTTCTTCTCATTGACCTCGACCTCGGTCGAGCCACCGACGCCGATCACCGCTACGTCGTGTCCATTCGCGCCCAATCCTCTCGCTTCTCACAGGACGATAGCGCCAGGCTACAGCAACACCAAAGCGAGGGCTCCGAGCTTGCCGCTGCCAGGGTACGGCTGTGTACGTGACAGCAGAAACCGTCGTCGAAAGGAATGATGGGACAGGGCTGCTAGAGCTTGCAGGTTGCCTTGCAAAATCAAAGCGTTATGTACATTGAATGGTAGCGGAGGAGGGATTTGAACCCCCGACACACGGATTATGATTCCGCTGCTCTAACCAACTGAGCTACTCCGCCCCTGACGCGGGCGGGTCGAGAGACCGGCCGGCGGGGCGCACTGCGCGGCGCCTTATTAGGTTTGGCGGGGGGTGGTGTCAAGCGGCGGCGCATCCATTCCGACCCGCGGCTGCTGCCGCGCCGTGCGCCCCCGCCCTGCCCTACCTGGCGAGCGGATTGTCGCCCTTCCACCAGTGCTCGAACGGGTTCGACCACAGGATGTGCTGGATCGTCTCCTCGCTGACCCTGGGCAGCGGCGTGCCCTCGACCTGCCTGTTGATGTTGATCAGCCCGTCGGCCGACTCCGCTACCCCGGCGAACGGGAAATCCGTGCCGAAGAAGATCTTGTCGGCCGTGCGATACTCCTCGGCCAGCACCAGCATGTTGTAGTACTGCCAGGGCCGATACGAGAGCGCCGACTGCTCGAGCCACACATTGGGCTGCTTGCGCGCCACCACGATCGCCTCGTCGAACCAGGGATGCCCCATATGGGCGAGGATCATGGTCAGGTCGGGGTATTTCATCGCCACCGGCTCGACATGGATGGCCCGCCCCAGCTCGACCGGCGCATTGCGCGCGTAGGTCGTGCCCATGTGCATGGTCAGCGGCAGGTTGCGCTTCTGCAGGTATTCGTAGACCGGGTCGAGCCGCGGGTCGCTGAGGTGCACGCCGTTGTAGATCGGCCCGAACTTGACGCCCTTGAGGCCCAGGTCCTCGATGCCGTGCACCAGCATGTCCATGTAGTCCGCACGGCGCGGATCGACATAGGCGAAGCCGACGAACTTGTCCGGGTACTTGGCCACCGCGGCGGCCGTCGTCTCGTCGTCGCCCTCGACGCCGATGGCGTCGGCATAGCGCAGCGTGAAGATGATCGCCTTCTCGACGTCGGCCATCGCCGTGTAGAGCGTATCGGCATCGGACTGGTGGGTGATCTCGCCCTTGCGCACGCGCCCGTGCAGCGTCCAGTAGAGCGGCAGGATATGCTCCTGGTTGTAGATGTTGACGTGACAGTCGCAATAGGCACGCTTGGCCATCGGCCGGTCCTCCAGGAGTTCAGGCAGCCCCGACGACGCGCTGGCGATGCAGCGACATCAGGAAATCGGTGAGTTCGGTGTAGGTCATCGACGAGGTCGGCACGTCGAGCGCCACCTCGCCGCGGTCGAGCACGACCAGCCGGTCGCAGACGTCATGCACGTGGTGGATGTTGTGCTCGATATAGATGCAGCTGCGCCCGCCCGACTTGATCGAGCGGATGAAGTCGAGCACCTTGCTCACTTCCTTGAGCGCCAGCGCCACCGTCGGCTCGTCGAGCACGATCAGGTCGCTGTCGAAATGCATGGCGCGCCCGATGGCGACGCCCTGCCGCTCGCCGCCCGACAGCCGGCTCACCGGCGTATCGACGTCGATGCCGACGCCGCGAAAGCCGATGGTCGAGCGCATGATCTGGTTGGCCACCTTTTTCTCGGCCTTCACGTCGATGAAGCCGAAGCGGTTGGTGATCGGCCGGCCGACGAAGAAGTTGCGCCACAGCGGCTGCTTCTCGCCCAGCGAGGAATCCTGGTAGACGGTCTCGATCTTGAGCTTGTGCGCCTCCTTCACGGAGTAGCTCGCCGCATCGATCTTCTGGCCGCGTACATAGATGGCGCCGCTCGTCGGCTGCTCGACGCCGGTCAGCACCTTGATCAGCGTCGATTTGCCGGCGCCGTTGTCGCCGATCAGCCCGACGATCTCGTTTGAGCCGATCTCGAGCGTCACGTTCTTCAGGCTGACGACCTTGCCATATTGCTTGCCGACATTCTCGAGCCGGACGATCGGGGTGGAGCTCATTGTCTGGTTCCTGTGGAGTTCGCAGTGGCGCGCGGCACGGGCCCCGGCGCCCCCTCTCCCTTTGCGGGAGAGGGCGGGGTGAGGGGGCCTTGCCACAAGGCACCGGGGCAAAGGCCCCCTCGCCCGGATCGCTGCGCGATCCGACCTCACCACCACGGGAGTGGTGAGGATCGCGCCGTCGGGGATCAGCGGATGCCGGTCTTGACCAGGCCTTCGAGCAGGTCGACGTTGTCCTTGGTCATGGCGCCGGTCGAGGTGTACATCGTCACCCCACCCAGCCCGTACTTCTTCTGCAGCACGGCCGAGAGCACGCCGTAGAAGCCCTGCAGGTAGGGCTGCTGGTCGAGCACGGCGGTGATGTAGCCGGACTTCACGCCCTCGATCGAGGCGGCCGAGATGTCGAAGCCGGCGGCGATGACCTCGCCCGGCTGCTTGCCGGCGTCCTTCAGCACCTTGGCCAGCACGGCGGTCACGCCGCCATGGCCCGGCACCAGGATCGCCTTGGCATCGGGGTTGCTCTCGAGATAGGCGACCAGCACCGGCACCGACAGCGCCGGGTCGAGCACCTGCTCCTGGCTCCACTGCAGCGTATCGACCTTCATGCCCGCCGTGTTGAGCGCGTCCAGCGTGCCCTTGGCGGTGATGGCGCCCGGCGCGCCCTCGATGAAGGCGCCATAGACCAGCACCTTGTCGCCGGCCTTCAGCCCGCCGTTTGCGATCGCCATGTTGGCGAGGTTCTGCCCGGCCCCGAAGCTGTCGGCGCCGAAATAGTTGATGCCGGTGCCGGGCAGGTTGGTGTCGGTGGCGACGACGACAATGCCCTCTTCCTTGGCCTTCTCGAGGAACGACTTCATCCCGTCGACGCCCGGATGACCCATGATGGCGATGGCGTCCGGCGCGGCGGCGAGCGCCTCGTTGGCCTGCACCAGCATCTTGTTCGGATCCCAGCCCGAATGCTGCTCGATCAGGTTGACCTTGAGCACGCGGGCCGCTTCGCGAGCCCCGAGCTCACGGGCGAGCGAGGCGGTGTCGCCCGGATTGCCGCCCATCTGGAAATACATGGTCATGCCGGAGTCGACGGCGTCCTGTGCCATGGCGACCGGCGCCATGAGCAGGCTCGACAGGACCAGGCCGGCAAGGCCCCTAACTATCTTGCGCATGTTGTTTGTCCCTTTTCCCTTGTCAGCGGCTTGCCCCCCAGGGCGAAGCGCCTACTTCCTCGCCCTCGAGCGAAGCTCTTTGAGCAGCGGGACCTTGTCCGGGTCCTCGAGCGCTGCGTTCATGGTGACCGAGATGATGAAGACCAGCCCGATGAAGAACCGGGTCCAGAAGCCCTGGACGCCGCTGGCGACCAGCCCCGCCTCGATGATGGCGACGATCAGCGCACCGAACACGGTGCCGGCCATCTTGCCCGAGCCGCCGAAGATCGAAGTGCCGCCGATGAACACCGCCGCAACGACGGTGAGCAGGTACCCCATCCCGGCATTGGAGAAGTAGGTCGTCGTCTCGAGCGTCAGGAACACGCCGGCCAGTGCCGAGAGCGTCCCCATGAGCGTGAACAGCTTGATCTTCTCGCGATCGATCTGGATGCCGACCACCTTGGCCACCCTCAGGCTGTCGCCGATGAACAGCAGGTTCTCGCCGAACCGGTGGCGGTTGAGGATCAGCCACATCAGCACCGCGATGGCGAGCGCCCACAGGAACTGCACCGGGAACACCCCGATCCGTCCCGCCAGCATGGTGTGGATCAGGTCGCCCTCGATCTGCGGGATGGCCAGCGACATGCCGTTCGACACCACCGTGGTCAGCCCGCCCCACAGGAACAGCATGGCCAGCGTTGCGATCAGCGAGGGGATGCCCAGCTTGGTGACGACAAGGCCGTTGATGAAGCCCATCACCGTGCCGGCGGCGAGCGCCGCGAGCAGCGCCACCCAGGTCATATCGTAGTTCTGGTAGAGGATGCAGAAGACGTAGCTGGCCATGGCGATGACCGAGGGAAAGGAGAGATCCATCTCTCCCGCCACCACCACGAGGGTCAGGCCCAGCGCGATGATCATCGGCGGCGGCACCGTCGCCATGAAGCTCATATAGACGCGGAAGCCGAGAAAGGCCCGCGGCGCGGTGATCATGAACACCAGGATCAGCAGCGCCAGCACCAGGGCGATCGCCGTGCCTTCTACCTTGAAAAGCCCGGCGATCGAGTACTGGCGTGTGGGGGTGACGTTTTCTCCCGTGGCCATCACAGCACTCCGTACTTGGCGTAGACGTCGCGCAGGAACGCGCCCTGGCGCAGTTCCGTCATCGTGTGGCTCTCGCCGTTGATCTTGTCGAAGGCGAGCTTGAGCACCTCGGCCTCGACTGCCCTGGGCACGACCACCACGCCATCGGCATCGCCGAAGACGAAGTCACCCGGCTCGACGCGAACGCCGTCGACGATCACCGGCACGTCGACCGCCTGGATCTGTCCGCGCCCCTTGGAGTCAAGCGGCGCGATGCCGGCGTGGAACACCGGCAGTTTCATCTCCCGGATGCCGAGGATGTCGCGCACGAAGCCGTCGGTGATGCACCCCGCGGCGCCACGAACCTGGGTGGCGGTGGAGAGCAGGCTGCCCCAGGGCGCGATGCGCGAGGAGCCGCCGCAGGAGAACACCGCGACGTCCCCCGGCTTGAGGTCGTCGACGATGGCGATCTCGAGCTCGTAGGGGTTGGTTCCCTCCTCGACGAACGGCACCTCCATGTACTGCGCGGTCCGGGCCCGGCCACACAACCTGAGGGCATCGTCGAGCGGCCGGATCCTTGCCGACATCGCCTGGTTCCAGATGCCGATGGCATCGAGCGCGTCGCTCAGCACGGTCGAGTAGAGCTGCTTCCAACCTTCGGGAAGCGGTGGGTTCTGGCGTGAGGTCAACACGGTCACTGACACAAACCTTTGATCTAGAAAGAGACTTTTGAGGGAGGCGTGCCGCTGCCGCCGACCAGGAAATCGAAGTCGACGCCCTTGTCGGCCTGCTGCACGTGATCGATGTAGAGCCGGCCATAGCCGCGCTCGTAGGCCGGCGGCGGCGGTACGAACTCGGCGCGGCGACGGGCGAGTTCCTCGTCCGACACCTCGACTTCGAGCCGGCGTCCGGCCGCGTCGATGGTGATGAAGTCGCCGCTGCGGACCAGCGCCAGCGGTCCGCCGACTGCCGATTCCGGCGCAACGTGAAGGATCACGGTGCCGAAGGCGGTGCCGCTCATGCGCGCGTCCGAGATGCGCACCATGTCGGTGACGCCCCGTTCGAGCAGCTTCTTGGGCAGCGACATGGTCCCGACTTCCGGCATGCCGGGATAACCGCGCGGACCGGCGTTCTTCAGCACCAGCACGGTGTCGGCATCGACATCCAGCGCCGGGTCGTCGATGCGGGCGCGCATGTCCTCGGCATTCTCGAACACCATGGCGCGGCCGCGATGCTGCATCAGGCGCGGCGAGGCGGCGGACGGCTTGATGATCGCCCCGTCGGGGGCAAGGTTGCCCTTGAGCACCATGATGCCCCCCTGCCCCGTCAGCGGCCGATCCAGCGGCCGGATCACCTCGTCGTCCCAGCACTGCGCCGAGGCGATGCGCGCGCCGATCGTGCCGCCCTCGACCGCCGGGGCGTCGAGGTTGAGCAGGTGCCCGATCCGCTGCATCACCACCGGCAGGCCGCCGGCATCGAAGAACTCTTCCATCAGGAAGCGGCCCGAGGGTTTCAGGTCGACGATGGTCGGCACGTCGCGGCCGAGCCGGTCCCAGTCCTCGAGCTTGAAATCGACGCCGAGTCGGCCGGCGAGCGCGAGCAGGTGCACCACCGCGTTCGTCGAGCCGCCGATGGCGCCGTTGACGCGTACCGCGTTCTCGAATGCCGGGCGGGTCAGGATCTGCGAAATGGTGATGTTCTGCCGCACCAGCTCGACGATGCGCTTGCCGGACTCTTCGGCGAGCACGGCACGGCGGCTGTCGGCAGCGGGGATGGAGCCATTCATCGGCAGGCCGATGCCCAGCGCCTCGCCAAGCGAGGCCATGGTCGAGGCGGTACCCATGGTCATGCACGAACCGGCGGACCGGCTCATCGCCGCCTCGGCCGCATCGAGCTCGGCCTTGCTGATCTTGCCGGTGCGATACTCCTCGTCCAGCTTGAACATGTCGGTGCCCGAGCCGAGCGTGCGGCCGCGGAAACGGCCGTTCAGCATCGGACCGCCGGAGACGAGGATCGAGGGCACGTCGCAGCTCGCCGCACCCATCAGCACCGCCGGCGTGGTCTTGTCGCATCCGGCGAGCAGCACGACGCCATCGATCGGATTGGCGCGGATGGTCTCCTCGACATCCATCGCCGCGAGGTTGCGGAACATCATGGTGGTCGGCCGCATCAGCGGCTCGCCCAGGCTCGTGACCGGAAACTCCAGCGGGAAGCCGCCGGCCATCAGCACGCCGCGCTTCACGTGCTCGGCGAGCTCGCGCAGGTGCCGGTTGCAGTTGGTCAGCTCCGACCAGGTATTGCAGATGCCGATCACCGGCCGGCCGTCGAGCAGCTCGGGCGAGAAGCCCTGGCTCTTCATCCAGCTGCGCGGAATGAAGCCGTACTTGCCTTCCCGGGCGAACCACTCGGCGCTGCGATAGGCGCGCGGTTCGCTGGCGCCGACGGGCCTCTGCCCGTCAGCTTGCATGGTTCGGTCGGCCATGTGCCGTTCATCCCTCGTTCATCACTGCGGCGATCCCGCGGCCCTCCTGCGGCGTCCCAGTGACGAATGACATGTAACGTTAAATGTACGACGCGCGTCAAGGGGCTTTCTTGGGTGCCGGGATGTAGCCGGGATCTGGCCATTCATCGCCGTCATCCCCGGGCGAAGACCCGGGGACCCAGCGATGCCCGCGACATCCCATGGGTCCGCGGGTCAAGCCCGCGGATGACGACCGATGGTCGGGCGCGAAGTCTCTGCGGCACCCGGAGCATTTCACGGCCTGATTGAAACGGCCGGTTCATTGCCTCACCACCGGCTGTCATCCCAGCGAAAGCTGGGAACCAACTCTCAGTTGGCGCAGGTGGAGAGATGGATCCCGGCCTGCGCCGGGATGACACCGGGGATGGACGGGCCCACCGTGAGAAGCCCTACGTGGTGAAGCCCTGCTCGAAGACCACCGGCAGCAGGTGATCCCGCCGCGCGAAGTGCCCGTCGCGCAGGCGGTCGAGCATGGCCTGCCCTGCCCGCTCGCCCAGCGCATAGGCCGGCGACAGCACGGTCGTCAGGTGCGGGCGGGAATAGAGGTGCGCATCGAAGCCGTTGAACCCGACCACCCGCACCTGGCCCGGCACGCTGACGCCGCGATCGTTGAGCAGCAGCATGGCCGCGATCGCGATCGGGTCGTTGGCCCCGATCACCGCATCGGGCAACGGATGCTGGTCGAGATAGGAGGCGACCGCCGCCTGCACGTCGGCAAACGATTCGCTCTTGGCGCGCAGCATGGTCAGGCGCGCCTCTCCGCCCGCCGCCGCGATGCTGTCGGAGATCCCGGCGGCGCGGTTCTCGATCGCCGGCCAGTCCTGTCCGGGCACGACCATCAGCAATTCGCTCGCCCGGCGCGCCAGCAGGTGGTCGCCGATCAGCCGCCCGCCACCGCGGTCGTCCTGCCGGACGCTGCACACGTCTGGCTTCTCGCCGTCCACCGAGGCCTGGAACACGACCAGTGGCTGGTCGAGTTCGGCGAGGCGGTGGATCACCGCCCGGCGCTGTTCGGCCGGCCCGGCGACCATCGCACAGAAGCCCCCGACCTCGTAGTTCTTGAGGATCATCGATTGCTCGAGCGCGCTCGCCGCCATGCCCTGGATGGTCAGCGTGTAGTCCGCGCCGTTGAGCACGTTGGCGAGCCCCGCCACCACCTGGCAGGTGAAGAAGTCGGCGAGGAAGGTCGGCGACTCGTCGACGATGACCATGCCGATCGAGCGCTGCTCGGCGACACGCAGGTTGCGCGCATTGGTCGAGCGCCGGTAGTTCAGCCGCTCGATCTCGCGCTCGACGCGCTTGCGCGTCGCCGGGCTGACGAACTGCAGCCGGCCGTTGAGCACGTTCGACACGGTCATCGGCGACACCTCGGCGGCGCGCGCCACATCCTTGATCGTCGCCCGCGCCTTCGGCCTGTCCTCTACGCCCAACGCATCACCTCAAGTCCCCAACACATATATCGTTAAATCAACTCACCCCTCAACCCACGCAAAAACCCCGCCCCCGCCCGCCCCCAGAAACACCACCCCCTCGGGGCAACAGTCGCAATCAGGGGAGCGGCCAAGGGGCTTGTCGCGCCATACCGTCTGGCAAGCGGCGAGTGCCGGCCGCGCGACCGCCAACCTGGACACGCGGTGCCGCGTCGCCGGCCTAGCGTTCGAGCCTGGCGATCAGGCTCGAAGTGTCCCAGCGTCGCCCGCCCATCGACTGCACGTCGGAGTAGAACTGATCGACCAGCGCGGTCAGCGGCAGGTGCGCGCCGTTCTGCCTAGCCTCGTCGAGGACGATGCCGAGGTCCTTGCGCATCCAGTCGACCGCGAAGCCGAAGTCGAACGTGCCGGCATTCATCGTCCTGGAGCGGTTCTCCATCTGCCAGGACTGCGCCGCGCCCTTCGAGATCACCTCGATCACCGCCTCGATGTCGAGGCCCGAGCGCTTGCCGAAGTGGATCGCCTCGGCCAGCCCCTGCACCACGCCGGCGATGCAGATCTGGTTCATCATCTTGGCGAGCTGGCCCGACCCGGCCGGACCGAGCAGCCGGCACGCCCTGGCGAAGGCCATGATCACCGGCTGCGCCGCCTCGAACGGCCCCTGCTCGCCGCCCACCATCACGGTCAGTTGCCCGTTCTCCGCCCCGGCCTGCCCTCCGGACACCGGCGCATCGAGGAAGGCGAAGCCCCGTTCCATCGCCGCCGCGCTGAGTTCACGCGCGATCGTCGCCGAGGCGGTGGTGTGGTCGACGAACACCGTGCCCGTGCCCATGCCGCCAAAGGCGCCGTTGTCGCCCAGCGTCACCTGCCGCAGGTCATCGTCGTTGCCGACGCAGGCGAACACGATCTCCTGTCCCCTGGCGGCCTCGAGTGGCGTCGCCGCAAGGCGCCCGCCGTGCTCGGACACCCACTTTTCCGCCCTGGCCGTCGTGCGGTTGTAGACCGTGACATCGTGCCCCTTCGCCTTGAGGTGCCGCGCCATCGGATAGCCCATGACGCCGAGCCCCAGGAATGCTGCCTTCACCATGGTCATGACTCTCCGGTCCGATGTCTTCAGGGGTGGCCGAGCGGAATCGGCACCCCATCATCATCGGATTGGCGCGGTTCACAAGGCGCGCCGGCCAGCCTTTCGGCGTAGGCGATCGCGGCGTACATGTTGACGTGGTTGGCCCGGCCGGTCCCGGCAATGTCGAACGCGGTGCCGTGGTCGACCGAGGTGCGGTCGATCGGCAGCCCGAGCGACACGTTCACCGTCGTGTCGAACGCCACCAGCTTCATCGGGATGTGCCCCTGGTCGTGATACATGGCGACCACCAGGTCATAGGCGCCATGATAGGCCTTCTGGAACACCGTGTCGGCCGGGACCGGCCCGACCGCGTCGATGCCCTCGGCCCGCGCTGCCGCGACGGCCGGGACGATCTGCTCGCTGTCCTCGGTGCCGAACAGCCCGTTCTCGCCGCAATGCGGGTTGAGGCCCGCAACCGCGATCCGGGGCGCCGCGACGCCGATGCGCCGGAAATGCTCATGGCCGGCGCGGATGGTGTCGAGGATGCGCGGCGTCCTCGCCCGCTCGATCGCTCCGCGCAGCGCCACGTGGGTCGAGACATGGATCACCGACATCCGCTCCGACGCGAGCAGCATGAAGCTCGATCTGGCGCCCGTCAGCGCCGCCAGCATGCCGGTATGGCCGTCATAGTGGTGGCCGGCCGCGTTCAAAGCCTGCTTGTTGATCGGCGCCGTCACGATGCAGCCGATCTCGCCGGATTGCGCCGCCCGCACCGCGCTCTCGATGTAGCGGAAGCTGGCGTCGCCGGCCCGGGCATCGAGCCTGCCGAACGGCGGGAGGTCACCGTCGAACGGGGTGTGCTCGACCGCGACCGGGGTGCGGGGAGCGGAGAAATCGAGATCGGCGCCAACCACTTCGGCCGCCCGCTGCAGCACGTCGCGATTGCCGAATATGCGCACCCGTGCCCGCTGAGCCGGCGACATCTCCGCCACCGCCTTGCAGATGACCTCCGGCCCGACCCCGGCAGGATCGCCCATGGTGATGCCAATGATGTTGCCCGCTGCGCTCATCGCGTCGCTCGTCCGCCGCCCATCTTGTTGACCTGCCGCTGATGTAGCCGCTCGGGCGCCCGCTGGCGAGGCGCTCGTGAACCGCGCGCACCCGCCTGCCGCGTCCTCCCCCTTTGGTGTCGCTTCCCTGCCCGCTGCCCCGTTGCTATGGAGCGGTGCCGCTCCCTCGTGCCCGAATGGCGTGATCGTGAGGCCGGCCGTTTCAGCCTGGCGCGCCGTTCATCGATGAGACCCAAGATTGCCGTTATCGCCGACGACTTCACCGGCGCCCTCGATTGCTCCACCCCGTTCGTCCTCGCCGGCCTGAGCGTCGTGGCCGCGACGCGGCCGGAGCGCGTGGGCCGGGCCCTGGCCGCCAATGCCGATGTCGTCGTCGTCAACACGGCCTCGCGCGCCCTGCCGCCCGGCGTCGCGGCGGACCTGACCGGCATCGCCGCCGCCGCGCTCGGGGGCGTCGACATCGCCTTCAAGAAGATCGACTCGCGCCTCAAGGGCAACGTGCTCGCCGAGGTCGAGGCGGCCGCTGTCGCCTTCGGCCGCGATCGCATCGTCGTCGCGCCGGCCATTCCGGACCAGGATCGCCCGACCATCGCCGGCGCGGTCACCGGCCGCGGCGTGCCGGTCCCGCTCCCGATCGCGCCACATGTCCCCGAGCACGCCGTCATCGTCGACGCCACGAGCGACGCCGACCTCGACGAGCTGGTCGCCGCCGAGGACTGGTCGGGCACCCTGGCCGTCGGCGCCCGCGGCCTCGGCCTGGCGCTGGCGCGGCGTTACGGCGACAGCAGGCCACAGCCCTTCGTGCCCTCGCCCGGGACCCTGTTCGCCATCGGCTCGCATGATCCGCTCACTCTCGCCCAGCTCGAACACCTGCGCGGCGCCGTCTCCTGGCACGACGCCACCCTCGGAGCCCATGCCGGCGACCTTGCCAGCCTGCCCGCGCTGCTGCGCAGCACCGGTCCGTTTGCCGGACCCAATGTCGAGATCTCCGAGCGCTTCGCCCGCGCTGTCCTCGCCGCCGTCGACGCCCGGGCTCCCGACACGCTGGTGCTGAGCGGCGGCGACACGGCGCTTGCCGTTCTCGATGCCCTGGGCATCGGCGTGGTGCGCCCGCTGGGAGAAGCCGCACCCGGCCTGCCGTGGTTCCTGATCGAGCGCCCCGCGCGCCCCGCCCTCCGCTGCATCGTCAAATCGGGCGGCTTCGGCGGCGCGGACACGCTGGTGAACCTGCTGCCGAAGTAACTGGCCTCGCCGAACATCTCCCCGGTCGCGCCTGTCGCCGGCACGCGACCAGCCGACCTTCCCGGATCGGCGTGATCCGGGTCCGATGCTCCCTGGCGCCGGTCGGCCGGGTGGTTCTCCCCCGCCCTTCGACCCCCTTGACTCGCCCGTCCGCTCCGTTACGGTGAAACCGGTTTCACTGAATGGGGCACGCGTGCGGCTCGACCTCACCATACTCATCCCGCATCTCGGCTTCCTCGCCGAAGGGGCGCTGCTGACCGCCGAAGTCTGCGCCCTGGCGCTTGTCGGCAGCGTTCTGCTCGGCATGCTGGTGGCCATCGCGCGAACGTCGTCGAACAAGTGGATCGGCCGGCTGGCCTTCGCCTATGTCGACCTGTTCCGCAACGTCCCGTTCATCGTGCAGCTGTTCTTCTTCTATTACGGGCTGCCCGAGATCGGCATCTACATCGACGCCTTCACTACCGGCGTCGTCGCGCTCTCCATTTCCGGCGGCGCCTATGCCTCGGACGCGATCCGCGCCGGCATCCTCGCCATCGACAACGGCATCCTCGAGGCTGCCGAGGTGAGCGGCCTTTCGAAGCGCGTGACCTTCACCCGGATCGTCCTGCCGATCGCGTTGCGCACCTCCGTGCGGCCGCTCGGCTCGGTGCTGATCAACATGATCCTCACCTCCTCGATCCTGTCGACCATCACGCTCAACGAGCTGACCGGCCAGGCCAAGATCGTCGCCTCCGACACCTTCCGGCCGTTCGAGGTTTATGTCGTGCTGCTTGTCGTCTATGCGGCGCTGACCTACCTGGTGTCGATCGGCATCAGCCTCCTCCACCGCCGCCTGAACCGTGATCTCGTGGAGCAAGTCAGCTGATGCGCTACGCCGAGTTCACTCCCTTCGACCTGGTACTGCTGGCCCAGGGCCTCGGCGTCACCGTCGGCCTGTTCCTCGCCACGACGCTGATCGGCCTGTTCCTCGGCGCGCTCTGGGGCGTCATCCGCTTCTATCGCACGCCGGTGTTGACCCAGTTCATCACCTTCGTCGCCGAGATCCTGAAGAACTCGCCGGTGCTGGTGCAGCTGTTCCTCGTCTTCTTCGGCTTCCCGGCCTTCTTCAAGCTCAACATGACGCCGGTGAACGCTGCCGTCATCACGCTGTCGCTCAACACTGCCGCCTTCGTCTATGTGATTGCCGTTTCTTCGATCGAGTCGATCGGCCGCGACCAGGTCGAAGCGGCCCGCGTCTTCGGCCTCACCCGCTGGCAGGTGCTGCGCCACGTCATTGCCCCGCAGGCCCTCGCCTTCTCCATCGGGCCGCTGACCGCGCTGCTGGTGAACCAGCTGCAGGTCACCTCGCTGATCTCGGTCATCGGCGTCATGGACCTCGCCAAGATCGGCGCCAACCTCAACCTGCGCACGCTGCAGCCCTTCATCGTCTGGACCGTGGTCGGCGTTCTCTACTACCTCGCCGCCAAGCTCGTCGCGACGCTGGGCGCCCGGCTGGAAAAGCGCCTTCGCGCCCACAGCGCCTTCCGAGGCCTCTGAAATGATCAAAGTCGAAAACGTCAAGAAGGCCTTCGGCCCCGTCACCGTCCTCGACGGAGTGAACCTCGTCGTCAACCCGGGTGAGGTGGTTTCCATCCTCGGCTCGTCCGGCTCGGGCAAGTCGACGCTCATCCGCTGCATAAACGGGCTCGAAAAGCTCAATGCCGGCCGGATCACCGTCGACGATTTCGATGTGAGCAAGCCGAAGGACCTGGCCGAGGCGCGCAAGCGCTCCGGTACCGTGTTCCAGCTGTTCAACCTCTACCCGCACATGACGGCGCTGCAGAACATCACGCTGGCGCCGGTTGAAGTGCTGAAGCGCCCCAGGGCGGAAGCTGAAGCCGAGGGGCGCGCCCTGCTCGCTTCGGTCGGCCTCGGCGACCGCGCCGACGCCTATTCGTCCCAGCTTTCCGGCGGCCAGCGCCAGCGTGTCGGCATCTGTCGCGCCCTGGCGATGAAGCCCCGCTACCTGCTGCTCGACGAGGTCACCAGCGCACTCGACCCCGAGATGACGGCCGAGGTGCTCGACATCCTCGCCAAGCTCGCGGCCGGCGGCACGACGATGGTGTTCGTCACCCACGAGATCGAGTTCGCCCGGCAGATCTCGAGCCGCATCGTGTTCCTCGAGAAGGGCAAGCTGCTGGTCGATCTGCCGACGGCCGAGTTCTTCGCCGAGACCGGCGGCCTCGCACAGCCGCGCGTCGCCCAGTTCCTCTCCAAGATGCGGAAAGACTAGTCCATGCTGTTCATCGCCAACGCCGAAGGCTGGCCAGGCGTCCCCACGACGGTCGACATGCTGCGCGCCGGCGGCGACAGCCTCGAGGCGATGGTCGCCGGCATCTCCAGGGTCGAGGCCGAGCCCAAGGTGCGCAGCGTCGGCTACGGCGGCTGGCCCAACATGCTGGGCGAGATGGAGTGCGATGCCGCCGTGATGAACGGCACGACCCGCGAGGTCGGCAGCGTCGGCGCCGTTCCCAACACCATTCCCGTCGCCCGCCTCGCGCACGAGGTGATGAAGAAGCTGCCGCACGTCATGTTGACCGGCGCGGGCGCCCGCCGCTACGCCACTGAAACCGGTTTCTCGGTTGACGACGTCCTGCTTGAGGACAGCAAGCGCGTCTGGTGGGAGCGGCTCGAAAAGGAAATGACTCCCGAGCAGAGGGCGGCGTTCCCGAACACCCCACTCGCCCCGCTGCTCAAGACCATCACCGATCCCGAGCGCGTCCGCGACACCACCGTCTATCTCAGCGCCGACCCGGCGCGCGGCATCCACGCCGCCACTTCGACATCCGGCTGGGCCTGGAAGTATCCCGGCCGCCTCGGCGACAGCCCCATTCCCGGCGCCGGCTTCTACGCCGACAGCCGCTACGGCGCTGCCGCCTGCACCCATACCGGCGAAATGACCATGCGCTGCGCCACCAGCCGCACCGTCGTCCTCGCCATGAAGCTCGGTTACTCGCTCGGCGACGCGGTCAAGCTCGCCGTCGAGGAACTCGATGAACTGGCCGAAGGGTTCCTCGGCGGCGTGGTCATCCACGCGGTCGACGCCGGGGGAAACCACGAGGTCGTCAACTTCCGGTGCCCCGGCGACATCCGCTACTGGCTCTGGACCGATGCCATGCCGGAGCCTGAGCTCCGGGATGCAAAGACTATCTGACCTGCAGACCTCTGCAGACCCAAAGGAGAGGACCTCACCATGAAGCGTATTCTGACTGCAATCGCGGCCCTGGCGCTCGTCGCCGGCACGGCCGTTCCGGCGCTGGCCGGCATGCTCGACGACATCCGTTCGCGCAATGTCGTGCGCATCGGCGTGTCGCTCGGCGGCGAGCCGATCGGCTTCCGCGACGACCAGAACAACCCGGTCGGCTACGACGTCGACGTCGCCAAGATGATCGCCGAGAAGCTCGGTGTGCCGGTCGAGTTCACCGACGTGTCGGGCGACGCCCGCATCTCGATGCTCGTCTCGGGCCAGCTCGACATCGTCGTCGCCAACACCTCGGCGACGCTCGAGCGCGCCAAGTCGGTGAACTTCACCATCCCGTACAACCGCGCCGGCCTCCGCGTCATCGTCCAGGCCGACTCCGGCATCACCACGCTGGAAGGCCTTGCCGGCAAGAAGGTCGTCGTCGGCCGCGGCACCACCGGCGAAGCCTTCCTCAAGAAGGCCGTGCCGACCGCCGAGCTCGTCTATGTCGACCAGTTCGCGCCCGATGGCGTGCTGCAGCTGCAGCAGAAGCGCGTCGACGCGGCCATCGAGGATTCGTCGCTCCTCGACTACCTCGCCACCAAGAACCCGTCGCTGACCACCATTCCGGGCCTCTACTCGAACGACCCGATCGGTATTGCCGTCGCCAAGGGCGATCCGGAATTCGTGCGCTGGCTCGACATGTTCGTGTCGGACTACATCCAGTCCGGCGCCTACGAGGCCAACTACAAGAAGTGGTGGGGCGAGACCGCCAACCCGCCGCAGCTCAACCCGCTGTGGTAACCGGCGCCTCGCAGCGCTGACGCTTCGCTGATGCGGTGGGCCCTCCCTCGCCGCCGCATCAGCTTCTGCCGGGCCGTCCCCCAAGGCGGCCCGGTTTCCTTTGTTGACCACCCGTCGCTGAAGGCGTCCATTTCGGGCGAAGCCGCCACAGGGTCATCCCCGCGAAAGCGGGGATCTCCGTTTGGCCGCGCGCACTGAAAACAGAGGTTCCCGCTTTCGCGGGAATGACTCCGTGAATGATGGGCGCTGCACCGCGATGCTTTCGAGCAAGAGGAATGCCTTAGCTCGTCTTCCTCGGCACGAACCGGGTCGGGATCATCACCGGCGCCTGGCCGGGCGTGAATGCCGTGGGATCGGACAGGAACCGGATCATCTGGCGCACATAGGCCGCCTTGTCGTAGCCGATCGAGGAGATCGGATAGGCGTCGAAATCGGTCAGCGACAGGTTGTCGAAGCCATAGAGCCGGAAGCGCGTGGGCCGGCTGTTCGGAAAGTCCTCGCGATACACATCGAGAATGCCCATCGCCATGGCGTCGGACGTGCAGAACACAGCATCGGGGCAATCGACGCCGGCAATGGCCGGAGCCGCCCTGTGGCCGCTCTGGTAGGAGTAATCGCCCTGTACGGTCCGCACGAGCTCGATATGATAGCGCTCGAAGCCTTTGACATAGGATGCGATCCGCGCCTGCTCGACCAGCGAGGAGGCGCGCCCGGTAACCAGCGCCGCCGTCCGCACCCCCTTCTGCGCCGCATCCGCGATCGCCGCCTCGATGCCCGCCGCCTCGTCGGGGATGATGGCCGGCGACAGCCGGTCGTGTCGCCCGTTCATCATCACCACATGATCCGAGCGGAACATCCGCCGTACCGTCCCGGCATCGGCGAAGTCGGAGAACACCAGCGCCGCGTCGACATGGTAGGCGACGCCCTGGCGCAGGAACTCGTCGACCTTGTCGACCGAGCCGACGCGGATCAGGATCACCTGCTTGCCGATCGCCTGCACTTCGGCCAGCAGCAGGTCGAACAGGTCGAGGTCGGAGAGGTCGTGGATGTGGTTGACCACCACCGCGATCAGGTTCACCGTCTTGGTGGTGAGGCTCTGGGCCAGCAGGTTCACGCGATAGCCCAGTTGCGCCGCCGCCTGCAGCACGCGTTCGCGCTTTTCCGCCGATACCGGACGTTTCTCGCTCGACAGCGCGCGCGAGGCCACCGCCCGCGACACGCCCGCCAGGGCTGCGACGTCGTCGATCGTGGGGAGCGCCGGCCGGCTCTGTTCAACCATGGCTCGTCATTGCACCTTTCGCCGGCTGAGTCGCCGGCATCCGAAAGTAGATGCGCGCTCGTTAGGAAGCACTGAAGTCTTATGATCGTCTGTTTCGATATTGGCGGCTCCGGGATCAAGGGGGCATCGGCGCACAGCCCCTCTGCGCTGACCCCGATCGGGCGCGTTCCGACGCCCCTCGACGATTTCCCGGCCTTCGTCGCCGCCATCCGCGCCATGGCCGATGCTGCCGACCCCCGGGCCCCGATCGCCATCTCGATCACCGGCGTCGTCGATCCCGCCACAGGCATCATCACGGTCGCCAACATCCCCTGCATCGACGGCCGGCGCCTTGCCGACGAACTCGGGGCCCAACTCGGCCGCCGCGTGCTGGTCGCCAACGATGCCGATTGCTTTGCCCTCGCCGAAGCCGTGCAGGGGGCCGGTCGCGGCCGGCGCATCGTCTTCGGCGCCATCCTCGGCACCGGCGTCGGTGGCGGCATCGTCATCGACGGCCGGATCATCACCGGCGCCGGCGGCTTTGCCGGCGAATGGGGCCACGGCCCGGTCGCCGCCACCAGCGCCGGCGATCCGCCCGTCGCCATCCCGCGCTTCCCCTGCGGCTGCGGCCAGGTCGGCTGCGTCGATACCATCGGCGCCGCCCGTGGCATGGAGCGCCTGCACAAGCACCTGCACGGCCTCGACCTGCCCTCGACCGCCATCGTCGAGGCCTGGCTCGCCGGCGACGACAAGGCCGCCCGCACCATCGAGGTCCAGATCGACCTCCTCGCTGGGCCACTGGCTCTCGTCGTCAACATTGTCGGCCCTGACATCGTCCCGGTCGGCGGCGGCCTCGGCAAGGTGCCTCAATTTATCGCGCTGCTCGACCAGGCGGTGCGCCGGCGCATCCTGCGCAAGCTCGACACGCCGCTGGTCGTCCCCACCCAACTCAGCCTCGAGCCCGGCCTGATCGGCGCCGCCAGCCTCGGCTTTTCGGAGATCACAGCATGACCGCCCCCCTGCTCGAGGTCTGCGTCCCCGACGCCGAAAGCCTTGCCGCTGCCGTCATTGGCGGTGCCGAGCGCATCGAACTCTGCTCCGGCCTCGAGCTCGGCGGCCTGACGGCATCGCCCGGCCTGATGCGGCTCGCCGCCGCCGCGCCGCTCAGGGTCCATGCCCTGGTGCGCCCCCGCACCGGCGATTTCGTCTATGATGGCCGGGATATCGACGCCCTCCTTGCCGACATCGACGCCATCCGCGCCGCCGGCCTCGACGGCATCGTCATCGGCGCCTCCCGGCCCGACGGCACGCTCGACGCCTCCCTCCTCCGCCGCCTCAAGGATGCCGCCGGCCCGCTCGGGACGACGCTGCATCGCGCGATCGACCTCGTCCCCGATTTCGCCGCCGCCACCGAGATCGCCGCCGACCTCGGCTTCGAGCGCATCCTCACCTCCGGCGGCGCGCGCGCTGCCATCGACGGCACCCGGGCCATCCGCACCATCCACGATACGGCCCGCGGCCGCATCAAGGTCATGGCTGGCTCCGGCCTCACCCCCGCCAATGTCGGCACGCTGCTCGATGCCGTGCCGGTCGACGAAGTCCACTCCTCCTGCGCCACGGCCATGACAACGCGCGGCGCCGACGCCGTCCGCCTCGGCTTCGCCGATCCGACGCGCCGGCAGACGGACCCCGCTGTGGTCGCAGAGTTCCGCGAGGTGCTGGAGCGGTTCGCATGACGGCGGCTTCCAACGGCAACTTCCCCTCACCCCGGCCCTCTCCCCAGAGGGGAGAGGGGGCGAAGTGGCACTGTCCGCGCAAGATGCGTCCCCTCTCCCCACTGGGGAGAGGGTCAGGGTGAGGGGAAGGACAGCTCGCTTTGCCGTGCCTGCTTCCCACCGCGCCGTCGCGGCGGATATGCTGCCGCGCGTCAATGAGGGGAACGACCAGATGACCATTCGCGTACTTGCCGCCGGCCTCGGCAACATGGGCCGCAGCCACGCCCTCGCCTACCACCGCCATCCGGGCTTCGACCTCGTCGGCCTCGTCAACCGCTCCACCCCGCGCAATCTCCCCCCGGAGCTCTCCGGCTACCGCATCGACCCCTCGTTCCCCGAGGCACTGCGCGCCCTCAGGCCCGACCTAGTCTCGATCAGCACCTACACCGACACGCATGTCGACTACGCCGTCATGGCCCTCGAGCAGGGCGCGCATGTCTTCGTCGAAAAGCCGCTCGCCATGACCGTCGCCGACGCCGAGCGCGTCGTCGCGGCGGCAAAAGCGGGCAATCGCAAGCTCATCGTCGGCTACATCCTGCGCCACCACCCCTCGTGGATGCGCCTGATCGAGGAAGCGCGCGGGCTGGGCGGTCCCTACGTCTTCCGCATGAACCTCAACCAGCAATCGAGCGGTGCGGCCTGGGGCGTCCACAAGCAGCTGATGCAGACCACCTCCCCCATCGTCGATTGCGGCGTCCACTATGTCGACGTCTGGTGCCAGATCACCGACGCCAGGCCCGTCGAAGTGCGCGGCATGGGCCTGCGCCTCTCCAACGAAGTCGCCCCCGACATGTACAACTACGGCCACATGCAGGTGCTGTTCGAGGATGGTTCGGTCGGCTGGTACGAGGCCGGCTGGGGCCCGATGATGTCCGAGGCCGCCTTCTTCGTGAAGGATGTGATGTCCCCCAAGGGCGCCGTCTCCATCGTCATGGACGAGGATGCCAGGTCGGCCGACCTCGACACCCACACCCGCACCGCCCGCATCCGCGTGCACCGCGCCGAACTCGGCGCCGACGGCAGCTTCACGAGGCCGGACACCCTCCTCTCCATGCAGGGCGAACCGGGCCACCAGGAGCTATGCGAGCGCGAGCAGGCTTTCGTCTATCGCGCCATCATTGAGGACATCGACCTCACCCGCCACATGACCGATGCGGTCCAGTCGCTGCGCGTCTGCCTTGCGGCAGACGAGAGCGTGCGCACCGGATTGCCCGTCAAGCTCTAGGAGCGCTTCCAGGAAGAGTTGCAGACTCTTCCGCTTCGAAAGCGCGACCACACAAAGACCAGGCCCGCCCATGACCCGGATCACCACCCTTCGCACCTACGACCTTCGCTTCCCCACCTCCGCCTCGCTCGACGGGTCGGACGCGATGAACCCCGATCCGGACTACTCGGCCGCCTATGTCGTGCTCGGCACCGACGGCGCGCTCGAAGGCCACGGCCTCACCTTCACCATCGGCCGCGGCAACGACATCGTCTGCAAGGCCATCGAGGCGCTGACCGCCCGCGTCTCCGGCCTCGAGCTCGACTGGATCGAGGAGAACCCGGGTCGCTTCTGGCGCCACGTCACCGGCGACAGCCAGCTGCGCTGGATCGGCCCCGACAAGGGCGCCATGCACCTCGCCACCGGCGCCGTCGTCAACGCCGTCTGGGACCTGCTCGCCAAGCGCGCCGGCAAGCCGGTCTGGCGCTACGTCGCCGACATGAGCCCCGAGCAGCTCGTCTCGATCATCGACTTCCGCTACCTGACCGACGCCATCACGCCCGACGAAGCGCTCGCCATCTTCAGGAAGGCCGAGGCCGGCAAAGCCGCCCGCATCGCGGAACTCGAGCGCAATGGCTACCCCTGCTACACCACCTCGGCCGGCTGGCTCGGCTACTCCAACGAGAAGCTGACCCGCCTCGCCACCGAGGCCATCGCGGCCGGCTTCAACCACATCAAGATGAAGGTCGGTCGCGACCTTGCCGACGATATCCGCCGCCTCGAGATCGTCCGCTCCATCATAGGACCGGACCGCTACCTGATGATCGACGCCAATCAGGTCTGGGAGGTCGGCCAGGCGATCGACTGGGTGAAGGAACTGAGCCGCTTCAAGCCATACTTCATCGAAGAACCGACCAGCCCCGATGACGTCGAAGGCCACCGCAAGATCCGCGAGGCCATCGCCCCGGTGAAGGTCGCGACCGGCGAGATGTGCCAGAACCGCATCCTGTTCAAGCAGTTCATCACCCGCGGCGCCATCGACATCGTCCAGATCGACGCCTGCCGCATCGGCGGCCTCAACGAGGTCCTGTCGGTGCTGCTCATGGCCGCCAAGTACGGCCTGCCCGTCTGGCCGCACGCCGGCGGCGTGGGCCTCTGCGAATACGTGCAGCACCTGTCGATGATCGACTATCTCGTCGTGTCGGGCAGCAAGGACGGCCGCGTGATCGAGTATGTCGATCACCTGCACGAGCACTTCCTCGACCCCTGCGTGATCCGAAACGCCGCCTACATGCCGCCCCGGCAGCCGGGGTTCTCGATCGAGATGAAGCCCGCCTCGATCGCCGCACACGTGTTCGCGGGGTGACACGCGTTCGCGTGGCAGGTCGCGGCGCGCGGACCCCGATCACGCGAACGCGAACGCACCCTTAACGCGATCTTAATTCCGATCCGGAGAATCCCTCTCAAATGCCGGGCGGAGTCTCGCCCGGCCGATGTGTGTCCTCTGCGTATCGAGGCTGTGATGTCCCGCGTACCGTTCTCACCTTCGCGTCGTTCCTTCGGGCTTGGCGCTGCCGCGCTCGCGGCTTCGTCCGTCATCTCCCCGGCGTTCGCCGGCGTCGACACCTTCATCGATGGCGTCTGGAAGCGCGCCAGGGCGCGCGGCGTCTCAAGGCACGTGTTCGACGTGGCGATGGGCGGGTTCACGCCACAGAGCAAGGTCGTCGACCTTTCGAAGAAGCAACCCGAGTTCGTCAGCACCGTCGCCGACTATATCGGCAAGCGCGTCACCGACGGGCAGGCCGGCAAGGGCCAGGACATGCGCGGGGAATGGAAGCAGACCCTTGCTGCGGTCAGTTCGCGCTACGGTGTGCAGCCGGAAATCCTCCTCGCCATCTGGGGCATCGAGACCAATTACGGCGGCTACATGGGCGGCACCAACACCGTGCACGCGCTGGCGACACTCGCCTATAGCGGCTACCGGGCCGACTATTTCGGCAGCGAACTGATCACCGCGCTCGAGATCCTCGAGGGCGGCCACGTGCGCTTCAAGAACATGGTGGGCTCATGGGCCGGCGCCATGGGGCAACCCCAGTTCATGCCGTCGAGCTTCATGAAGTACGCCGTGGACTTCAAGGGCGACGGGCACAAGGACATCTGGGGCTCCGTCCCCGACGCGCTCGCCTCGATCGGCAACTACCTCAAGTCCTTCGGCTGGCGTGCAGGCGAAACATGGGGCTACGAGGTACGGCTGCCGGGCGACTTCAACTACCAGAACGTCTGGAGCGGGATCAACGCGACGCTGGGCGACTGGAGCGGGGTGGGCGTCCTGCGGGCGAGTGGCAAGCCGTTCCCGCGCGCCAGCGACACGGCGCGCCTCTACATGCCGATGGGCGGCAACGGACCGGTGTTCGCGGTGCTGCCGAACTTCGACGTGATCAAGCGCTACAACAGCTCCGACAGCTATGCCCTGGCGGTGGGCCACCTGGCCGACCGGATTCTGGGCAGCAAGGGATTCGTCGCCAGCTGGCCGGCGGATACGGCGCTGACCAGGGCCGATCGCGAGCAGGTGCAGGCCATGCTGCTGCGCAAGGGCTATGACATCGGCACGCCGGACGGGGTGATCGGACCGAAGACGCGAGCCGCGGTGATCGACTGGCAGGCCCGCTCCGGGCTCTTGGCCGACGGCCACGTCTCCGGCAACCTGCTGCGGGCGCTGAGCTAGACCGTTTCGCAGTACAAGGCTTACCTGGGGATGGGTGTCGCCGGGCGGCGGGCTCAGCCCGGCGTCGGGGCCTCGGGGTCGATGAGGCCTTCGTTGCGCAGGTCCGACCACAGCGCGGCCGGGATGGTCTCCTCGATGAAGCCGATATTGGCGGTGACCTCCTCGGGCCTCGCGCCGCCGGGGATGACGGACACCACAGCGGGATGGGCGAGGGGAAACTGCAGCGCGGCGGCCTGCAGCGAAACGCCGTGGCGGGCGCAGACGGCCTGGATGCGGCGGGTCTTGTCCTGGATGTCGGGCTCGGCGATGCCGTAGCGGTAGCGGGCATTGGGGCCGGGGCCGGTGGCGAGGATGCCCGAGGCGTAGGGAGCGCCGATGATGACCGAGATGTTCTCGTCGACACAGCGCTTGAGCCCGGTGGTCAGGGCCGTCTGGTCGAGCAGGGTGTAGGGCATGGCGACGATGCAGAAATCGAGCGGCACCAGCGGGGCGATGGTGGCGAGCGAGGGCGCAGCGTTGAGGCCCATGCCGATGGCCTTGATCTGGCCGGAGCGCTTCAGCTCCTCGAGGGCTTTGTAGCCGCTCGCGGTCAGGTCTTCGAGCTTCGGCCCGTTCGG
This sequence comes from Devosia sp., assembly GCF_017307495.1. GTDB lineage: Bacteria > Pseudomonadota > Alphaproteobacteria > Rhizobiales > Devosiaceae > Devosia_A. The sequence goes on along the minus strand of NZ_JAFKHE010000015.1, from coordinate 92,431 downwards.
ATCGGCTGCGGCTTCCGGATCGTGGATGAGAAGGGCATCGACGGTGTCGAGGCCGAGGCGCAGCAGGCTCTGCTCATAGGCGCGCAGGATGCCGTCATAGGAGTAGTCCCAGACGATCTCCATGTTGAGCCCGCCCCCCCAGGGGGTGCGGTCGAAGTTGCGCGGGTCGGCGGGGCGCTTGAAGTAGCGGCCGACCTTGGTGGTGATCACGAACTCGTCGCGGGGCTTGTCGATCAGGAAATCGCCGACGCGGTGCTCGCTGAGGCCGCGGCCGTAATACGGGGCGGTATCGAAGAAGCGGATGCCGTTGTCCCAGGCGGCCTTGAGCGTGGCATGGGCGGTCTCGCCCGAGACGCGGTTGTACATGCCGCCCAGATGGGCGGCGCCAAAGCCCATGGGGGGAAGGCGGAGGCTGGTGGCGCCGGCCTGGCGGCGGTGGCTGAGCTTGGTGGTCATGTCTGTGCTTCTGGAACTCAGGCTGAAGGAACGGGTGTACGCGGCTCGGGGGCGCGGAAGACCGCGGCGATGTCGTCGCCCGGGGCGACAGGGGCGTCGCGGTAGAGGAAGCAGGTGGCGAGGCGCTGGCTGTCCGGGGTGTACTTGGGCGGGACATTGTCCCAGCACTGTTCCATGACATGCGGGCAGCGCGGCGCGAACCTGCAGCCGGCGTTGGAGCGGGCGGCGGAGGCTTCGGAGACCGGAATTTCGTCGGCGCCCCACGCCTTGTCGAGGTCGGGCAGCGGGATCGAGGAGACCAGCAGCTGCGAGTATGGGTGCTTCGGCGCGCCGATGACGCGCTCGACCGATCCGGCCTCCGCGACGTTGCCGCGGTAGAGGATCATGATGTTGTCGCAGATCTGGAAGGCCGTGGTCAGGTCGTGCGTGATGTAGACGATCGAGATGCCGAGCTCGCGGTTCAGCGTCTTCAACTCGTCGAGGATGGTGGCTCGCAGCGAGGCATCGACCATCGACACCGGCTCGTCGGCAACGATCATGCGCGGCCGGAGCAGGACGGCGCGGGCGACCATGATGCGCTGGCGCTGGCCGCCCGACAGCTCGTGCGGGAAGCGGCCGAGCGTGTCCTGCGGACGAAGGCCGACGCGCTTGAGGGCATCCTCGATCAGCGCGCGGCGCTTGGCGTCGGTATCGGCAAGGCCGTAGCGCTTCACCGGCGTCTCGAGCACGTGGTCGATGCGGTAGAACGGGTTGAAGACCTCGAACGGGTCCTGGAACACCGGCTGCACCTCGCGGCGGAACTGGCGCTGCTCGGACGGGGACATCAGGGCGATGTCCTTGCCGCGGTAGAAGACGTGGCCGGCCGAGGGGTTGATGAAGCCGAGCAGAATGCGGGCCAGCGTGGTCTTGCCGCTACCGCTCTCGCCGGCGATGGCGGTCATCGATGGGCTGCTGTCGGACAGCGACAGGGTGACGTCGTCGAGGGCGGTGAAGGCGCCGTAGGTCTTGCTGACGCCCCTCAGTTCGATGAGCGCGCTCACGGGCGGGCCTCCCCGTTGTGGGATTGGGCCATGGCCGGGAGCGGCGGCAGGACCTGGTGTTCGGGATAGAGGTGGCAGGCCGCCTGCTGGCCGGGCGCCACGTCCTGCAGCAGCGGCGTCTCGGTGCGGCAGCGTTCGAAGGCGAAGGGGCAGCGCGGGTTGAAACTACAGCCGGGCGGCAGGTCGACGAGCGGCGGGGGCAGGCCGGGAATGCCAGTCAGCGCCTGCTTGACCTCGATACCGGGGAGGCTCTCGACCAGCAGCTTGGTGTAGGGGTGGCGCGGGGTCTCTATCATCTGCCGGACCGGGCCGATGTCGACGAGCTTGCCGGCGTACATGACGCCGACGATATCGGCGAACTGGGCGATGAGGCCCATGTCGTGGCCGATGAGGACGACGGCGGCGCCGAGCCCATCCTGCAGGCGGCCGAGCGTCTGCATGACCTGGCGCTGCACGACGACGTCGAGGGCGCTGGTCGGCTCGTCGGCGACGATGACCTTAGGCGACAGCGAGGTCGCGATGGCCATGGCGGCGCGCTGCTTCATGCCGCCGGAAAGCTCGTGCGGGTAGCGCTTGGCGACGGATGGGTCGAGCCCGACGCTCCTGAGCAGTTCGGCGACGCGGGCATCGAGGGCGGCGCGGCTCATGCCGGGCTTGTGCGCCACGATGGCGTCGATCATCTGCTCGTCGAGCTTCATGACCGGGTTGAGCGAGCTCATCGCGCCCTGCGGGATGAGCGCGATGTCGCGCAGCCGCGTCTCGCGCAGCTCGCGCGGGCTCATCTTGAGGATGTCCTGACCGTCGAGCAGCACCTTGCCGCCGGCGATGCGGCCGGGAGCGCGGGTCAGGCGCATCAGCGCCGTCGCCATGGTGGTCTTGCCCGAGCCGGACTCGCCGATGAGGCCGAGCCGTTCGCCGGCCTTCAGGGAGAACGACACGTCGTTCACCGCCTTGGCCGGACCCTTGCCGGTGTCGTAGTGGACGTTGAGGCCCTCGACGACGAGAATGGGCTTGTCGGTATCGGTCACGGTCATCAGCGCCTCGCCAGCTTGGGGTTGGCGAAGCGGTCGAAGCCGACCGAAGTGAGGAAGAGGCCGATGAAGATCAGTGCGATGACAACGATGGGCGGACCCCACCACCACCAGTAGCCACGCAGCACGGCGGCCGACTGCTGGCTCCAGTAGATGGTATTGCCGAGCGTCATTTCTTCAAGCGCGCCGAGCCCGAGGGCCTCGAGGCCGATGACGGCGAGGATCGAGCCCGAGACGGTGCCGACGAAGCTCGCCACGATGTAGGGCATCAGGTTGGGCATGACCTCGGTGAAGAGGATTTCCCAGGGCCCCTCGCCGTTCACGCGCGCGACCTCGATGTAGGATTTCTCGCGGATGGTGAGGACCTGGGCGCGCACGGTGCGGGTGGTGAACATCCAGCCCAGCGAGGCGACCACCAGCGCCATGACCCAGGTGCTCATGCGGTCGATATTGCCGGCGATGATGACGAGGATGGCGATGGCGGGCACGGTCAGCAGCGCATCGGAGATGACACGGATGATCGCATCGATCCAGCCGCCGAACTGGCCGGCCACGAGGCCGAGCACGGTGCCGACGCCGACGCCGATGAAGCCGGCGATAAGGCCCATCTTCAGCGTGTTGGGGGTAGCGTAGATCAGCAGGGTCCACATGTCGCGGCCCTGCGAATCCGTGCCGAGGAAATAGTCCGCCCCCGGCGGCTTGCGCGGCCGGACGGCGCCGACCTGCGCGTTGGTGGCATCGACGAACAGCGGGCCGATGAGGCCGAACAGGACGATGGCGAGGAGGATCGCAAGCCCGAGGAGCAGCACGCCGCTGATGCGGCCCTGCTCGTAGTTGCGGCGAAGCGAGGCAAAGAAATGGGTCATCGCCGGATCCTGGGGTCTAGCAGCGGGTAGATGAGGTCGACGAGGAAAAGCAGGACCGCCAGCGAGACGATCAGCATCAGCACGACGCCCTGGATGACGAAGTAGTCCTGCCCGCGGATGGCGACGTAGAGCAGCGAGCCGAGGCCGGGATAGTTGAAGATCACCTCGACGAGCACCGCGCCCGAGACGACCGAGCCGAGCGAGAGGGCAAGGGCGGTGACCTGTGCCAGCAGCGCGTTGCGCATGCCGTACCAGACGAAGATGCGGCGCGGGGGCAGCCCCTTGGCCTCGGCGAAGGTGATGTAGTCCTCGCCGAGCACCGACACCATCTGGCTGCGCATGCCGAGCGCCCAGAAGCCGACATTGCCGAGCACGATGGCGAGACAGGGCAGGAAGGCGTGGCGCAGGATGTCTTCGGTAGTGGCCCAGTCGAGGCGCATGATGCGCGTGGTGTCGACGCCGCCGGCGGGCGGGAACCACTTCAGCACCACGGCGAAGAAATAGATCAGGATGATCGCCAGCAGGTAGAACGGGATCGAGGTCAGGATCATCATCAGCGGCACGAAGGCCTTGATGCCGCGACCGGCGGTGGGCCACGCGAGCCGCGCGCCGAGCAGCGATCCGGTGGCGAAGGCGATCAGCGTCGCGACGGCCAGCAGGGTCACCGACCAGGGCAGCGCGTTGCCGATCATGGTCGAGACTTTTTCGGGGAAGTTCGCGAACGAGACGCCGAGATCGAGCCGGAACAGGTCGAACCAGTAGTTGATGTACTGCTCTAGGATCGGCGCATCGAGCCCGTATTTGGCGCGATAGGCGGCCGAGACGGCCTGGATGTCGACGTTCTGGGCGCCGCCGGTGGCTTGCAGGCGCGCCAGCGCCGTCTGCACCGGGTCGCCGGGCAAGAGGCGCGGGATGATGAAGTTGATGCTGACCGCCACGAACACGATCAGCAGCAGCTGACCGAAGCGCGTGGCGAGATAGCGGGCGAGTTCGCGGCTCATCTCAGCTGTTCCGGTGTCGCTGCATGGGGTGGGTCGAACCCGATGTCATCCCTGGGGTGTGGCACGCCTCAGTCTCCAAGCAACTCGTCAAAGAAGTTGCGGATGGCAGCCGTCAGGTGCCGCCATCCGCCGGTCGGGAGGACCGTTACTGTGCGCCCGAGGGCTTGAGGTGGTGGATGACCAGGTTGAACGCCTCCCACGGGGTGTAGGGGGCCACATACGGGTCGGCAGCCGACGGCCAGCCGGTCCAGTACGTGTTGTTGAAGGTCACCACATGGTACTCCTCGAGCAGGTCGATCTGCGGCAGGTCGCGCAGCGCGATGTCGAGGGCGGCCACGGCGTTCTTCATGTAGTCCGAGTTCGGATCAGTGCTGGCCGGGACGGCGTCCATGGCGTCGATCAGCTTGTCGTATTCCGGATTCATGTAGCGCGAGGCGGCCACGGCGTTCGGGATATTCTCGCCGAGCGGACGGGCGAACTTGCTGTGATAGTGCTGCAAGGTCTCGAGCGGCTCGGAGAGGCTGCCGCAGTGCACGAAGATCATCGTGTCGAAGTTGCCGGACTGGATGTCGGGCAGCCAGGTGTCGTCCACCGGGGCCTGCACCGCGTCGAAGCCGGCGTTCTTGAGCTGCTGGGTCAGCGGGGCCAGCGTAGGCTGGATGAAGGCCGGGGTGCGCACCGTCACGGCGAGCGGCTTGCCGTCCTTGGCCCAGAGCCCGTTGGCGTCCTTGGCGTAGCCGGACTTGGCCATGTACTCCTCGACCTTGGCCGGATCGGGATTGTCGAGGTTGTACTTGTCGAGAACCGCCTTGAGCGGGCTGCCCTCGGTCAGCCAGGTGCCGGCCATGTAGTTGGAGAAGGCGAAGGTCACCGGCTTCTGGCCGCCTTCGTAGCCGATTTCGTTGATGGCCGACCGGTCGATGGCATAGTTCATCGCGTAGCGGACGTTGACGTCGTTCCACGGCTCCCGCATCTGGTTGAACACCAGCGAGTAGTCGCAGCCGTCGGGAGCGCCCCAGTTCGGGCCTTCGGCGTTCCAGGAGCTCAGCTTGTCGTTCTGCGCCCTGGCGGCTTCGAACGTGCCGATCAGCAGCTGGCGGCCGCCGTCGATCTGGTTGGCGATGTGGAGCTGGCCCATGGCGTCGTCGGACGAGACCGGCACGAGCGTGATGCGCTTGGGCGCCGGCAGGTCCTCGAAGCCGGTCTTGGCGCCCCACCAGTCGTCGCGGCGATCGAAGATCTCCTGCTGGTTGGTCGAGGAGACCAGCTTGTAGGCGCCGGTGCCGACCGGCCAGCCCTTGGCCAGATCGTAGTTGGTGAAGGTCGCGATATCCTGGCCTTCCCAGATGTGCTTGGGCAGGGTCGGATAGTGGTTCTCGTGGCCGAGCGCGAGGAAATCGCGCACGAAGCGCGGGGCCGCCTTGTTGAAGTTGATCTTGAGGTTGAGCGGATCGGTAACCTCGACGTCCTTCACCCATTCCTTGAACGAGGCCGAGCCGTTGATTTCCGGCGGGGCATCGCGCAGGGCCTCGAGCGTGAATTTCACGTCGTCGGCGGTGAACTTCTGGCCGTCCGACCACTCGACGCCGTCGCGCAGCTTGATCGTGGCGCTGGTGAAATCGGGAGCGTATTCGAAGCTCTCGGCCTGCCACGGGATCAGCTTGCCGTCGTTGAGATTGGTGTAGAACAGCATCTCGTTGACGGTGAACTGCATCGCGTCGCGCTGGTGCGTGACCGAAGTCAGGTAGGGGTTCCAGTTGTCGACGTTGGCGAACTGGGCCGGCTGGTCACCCCAGGGGGTGAGCACCAGGGTCTCGTTGCGCGGCACGTCGGCGACCTGCGCCATGGCGGTCGACGCCATCAGCGGCAGGGTCAGCAGCGCCAGGACGGCACTGCCAATCATGGTTGCACGTTTCATTAGTCCTCCTCCTTTGGCCGGTTCCGGCCTGTCGTTATCCTGTGGGGGAGCGGAACGAGGGTCCCGCTGCCGCCCGGTTGTTCGCCGTCCTGCTCCGGGTCATCCCCGCGATAGCGGGGATTTCCGTTTGCGATGGTACGGCCCGCCAGAAAACGAAGGTCGCCGATTTCGCGGGTGGGGCCATCGAGCCTCCCCCGCCCGGCCGCCCTCCCATCCTAGAGCGCCATTGCCTCGATGGCCTGCTTCGACAGGCCATGGCCGAAGCCGGGCTCGTCGCTCACCACGACCTGACCGTTCACCGGGACGGCCATGCCGGGGTAGTTGTTGGTCTCCTTGAGCGGCTGGCCGGGGGCGCCGCCGACGAAGAACTCGCCCCACTTCGACGCCGTCGAAGCGATGGTAAAATGCTGGCCGTACGGTGTGTTCATGCCGGCGTGGCAGTACATGTCGATGCCGGCATACTCGGCGATGGCCGCGATCTTCTGGCAGGCAGTGAAGCCGCCGACCCAGTGGATGTCGGGCTGGAATATGTCGGCGACGCGATCCTTGGCGGCCTCGAAGAAAGTGTACGGCGTGTACCAATGCTCGCCGGTGGCGATGGTCTGCCACGGCAGGCGCTCCCGAAGGGCCTTGTGCGAGGTGTGATCCTCGGGGATCAGGCAGTCTTCCATCCACTTGAGGTTGAACGGGCGCAGGCGGTGGGCAAGGCGGACGGCGAACTCGACGTCGAAGGCCATCCAGCAGTCGAGCATCAGCTCGACATGCGGGCCGATCAGCTCCCGCGCCTTGCCGACGAACGCCTCGTTCTTGTCCAGCGCCTCGAGGCCGTCCGCCGTGCCGTACGGGCAGGCGAGCTTGGTGGCCTTGAAGCCGAGCTCCATGTGCCAGTCGGTATCGTTGCCGGTGGCGTAGCAGAACTGGCTGTCGCGCGCGGCGCCGCCGGCGAGCTCGTAGACGGGCAGCTTCAGCACCTTGCCCTTCAGGTCCCACAGCGCCAGGTCGATGCCGCTGATGGCGTAGGAGCCCAGGCCCGACGGAGAGTAGGGCGAGGTGATGCGCATCATCATGTCGTAGAGCTTTTCGGTGGCGAGTGCGTTCTCGCCTTCGAGCAGCGGGCCGATATGGTCGTTGATGAGGCTGATGGTGGGCTGGCCGTAGCCGGTGGTGCCGAAGCCCCACGAGCCGTCATCGGCGGTGACGATCACCCCGACGGCGGGGAAACTGGAGAGCCAGCTGGCGCGCAGCGCCTTGTAGCGCGGATAGCGGGACATCGGGTTGGCGACCTCGGCATCCTTGGTCCAGGGCGGACGGCGCGCCGTGCCCTTCTGCTTGGCCTCCTCGTAGGTGCCCCCGGCAATCGGATTGGTGATCGCAAAGGCTTCGATGGACTTGATCTTCAACGAATACTCTCCTCGAAAACGTCTTGGCTGGCTGCTCCGCCAGCGCCGGCCGTTCAGGCCGGAATGCGGTAGAATTTCCTCGCGTTGTCGCGGAACAGGCGCGTGCGTTCGGCCTCGGGGAGGTCCCGGGTGATGTCGCTGAAGGCGCGCCAGACGGTGCGGAAGTCGGTGTAGAGCTTGTCGACCGGGAAGTTGGAGGCGAACATGGCGCGCTCCGTCCCGAAGACCTCGATGCTCTCCAGCACCAGCGGGCGGATGCTCTCGGTGGTCCAGTGGTTGTCGAGCATGCCGAGGCCGGAGATCTTGGCGACGATGTTGGACTGCGCCGCGAGCGCGCGCAGGCCGGCCTTGTACTGCTTCCAGCCCCCAAGATCGCGGTCGGCCCACATGCCGGCGTGGTTGAGGATGATGCGGGTGTCCGGCGCCTTGGCGGCGAGCGCGGCGGCGGTCTCCATCTGGTGCGGATAGAGCTGCAGGTCGAAGCTCAGGCCGCGGCGGCCCAGTTCGCGCAGCCCGGCGAGGAAGCCCGGCTCGGCCATCAGGTCGCGCGACACGTAGCTGCGCCGGGGGTCGGGATGCATGTTCACCACCTGCCGGATGCCGCGGAAGATGGAGAACTGCTGGTGCCGGTCGAGCAGCGCCGGGAAGTCAGGCGCGGTAAGGTCGCCATTGCCGACGATGACCAGCGGCAGCGGGTTGGCGTCGGCGACCTTCTGCAGCGTCTCGGTTTCCTTGATCGGATCGGTGGGGAAGGCCTCGACATGCACGGCGCCGACGATCTCGAACTCGTCCCCGCCCTCGCGCAGATATTCCTCGATGAGGTAGCTGCGGCAGATCGCGGCGTTGCTCCCGTCGGCAGACGGGGTCTCGAAATGCGGGTAGATGCGGGTCCACAGGTCCCACAGGTGGATGTGCGGATCGACGATCTGGAGCCTGGCCATCGGTGCTGCCCTCAGTCGAGCCGGAACATTTCTTCGACCGGCCAGGCCTTGGGCCGGGCATCCTCATGGGTCTCCATGTGCGGCTCCATCCACTTCCACCACTTGAGCACGACCGGATCGACGCCTTCGGTCTGGCTCGGCGCGTTGTCGGGCTTTTCGAGATAGGCGAAGAGCAGCAGTTCGTAGCGGTAGATGGTGTAGTTGGAGACGCCCTGGCTTTTCAGCAGCGCGACCATTTCGGGCCAGATCTCGTCGTGCTTGCGCTTGTACTCGGCTTCCTGGCCGGGCTTGAGCTTCATGACCCATGCGGAACGCATTGTTGTTGTCCTTCAGTGAGTTGCCTGGAGTGCCACGCGCTCGCCAAGCGGTTGCGGTGGCCATGAACCGGTATAGCCGAGGCGCCGGCTGACGCTGACTGCGGCCTCATCGAGCAGGTCGACGAGGGGCTGGACGTCGGGGCCCGGGGCCTTGGGCGAAGTGCCCGAGATGCTGATCGCGCCGACCGGGCGGCCGGTGCGGTCGACGATCGGCACGCCGACGCAAAACACGCCCATCACCACTTCCTGGTTGTCGATCGAGTAGCCGCGCCGGCGGGTGCGGGCGAGCTCGGCGCGCAGGTCGTCCGCATCGACGATGGTGTTGAGGGTGTAGGTTTCGCGCGGCTGCGCGATGATGCGCTCGCGCTCGGCCTCGGGCATGAAAGCGAGGATCGCCTTGGCGCTGCCGCCACAGTAAAGCGGCCCGCGCGAGCCGATGCGCCAGTCGAGCTGCATGCCTTCGTTGCCGCGCACCTTGTCGATGCACACACAGCCATCGGCGCTCAGCACGTTGACGTTGACGGTCTCGCGGGTCTGCTCCGCGATGGCTTCGCAGAACGGGCGCGTCAGCCGCGGCAGCTTCACGCCGTCGAGCTGCAGGTCGGTAATCTCGAGCAGGCGGTAGGAAAGCTGCCAGGCACCGGTGGCGTTGCGCTCGACCACCTGCTCGTCGGCGAGATCGACCAGCATGCGGTGTACCGAGCCGACCGGCAGGGTCAGCTGCTGCGACACGCCGCGCGCCGTCATCGCACCCTTGCGGGCGAGCAGATCGAGAACCTGGATGGTGCGCCGGATGCTGGACATGCCGGGTCAGCCTCGCCGGTTTCCGGACAAGGCAACACCATTGGCCCCGCGGGCCGACACGCCCCGCAGATGCCCGAAATGCGCGGTGATCCGCACGATTCGGCCTCCCTCGAACTCCTCCGCCGCACCCCCTGTTGTTCCACAGGTGGAATGTGGCGTTCCAATAGTGAGCGCGTTCGGGGTGAAGGAGTCAACCGGCGCGAGATACGACTTTCGGGCAGGGGATGGTAGAACGGCCGTGCACGTACCTCATTGTTTGGCTTGGCGAAATTCTGCCGGCGGGGAGGCCGTTCTCGGCCAAGGAAATGATCGGCGACAGCGTGCCTTAACCGGCAGGCCCAACCGGGCGGCGTAGGCCATGGCCTTCCGGCTGCGCCGGGATGACCGGGAGGTGGGCCGGTCGCTGTTGACATCACCCACCCAACTCTGTGATCCCTGCCGCCCCGTTCATCGCGCTGGAGGAGAGCGATGGTGCTGGCCCGGATCGCGCTTGCCGCGACGCTTGCCGTGTTCGCCACGACTGGCCTTGCCGCCGATGTTCAGCCGACGCTGACCGGCGACACCCGCATCCATGACCCCAGCGTCATCGAGGTCGACGGCCGGTTCGTGGCGTTCCAGACCGGGCAGGAAGGCGGCGTCTTTCGCGGCGCCATCCGCGTCAAGACCTCGCCCGACGGCATCGCCTGGACCGATGCCGGCTCGATCGGCAAGGGCGTGCCCAAATGGCAGCGCAAGGAACTCGGCTACCAGTCGCTGAACATCTGGGCCCCGAGCGTCAGCCGGCACGGCGACACCTGGAACCTCTACTATTCGGTCTCATCCTTCGGCATCAACACCAGCGCCATCGGGCTGATGACCAGCACCGCGCTCGATCCTGACAAGCCGGGCGAGGGCTGGGTCGACCGGGGCCTCGTGCTGAAGTCCAACGGCAAGGACAACTGGAACGCCATCGATCCCTGGCGCATCGACCTCGGCGACGGCCGCGCCTTCCTCGCCTACGGCTCGTTCTGGGACGGCATCAAGATGCGCGAACTCGATCCGGCGACGGGCAAGCTCATCGCCGAGGATACGCCGACCTTCGACCTCGCTTCGCGCCAGGGCGCCGGCATCGAGGCGACCAGCATCATAGAGCACGAAGGCAGGTTCTACCTGTTCGTCTCATTCGATCAGTGCTGCAAGGGCGTCGACAGCACCTACAACATGCGCGTCGGCCGCGCCGACGCGGTGACCGGCCCCTACCTCGACCGGGACGGCACCCCGATGCTCGCGGGCGGCGGCACGCTGCTGCAGGGCAGCACCGGTCGCTTCATCGGCCCGGGCGGCCAGGAAGCAATCCACACCACCGGGGGCGACATGCTCGCCTACCACTACTACGACGGCGACGACCTGGGCGTGTCCAAGCTGCAGCTCTCGCCCCTCGGATGGACCCCGGATGGCTGGCCCGAACTCGACCCCCTGCCCTAGCGAGTCATGGGGGGAGTCACCATCACCACCGCCTGTCATCCCAGCGAAAGCTGGGACCCAACGCGCAGCCGGCACGGGTGGAGAAATGGATCCCTGCCTTCGCAGAAATGACACCGAAGAGGAACGGACAAATCGTGGACCACCCTGATCGCGCCGAGGACCTCGACCTGCTCAAGACCCTGCTCGTCGTCGGCATGATCGGCGCGCACGTGATCCAGCTCATCACCTTCCGCCCCAAGCCCGAGGCGGCGATGTTCGCCGAATATGCGAACCTCGTGAGCTTTTCCGGCTTCATGTTCGCCTTCGGCATCGGCCTCGGCCTGCCCAAGCCGCAAGGCCGCAGCCGCAGCTGGCCGCAGCGGCTGCGCCCGGTGCTGCTCCTGCTGCTCGCCGTCTACGTCTCGTCCTTCGCCTTCGCCCTGCTCGTCGACCGCAAGCCGTTCAGCCTCGAGCTGGCGCTCGATGTGTTGACCATGCGCCGCCTGTTCGGCTGGAGCGAATTCCTCGCCACGTTCTTCGTGCTCGCCGCGGTCCAGCTCGTTGCTCGACCCGCGCTGCTCGCCATCGGCCGAAACCCGTGGCTGCTTGTCGGCGTCAGCGTCCTCTGCCTCTTGACCACCTACGTCACCACCGATGCGATCGTCCCGCTGCTGCCGACCCTCGTCGGCCACACCGGCATGGCCAATTTCCCGCTCCTGCCCTACCTGCCCTGGTTCCTGCTCGGCATCTGGTACGGCGGCAAGCCGGTGCGGCTCTGGCACTTCCTGCCCGCCTTCGCCATCACCGCCTACTGCTTCTGGTTCACGATGCGGACCGGCGGCTTCCCGCAGCGCTTCCCGCCCACGATCCTCTGGATCGTCGGGCCGGCCGCCATCCTGCTCGCCTACCTGGCGCTCAGCCGCTGGATCGCCGCCCGCGTCCGCATCCCCGGGATGCTGCTGATCCCCGGCCGGCACGTGCTGAGCTTCCTCGTTCTCAGCAATGTCGCCTTCTTCACCACCCGCTTCTTCCTGCGCCAGCCGCTGCGCAACACCCTCATGGATGTCGTGGTGACGCTCGGCGTGCTGATCGTCCTGACCGCCGGCTGGTATGCATGGGAGCTGCTGCGCAAGCCACGTCGGCGCACCGAGGCCGTTGCCGCGGTCTAGCGCCCCCTCCCGGCGCGCGGGTCGGGGCGAGTCGCAGGCCGAACGCGGAGATCAGTCCTGCTCGGCCCGGGCCGGCCCTGGCCCGATGGAGGCCCGCTCGATCAGCGGGCACTCGATCTTGATCCGCCGCGGCGAGGCAGCCGGCAACTGCTCGTCGAGCAGCGCGCCGACGGCCCAGCGCGCCATCTCCTCATGCGGCAGCACCACCGTAGTCAGGGGCGGATCGAGGTAGGCGCTGGTGTCCTCGTCGTCGAAGCCGACGATCGACATATCCTCGGGCACCCGCAGTCCCTTCTGGCGCAGCGCGTCATAGGCGCCGACCGCCATGCGATCGTTGAAGGCGAAGATCGCGGTCGGCGGGTCGGGCCGCTGAAGCAGCTTGCGCGTCAGCTCCCGGCCGCCGGGGATCGTCCAGCCGCCCGGCATGATCAGCGTTTCGTCCACCGGCACGTCCCACGACGCCAGGGCCTGCCGGTATCCGCGCTCGCGGGCCTGCGATGCTTCGATCCAGTTTTCGCCCGCCAGGTGGGCGATGCGCCGGTGCCCGGCCTTGAGCAGGGCCTCGGTCGCCGCGTATCCGCCGGTGACGTCCGCCGGCACGACCGAGGGATAGAGCCGCTTGCCGTCGTAGCAGTTGACCATCACCGTCGGCACGTCGCGCAGCCGCTCGGGCGGTTCGGCCGGCCGGGTGATGAGGCTGGTGTACAGCACGCCGATGCTCTGGTGCTGCAGCAGCATGTCGAGCGCCAGCGCTTCGAGCTTGGGGTCGCCTCGCGTGCAGAATGTCGCCACCACCACGTCCTGCAGCGCCGCCTCCTCGCGCGCGCCCTCGATGAAGGCTGTCGCGAACGGCGTCGTCGTCACCTCGTCGATCAAGAGGCCGATGACCCGGGTCCTGTTCTCCGGCACATGGTGCTGCGCACCCTTGCGGTAGCCCAGGGCGTCGGCCGCCTCGAGCACGCGCTGGCGCGTCGCCTCGGCCACCCGCGCGTTCGGCACGCGGTTGAGCACCAGCGACACCGTCGCCTGCGAGACACCGGCCCGTTCGCCGATGTCGATCATGGTCGGCCGTTTTGCCAACGGGTCCTCCAAGCTCCTCCAGCGTCAGCACTATCCCCGGAGAGCCGGTGACGCAACCCGGTTGCTAAACTCATTAGCGTCGGCAGGGCTTGTGCGTCCTACGAAAAGACGCTAGCCATTGGCCAATTGCTAATAAATATTAGCTCCAAGGGAGGACTGCATGATCGGCGAGACGACGGCCTCGGGGGCCGACACGAGCGCACGCGACGAAATCTCGCTCGACGGCGCCTGGCGGTTCAGGCTGGAAGGCCATGGCGACTGGCGCACGGCGACCGTTCCGGGTCCCTGGCAGGCCGAGTTCGCCGACCTGCGCCACTCCACCGGCAAGGCCGTCTACGCCCGTCAACTGTCGCTCCCGGCCGGCTGGAAGGGGCGCGAGATCGCCATCCATTTCGGCGCCGTCAACTACTTCGCCGAGGTGCGCCTGAACGGCACGGTGCTCGGCACGCACGAGGGCGGCTACCTGCCGTTCGAGTTCATCGTTCCCGAGGGCACTCCTGCCGAAAGTGCACTGGAAGTCCACGTCACTCTGCCCAGCGGAGATGCGGTGGAATACCCGGACTTCCCGTTCGGCGAGATCCCGCACGGCAAGCAGAGCTGGTACGGCCCGCTCGGCGGCCTCTGGCAGTCGGTCAGGCTCATCGCCCGCGACAGGCGTCACCTCGCGCACGTGGCGATCGACGCCGACATCAGCGGCGAAGTGACCTTCGCCGTCCAGCGTTCAGCCGCTGCTGCCGGCGCCACCATCCGCGCCACCGTCGACGGCGTCACCGCCGAAACCACCGGCAACAGCCTGACACTCAAGCTGGATTCGCCAAGCCTCTGGTCGCCCGAGCACCCCAACCTCTACACGGCGAGGATCGAGCTGCTGGCCGGCGGCGAGGTCGTGGACAGCACCACCCACACCTTCGGCTTCCGCCGGATCGAGACCCGCGACGGCAAGTTCTACCTCAACGGCGAGCCGCTCTACCTGCGCGGCGCCCTCGACCAGGACTACTACCCCGAGGGCATTTGCACCCCGCCTTCGCTTGCCTTCCTCGAGGACCAGGCCCGGAAGGCCAAGCACCTCGGCCTCAACATGCTGCGCTGCCACATCAAGGTGGCGGACCCGCGCTACTACGAGGTCGCCGATCGCCTCGGCCTGCTCGTCTGGACCGAGATCCCCAACGTGCAGTACTTCACCGCCGCCGCGGCCCAGCGCATGCGCGACACGATGGAAGGCATCCTCGCCCGCGACGGCAACCACCCCTCCATCGTCACCTGGACGATCATCAACGAGGACTGGGGCACCCGGCTGATCGAGAATGCCGATCACCGCCAATGGCTCAAGGACACCTATGACTGGCTGAAAGCCCGGGATCCGCGCCGCCTCGTCGTCGACAACTCGGCCTGCATCCCGAACTTCCACGTCAAGACCGACATCAACGACTACCACTACTACCGCTCGGTGCCCGAACGCCGCGCCGAGTGGGAAAAGCTGACGCAGGAATTTGCCGACGCCGCCGACTGGACCTGGACGCCCTTCGGCGACGGTGAACGGCGCGGAGACGAGCCGCTGGTCGTCTCCGAGTTCGGCGTATGGGGCCTGCCCCACCCCGCTGAGGTCAGGAACGCCGCCGGCGAGGAGCCGTGGTGGGCCGAGACCGGCAGCAACTGGGGCGACGGCGCCGCCTACCCGCACGGCATCCAGAACCGCTTCAAGACCTACCACCTCGACAAGGTCTTCGGCTCGCTCGATGGCTTCATCGACAGCGTGCAGTGGTACCAGTTCGCCAATCTCAAGTACGAGATCGAGTCGATGCGCGCCCACGCGCCGATCCAGGGCTACGTCATCACCGAGATGACCGACGTGCACTGGGAGGCCAACGGCCTGCTCGACATCAACCGCAACCCGCGCGCCTTCCACGATCGCTTCGCCGAGATCAACAACGACCTGGTCATCGTGCCCCAGATCGACCGCCACGCGGTGTGGTCGGGGGACAGCGTTGCCCTCAGGCTCAAGGTCGCCACCGGCGGCCGGTCCGTGCCGGCCGGCGCGACGCTGACCTGGTCGGCCGAGGGCCAGAGCGGCAGGCTCGACGTGCCGGCGACCGGTGGCCTGGCCGTGGTCGACCTCGGCACGGCACAAGTCAGACTCGACGGCGCGACCCGCGTCGTCTCCATCGCGCTCCGGCTCGAGGCCGGCGGCAAGCTGCTCAGCAGGAACCAGATCGAGGTCTCGGTGTACGCGAAGCGCAGCGCCGGCCCCGCCAGGATCGCCGCTGCGGACGCGACCCTCGCGGCTTTCGCCAGCGGCCTCGGCTACAGGGTCACCGATGCGGCCTCGGCCGACCTCATCCTCACCCACGCGCTGGGCGAGGCCGATATCGACGCCATGCGCCAGGGCGCCCGCTACCTGGTCCTCGCCGACGGCTCGGTCGAGACGCACCGCAACCTGCGCATCGACCCGCCCCGCGCCGAACCGCCGACCATGCCACAGAGCAAGGAACGCGCCCGCCACCTCGGCTCGGAAACGCAGTTGCCCAACATCAACCTGGTGCTGCGGGACGGCACGCTGTGGCGCGGCGACTGGATCGCCAACTTCTCCTGGATCAGGCGCTCCGGCGCCTTCGCCGGCCTGCCGGGCGGGCCGCTGCTCGACGTTTCGTTCGATCGCGTCGTGCCGCACCATGTGCTGACCGGCTTCCGTTCGTGGGAATATGACGGGCTGGTCGACGCCGGCGTGGTCATCGGCTGGGTCAACAAGCCCGCCGCCACCATCGCCCGCCGCCGCGTCGGCAAGGGCGGCCTCGTGGCGACCACTTTCCGCCTCCTCAACGACGCGCCGGGCATCGATCCGGTAGCCGCCACCCTGTTCGACGGGCTGGTGACGACTACGGCAAACCTGGAGGTCGACTGAGGGCAGAACTGAATCAGCTTTTCGGGTTAGAAACGTGCCAATTCGCGTAAAAGCGGATGTGGTTTGAGGCTAAGCACCTGAAATTTCAGCTGAATTTTATTCTTCCTTTTGATACAGGATTGACAATATTGTCAGCCGCAATAGCATCGGCTCCGGCCCAGCAGATCCTCAATGGACGCACGGGCCGGGGACTACCGGGGAGGGACACGACTTGGCCGACATCAGGCTCGTAAACGTCAGCAAGCAATTCGGCAGCGTTCGCGTCATCGAGAACGTCACGATGACCATCGGGTCCGGCGAGTTCATGGTTTTCCTCGGGCCGTCGGGGTGCGGCAAGTCTACCCTGCTCCGCATGATCGCCGGGCTCGAGGAGATCGACGGCGGCGAAATCCATATCGGCGACAGGCGCGTCGACGCCTTGCCGCCGTCCGAGCGTGAAATCGCGATGGTGTTCCAGAACTATGCGCTCTACCCGCACATGAGCGTGCGCGAGAACATGTCGTTCGGCCTGCAGAACATTCGCATGCCCAGGGACGAGATCGCGCGCCGCGTCGCTGCCGCAGCCAAGACGCTCGAGCTCGAGCACCTGATCGACCGCAAGCCGGGCCAGCTCTCGGGTGGCCAGCGCCAGCGCGTCGCCATCGGGCGCGCCATCGTCCGCGACCCCAAGGCCTTCCTCTTCGACGAACCGCTTTCGAACCTCGATGCCGGCCTGCGCGTCCGCACCCGCATCGAGTTCGCCCAGCTGCACCAGCGCATGAAGACCACCATGATCTTCGTGACGCACGACCAGATCGAGGCCATGACGCTCGCCGACCGCATCGTGGTCATGAACAATCGCAAGATCGAGCAGATCGGCACGCCGATGGAGATCTACAACCGCCCGGCCTCGCGCTTCGTCGCCGCCTTCGTCGGTTCCCCGTCGATGAACTTCCTCCCCGTGCAGCAGATTTCCGATCGCGACGGCAAGGTCCTGGTCAGGCTCCCCGACAACTCCGAGATCCAGACCAACATCGTCTCGTCTCGCGTTCCCGACGACGGCAAAGTGACCTTCGGCATCCGGCCGGAGTCGGTGAAGGTTTCGGCCACCGGTGCGATTTCCGGCAAGGCCGACGTGGTTGAGCGCCTTGGCGAGCGCACGCTGGCCTATGTCCGGCTCGCCGACAATTCGGTGCTCATCGCCGAGGATGAGGGCCAGTCGAATCTGAACGTGGGCGACCAGGTACGCCTCGATATCGACGGTGCGTCGGCGCACCTGTTCGACGCCCGGGACGTCGCCTACAGCGCCGCCTGAGCAAGTGCATCGGTGAGGGGGAGAGATACGCCCTTATCTATCAAAGTTCCTGATCCATATCGGAAGATAGGTCAGTGATACGTCCTGAATGGCCGCTACTGCTCAATGCGTGGCCGGGCGGGACAGACCGGCGGGGCCGGTCGAGGTGAAACGACGCATGGAGCTCATCCTTTGGGAGGAAAACAAGTGATGAAGTCGTTCCTGAAAGTAGCCATGATGTCGGCAGCCCTGCTGTCGACCACCGGCCTCGTGCATGCCCAGGAAGTCGTGACCTGGTGGGACTTCCTCGGCGGCGGCGACGGCGTCCGCATGAAGGCGCTGATCGAGAAGTTCAACGAAGAGAACAAGGGCAAGATCGAGATCCAGGCCACCACGCTCGAGTGGGGCACCCCCTTCTACACCAAGGTCCAGACCTCGGCCGCCATCGGCGAGGGCCCGGACGTGATGACCTATCACCTGTCGCGCCTGCCGCTCGGCGTGCAGTCCGGAGCGCTTAGCGAAATCACCGCCGACGAGATCGCCGCTGCCGGCCTCTCCGCGTCGGACTACGCTGACTCGAACTGGAAGGCCGCCCAGGTCGATGGCAAGCAGTACGCCATCCCGTTCGATATCCACTCGATCATTCTCTACTACAACAAGGACATGCTGAAGGCCGCCGGCCTGCTCGGCGACGATGGCCTGCCCAAGGGCCTCGACGGCGTCGACAACTTCAAGGCCGCGCTGCAGAAGCTCAAGGACGGTGGCGCCGAGTACGGCGTGTCGATCCACTCGGCCGCCGGCGACAGCCAGTGGCGCATCTTCTACTCGCTGCTCGGCCAGCAGGACGGCAAGTTCCTCGACGACCAGGGCCAGTTCCTGGCGGGCGACAACCTCGACAAGGCGGTCAAGGCCGTCAACGTCGTGCAGGATTGGGTGAAGTCGGGCCTGGCTCCGGCCTCGACCGAGTACCCGGCCTCGATCGCGCTGTTCACCGGCGGCAAGGCGGCCATGCACATCAATGGCGTGTGGGAAGTCCCGACCATGACCGACCTCAAGGCCAAGGGCGAGCTGTTCGATTGGGGTGCCATCGCGCTCCCGACCTTCTTCGACCACCCCGCCACCTGGGCCGACTCGCACTCCTTCGCGATCCCGAACCGCGTCGGTAATCCGGTCTCGGCCGAAAAGCGCGCCGCGGTCATGCAGGTCATCGCCTGGATGAACAAGAACTCGCTCGCCTGGGCTGACGCCGGCCACATCCCGGCCTACTCGCCGGTCCGCGATAGCGAGGAGTTCAAGACCAAGCAGCCGAACGCCACCTACTCGGTGCTGGCCCAGACGGCCGTGTTCGACCCGTCGTCGGTCCTCGCCGGCGTGGCCTCGCCCGTCTACGACGCGGCCGGCAACTACCTGATGCCCGCCATCAACGGCGAACTCGACGCGCAGTCCGCCATGGAGCAGATGCGCGACGATCTGCAGGGGCAGGTCGAGTAAGCTTCAGCAAGACCCGGTCGGCCGGCGCCCTCGCGGTGCCGGCCGCACCGATCTGAGACCGGCAGGGGAGGGCCAGTACCAATGTCAGCAGCCGATATCGCCAGCGACGTGCCGAGCAAGGCACGCAAGCGACGCTTCAACACCAGGGAAGTGCTTGCGGCGCTGGTCTTCGTCCTGCCCTTCGTGCTGGTCTACGCCGTCCTGTTCATCTACCCGACCATCCAGATGATCCTCTTGAGCTTCCAGAAGGCTCCGCTGATCGGCGCCGGGACCTGGGTCGGTTTCGACAACTACGCCAAGCTGTTCAAGGACAAGCTGTTCGGCGTGGCCTTCTGGAACACCGTCTACTTCGTCGCCCTGACGGCGGTCCCCTCCACCCTTCTGGCGCTGGCCATTGCCATCGGCATCAACCGGCTCAAGGGCTGGGTGCAGTCGCTGATCCTCGCCTGCTTCTTCATCCCCTACATCCTGCCGGTGTCGGTGGTGTTCCGCGTCTGGGGCTGGATGTTCGACAGCCAGTTCGGCATCCTGCAGCCGCTCATCGCGCTGGTCGCCGGCGGCAACGTGCCGGTCTTCCGCACCCTACCGCTGTTCATGCCGACCGTCGCCTTCATCACCATCTGGTGGACGATCGGCTTCAACATCCTGCTCTTCATCGCCGGCCTCAGGAACATCTCGCCCGAGATCTACGAGGCCGCCTCGATCGACGGCACCAGCAAGTGGCGCCAGTTCGCCCGCATCACCTGGCCGCTCATCTGGCCGGTGACAGTGCTGGTGCTGACCATCCAGCTCATCGCCCAGTTCAAGATCTTCGACCAGGTCTACCTGTTCGGCAACGGCGGCCGCTCGGACGCCACGATGGGCCTGGTGCAGCTGATCTACCGCAGCGCCTTCCAGAAGAACAACGGCGGCTACGGCGCCACCGTCGCGGTCGTGCTGTTCCTCGTCATCGTCGTGTTCTCGGTCCTGCAATTCCAGCTTCTTCGCGCCCGGGGAGGCGACAACAAATGAGCTCGGTCGCTTCCACCCCCGCCGCCGGCGAGATCGCGGGCCTCAGCCCGCGCCGGCGCAAGCTCATCAATGCGCTGAACATCGGCGGCCTCATCGCCACGGTCATCACCGTGCTGGGCGCCATCTTCTGGGCCTTCCCGCTCTACTGGGCGGTGGTGACCACCCTCAAGGTCGAGAACGACATCGTCCAGCCGGGCATCCAGCTCTGGCCGCAGCGCTTCACGCTCGACGCCTATACGCACGTGCTGTTCAACACCAAGATCGGCACCTGGTACATCAACTCGCTCGTCACCGCCGTGTCCGTGACGGTGCTCGTGGTGATGATCTCGGCCCTCGCCGGCTACGCCATCAGCCAGCTGAGGTTCCCCGGCCGCCGCATCCTGTGGTGGATCATCCTCGCCAGCTTCATGATCCCCATTCCGGCCCTGATCGTGAACCACTTCGTGCTGATCAGCCAGTTCAAGCTGTTCAACACCTGGCTGGGCGTGATCCTGCCGCAGCTGGTCTACGGCCCGGTGACCGTCATCATCTACAAGCAGTTCTTCGACAGCGTGCCCAAGGAGCTGCGCGAGGCCGCCACGATCGACAACGCCAACGAGTTCCAGATGTTCTTCCGGCTCTACCTGCCGATGAACTGGGGCATCACCACCGCGCTGGCCATCATCACCTTCATCGGCGCCTGGAACCAGTTCCTGTGGCCGTTCCTTGCCGTCACCGACGAGCAGATGATGAACGTGACGGTCGGCATCACGCAGGTCACCGACGCCTTCGGGGTGAAGTATGCCCGCGACCTCGGCAGCGCCATCCTCGCCGGCCTGCCCGTGGCGATCGTCTACCTCATCTTCCAGCGCCGCGTGACCGAGGCCATCATGCTGTCGGCCGGCATCAAGGGCTGAACTCCGCCCCCGCAGGCACCCCGGGCGCCGGATTGCCTCCGGCGCCCTTTTTGTCCGGTCGCCGTGGGGAAAGGGCGCGCGGGCGCTCTGCTCGGGGCTCAACGCAATCGATTTCGGCCCATTCACGCCTTGCGGTCATTTCGCACATTATTTTGTGAATCTGATACAATCCGGCCACCGATCGAAAAAACCTCATAGTTTCAAAGCGCTTCCGCCGGGGGACGGCGCACGCGGCCGAGGTCGGCATCACCATCTACCATTCCAGCTGTTGACTCACCTGAATCCGCCGTTTAACGCTTGAGAATATTGGAGGAAATGGCCAGGCCGCTCTGGAGGGAGCGGAGGCCGATGGTGGGGGAGACGCCAAGCCAATGCCGCAGGGTACCATCTAGCTGTCCCATGGGCAGTGCCAGCAACAGCAGGTCCGCTCTGACCGCTGCCTGACCCCGTCAGGCAGGGCGATGCGCGCCGCGCCCGATCGGGCCCGCGCCGCCTGCACGCTGCTCGCACGGCCCCGAGAACGGCCCCGAACGGGGCCGCGGATGACGGCGCATGGTGTTCGCGAGCCCTGAGGCTCGCATTGGCCGGTTTTCCCGCACCGCAGAAACAAGATGGCCAGTCTATCTTGGAGGTGAGGAGAACACAAAGGCCATACAGGCCGCTTCATCAAATACAAGCCACCCGCCGTGGGTGGCCGATGCTTTCCTCTGACAGTCAAGGGAGAATCTGTCACATGGTCAAACTGAAACTACTAACAGCCGCAGCGCTGGCAGCGATGACGCTGGCCGCGCCGATGGCGGCCAGCGCGCAGGAGGCCACCGGCCTCGCCGCGACTGCGCCCAAGGAAATCGTTCCGGCCACGCCGCTTCCGGATGTGCCGCGCAACCAGACCGTCGTGCTCGGCTGGGGCGTTGCTGCATCCTCGCCGATCGGCGTGACCAACCCCTGGGCCCTGCCCGGCTACACCCACCAGGAAGGCAACGTCTTCATGTGGGAGCCGCTGATGTACTTCGCCATCTTCAAGGGCGAGTACATTCCGTGGCTGGCCGACAGCATGGAATACACCGACAACACCTTCACCGCGCTCGAGATCAAGCTGAACCCGGGTGCCAAGTGGAGCGACGGCCAGCCGGTCACGGCCAAGGACGTGAAGTACACGTTCGACGGCCAGCTCAACAATGACAAGCTGCCCTACCACGCGCACTTCGACCAGTTCGTGCAGTCGACCGACATCGTCGACGACCAGACGGTCAAGGTGACGTTCAAGGTCCCGGCGCCGCGCTTCAAGTTCGAAGTGCTGACCGAGAAGTTCGACACCGGTATTCCGATCGTTCCGGAGCACTGGCTGAGCCAGCAGCCCGACGTCAACATGGCGCCCGGCAGCGTCGATATCCCGCACTCGGGTCCGTATGACCTGAAGGCGTGGAACGCCAACCAGAAGATCTTCGACTACCGTCCCGACTGGTGGGCGGTCGCGGCCGGCCGTATCGCCGAGCCTGCCGTCAAGCGCATCGTCATCGCCAACATCACCGGCGTCTCGATGGACACGGTCGCCCAGCGCGTCGTGAACAACGAGTTCGACTCCGCGCTCGACATGCGTTCCTCGGTGATCGGCAACATCCTTGCCCAGAACCCCGAGATCACGACGCATACCGGCAGCGAGTCGCCCTACGGCTATCTCGACTGGTGGCCGAACTCGCTGTGGATGAACACCCAGCTCGAGCCCTACAACGACCCGCGGGTCCGTCGGGCCATCAGCCTGGTGATCAACCGCGACCAGATCAACGACGTCCTCTATGACGGCGCCAAGATCGCGACCATCTACCCGTTCCCGCTCTACCCGAACCTGCAGGCCTTCGCCGACTCGCCCGCCGTCAAGGCGCTCGAGGAGCAGTACCAGCCCGGCAAGTTCGATCCCGAAGAGAGCAAGAAGCTCATGGAGGAAGCCGGCTTCACCATGAACGGCGACGGCCTGTGGGAGAAGGACGGCAAGACCATCGACGGCACCATCCAGGGCTTCGAAGGCATCCATAGCGATATCGTCCCGATCCTGGTCGAAATGCTCCGCCAGGGTGGCTTCGATGCCGCCATCAACTTCGGTCCTGACGCCTACCAGAACATGGCCGACGGCAAGGCCGGCTTCTACATGTTCGGCCACGGCGCTTCGCTCTACGACCCGTTCGAGGCCCTGAACCTCTTCCACGGCAAGTACAGCAACGCCATCGGCACTTCGGCCGGCAACAACCGGTTCTCGCGCTACAAGAACCCGGAGTTCGACCAGATCCTCGACTCGATCGCCCCGCTCTCGTCCGACGATCCGAAGTTCCAGGAAGGCGCTGCCAAGGCCCTGGGCATCTACTGGCGTGACCAGATTGACGTTCCGATCATCCAGTGGCTGCACCGCATCGCCTACAACCAGCACTACTGGAAAAACTGGCCGACCCAGGCCAACCCGGCGATGGGCACGAACGGCGCCTTCTGGGCCCAGACCGGTACCCTGGTCATCACCTCGCTGCAGCCGACCGGCGCGCAGTAAGCAACGAAACGACATCGGAGTGCGCGTCCGCGCGCACTCCCCCACTTTCTGGTGCCGGAGTTGCCCAAGTGAACTTCAAGCTGATCGCAAAGCGCCTTTCCTTCCTGGTTCTGGTCATTTGGGCCGCATCGACGATCGTATTCTTCATCCCTCGCCTCTCGCCCCGTAACGCCATCCGTGAGCGCTTCGCCGAGCTGGCGCGCTCCGGCGGCTTCTCGCCGGGCGACCTCGAGAAGATCATCGCCAACATGAACCAGCAGTTCGGCCTCGATAAGCCGCTGCTGGAGCAGTACTGGAGCTATCTCGGCAACATCGTCCGCATGGATTTCGGCTACTCGCTGAACCGCTATCCGTCGACCGTCACCGACATCATCGCCCAGGCCCTGCCCTGGACATTCTTCCTGCTGCTCGTCACCACGATCCTCAGCTTCATCATCGGCAACCTGCTCGGCGCCGTCTCGGCCTGGCCGAAGGCGCCGCGCTGGCTGCGCTCGATCGCCACGCCCTTCGTGCTGCTGACCGGCGTGCCCCCCGTCATCATGGGCGTGCTGCTGCTGTTCTTCATCGGCTTCCGCTTGAAACTCCTGCCGCTTGGCGGCGCCTACTCGATCGGCACCGTGCCGAACTGGTCGTGGGAATTCGCCCTCGACCTGCTCAAGCACCAGATGCTGCCGGCGCTGGCGCTCATCCTCGGTTCCGTCGGCGGCTGGGTGCTGTCGATGCGCGGCATGGGCGTCACCATCCAGGGCGAGGACTACGTCAACTTTGCCGAGCACAAGGGCCTGACCGGCGGTCGCATCTTCCGCGACTACTACCTGCGCAACACCCTGCTGCCGCAGGTGACGGGCCTCGCGCTCGCGCTCGGCACGGTCGTCACCTCCGCCATCATCGTCGAAGGCATCTTTGGTCTGCCCGGTCTCGGCACGGTGCTGCAGAACGCCATCAAGTCGAATGACTTCCCAACCATCTACGGCATCGTGCTGTTCATCACGATCGCCATCGCCGTGCTCATGGCCGTGCTCGAGTTCATCTACCCGCTGCTCGACCCGCGCGTGCGCAACAATCAGTAGGAGCCCGGACAATTGACCACGATCGTTGCAACTGCGGCCCCTGAAGCAGACGTCCGGCAGCCCGGCCGCCTCACGCTCCTGCTGCGCTACTTCAACCGCAACCGGGGCCTGGCCATCGGCCTCGCCATCCTGATCGCGCTGATCCTGTTCACCGTCATCGGCATGATGGTGATCAATCCCAAGCAGGCCTATCCGCTGTCCGTCGCGACCAAGAAGCCGCCGAGCCTGCAATACCCGTTCGGCACCGATTTCTTCGGGCGCAACCTGCTCGCCGCCATGGTGGTGGGCATGTGGCAGACGGCGGTGATCGGCGTCATCGCCGGCGGCCTCGGCACCTTCATCGGCGTCGTGCTCGGCTTCATCTCGGCCTATTTCGGCGGCTGGGTGGATTCGACCATCCGCACCGTCTGCCAGATCCTGACCCCGATCCCCGTGCTGCTGATCCAGGTCGTCGTCGCCGGCTCGCTCGACAAGCGCGACGTCACCATCATCACCATGGCGCTGATCGTCGTGATGCTCGCCTGGATGGGGCCGACGCTCGTCATCCGCGCCCAGGTGCTCACCATGAAGGAGCGCCAGTTCGTCGCCGTCGCCAAGCTCAGCGGCGTCGGGGACCTGTCGATCATCTTCAAGGAGATCCTGCCCAACCTGCTGCCGTTCATCGCAGCGGCGTTCGTGGGCCAGGTGTTCTCCGCCGTGTTCGCGTCCTTCTACCTCGCCGTGCTCGGCCTCGGCCCGCTGCGCGAGCCCCTGCTCGGCAACATCATCTGGGCCGCGCAGCTGCAGGGCGCCTTCTTCAACGGCTGGTGGTGGTGGCCGATCGCGCCTTCGGTCGCGATGATCCTGATCCTCGGCTCGCTCGCCCTCATCAACATGGGCCTCGACGAACTGGCCAATCCGCGCGTGCGGCGGACGGAGTAATGACTATGACTCTCGCAACCACGGAATCCGCCGCCGGCCGCGACGTCCGGCCGGCCAAGGCCGAACCCGTCCTCCGCGTCGACGATCTCGTCGTCACCTACTACACCGACCTCGGCCGTGCCCGCGCCCTCGACAACGTGAGCTTCACGCTCGCGGCCGGCCAGAAGATGGGAATGGTCGGCGAGTCCGGCTCGGGCAAGTCCACCCTCGCCCTCGCCATGATGCGCATGATCAAGCCACCCGGGCGGATCGAAGGCGGTCACGTCTGGGTCGGCGGCACCGACCTGCAGTCGCTCAACGACGAGGGCATGCGCAAGGCCCGGCTGAGCAAGATCGCCTACATCCCGCAGGGGGCGATGAACTCGCTGAACCCGGTAATGCGGATCGGGGCGCAGATGGTCGACGCCATCAAGTCGCACGTGCGGGGCGAGAGCCGGTCCTCGATCGAGGATCGCTGCGCCCATGCGCTCCGCTCGGTCGATCTCGACCCCAGCGTTGCCCGCATGTATCCGCATGAGCTTTCCGGCGGCATGAAGCAGCGCGTCTGCATCGCCATCGGCATCCTGCTCAGGCCCGAAGTCATCATCGCCGACGAGCCGACCAGCGCGCTCGACGTCGTGACCCAGCGCCAGGTGATGGAAACCATCGACAAGGTCCAGGACGACATCGGCGCTGCCGTCATCCTGATCGGCCACGACATGGGCCTGATGGCCCAGACCATGGACCAGGTGGCGGTGATGTATGCCGGCCGGCTCGTCGAGGTCGCAACGGTCCGCGACATGTTCACCGATCCCAAGCACCCCTACTCGCAGGCGCTGATCTCGAGCCTGCCGACGCTCGACAACCGCGGCGAATTCAAGGGCATCCCGGGCCTCGCGCCCTCGCTGCTCCGCCTCCCCTCCGGTTGCGCCTTCCACCCGCGCTGCCCGTTCGCGTCAGAGCGATCGAGGACGGAAAAGCCCAAAGTGCACACCCTTCCCGGCGGCCGCCTGGTCGCCTGCCACCTCTACGAAGGGGAGGCTGTGACCAATGGCTAACCTGCTGGAAATCAGGAACGTTACCAAGGTCTACCAGCGCGGCCTGCTGTCCTCGCACGCCAAGATCGCGCTCAAGGACTTCTCGCTGACGCTGAAGGAAGACGAGCCGACCATCCTGACCGTCGCCGGCGAGTCCGGCTCGGGCAAGACCACGCTCGCCATGCTGCTGCTCGGCTTCATCGCGCCGACCACCGGCGAGATCCTCTACCGAGGCCAGAACATCACCACCCTGCGCGGTCCCGATCGCATCGCCTACCGCCGCGAGGTGCAGGCCGTGTTCCAGGATCCGTTCGCGGTGTTCAACCCGTTCTACACGGTCGATCACCTGCTCACCGTGCCGATCAAGCAGTTCAAGCTCGCCAAGTCCGGCAAGGACGCCCGCGACAAGATGCACGAGGCCCTGACGGCCGTGGGCCTGCGCCCCGAGGACGTGCTCGGGCGCTTCCCGCACCAGCTCTCGGGCGGCCAGCGCCAGCGCATCAATGTCGCACGCGCGCTGCTGCTCAAGCCCCGTCTGCTGATCGCCGACGAACCGGTGTCGATGGTGGATGCCTCGCTGCGCGCCAACATCCTCGAGTCGCTCAAGAACATGCACCGCGACCACGGCGTGACCATCATCTACATCACCCATGACCTGACCACCGCCTACCACGTCGCCGACTCCATCACCGTCCTCTACCGGGGCGACGTGGTCGAGAAGGGCGACGTCGAGAGCGTCATCCGCAACCCGCAGCACGCCTATACGCGCCTGCTCGTCGACTCGATCCCGTGGCCCAATCTCGACCAGAAATGGGGCCAGCACTCGATCCGGTCGCAGGAGTCGCAGGACCAGTTCCGTGCGGAGGCGCCCACGCCCTAGGCGCTCCGCCGCTCTCCCCGTTCTGGCCCGGTCCAGCGCCCGGGCCTCATTCGCCAGCCGCCTCGCCGCGGCTTGGCCTCGTCGCATTAGGATACGAAGATGCTTGAAATCGCCGAGTTCATTCCCCCCAAGCCGCAGCCGCTGTGGAAGCTGGCCAAGCAGGCGGGCGTCGACCTGGCCGTCGCCGGCCTTCCCTTCGATACCCTGCAGGCCGGCGAGCGCGTCAGTTCGCTCTCGGCACTGCAGCGCATGAAGGACACCTATGCCGACGGCGGCTTCGAGATCCGCGTCATCGAGTCCCGCCCCCCGCTCAACAAGGCCAAGCGCGGCCTCGAGGGGCGCGACGAGGAGATCGACGTCGTCTGCGAACTGATCACCAACATGGGCAAGCTCGGCATCCCGGTCTGGTGTTATGAGTGGATGACCGACTTCAACTGGGTGCGCACCAATATGGCGACCCCCAGCCGTGGCGGCTCGGTGGTCACGAGCTTCAACGTCGACGACGTGCCCGACGACATCACCTCCAACCCACCGATCAGCGAGGAAAAGCTCTGGGAGACGCTGGAATACTTCCTGCGCCGCGTGCTGCCCGTTGCCGAGAAGGCCGGCGTCAAGCTCTCGATGCACCCCGATGATCCGCCGATCACCCCGATCAAGGGCGTGTCGCGCATCATGCGCACCATCCCGAACTACCAGCGCCTCGTCGACATGCTGCCGTCCGACTACAACACCATCACGCTCTGCCAGGGCAACTTCACCCTGATGACCGACGACCTGCCGCGCGAGATCCGCAAGTTCGGCAAGAAGATCAGCTTCGTGCACTTCCGCGACGTCAAGGGCGTGCCGACCAACTTCCAGGAGACCTGGCACGACGCCGGCAAGACCGACATGCTCGCCACCATGAAGGCGTACAGGGACATCGGCTTCGACGGCGTGCTGCGCCCCGACCACGTCCCCACCGTCGAAGGCGACAGCAACGAGAACGCCGGCTACTCCGCCTTCGGCCGCCTCTACGCCATCGGCTACATCCGCGGCCTCCACGAAGCCGTCTATTCGAACTGAGACATCGTCATGAAGATCGCACTCACCGGTTCATCCGGCGGCATCGGCCGCGCCATCATCAAGGAAGCCCGCAAGCAGGGCCACGATCTCGTCTGCATCGACCGCGTCGCCGCGCCCGAGACCGAGGAGACCAGGGACCTGCATTTCATCCAGGCCGACATGGATGAATTCGACAAGCTCGTCGCCGCCTTCGCCGGCTGCGACGCCGTCATTCACATGGCGGCCATCCCTTCGCCCGGCCGGCATCCGGATCACGTCGTCCACAACAACAACGTCGTGGGCAGCTACAACGCGCTCCAGGCCGCCGTCGACAACGGCATCATGCGCATCTGCCAGGCCTCGAGCGTCAACGCCATCGGCCATTCCTACAGCCGCGACCCGCACTACGACTACCTGCCGATCGACGAGGAGCATGCCAACTACTCCGAGGAGCCCTACAGTCTCTCAAAGTGGATCTGCGAGGCCCAGGCCGACGCCTTCGCCCGCCGCTGGGACGACATCTCCATCGCCTCGATGCGCTTCCACTGGGTCGTGCCCGAGCGCGAGCTTGCGGCGCGCAACTTCACCCCGGACGCGCCCGAGCCCAAGAAGCACCTCTTCGCCTATACCCGCTTCGACGCGGCGGCGCGCGCCTGCCTCCTCAGCCTCGAGGGCAGGTTCAAGGGCCACGAGGCCTTCTACATCGTGGCGCCCGACACCACCATCGACATCCCCAGCCTCGAGGCGGCTGCAAGGTACTTCCCGGGCATTCCGATCAAGGGCGACCTGAGCGGCCGCAAGGCCTTCTTCAACTCCTCCAAGGCCGAGCGCATGCTCGGCTGGAAGCACGACCTCTAGCCTCGGGTGAGGCGGGCGACGCTGCGCCCGCCTCGCGTCGCCCTCCCCTGCCTGTTCGCCCGCCGGGAACCGAACGGCCCGTCCGGGGTTGATCCTTGTTCATGATTGGAGGGACGCCATGAGATTTGCTGCAACGTTTGCCTTCGCTCTCGCGGTGCTCGCAACCGCCCCCGTTCTCGCCCAGGGCACCCCCGACTCCGCGGTCGCAGGCACCAAGCAGTTCGAGATGAAGGTGCTGGCCGACGGCCTCGACAGCCCGTGGGAGGTCACCTGGGGGCCGGACAACTGGCTCTGGGTCACCGAGCGCACCGGCGGCAAGATCACCCGCGTCAACCCGGCCGACGGCAGCAAGCAGGTCGCCATCAAGATCGATGAGGTCTCCGCCCCCGGCGGCCAGGATGGCCTGCTCGGCATGGCGCTGGACCCCGGCCTGCTCCAGGGCACCGGGCACGACTACGTCTATGCCTCCTACACCTATGTCGACAAATCGCTCGGCGGCATCCCCTGGGTGAAGGACCCGGCCAGCCCCTATCACGACCTGTGGGTGAAGATCGTCCGGCTCACCTACGACAAGGCGAGCGGCACCCTTTCCGACCCGGTCGACCTCATTTCCGGCATGCCCGGCAAGAACGACCACAACTCGGGTCGCCTCAAGTTCGGCCCGGAAGGCAAGCTCTACTACACCATCGGCGACGGCGGTAAGGACCAGCTCGGCAACTGGTGCATCCCCATCGAGGCGCAACGCCTGCCCACCGCCGACGAAATGGCCGGCAAGAACTGGATCGCCTACCAGGGCAAGTCGCTGCGGCTGAACCTCGACGGCTCGATCCCGGACGACAACCCGGTCCTCGACGGGGTGAAGAGCCACGTCTTCACCTACGGCCACCGCAACATGCAGGGCATCGATTTCGGCCCGGACGGCACGCTCTACGCCTCAGAGCAGGGCCCCAAGACCGACGACGAGGTGAACATCCTCGTGCCCGGCGGTAACTATGGCTGGCCGCACGTCGCCGGCTTCCGCGACGACAAGGCCTATGTCTATGCCCGCTGGGCCGACTCGACCAACCCGCCCTGCGACCAGTTGACCTTCAGCGACATCACCATCCCGCCGTCGGTCCCGACCGAGAAGGAGACGAGCTGGACCGAGCCGATGCAGGATCCGATCGCCACCCTCTTCACCGTCCCGAGCGACTGGAACTTCCAGGATCCGGCCTGCAAGGGCATCGACTTCATCTGCTGGCCCACCGTCGCCGCCTCCTCCATCCAGGCCTATTTCCCCAAGGCCGGCGAAGGCATCCCCGGCTGGGAGCACTCGCTCCTCGTCACCACGCTCAAGCGCGGCTCCATCTATCGGGTTCCCCTCTCGGCTGACGGCAAGACCGTCGCCGGCCCGATCGAGCGCTATTTCCAGTCCGAGAACCGCCTGCGTGACATGGCGCTCAGCCCCGACATGAAGACCCTTTACATCGCCACCGATGTCAGCGGCCTCGTCGGCACCATGGACGGCGGCGCCGGCACGACGCTCCAAAACCCCGGCGCCATCCTCGTCTACACCTACACCGGCGAGGGCAACGGCGCGGCGGCTGCAACGACCGGCAAGCCAGCAGCCGACAAGGCGCCCGCCACCGCCGCCGCGGCAGGCGAGCCGGTGACCTTCACCGCCGAGCAGGCCGCCCGCGGCAAGACCGCCTACGATGCGAACTGCGTCTCCTGCCATGGCCCCGACCTGGTCAGCGCCAACTACGGCCCGCCGCTGGCCGGCAGCTACTTCGAGGGCAAGTGGGTCGGCCAGAGCGCGGCGGCGCTTTACAACCACGTCCATGACCGCATGCCGCCGTCCCGCGCCGGCCAGCTCGGCGACCAGACCTATGCCGACCTCGTCGCCTACATCCTGCAGGTCAACAGCCTCAAGGCCGGCGACAAGGAACTACCCGCCGACCCGGCGGCGCTGGCATCGATGGTCATCGCCAAATAGCGGCCAAAAGAATGGAGCCGTCCGGGCGCATGGGCTTCCGGACGGCTCCAGTGAGGCCCGATCACTATCGCCGCCCCGCCTTCCGGCTTGATGAAGCCGATCGCACCGAGTCTCATCTAATTTGACGCGCAACCGCCGTACCTGCCCCTCATCCCGGCAGGGGGCGACGAGAAAACGGACAGTGCCGCAGCATCCCCTCTCCCCTCCGGGGAGAGGGTCAGGGTGAGGGGCAGACCACACGCAATTCAACCGTTGCGCGAGTCGACTAGTCCAAAAACACCTTGACGCTGTCCGACCGCCCCTCGGCATCGACCACCGACAGCGTCACGAAGCCCGGGCCGTCCGGCAGCCAGCTCTCCTGCCGCGCAAACGCGCTCCGCCCGATCGGCGCGCCATTGGCAAAGAAGGTGAACGGCGGCACCCCGTTGCGGACCTTGACGATCAGCGGCGCACTGTCCCCCGACGCAATACCCAGGTCGACGTCCACACCATCCTGCGGATAGGCGATCTCGGGCGCCGCGTCGCGCTTCACCTTCTGCTCGTCCGGATGCCGGAACCGCTTGAGCGGCGCCGGCAGCTCGGCGTTCGAAGCGAACACCACCCCCGGCGGCGCATCGCGCAACGGCACGGTGGTCTTGGCCAGTCGGTCGAAACTCTCGAACAGGATCGGTGCCGCCGAACCGATGCCGGTGATCCCGGGGACCGCCGAATTGTCCGGACGCCCCACCCACACCCCCACCACCGTCTTGCCATCGAAGCCGATCGCCCAGGCGTCGCGATAGCCATACGACGTGCCCGTCTTGTACGCGATCCGCCCCGGCGACCCGTTGAGCGGCGGCGGCACGTCGGCGAGGATATTGGCCACGTACCAGGCCGCCACCGGACCGAGCACCGGCGCCGGGGTCGCGTCATCCCTGGGCGGCTGCTTCACCCCGTCCTGCAGCACGACCGGCGAGCCGCCCCGCCCGATTGCCGCGTAGATCGAGACGAGATCGCGCAGCGTCACGCCGACGCCGCCCAGCCCCACCGCCAGGCTTGGCGCCGTATCCACCGGAAGCCGCGGATTGGCATGCGCCCGCTTCATCCGCGCCACCAGCCGGGCCGGCCCGACCGCATCGAGCACCACGATGGCCGGAATGTTCAGCGACTCCGTCAGCGCCTGCCTTATCGTCACCGTGCCGCGGTTGAAGCCGTCGAAATTGACCGGCACATAGCCGTTGAACGCGGTCGGCCGGTCCTCGATCAGGCTCTCGGGATGCGCGAGCCCGAGTTCGAACGCCAGCCCGTAGATCAGCGGCTTCAGCGTCGAGCCGGGCGAGCGCACCGCCTCGGTCATGTCGACATAGCCGTTGCTCTCGGCATTGAAGAGCCCGGCCGACCCGACCGAGGCCAGCACGTTGCCCGTCGCCTGGTCGGCCACCACGATCGCCACCGACAGCCGGTTACCCATCTGCGCCGCGCGGTCGGCGCCGAGCTTTTCGAGCGCCGCCTGCAGCCGTCGGTCGATGGTCAGTTCGATCTGCCGCGCATTGGGGCGCGCCTTCACCGCCGCCTCGGCGAGGTGCGCTGCCAGCATCGGGAAATCGCGTCGCGCCCTGGGGATCGGCTCGCGCTTCGATGTCGCGGCCTCCTCGGCGTCGATCACCCCCTCGGCAACCATCCGGTCCAGCACGCGATCCCGCGCCGCCAGCGCCGCCGCCGGGTCGCGATCGGGCCGCCGCGCCTCGGGCGATTGCGGCAGCGCCACCAGCAGTGCGCTTTCCGCCGTCGTCAGCCGGCTCGGCTCCTTGCCGAAATAGGCGAGGCTCGCCGCCCGGATGCCTTCGATATTGCCGCCATAGGGTGCGAGCGTCAGGTAGAGCGTCAGGATCTCGTCCTTGCTCAGTTCCCGCTCCAGCGCGTCGGCATGCACCATCTGCAGGATCTTGCCGGCAAGGTTGCGCGTCGGCTTGCGCTCGAGCAGCCGCGCCACCTGCATGGTCAGCGTCGAGCCGCCCGAAACGATATGCCCCGCCGCCGCATACTGCGCCGCCGCGCGCAGCATCGAGCTCCACTCGATGCCGTGGTGGCTGGCGAAATCCTTGTCCTCATAGGCCAGCAGCATGTCGATGAAGCGCCGGTCGACCTCGGCAATCGTCACCGGCAGCCGCCAGCGCCCGCCATCGGTGGTGAACGGCCTGAGCAGCAGCCCCGCCTTGTCGACCACCGCCGTCGACACCGGCAGCGTCGCCACCGCCGGCGCCGGCGGCACCGTCGCGCGAATATCGCGCAGGACCGCGAGCCCATAGAGCGAGGCCATCATCCCGCCCCAGGCGACCAGCACTGCCGCGGCAGTGAAAAGTCCTGGGATAAGCCTGCGTGCTTGGCGCCCCTCACCCTGACCCTCTCCCCGGCGGGGAGAGGGGACGTTGTGGATCTGTCCGCGGTCTAGCGCCCCCTCTCCCCTCCGGGGAGAGGGTTGGGGTGAGGGGAAGTCTCCCCCCGCACCAGCCTTGCGACCACCCCCGCTCATGGCCCGGTCGCGCCGACCTCGATCGAGCCTGCGTCGGTATTGGCGCGCAGCTCCGGCCGATACATGTCTTCCACCGTCGCCCCCGGCATCACGAACGAGCCCGGGGAGACGGCACGGACCATGTAGGCGGTCGTCACGCTCGACGTGTCCGAGGTGAAGCGGAAGGCGGCGACGAACTGGTCGGTCCGCGACTCCACGTGGCTCGGCGTGTCCAGCGTCAGCCAGCTGAGGTCGGCGACGCCCGAGCCCTGCAGCAGGTCGGGATTCTCGATCTCGAACCCGGCCGGCAGCGGATCGGCGATCACGTACTGGCCCGAGCCGAGCTGCGTCGGCTGCGCCGTCAGCACCACGACGAAGCGGTCGTTCTGCTTCACGTTGCTGAAGTCGGCCACTTCGCCCGTGACGGTGTAGTAGTCGCGCTGCAGGGTGAAGCCGTTCTCGCTTGGTCCCGGGGGCTCGGCCGGGATGGCGGTGCTCGTCACCTTCATCTCGGTCGGCTGGTTGCCGTTGTTGGTCACCTCGACGCTGAGCCCGTCGAAATGCTCCTGGTCGTAGCGCCGGTACGGCGAACCCGTCAGCTTCTCGCCGTCGATCGACACCGTGCCGTCGGCGGCCGACTGGCCCAGGGCCGAGGCGGCGACCAGCGTCCAGGCGTCTTCCTGCGTCGAGGTCCAGCGGGCCTGGTCGCGGAGCGTCCCGAGCCTGCTCGTCAGCGCCGCGATATCGACGCCGGCAGGCTTGAACTCGGCCGCCAGGGCCAGCACGCCCGCCGTGTCGCGGAGCTGGCTGCCATAGTCGATGCGGTACTTGTTCTTCTCCTCGCGCGCCTTCAGGTCCTCGACCGCCGCCTGGAAGGCCGTGGCCGCCCGGGTCTTGTCGCCATAGAGGGCGAGCGCCGCCCCGAGCTGGGCCTTGGCCAGCGGCGAGCCGAAGTTGGACAGCCGTGCCTCGAGATAGTAGCGCAGGTCGCCGATGGCGGCCCGGCCGGCACGGGCGAGATCGTAGAGCGCGAACGCCACGTCCTCGCCGCCCAGCGTGAAGTCGGTGGCGTACGACACCTGGTTGCCCAGGTTGTCGAGCGCCCGCGTCATCGCCAGCTCCGGCACCTCGTATCCGGCCGCCTTGGCGCGCAGCAGGAACTCGGTCACGTAGCTGTCGAGCCACAGGTCGGTCGTCGAGTAGGGATCCCAGAGGCCGAACCCACCGGACGACGTCTGCTTGCTCAACAGGTTCTTGATCGCATCCTTGATCCGCTGGTCGATCTCGGCATCCGTGCCGATCCCGACCATTGCCGCCACCTCGTTGAGGTAGAGCAGCGGCAGGGCCCGGCTCGAGATCTGCTCGGCGCAGCCATAGGGATAACGATCGAGCGACAGCAGCAGCCCGGGCACGTCGAGCCGCGCGATCGCACCGATCGCCAGCGTCGCCTCGCCGGTATGCGGCACCATGCCGTCGAACAGGCTCTTGTCCAGCGTCACCGTCTCGCCGATCCCGAGCGGAAGCAGCTTGCTGGTCGTCACCGGCGCACTCGCCGCGCGCACGCCCAGCGTCAGCTCCTTCACCTGTACATCGCCGTTGGGGGCGGTGACGGTGACCTTGAGCTTGTGGTCGCCGATGCCGGTGCCCGTCAGCTTGAGATCGAGCCCGGTCCGGTCGCCGACATTGAGCTCGACGCTGGTTTCGGCCGCGTCGGTCGCGAGCCCGTCCTCGGTTTCGAGCGCGACCTTGTAGGTGCCGGCCTCGCCCGAGATATTGTTGACCTCGACCAGGAGCCGCGACGTGTCGTTGAGCCTCAGGAACCGCGGCGGGCTCAGGTTCACCACCACCGGGTCATGCACGACCACGTCCGCCGAGGCGTGCCCGATGGCACCGGCCGACCAGGCCATCGCCATCAGCCGCACCGTGCCGTTGAAGTCGGGCATGTCGAAGCTCACCTCGGCCGTTCCGTCCGGCGCCACTTCGACGATGCCGGAATGCATCGCCACGAGCACCGAAGTCGCCGGCGGCGTGCCGAGGCGCGATGCGCCCCCGTCACCGCCCGAGCGCAGTGCGCCCGGCGTGCCCTGGGTCGGGTCGATCAGCTGGCCGTAGAGATCGCGGAACTCCATGCCGAGCTGGCGCTGGCCGAAGAACCAGCCATCCGGATCCGGCACCTGGAACTTGGTGAGGTTGAGGATGCCCAGGTCCACCGCCGCCACGGCCACATAGGCCCTGTCGCCCGGCCTGGCATTGGCAAGCTTCACCGTGCTCTTGAGCGGCTGCCGCGGCAGCGCCTCCTTCGGCGCGTCGATCGACACGTCGAACTCGAGGTCACCCGGGTCGACGTCGGCATAGGCAAGGCCGAGCGCGCGCGCCGGCATGCGCTTGGCTTCCGCGCTCGCCGGACGATACAGCATCGCCGTCACATAGGCGCCGGGGCCCCAGTCGTCGGTCACCGGCAGCTCGACCGAGGTACCGCCTTCCGGCACCTCGACCGCCTTCATGTCGATGATGCGGTCGTCGACCACCATCACCAGCGCCGTGCCGGCGAACTGCGGATCGAGCTTCAGCACCGCCGTCTCGCCCGAGTGATAGGCCTTCTTGTCCAGCGCCACCTTGAGCGTGTCCGGCGTGTCCGAACCCGCTTCCGGATAATAGTAGCCGGCATAGAACTCATAGGTCGTCGATGTGGCGCCCTCGCCCGTGCTCGACACCTCGAGCCGGTACTGGCCCCAGTCGACCGCCGCCGAGACCTCGACCGGCGCCACGGCCGTCGCGTCGACGGTGCCGTTGGCGACCTCGCGCGTCGTCGTCACGCCTTCCCACTTCCAGGCGCCGTTGTCGCGGTACCACTGGTAGTTGGTCTCGACCCGCGACAGGCGCCATTCGATCCCGGCCTTGTCGACGGTCTTGCCGTCCGGCCCGACGGCGATGATGTCGAAGCCGGCCTCGCTGCCTTGCTGCAGCCCGTCGGCGGAGGCGAAGGTCGGCTTGACGCCGATCCGGTCGACCGTCGCCTGCACCGGACGGGTCAGGCTGCGCTCGACGGCGCGGCCATTGCTGTCCACCAGCCGCATGATCAGCTGCGCCTCGAGCGGCTTGGTCGTCTCCTGCGGCAGGCTGACCGTCACTTCGGCCGTCGCGTTGCCCTCCGCATCCGTCGTCCCGACCGTGCCGAGCGGCTCGCGCGACACCTGGAACGGATCGTCCAGCCGCCCGAACGAATAGCCAGGGAAGCCCGGCAGCGACCCCACCGGCCGCAGCACCACGTCGGCTTCGACCCCGAGGTCGGGCGCCGTCGCGCCATAGAGATACTTCGCCGCGACCGTGACCTCGGTCACTTCGTCGGGGACGATCGGCTGGTCGGCCGCGCTGATCTCGAAGGCGAGCCGCTCCGGCTCGAAATCCTCGACCAGGAAGCCGACGGTGGTCAGCGCCTCGGCCTTCGGATCGGCATAGATCCGCACCGACCACGAGCCGCGCATCGCCTCGGGCGCCAGTTCGATCGGCTGGAAATAGCCGCCCGCCCCGCCATCCTTGATCAGCATCGTCTCGTCGACCACGCCATCCGGACGCTGCACTTCCAGCGTCAGCGGCAGGTCGGTCACGGCCTTGGCGTGCACGTCGCGCAACAGGGCCGTGATGAATACCGTCTCGCCCGGCCGGTACACGCCGCGCTCGGTGGTGGCATAGATATCGAGCGGCCCCGGCGACGGCCGGCCCTCGACACCACGGTCGGTCAGGTCGAACGCCGACTTCGACACGTCGAGGAACGCATAGTCTTCCTCGTTCCCCGTCTCGGCGACGATCAGCTGCGGCGCCCGGCCGCCTTCGCCGCGCGCGAGACCCGGCGCGAAGTCGGCCTTGCCGTCCGCATCGGTCGTCGTCTCGCCGAGGATCTCGTTGTTCACCGCGACGAGCCGCACCTTGGCGCCCGCCACCGGCTGCGCGCTGGTCAGCGAGCGCACGAACGCGTGCTCGCCATCGTCGCCGGAAACCGTGGTCAGCCCCAGGTCGGTGACGATGAACCACTGCGTCGCCATCTCCTTCCAGTATTCGTCCTGGCTGCCCGTCACCCTGGCCGTCACCACATAGGCGCCCGGCTGCAGGTCCTTGATCGCGTCGCGCACCGGAATGGCGGTCACGCCGAGCACATTGGGCGCCCCCTGCGCCAGGTCGACCGTGCCTTCCCAGATCTTCTCGCCATAGGAATTGGCCACGTCCTCGGCCGAATAGCCGTCGAGCGTGCGCTGGAAGATGCCATTGCGCACCGCCGTCGCGATATTGCGGTCGCCGATCCGGTAGATCACCGCATCCGCCGACTTGGCGTTGACCGAGGTGATCGGCAGCCCGCCGCCGAGCCCGGCCGGCATCACGTAGGCGTTGTTGGCAAAGCCGACGAACGGCGCGCGGTCCGGCACGTAGAGGTCGAGCTCGACATCCGAGCGCAACTGCTCGCCGCTCGCCGACGGCAGGCCGGCGCGCAGCTTGATGTGATAGCGCCGGCCATGCTCGACGCCGGTGAGGCAGATCTGGCTCTGGTCGCTTTCCACCGCCACGTTCCGGGCATTGTCGACGACGACATAGCTCGAGAGGTCCGTGTCGCCGGTCGGCAGCGGATCGGAGAACACGGCGCAGATGCGCGGCTCGGCCGCCTCGGCATCCACCTGGTTCGAGGTCACGCGGAAGCCGTGCTCGGCGACCACCTTGTCGAGCCGCGCCTGCAGCGTCGCATCGTCCACCAGCCCCACGCTCATGCGATAGGTCGCGATGGCCTCGCGCCACATCTCGCGCCGCTCGAGCGCCTTGCCGAGCCCGGCCAGGGCCGCCGCCTTCTCCTGCGGCGTCTCCGACAACATGTAGGCGTTGAGCGCCGCATATGAGCCGTTGACCGCGAGGTCATAGGTGCCATTGCCGGCCGCCGCCTCGATATCGGCGCGCTTGTCGGTCTCGTCGGCGAGCTTCAGCCACACCGCCGGATCGTTCTTCACGATCGCCAGCGCCTGCCGGTACGAGACCATGGCCGCCGACGGATTGTTCTGCGCCGCCGCCTCGTCGCCCGAGGTCACCAGGTCGTAGTAGGTCACGCCCGGCGGCGGCGGATCGGTCTGCGGCAGGCTGTTGGCGAAATAGACGGCGGAATCGAACAGGTCGCGCGCCGGGAACGGCAGCGCATTCACCCGCTCGGTGATGATCTCGTCGACCGACGGGTTGTACTCGACCTGCCCCGAGGTCGCGCCCTTGAACGATTTCGCCGTGCCCGCCTCGCCCTTGAGGAAGCACCACTTCGATTTCGCGTTGAAGGTGAATGCCTGGCACAGCCTGTCGTCCGTGCACGCCGCCTGGCACTGGTCGAGCGTCACGCCCTTCTGCACCGCATAGTCGAAGCCGGGCAGGTCCGTGTCCGGCAGCAGCGTGATGCTGCGCTCCTGCGCCATCACCGGGCTGAGAGAGAGGAAAACGCTCGCCACGAGCCAACAGGCGGTCCGAACAAGCCGCTTCATATCCCTCACCCTCATGATCGACGCCTTTGCTGCTACCCTAAGATGATTGGCCCTGAACGACAAATGAATGACGGGCCTCAGACACTTGGACGGCGGCAGTCCGCAAGTCCTTGGGTCCGACAGGCGCGCCGGCGCCGCCCCCGCACGGCAGATTCCGGCAGGGCCGGCGTTCCAGGCTCGCAGGACCCGTTGTAGGCCCGGCGCCTGCACCCGCGGCAGCATTTTTGAATTCCATTTGACTTAATACCCCGGCCGTCGCAGTCTCCCTTCGAACCGGCTGCTGCCGGGAGTGATGGCTGCCGATCTCGCCTCCCACTCGATGTCATCCCGGCGAGAGCTGGGACCATGGCTTGGCCCGCGCCGGCGGACAGTTGGGCCCCGGCTTTCTGGGATGACAGTGATGGAAGGGAAAGATCGGCTGCAGACGCTCCCCCAACGCCGGCTGCGCTGGAGGGAGTGCACTTGGGCCTGAGGGGGACCAACCAGGAATTCGGACGGCCGTACAACCGGCGCATCGTGCTCGAGGCCATTCGCGCCAACGGCCCGACCACGCGCGGCCGCATTGCCGATGAGGTTGGCCTCACCGTCCAGACCGTTTCCACCATCATCCGCGAACTCGCCGAGCAGGGCTACATCCTCTCCGAGAAGGAGGAGCCGCGCGGCCGCGGCCTGCCCCCGACGACCCTGCGCATCAATCCCGAGGGCGGCTACGCCATCGGCATCCACGTCTCACCGCTCGGCATCGATGCCGCGCTCGTCGATCTTGCCGGCGCGGTCATCGGCAGCACGCGCCGCGACGCCGCCCAGGCCACGCCGGACGAGGGCTTCACCCTCATCCGCGCCATGGTGGCCGAATTGAGGGCCCTGCGCCCGGGTGCCCGCATGCTCGGCGCCGGTCTCGCCCTGCCCGGCCCGTTCGACGTCGACTCGATGAGCTTTGTCGGTCCCACCACCATGGCCGGCTGGGGCAACGTCCTGCTGCGCGAGCGCCTTGCCGAAGTCAGCGGCCTGCCCGCCTTCATCGAGACCGACATGGCCGCCGCCGCTCACGGTGAAAGCCTTTACGGGCGGGGCGCCGACTTCTCCGACTTCTACTATCTCTTCCTCGGCGCCGGCCTCGGCGGCATCATGGTGCATGAGGGCGTCGCCCAGCGCGGCGCCTGGGGCAATGCCGGCGAGATCGGCCACATCCCGGTCGTTCCCGACGGCGAGCCCTGCCCGTGTGGCAATCGTGGCTGCCTCGAGCGCTATGTCTCGCTGGACGCCTTCGCCCGCCAGGACCTCGACGCGGCCCGCTGGGTCGCTGGCATCCGGCCGCAGCTGCATGCCGCGCTCACCACCATCGAGAACCTGTTCGACCCCGAGACCATCATCCTGGGCGGCCTCGTGCCGCCCCGCCTCGCCGCCGAACTCACCGCCGCCGCTGTCGCGCTGCCCAATTCCGTCTCCGCCCGCCGCGATCGCAAGGCCCCGCGCCTCGTCGTCGCCACGGGCGGGCCGGACACCGTGCTGCTCGGCGCTGCCGCCCTCGCGGTCGCCGGCGTTCTTTCCCCCCGCTTCGGCCAGCTGTTCACGCCCGGCCGCGACCAGATGAAGGGCATCGCCGCATGACCGCCTTCGAGCCGCTGCTCGTTCTCGACGACATCAGGAAGAACTACGGCGCAATCGAAGCGCTGAAGGGCATCAGCTTCGCCATCGGCAAGGGCGAGGTCGTGGCGCTGCTCGGCGACAACGGCGCCGGCAAGTCGACGCTGGTTAAGATCATCTCCGGCGGCCTCGAGCCGACCTCCGGCCGCATGCTGTTCGAGGGCCGCGAGTGGCTGGCGAAATCGCCGTCCGAAGCCAAGGCCGCCGGCATCGAGACGGTGTACCAGGACCTCTCGCTCGCCACCAATGTCGACGTCGTCGCCAACTTCTTCATGGGCCGCGAGCTGACGCGCCGCATCCTCGGCATTCCCGTGCTCGACGAGAAGGCGATGGAGGACGTGGTCGCCAAGGCCCTCGCCAATGCCGGCACCCGCATTCCGTCGCTGCGCACCAAGGTCGAGCATCTCTCCGGCGGCCAGCGCCAGGCCATCGAGCTCAACCGCTTCGTGCACTGGGGCGGCAAGCTGGTGCTGCTCGACGAGCCCTTCGCCGCGCTCGGTGTCGAGCAGACGCGACGCGGCCTCGACATGATCCGCGCCGTGGCCAGCCAGGGCATCGGCGTCGTCATCATCACCCACATCATGCAGCAGGCCTTCCAGGTCGCCGACCGCATGGTGGTGATTCGCCAGGGCGTCGTCGCCGGCGATGTTGCAACCAAAGATACGAGCCCCGATGCGGTGATCAGGATGATCACCGGGGAAACCCTTGCCGCTGCCGGAGCGGCAGGCTGAGGGGAAACAGGGAAATCCGGCAGCTAGGAGCGAACGAAATGAAGCGAATACTTCTGTCCGTCTTCGGCGTTCTGGCATTGGCGCTCGCCATGCTGACGCCGGCCATCGCCCAGACCAAGGGCAAGGTCTACTACCTCGTGCCGACTCTGCTCGACGAGTTCCAGACCGGCTCGGTCTCGGCGCTCGAGACCTTCCTCAAGCAGGTCGGTTACGAGATGCAGACGCTGAACGCCGACAACAAGACCGACGTCCAGCAGACCCAGATGAACGACGTCATCGCGCTGAAGCCCGCTGCGATCATCCTCGCCGCGGTTGATTTCAATGCGCTGAAGCCCTCGATCGAGGCGGCCATGGCTGCGGGGATTCCGGTGGTCGAGTTCGACCGTCAGATCACCTCGACGCCCTCGTCCTTCACCTCGGTCGCCGGCACCATCGAGATCGGCCATATCGCGGCCGAGCAGGCGCAGAAGCTGCTCACCTCCAAGTATGGTTCGGTGAAGGGCAAGGTGCTGCAGATCCTCGGCGACCCCGGCGATCCCTACACCCTCGATATCCAGAAGGGTTTCGAGGAGAAGATGGCGGCCTTCCCGGACGTCAAGATCATCTCCGTGCCGGCCATGGGCTGGGCTGCCGACGCCGCTGGCACCATTGCCAACGACCAGCTCGTCGCCAACCCCGACATCGACCTCATCTTCAGCCACGCCGCCCACCTCTCGGTCGCCGTCGTCGCTTCGCTCGAAGCCGCCGGCAAGAAGCCGGGCGACGTCATGCTGATGAGCTCGAACGGTGCCCCGGTCGGCCTCGACCTGATCCGCAAGGGTTGGCTCAACGTCGAAGTCGAGCAGCCGCTCTACGCCCAGGCTGCCGCCGTCGCCGCCTTCATGGACAAGATCGTGGCGCATGCCGAGATCAAGCCGGGTGAGTACGACATCATCGGCCTCACCGGCACCGTCACCAACGAAGCCTGGGGCCCCAACATCAAGCTGCCCGGCGCCGCCATCGACAAGTCCAACGTCGACGACGCCAAGTTCTGGGGCAACCTCAAGCCCCCGACCGACCAGGTCAAGGCAGTCGAGTAAGGCAAGGCCGGCCTCCCACAACGTCCCCTCTCCCTCAGGGGAGAGGGTCAGGGTGAGAGGCAGCCCAGCACCCCAGCCCCTCCCTCCCCCTTGTGGGGAGGGTAGTGGAGCTGGGAGCGAAGCGACCTAGCGGAACTAGGGTGGGGGTAAGCCCCCACGCTCGTTCCGCAGCCGTGACACAGGACTACACCCGCCAACCCGAGCAACTCATGAATCCCCAAACCCGACGTACCCTCGAGTTCATCCTCGACAACCTTGCCTGGTTCATGCTGCTGTTCGTGCTGGCTGCATTTTCCCTGCTCGTGCCGAACTACTTCCAGCCCGGCATCTTCGCCAACATCGTCGAGGCCTCCTCGGTGCTCGGCGTCATGTCGATCGGCCTGGCGCTGGTGATCATCGCCGGCCATATGGACCTCAGCGTCGAGTCCGTCGCCGCGCTCAGCGCCATGACCGTCGGCATCATCTTCTGCTCGGCCGGCATCGGACGCGGCGTCGAGCTGCAACCCGACTGGCTCGCCACGCCGGTGTCGCTGGTCCTTGCCATCCTCGTCGGCGGCGCGGTCGGCGCCATCAACGGCGTCCTCATCGTCAAGCTGAAGATGAATGCCTTCATCGTCACCCTTGCCAGCTATATCTGGGTGCGCGGCATCGTGCTTGCCATTTCCGGCGGCAGCTCGGCGCAAGACCTGGCGCCCGCCATCCGCTGGTTCGGCATCACCCGCCTGCTCGGCCTGCCGCTGACCGCCTGGCTCGCCATTCTGTGCTTCGTCGCCTTCTCATTCGTCATGGCCCGCACCCGCTTCGGCCGCCACCTGATCATCATCGGCGGCAACGAGAACGCCGCCTTCCGCGCCGGCATCAAGGTCGATCGCATCCTCATCTCGGCGTTCGTGCTCGCCGGTTCGATCGCCGGCCTGGCCGGCTGGCTGCTGGCTATCCGCACCTCCGGCGCCACCGCCAATCTCGGCATCGGCCTGCTGTTCAACGCCTTCGCCGCCGTGGTGATCGGCGGCGTCAGCCTGAAGGGTGGCGTCGGCGCCCTGCCCGGCGTCTATGCCGGCGTCCTGCTGTTGTCCTCGATCAACACCGCCATCAACCTGATGGGCCTGCCGGCCACCTTCACCCAGCTCATCCACGGCCTGCTGGTGCTCGCCGCGGTGCTGCTCGACGCGTTCAAACTCCAGCTACGGCAGAAACTCGCATGACCGGTCGTCTCGAAGGAAAAGTTGCCCTCGTCATCGGCGCGGCGCGCGGCATCGGCAAGGCCACCGCCGTCCGCTTCGCCGAGGAAGGGGCCCGCGTCATCATCGCCGACACCGAGCGCGAGGCCGGCGAGGCCAGCGCCCGCGAGATCGGCGCACTGTTCGTCGATCTCGATATCTCGAAACTCGCCGCCGCCGAGGCCGCCGTCGCCCTTGCCGTCGAACGCTTCGGCCGGCTCGACATCGTCGTCCAGAACGCCGGCATCTATCCCTGGCAACTGCTCGAACAGACGTCCGTCGAGGACTGGGACCGGGTCCTGGGCGTCAACCTGCGCGGCAGCTTCATCGCCGCCCGCGCCGCCCTCGTGCCGATGAAGCAGCAGGGCTATGGCCGCATCCTCTTCACCTCCTCGATCACCGGCCCGCACGTCACCAGCCCCGGTCACGGCCACTACTCGGCCAGCAAGGCCGGCATCAACGGCCTGATCCGCGCCGCCGCGCTCGAGTTCGCCGGCTACGGCATCACCGTCAACGGCGTCGAGCCCGGCAACATCCTGACCGAGGCGATCCAGCTGCACCGCTCGCCAGAGTTCATCAAGGGCATGGAAGACGCCATCCCGCTCGGCCGCCTCGGCAGCCCGCGCGACGTCGCCAACGCCTTCCTGTTCCTCGCCTCGGACGAAGCCGCCTACATCACCGGCACGACGATCGTCGTCGACGGCGGCCAGCTCCTCCCCGAAGGCGCCGACTTCCGCATCATGCCGGATCGGCCCTGATCCTCCTTCGGGGGAAGCGTTCAGCTTGCACCAGCAACCGGGTCATCCCCGCGAAAGCGGGGATCTCTGTTTGGCCACAAGCGCAAGAACAGTGGTTCCCGCGTTCGCGGGAATGACTC
Source organism: Devosia sp. (assembly GCF_017307495.1). GTDB lineage: Bacteria > Pseudomonadota > Alphaproteobacteria > Rhizobiales > Devosiaceae > Devosia_A. Next base: position 47,549 of record NZ_JAFKHE010000015.1, on the reverse strand, counting down.
CTTGGATTACGCCCGGGCTACAGCGCCTTCACCATGTACACCGCGTGCGTCGGCGCTCCCGGCCCGGTCAGCCGCGCAAACCCCAGTCTCTCGTAGAACGCCAGCGCGGCGTGGTTGCTCGTGCTGACGCCCAGGTGCATGCCCGGGGCCCCCGCGCGCGCGAGCGCCGCCATCACGTGCTCCAGCGCCCTGCGCCCGAACCCCCTGCCCTGCGCTTCCGGCAGCAGGTCGATATGCCCGTGCGCCGGATAGGGATGCAGCGCCTCGGGGTAGGTGAAGTCCGGGTGGTGGATCTCGTAGCGCGCCCAGTCGCTGCCCCGGGTCCACGTCGCCTTGTCCGGCCCAGGGTCGGCCACCGTCGCCGCGATCCCGGGAAACCACTCGCGCTGCGCCCAGGCATAGTAGGCCGCGCTGTCGGTGACCGCGAGGACATAGCCGCACACCCCGTTCGGCCCCTCGATCACGAACGCAAACTCTGGGGCGAACACCTGGTAGGGCACGGCATAGATCAGCCCGAGCAGCCGCGGATCGTCCTCGCGCGCCGTCGCATCGGCGCCGGAGTCGCCCGTCCTGAGGCACACCATCTCCATCGCCGCATGGTCGGAAGCTTCCGCCTGCCGCAGGCGGTAGCCGCCACCCAACTCAACGACCATGCCGGTACCGTCCGCTTGCATCGCGCGGCAGCAGCTCCTGCACCGCGACGGTGAATCCCTGGCGGTAGAAGTTATAGATTCGGTCCCGATGGGGGAACTCCGTTCCCGCCGGCGGATCGCCCGCCAGCCAGTCGAGATAGGTCACGAGGTGCGTGATCTCCTCGCGCGCCTCCCACAGGTAGGGGTGGAAGGCGTAGAACAGGTCGCGGTTCTCGAGCTCCGTCATCCGGCTGAACAGGTCGCGGATGCGGTCGCGGAACTCCACCAGCGCGTCATGACCGGCCTGCCAGCGGTGATCGCGCACATCCGGGCGCTGCTCGCCAAGCAGCCGCCGCGCCGTCTGCAACACCTCCTCCACCTCCGGTCCGCAGCGGAACGGCTGGTAGAACAGCTCGCCGAGCAGCCGAATCTCCTCGCGCGTCAGCGTCTCGCCGGCCTCGGCGAACGCCAGCCGGAAGCGCGGCTGCCACGCCTCGAGCGCTGTCGCAAAGGCCGCTCCCTCGTCGCCCTCGCCGTTCGCGAACAGCCCCGTCGTCCGCACCGGCACGTAGTTGGCCTCGAACTCGTTGTTGGGGTTGGTGATGAACCCGTCGACCAGATCGAGGATTTCCGCACTCCGCCCGCCCAGCGGCCCGGCATGCACGCGCCTGATGTCGTAGTCGTTGGCGTGGAAATTCTCCCAGATCACCGGCTTCCGCCCGATCACCGCCGCAAGCTCCCTCAGCCCTTCGGCATCGATGGCCTCGGAGACGATGTCCGGCCCGGTCCAGAACACCCCGATCTCGGGATCGAGCTCCGCCCCGAGCGTCCTGAGATAGGCAGATGCCGGCACGTCCCGGCCCGCGAACGCCGCGCAGTATTCGGTCGGGCAGAACAGCATGGCCACGTCCTGCGCCCGGCTCTTCAGGTGGTCGAGCGCCGCGTTGGCAAAATGGCACTGGGCCGCCGCGAACGAGGGAAACGCCCTCTCGTCGGCCCGCATCATAGTTGGCGGAACATCGTCGAACAGCAGCGCGAAGTGCCGGACGCCGAGGTCCAGGAGCTGGTCGAGACGGCGCTGCAGCGCCGCGAAGTCGCTTGCGTCCGAATAGACGACATCGAGGCACGGCGCGATCGCCACCATGAAGTTGACCTTGCGCGCCCGGGCCTCCTCGACCAGCTCCCGGAGTTGTGCGGCTTCCGCCGCGTTGTAGGGTTCGCGCCAGCGCGCGCGGATCTTGATGTCGTCCTTGGGCCCGTAGACGAAGCTGTTCATCCCCGCCGCCGCGATCCAGTCGAGCATCTCGACGCGCTGCGCATGCGTCCACGCCCGGCCGTAAAAACCCTCGATCACGCCGGTGAGGAACGGCAGCACCGGCGTCGTGCCGCCCCGCCCCCGGTCCGGCTGGTCGAGCAGGATGTCGAGCGACCAGCCCGAGAGCCCGGGAGGCGAGGCCGACATCAGCGGCAATTGATGCACTGTACCCATTGGCAATTAGTCCATTGCAGTCGCCGTCAGACCGGCAATCACGTGCCGCTGCAGCAGGAAGTAGAGGATGAGGATCGGCACCGTGGTGATCGTCAGCGCCGCGAAGACCAGCGCGTAGTCGGTGCTGTGGTAGCCCGAGAACCGCACCAGCCCGACCGGCAGCGTGCGCTGGGCGTCGTCGGTGATGAACAGCAGCGCGAACAGCAGTTCGTTCCACACGCTGATCGTGTTGAGCACCACCAGCGTCAGCATGGCCGGCCAGACCATCGGCACCGAAACGTGCCAGAAGATTTCCCAGGTATTGGCGCCGTCGAGCCGGGCCGCCTCCTCCATGTCGGGCCGGATCGAGATGAAATAGGCCCGCATCAGGAACACCGTGAAGGCCAGCTGCCAGGCCGCGCCGGGCAGGATCAGCGCCCAGGGCGTGTTGAGCAGGTGCATGTCGCGCAGCTGCGTGAACAGCGCGATGGCGACCGATGGCGGCGGCAGCAGCAGCCCGATCAGCAGCACCCGGTACATCAGCCTCCGGCCGGGAAACTCGAGCCGCGTGAACGCGAAGGCCGCCGCCGTCGCAAACAGCACGCACATGCTGACCGCGATCACCGTCACGAACACCGAGTTGAAATACAGCGTGCCGAGCCCACCCACCTGCCAGGCTTCGACCAGGTTCCCCCAGCGCCATTCGGCCGGCAGCGCGAACGGCGTGCGGAAGATCTCGCGGTTCGACTTGAACGCGGAATAGACCATCCAGATCGCCGGATAGAACATCACCAGCACGATGGCGCCGGCGAACCCGAACTGCAGCCATTCGGCGGCGCTGCGCGGCCTCTCAATAGCGCGTGACATGGCCGCGCTCCGAGATTTTGAGATAGACGATCGAGATCAGCGACACGACCAGCGTCAGCACCACCGTCAGCGCCACGCCATAGCCGATCTGGTTTTGGTCGAAGGCCTGCTTGATGATCCAGGTCGCCGGCACTTCCGTCGCCCCGAACGGCTGGCCGTTGGTCATGGTGAAGAACAGGTCGAACCCGGCGAACCCGCCGGTGACCGCCAGCAGGATGCACACGATCACGTTCTGCTTCAGCATCGGCAGCGTGATCGCGGTGAACTGCTGCAGCGCGTTGGCGCCGTCGAGCCGCGCCGCCTCGTAGAGGTTGCGCGGAATGCGCCGCAGCGCCGCAAAGAAGATCACCATGTAGAAGCCGGCATATTTCCAGCCCGACACGATGCAGATGAAGAGCAGCGCCGTCTCCGGCTGCGCCAGCCACGGCTGCGCCCAGTCCGAGAGGCCGAGCGACTTCAACACCGAGTTGAGCAGCCCGGTGCGATAGTCGAGCACGAACGTCCACAGCACGCCGGCCGCCGACATCGACAGCACCACCGGCGAAAAGAACATCCCCCGCATCAGCGAGAAGCCGCGCCGGTCCGAGTTCAGCAGCACCGCCATCCCCAGGCCGAAGCTCACCTCGAACACCAGCGTGGCGAGGATGTAGAGCACCACGTGCACATAGGAGTTGAGGTAGGTCGGGTCGGTCACCGCCCGCGCGAAGTTGGCCAGCCCCGCCCATCTCGGCGCGCTGAACCCGTCCCAGAACGTGAAGGCGTAGTAGAGCGAGGCTCCCAGCGGCAGCAGCACGAAGGTGGCGAACAGCAGCATGGCCGGTGCCGCGAACAACGCGTTCGCGGCGCCGGAGCTGATGGGGGCCGAGCGATCTTCCAAAGGACGGGCCGGCCTATTGCTTGCCCATCGCCGCCAGCGTCTGGTCGAGCCAGACGAGGGCATCCTTGGCGCTCTTCTCGCCGTCGGCGGCATAGGCCGCGGCCTGGTAGAATGCCTCGGCCACCGGCACCGGGTACTTGTTGTCCGGCGGCGGCACGATCGCCGGCGCGCCGCTCATCAGGGCCAGCATCGCCTGTGTCTGCTCGTCGAGCTTGGCCTTGTCGCTGACACCGAGCACCGGGCTCATCTGGCCGCTCTCGGCCCACTGGATCTGGCTCGCTTCCGAGGTCAGGAACTTGAGGAACTTGATCGCCTCGGCCGGGTGCTGGGCATTCTTGTGCACCACGAGCCCCGTGATGGTCCCGATCACGCTGTTGGCCAGCGGATGGCCCGGATCGATCACCGGCGTGTTGAACTGCCCGTACTCGAAGCCGTCCTCGGCCAGGTTCGATGTCTCCGACACCAGCCACGAGCCGATCGGGTGCATCACCGCCCCCTCCTGGAAGAACGTCGCCATCGCCGGATCGGCGCCGAGCGCCTGCATGTCCTTGTTGAATGCGCCGACGTCGTGCAGTTGCACCAGCAGGCCCAGCGCCTTCTCGAACTCGGGTGTATCGAACGGCGCTTCCTGCCTGAACGCCGCCACATAGGCCTCGGGCGGCACCACCATCGCGGCGATGTGGCCGGCCCAGTTGCCCAGCGGCCAGAACTCGTTGTTGCCTTCGACGATCGGGGTCTCGCCGGCGTCGGCCAGGGTCTTGGTCAGCGCCACGAACTCGTCCCAGCTCTTGGGCGGCGTCAGGTTGTGCTCGGCGAAGATTTTCTTGTTGTACCAGATGGTGTTGGTCAGATCGAGCGACAGCGGCACGAGGTACGGCTTGCCGTCCACCATGGTGCCGGCGCCGTCCGTCCACACGGCCGGCGAGAAGCTGGCCTTCCAGCCGTCCGCCTGCATCGCCTCGCTGAGGTCGTAGGCATATCCCGCAGCAACGTCGCGCTGCACCGGATACCCCGCCCACTCGAAGAAGATGTCCGGCACCTCGTTGCTCTTGAGCTGCGTGATAAGGCCCTGGTTCGAATACTGGTCGTCATCGAACACGATCTGCTTGATCTTGATGTCCGGGTTGGCCGCCTCGAACGCGGCGATGATCGCATCGAGTGCCTCGCGGCTCGAGCCGCCGGTGATCGAGTGCGTGAACCGCACCTCGACCTGCGCGATGGCACTGGTGGTCAGCATCAGCAACGCCCCAAGCGTCGCGAAGGCAAATCTCTTGGTCATCATCAATCCCACCCCTGTTTCTCGGGTCGTGTTCCCCGGACCACACCCCACAGCGCCGCGCCATTCCGCGCGGAGTCATTCCCGCAAAAGCGGGAAGCTCTGTTTTCGGCACCGAAAGCTGAATGAACACCCATCGGTGCGATCGAACTCACTGGTATGTTATTGGTTTAACCGCCATTGTCCATCCCCGTATCGCAGGGCGAAATGGCTTGCAATGCCTGAACCAAAATCATACCAGTGGCCAGACAGGATCGCGAACAGCGATCGGAGAGGGCATTGGATTTCTACGCTGCAGTGCTGGAACGGATGGGGCGCCAGCACGGCCCCCTGGGCGATCGGCTGCGCAATGCGCTGACCGGCGTGCTCGAGTCCGGAGTGATCGCGGCGGGCGAGGCCCTGCCGTCGGAACGCGAGATGGCCGAACATCTCAATGTCTCGCGCTCGACGCTCAGGCAGGGCCTCAAGGAACTCGCCCTGCAGGGCCTCGTCGCGACCCGCCCGGGCGCCGGCACCATTGTCGTCGGCCGCATTCCCAAGGCCCTGTCGCGCCTGTCCGGCTTCACCGAGGACATGCAGCTGCGCGGTCTCGTCGCCACCTCGCGGGTGCTTGAGTGTCACGTCGCCCCGGTGGGCGCCGATGCCGCCTTCCGCACCGGCCTGCCGCTCGGCACGCCGGTCTTCACCCTCGTGCGCCTGCGCCTCGCCGGCGGCGAGCCCATCGCCTACGAGCGCGCCATGGTGCCGGTTGAGGCCGTGGGCGCCGACTACGACGGGTCGGGCTCGCTCTACGAGCGCATGGATGCCCGCAACGCCCGTCCCCGGCGCGTGCTGCAAAGCCTGCAGGCGACCGAGGCCGACGAGGCGCTGGCGCACTATCTGGGAATTCGCCCCGGCGCCGCCGTGCTCGAGATCACCCAGCTCGGCTACGGCGAGAGCGGCACCGTCGTCGAGGATGCCGTCAGCTGGTACCGCGGCGATCGCTACAAGTATGTCGGCGAGATCAGGGGCTGAGATGACCGCACCCGTGCGTCGGCGCTATCGCGACAAGTTGGTCGAGATCCTCGACCGCGTGCTCGACACGCAGCCGGAGGCGCTCGACGCGGCCCGCGATGCCGTCGCCGCCGCCCTCGCCTCCGACCACCTCGTCTATGTCGCCGGCTCCGGCCACTCGCACCTGCTGGCCGAGGAAGTGTTCTACCGTGCCGGCGGCATCGCCGCGGCCCAGGCCATCCTCGATCCCGACCTGATGCTGCACCTTGGCGCCGAGCGCTCCACCCTGCTCGAGCGCGAGGAAGGTCGCGCCGAGCGCGCCCTCGCCGACTACCCGGTCGGCCCCGGCGATGTGGTCTTCATCGCCTCCAATTCCGGCCGCAACGCCTACCCCATCGAGATGGCGCTGGCCGCGAAGGCGCGCGGCGCCTTGACCATCGCCATCACCTCGATGCGCCACGCCACCGCGATCACCTCGCGCCACGGCTCGGGCAAGCTGCTCTACCAGGTCACCGATCTCGTGCTCGACAACGGCGGCGAGTATGGCGACGCCGCGCTGATCGTTGGCCACGACCGCCGCATGGGGCCGACCTCGACCATCGCCGGCGTCTTCATCCTCAACGCCGTCCTCGCCGAAGCCGTCGACAAGCTCGCCGGGATCGGCGTCGACGTCGATGTCTACCAGAGTGCCAACATGCAGGGCGCGGAAGCGGCCGCACAAGAGATGATCCGCCGGTGGCAAGCGCGGATCAGGGGGTTGTAGGGTCGTCGGGCAGGCGACCCTACAATTTCCCGCTTCTGCCCACCCGGTGTCATCCCTGCGCAAGCAGGGACCCAGCTCTCGCGGCCTGAAGCTCCGGGTCATTCCCGCGGAAGCGGGAATCTCCGTTTCGCGATCGGCGGAACAACTCCGTCCAAACCGGGGTCCCCACTTTCGCAGGGACGACACTCAAGTTTGGTCAGGCGGGCCTACTCCCCCACCGGCGGATACACGTGCTCCCTGCCCCGCCAGTCCGTGACCATGCACGCGCCATCTTCGTCCCGCACGTTCGCCGCCGCGAGCGGCGCCTTGCCGTACCCGCCCGGGATATCCAGCACATAGGTCGGCTGGCACAGCCCCGACACCCTGCCCCGCAGCGCCTTCACCAGCGCCTGCCCCTCGGCGATCGACACGCGGAAATGCGCCGTGCCCGGCGCCAGGTCCGGATGGTGCAGGTAATACGGCTTCACCCGCGCCTCGACGAAGCCGCGGAACAGCGCCGCCAGCACCTCCACGTCGTCGTTGACGCCGCGCAGCAGTACCGACTGGCTGAGCATGACGATGCCGGCATCCACCAGCCGTCCCGCCGCCGCCCGCGCCGCTTCCGTCAGCTCGCGCGGGTGGTTGGCATGCAGCGCCACATAGGTCGTCTTGCCGCTCGCCTTCAGCGCCGCGATCAGCGAACCGTCGACCCGCTCGGGCTCGACCACCGGCACGCGCGTATGGAACCGCACCACCTTCACGTGCGCGATGGCGGCGAGCCGCCGCATCATGTCCTCGAGCCGTCGCGCCGACAGCACCAGCGGATCGCCGCCGGTGAGGATCACTTCCCAGATTTCCGGATGGTCCGCGATGTAGCCGATCGCCCTGTCCATCGCCTCCGGCGAGAGGGTTCCGAGGCCCTCCGGCCCCACCATCTCGCGCCGGAAGCAGAACCGGCAATAGACCGGGCAAACATGCACTGCTTTCAGCAGAACTCTGTCGGGATATCTGTGGACGATACCCTCGAGGGGCGAGTGCGTCTGGTCCCCGATCGGGTCCGCCCGCTCCTCCGGCGTAACCGAGAGTTCGGCAAGGTCGGGCACGAACTGCCGCGCGATCGGATCGTCCGGATCGTCCCGGTCGATCAGCCCAGCCACCGTCGACGTCACCGCGATCGCGTACTTCCTGGCCACCGCCTCGGCTGCAGCCAGCCGCCCGGCCGGCAGCAGTCCTGCCTCAACCAGCTCGGCAGCCGTCCGCAAGGCTTTGTCGTGCTTCATCTTTCGCCTCCGGCCACCGGCACCCAGATCACATCCTCGATCCGCGGCGCCCCCGTCGCCAGCATCACCAGCCGGTCGAACCCGAGCGCCACCCCGCTCGTCTCGCTCATCAGCGGCAAGGCCGCCAGCAGCTCTTCATCGAGCGGATAGGTTTCCCCGTAGAGCCGTTGCTTTTCGTTCATCTCGGCGGCAAACCTGCGGCGCTGTTCGGGCGCATCGATGAGTTCGCCGAAGCCGTTCGCCAGTTCGACGCCGCAGGCATAGAGCTCGAACCGCTCCGCCACTCGCCGGTCATCTGCCGTCCGCCGCGCCAATGCCGCCTCCGCCGCCGGATATCTGTCCAGCACGGTAATCCGGCCAAGTCCTAGATTCGGCTCGATTTTTTCTACCAGCACACGGCTGAACAGGTACGACCACGTGTGCTCCGCCGGCACCTCCAGCCCCACCCGCCGCATCTCAGCCGCCAGCACGTCCGCGTCGGTCTCCCCCTCGACATCCATCGTCGCGAACAGGTCGATCCCCGCAAACCGTTGAAACGCCTCGATAACTCCGACTCGCTCGGGCTCCGCGAACGGATCGCACTCCCGCCCGCGATAGCGCAGCAGCCCGGCTCCAGTAATTTCCGCCGCCATCCGGCACAGGGCCACGCAATCCGCGATCACCGCGTCATAGGCTTCGCCTGCGCGGTACCACTCCAGCATGGTGAACTCCGGGTGGTGCAGCGCGCTCCGCTCCCGGTTCCGCCACACATGCCCGAGCGACACGATGCGCTGCTCCCCCGCCGCCAGCAGCTTCTTCATCGAGAATTCCGGCGACGTGTGCAGGTACATCGTCTCGCCCGCGCCGGAATTGCCAATCATTTCAGTGGCAAAGGCATGCAGATGGGTTTCGTTGCCTGGGCTCCGCTGCAATCCCGGCGGGTCGACGAACAGGAAATCGCGCGCGCCGAAATAGCTCCGCACCGCCGCCTCGATCCGATTGCGCGCCAGCAGCACCGGCCGCCGGTCGGCATGCACCGAAGGCGTCCACCACGGCGATCGGGCTGGCGTTGGGGAGTCGGGCGGCACTTTCGTCAGACTTTCGCGCTGGGACTGGCGGTTTTCGCAGAATTGAGGTATCGGGCGGCCCACACACAACGATCAGTGCGCCCGGCCGGCCCTGCTGCCGCTCATCTAGGCCGCCGCCAACGCGTGAACAAGGAAGAAATAATGGTCAAGGTCATCGCCTCGTCGCTGCGCAAGGGCAACGTCGTCGAGCACGACGACGGCAAGCTCTACGTTGTGCTGGTCGCCGAAAACATCCATCCCGGCAAGGGCAACTCGGTGACCAAGGTCGACATGCGGCGCATCTCCGATGGCGTCAAGGTCGCCGCCAGCTGGCGCACCGTGGAAATGGTCGAGAAGGCCGACGTCGACGAGCGCGCCTACAACTTCCTCTACAGCGACGCCGAAGGCTACCATTTCATGGAGCCGACCACTTTCGAGCAGATCACGGTCTCGAACGATGTCGTGGGCGACCAGGCGGCCTATCTGGTCGATGGCATGGAGGTCTTCATCAAGACCTTCGAGGGCGCCTCCCTGTCCATCGAGCTGCCGCAGCGCGTCACGCTCGAGATCGTCGAGACCGAGCCCGTCGTGAAGGGCCAGACCGCCTCGTCCTCGTTCAAGCCGGCGACGCTCAACAACGGCATCAAGACCATGGTGCCCCCCCATATCGGCGTCGGCACCCGCGTTGTCGTGATGACCGAAGACGGCAGCTACGTCGAGCGCGCCAAGGACTGATCCTCGGCCTCCGAATGAGGCAAAATCAGTCCAGCGGACTGATTTTGGAAGGATCAGGCCCGGAGAGCTACGCCCGCAGGGCAGAGCGACAAGAACCGACCGATCAAGATGGGGCCTCACGGCCCCATCAGCTTTTGTACGGAACGCCGGCGATCGTTCACCCATTGCGAACGATGCGTCGGTGCCGCCCTGCTGTTCGTGCGCGCCAATCCCACCTATGTGTTGGCGACACAAACAAGCGGAGCGACGTCATGGCCCTCGAACTCGCAGGCATCCACCACCTCACCGCGATCACCGCGCAGGCGAAGCGCAACGTCGATTTCTACACCCGCGTCCTCGGCCTCAGGCTGATCAAGAAGACGGTGAACCAGGACGATGTGAGTGCCTATCATCTGTTCTACGGCGATGCCGTCGCCTCTCCGGGTGCCGATCTCACCTTCTTCGATTGGCCGGCCGCCCCCGCCCGGCGCGGCAATCACGAGGTCTCGCGCACCGGCCTGCGCGTCCGCTCGGAAGCCGACCTGAGCTGGTGGAAGGAGCATCTCGCCGAGCAGGACATCGCCTCCGGAAACATCAAGGAACGCGCCGGTCACCTGTCGCTCGAGTTCGAGGATTTCGAGGGCCAGCGTTTCCGCCTCGTCGCCGACCCCAAGGCTGGTGAGAGCCATCCGTGGGACAGGAGCCCCATCCCCGCCGAGCACCAGATCCTGGGCCTCGGCCCGATCACGCTGGCCGTCCCCGATCTGCGCCGCACCGCACCGATCCTCACCGGCATCATGAACATGCGCGAGGTCCGCTCCTATCCGGCCCGCGAGAAGAACGGCGAGATCCATGTCTTCGAGATGGGCCCGGGTGGCGCCGCCGCCGAACTCCACGTCGAGGTGAACCCCGATCTGCCCCAGGCCCGGCAGGGCGCTGGCGGCGTGCACCATGTCGCCTTCCGCACGCCGGACAAGGACGAATTCGACGAGTGGGTGAGGCGCACCGCCAACCACGGCGTCCGCACCTCCGGCGAAGTCGAGCGCTTCTACTTCAAGTCGCTCTATTTCCGCGAGCCCAACGGCGTACTGTTCGAGATCGCAACCGATGGCCCCGGCTTCACCGCCGACGAGCCGCTCGAGACCCTCGGCGAGCGGCTGGCGCTCCCGCCCTTCCTCGAAGGTCGCCGCACCGAGATCGAGGCGGGCCTGGAACCGCTATGACCTTGCCGGCCGCGCCGCGATCGACCTGATCGCGGCGACCGGACTTCGCCCGCTTCCCGTCCCCCGAATACTCGAAATGTTAAGCTCGCCCGGCTATTGCACTGGTCGGTGAAGCTTGCTTCGGGGGGCGGAACTGACCAGCGCCGACGGACTTCTTGCGTCAGATCGATCCTTTCGCCGGTCGCATTCGGCGGACGTGCGGCTATGGGCCGTGCTTGCCCTGTTTGCCGCCTGCAGCCTGCTGCTCAAGTTCGCCGTCTTCGTCTACATGACGGGCGACCTGTCGCCCCTCGCCTTTGCCGACCGCATCTGCCTCTGGGACTGCCGGTGGTTTGGCAAGGTCGCGCAGGGCTACGAGGTCGGCCTGCCGACCAACCGCAACGGCGAGGCCAACTGGGCCTTCTTCCCGCTCTATCCCTTGCTGGTCAAAGCCGTCGCCATGCTCACCATGCTCCCGTGGACGGCGGCCGGAGTGCTGGTTTCGCAGGTGCTTGGCATCCTCGCCGCCGGCTGCGCCCGGCCACTTTTCGGCAGCCAGACCCGGGCCTACTGGCTGTTCGCCTTCGGCGCCCTGCTCGGGCCGTTCTCGCTGCTCTTCTCGATGCCCTATTCGGAGAGCCTGTTCATCCTGCTCACCATCCTGGTGCTGGTTCAGTTGCAGCGCGGCGACTACCTTCGCGCCGGCGCCTGGGCAGCCCTGCTGTCGGCTACACGGGTCACCGGTGTCCTGATCGGCGCCGCCATCGTGCTTCAGGCCATCATCGACTATCGCCGGGCGGGCGGGGCCTGGCGCGACCTGCCGCGCAGCTTCCTGTCCGACAACCGCCTGCTGCTCGGTTTGGCGCTCGTGCCGCTCGGCCTGCTGGGCTACATGGTCTACCTGCGCCTGTGGATGGGCGATGGACTTGCCTTCGCCCATGTTCAGGTGGCCTGGGGCCGCGCGCTCGACAATCCGTTCATCCAGTTCGGCATCGCCCTGCATAGCGGATGGCCATTCAAGGCCCACTGGGACCCCTTCTCGACCTATGCCGTCGGCGGCTTGGTCGCGGTGGTGCTGACCACGCTGGTCGCCCTGCGCGGCCACTACGCGGCGGCCCTGTTCTGCTTCATCGCGCTCGTGCTGTCGTTCAGTGCCGGCCTGTTCTCGAGCGTCCGCTTCGCCGCTGGTCTGGCCCCGCTCGGCCTGGTGTCGGCTGAACTGATCGCCCGGCGGCGCTGGCTGTCCTGGTCCGCCTACCCGATCGGACTGGCGCTCGGCCTGCTTGTCGTCGCCGGCTGGATCAGCGGTCGCGACTTTACGATGGTGTGACCGATGCGAGGAAAGCTGGCCTTCGCCGGGATCGTGGCCCTGGGACTTGCCGAACTCGCGCTCGGCGCCTTCGCGGCGACGACCGACGTCGGCCCCGAGTATCGCGCCTACTACATCGACCGCACCACCGGCTGCCTGCCGCGCGAAGTGCCGGGCACCTACGCGCTGGGCACGACCGTCGAGCCGCAATCCGGCAAGCCCCGCAGGGCCTTCGACGACATCCTCGTCTGCGGCTTCGAGAACTCCATACCCGAGGGGACCTGGCTGCGCGGGATCGAGGGCCGGCTGCGCTTCACGCTGGACGATGGCGCGCCTGGCGACCTTGTGCTCAGGCTCGACGCGAGTGCCAGGGTGACCCCGTCCTTCCGTCAGCAGTTGACCGTGTTCGCCAACGGGCAACCGGTCGGGATTGTCACCTTTGACGACAAGGATCCGCACCAGGTGGAGTTCCTGATCCGGGCGTCAGCCCGGGCTGCAGCCTCCGGCAGGCTCGACATCGCGCTGCGCATGCAACGCCTGCCCCATGTGGAGCCGACGGGCAAGGATTCCCGGCTCCACTCCCTGTTGGTCGGGTCCATCTGGCTCGGACCCGCTGACTGACCGGGGACAGCCCCAGGCCTACCCCCGGCTATCCGGCACCAGCGTCCTGGCCAGATCGATCAGTTGCACGAACTCGGCGCGATAGCCGTTCTGGTCCGGGCCCCGCGCCCCTTGCGCCAGCGCCCGGATCGCGTCCCAGCTCATGTCGCCGTAGTTCGAGCCCCTGAGCTTCTGCCCGAACGCTGCCACCGCCGCCGCGAACCGCGAGTCCGCCGAAGCCTGCGCCACGTCACCGACCGCCAGGTCCGCGCTGATCGGCTCTTCGACCAGCCTCGACGTGTCCCCGTCCGGCAGCTTGTAGCGCAGCTTGAGGTACCCGATCTCGTTGGCCGCCACCGGCGTCGCGGCTGCCGTGCCGCCCTGCTCGTAGCGCAACGCATCGTTCAGCGCCGCGCCCGAGCCGACTGGCGTGATCTCGTAGAGCGCGGTAACAGTCGTTCCCGCCCCGATCTCGCCCGCATCGACCTTGTCGTTGTTGAAATCCTCGCGGTTCAGCGCCCGCGTCTCGTAGCCGATCAGCCGGTATTCGCTCACCACCGCCGGGTTGAACTCGACCTGGATCTTCACGTCCTTGGCGATGGTCTCGAGCGTGCCGCCGGCATCCGCCACCAATACCTTCTGCGCTTCCTTGAAGCTGTCGATGTAGCTGGCGTTGCCGTTGCCGTTCTGGGCCAGCGCCTGCATCGTGTCGTCGCCCAGGTTCCCCTGCCCGAAGCCCAGCACCGACAGGAACACCCCGCCGTCGCGCTTGCCCTTGATGAAGGTCTTCAGCGCTTCCGGATCGTCGATCCCGACGTTGAAGTCGCCATCGGTCGCAAGGATCACCCGGTTGACCCCGTCCTTCACCTTGTTCTGCTCGGCCAGCCGGTAGGCGAGTTCGATCCCCTCGGCACCCGCGGTCGAACCGCCCGCGCTGAGATTGTCGAGCGCGCTGAGGATTCTGGCCTTGTCCGTCCCCTTGGTCGGCTCCAGCACCACGCCGGCCGAGCCGGCATAGGCGACGATCGAGATCGTGTCCTCGGCCCCCATCCGGTCGACCAGCAGCGCAAATGCCCGCTTCAGCAGCGGCAGCTTGTCCGGCTCGTCCATCGACCCCGACGTGTCGATGAGGAACACGAGGTTGGATGGCTTCTTCTCGGTCGCGGCCGGCACATAGCCCTTGATGCCGATCTGGACGATCTGCGTCCTGGCGTTCCACGGCGTCGGATAGACCGACACGTTCGGCTTGAACGGCGTGCTGGCGTCGGTTGGGGCCGGGTAGTCGTAGTCGAAATAGTTGACCAGCTCCTCGATGCGCACCGCATCGGGCTCGGGCACCCAGCCCTCGGTCAGGGTCTTCCGCACATAAGCGTAGGAGGCTGTGTCGACATCGATCGAGAAGGTCGAGACCGGCTCGTTCTTGACGATCTTGACCGGCGACTCCGTGAACGTGCTGAACTGGTCCCCGCTCGGCTCGGTCGGCTGCGCCATCATCGCGTCGGCCGGCGCCGGGATCGCGGCAAGCGACTGCATCGGCGGAGCGGCTTCGGGGGCCGCAAGGCCGACCGCGGCTTCCTCGTCGCGCAGCTGGCCAGCCTCGCCCGCCGGCTTGGCAGCCCGCATGGACGCAATTCCGTTGGCGAAGTTCTCGACCACCACGGGTGCATCCATCGATGCGGCGCCGCCGCTATCCGTCTTGTCCGCCGGTGCCGTCAGTTCCGGCTCCGGCGTCGCCACAGTCGTCGGGATCACCCCCGGCAACTTGATCGGCGTGATCGCCGTCGAGGTGTAGAGCTGGTAGCCGAGCGGCAGCAGGAACAAGGCGAGGGCGGCGGTGCCAAGCCCGTAGGCGAGACGGTTGTCCATGATCCATTTCCCTTTCTGAGAGGCGAAGATGGACCTGAGACGGTCGATGATCGGGTTTCCTTGGGGCGCACGCACCACCTTTTCCTGCTCGGCGTCGAACGCCAGCATCGCGGCCTCCAGCGCCCGGCGGCGCGCCGCCTCGCTCGGCTTGGGCGAGCCGGAGGTCTTCAACAGGTTGAGCCTGTCCTCGTCGGAATGGTTGCTCATAGGAGCCCCCTCAGGGTCTTCTTGGCCTCGTGGACATGCCACGAGACGGTTGCTTCCTTGCAGCCCATGATCCCGCCAGCTTCGGCGTGGCTCATCCCCTCCGCGTAGATCAGCAGCACCGCATCGCGCTGCTGCTCGGGCAGGCGCCGCACCGCCTGCCATAGCTCCTTGGCCGCCGCCGAATCCTCTTGGTCGGGCAGGTACTCGTCGGGCGCCACTTCCGCATAGCGGTCGGCATTGCGACCCCGTCGGCTCCGCGCCCGCTGCATGTCGCGCACCGCGTTCAGCGTCACGCGATAGAGCCAGCTGGTGAAGGCCGAGCGCCCGTCGAACGATTTCAACACCGAGGCGAGCTTGACGCACACCTCCTGCGCGACATCTTCGGCGTCCGATACCTTGCCGCACCATTTGCACGCCGTACGGAAGATGAAGTCGTAGTGCCGCTCAATGAGCTCGGCAAAGGCGCGACGATCACCTCCGATCGCACGCGCGATCAGCGTCTCGTCGGCAACCGGCGCCGCCAGCACCCCGCTATCGATCAGTTCAGGCGTCAAGGAACTCAGCACCTGTTGGAGCTTTCGGCCGGCACACTATCGATGAGACGATGAACGCCAACTGATCCTTGGGGTGGGCCGCGAGATTTTTCTGCGGAACGTGGCCGAGTCATCGAGTAGCACGCCCCACCCCCTCCCAGCCTCCCCATCAAGGGGGAGGTGCCAGCCGGTGACTCCGGCGAAATCCAGCCACAAACTCGATGCCCACCTCCCCCTTGATGGGGGAGGCAAGCGAAGCTTGGCAGCTTGCTGCCTAGCGCAGCTCGGAGGGGGTCGGGCGACGCGCGCTATGTCGCCTTGCATCCGCCCCATCGCCGGCGTACGCCACACGCATGACCGACGACCCCAACAAGCCGCAGAGCCCGTGGAAGCTAAACTCGAGCCGCGTGGTGCTGCTCGTCCTTGGCGTGCTGATCCTGATCTACGTCGCCTCGGCTCTGCTCGGCGGCCTCGGCAACTACCAGCAGCTCAAGGAAGCCGCCCAGGGCGCCAAGTCCGTCGAGGCCCCGTCGACCACCACTCCCTAGCCTAGGACCGCCCGTGGCAGCGTGACCGGAGCCGTCGGCTGGGGCCCGCAACACCGACCGTAGCTATTGAGCCGACTGGCAGAAATGGCTCTGCATCCAGGCGCGAAAGTCCTTGGCGGCAGCCTCCCGCTCCTCCTCGCTGTCGTGCTGCGGGAACTGGAACGAGGCTATGATGGCGACCTCGACCGCACCGCGCTGATCGGCGGGATACTGCCGTTCGATCTGGATGAGGTCATCCATGGTCGCTCCGTGCTGGCGCTCACGCATGATCAACTCGGCAATGTCGCCCACTTGGGCACATTGATCGGCCGGGCCCTCCTGCGCGGATGCGGGCGGCGGCACGGCACATGCCAGAAGCGCAACAACGACAACCCACCAGCGCGCCACTCCCCCCAACATCGCATCCTCCGTTCGTGGCCAGAGAAAAGTGGTACCTCGTCAGAACCTTACGCCACCAGCGCCTGAGGCACCGCCTCGGCAATGAAACCGCCGCCCAGCACCTCGGTCGTCTCGCTGTCGTCGGCGTAGAACACGCAGGCCTGCCCCGGCGAAATGCCGTACTCGCCCGCGAACAGCGTGACGAACACTTCGCCGCCGTCCATGTGCACGGCCCCGGCCTGCGGCGGTCGTGTCGAGCGCACCTTCACCTCGATCGGCATGCCGTTGCCGGCCGCAAGCGACGCCAGTGCGCGCTCGCCCAGCCAGTTCACGTCGCGCAGCCGCACCGTCCTCGTCATCAGCGCCTCGCGCGGCCCGACGATCACCCGGCCTGTCTTGTGGTCGAGCTTGACGACGTAGAGCGGCTCGCCTGCGGCGACGCCGAGGCCCTTCCGCTGGCCGATCGTGTAGTTGATGATCCCCTCGTGCCGGCCGAGCACGCGCCCGTCGAGATGCACGATCTCGCCGCCCTCCAGCGCCTCCGGGTGCATCTTGCGGATCACGTCGGTGTACTTGCCCTGCGGCACGAAGCAGATGTCCTGGCTGTCGTGCTTTTCCGCCACTTCGAGCCCGAACTCGCGCGCCAGCTCGCGCACTGCCGGCTTGGTCATGCCGCCGAGCGGAAAGCGCAGGAAATCGAGTTGCTCCTGCGTCGTCGCGAACAGGAAATAGCTCTGGTCGCGGCTGTCATCGACGGGCCGGAACAGCCGGCGCCGCCCGTCCACGAGCTTCGACTGCACATAGTGCCCCGTTGCCAGCACGTCGGCGCCGAGGTCCCTGGCGACGTCCATCAGGTCGACGAACTTGACGCTCTGGTTGCAGGCGATGCACGGCACCGGCGTCTCGCCCTGCCGGTAGGCATTGGCGAACGGCTTCATCACCGAGTTCTTGAAGCGCTCTTCGTAGTCGAGCACGTAGTGCGGAATCCCGAGCGCCTGCGCCACGCGCCGCGCGTCGTGGATGTCCTGCCCGGCGCAGCAGGCGCCCTTCCGGTGCGTCGCCTCGCCGTGATCGTAAAGCTGCAGGGTAACGCCGACGACATCGTAGCCCTCGCGGGCAAGCAGGCCGGCAACGACGGAACTGTCCACGCCCCCCGACATCGCGACCACGACGCGCGTGTCCTGGGGCCGCTTGGGCAGATCAAGCGAATTCAACATCTCTCTCATCCAGAAGGGGTCAAGGTCCTGCGGATGCGCGGCGGTATAGGCGCGTCGTTGGGGCGCCGCAAGCGCTCCTGCTCGGCAATTCTTGCCGCCGGGTCCCTTTCTGCCTGCGAGCGGCCGGCGCAATGTCAGCCTAACTCACTGAAATTCATGGCATTCGTGTCCGGCACGCGGCTTGCATCGCATTCCCCGGAGTATTGTGTCTCGCGAGGCCTACGTGACGGTATCGGTCGGATTTGTCCCAGCAGCCAATCCCGGTCTTGTGACCGGTACGGGTTCGGTTGCGCCGCAGGCCCGGGGCGGCACGGAGGGTGACCTGTTTGCCGCCCTGCTGGCGCTGATCGGCCAGCAGGTACCCGGGGCCGGTTCTGCCACCCCCCCCGGCACGCCCTCGGCGATCCAGCCGATCGCTGCTGCCCGCGAACTCGCGGTGCCGGCCGAGACGGCTCAGGCGGCAGGCCCCGACGCTGCGACCGCATCGATCGCCCCCGCCGCGGCGCAGACGCCAAAGGGCAAGTCCCTGCTCAAGGACCTCGGCGACGCCCTCATCGCGCTCAACGACGCGCTGGAGGCGGGTAAACCCGTCGATCCGGCGCTCGAAAGGAAGCTGAGCGAGGCCCTCGATGCCGCCGCCGCCTGGTTCGGCATCGCCCAGCCGGCGCCGCAGCCCGCGATCGATCCCCGGATTTCCGCCCTCGCCAGCGGCAAGGGCATCCTGCCCGCCATCGAGGACGCGGCTCAACTTGCCGCTGGTGCAGCCATCGCTCCGCCCGCCGCGCCCCAGGACGACCGCGCCACACCTCCCGCCCCCGCTCCGGCATCGGTCCCGCAGCAGCCCGCAGCCGGAACGGCCAGCTTTGCCCCGGTGGCCGCCGACATGCCCGCCGTTGCGCCCCCCGATCTCGATGCGATCGTTGCCGCGCTCCCTGACGCCGACGTGCCGGAAGACATCGTCGGAGCGGTGACCGACCTCGTGGCCACACTCGCCCCTGCGACTCCGGCCAAGGCCGCCGCCGCCTCGGACACGACCGCGTCGGCCATAGCAGAGGACACCGAGCCGGCTGCGCAAGCCCCTGCCCCGCGCCCGGAACTCGCACGGCTGGCCCAGGCGCTCGAAAAGCTGGTCGACAAGGCCGAGCCGGTAACCCCGGAGCTGGCAAGAAAACTGGAAGCCTTTGCGTCCCGCCTCGAAGCCGCCGCCACGACCACGGCTGCGGTCGCCCCCGCACCCACCAGCGGCGCCCCCGACATCGAGCGCATTGTCGAGGCGCTTGCCGCGGCCAGGCCGGCCGTCGCCAGGTCGGCTGAAACCCAGCCTTTCGCCGCCCCTGCGCTGGAACTGCCCGAAGCGGTGGCAGCAAGGGACAAGGCCGCCTCAACGCCGGCGCAACCAGTCGACAACGAACGGCGGGCAAGCGACGCCGACACGCTTGATCCCGTCCTCGCTGAAGTGAAGAAGCCGGCCGCGACGACTCCGGTCGCCGCCGAAGCGAGGTCGACCACCGGCCCCGATCCGGCACCCGCCCCGCAGGCCAACGCATCCGCCACCGCGGACAATACGGCCGTCGCCGCCACGGCTACGGCCAACAGCAGCCAGCCCCCCGCCGCGCCCGTCGCCCGCACCATCCACGCCGCGTACCAGACGCCCGTGCAGCAGGTGAACCTGCCGCAGGTCGCCTTCGAGGTCGTGCGCCAGTTCGAGGCCGGCAATTCCCGCTTCCAGATCCGGCTCGATCCGCCCGAGCTGGGCCGCATCGACGTCAAGCTCGATGTCGACAAGTCCGGCACCGTCAACGCCCGCATGACCGTCGAGCGCGCCGAAACACTCGACCTGATGCAGCGCGACCAGCGCGCCCTGCAGCAGGCCCTGCAGCAGGCCGGCCTCGACGCCTCGAGGACCAATCTCGAATTCTCGCTGCGCCAGAACCCCTTCGCCGCCCAGGGCGGCATGGGCGACGGGCGCGGCCAGCAACCGGCGTCTCCCGGCAGTGGTGACGGCCTCCTCCCATCGGAGGAGTCCATCGACACGGCGACCACCCTTTATCGCGGCACGGCTTCGGCCGGCGGCGTCAACCTGTTCGTGTAGGAGGCCAGCATGGCCGTTTCCGGCATCGGCGCCAGTTCCAGCAGTTCGACGGCAACCAGCCGCCAGACCATCGCGCAGAACTTCGATACGTTCCTGCAACTGCTCACCACGCAGCTCAGGAACCAGAACCCGCTCGATCCGCTGGACACCAACCAGTTCACCCAGCAGCTGGTGCAGTTCACCGGCGTCGAGCAGCAGCTCAAGACCAACCAGTTCCTCGAGGCCATGATGACCTCGACCCAGACCGCCAACAACTCCCAGGCGGTCAGCTACGTCGGCAAGGTCGTGACCGCCTCGGGCACCAAGGCCGAGCTGGTCGACGGCAGCGCCACCTGGCACTTCGCAGTCGGCAGCAAGTCCGACATCACCGCCACGGTCCGCGATGCAAAGGGCAATACCGTCTATACCAAGTCCGGCACGGTGAATTCAGGCGAGAGCGTCTTCACCTGGGACGGTATCGGCAACGACGGCAAGCAGAAGCCCGAAGGCAGCTACACCGTGTCCATCGAGGCCCGCGACAGCGCCACCGGCAAGCTGGTCGACGTAGCCACCGAGATGACCGGCGAAGTCACCGGCGTCGATTTCACCGGTTCCGAGCCGGTCCTCATCGTCGGCGGCGGCCGCGTCAACCTCTCCTCCATCCTCTCGGTACGCGCCAGGACGGCGGCCGACGGCCAGGCCGGCAGCGGCAGCTCCGTCTAGTCCTGATCCCCGAACCCGGTCGGCAGCCCGTCCATGCTGACCATGTTCTTGTCGCGCCAGTAGGCCTCGATGCCGTCCGGTCCCTTGGCTTCGGCCCAGCGGTCCATCGTGTCGCGCTCCCCGACATAGTCCATCAGCGGCACGCCGTAGCCGCACGAGGTCTTGACCAGGTCGAAGTCAAGCCAGGTGATCTGGCGCGCGCCCAGCGGTTCGGTATTGGCGAACTCCGCCACCAGCAGACGCGCGTAATCAGCGCTCCCCCGCGCGATGATCCGGCCGCGCCCATAAAGCCTCAGGATCAGCGGCGGACCATCGACGCCGCAGAACATGATGGTCATCCGTCCGTCCGCCTTGAGGTGCGCCGCCGTTTCGTTGCCGCTCCCGGTACGGTCGAGATAGCAGGCGGAGTTGTCGCCCATGACCCGGAACAGGTCGGTCGAGCGCGGCGAGATGTTGATGCGCGTGCCCGTGGCCGCCGTCGCGGTGAAGAAGACGTGCTGCTTGCCGATGAAATCGCGGTGATGCGCATTGAGCGCGGGGAAGTCCTTGGCCATCCGGAGCCCCTTTCAGCTAGAGCCGGCGACGCCGACACATTTCACATTCGATGCAACTTGCGACCAAGTCTTGAGCGCGGAATCGCCCGCACCTACCTCGCGCTTGTTAAGGAGTGCCCTCCCAGTCTGCTCCGGCTCTTAACGCATTGTAAGTAATGCCTTAGCCGAATTTTAAGCGCGATCCGGTAGCGTCTGCGGCGTGGTCAGGTTGAGTAAGTGAGTACAATGACCGTCCAAATGCGTCCCCGCGTAAAGTACGTGATCGGTCCGGACGGAAGTCCGTTGACGATTGCGGACCTTCCCCCCAAGGACACCCGCCGCTGGGTTATCCGCCGCAAGGCCGAGGTCGTTGCCGCCGTGCGCGGCGGCCTGCTGAGCCTTGAGGAGGCTTGCCAGCGCTATACCCTCTCCGTCGATGAATTCCTCAACTGGCAGGCTGCCATCGACAAGCATGGCCTTGCCGGCCTGCGCACGACCTGGATCCAGCACTACCGCGAAGGCTGAGCTGAAGTTCCACGATAAGTTCAAGCCCGCCCGGCAAATGCTTGGCGGGCTTTAGTCTATTCGGCTGACCGAGCAGACACCTGTGCTTGTGGCCACCCCCTCCTGGAGGAGATGAGGCTACCCCCTATGGTGTCTCCGCGCTCAGATACTTCGCCCCCTCCGGCGTCGCCTTCAGCCGCTCGTAGTGGTCGCGGATCGCCGGGAACTCCTCGCGCGCGAACGGGGTCGAGTACCAGCGATGCGATGACAGCGCGATCGCCAGGTCGGCAATGCTGAGCCGGCCGTTGGCGACATGGCCGCCGCCCTTGATCAGCTGGTTCTCGAGGATGTGCATCCGCGCCGTCCAGTTCTTGATCGACTCGGCGATCCGCGCCTCGTCGGCATAGGCAGGGTTCTTGCGCAGCAGGGCGAAAACCGCGTAGCCCCATTGCGCATTGAGTTCCGACACCTGCCAGGTCAGCCACTGGTCGACGAGCGCCCGCTCCCGCGCCCCCACCGGCCATAGTCCGCTCCGGCGCGTATCGGCGAGGTAGCGCATGATCGCGTTGCTCTCCCACAGCACGAATCCATCCTCGATGATCACCGGCACCAGCCCGTTGGGGTTGAGCGCCAGGTACTCGGGCGATCTGGGATCGCGATGCGGCATCCCCCATAGCTCGGTCACATACTCGGTGCCGATCAGGTCGGCCGTCCAGAGTACCTTGCGCATGTTGATCGAGGTGATCCGCCCCAGGATCCTGAGTTCCGCCATGGTCACTTCTCCTTAACCTTCGCCCGGCAGTTCCTGCCGATTTTCGCATTTTGCGACACCGAGTTAACACCTTGTTTACCATCCACTCGGTAATTTTTGCCTATGGGCTCGGTGCGTTGACGCGCACCCAAGACTAAAGGGTGATCCCGCGTGGACGGGTTACTAGCGTTTATCAACCGCCTCGGTCTGGCGCGCGTCGCCGCCATGGCCGTCATCGCCGTGCTGATGCTGGGCTTTTTCGCCTTCCTCATCATGCGCGCCTCCGCGCCTTCTCTCGCCCCGCTCTATTCCGGCCTGTCGCTGGAAGATTCCTCCGCCATCGTCACCGAGCTGCAGGCACAGAACATCGCCTACGAAGTGCGCGGTGACGGCGACACCATCCTGGTGCCGCGCGACCAGATCACCTCGATTCGGATGTCGCTCGCGCAGGACGGCCTGCCCACCCGCGGCCAGGTCGGCTACGAGATCTTCGACCAGCAGTCGACGCTGGGCGCCACCAGCTTCGTCCAGAACATCAACAATGTCCGCGCCCTCGAGGGTGAGCTGGCCCGCACGATCGGCTCGCTCGCCCGCATCAAGAGCGCCCGCGTCCACCTCGTCCTGCCCGAGCGTGCCCTGTTCAGCCGCGAGCAGAAGGACCCGACGGCCTCGATCGTCCTGTCGGTGCGCGGCGAGCTGTCGGCCGGCGAGATCCGCGCCATCCAGCACCTCGCCGCCTCCGCCGTCGAGGGGCTGACCCCGATGCGCGTCTCGGTGGTCGACGACACCGGGCGCCTGCTCGCCTCGGGCGCCGGCAACGGCGCCGACGGCATCCTCGCCTCCGAGGGCGAGGAGCGTACCCTCAGCGTCGAGAACAGGCTGCGCGGCCGGGTCGAGGACCTGCTCGCCAATATCGTGGGCGCCGGCCGCGCCCGCGTACAGGTTTCCGCCGAGCTGGACATGAACCAGCTGAGCAAGACCTCCGAGACCTTCGATCCTAACGGCCAGGTCGTCCGCTCCACCCAGACCCGCGACCTCGCCAACTCGGCCAAGGGCGGCGACTCGGGCCAGGTCAGCGTGGCCAACGAACTGCCCGGCGCCTCGGCCAACTCCGGCTCGGGTTCGAGCACCAGCGAGGACTCGACGACCACCGAGGAAACCACCAACTACGAGATCTCCAAGGTCACCCAGACCGAGCTGACCCAGGCCGGCGGCATCAAGCGCCTGTCCATCGCCGTGGTCGTGGATGGCACCTATGTCGCCGACGCCAACGGCAACGCCACCTACACCCCGCGCACGCCGGCCGAGATCGACCAGATCACCGCGCTGGTGAAATCCGCCATCGGCTACGACCAGGCGCGCGGCGACCAGGTCCAGGTCGCGAACCTGCAGTTCGCCGATCGCCCGGACCTCGCCGCTCAGGGTACGGCCTCACCCGGCCTGTTCGATTTCACCCGCGACGACCTGATGAACGGCGCCGAGATGGCCGTCACCCTACTGATCGCGCTGGCCCTCGTCTTCTTCGTCCTCCGCCCGCTGCTCAAGCGCGTCCTGGCGCCCGAGAACAAGACCCTGGCCTTGCCCGCCAGCGCCGAGTTGGGCGCCGCCCCCGGCGTGCCCGCCCCTGGTCAATTTGGTGCAGACGGCGTCCCTTCAACGCTCCCCAACCTCAACGGTGAGTACGGCGACGACGACCAGCCGATCCGGCCCAAGGGCGATCCCGCCTGGATGAAGAATGCCAAGTCCATGGGCGAGGCCCAGGCCAACACGCTGCGCACCGTCGGCAGCTTGGTTGAAGAACACCCAAAGCAGGCCGCGCTGATCGTTCGCGATTGGCTTGGTAGCGCGGCATAGGATCGACAGGCATGCCCGCAAACGCACTCGCGCAGAACGACGCCCAGCAGGCGATGAGCACCCAGCTCGTCGTCGGCGCCAACGCCATGCAGCGCGCGCTGCGCGGTGACGAGAAGGCCGCGGTCCTGCTGCTCGCGCTCGGTCCCGATTTCGGCCGGCCGATCCTCGAGGAGCTCGACGAGATGGAAATCCGCCAGCTCTCGCGCGCCATGGTCAAGCTCGGCCCGATCACCCAGGACATGCTCGACACCCTGTTCATCGAGTTCGTCACCACGATCTCGTCGAACGGCTCGCTCGCCGGCAACACCGACACCACCGAGCGCCTGTTGCTGAGCTTCCTGCCCTCCGATCGCGTCGACTCCATCATGGAGGAAATCCGCGGGCCGGCCGGCCGCAACATGTGGGAGAAGCTCTCCAACGTTCAGGAAGACGTGCTCGCAAGCTACCTGAAGAACGAGTACCCGCAGACCATCGCCGTCGTCCTCTCCAAGCTGAACACCGACCACGCCGCTAAGGTCCTCGCCAACCTGCCCGAGGAACTGGCGCTGGAAGTCGTGCAGCGCATGCTGGCGCTTGACCCGGTGCAGAAGGAGATCCTCGAAAAGATCGAAACGACGCTGCGCACCGAGTTCATGTCGACGCTGAGCCACACCAAGCGCCGCGACAGCCACGAGCAGATGGCCGAGATCTTCAATGCCTTCGACCGCCAGACCGAGGCCCGTTTCCTCACCACTCTCGAGGAGCGCGACCGCGACGGTTCCGAGCGCATCAAGGCGCTGATGTTCACCTTCGAGGATCTCGCCCGCCTTGAGCCCGGCGCCATCCAGACCCTGGTCCAGAAGCTGGACAAGAAGGAGCTGGCGCTCGCCCTCAAGGGCGCCAACGAGACGGTCAAGGACGTGTTCTTCGCCAATATGTCCGCCCGCGCCGGCAAGATGCTGAAGGAAGACATGCAGGCCATGGGACCGGTGCGCCTCAAGGACGTGGACGAAGCCCAGGGCCGCATGGTGGCGACCGCCAAGGACCTCGCCGCCAAGGGCGAGATCGTCATCACCAAGGGCAAGGCCGATGAGGAGATGATCGGCTGATGACCGCCGCACCCGCCCGATTCACCTTCGACCTTGACCTCGGCCACCGCCAGGAGCGCAACTCGCTGGTCACCGAGACGGCCATGGCCGAGTTGCTCGCCGCTGCGCGCGCCGACGGCATCGCCGCCGGCATGGCCGAGGGCGAGCGGACCGCCCTCGCCAGTGCCCAGCGGGCCCAGGTCGCCGCTGCCGAGGCGCTCGGTTCCCGCGTCGCGGCCATGGCTGCCGGCATGGACGATGCCCGCAGGCAGATCATTGCCGAGTCAGTAGAACTCTCGCTCTCCATCGCGCGCAAGCTCGCGGGCGGCCTCATCGCCCGCCAGCCGACCGGCGAGATCGAAGGCCTCATCGCCGAGTGCATGGCGACGCTCGATGGCGTGCCGCACCTCGTCATCCGCTGCGAGCCCCATCTCGCCGACGCGGTGCGCGACATCGCCACCGGCCGCATGAGCACCTCCGGCTTCAACGGCCGCCTCGTCGTCCTCGGTGATCCCGACATCGCCATCGGTGATGCCCGCATCGAATGGGCCGACGGCGGCGTGGTGCGCGACATCCGCAAGCTCAGCGCCGAGATCGACCAGAAGATCGCCGACTACTTTGCCGCCCGCGGCATCCGCCGCGGGACAGACGAGGAGACCGAACAATGAGCACCGGAGGCATGAACCCGGGCGTCGAGTTCGAGGAAATGACCGCCCCTGGCCGCGAGGGCCAGATGCCGCCCGGCGAGAAGACGGCCGCCGACCTCGAGGCAGTATTCGACGTTCCCGTCCGCATCTCGGTGGTCCTGGGGCGGACCAAGGTGCCGGTCGCCAACCTGCTCAAGATGGATGTCGGCTCGGTGGTCGAGCTCGACCGCCAGGTTGGCGAGGCCGTCGAAATCTACGTCAACGATCGCCTCGTCGCCCGCGGCGAAATCGTTCTCGTCGAGAACCGCCTCGGTGTCACCATGACCGAAATCATCAAGGCAACGTGATGCCAAACAACCACGCCGCCGTTCCCCTTCCATTACCGAGTCATTCCCGCGAAAGCGGGAACCTCTGTTTTCGGCACGCGCGGCTGGCACCGCAAACAGAGATCCCCGCTTCCGCGGGGATGACAGCAGTGGTTGGGACGACCACCAGGACTCGAGGAGCATAATATGCGGCTACTGATCGTCGGCGCCCTCGAGGGCCAGCTCACCACCGCCACCAAGCTCGCCATGGGCGGCGGCGCCAAGGTGGCCCACGCTCCGTCGGTTGAAATTGCGCTCGCCAGCCTGCGCGCCGGCCGCGGCGCCGACCTGCTGCTGGTCGACGTGATGATGGACATTTCCGGCCTCATCGCCGGCCTCGATGCCGAGCGCTTCGTCATCCCCGTGGTCGCCTGCGGCACCGAGAGCAACGCCGCGGCCGCCGTGAGCGCCATTCGCGCCGGCGCCAAGGAGTATATCCCCCTTCCCCCCGACGCCGAGCTGATCGCCGCCGTGATCGCCGCCGTCGCCCGCGAGTCGAGCGATTTCCTCTACCGCGACCCGGCCATGGCGCGCGTCGTCAAGCTCGCCGAGCAGATCGCCCCGTCCGAAGCCTCGGTGCTGATCACCGGCGAGAGCGGCACCGGCAAGGAGGTGATGGCCAAATACCTCCACGCCCGTTCGAAGCGCGCCAGCAAACCCTTCATCTCGATCAACTGTGCCGCCATCCCGGAGGCGCTGCTCGAGAGCGAGCTCTTCGGCCACGAGAAGGGCGCCTTCACCGGCGCCGTCGCCCGCCGCATCGGCAAGTTCGAGGAAGCCTCCGGCGGCACTCTCCTGCTCGACGAGATTTCCGAAATGGACGTGCGGCTGCAGGCAAAGCTCCTGCGCGCCATCCAGGAACGGCTGATCGACCGGATCGGCGGCACCAAGCCCGTGCCGGTCGACATCCGCATCATTGCCACCTCCAACCGCAACCTTGGCGAGGCGGTGAAGGAAGGCAGCTTCCGCGAGGACCTGCTGTTCCGCCTCAACGTCGTCAACCTCAAGCTGCCGCCGCTGCGCGAGCGCCCGGCGGACGTCGCGACCCTCGCCGATCATTTCGTCGACAAGTATGCCAAGGCCAACGGCCTCGGCCGCCGCGTGCTCTCCGACGAGGCGCGCGCTGCCCTCCTCAAGGCGCCCTGGCCCGGCAACGTACGCGAACTCGAGAACACCCTGCACCGCGCCGTTCTGCTCGCCGGCGGCGAGATCATCGGGCCCGACGCCATCGCCATGCCCGACGGCACCGGCCTCACCGAACTCGTCGCCACCGCTTCGCTCGCGACGCAGGCAGCGCAGGCCGCCGAGTCGATCTCGCGCGCCATGGTCGGCCGCACCGTCGCCGACGTCGAGCGCGACCTGATCCTCGATACGCTCGACCATGTCCTCGGCAACCGCACCCACGCCGCCAACATCCTCGGCATCTCGATCCGCACCCTGCGCAACAAGCTCAACCAGTACATGGACGAAGGCATTCCGGTGCCCGGCCCGGGCGAACAGCGGACCAACGCGGCGTGACACAGCCTGATTTCGCCGCCAGCCTCTCGGTCCTTCCTTCTCCCCTTGAGGGAGAAGGTGGCGCGCAGCGTCGGATGAGGGGTTCGCGGACGCAGTCTGCGCCCTTGGAGCGAAGCGACGAGCGACCGGGGACTCCGAGACATTCCCCTCATCCGGCCTTCGGCCACCTTCTCCCTCAAGGGGAGAAGGCGACAACTGCGAGACTCGTGACGAGCCATGGCTGATCTCTCCAATACCGGCGGACCTGCCTCCGGCCTGAAGCTCCCGGCGTTCACGCTGCAGGGGCTGCTGAAGTCGCTCGGCTCGTCCGAGATCGGCCTTGCCGTCGGCATCATGGGGATCATCGTCGTCCTCATCGTGCCGCTGCCGCCATTGCTGCTCGACCTGCTGCTGGCCATCTCGATCGTCTTCTCGGTGCTGATCCTGATGACGGCGCTGTTCATCCAGACGCCGCTCGAGTTCAGCTCCTTTCCGACCGTGCTGCTGATCGCGGCCATGCTGCGTCTGGCGCTCAACCTCGCCACCACTCGCCTCATCCTCGCCGAGGGCCATAACGGCACCGATGCGGCCGGCCACGTCATCGAAGCGTTCGGCGAGTTCATCACCAAGGGCAACTTCGTCATCGGCGTCGTGGTGTTCGCGATCCTCATCATCGTGAACTTCATCGTCATCACCAAGGGTTCGGGTCGCATCGCGGAAGTCGCGGCGCGGTTCAACCTCGACGCCATGCCCGGCAAGCAGATGGCCATCGACGCCGACCTGAGCGCCGGCCTGATCGATGAAGCGACCGCCCGGAAGCGCCGCGAGACGCTGGAGGCCGAAAGCGCCTTCTTCGGCAACATGGACGGCGCCAGCAAATTCGTGCGCGGCGACGCCATCGCGGGCCTGCTCATCACCTTCATCAACATCATCGCCGGGCTCGTCATCGGCATGCTGCAGGAAGGCCTGAGCTTTGCCGAAGCCGGCCACAACTACACCCTGCTCACCATCGGCGACGGCCTTGTTTCGCAGATTCCCGCGCTGATCGTCTCGACCGCTGCCGGCCTGCTTGTCTCCAAGGCCGGCGTCACCGGTTCAGCCGACAAGGCGCTGGTCGCCCAATTCACCGGCTATCCCAAGGCGCTGGGCATGTCCGCCGCCGTGATCGGTGCACTCGCCCTGCTGCCCGGCATGCCGATCATCCCGTTTCTGAGCCTCGCGGGCGGCGTCGGCTGGCTGGCGTTCAAGTCGGGCAAGAAGAAGTCGAACGCCGCCGACAAGGCGATCATCGAAACCGCCATGGCCCAGGCCCAGCAGAATAGACCCGCCGAGGAAGCGCCGATCACCGACAGCCTCAGGATCGACGAACTGAAGCTCGAACTCGGCTACGGCCTGCTCTCGCTGGTCAAGGAAGACGACACCGGCACCGACCGGCTGACCGAGCAGATCAAGGCGTTGCGCCGCCAGCTTGCCACCGAACTCGGCTTCATCATGCCGCCGGTGCGCATCCTCGACAACATGCAGCTCGAGCCGAACGACTACAAAGTCAAGATCAAGGAGGTCGACGCCGGCCGCGGCCAGATCTTTGCGCACCAGCTCATGGTCATGGATCCCATGGGCCGGGAGATCAACCTGCCCGGCGTCCACACCACCGAGCCGACCTTCGGCCTCCCCGCCACCTGGATCGAGCCGGCGCTGCGCGACGAAGCGGAACTCCGCGGCTATTCGATCATCGACCCCTCGACCGTCATCTCCACCCACCTCACCGAGGTGCTGAAGGCCAACGTCTCGGACCTCTTGAGCTACGCCAACGTCCAGTCGCTTCTGTCGGGCCTGCCCAAGGACCAGCAGAAACTCGTCGAGGACATCGTCCCCAGCCAGATCTCGGTTTCCGGCATCCAGCGCGTGCTGCAGACGCTGCTCACCGAGCGCATCTCGATCCGCGACCTGCCGACGATCCTCGAGGGCATCGCCGAGATCGCCGGCCCGGGCCGTACCGCCCAGTCGATCGCCGAGCATGTCCGTTCGCGCCTCGCCCGCCAGCTGTGCGCCGCCAACCTCGGCCCGGACGGCAACCTGCCGCTCCTCACGCTCTCGCCGCAGTGGGAGCGCGACTTCGCCGAAGCGATGATCGGTGACGGCAACGACCGCCACCTCGCCATGGCCCCGTCGCGCCTGCAGCAGTTCATCATCGGCGTCCAGCAGGGCTTCGAGAATGCCGCTCAACAGGGCGAAATCCCGGTCCTGATCACCAGCCCCGGCATCCGCCCCCACGTCCGCGCCATCATCGAACGCTTCCGCCCGCAGACCGTGGTGATGAGCCAGAACGAAGTGCATCCGAGGGTGCGGCTGAAGACCATCGGAAGCATTTGATCACCGCAAGCCCCACAGCGCCCCCTCGCCCCTCTGGGGAGAGGGCCGGGGTGAGGGGCAGCCAGGCGCACCGAGCCCTACCCCGACTACTCCCCCGGAAACCGCCCCATCAGCCAGAGCGCCAGAGCCGCCTTCTCCTTGGGTAGTTCCGCCGCCGCGATCCGCACCGGCTCGAACCCCCGCCGCTTCAGCGCCTCGTTGAGCGCAATCGCCCGGTTCGACGGGTTGACAATCGCCAGCGTCCGTTCGGCGAGTTCTGCCGCCAGTGTCTTCGACATGCGCTTGCTCACGACGACCTCGCCTTTCCGAACAACTCGCTGAGAGCGTATAGGCCCCAGCCTGCCCCCAGCATCAAGAGCGGGGTGAACAGTGCTCCCCAGTAGGAGTTGAACGGCTTCCCGACCGCCGCGAAGAGCACGAGATAGGCGACCACCGCCGCGAGGGCGAGCACGCCTCCCCGCCAGGCCCATAACCCGAGCAGCCCGAGCGGCAGCACCAGCGCCGCCAGCCAGCCTGGCGCGAGGCTCCACAGCCCGTTGAAGCTCGCCGCCGAGAGCAGGAATCGCACCCCCCCGAACTGCACCCAGCCCTCGGCATAGTCCCGGTCCATGGGCCCCAGCTGCTGCATCACGCTCCACCAGTGCCAGCCGAAATAGCTCGCATAGGCCAGCCCGCCCGAGACCCAGGCCGCCACCTCGCCCCAGCGCCGCTCCCGCAGCGCCAGCACCGCCGCCACCACCACGTATGGCGCCGCCAGCTCGCGCAGGAACAGCGCCGCCAATCCGGCGATCAGCCCGGCCCAGCGCCAGCCCATCCCATAGGCCGCAACCGAGAGCAGCATCACCGTGCCCGCCCCGACTTCGGAGAACACCGCGCTCGACGGCGATGCCAGCCCGCCAAGGCTCCCGCCCACCGCGATCAGCACCAGCACCGCCGGCACGATCCCGCCGTCCCGCCGTACCACCGCATAGCTCAGCACCAGTCCCGCCAGCGCCACCATCCCCAGCAGCCCCTGCCCCCACCCAGCCGGCAGTGCCGCGAGCAGCATCGGCCAGGCCGGCGTCCGCCAGTTGAATACCGAGCGCGTGCCGTAGCCGTCGGCCACCAGCACCTCATGCGCCGCGGTGTAGTAGCCCTGGCCGCCACGCATGCGCTCGATGATCCGCTGGTAGCTCACGAGGTCGCCCTCGGCCGGGCCGCCTCCCGCAGAGCCGGCCACCGTGGGCGAGGGCTGCATCGCCACCCACAGCAGCACCAGCATCGCCGCCAGGGTGACGCCGAGCACCGCCCAGCGCTGCACCCGCCCAAGGCCTGCGAGTCGTGTCGACATGAATGCTCCCGGTTTCCCGAAACCATGCCGCCTCGGCCTTAATTTTCGGCTTCTGCCCGGAACCGGCTAGCATCGGGCCGCATTCCCGGCTGCGCCGACCGGAGACCGCGATGAAGCTCTTCCGCTGCGACCACTGCGGTCACATGCTGTATTTCGAGAACACCCGCTGCGAGCGCTGCGGGCACACGCTCGGCTATGCGCCACTGCCCAATCGCATGGTCGCGCTCGACGGAGGGCCCCACAGCTGGCAGGCCCCGCACCTCGACCACCGCAGCTTCGTCTTTTGCGCCAACGCCGCCCACGGCGCCTGCAACTGGCTGGTCGCCGCCGAACCCGGCCACGATCCGTATTGCCGCGCCTGCCGGCACAACGAGCTTGTCCCCGCCATCGAGCTGCCCGCCGACCTCGCCCGCTGGCAGGCCATCGAGCGCGCCAAGAAGCGGCTGATCTACTCCCTGCTGCGCCTGCACCTGCCCCTCGCCACCCGCAACGAGGACCCCGTGCACGGCCTGAGCTTCCGCTTCCCCGACGAGGAACTGTCGCCCGCCCCGGTGCTGACCGGCCACGAGAGCGGCGTGATCACCATTGCTCTCAAGGAAGCGGATGATGCCGCGCGCGAGTATCGCCGCGCTCGCTTCAACGAGCCCTATCGCACCCTGCTCGGCCATTTCCGGCACGAGATCGGCCACTACTACTGGAGCATCCTCGTCTCCGGCAAACCGGCCCAGTCCGAGTTCCGGCGCCTGTTCGGCGATGAAACCGCCGACTATGGGGTGGCGCTCCAGCGCCACTACGCCGATGGCGCCCCGGCCGAGTGGCAGCAGGGCTATATCTCGGCCTATGCCACCTCCCATCCGTGGGAGGATTTCGCAGAGACCTTCGCGCATTATCTGCACCTGGTGGACACGACCGAAATGGCCGCCGCCTTCGGGATCCGGCTCAAGCCCAAGCTCGATCGGGCCGGCGAGCTCTCGGCGGAACTCGACTACAACCCCTACCGGGATGCCCGGATCGACGACCTCGTCGAGAACTGGGTCCCCCTCGCGTCCCTGATCAACAACCTCAACCGCGCCGTCGGCCAGCAGGATGCCTACCCCTTCGTGCTCACGCCCGCCGTGATCGAAAAGCTCGGCTTCGTCCTCCGCCTCGTCCGCGAGGCCGGCGCGTCGCAGTGGACGGTTGCCGGACCCGCAGGGCCGATCCCCATCAATGTGCCGCAGGCAGAGTAGCGGCAGCCGGAGCAGTATGATTGTCTGCGCTCATGCCCGACGACATCACGCTGCTCACCGTTCCGGTCTTCTCGACCCTCTGCAACGCCGCCTTTGCGCTGCGTCGCGAGGTCTTCGTCATCGAGCAGCAGATCCCGGAAAGCGAGGAGTTCGATGCCGACGACCTGACGGCAACCCACCTCGTCGCCATCGCGGCGGGCCACGTCGTGGGCACTCTGCGCATCATCGACGCGCCCGAACACGCCAAGCTCGGCCGCGTCGCCGTCGCAAGATCTTGGCGCGGCAAGGGCGTCTCGACTCGCCTGCTCGAGCGCGCCATGGCCATCGCCCGCGAAAACGGCCAGTCCCGCTTCTATCTCACCGCCCAGCACGACAAGCTCCGCGTCTACGAAAAGCTCGGCTTCGTCGCCTACGGCGAGCCCTTCGACGACGGCTCTGGCATCCTGCACCTCAGGATGAAGACCTACTGAGCCGTTACTGGATTCATTCAATCTTTACCGGTTAACCGGGTAGGCCGCGCACCGCCGTCAATTCTCCGCTAGCTTGATGGACGTGGGGCGCTGTGCCGCCCCGACCGGACGCTGGGAGGCGTGGAAGGCCGGACCTCGAAAACGAGGCCGGCCTTTTGTCGTTCGGGACCGTTCCGTCGCCAGGGTGCGGAACAACT
Source organism: Devosia sp. (assembly GCF_017307495.1). Lineage (GTDB taxonomy): Bacteria > Pseudomonadota > Alphaproteobacteria > Rhizobiales > Devosiaceae > Devosia_A. The sequence continues at coordinate 14,183 of NZ_JAFKHE010000015.1, read as the reverse complement.
TGCGTCCGCCCACGTTGCCTATTCATCGGGCCGTGCGGCACCTCACAGCCAAGCGTTGTGCCGCACGGCCTTGTTCATGACAGACACGAACGAGAGGACGATACAATGTTCCGCACCCTGCTGACCACCACTGCCCTCGCCGCGATTCTCACGGCAGGCGCCATCGCGCAGGACACCACCCAGGCCCCGGCCACCAATGCTCCGGCCACCACCACGGAGGCTCCCGCCGCCGGGGCCACCACGACGGCGCCCGCTGCTGTCGACAGCTCGATCCTCGCCTCCGGCTACACCGTCACCGACAAGGACAACCTCGCCACCGAGATCATCGGCAAGCAGGTGTATTCCTCGACGGCCGCTGACGCCGAGCATATCGGCGACGTCAACAATCTCGTCGTCGGCGCCAACGGCGAGATCGCCGCGGTGATCATCGGCGTGGGCGGCTTCCTCGGCATCGGCGAGAAGAACGTCGCCGTGAACTATTCCGAGCTCCAGTGGGTGACCGCGGACGACGGCTCGAAGCGCTTCGTCCTCCCGACCAGCAAGGACGCGCTGGAATCCGCGCCGGACTTCAAGACCACTGACGAGGCAGAGGCCGCACCCTCGGACAACAACGCCATGGCCCCGGCCAACCAGCCGGCCGATGCCGCTGCTCCGGCCACCCAGACCGCCGCACCGGCCGACCAGAATCACGCTGCCGCCGCAACCCCGATTGCCCGCGACCAGCTGACCGACGCTCCGCTGACCGCCGAGGAGTTGATCGGCACCAACGCCTATGGCCCGGGCGACGAGCATCTGGGCACGATCGGCGATGTGATCCTTGGCCAGGATGGCAAGATGGTCGACGCCGTTGTCATCGACTTCGGCGGCTTCCTCGGGATCGGCACCAAGCCGGTTGCCGTGGCGATCGAGAACCTGCGCTTTGCCACCGACGCGAACGGCAACAAGTACCTGTTCGTCAACGTGACGCGCGACCAGCTCGACAAGGCCGTGGCCTACAACAAGGACACCTTCGTCAACGAGCGCGACACCCAGCTGCTGGCCACCCAGCCGCTGAAGTGAAGCCGTCCGTCCAAGTACGAAAGGCCCGCTCCGGCGGGCCTTTTTTCATATCCGGCTCCCGCCGGCTTAGCGACGCGTATGCCGCAGCCGGCCGATCTCGTCGTATTCGGCCTGCTCGGCCTTGGCTTCCGCCGCCGCCTCGCGGCCATGCTCGCGCTGGTCCAGCAGTTCGACCTTCTTGAGGTCCTCCACTGCTTCGGCCAAGGCATCCTGCGCCGCCTCGAGGTTGCCGCGCATGTCGTTGGCCGAGGCCAACAGGTTGTCCCGACGCGAGATCGCCGCCTTGGCGAAGGTCGAGTAGGCAAAATGGGCGACGTCGGAAATTCCGGTCTTCTGCTGTTCGATTTCGATCTGCTGGTCGAGTTCGGCGGCCATGCGCTCGAAATCGGCGATCATCATCTCGATCTGCGTCAGTTGCCGGCGCTTCTCGTCCACCTGAAACTTCTTGAGCCGGATCAGGCTTTCGCTGCGCGACTTCATGACTTGTACTCCTTACACATCAAGTCATTCACTTCACTGGCGCCTCACCGCCCACCTTGTCCAGGATCGCCTCGAGCATCACATAGCCGTCGGCGATCGAGGTGCGCTCTTCCCGCTGCTGGCTCAAGAACGCCTCCAGCGCCGGGTTGATCGCGATGGCACGGTCCACGCCTGGATCCGATCCCTTCCGGTAAGCCCCCAGCCGGATCAGTTCCTCCATGTCGGCAAATGTCGACATGAGTTCCCGCGCCTTCTGCAGGACAGGCCGGACAGTCACCGGCACGCATCCTGGCATCGTTCGCGAGATGGACCGGAGCACGTTGACCGCCGGATAGCGACCGCGTTCGGCAATCGAGCGCTCCATCACGATGTGCCCGTCGAGGATGCCGCGAACGGCGTCCGCAATGGGCTCATTGTGGTCATCACCTTCCACCAAAACGGTAAATAGACCGGTAATGGAGCCGCTATCCTTTAACCCCGGACCTGCTCTTTCAAGCAGTCGCGGCAACTCGGTGAACACTGTCGGCGGATACCCCTTGGCCGTCGGCGGTTCGCCGATGGCGAGCCCGATCTCGCGCTGTGCCTGGGCAAAGCGGGTCAGGCTGTCCATCATGCACAGCACGCGCTTGCCCTGGTCGCGGAAATACTCGCTGAGCGTCAGCGTCAGGTAGGCCGCCTGCCGCCGCATCAGCGCCGCCTCGTCGGAAGTCGCCACCACCACCACCGCCTGCTGGATGCCGACTTCGCCCAGGTAGTCGGTGACGAACTCCTGCACCTCGCGCCCACGCTCGCCGATCAGCCCGATCACCGCCACGTCGACCTGCGCGTTGCGCGCCAGCATACTCATCAGCACCGACTTGCCCACGCCCGAGCCGGCGAAGATGCCCATGCGCTGGCCTTCGCACATGGTGGTGAAGGTGTTGAGCGTGCGCACGCCCATGTCGAGCGGATCGCCGACGCGCACGCGCTCGTGCGCCGGCAGCGGCACCTGTCGCATCGGATACGACAACGGACCCGGCAGCAGTGGCCCCTTGCCGTCGATGGGCTGCCCGTCGGCGTTGATCACCCGCCCCAGCCACTGCTCGGAGGGCTGCACCGATCCGTCATGGCTCCTGAACAGGGCCCGGCAGCCGAGCCGTACCCCCGTCAGGGCCCCGAAAGGCAGGCACAGCGCATGCCCGTCGCGGAAGCCGATGATCTCGGCGCCGAGCACGCCGCCATTGGTCGTCTCGATCTCGACCCGTCCGCCGACCCGCAGTTCGCGCACCGGTCCGACGATCTCGACCAGCAGCCCCTGCACGGTCTTCACCCGGCCGAAGACCTCCACGTCCTCGATGGCGTCGATGGCGGCAATTAGGGACTGCATCAGCCTCTTTCGGAGGGTCGAATCGCTTGCTTCCCAAGGTAACCGAACGTTAAGCAAAAAGCGTTAACCATAGGGTGCCGGCCCCATGCGTGCGCCGCTCTGAAAACCTTCCCGGACACCTCGAAATCCCTGAGTCGACAGAGTCGATTGGAACCCTTTCTTAACCTAAAATCTTAAGTCGGTTGAGGCTAAATTAGACTGCAATTTCAATGACTTAATATATCGTTAGCGGGAGGACGTTTGCATCTTGCGGATCAGAATTAAACTTTGTTAACTAATTGCGCTTAGGTTTGGGTCATATCCAGTAGGGTTCGGTTAAGGGTGAACGCGCCGGTCGCGTCACCCATGGTTCCAGCAGGGAACGGTTTAAGGGGATTGGCGGCATGCGTGTGCTCTTGATCGAAGACGACAGCGCGACAGCGCAGAGCATCGAGCTGATGCTCAAGTCGGAGAGCTTCAACGTCTACACGACGGACCTGGGCGAAGAGGGTGTCGATCTCGGCAAGCTCTACGACTACGACATTATCCTGCTCGACCTGAACCTTCCCGACATGTCGGGCTACGAAGTGCTGCGCACCCTGCGCGTGGCCAAGGTGCAGACCCCGATCCTGATCCTGTCCGGCCTCGCCGGCATCGAGGACAAGGTGCGCGGGCTCGGCTTCGGCGCCGACGACTACATGACCAAGCCGTTCCACAAGGACGAGCTGGTCGCGCGCATCCACGCCATCGTCCGCCGGTCCAAGGGCCACGCCCAGTCGGTCATCTCGACCGGCGACCTGACGGTGAACCTCGACACCAAGACCGTCGAAGTGCAGAGCCAGCGCGTGCACCTCACCGGCAAGGAATACCAGATGCTGGAACTGCTCTCGCTGCGCAAGGGCACCACCCTCACCAAGGAAATGTTCCTCAACCACCTCTATGGCGGCATGGACGAGCCCGAGCTGAAGATCATCGACGTCTTCATCTGCAAGCTGCGCAAGAAGCTCTCGGTCGCCACCGGCGGCAAGAACTACATCGAGACCGTCTGGGGCCGCGGCTACGTGCTGCGCGAGCCCGACGAGAACGAATCCTTCGCCGAATCCAGCGTCGCCTGACGCACTCCGCCCTGCGGCGGACCTGAGCACCCCGCGCCTCGGCGCGGGGTTTCTGTTGTCTGGCCGACGGTTAGGCCGGATCGGCGAAGGGTTCCCCCGGCGCGCAGGCATAAAACAGCACCATCCGCGCCGCTACGTCGCCCCGGTTGCCGCCCGTCATCGCGACGCCGGCCGGCTCCACCAGCACCTCGCCCGCCCGCGCCACGACCGTCGGCAATCCGTCGAACTCGAGCGTGAACTCCCCCTCGAGCATGAAGACCGTCACCGGGTGGCGGTGCGTATGCCGCGGCGTCCGATCCCCAGGCAGCAGCACCGCCTGCAGCACCCTGATCTCCTGCTCCGCCGCGACCGGCATGGACCGGACCGCCTGCCGATGGAGGGGCGTCAGTTGCGCCATCCCGCTCGCCTTCGCACTCGTGGTGACGCCGACATCAAGTCCCGCGATGGCAGCGTCGACCGGCCGTGTCTCGAACATCCTGTCCTCCTCGCTATCCGACGCCAGAAAGACTACGTCCGCCGCCCCGGACCGGGCAGCAGCAAGCTTGCCGGCGCCCGATGCAGAAGTGCATAACTGGGGTATGTTCGAGTGGGGTGACCTTCGCTATCTGCTCGCCGTTGCCCGCCATGGCAGCACGCTGGCGGCGGCCCGGGCACTTGGCGTCAACCAGTCGACCGTGCACCGCCGACTCGCGGAGCTGGAGCGGCGCCTCGGCACGCCCCTCGCCGTCCGCCGGCCCACCGGCTACCAGCTGACCGAATTCGGCAGCGTCATCCTGCCCCTCGCCCGCTCCGTCGAGGACGCGGTCATCGCGCTCGAGCGACAGGCCCGGGGCGCCGGCGAGGCCGTCACGGGGACGATCCGGCTGACCTGCCCCGAGCCGATTGTCGGCCGGCTCACGCAATCGGGCCTGCTCGACCGCTTCCATGCCCGCTATCCAGACGCCCATGTCGAGCTGCTCACCAGCGACCGCTACCTCGACCTGAGCCGGGGAGAAGCCGACGTCGCCCTGCGCTCGGGCGAACCGGAAGATCCCCACCTGGTCGGCCGCAAGGTCGCGGATTCGTTCTGGGCGCTTTATGCCAGCCCGGAATACATCGCCCGCCACGGCGCGCCCGCGGGCACCGCGGACCTGCGACGGCACCGCCTCGTCGCCTTCGACGGCGCCATGTCGCAGCACCGCGCCAACGTCTGGCTGGCCAGCGTCGCGCCTGGCGCCACCATCGCCGCCACCAATTCGAGCGTCCTAGGCGTATTGCTGGCGGCCCGGTCCGGCGTCGGCCTCGCGGCCCTGCCTACGACCATCGCCGAGGGCGAACCGGGGCTCGTCGAGGTTTTGCCCACCATCCCGGAACTGACCCGGGGCTGGTACCTGCTCACGCACCCGGACCTTCGCCGACAGCCGCGGATCGCCGCTTTCTTCGCCTTCGTTTTCGCCGACCTGGCCGCCCTGCGCGCCGTACTGATGGGCTGATGCGGCCGATCGATGATTGCCGGGCCGGAATTGCGCGACCCCGGGCGCGCCGGCCGATGCCAGGCTCGCCTGGACTGGTCTAGGCGATGGTGGCCTGGGCCGGCTCGGCAAGCGCGGTGAACTTCGCTTCGAGGTGATCGCGCTCGAACGGCTTCATCATGTAGTCGTTGATGCCGCTCCGGAGCGCGATGGCGATCTGCCCGATGTCGTTCTCCGTCACCATGTAGACGACGTGCGGGGTGTTGCCACCGACATATCCACGCAGCAGCTTCAGAAACTCAAGCCCGCTCATGATCGGCATCTGCCAGTCGAGCAGGATCGCGTCGGGCATTTCCTGGCGGCACTTGTCGAAGGCTTCCTGCCCATCCTCGGCTTCATCGACGATGAAGTCGAGGTCCTCGAGGATTCGCCGGGCGACTTTGCGCACGACACTGGAATCGTCGACCACGAGGCAGGATTTCATGACGCATCTCTCCGCGAGGCATGCCTTGAAGCCTGCACGCTCTCCCAAATCTGCCTGCTATTGGTTATCGAAGACTGAAGCCTGCCCCATCTTCTGGCCCCATCACAGCGGCCCCACCGACCTGCGGCCAGGAACTCGATCCGGCACATGCTGGATTCCGCGCATGATGGGCTCGCCCGTCACCCGGCCCAAATCGCATGACAGCGCCGGCCCCTGATGTTACTGGTCGTCTTTCTCGGCTTTGCACGCCTGGAAATGAAACGCGGCAACCGCATCTGACCAGAAGCACGAAAAGGGTGGATCATCTGGCCGTCTGCGAGGCCAGCCTTGAATACATTGGAAACTCTTGTCGACGACATTTATGAGGCGGCGGCCATTCCTGAGCTATGGCCCGGCGTACTTGAGCGCCTGGCAGCGGTGGCGCGGGCCGATGCTGCAACAATCCTTTCCGTCGACCGGGACGGATACGGCCGATACGCCGCCACGCCTTCGTACGAGCTCGCCTATGGCGACTTCATCGCCAACGGTCGGGCCCATGCGAATGTCCGCTTCGGTCGTGGGCTCGAGCTGTTTCCCGCCGCCTTCTCCACCGATCTCGAGCTGTGCAGCCCGGCCGAACTGGCCGCCGATCCCATCTACGTGGACTTCGTTCATCCGCATGGCTTCGCCTGGACCGCCGGGACGGCGATTCCGACGCCGACCGGCGACCTGATCGTCTTCGACCTCGCGCGCCGCATGGGCTCGGATCCGTTTGAGCGCGCCGCCATGGCGCGGCTCGACAGCTACCGGCCGCACCTGGCCCGCGCGGCCCTGCTCTCGCATCGCCTCGGCCTGAAGTCGGCGAGCAACCAGGCGGCAGCGCTGCAACTGGTCGGCCTGCCCTGCGCCGTGCTCGGCCGCGGCGGCAGGGTACTGGCGCTCAACCAGATGTTCGAGGACCTGGCGCCGCGCATCGCCTTCACCGCCTTCGATGGCCTCCGCTTCGATGATCCGGAGGTCGACAGCCTGGTCTCGGCCGCCATCGCCGACCTGCGCTACGAAGCAAGGCCGGTGCTCCGCTCGATCCCCGTACGCTCCACTGAAACCGGTTCCGCGCTCGTCGTGCACCTCGTGCCGATACGGCGCTCGGCCGGCGACGTCTTCACCCGCGCGGAGGGCCTCGTCGTCGTCACGCCCGTCACCATGCCCGAGGCGCCGCTGACGCACATCCTGACCGGACTGTTCGACCTGACGCCCGCCGAAGCCAAGGTGGCGCGCGGCATCGCCTCCGGCCTCAATGTCGAGAGCCTCGCCGGCACGCTGAACCTGTCGCCGGCAACGGTCCGCAACCAGCTCAACGCCGTGCTGTCCAAGACCGGCACCCGCCGTCAGGCAGAGCTGACACTGCTGTTGTCGGCCACCCGCCCGATGCCGGAGAAAGCGGGTTAGGCACTCTCTGCGGAGAGTGGTCTGCCCGCGCCTTCGCACCACCCACCGGCTGTCATCCCTGCGCAGGCAGGGATCCAACTCTCAGCTGGCGCGGGCGGCGAAATGGATCCCTGCCTGCGCAGGGACGACACCGCGTATGAGGCGAGTTGGTGCTAGCTTAAGCCGCCGCGGCGACGGCCTTGGGCGTGGCGCTGAACTCGAAGACGTCGTTCTCGATGCCGATCTTCAGGTCCATGTCGGTCATGCGGGCGAGGATGCCGGTGTAGAAGGGCTGGATGCCACGAGCGTCGACGCCACCTTCCGGCGCACCCGAGAGCAGGCCCTCGGCGCCCGACGGCATCAGGGTCTTCTGCCGCTTCTCGGGGTCGGACGTGGACACCAGCACGAACCGCTCGTTGCCTTCCGGCCCTTCGAACCTTACCGACACCTTGCCGCCGCGCGGCACCGCCATGGCGGCGATCAGCAGCATGTTCATCAGCAGCTTGGCCTTGTGCTTGGGCACCATGACCATCGGCACTTGCCAGTCCAGCTCGGCCTTCTCGATCTCGAAGTAGAGCTGGGCCACGCGCTCGCACTCACGCGTGCTGAAATCGACACCGGCAGTTGAGCTAGCACCATAGGCCAGGCGAGCGAACTCCAGCTTGGCGCGGGCCTGCTTGGTGGCGTTGACGATCAGTTCCTGAGCGCCATCGGCCATCGCAGCCTGCGAGGGATCGGCCAGCACTTCGAGCCCGTTGCCGATCGCCCCGACCGGGTTGATCAGGTCGTGGCACACCCGCGAACACAGCATCGCCGCGAGATCGGTCGCCTTGAGCTCGATGATATCCGCCATTCTTTCCTGACCTCTGCAGTCGAATCAATTTTGGTGAGATTACCCGAGATGAGCGTTCACAGGAAAATGCCTGTCCCCGCGAAGGCGGGGATTGCAGGCTTTTCCGGTTCGCTAGCGCGACCACGCCCATTTGTCCGGCAGCCCTAGTGCCCTGCGCTCTCGGCGTCTGCCACCGGCTCCGCCGGCGCGTCCAGCGCCTGCGTGACGTCCTGCCCAGCGCCTGCGAGCCCATCCCGGAACTTCGCCCAGTTTGCGTCGGCCAGGGCCACGATGTCGTCGCCGCTGGCGAGGAACGCCTCGCGGTTGGCGACGGAATAGAACAGGTAGAGCTTGGCCTGCCTGATGACATGCAGCCGCGGCTTGCCGTCGGACATGTAACCCCGGCTGAGGCTGGTAAGGCAGTGCCCGCCATATTGCGGCGCGTAGATCTCGGGGTTGCGACTGAACACGTCGCGGTTCGCATCCGAGACGAAGTACCACGGCACCCCACCCCATTCGAACACATGGTCGGGCGAGCCCGGCACGGGCTCCGCACCGAGGAAATAGCTGACCGGATCGTAGCCTTCGAGCGCAACCCCGGTCAGCGGATCGGCAACGATCGCCTCGACCAGCGATGCGGCTCTGACCGGCATGGCGGCGGCCATGCCGGAAACCATCGCAAGGCCCGCGAGAAGTCCGGTTATGGTTAAGTTTTGTTTACGCTTTTGCCGCATCATTGCCGCCATGAAGGCCTAGCTTGAGGGCCCCTCACGCAGACCGGATGCGCTGGACCTTAGCGTCGCCAAGGTAAGTACCGCGTAAATGGACTGCCGCTCGAACTAGCCCGCCGGGAGTGCCCACATGCTTGATCGCATGGTCTATCTGATCCTTGCCGCCTTCGTCGCCCTGACCGCGGCCACGCTGGTGCTGACCCCCACCCTGACCTATGCCCAGCAGCAGGGCTCGTTGTCCGACAGCTATTCCGGAGACGAACTGGTCGATACCGGCCATCAGTTCTTCGGTTCGGTGGCGCAGGGCCTCGCCTCCCTGGTCGAGCGTGCGGTCAGCCAGTTCGGCCTGCCCAACGCCTATATCCTGGGCGAGGAAGCCGGCGGCGCCATCTTCGCCGGCGCCCGTTACGGCGAAGGCACCATGTACACCCGCAACCAGGGCGAACACCCGGTGTTCTGGCAGGGCCCCACCGTCGGCCTCGATTTCGGCGGCGACGGTTCCAAGGTCATGATGCTGGTCTACAACCTCTCGACCATCTCGGACGTCTATGGCCGCTACCCCGGCGTCGACGGCTCCGCCTATGTCGTCGGCGGGCTGGGCATGACCGTGGTCAAGTATGGCAACGTCGTTATGGTGCCGATCCGCTCCGGCGTCGGCGCCCGTCTCGGCATCAATGTCGGCTATCTCAAGTTCACCCAGGAACCGACCTGGAACCCGTTCTGACGCGCGGGCCCCGCTGCTTTGATCCTCGGCTTCAATCGGGGATCGATTTGGCGCGCGCCCCGTTCAGTTAGCGTTCATCCATGCGGCAATCCGGCGGCGCTGGTGTGGCGGCGCCTTCTGGTGTCGTGACCGCAACGGCTTTCTCCGGTATCATTGCAGCGGGCGCGTTCCCGCCTGGCCGGACTGCAACCGGTCAGTGGTGGCGGAGTTGAGTTATGGTCTTGGAAAACATCATGTATTTCGTGCTCGGCCTGCTCGTGGCCGGGTTGCTTGCGCTGATCGTGATGCCCGCTGTCTGGCGCCGCGCCGTGCGCCTGACCAAGAAGCGAATTGAGGCCGCCACGCCCATGACCATGGCCGAATTCCGCGCCGACAAGGACCAGCTGCGCGCCGAATTCGCCTTGTCCACCAGGCGCTTGGAGATGAACGTCGAGGCCCTGCGCCGCCGCCTCGCCGACCAGTTGCGTGACATCAACCGCAAGAAGAACGAACTCGGCGGCATCAAGGGCGAGCGCGACAGCCACCTGCAGATCGTCCGCGAGCTGGAGGAGCGCGAGGCCGAGGCGCGCCGCCGCATTCTTGAGCTCGAGAAGGAGGGCGCCGACCTCGCCCAGAAACTGCGCATGCGCGACCGCGAGCTGACGGACAAGTCGAGCCAGCTCGAAGCCGCCCGCGAAAGCCTGCGCGGCAGCTCGCCCCGCGCCTTCAGCGTCGACGGCAAGTCGCTGACCGGCGACTACAATGCCGATGTCGACGAGCTGCTCGGCTATCTCGAGGTCGAAAAGAAGCGCGCCGAATTCCTCGAGACGCAGAACCGGACGCTGATCGCCGAACTCGAGAGCGCCAACAAGGCCGCTGCTAACGCCCGCTCCGAAGCGGCTGCGGCGCGCGAAACGCTGGCCCACCGCGAGGACGCGGTGTCGACCGGCCAGAGCGAGCTTGCCGACGCCGAGGCCCGCATCGCCGACGCCGAGAGCCGCGTCTCCTCGCTGCTTGCCGAAACTACCAAGCTGGTCGATGACGGCGAACACAGGCACGACATGCTGCTGGCGGAAAAGCTCGGCCTCGAGGAAGAGATGGAAAAGCTCCGCGCCAAGGTGGCGAGCGTCGAGGACAGCATCATGGCGGACTGGGATACCGACCGCATCGAGCAGTCCCACCTGCGCGAACGCCTCAACGATATCGCCTCGGACGTCAGCCGCCTCGTCTATGCGCTCGAGGGCAACGGCCCGGTGGACGAAGAGGAAAGCCTCGCCACCCGCATGCAGAAGTTCATCGACGTCGAAGAGGCGGCGACCGCTCCCGTCCGCGGCCCCAACGCACGGAACGGCACGCGGCCCGAGGGCCAGGCCGTGTCCGATCGCCTGAAAGCCCTGCGCGAGCTGCAGGACGGCAACTGAGCCTCTCGTCCTCCCACTGACCGGGAGAGCATTCCCTTCGGACGACGCTCGGTCTTCGCCGTGACTTACGGAGTCATTCCCGCGAAAGCGGGAACCTCTGTTTTCGGTGCTCATGACCGAACGGAGATCCCCGCTTTCGCGGGGATGACCCCGGCAGTGATGTAGCCCAGCGTTTCCCTTGGGGCTGAGGCGTTGGTTCAGCCCTACTCGCTGACGACCGGCACTTCGCGGATCAGCTCGCCGGACTTGCCGTCGAAGATGCGCACGCTGGTGAGCGGCCCCAGCTTGTAGGTCACGGTCAGCCGCCCGTCGGCCGCCACGGCCGAAACGACTTCCCCGCCCGAGGGGATCTTCAGCGCCGCGATGACATAGTCCCCGCCGCCCCTGGAGTCGCCCTGCGATGCGCGGTAGACAAGCGCGCCGCCGACGGCGATAAGGCCCACCACCAGCAGCCCGATCGACACCATGAAGCTCTTCCGTGCCCGGTTGAGCACGGCCCTGGCTTCCGGCGTCAGTTCCGGGGTGGTGGTCTGGTCTTTGTCTTCAGGATGGCTCATGCAGGAATTTTCCGGCGAGGAACAGGAATGGCAAGTGACGGTCGACGCGGCCGAAGCCGGCAGCCGCCTCGATGCCGCGCTGGCGCGTGCCGTGCCGGTCTTCTCGCGCAACCGGCTGAAGGACCTGATACTGGCCGGCAGCGTTTCGATCAATGGCCAGGCTGTCGATGAGCCGAAATACAAGCTCAGGACCGGCGACGAAATCCTGCTCGTCGCCCCCGAGCCGGTCGAGGCCGAGCCGATCCCCGAGGATATCCCGCTCGACATCCTCTACGAGGACGACGACCTCATCGTCATCAACAAGCCGGTCGGCATGGTCGTCCACCCCGCCCCCGGCAATCTCACCGGCACGCTGGTCAACGCCCTGCTCCATCATTGCGGCGCAAGCCTCAAGGGCATCGGCGGGGTCAGGCGCCCCGGCATCGTGCACCGCCTCGACAAGGATACGTCCGGCGTAATGGTCGCGGCCAAGACCGAGGCCGCGCACAACCACCTCGCCGCCCAGTTCGCCGACCACGGCCGCACCGGCCCCCTGCACCGCGCCTATACCGCCTTCGCCTGGGGCCGCACCCAGCAGGCCTCCGGCACGGTCGAGGCGCCGCTCGGCCGCGACCCGGCCAATCGCCTGAAGCAGGCCGTGCGCAAGGATGGCCGCGAGGCCATCACCCATTACCGGGTCGAAGCCCGCTATGGCGACGAGGGCTGGGATATCACCCGTATCCGCTGTGAGCTCGAGACCGGCCGCACCCACCAGATCCGCGTGCACATGGCCCATATCGGCCATCCGCTGGTCGCCGACCAACTGTACGCCCCGGGCTTTGCCACCAAGGTCAATCGCCTGCCCGAGGCAGCCAGGGCCGCCGTCCATGCTTTGGGGCGACAGGCCCTGCACGCCGCCGAACTCGGCTTCGAGCACCCTTCGACCGGCGAGGAGATGCAGTTCGAGGCCCCCCTGCCGCCCGACCTCGAGGCCCTTGTGGTCGCCATCGAGCCGTTTGACCGGGCGTTCGCGCGGTAGGCGCCCGGCGTCACGTGACCAAAATGTAAGCTGCGCTTCATGCAACCGTAAGGCGGCCTGGTGCATTACGGTGGCGAGGAAGTGGGTCTTATCAAGGCCCGATTTCGACCTATATCATCACGACGTCAGCCAGTATGCCGACTGGATGCGGGCTGGACATCTGCCCGTGACGACGGGGGAAAGACGAGGGTGCACCATGGCCCAGACCAACCTGCCAGTGCTTTCAGCTGAAGGCGGCCTCAGCCGCTATCTGCAGGAAATCCGCAAGTTTCCGATGCTCGAGCCGGACGAGGAGTACATGCTCGCCAAGCGCTACAAGGAGCATGAGGATCCTGCCGCGGCCCAGAAGCTCATCACGTCGCATCTGCGGCTCGTGGCCAAGATCGCCATGGGGTATCGCGGCTATGGCCTGCCGATTTCCGAGGTCATCTCGGAAGGCAATGTCGGCCTCATGCACGCGGTCAAGCGTTTCGAGCCCGAGAAGGGCTTCCGCCTCGCGACCTACGCCATGTGGTGGATCCGCGCTGCCATTCAGGAATACGTCCTGCGTTCGTGGAGCCTCGTGAAGATCGGCACCACCGCGGCGCAGAAGCGGCTGTTCTTCAACCTGCGCAAGGTCAAGGGCCAGATCGCCGCCCTCGATGACGGCAACCTGCATCCCGACCAGATCAAGCAGATCGCGACCACGCTCAACGTCACCGAGGCCGACGTGGTGTCGATGAACCAGCGCCTGTCCGGCGACGCCTCGCTCAACGCGCCCATGCGCGCCGACGAGGGTGCCTCCGAGTGGCAGGACTGGCTCGCCGACGATACCCCGGACCAGGAGACGACCCTTGGCGAAACCGAGGAGTTCAAGGAGCGCATGGGGCTGCTGAACAACGCCATGCAGGATCTGAACGACCGCGAGAAGGCCATCTTCCAGGCGCGCCGCCTGCAGGATGAGCCGGCGACGCTCGAGGAACTGGCGCAGGAGTACAACGTCAGCCGCGAGCGCATCCGCCAGATCGAGGTCCGGGCCTTCGAAAAGGTGCAGGAAGCGGTCCAGAAGGCCGCCAACTCCAAGACCCGCGAAGCCGCGCACTGAGCCCGGCAGATCGAAGTAAGAAAGGCCGCCCCCAGGCGGCCTTTCTTGTTCCCGCCCCCCTCCACCAGACTTTGTCTGGTCCCCCTCCCCCGCAAGCGGGAGAGGATGTCCGTGCGCCACCGAAGCTTCAGTCGGGATTCCCTCTCCCGCCTGCGGGGGAGGGGGTACCGGCGAAGCCGGTGGGAGGGGGGGTGCCCCACGCACCGAACAAAAGAATCTGCACAATCTTGTCCCCCTCGCTCCAACCCATGCGATTCTCCCCCTCGTCCGCTGCACCGAAGGGAGATCATGACGAGTGGTTGGTGCAGGGGAGGTTGGGTGGGGTGGCAGTCGTGCTGCCCCAGGCTCAAAGCACGCGCGGCATGGTCCGGTTCGCCGGATGAGCCGCTGTCAACGCGGGGTGGCGCCATGCCGGTGCTGCCAAGGACTGGAAGCTGCCGGGCATGGGCAGCGGAGCTACGGGTTCGCGTCAGGCAGACGCCGGCGGATACCGGGC
>NZ_JAFKHE010000040.1 GCF_017307495.1 Devosia sp. | reverse complement strand
AGGCCGCGCTCCGGTCACGCTGCGCGTTCGGCCATGCTGAGGAGCCCCTGCATGTAGCCGATCGCATGGGCGCGGCCGCGATGGTTCCAGGGCGTGTCGCCGTCCATCTGCGGGACATGGTCGTCGAGCAGGAAGCCGGTGAAGCCGTTCTGCTTCAGAAGCAGCATGGCCTCGCCGGGATCGAAATTGCCCTCGCCGATGAAGCATTCGACGAAGTCCGGCACCGTGCCCTGCACGTCGCGGAAATGGACGTAGAATATGCGGCCCTTCGGCGCGAAGAAGGTGATCATCTCGCGGACATTGTCGGCGCCGCCCGGCATCTCGGAGCAGCAGCCGAGGCAGAGATCGAGGCCCCAGGAGGTGCTGGTCGAATAGCGCTCCCAGGCGCGCTTGAAGTCGGTCGGCGCCTTGAAGATGCGCGCGACGCCGCCCAGCATCGGCACCGGCGGGTCGTCGGGATGCAGCGCGATCTTGACGCCGGCTTCCTCGGCGACCGGCAGCACCGCGTCCATGAAGTAGCAGTAGTTCGCCCACATCATCTCGGCGGTGATGATCCCGTCCTCCTCGCCGAAGAGCGGCATGGAATCGGCGCGGCCGAGCGTCGTCGGCATGAAGGAGCGCCAGGCATCCTTGGACGCGCCCTCGACCTTCGCTATCTCGAAGCGCGTGTTACCGGCGCCGCCGCGGCCGGGCGCCTTGCGGTCGGTGCGCCAGACCGAATTCGGCATGAAATGCAGGCCGAGGATCGGCACGCCGGCGCGGCCGACATTCACGACCGTGCGGCAGTAGTTCTCGATCTGCTCGTCGCGGCCCGGCAGGCCGAGCATGGCCTTGTTGTAGAAATGGGTCGGGACGTTCTCGATCGCCTCGAAGGTGAGGCCGGCGGCCTCGATCCTCTCGACCAGCGCGCGGATGTCCGCTTCCTCCCAGAAACTGTCCCCGGGAAGGGTCGGATTGTTCATCTGGATGCCCGAGACGCCGATCTGCGCCGCGAAGCGCAGCTTCTCGTC
>NZ_JAFKHE010000039.1 GCF_017307495.1 Devosia sp. | reverse complement strand
ACGGCTTATGACCAGATCGACAAGGCTCCTGAGGAGAAGGCGCGCGGGATCACGATCTCGACGTCGCATGTCGAGTACGAGACGCCTGCGCGTCACTATGCTCACGTCGACTGCCCCGGTCACGCCGACTATGTGAAGAACATGATCACGGGCGCGGCGCAGATGGACGGCGCGATCCTGGTTGTTTCGGCTGCCGACGGCCCGATGCCGCAGACCCGCGAGCACATCCTGCTGGCGCGCCAGGTCGGCGTTCCCGCGCTTGTGGTGTTCATGAACAAGGTCGACCTGGTCGACGACGCGGAGCTGCTCGAGCTGGTCGAGATGGAGATCCGCGAGCTTCTGTCGAAGTACGATTTCCCGGGCGACGACATTCCGATCACCAAGGGCTCGGCCAAGGCCGCGCTGGACGGCGTGACGCCTGAGATCGGGCATGACGCGGTGATCGCGCTGATGAAGACGGTGGACGACTACATCCCGCAGCCTGAGCGTCCGATCGACCAGCCGTTCCTGATGCCGGTGGAAGACGTGTTCTCGATCTCTGGCCGCGGCACGGTCGTGACCGGTCGCGTCGAGCGCGGCATCGTCAAGGTCGGCGAGGAAATCGAGATCGTCGGTCTGAAGGACACGGTGAAGACGACCGTCACGGGCGTCGAGATGTTCCGCAAGCTGCTGGACCAGGGCCAGGCCGGCGACAACATCGGCGCGCTGCTGCGCGGCACGAAGCGCGAGGACGTCGAGCGCGGCCAGGTGCTGTGCAAGCCGGGCTCGGTGAAGCCGCACACCAAGTTCAAGGCCGAGGCCTACATCCTGACCAAGGAAGAGGGCGGTCGCCACACCCCGTTCTTCACCAACTACCGCCCGCAGTTCTACTTCCGCACGACGGACGTGACCGGCGTGGTGCACCTGCCGGAAGGCACGGAGATGGTGATGCCGGGCGACAACATCTCGATGGAAGTGCACCTGATCGTGCCGATCGCGATGGAAGAGAAGCTGCGCTTCGCCATCCGTGAAGGCGGCCGCAC
>NZ_JAFKHE010000002.1 GCF_017307495.1 Devosia sp. | reverse complement strand
GGTTAGAATGCATTTCCAAGAAGTGTCCTGATTGTCTCGTTGCCGCTGCAATCATCGTGCATTTGTGAGGCCATTATCGGTGAGCTTGCACGGTGTCCACAGGAGGGCCCCGCGCATCGCGGAGTGACCACACGAGTCCGACGCAGCGATGCGCGGGAGGTACCTGTGGTCAACGCGGGCACGGTCGGCGAGCCGCACATAGGGATAAAGCTCATGGTGATGGTTATTCCTGCGACGAAGGGGCAGCCCGGCATTCCTGCCGGGTTTCCCATCCTGATGTCCGGCCGCATGGAAATTATCGAGGCAGCCTTCGCCTACCTTCTGGAGTTGGCCACCATTCCAGGCCGCTCGCATTCTCCAGACACGGTGCGCACCTACGCGGAACACTTATACGATTGGTTCGACAGTCTGGAACAGTCCGATCTGGATTGGAGGCTGGCCGATGAGGAAATGATTGCGGCCTACCGAAATCGTATGCTGGAACAGCCCAGTCCCTATACCGGCCGGCCCTATGCGCGGTCCACGATCAATGATCGCATTCGCTCTATCTGCCGGTTCTATAATTGGGCGCATCAACGCGGTTGGGTCGAGCACCTGCCATTCCGCATGATCGATGTACGGATTACCTCCGGGCGCAAGCAGGCTCTGCTAACTCATGCAGATGCCCGATCAGCGGTTGTTGCTGCGAACATCTTGACTGTTGCCGAATTCGAAAAGCTACCGCGCGCGCTTCGAGCCGATCAGCTCGCGCGACTGTTCGGGCATCTTTCCATGCCCTATAGGCTGATGGCGGAATGGGCAGTCTGTACCGGCATGCGGCGGATGGAGCTGTGCGCCTTGACGGTCGCGCAATTGCCCGACAGCAAGAGGCTGGATGCGACGGATCATCCGCTGATAGGTGTACCTTTGGCGATCACGAAGGGCGGCCGACCTCGGACAATCTATCCACCGATCCGTCTTGTCGATCGTACAAACTGGTATGCCGGTGAAGAAAGAGCCGCTCTGGTTCGGAAGCGTCGACACATCTCTTCAGCCTATGAACCGAGTGAGTTCCTGTTCTTGAACAGGCGTGGTGGTGGTGTGACGCGAGCGCACCTCAGCACAGTCTTTGCGGCGGGGTTTGAAGCCGCTAAGGTCGATGGCAGCTTGCACTGGCTTCGCCATACCTTTGCGACGACGATGCTCGCCCGCCTCCAACGGATCGCCGCTAAAAAGCCGGAGATCAATCCGCTCAAAGTGCTGCAGATTCTCCTCGGTCACAGCTCGATCCAGACAACATCCATCTACCTGCGTTGCGTGGATCTGCATCATCGCGAAATCGCCGAGAGCATCGAGTATCTTTACGGTGAGGTCATTCCCGATGCGGTCTAACCGGCCACGTATAGATCGGCGCTTTGCGGCTGCCCCGGCTTGCGACGAGCCGATCTCAAGCGGTGTTGCGATTACTTTCCGCGATGAGTGGGGCAGCGTCGCACAGATATTCGACTTCAGTCGGCTTGGCCTCGCGGTCGACCTTACGATGGTCTTTGCCGACTCCTTCCGCGCATCATTCGCCAGTGCCGCCACGGCGACCCGGAAAGGGTACTGGAAATCGCTTCGTACATTTGCCCGTTTCGCTGCTGAAGACGGCGAAATCACTGAGATTGCGGCACTGACGACAGAGGCCGTAGGTCGCTATGTCGCGTGGCTTGATCGACAGAGATCGCCGACGGGGCAACCTTGGGGAATATCGACACGGCATGGCCGCTACGTGCCTATAAAGATCATGCTCGAGTGGGCGATGCGAAATCGCGCCGATCTCATGCCAGAACAATTGCAGTTCCCGGCCAATCCTTTCCCGGGTCGCCACCGGACACCAGTCCCGCGCCGACTTCCAGCGCATGAGCTGAAGACAATCCTGCGAGCCTGCTATGCCGAAATCGACATCGCCTGGGCTCGCTTCGAGGAGGGGCGCGCAATCCTGGAAACAGACCATGATGGCGTAGCGGACGATCGCCGGGATCTGGAGACGCTGTTGGTCGCAACGGGTCGTGCGGGTGGCGGAATAATGCCATGGTACGATCGTGCCCCGGGGCGGCAGTCACATCGGCGGATGAGGCGCGCCGGTGGCACGCGGATGCTGGCGCAACACCTGCATCTGACGGTCGATACCCTGGTCCCATTCTTTTTGGCTATCGCCATTCAAACGGCGGCCAATCCGGATTCCCTTCGAAACATAGGACGCGATTGCCTGGCCTCGCATCCGCTCGACCCGGATCGGATCATCGTCGATTGGGCCAAGCCCCGGGCGGGGAATACCCTACGACGTGCGCAGCGTCGGACTTTCGATAAGCGCCGACGATATTCTGTGCCAAATCTTGTCGAGAAACTGTTGGCGATGAGCGCACCACTCGTTCCGCATGCGCGACCTGCGGAGTGTGAACGCCTCTTTTTGATCAGAGGTAACCGCCCGAAGGGCGTGGGCGTGATTGGTAGTCAAACGCTGGATGCCGGTATCGGCAGGTTTATTGCTCGTTCAAATCGAAGCATTAGCGCCTGGAATGAAGCTCATCCTGAGCAGCTTCGTTCACCGATGCGGTCCTTTGCTCCTGTTCTGTTCCGTGGCAGCGTCGCCACCGAGCACTATAAGGCAGCCGACGGTGATATCCGTGTGGCCCAAGTGCTTCTCAATCATGCGCAAGCCAGCACGACCGACCTCTATGTTCGCGGCCCCGAAACACAACGCATGTATGAGAAAACAATCGCGAGCCTCCAACATCGGATGATCGGCTGGATCGTGATGCGCCCAGGTGTCCAGGGTGTCGAGCGAAATATCGACGGCCAGATCGAAAGCGATGATGAGGGTATGGCCGAGGCGTTCAGCCATATCTGCATTAATCCGATGGCCGGCAGGGCTCCGGGCTCCGCCCAGGGCCGCCTGTGCCCCAGTTTTATGGGCTGTCTCAGCTGTCCGGGACTCGTGATCCCGATAGACAGCCGACATCTGGCGCGGATCCTGCAGGTGATGCGCAAGTTAGAAATCGCCCGCGATCAGCTAGATGCAGAGCGTTGGCGATCGATCTACGCTCCGAGCTACCGCATTCTCAAAGCAGAAATCCTGCCGGACTTTCCCGTTGAAATGCACGAGGAGGCCGAGCGCATGATCGCAACGCTTCCGCCCTTGCCTGACCCGGAGTGATCCCGATGGCGGCTAAACCTGCTAAATTGGAGCAAAGCAGCATCTCGGATCCTGAAATCCGTATCTCGACGATATCGGTGTGGATGGATCGCATCTGGCAACTGGATGTGGATGTGCCGGGAACGACACCTGCCGATCTCCTCATCGACTGGGGCATAGCGTTTGAGGATGGAAGCCGGTTTACCGATGAAAGATGGGACGCCTGGCGCGAGGCTGCGCGGCGCTTTCTCTGGTCGTTACGCGTAACGCCGCCGCCTGGTCGGCGCCGTGCAAGGGGAACGACGCTTGTCAGGCGGTTCCAGATCCTGCGCATTCTGATCCGGTGGATGGTCGCCGAAGGTTACCGGTGCTTTGGCGACCTCGACCGCGATGCAGCTCAGCGCTTCCTTGGCATCATTTACCAACGTCCGGGCCGTGGCGGTCGTCTCTTATCGGAGACCGTGACCCCGGTCGGTTATATCCGGATTCTGGACCTTCTCTATTTGCAGCGAGATTGGCTTTCTGACGCGCCGGCTGAACCTTTGGTGGACCCGATAACAGGCTCCCGAGCATTGAGACCCGGGCAACTGTCCAAGCCTATGCCCTATACGCCGGATGCTGTTGCCGTTCCTCTTATCTCGGCAGCCCTGCGTCTGATCGGCGCGCCAGCCGACGACATAATCGCGCTGCGGGAACGAGCCGAGGACGCCCACAGGCAAGCCCTTTCGAGCGGATTTGGATATAAGGCGCGACACGGTCACATGCGCGCTCGCCTTGATAGCTTCCGCTTCGCGACGGTTCCCGCGGAAGCGAATCCGTGGAGGACGGAGCCCGTGCTGACCATGAAGTTGGTGCAATTCCTGGTCACTCGAATTTACGACGCCTGCTTTGTCGTCATCGCCTATCTTGTTGGTGCGCGAGCCTCCGAAATCTTGGGCCTGCGGGCTGGATGCATCGAGCGGCATGTTGCTGCCGATGGCGCTGAATCCTTCGCTTATCTGAGCGGCCGGATCTACAAAACAGCCGTTGGCACGGGCGGAGCGCCGCATCGATGGGTGGCGCCGGACCCTGTCGTGCGGGCCGTGACTGTTTTGGAACGCCTATCTGCTCCTATCCGCCAGCGGATGGGGCGGGAGGAATTATGGTTGTCGGCGATGGCTGGACGCAGCGGGATGACCATCCCGCGATCATCTGTGCTGGCTGACCGTCTCAACGGACCGTTTGCATCCTTTATAGATCTGCCTCTTTATAACGAACGGCCGTGGCATCTGACGACCCATCAGGGACGAAAGACCTTTGCGCGATTTGTTGGTCGACGTGACCGTACCGGCCTCGATGCCCTTGCCGCGCACTTTGGCCACGTGACCAGAGCAATGACCGACAAAGGCTATGTCGGGACGGACTTCGATCTGACCGATCTGATCGACGCAGAGACCTCGAACGACACAAGGACGGCGCTTGAGGATTTGCTGACCTCGGTAACGGCGGCCGGCCGTGCCGGACGAGCGATCTCTTCGCACAGTCGCTTCCGTGGACGTACAAGAGACGGAGATGTTGCGGACTATGTGGACTTCATCCTGAGAGAAACCGACATGCGGCTCGGTCGTTGCGATTGGGGCTACTGCGTCTACCGCCGTGAAAGCGCATCGTGCCTGGGTGATGATCGAGGCCCGAACCCGGTCATCAGAACGCAGAGCATCTGTTCCACCTGCAGCAATTTTGCCGTCACGGAAAAGCATCGGCCGGTGTGGGAGGAACGCCGGAGGCAAAACGCACGGCTTCTGGCGCATCCGATGCTCGACGACGACAGCCGTGCCCTGGCAGCGATGAGGATCGATGAATGCGACCGTATTTTGGCCGAACTTCAGCAAGGTCGCGGAAGCGATGACGAATAGTACAAAGCAGCCCGCGAGACTGAAATCTCATGAGACGCGTCATCGAAATACCGAGCGCCGCATTCGGCAGGCGATGGATCGGCTTGTGGCACAGGCTTCGTTGGAAGGGTATGCTACCCGGGTAACAGTGGCTGCATTGGCGCGCGAAGCTCAGGTCAGCCGAAACACGATCTATGCCGAGCACAGCAGTTTCCTCGAAGAATTGGCATCCGCAAATCCACCGCGCCCCAAAACTCAGCGGCCGCCTCCCAAATCTGACATGTCGGCACTTCGAGCTTCGATGCATGAGCTCCAGGAGCAAAGGCGGCTGCTCGCGACCGAGAATGCCAGCCTGCTGAAGCGTGTGCTGGATTCCGAGAAGGCCGTTGCTCGACTGGAAAAGCAGAACGCCAAGCTGGTTCAGGAGATCAGCAGGGTGCGGCGGCTTAGCTCGACATGACTGATCGCGTTGAAGCATCCAACCGTCCATGATCGGATGAGCAAGTGGTTGTTTTTTGGGGTCCGAGTCCGTGGAACCCAAAGTCCGTTACTTCAGATATCCCATCCTACCATGCCGGATCAGCCCGCCTCGAGCACGAGCGGTACCCCCAAAATGCTGCGCATTTTGGCTCCCCCACTCGCCGGCTCCGCCGGTCGCCTGCGGCGATCCTCGACCCGAACTGCTCCGTCATCGTGCACGTCTCTCGTCTTCAAA
>NZ_JAFKHE010000038.1 GCF_017307495.1 Devosia sp. | reverse complement strand
ATGGCAAGACGTCTCTGACTGCGGCGATCACGAAGGTGCTTGCGAAGACGGGCGGCGCGACCTTCAAGGCGTATGACCAGATCGACGCGGCTCCCGAGGAGCGTGCGCGCGGCATCACGATCTCGACGGCGCATGTCGAGTACGAGACGCAGGCGCGTCACTACGCTCACGTGGACTGCCCCGGCCATGCCGACTATGTGAAGAACATGATCACCGGCGCGGCGCAGATGGACGGCGCGATCCTGGTGGTCTCGGCGGCGGACGGCCCGATGCCGCAGACCCGTGAGCACATCCTCCTGGCTCGCCAGGTCGGCGTTCCGGCGCTGGTCGTGTTCCTGAACAAGGTCGACCTCGTCGACGATCCGGAGCTTCTGGAGCTCGTCGAGCTCGAGGTGCGCGAGCTCTTGTCGTCCTACGACTTCCCGGGCGACGACATTCCGATCGTCAAGGGCTCGGCGGTTGTCGCGCTCAATGACGGCGACGCCAAGCTCGGCGAGGACGCGATCCTCGAGCTGATGACGGCGGTCGACACCTATATCCCGCAGCCGGAGCGTCCGGTCGACCAGCCCTTCCTGATGCCGATCGAGGACGTGTTCTCGATCTCGGGTCGCGGCACGGTGGTGACCGGCCGTGTCGAGCGCGGCATCGTCAAGGTCGGCGAGGAAGTCGAGATCGTCGGCATCCGCCCGACGGTGAAGTCGACGGTGACCGGCGTCGAGATGTTCCGCAAGCTGCTCGACCAGGGCCAGGCCGGCGACAATATCGGCGCGCTGCTTCGCGGCATCGACCGCGAGGGTGTCGAGCGCGGCCAGGTGCTGTGCAAGCCCGGTTCGGTGACGCCGCACACGGTGTTCAAGGCCGAGGCCTATATCCTGACGAAGGAAGAGGGCGGCCGTCATACGCCGTTCTTCACGAACTACCGCCCGCAGTTCTACTTCCGCACGACGGACGTGACGGGCGTGTGCACGCTGCCGGAAGGCGTCGAGATGGTGATGCCGGGCGACAACGTGTCGATGGAAGTGACGCTGATCGTCCCGATCGCGATGGAAGAGAAGCTCCGCTTCGCCATCCGTGAAGGCGGCCGCACCGTCGGCGCCGGCGTCGTCGCATCCATCATCAAGTAAGGC